>NZ_JBHLWM010000005.1:0-1083613 GCF_042432815.1 Rhodopseudomonas telluris
ATGTGTCGACTATGTCTCCGAACACCTGTCGGTCATGTCTCCGGGCTGAACAACAAGCCCGGCCATGACGAAGCTAGGTGCTCTTTCGTCTTGATGCGACACGTGCCCTCACCCCGTCATTGCGAGGAGCGTAGCGACGAAGCAATCCAAACTACTGCACGGCGCTGGATTGCTTCGCTTCGCTCGCAATGACGCCGAGAGGTAGAGCTAATCATCCCCGCGGAGCAGCGCCGTCAGATAAGCGGTGACGAAGCGTGGCATCGTCGGGAGGAAGTCGGCTTTCGAGCGGACCAGATGAATGCCGCTCAGTTCCGGCTTGGTCTCGCGCGCCAGGAAAGCCTCGATCCGCGACTTCAGCGCGTCGCCGGGCTGATCGACGTCGAGAATCCGCAGCATCGCCACCAGCGAGCCGGCCTCGACACAGTGCCAGTGATCGGCTGCCTGATAATCGAGCCTGGTCAAGCCGGTCTCTTCCTTGACCTCGCGGGCGACGCTGGAGGCAATTTCCAGCCGGCGGTTTCGCACGTCGGACGGGTCTGGCGTGCCGCCGGCAAAGTACACCTTGCCGGCATTGGCGGTGTGCCCGCCCATCTCGCCGAGCACGATCGCGCCGTCGCGGGCGCGGATCACACCCATGCCGAAGCCGTTGAACACCGAGGCGTCGGGGAAGCCCCAATCGCGCCACGCCATGAAGCTGGCGAAATCGGTCTCGAAATACTCGGCACTGAAATACACGCCGTCGAACCGCGGCTGCCGCCCCAGCAGCACCCGCCCGTTCCACAGCTCGGGCTTGTCGCGCTGCCGTTCGGCGAAATGCGCGTCGATCTCCGTCCGGCGCTTCTCCGCGAACGGCCAGGCGTGATCGCCCACCCAAAGATCGAGGTGGGTGACGCGATGGATGGTGACAGGGACGTCGGTGTTCACGCAGGCACCTATTTGGCGGTGCCCGACGTCTTCGCCTGTTCGACGAAGGCATTCGTGTAGGTCTTCGTGACGTCGATATTGGCCTTCGCCACGTCCGGCGAACTGGCGCTGAACACGGCCAGCACCGCCTCGGCGCCCTTCGGGTCCATCAGTCCGGTGGTCGAATACATTGGGATCGTGTTCTTCAGCGCGGCGATATACTGCGCCTTGTCCTTGCCGACGATGGTCGGCGGCATCTTGTCGGCGATCTCCTCGGCGGAATGGGTGTGGATCCAGGCCAGCGTCCCGAGGATCGCATGGGTCAGGCTCTGCGCCTCCTTGGGATGCGCCTTGATCCAGGCCGTCGTCGCGTACAGCGCGCCGCCCGGATAGTCGCCGCCGAAGACTTCGCGGGTGTCGTGCTCGGTGCGCGTATCGCTGAGGATGCGCAGGTCGGCATGCGCCGCCTGCAGGATCGTCACCGCCGGATCGAGCATCACCGCGGCGTCGATCTGGCCCTGCTGCATCGCCGCCACCGCGGTGGCGCCGAGGCCGACGCCGATCACCGAGACGTTGTTCGGATCGACGCCGTTCTTCTTCAACAGATACTTCAGAAAGAAGTCCGTCGAAGAGCCCGGCGCGCTGACACCGACCTTCTTGCCGGCGAGGTCCTTGACCGACTTGATCTCCGCAGTGTGCCCGGGCGACACCACCAGCACCAGCCCCGGATAACGGTCATAGACCACGAAGCTCTGCATCTCCTGCTTCTTGGCGGCGAGGTTGACGGTGTGGTCGAAATAGCCGGAGACGACGTCGGCGCTGCCGCCGAGCACGGCCTTCAGCGCGTCCGAACCTCCCTTGAGGTCGACCAGTTCGACGTTCAGCCCGGCCTTGTCGTATTCGCCAAGCTGCTTGGCCAGCACGGTCGGCAGATAGCACAGGCAGGCGCCGCCGCCGATCGCGATCGTCACCTTGCTCTGCGCCGACGCGGCGCCGGCGGTGAGCAGGACGGCGGCCAATGCCGCGACGATGGACTTGAAACCGGCCTTCATGGCGTCTGATCTCCCCGGACGAAGCGAAAAGGACAATAAGCCAAAGCTGCGCGGCGCTCTAGTCCGCCGGCTGCCCGCTCGGTTGCGGCCGCCACACCAGGAGGCGGCGCTCCACTAGGCTAACCGCAATGTCGATGACGATCACAAACACCGACAGCACGAACATCCCGGCGAACACGCCGGCGACATCGAAAGCGCCTTCGGCCTGCTGGATCAGATAGCCGAGCCCGGCCGCGGCGCCGAGATATTCGCCGACAACTGCACCGACCACTGCAAAACCGATCGCGGTGTGCAGCGACGAGAACATCCAGGACAGCGCCGACGGCCAGAACACGTGGCGCATCATCTGCCGCTCGCTCATCCCCAGCATCCGCGCATTGTCGACCAGCGTCGCGCTGGTTTCCTTGACGCCCTGATAGACGTTGAAGAACACCACGAAGAACACCAGCGTGACGCCGAGCGCGACCTTCGACCAGATCCCGAGCCCGAGCCAAAGCGTGAAAATCGGCGCCAGCACCACGCGCGGCAGCGCATTGACCATCTTCACATAGGGATCGAACACGGCCGCGACCCGCGGCTGCCGCGCGAACCAGAACCCGACCAGCACGCCGGCCACCGAGCCGATGCCAAAGGCGAGCAGCGACTCCCACAGCGTGATCCAAAGGTGCTTCCAGATCACCCCTGACGCGAACCAGGCGAACACCTGCTTGGCAACGTCCACCGGCGTCGAAAAGAAGAACGGCGGCAACAGCAGCTTGCCGGCGATCGGCATGGTGCTGAAGATCTGCCAGATCGCGAGCGCGACGATCGCGACAAGCAGCTGCAAAGCCAGAAGCTTCACGCGCGACATGGCGAGCCCCTCTTCTCCCCTCCCCCTTGCGGGGAGGGAGCGCGCTGTGCAAGGGGTAAGGCCTCGTTCTGCATCAAGCGCGCAATCGCATTCGATCGATCCATCACGCCACCGCCCCATATGCCTTCATCACCTGCTCGCGCAGCGTCGTCCAGATCTCGCGATGCAGGGCGTGGAATTCATGCGTCAGGCGAATTTCAAAAATGTCGCGCGGGCGCGGCAGGTCGACGCGCCAGTCGCCGATGATGCGCGACGACGGCCCCGCCGACATGATCACGACGCGATCGGCCAGCGCGATCGCTTCCTCCAGATCGTGCGTCACGAACAGCACCGCCTTGCGATGCTTGCTCCAGAGCTCGAGCAGCAGGTTGCCCATGATCTGCCGGGTCTGCGCATCCAGCGGCCCGAACGGCTCGTCCATCAGCAAAATCTTCGGATCGCGGATCAGCACTTGCGCGAGGCCGATGCGCTTGCGCTGGCCGCCCGACAGCATGTGCGGATAGCGCTGCGCGAACGCGCCGAGCCCGACCGTCTCCAGCCAGCCCTGCGCCTGGCTCAGCGCATCGGCGCGCGGTGCGCCGGCGATCTCGAGCCCAATCGCCACGTTGTCGATCGCGGTCTTCCACGGGAACAACGCATCAGCCTGAAACAGATAGCCAGCGTCCGCATTCAGCCCCGGGAGCGGCGCGCCAAAAATCCGCGCCTCGCCCACCGCCGGCCGCAACAGCCCGGCCGCGACGTTAAGCAGGGTGGACTTGCCGCAACCGGTCGGCCCGACGATGGCGACGAACTCGCCATCAGCCACGTCGAGCGACGCCTGCTCCACCGCGGTGTAGACGCGGCCGCCGGCCAGCTTGAATGCGACCGTCGCGTTCCGCAGCGCGACCGCCGCCGATCCCGTTCCGTCCTGCACGCGCCCTCCCCGCATCATTGCGGCCCGACCATTCAACGTCGCGCGCCCACATGCAAGCCCGCCCGCGCTTTATCGCTGCGGCCGGCCGTGCTACGCCGCGAGCATGAGCGACGCCGCGCCGATGATCGCCTACACCAGCGTCGACAAGAGCTTCGACGGCGGCCGAATCAAGGCGGTCGATGGCGTGTCGCTGAACGTGGCGCGCGGCGAACTGCTTGCGATCGTCGGCGGCTCCGGCTCGGGCAAGACTACGCTGCTGCGCCTCGCCAACCGCTTGATCGAGCCGGATGCAGGCAGGATCAGCATCGAGGGCGATGACATCAGCACCACCAATCCGATCGCGCTGCGCCGTCGCATCGGCATGGTGTTCCAGAGCGGCGCGCTGTTCCCACATCTCAGCGTCGCCGCCAATATCGGCATCACGCCGACGCTGCTCGGCTGGGATGCCGCGGCGATCACCGCCCGCACTGATGAATTGCTCGATCTGGTCCGGCTCGATCGCGCCCGGCATCGCGACCGGTTTCCGCACGAACTCTCCGGCGGCCAGCGCCAACGCGTCGGCGTCGCCCGCGCGCTCGCGGCAAAGCCGGCCATCGTGCTGATGGACGAGCCGTTCGGCGCGCTCGATCCGCTGACCCGCGATGCGCTCGGCGAAGATTTTCGCGCACTGCACGAACGACTGCAGCTCACCACCGTGCTGATCACCCATGACATCACCGAAGCGCTGCTGCTGGCCGACCGCGTCGCGGTGATGCGCGCCGGCCGGCTGCTGGCCCAAGGCACGCCCGCCGAGGTTTCGCGCAGCACCGAGCCCTATGTCGCCGAGCTGCTGCAGACGCCGCGCCGTCAGGCGCAACGGCTCGGCGCGCTGCTCAAGGATGGCACGGCATGAGCCTGTTCGTCGATCCGCGCTGGCGCGAGGCCTTCGCCAATTTGCTGGACTATCTCGGCGCCCATGTCCGCGTCAGCCTCGCCGCGCTCGCGCTCGGCCTCGCGATCAGCCTGCCGCTGGCGATCCTCGCGCGACGCAAGCCGGTGCTGCGCGGCACCCTGCTCGGCTTTGCCGGCATCGTGCAAACCATCCCCGGCCTCGCGCTGCTGGCGCTGTTCTATCCGCTGCTACTCGCGCTCGCGGCTCTGTCGACGAGGACGTTCGGCCTCAGCTTCTCGGCGTTCGGCTTCCTGCCCGCGGTGCTGGCGCTGGCGCTGTATTCGATGCTGCCGGTGCTGCGCAACACCATCACAGGACTCGACGGCGTCGATCCCGCGCTGGTCGAGGCCGCTCAGGGCGTCGGCATGACGCAGCGGCAGGTGCTGACCATGGTCGAGCTGCCGCTGGCGCTGCCGGTGATCATGGCCGGCATCCGCACCGCCACGGTGTGGGTGATCGGCACCGCGACGCTATCGACGCCAATCGGCCAGACCAGCCTCGGCAACTACATCTTCGCTGGATTACAGACGCAGAACTGGGTGCTGGTGCTGTTCGGCTGTGCAGCAGCCGCGGTGCTGGCGCTGGCGGTCGATCAATTACTGGCGTTGATCGAACGCGGCCTGCAGCTGCGCAGCCGCCTCCGCGCGGCGATCGGCGCACTCGGCCTCGCTGCGCTGATCACCGCGACGCTGCTCCCCGGCCTCGCCGGCGCGCGATCGACCTACGTGATCGGCGCCAAGACTTTCACTGAGCAATATGTGCTGGCCGCGCTGCTCGCGCAGCGCCTGGACGCCGCCGGCCTCACCGCAACGACGCGCGCCGGCCTCGGCTCCGGCGTGATCTATGATGCGCTGAAGAGCGGCGATATCGATGCTTACGTCGATTACTCTGGCACGCTATGGGCCAACCAGTTCAAGCACCCCGGCCTCGCCGCGCGGGATCAGGTGCTCGCCGACCTGAAGTCCGACCTCGGCAAGGACGGGGTGACGATGCTCGGCGAACTCGGTTTCGCCAACGCATACGCGCTGGTGATGCCGCGCGCGAAAGCCGAAGCCCTCGGCATCCGCTCCATCGCGGACCTCGCCGCCCGCTCATCGCAGATGGCCATCGCCGGCGATTACGAATTCTTCTCGCGGCCCGAATGGGCCAACCTGCGCAAGGCCTACCGTCTCGCGTTCAAGACCGAACGGCAGATGCAGCCGGACTTCATGTACGCCGCCGTCGCCTCCGGGGAAGTCGACGTCATCGCCGGCTACACGTCCGACGGGCTGATCGCGAAGTATAACCTCGTCGTGCTCGATGATCCAAAGCAGGCGATCCCGCCATATGATGCCGTGCTGCTGATTGCGCCGAAGCGCGCCGGCGACGCCAAGCTCCGAGCTGCGCTGACCCCCCTGCTCGGCCGCATCGACATCGAAGCGATGCGCGATGCCAATCTGCAAGCCGGGTCCGGCGGCAGTACGCCGGACGCGGTCGCGCGAACGCTTTGGCAGCGCGTGCGGCCGAACTGAACTCGCTGCCCTATTTCTTCGGCTTCAACCCCAGCCTGCTCGCCACGATCTTGTCGACCCAGCGCTGCGGCAGCTTGGTCGAGACCCAGAACCGCATCGGCCCGGGTGTGATCACGTCGTGCGCCTTCGGCTTCGGCGACGTCAGCGCGTCGTAGACGTGCTGCGCGATCGTCTCCGGCGGCAGACCGCTGGCATCCATCTGAGGCAGCATCGCGCGGATCTTCTGCAGCGCCGGATAGAATGGGGACGCTGCGTATTTGGAAAGATCTTCCTGCTCGGCCTTGCCCCAGATCGGCGTCTTCACCGCGCCCGGCATGATCGTCACGACGTCGATGCCGAACAGCATCATCTCGCGACGCAGCCCGTCCGACAGGCCATTCAGCGCATGCTTGGACGCGGAGTAAGCGGCCATCAGCGGATTGCCGAATTTGCCGGCGATCGAACTCATCATCACGATCCGCCCCGGCGCGCCGCGCAGCGCCGGATCGGTGCCTAGCAGCGGCGCAAACGCCTGCGTCGCCACGATCGGGCCGATCACATTGACCTCGAACTGCCGACGAAACTCGTCGGCCGACAGATCAATCACCGCGCCCGACACGGCGATGCCGGCATTGTTGACCAACCCAGCCAGCCGCTCGCCGCCGAGTGCGCCACGGACCTCGTCCGCCGCACCCCGGATCGCCGCCTCGTCGGTGACGTCGAAGATCAGCGGCTTGAAGTTGGCTCCGAACTCATGGATCAGCCGCTCCGCATCGGCCACCTTGCGGACGCTGCCGAACACGCGAAAGCCCTGATCCAGCAGCAGCTTCGCGATGGCATGACCGATCCCGGTGGACACACCGGTGACGACGACTGATGGCATTGATCCGCTCCTTTCGACGGCGCGATCGTAGCACAGCCACATGAAAACGGGACCGCGTCACCGCGATCCCGCTTGGTATTCGAATAAGAATCCGAAAGAGCCGATGGCTCAGCCGGATGATTGCAATCCGGTCTCGCCTATCGCTCGGGGAGAGATGAAGGGTATGCCTGCCGTCAGCTTACCGTCCTGCCACCGCGACCTCGCCCTTGATGACATCGCCGAAGCGCTGCCAGCGTTCGCCCTTGAAGGTCATCATCTGGAACTGATCGATCGGCGCAAAGTCGGTCGGCGAGGTATTGACGGTGACGCCCGGCAGCAGGCCGTCGAGCTGGACATCCTTCATGTTCGCCGCCTGCTTCATCAGGTTCTCGTGGGTCAGATCGTCGCCGCACATCCGCAGCGCTTCGACCATGGTCTGGGCGATGCTGTAGCCGGACAGCACGGTGCTCTCCATCGGCTTGCCTTCGGGGATGTACTGCTCGACGAAGGCGTGGAATTTCTTCATGCCCGGATCGTCGTTCCACTGCGGATCGGTCGGATCCTTGGCGAAGGTCGCCGACACCAGGTTTTGCGCGTTCTCGAGGCCGGCCGGCTTCAGCACGGTGCCGAGCGAGGACGAGGCGTTCGGCACGACGTGCAGCGGCTTCCAGCCGAGTTCGGCCAGCTTCTTGATCGCCTGCGCGGCGAACTTGCCGGTGGCGAACGACAGCAGTGTGTCGGCGCCGGACGCCTTGAGCTTGACGATCTGCGAGTCGATGGTCGGCTCGGCGACTTCGTAGCTCGCCTCCGCCACGATCATCGACGCCGCCTTGTCACCCAGCCCTTCCTTCAAGCCGCGGATGTAGTCCTTGCCGAAATCGTCGTTCTGATAGAGCACGCCGATCTTGGCGTTCGGCTTTTCCTTCAACAGGTACTTGGCATAGGCGGTGGCTTCGGCCTGGTAGCTCGGCAGCCAGCCCATCGTCCACGGAAATGCCTTCGGATCGTTCCAGCGCGACGCGCCGGTGGCGAGGAACAATTGCGGAATCTTGCGGGCGTTGACGTATTTCTGAATCGCGGCGTTCGATGCAGTGCCGGTGTTGCCGACCAGCGCCATCACCTCGTCGCTCTCGACCAGCTTGCGGGTCTGCTCGACCGTCTTGGGCGGCGAGTACGCGTCGTCATAGGAGATCAGGTTGATCTTGCGGCCGTTGATGCCGCCTTCGTCGTTGATCTTCTTGAAGTACGCCGCATAGGTCTTGCCGAGAATGCCGTAGGCCGAGGCCGGGCCGCTGTAGGGCACGGTATTGCCGAGCTTGATTTCGGTGTCGCTGGCGCCGACGCCGTATTTCTTTTGCGCCAGCGCGGGGCTCGCGGCGAGCATCGCGATCGCGGCCGCAACTGCGGCCAAGGAAGTCGTGGTACGCATTCTTGATCCTTCTTCTTGCGTTTCCTCGGTGCGGCTGCTGCCGCGCGAAGCTCACCCGTTGACCAGGGCTGTTGTGGCGCGTCGGATATGCGCGTGTTTCAGGTGGTGTCGGACGAAGCGGCGCCCTGCTCCGCCAAGGCCCGTACGTCGGTAGCGGCGGTCTGCACGTGCTGCCGCACCAGCGTGGCGACGGCCGCTTCGTCGCGCGCTTCGATCGCGGCGACGAAAGCGCGGTGATCGTCGAGCGAGCGGCGGCGGATCGCGTCGGATTCGAAATAGCGCTGCCGCCAGCGCCGGCTCATCAGCATCAGCGGCGTCAGCGTGCGGACCAGAATGCGGTTCTGGCTGGCGGCGACCATCGCCAGATGAAAGTCGACGTCGGCGTCGGCCGGATGGCCATCCGCCTCGATCATCGCCGCATAGGCATCGAGCAGCCCGTGCAGCTTCACCAAATCAGCCTCGGTGCGCCGGCGGCAGGCGAGCTGCAGCGCCTGTCCCTCGCAGATGATCCGCGCCTCGGTGACGTCGCGCGTCACCTGCGGATCGAACGTCAGCCCGAGATCGGCCTGCAGCACCAGCGCGTCGAGCCCGCCGTCCTCGATCGCGTTGCGCAGGAAGATGCCCGATTTCGGCTTGCGCTCGGTGATGCGCATTGCGTCGAGCACCGCCAGCGCCTCGCGCACCGAACCGCGCGCCACCCCGAACCGCTCCGACAACTCCCGCTCCGACGGCAGCCGGTCGCCCTTTGCCAGCCGGTGATGCTGGACGAATTCGAGAGTCTTGCGGACGGTCGCGGAAGTTTCGGAACTGAGCTGCGAGGCCATGACTGACCCTACCAATCTGGTCAGACCAGATCAAGGCGTGCAGCTGCGGCGGATTGCACCGGGCGATTGGGCAGCGCCCCTCAGCCGCGTAGAGCGGATAAGGCGCACCAGCGCCGCCATCCGCCACCCCACGCGCAAGACGGCGGATGGCGTCTTCGGCTCATCCGCCCTACCGGGTCGTCGTCCCCCGCAAACGAAAACGGGACCGCGTCGCCGCGGTCCCGTTCCTCAAAAGCTGTCAGCTAGACGTGCTTAGTTCTTGCTCTTGTCGACCAGTGCACCCTTCTTGATCCAGGGCATCATTTCGCGCAGCTTGGCGCCGACTTCTTCGATCGGATGGGCGGCGAGCTTTGCGCGGGTGGCCTTGAACGAGGTCTGGTTGACCTTGTTCTCGAGCATCCAGTTGCGGGTGAAGATGCCGTTCTGGATGTCGGCCAGCACGCGCTTCATCTCGGCCTTGGTCTCGGCGGTGACGATGCGCGGGCCAGTGACGTATTCGCCGTATTCCGCGGTGTTGGAGATCGAGTAGTTCATATTGGCGATGCCGCCTTCATAGATCAGGTCGACGATCAGCTTCACTTCGTGCAGGCACTCGAAGTAGGCCATCTCCGGCGCGTAGCCGGCTTCCACCAGCGTCTCGAAGCCGGCCTTGATCAGCTCGACCAGACCGCCGCACAGCACCACCTGCTCGCCGAACAGATCGGTCTCGCACTCTTCCTTGAACGAGGTCTCGATGATGCCGGCGCGACCGCCGCCGATCGCCGAGGCGTAGGAGAGGCCGAGGTCGTGGGCGTTGCCCGACGGATCCTGATGGATCGCGATCAGGCTCGGCACGCCGCCGCCGCGCTGATATTCCGAACGCACGGTGTGGCCCGGGCCCTTCGGTGCGACCATCAGCACGTCGAGGTCGGCGCGCGGCTCGATCAGGTTGAAGTGCACGTTGAGGCCGTGGGCGAACAGCAGCGCCGCGCCCTTCTTCATGTTGTCGTGCAGATGCTCGCGATAGATGTCGCCCTGCAGCTCGTCGGGCGTCAGCATCATGATCACGTCGGCCCACTTCGCGGCCTCGGCGACTTCCATCACCTTGAAGCCGGCATTCTCGGCCTTCTGCGCCGAGGTCGAGCCCTTGCGCAGCGCGATCGCGACTTCCTTGACGCCGGAATCCTTGAGGTTCAGCGCGTGGGCATGGCCCTGGCTGCCGTAGCCGACAATAGCGACCTTCTTGCCCTTGATCAGGTTCAGGTCGGCGTCGCGATCGTAGTAAACTCGCATCCTCGTTCCTCGTGTTCGGCGGCCCGTCCCGCCCGTGCTGTGGTGATCGGGCCGTCCCGGCCGACCTTCGAATTGCTGCCGGTTTTTAGGGGTCCGGCTGCCCGGACACAAGCCCGCGGCGGTGATTTGTGGCCCTTTGCGGCGTCATGGCTGCCGCGGCGCGGAATCGGCGGCTTACGACTTTGGGGTGAAGCGTCAGGCAGTTTCGGGCAGCTCCGGCTTAGCGCGGCCGAACACGAGCATGATCGCCAGCCCGACGACCACGATCAGCATGCCGGCGAGCCGCAGCGGCCCGAAAATCTCGCCGAACACCAGGCTGGAGGCCCCCGCCCCGATGAACGGCACCAGCAGCGCGAACGGCACGACCTGCGCGGCGCTGTAAGCGTGCAGCAGCCGGCCCCAAATCCAATAGCCGACCGTGGTCGAGCCGATCGACAGCGACAGCATCGCCGCCATCACGCCGGGCGATAGATGCGTCAGTTCGCGCCAGATCGCCGGGCCGCCGTCGGTCACCAAGGCGGCGACCGCCAGCGGCGGCAGCGACGCCACGCTGATCCAAGCGAACAGATCGAGCATCGGCACGCCCTGCGCCCGGCGCAGCAACAGATTCGACAGCGCGAACGCAATCGGCGCCGTCATGGTGACGGCGAAGGCCAGCACCGTAAAATCGTAGCCCACTGTCAGACAGATCAGCAGCAGCCCGCAGGCGGCAACACAGATGCCGGCCAATTGGGCCTTGGTCGGCCGCTCGTTCAGCAGCACCGCAGCGAACGCGATCGTGAACAGCGCCTGGCTCTGCACGATCACGGCAGTCAGTCCCGCCGGCACGCCCTGCGAGATGCCCCAGCTCTGGGTGAGATACTGCCACACGAGCAACAAACTGATGCCGATCCACACCGGCAGCGCCAGCTTCGGCCGCGGCAGCACCAGGCACGGCAGCGCCGTGATGGCGAAGCGCAGCAGATTGAGCACCGTCGGCGACATTTCGGTGAGCGCGTAGCGGGTGAATACGAAACCGAGGCCCCAGATCAGGGCAACGAGGAGCGCTAGCGCGATGTCGGCCGGCTTCATTGGGTTTCCGCCCCGGATTCGCCGGCTCGGAAAGATGCGGCGTTTCGGGTTTCCTAGCTGATCCGACGCAGTGTCGTAACCCGCTGGCGCGCGGATCTGCATCCCGCGCAACGATGACGCAACCCGGAACGAAAAATTGCGCGGCCGGTTGGCTTCGGCACGCGCATGACGCGATGCGTAAAATCAACGGAGGATCGTTCGCCAGATGGCTCTCATTCCGCACAACACCCTCGTCGTCGTCGCCGATGGCCGTGGCGCGCTGCTGCTGCGCAACAACGGCAAGCCGGCTCAGGTGACACTCCGTCAGGAGCGCAAGCTGGAGCCGGTCGATCTCGACAACGACGGCCCGTCCGGATCACGCCCGGAGGAGCAGAGCCAAAGCCAGACCGACGAAGCCACGTTCGCCAAGCAGCTCAGCAACACGATCAACAAGATGAAGCTCGACGGCGAGTTCGATCAGCTGGTGCTGGTCGCCGACCCGCAGACGCTCGGCCAGATGCGGCCGATCCTGCACAAGACCGTCGAAGCGTCACTGATCCGCTCGCTGGCGAAGGACCTGACCAACCACCCGCTTGAGCAGATCGCCGAAGCGATCGCAGCGTAGCGGAGGTCACATTCCCTCGGCGCCGCGGCCGATTGCTGCGACGCCGGTGCGGACCACTTCAACCAGGCCAAGCGGACGCATCAGCTCGATGAACTGATTGATCTTCGAGGTGTTGCCGGTGATCTCGAACACGAAGCTCTCGGTCGAGGCGTCGATCACGCGAGCCCGGAAGGCTTCGGCGAGCCGCAGCGACTCGACGCGGTGATCGCCGGTGCCGCGCAGCTTGACCATCGCCAACTCGCGTTCGATCGAGCGGCCGGTCAGCGTCATATCGACGACGCGATACACCGGGACCATGCGATCCAGCTGGTTCTTGATCTGCTGAATCACCATCGGCGTGCCGGTGGTCACGATGGTGACGCGCGACAGATGTTTCTGGTTCTCGGTCTCCGAAACGGTGAGGCTCTCGATGTTGTAGCCGCGCCCGGAAAACAGCCCGATCACCCGCGCCAGCACGCCGGGCTCGTTCTGCACCAGTACCGACAGCGTGTGAGTCTCGTTGGGGTCCTGGCGCTCTTCCATGAAGTAAGCGGATGCGGGCTGGGTCATCTCAATTCCCTGTCAATCTCGGGTCCGGTTGCGTCGGACAATTTCGGTTGTGCGCAGCGCCACCCCACCCTCTGCCGTCATCCCCGCGAAAGCGGGGATCCAGTATTCCAGAGCCTCGGCTTAACAACACGCGCTCTGGAATACTGGGTCGCCCGGTCGAGCCGGGCGATGACGGCGGAGCAAGGAGCACCGCCGTTGGTAACAATCACCTCAGACCGATCACCTCACACCAGCGCCTTGCCGCCGGCGAAGGCGGCGGCGGTGGCTTCGTCGGTGGCTTCGGCGGGCAGCAGCATCTCGTTGTGAGCCTTGCCGGACGGGATCATCGGGAAGCAGTTCTCGAGCGATGCGACGCGGCAGTCGAACAGAACCGGCTTGTTGACCTTGATCATCTCGGCGATCGCGCCGTCGAGATCGCCCGGCTTGGTCACCTGCATGCCGACGCCGCCATAGGCCTCGGCGAGCTTGACGAAATCGGGCATCGCCTCGGTGTAGGAATGCGACAACCGGTTGCCGTGCAGCAGTTGCTGCCACTGCCGCACCATGCCCATGTACTGATTGTTCAGGATGAAGATCTTGATCGGCAGTTCGTACTGCACCGCCGTCGCCATCTCCTGCATCGTCATCTGCACCGAGGCGTCGCCGGCGATGTCGACGACGAGGCTCTTGGGATGCGCCACCTGGACGCCGAGCGCAGCCGGCAGGCCGTAGCCCATGGTGCCGAGGCCACCCGAGGTCATCCAGCGCTTCGGCTGCTCGAAGCCGTAGAACTGCGCCGCCCACATCTGATGCTGACCGACTTCGGTGGTGATGTAAGTATCACGGCCGCGCGTGCCCTCGTACAGCCGCTGGATCGCGTATTGCGGCATGATCAGGTCGTTGTTCTTCTTGTATGCCAGCGAATTGCGCGCGCGCCAGGTCGCGACCTGGTGCCACCACGACTTGATATCGGGTTTCTTCGCTTCCGCCTTGAACAGCGCCAACAGATCGCCCAGCACGCTGGCGACGTCGCCGATGATTGGCACGTCGACGCGGATGTTCTTGTTGATCGACGACGGATCGATGTCGATGTGGATCTTCTTGGCGTTCGGCGCGAACGCGTCGGTGCGACCGGTGATGCGGTCGTCGAACCGCGCGCCGATGCACAGCATGACGTCGCAATCATGCATCGTCATGTTGGCTTCGTAGGTGCCGTGCATGCCGAGCATGCCGAGCCAGTTCTTGCCGGACGCCGGATAGGCGCCGAGCCCCATCAGCGTCGAGGTGATCGGGAAATCAGTGACCTCGACCAACTCGCGCAGCAGCCGGCACGCCTCGTCGCCGGAATTGACCACGCCGCCGCCCGAATAGATCACCGGCCGCTGCGCGCCGGCGAGCAGCGCCACCGCCTTGCGGATCTGGTTCGGATCGCCCTTGATATGCGGCTTGTAGGAGACGTGAACGTCGTCCTTGCGCGGCGGATGATAGGTGCCGGTGGCGAACTGCACGTCCTTCGGCACGTCGACCACGACCGGGCCCGGACGGCCCGACGTCGCGACGTAAAACGCCTCGTGCAGCACGCGCGCCAGATCCTTGATGTCGCGCACCAGCCAATTGTGCTTGGTGCACGGCCGGGTGATGCCGACGGTGTCGCACTCCTGGAAGGCGTCGTTGCCGATCAGATGCGTCGGCACCTGGCCGGTGATGCAGACGATCGGGATCGAATCCATCAGCGCGTCCGCGAGCGGCGTCACCATGTTGGTGGCGCCGGGGCCCGAGGTGACCAGCACGACGCCCGGCTTCCCGGTCGAGCGCGCATAGCCCTCGGCCGCGTGGCCGGCGCCCTGCTCATGGCGAACCAGGATGTGTTGGACGTCGGACT
The DNA here is from genome assembly GCF_042432815.1 of Rhodopseudomonas telluris. NCBI lineage: Bacteria > Pseudomonadati > Pseudomonadota > Alphaproteobacteria > Hyphomicrobiales > Nitrobacteraceae > Rhodopseudomonas > Rhodopseudomonas telluris. Next base: position 14,612 of record NZ_JBHLWM010000005.1, read on the forward strand.
GCTGGAAGATCTCGTCATAGATCGGAAGCACCGCGCCGCCGGGATAGCCGAAAATGTGTTCGACGCCATGGTCCTTCATCGCGCGGACGATCATCGCGGCGCCGGTCATTTGGTTCGGATCGTGGCTGGTGCTGTCGCTCATGGTGGGCTCCGGGGCGCCGTCTGGCGCTGACGTTCGGGTGGTTCGGACAAGCTCGGGTCGAAAGCGTTCGGACAATAAAAAAGGGCCCGTTCAAGGCCCTTAGCGCACCGTCCGTTCGTGGGGTGGACTCTATCCACCCCCGGCGGTGCGCCTGGGTACGATGACGAGAAGCAGGTTGGAAATTTTGTGTCGCATGTGGCCAGCTCAGCTTCCCAAAGGTTGCGCGGGACCATACCCCCGAAACCTCGAATGTCAAGGCGTGCAGACGCCGTAAGGATCACACCTTAGCCGGATTTCCGCGTGCTCGCGAGAGGTAATAAGTGGCAGGCGCCATGCCAAGCCGCTCTGCGTTCGGGTCACTGAAACGGCTGCGTCCGCCTCATGTGGTCACGCGCACCCTTCGGCGCCAGCCTCCTCCAACCCCAACACGTCGTTCCGGGGGCGCGAGCCTAGCTTGCGAACCCGAAATCCTGAGAGTTCGGGGCACCCCGCCCCTTGCCAAAACCGTGAGATTCCCGGGTTCGCACCATCGCGGCCGGCAAGCCCGGCCCCGTTGGTGCGCCCCCGGAAAGACGGTGTTAGGGACGCATAATGACGGAGTGCAGGAACGCGCTCGCCTCCTCCGGCTTCACCCACCTGAACTCAGGTAACTGGTGCCGGAACCAGGTGAACTGCCGCTTGGCATAATGCCGTGTATCAGCGGCCCCAATCACGGCCGCCTCCTCCACCGACAGCTCGCCGCGCAGATGCCGGATCAGCGCCGGGACGCCGTGGGCCTTCATCGCCGGCAGCAGCGGGTCGAGCCCCCGCGCCGCCAGCGCCGCGACCTCGTCGAGCGCGCCGGCCTGCAGCATCGCGGTGAATCGGGCATCGATCCGCGCATACAGCGCCTCCCGATCCAGCGCCAGAAACAGCGCCGTGACGCCATCCGGCGGCAGCAGCGGCGGCGAAGCCTCGCCGTGCCAGTCGGCCAGCGGTCGTCCGGTGGCCAGCACCACTTCCAGCGCCCGGGCGATCCGGGAGCGGTCGACAGGCGCCAGCCGGTCGGCCGCGGCGGGATCGTACCGGGCGAGCTCGGCATGCAGCGCCAGCACACCGTCCCGGTCGAGCCGCAGCCGCACCGCGTCGCGCACCTCCGCCGGCACCGGCGGGACCGCCGACAGGCCTCGGGTCAGCGCCTTGAAATAGAGCCCGGTGCCGCCGATGAAGATCGGCAGCCGGCCGGCCGCCCGCGCCTCGGCCAGTGCCCCGGCCGCAGCCTCGACGAATGCCCCCGCGGAAAAATTCACCGCAGCATCGACCGTGCCGTAGAGGCGGTGCGGGACCAGCGCCTCCTCGGCCGGCGTCGGCCGGGCGGTGATGATCCGCAAATCGCGATACACCTGCATCGAATCGGTATTGATGACCACGCCGTCGCAGGCCTGGGCCAGCCGCAGGGCGAGCGCCGACTTGCCGCTGGCGGTCGGCCCTGCGATAAGCACGGCCGCCGGCCTTTGCCCCTGCTCCGGAACCGCTCCCGACATGTCGCTCGTCGCCACGCTCATCTGCAATCCGAACAATCCCGCGCTCGATTCGACCGTGATCGAGGGCGCGCGCGCAGTGCTGCCGCAGCCGAATGCGGCGCGCTGGCTGCACGACGAAGTCGCCGCCGACATCACCTTCGCCAGCGGCGAGGACGCGCTGACGATCGCCGAGCGGCTGCGCTCGGCGCGCAACGACCTGCCGATCGACATCGTCGTGCAGCCGGAAGCGACGCGGCGCAAGAAGCTTTTTCTCGCCGACATGGATTCCACCATGATCGGCCAGGAGTGCATCGACGAACTCGCCGATTTCGCCGGCCTGAAAGACCACGTCGCGGCGATCACCGAACGCGCGATGCGCGGCGAGATCGAATTCGAGCCGGCGCTGCGGGAGCGCGTCGCGCTGCTCAAGGGGCTGCCGCTTTCGGTGATCGATCAGGTGCTCGACAGCCGCATCACTCTCACCCCGGGCGGCCGCATGCTGGTTCAGACGATGCGCGCTGCCGGCGCCTATACGTGCCTGGTGTCGGGAGGATTCACCCAGTTCACGCGCGTGGTTGCCGAGCGGATCGGCTTCGCCGAGCACCGTGCTAACGAGCTTCTGAGTGAAGACGGCAAACTGACCGGCAAGGTCGCCGAGCCGATCCTCGGCCGCGAAGCCAAGCTGGCGACGCTGCTGGCGCTGCGCGAAGCCGACGATCTCGATGCCATCGACACGCTGGTGGTCGGCGATGGGGCCAACGACCTCGGCATGATCCAGGCCGCCGGCCTTGGCATCGCCTACCACGCCAAACCGGCCGTCGCCGCCGCCGCCCACGGCCGCATCGACTACGGCGATCTCACCGCGCTGCTCTACGCGCAGGGCTATCGGCGCGACGAGTTCGTCGGCGATTAGTTCGAACGCTGCCGCATTCGGTCGATCATCGCTGAAGCTGAGTCTAACTTCGGCAAAGAAAGCTCGCGATTCCGGGGCGTGAGACAGCGCGAACCGGCAATGACGAACGAACAATCGCGCCCGTTGCCTCGATGTAGCGAAGCGCGATCAAGGGGGACCGATTCACACGCTCGGCGGACTGCAACGCATGGCCGCCCTGGACTTCGCCCCGTGCCAAACGCTCAGCCAGTATGGTCAACGAGCGGTTAACAGCATTTACTCGGTTACTGCCGGACTTGCGGGAAAAGCGCACTTGACTGCCGCGTACTTACCACTCGCGGCTGGGTTGTAGTGGATTGCCACTGCAGACACTTAATAATTTCTCAGCATCGGCCGCGCATAGTCCCGCCAAACTGAGCCCTGAACGAGTTCCAGAAAATGGCAGAAGCTATTACGACGCCGGCCTTCGGCAAGATCATCTCCGTGCGCGGCTCAATGGCGCGCGCGGGCATCCTGCCCGAAAGCCGACTGTCACCCGCGGCGCTGCGCGCCACCGTCGGCCGCTTCATCAGCATCCGCACTGCGACCTCCACGATCATCGCGATGATCACGGAAACATCTTGCGAAGACGTCGTCGGTAACGCCTATATCGCGAGCGCCTCTGTCGATCTGCTCGGCGAAATCCTGCCCGGTCCGGTGCGTGCCAAGTTCCAACGCGGCGTCACCACCTATCCGACGATCGGCGACGCCGTCGAACCGATCAGCAGCGAGGAACTACGCATCGTCTACGCGCCGAACGGCTCGGATCAGATTAATGTCGGCACCCTGCAGCAGGATCCGTCGGTGATCGCCTATGTGGACATCGAGGAGATGCTGTCGAAGCACTTCGCGGTGCTCGGCTCGACCGGTGTCGGCAAATCCACCGGCGTGTCGCTGCTGCTCAACGAGATCCTGAAGTCGCGGCCGGCGCTGCGCATTTTCCTGCTCGACGTGCACAACGAATACGGCCGCTGCTTCGGCGACAAAGCGCTGGTGCTGAACCCGCGTAACCTGAAGCTGCCGTTCTGGCTGTTCAACTTCGACGAGATCGTCGACGTGTTGTTCGCCGGCCGGCCGGGCGTGCCCGAAGAGCTCGACGTGCTCGCCGAAGTGATCCCGATCGCCAAGGGCCTCTATGTACAATACACCAGCGCCGATCGCATCGGCCTGAAGCGCGTCGATCCGAAGGCGATCGGCTACACGGCAGATACGCCCGTTCCGTACCGGCTGGTCGATCTGATCTCGTTGATCGACGAACGCATGGGCAAGCTTGAGAACCGCTCCTCGCGCATCATCTATCACAAGCTGATTTCGCGCATTGAGACGGTGCGCAACGACCCGCGCTACGCCTTCATGTTCGACAACGCCAATGTCGGCGGCGACACGATGGCGGAAGTGATCAGCCATCTGTTCCGCCTTCCGGCCAACGGCAAGCCGATGACCATCATGCAGCTCGCCGGCTTTCCGGCCGAGGTCGTCGACTCGGTCGTGTCGGTGCTGTGCCGCATGGCATTCGATTTCGGACTATGGAGCGACGGCGTATCGCCGCTGCTGTTCGTCTGCGAAGAGGCGCATCGCTACGCGGCCGCCGACCGAGCGATCGGCTTCGGCCCGACCCGCAAGGCCGTGTCACGGATTGCCAAGGAAGGTCGCAAGTATGGTGTCTATCTCGGTCTCGTGACGCAGCGTCCCGCCGAACTCGATGCCACCATCCTGTCGCAGTGCAACACGCTATTTGCAATGCGGCTCGCGAACGATCGCGACCAGTCGCTGCTGCGTTCGGCGGTGTCGGACGCCGCCGCCAATCTGTTGTCGTTCGTCCCCTCGCTCGGCACCCGCGAAGTGCTTGCGTTCGGCGAAGGCGTCGCGCTGCCGACGCGGCTACGCTTCAAGGAAGTTCCGCCGCAGCAGTTGCCACGCTCCGAAGCGGCGATCTCGACAGTGCCGTCGACATCCGCCGGCCACGACATGCACTTTGTGAGCGCCGTGCTGGAGCGCTGGCGCGGCGCTACCTCCCATCGCGACGTGCCGAACGATCCGGGCTTCACGGAGCGGCCGCTCGCCCGCACCGTCGATGCGCCGATGTTGCAGCCTTCGCTCGGCCTCGACCCCGACCGCTTCTCGCTGCTGAAGAAGCCGCTGCGCTGAGCGTTCAGAAGCTCGCCGACAACAGATAGGTCCGTGGTGGGCCGGGGCTGAGAATGCCCCGGCCCGTCGTAGCCCAGTAATTCAGCCCAGCGACATTCTGAACGTTCGCCCGAATTGTCACAGGCTTGCGATCGATCGTGGTCGCGTAGCGCACCCCCAGATCCTACGTCGTCCAGGCCGGAATGCTCTGCGTATTCGCCTGATCGTAGTACTGCGATGAGGTGTGGATCACCCGACCCGTCAAGGTCACGCCGCGCGCGAAGGCGGGCAAATCGTATTCGCCGTAGAGATTGAGCTGCATCGCGGGGACGCCGACCGCGGTGTTGCCATTCAGCGCCGGCATCGCAGCCTTGGTCAGCACGCCTTCAATCCAGCTCACGCCGCCGAGGACGCGGAGCCCTGCTGATTGATCCGCAGATCGGGGGCCGACGGAATCGGAAAGCCCGACAGCACAGAGCGATTGCGCAACGGCGAATTGAAGTCACCCTTCTGATTACCGAGATCGAGCCCGAGCCGCAGACGCTCGCCGCGATAATCAAGGGCGAGCGCCGTGACGCCATGTTTCTGGGACTGGTTGTCGATCGGCGTGCGGCCGGAGTGATACGCGCCGTTGAAACGAACGCCCCATTCTCCCTGCTCGCCATAGCGCCGGCCGACATCGATGGCATTGTAGCTCTGCGCGTTGGAGATGAACCCGGTGGTGAACCGCGTCAGCGGCACGTCGGCCGCCTGCTTCGGGACCAGATGGATGGTGCCGCCGTTCAATCTTGCGCTCGAGCCAATCGAGCGTGTCGAAGTGCAGCATGGCCCCAGCACAATGCTGAGCGGCATGCCGCCGAGGCACACAGCATCGATACCGCGCCCGCCGCGCGGAAATTCAGATTGCTCAGTGTTCCCCCCGGAAACTTCGATTTGATCGCGCTACCCTGCTCGCGCAATGCGATTCATCGATCGCCTCGTCCGCATAGAACAGGCGCTTTGGAACAGGCCACTAGAAGAGTTTCAACGACGGTGCGAGGGACGCCGCTCACATCGTCTCACTCGACCAGCGCAGCGTGCACCGATCAGCAGCGCTCGCATGATTGACTGCGCTCCGGCAGGCTTTAAGGTTCACGATCCATCGTTTAGCTCAGCGGATCCCATCAATGACCACGCCTGCCGTCTCCCGCTTTCCCGTCCCTTCGCTCGCCGAGATGCCGGACGACATCCGCAGCCGCATCGTCGGCGTGCAGGAGAAATCGGGCTTCGTGCCCAACGTGTTTCTCGCGCTCGCGGCGCGGCCCGATGAGTTCCGGGCGTTCTTCGCCTATCACGATGCGCTGATGGACAAGGACAGCGGGGTCAGCAAGGCCGAGCGCGAGATGATCGTGGTCGCGACCTCGGCGGCTAATCAGTGCCAGTATTGCGTGGTCGCGCACGGCGCGATCCTGCGCATCCGCGCCAAGAACGCGCTGATCGCCGACCAGATCGCAACCAACTATCGCAAGGCCGATATCACGCCGCGGCAACGCGCGATGCTCGACTTCGCCATGAAGGTCAGCCGCGAGGCCGAGACCGTCGGCGATCCGGACTTCGACGCACTGAAGGCGCACGGCTTCAGCGACGACGACATCTGGGACATCACCGCTGTCGCGGCGTTCTTCGCGCTGTCGAACCGGATGGCCAACGTCACCGCAATGCGGCCGAACGATGAGTTCTATTTGATGGGCCGGCAACCTAAGGCGTGACGGCCCGACCGGGAGATTGAGACGTGCTGCCTCTGTGGGACATCCTGTTGCGGCTCGGCGTCGCCACCTTGGCGGGCGGACTGATCGGGCTCAATCGTGACCTCAAGGGCAAGCCGATCGGCATGCGCACACTATCGCTGGTGGGGCTGGCATCGGCGCTCCTGGTGGCGGTCTCCGACCAATCGGCCGCGCATGACCAGATCACCGATGCGAGCGCGCGGGTGATCCAGGGCATCCTGACCGGCATCGGCTTTCTCGGTGCTGGCGTGATCGTGCATACCGGCAGCCGTTACGAAGTCCACGGGCTGACGACGGCCGCCTGCGTGTGGCTCGCGGCCTGCATCGGCGTCGCCTGCGGCGCCGGCCATTGGCTGATCGTCGGCGTCGCTTTTGTGATCGCCTTCGTGGTGCTGATCGGCGGCCACCGCGTCGAGCACCGTCTTCACCGCCTGCTCGGTGGCAAGAGCGAAGAGAAGAGCACGGCCGGCCCGGAAGACTGATCGCCGAGCTCGGCAGGTCGCGCGGCCTTTAATCGTCGGCTGCAGGCCCGCACCATCCAGGCAGATAGATCGCGTCCTTACTCTTAGCCAGCGCCAGCGACCGCTCGATCGCCTTCTCGAAATCGGCCTCCACAGCTTTGCGCGACAGTCGGCGGCGCAGGAAATCCGCCCACAGAAACTCGCTGAACGGCGTGGTGTCCTTGGCGTAACCGCCGATCCGGCGCAGCTCGCCGGCCAGCGAGCGGAACGGATCATCCTTCAGCCCGGCGACTGTCTTCGGAAGATCCTTGAAATGATGCCGCTCTCCCTTGGCATCGTAAGGATAGACCCAGCGCCGGCTATCGAGCACGACCCAGAACGCATCACGATCCACCATACTGAGATCGGCGATCACCGTGATCGCAACGTCCTTGATGCCCTCTTCGTGCAGCGCACGGGCCAAGTGATGGTGATCGACCACGTAGTGGCGTTTGCCCGGACCGAGCACAACCGGGATCATATGCTCGGCGAGCCGCTCGCCTTCTTTCTTCTTTTTCGACGCGTGGGCGCGCCAGCGTCGACGCTTCTCCTCCACTTCGCGCAACCCGACCGTCATTTGCGTCGGGCGCAACGACAGAATCGGGATCGGATGCAGCAAGGGTTCGCGCGGATTGGCCATTCGTCGGTCTCCTGATCGGCTGGCAGCGAGGGATTATGCCATGATGGACCATCGACGCAACGCAGCATGGAGCGCGCGGGCCACAGCGCAGGCCGAACTCACTCCGTCAACTTGCGGAGTTTGCGCCGCGTCCCACATCAACTAGGATAAGTACCAAAGTTTTCCGATCAGCCGCCGCGAGGGCCGGCCGCCATGAAAAACCACCGCCTTAGCGCTCCCGATGACGACGAGCACCGCGTCCTGCAGTTCCGGCCGCGCACGGTGCCGAAGGACTCGTTCAAGGGCGCAGCGATCGGATCGATCGAGGGATCGACCGCAACGAGACCGAAGCAGGTCACGCCGATCGACAACGATCTCTCCCGTTACGAGCGCGCCAACGATCCATCGACCGACGACTTTCGCCACCGCATGATGACCAATCTGGCCGCGCTGGCGTTCACCGTGGCGCTGACCGTGATCGGCTTCTGGCTCGCCACCAGCATCGCGGACATGCGCAAGACCCAGGATTGTGTGTTGATGGGCCGGCGCGATTGCGCGAACATCCCGACGCCGCAGGGCTGATTCCCTGCGATGGCCGAAAACAGGCCCCCGCCGCCCCCATAGGCTGTGGCCCACGTGCCATTGAACTCAGGGCAGCGCTCCGATATACGGGCATCAACCTGTCGTCACGACCACGGCCGCGCCTCCGGCGCGCCTGCTATTTTCGGCACAATTTCAAAGGCTTAATGATGACCTCCACATTCGATCGGGTGGCTACCATCATCGCGGAAACCTGCGATATTCCGCGCGATACGATCACCCCGGAAAGCCATGCGATCGATGACCTGGGTATCGACAGCCTGGATTTCCTCGACATCGCCTTCGCGATCGACAAGGCATTCGGTATCAAACTGCCGCTCGAAAAGTGGACCCAGGAGGTCAACGACGGCAAGGCGACGACCGAACAGTACTTCGTGCTGAAGAACCTCGCCGCCCGCATCGACGAGCTGGTCGCCGCCAAGGGCGCGTAGTGGCGCGGTCGAGAAGCCGCCCACACCATGAACCTCGAATATTTTCACCTGATCGACCGGATCGCCGACCTTCGCCTTGAGCAGCGCGAGATCACGGTCGAAGCGCGGGTGCCTGAGACCAGCACGATCTTCGAAGGCCACTTTCCCGGCTATCCGTTGATGCCGGGCGTGCTGCTGATCGAGACGATGGCGCAGACCTCGGGCTGGCTGCAGATCGCGCTGATGCAATTTCAGCGCATGCCGTTCCTGGCTGCCGTGAAGGAAGCAAAGATGCGCAGCTTCGTCACGCCGGGCGAATTGCTCTCGATCGACGCGAAGGTGATCCACGAAGGTTCGGGCTACACCATGACCGAAGCGAAGATCAAAGCCGGCGGCAAGCTCGCCTGCAACGCGACACTCACCTTTCGCCATGTGCCCTTCCCGCATCCAGATCTGCGCGGACATATGGAGACGATAGCCAGGCAGATCGGATTCCCGGAGCAGATGATCCATGGCTGAGACATCGCATAAGCAACCGGCGGAAGCTTGGATCACCGGCATCGGCCTGGCGTCCTCGCTGGCCGAAGGACTCGACGCGCATTGGGATGCGCTGGCGGAGCGCCGCGTCAATGTCGATACCACGAGCTTTGCGCCCTACGTCGTGCACCCGCTCGCGCCGTTGAGCTTCGACAAGCAGATCCCCAAGAAGGGCGACCAGCGCCAGATGGAAGCCTGGCAGCGGATCGGGACCTATGCGGCCGGCCTCGCGCTGGATTCGGCTGGCATCAAGGGCAACACCGAGATCCTGTCGCGCACCGACATGATCGTCGCGGCCGGCGGTGGCGAGCGCGATCTCGCGGTCGACTCCGCCGTGCTGAGTTCCGACGATTACGGCAACGCCACGCCAGGCGCGCTCAACGAGCGGCTGATGAACGACCTGCGGCCAACGCTGTTTCTGGCGCAGCTCTCCAACCTGCTCGCCGGCAATATTGCGATCGTTCACGGCGTCACCGGCTCGTCGCGCACCTTCATGGGCGAAGAGGAAGCCGGCGTCGACGCCGCACGGATCGCGCTCGCGCGGATCGCTGCCGGGCAAAGCGACATCGCGCTGATCGGCGCCGCACAGAACGGCGAGCGCAAAGATCTGCTGATGCTCTACGAGTTCGGCGACTTCAACCTGAAGGACAGCTACGCGCCGGTGTTTGCGCGCGGCTCCAAGGGCGGGTTCGCGCTCGGCTCCGGCAGTGCCTTCCTGGTGATCGAGTCGCGGGCGCATGCCGAAGCACGCGGCGCCAAGCCGTATGCGCGGCTGACCAATGTCGTCGCCGACATGTCGCGTCGGCGCAATGAGGGCGACGTCACCATTTCGATGCAGCGGCTGTGGGGGCAACTCGGCAACGTTCATGACGACGCCGCGATCATCACAGGTGCCACCGGTGCGCAGCCCGTGACGGCCGAGGAAGTCGACTTCCTGCGCGCGCAGAGCGGCCATCCGGTGCGCGCAACCGGCACCTCGTTCGGCCACATCATGGAAGCGCAATTTCCGCTTGGCATCGCGCTCGCGGCGCTGTCTCTGTCGCGCGGCGCGCTGTTCGCGGCGAACGATCCGAGCGGGCTGGAGATTGAAACCAGCAAGGCACCGGACCAGATTGTGGTGATCGGCGCCGGCCATTGGCGCGGCGAAGGCATGGCCCTGGTCGAGGCTGTCCGGTGATTTCGATCGACCGACCGAGGGGGACGCGATGACCGTCACGCACGACAAATTCGGCAGGCCAATCGTGGTCGTCACCGGCATGGGCGTGGTGACGTCGCTCGGCGCAGGCAAGACCGATAACTGGGCCAAGCTCACGGCGGGCGAATCCGGCATCCGCACCATCACCCGGTTTCCGATCGACGGGCTGAAAACGACGATGGCCGGCACCGTGGACTTCGTCCCGGTCGAGCCGTTCTCCTCCACCGTGCTCGGCGAAAAGCTGGCCGATCTCGCTACCGAGGAAGCGATCACGCAGGCCGGCATCGGCCGCAAGGGCGACTTCCCCGGCCCGCTGTTTCTCGCCGTCGCGCCGGTCGAACTCGAATGGCTGCCGCGGCAGGAGCTGGCGCGCGCCACCGGCGCCAACACGGCAATCGATTACGACGCCCTGCTCCGCGTCTCCGGCGGCGGCCACTTCACCCAGTATCATCGCCGTTTCCTGTTTGGCTCGGTCGCCGACCACTTGGCCGAGACTTTCGGCACCAAGGGCTCGCCGATCTCGCTCTCGACCGCCTGCGCCTCAGGCGCCAGCGCGATCCAGCTCGGCGTCGAAGCGATCCGCCGCGGCGAGTCCGATGCCGCACTCTGCGTCGCGACCGATGGTTCGGTGAACGCCGAAGCGCTGATCCGCTTCTCGCTGCTGTCGGCACTGTCGACCCAGAACGATGCACCTCAAGCCGCCTCCAAGCCGTTCGCCAAGAACCGCGATGGATTCGTCATGGCGGAAGGCGCCGGCGCGCTGGTTCTGGAAAGCTACGAAGCGGCTATCTCGCGCGGCGCCAAGATTCTCGGCGTGATTGCCGGCTGCGGCGAGCTTGCCGACAACTTTCACCGCACCCGCTCGAGCCCGGACGGCAAACCGATCATCGGCTGCATCAACAAGACGCTGGCCGACGCCGGCATCGGTGTCGAGCAGATCGACTACATCAACGCTCATGGCACTGGGACGCCCGAGAACGACAAGATGGAGTACCTCGGCATCTCCAGCGTGTTCGGCGAGCGCGCGTCGACGATCCCCGTGTCCTCGAACAAGTCGATGGTCGGCCACACACTGTCGGCCGCCGGCGCCGTCGAGGCGATCTTCTCGCTGCTGACGCTGGAGCATCAGCGGATTCCGCCGACCATCAATTACGACGTGCCGGACCCGGCGATCCCGCTCGACGTGGTGCCGAACAAGGCACGCGACGCTCGCGTAACCGCGGTGATGTCGAACTCGTTCGGCTTCGGCGGCCAGAACGCTTCCCTGATCCTGACGCGCGAGCCGGTCTAGTCGCGCAGCTCTTATTTTCGGAACACGCAAGATGCGCGCGCTCACCCTCGTTGCCGACCGCGACCTCGTGGTCGCGGACTTGCCGCCTCCCCCACCGCCGGCGGCCGGCGAAGTGCAGGTCCGCATCGCTGCGGTCGCTCTGAACCACATCGATGTGTGGGGCTATCGCGGCATGGCCTTCGTCAAGCGCAAGCTTCCGATCGTGGTCGGCGCCGAGGCGTCCGGCACGATCGAGGCGGTCGGCGACGGCGTGACGCGCTTCAAGCCGGGCCAGAAGGTCGTGATGTACGGCGCGCTGACCTGCGGGCATTGCAAGGCCTGCCAGGAAGGCCGCGACAATCTCTGCGAAAACGTCGGCGGCCTGATCGGCTTCCATGTCGACGGCTTCGCGCGCGAGCTGATGAACATCGCCGAGCGGCTGGTGATCCCAGTGCCGGACAACGTCGACCTGCGCGACGCCGCCTGCGCGCCGATCGCATTCTCGACCGTGCAGCACATGCTGTTCGACAACGCCAAGCTGCAGCCCGGCGAAACCGTGCTGGTCCACGCCGGCGGCTCGGGCATCGGCACCGTCGCGATCATGATGGCGAAGGCGATCGGATGCACGGTGATCACCACCGTCGGCGACGACAGCAAGATCGAAGGCGTCAAGAAGCTCGGCGCCGATCACGTCATCAATTATCGCAAGGATCGCTTCGAGCACGAGACCCGCAAGATCACCAAGAAGAAGGGCGTCGACGTCGTTTTCGAACACGTCGGTGCCGATACGTTCAACGGCTCGCTGCTCAGCCTCAAGCGCGGCGGCCGACTGGTGACCTGCGGCTCGACCTCCGGCCCGACGACCACCATCAATTTGATGCAGCTGTTCCAGCAGCAATACAAGATCTTCGGCTCGTTCGGCGCGACGATGACCAACATCGCCGAAAGCCTCGACAAGATGGCGGCGGGCATGCTGCCGGTGATCGACACCGAAGTGCCGCTCGACGACGTCGGAGCCGCGCTCAAGCGGATGGAAAGCCGTCAGGTCTTCGGCAAGATCATCGTCCGCTTCTGATGAAGCTCGCCCTCTACCGAACCAAGCTGCGTGCGCAGCGCGCGGCCAAGAGTCTGGTCGGCAAGATCGTCGGGCCGGTCGCGATCGGCGCGCTGCATCTGGCCCGGAAGTTCGATCCGGACAAGAGCGCCCGCCTTTTCGGCGCGGTTGCGCGCAGGTTCGGTCCGCGCTTCCCGGAGCAACGGATCGGTCGCGCCAATCTCACCGCGGCGTTTCCGGAAAAATTGCCTGAAGAGATCGACGCGATCCTCGCGGGCGTGTGGGACAATCTCGGCCGTTCGGCCGCAGAGTTCGCGCACCTCGACTCGGTGTGGGATTACGACGTCGAGCATCCCGAACGCAGCCGTATCGAAATCACGGCTCGATCGCTCGAGCTGTTCGAGAAGCTGCGCGACGACGGCAAGCCGGCGCTGATCTTCGCCAGCCATCTCGGCAATTGGGAGCTTCCGGCCGTCGCCGCCGTGGCGCACGGGCTGGACACCGCCGTGCTGTACCGCCGCCCGAATATCGAAGCCGCCGACCGTATCGTCGAGGAGATCCGCTCTGTGAAGATGGGGCAGCTCGTCGCCGCCGGATCGACCGCGCCGTTCAAGCTGGCGCAGGCGCTACAGGACGGCAAGCACGTCGGGATGCTGATTGATCAACACTTCACCAAAGGCGTCGACGTCACGTTCTTCGGCCGCACCGCGAAGGCCAATCCGCTGCTGGCGAAGCTCCTGCGCCAGATCGAATGCCCGCTGCACGGCGCCCGCGTGATCCGCCTGCCCGATGGCCGGTTTCGCGCCGAGCTGACCGACGAGATCCCGCCGATCCGCGACGCCGACGGCCGGATCGACATCCAGGGCACGATGCAGGCGGTTACCTCGGTGGTCGAAAGCTGGATTCGCGAAACGCCCGAGCAGTGGCTTTGGCTTCATCGCCGCTGGCGCTAACCGCGCACTTAGTCGACGCTTAGTAGCGGTCGACTCCTGTTGGCATAGCACGGCCGTCATTGAGCCCTTGATTTTGGGCTCCGGTGGAACTTCGGGCCGCAACACCGGCGTCCTCGATCGTGCGCTATGAGACAGCCGCGTCACACATTGAGCACATACTGCGGCCATTTCTCGCGGTCTTAGACCCGCCTGGAGGCGCTCGGCTTGACCGGCCCCTGGATTACTTCCAGAGTAGCGCAGCAGCGCTTCGCGGAATGTCGGCTAAGGATCGAGGCCCAGATGGAACTTCCAAGGCGTGCCCGTGGGGATGAACTACTGGTTCCCGGCCAGATGGCGGCTTTGCGGACGCGGCTACGCGGCCTCTCCGCTCGGCATGACCTGACGACCGTTATCGTCAACGCCTTCGATCATCGCACCCGCGTCCTGCCCTTCGTCCTCGCCGACACACGGCTCGCTCCCGGCGGCGTGCGCGCGATCGGCTCGGCGCTGGCCGACGTCGGCTTCCATAAGACCCGGATTGTGCTGCAGCAGTGGAACCGGAATTTCAGCCCGATGCAGATGCGGCTCGACGGCCGCATTCCGGACCTGTTCCTGGTTTCCAGCATGCATCTGCATTCCGCCGAATGCGATCGGCTGATCAGCGAAGCCTGCGCGATCGAGCCGGACAAGCGTCCGCTGATCATGGTCGGTGGCCCCCGCATTCGCTACGAGCCGTGGCACGTCTTCGGCGGCGATCGTCACGCCTCCTGGTCTGCCGACGTCGCAGTGACCGGCGAGGAGTACGTCTTTCTCGATCTGCTCAACGTGCTGCTGTCGATGCGTGCCGATGGCGAGACGATGCGGTCGGTGTTCCATCGCGCGCGGGCAATCGGCGCGCTGGATGAGGTCCCGGGCATCGTCTACGCCAACCGCGCCTCGCCGAACGGCCCGATCGACGAACTGGTCGACACCGGCGTCCAACGCCTGCTCGGCGACATGGACGAACTGCCGAGCCCGATGTACGGCTTCACCATGCTGGAAGCGCCCAGCAACGCCGCGACGCTGGCCAGTCAGCCGCTGCCGGCCAATCGCGTCAAGCGCCACAGCCCGATCGCCGGGCTCGTCATGACCGCCGGCTGCAAGTTCCGCTGCTCCTACTGCCCGATCCCCGCTTACAACCAGTCGCAGTTTCGCGCCAAGAGCGGCGAACGCATCGCCGAGGAAATCGAGCAGATCGCCAACACGTTCGGCATCTATCACTTCTTCGGTGCCGACGATAATTTCTTCAACAACACCAAGCGCACGCTCGACATCGCCGGCACGCTGGCGAAGAAGGCGCGGGATGGCCGGCCGTTCTGCAAGGTGCGGATCGGCACCGAAGTCACCGTGCACGACACCGTCGGCATGCGCGATCACCTGCCGCTGATCCGCGAAGCCGGCTTCGCCGCGGTGTGGCTCGGCGTCGAGGACATGACGGCAACGCTGGTGAAGAAGGCGCAGGACAAGGATAAGACCGAACTCGCCTTCCGCCTGCTGCGCGAGAACAACATCCTGCCGATGCCGATGATGATGCACCACGACAGCCAGCCGCTGGTGACGTGGAATTCGAACTACGGCCTGATCAATCAGATCCGCCTGCTGCGCAAGGCCGGCTCGATCACTACGCAGGTGATGATGCTGACGCCGGCGCCGGGCTCGAAGTGGTACGAGAACGTGTTCGAATCCGGCACCGCCTTCAGCAAGGCCGGCAACGTCACCGTCGAGCCGCACATCATGGACGGCAACTACGTGGTCGCCTCCAAGCACGCTCGGCCATGGGTGAAGCAGATCAATCTGCTGATCGCCTATACCTACTTCTTCAATCCGATCCGATTCATGTCCGCCTTGGTGTTCTCGAAAACCGCGGACGTGTTTTCGAGCGCCGAAACCCGGCCGGCCGAAGAGGTCAAGAACTACTCCACGATCAAGAAGCTGCGCCGCCGCTTCCAGCTCAAGCTCCGCGCGCACCTGATCGATGCCGGTGCGCAGATCTACGGCATGATCGGCTTGGCCCACACCTATCGGCGGACGGCCGGCTGGGCGTGGCGGCTGTTCCACAGCAAGATCGAGCGGCACGACCGCGCGCCCGTCAGCCCGATCCCGATGCGCGGCGTCGGCGACAAGCCCTCAGACCATGCGCTGCCCGGGACGGTCGATCTACGGGATCTCGGAAAGGTCCCGCTCCGCGGCGCACCAGCGCCCGAACTGGCGAAGACCGCTTGACCTTCTGACCGCAGGGCCTCCATCAGATCGGGTTCACCCCGCGCATGCGGGGCATCCAGTATCCAAGAGTGTCAGCAGCTTCGCCTCCTCATCGGCGCTCTAGGATAATGCAGCGCGGTCAAGCCGGACGACAACGGCGGTGATGCGTCGCGACACTAAAACGCGTACTCCATGCCTACAGTAACGCCTTGAAACAGCGTCGACGAGCGGCAGTTCACCCCGGTCGCCGCAATGGTGGTCCGCGTCGTCGAAATCGCCTGAATTTGGGCGGGCGCCAACGCCACGCGGCCGAGCCATAGCGCTTCGTATCCGAGCTTTAGCGCGACGTAATCGCTGAGCCGATACCTCGCGGCGATGCCGCCCTGCCCGACAAACGCGGCGGCGTCCGTCGTCGCCTCGGTCGGGTAGATCTGCTTCTGCATGCTGACCAGCGCTAATTGCGTCGCGTGATTGTCGAACAGGCCGATCTTCGCCAGGCCCTCGACCGAGACCCGCTCGATCTCCCACAGGATCGCGCGCGCGCCGACCTGCACGCCGTAGAGGTTGTTGGTCGTCGAACTCGTCCAGAACGGCGGATTGATCACGACCGGGCTGTCGGGGACCGGAACGGCGTCGGACAGCCGGCTCGGAACGTTGAACTTCCACATCGGCTGGCCAAGGTCGGCCGGCTCCAACGTGCCTTGCAGCTGGTCGTGCAGCTGCAGCCAGCGAACGCCGGCCAGCAGCGTGACGCGCGGCGACAGTTCGAACCGAACGTTAGCCTCCAGGCTGTGCAACCGGCTTTCGTCCTGCCACACCATGGACTGATACGCGTAGTCCTGGGTCTGCCAGAACGTGCCGGGCGCTTTCATCACCAGCCATTGCGCGGGCGTCTCGGGGCCGACGCTTTTGGACGCCTTTAATCCGAGCACATTGAAGTAGGACAGCTCGACGCCATAGCCCGATGGGTCTCGGTAGCTGATACCGATCCGCGGCCCTGCGGCCAAGCGCTGGTTGAGCTGATTGCTGTTCAGCACCTCGGCACCAGGGACGTTGGTCGTGTTCGGACCGGCCGGTGTCCACCACGGCACGTCGCCCGGCACCAGCGCGACCAGCGATTGGTTGCCTGCCCCTGCGCGGCCGAGCACCAACGCTTCGGCGGAAACAGTCCAGCGCGGCGCCCAGCGCTCTCGAAGCGCATCGCCAGCGCTGGCGGTCCCCGTGAGGCCGGTGAAGACAACCAGAACGCACAGCCACAAGTCGGCGAAAGAGTAGCCCCCACGAAGTCTCACGAGGGATCGGATCGCCATTTGCATGAGCCGATCCTGCGCCCGCCGAGGCCGATTCGGGCACTCGTGCGCTTACGCAGTTTGGCTGATGTCGGTGCTCGGAATTTACTCCCGCAACCGCAGGCAATCGGGACCGAGTGTCAGCGCCCCGTCTTCACCCGCGTCCACAGCCGATTGATCACCCGCTGGGTCGCCGGATCCCGTGCGGTGATCACGAATAGGCGTGCCTGCATCGCCTCGTCCGGATAGATCGTCTTGTCGTTCAGGATACGCGGATTGATGAACTCCTGGCTGGCCTTGTTGCCGTTGGCGTAGGACAGGAAGTCGGAGTTGCGCGCCGCGATTTCGGGACGATACAGGAAGTTGATCAGTTCGTGCGCCTCGGCGACATTCCGGGCGTCCGCCGGGATCGCCAGATTGTCGAAGAACATCTGCGCCCCCTCTTTGGGGATCGCGTAGCCGATCTCGACACCGTTGTTCGACTCGGCTGCGCGCGACTGCGCCTGCTTGATATCACCCGACCAGCCGACCACGAGGCAGATCTCGCCGGTCGCCAACGCGTTCAAATATTCCGACGAATGAAACTTGCGCACCGAGGAGCGCACTTGCGCGACCACGTCGGCGGCCTTCTCGAGATCGGCTTGCTTGGTCGAATTCGGATCGAGACCGAGATAGGTCAGCGCCGCCGGCAGGATGTCGTCCGCCGAGTCCAGCATCTGCACGCCGCAGTCCCTAAACTTTGCGAGATTCTCCGGCTTGAATACGAGGCTCCAGCTGTCGATTGCAGCGCCCTCGCCGAGAATCCTCTTCGCCGCCGCGACGTTGTAACCGATGCCGGTGGTGCCCCACATGTAGTTGGCGGCGTAATGATTGCCGGGGTCGTACAGCGCGAGTTTCTTGGTCACCACGTCCCATGAATTCTTCAGGTTCGGCAGCTTCGCAGGGTCGAGCTTCTGGAACACCTTGGCGCCAATCTGGCGCTGCAGAAAATAGGCGGTCGGCACGACGACGTCGTAACCCGACTTGCCAGCGAGCAGCTTCGTTTCCAGCGTCTCATTGCCATCGAAGGTGTCGTAGACAACCTTGATGCCGGTCTCGCGGGTGAACTCTTCGAGCACGCCCGGCGCGACGTAGTTCGACCAGTTGTAGAAATTGACGGTGCGGTCCTGAGCCAGCGCGGGGGCTGCAGCACCAGCAACGAGAGCGGCGGCCGCGCTCAGCATCAGCAGCGACCGGGAGAGAGAGATACGCATCGTCGAAGCCCTACCGCCCGTGCACCGCGTCCGACAGACGCTCCAGGGCGGTATCCAGCGTCTGGTCTTTTTTGGCGAAACAGAACCGCACCACCGACGTGACCGGCTCTTCCTCGTAGAAGGCCGACACCGGGATCGCCGCAACCTTGTAGTCGTTGACAATCCGCTTGCAGAACGCCTCATCGGTCTCATTGAGACCGAGCGGCGCCAGATCGACGGTAAGAAAATACGTGCCCTGCGACCGGATCACCGGGAAGCCGATGCGAGCGAGGCCGTCCGCCAACCGATCTCGGCTGCGCGCCAGTTCCTTGCGCATCTGCAGGAAGTAATCGTCGCTCTTGCCGAGGCCATAAGCGACCGCGACCTGCAGGTTCGGCGCGGTGGTAAAGGCAAGAAACTGGTGAACCTTGGCGGCCACCCGCAGCAGCGGCGGCGCGGCACAGACGAAACCGACCTTCCAACCGGTCAGCGAAAAGATCTTGCCGGCCGAGCCAATCTTGATGGTGCGGTCCCGCATCCCCTCGATCGAGATCAGCGGGATGTGGCTGAGCCCGTCGAAGGTGACGTGCTCCCAGACCTCGTCGCAGATCGCCACCGCGTCGAATTCCTGGCAGAACCGCGCCAGCAACTCGAGGTCCTCCCGCGGATACACCACCGCGGCGGGATTCAGCGGATTGTTGAAGACGATCGCCTTAGTCTTGGGACTGAAAACCTCACGCAACGCCTCTTCGGTGACGCGCCAATGCGGCGGCTCCAGCCGGACCAGCTTTGGGATGCCGCCGGCCTGCCGGATGATCGGCAGATAGGAATCATACACCGGCTGGAAAACGATCACTTCGTCGCCGGGCGACACTACCGAAAGGATCGCGCTGGCGAGCGCCTCGGTCGCGCCGGACGTCACCATCACCTCGGTCATCGGATCGAGCGTGACGCCGTGCCAATGCGCATAGTGCGTGGAGATCGCCTGCCGCAGCTCGGGGATCCCCATCATCGAGGGGTACTGGTTGTAACCGTTCAGCGCCGCGTCGGCGGCGGCGCGACGAATGTCTTCGGGTCCCGGATCGTCCGGAAACCCCTGCCCCAGATTGATGGCGTTGTTGTCGCGCGCCAGCTGCGACATCGCCTCGAACACGGTGACGGGCAGATCGGCAAAAACCCTGTTCATCGCGCCGTCAGCGGCCCGGCGTTGTGGGCAGGCCCGCCGCCTTCCAGCCGAGGATCCCGCCGGCCAAGTGCTTGTTGTACCCAAAGCCGGCGACCTGGGCCGCTTGCGAGGCAGTCACCGAGCGCTTGCCGGAGCGGCAGGCGAACACGATCTCCTTGCCGGCCGGATCTGGAATCAATTTGGGGTCGAAGGTCGACAGAGGAACCACCACGGCATCGGGATAAGCCTCGGCGGCCACCTCGTTCGGCTCCCGCACGTCCACCAGCAGATAGCGTCCTTCCGCGATGCCCTTGGAGACCTCCTGCGGCGTCAAATCCTCAACCTGGCCAACCACTCTCTGTTCCCCCGCGATCGCACTGTCCGGACCCAATTGCGCAATAACGCGAACCAAGCCGGGCCATTGCGCCGCCAAGGTCGCGCCAAGTGCGAGGAAAATCAAGCGTCGGGAAAGAGTTGCGGCCATCTTTGCTGCATAGCGCCTGCCCGCCCGAAATGCACCGCCCCTTTGGTCGCAGGCGGCTCGGTCAGATCGTGACCTGCGTCCCGACCTCGACCACGCGCCCCGTGGGGATATGGAAATAGTCGGTGGCATCGTTGGCCGAGCGGCTCAGCGCGATGAACAGCTTGTTCTGCCAGCGCGGCATCGCGGATTGCGCGGCGGGCTTCAGCGCCCGGCGCGAGACGAAAAACGACGTCGTCATGATGTCGAACGGCCAGCCGAGCTTGCGCGCCAGCACCAGCGCCTTGGGAACGTTCGGCGTTTCCATGAAGCCGAAGCGCAGCCGGACCTTGCTGAACTTCTCACTGACCTTCTCCAGATGCACGCGATCAGAGGGCCTAACCCGGGGTGTATGAGCGGTCTCGATGGTGAGGATGACGTTGTGCTCGTGCAGCACCTTGTTGTGCTTGAGATTGTGCAGCAGCGCGCTCGGCACGTAGTCCGGATCGGACGTCAGAAACACCGCATTGCCCTTGACGATATGCGGCGGATGCCGCTCGAGGCTGTCGATCAGATCGCGAAATGGTACCTCGGAGCGCCGGGTCTTGATCATCAGCATCGTGACGCCCTTGCGCCACGTCCAGATCACCACCGCCATCGACAGACCAAACAGCAGCGGCACCCAGGCGCCGTCCAACAGCTTGAGTAGATTGGCGCTGAAGAACATCGCGTCGACCGCCACGAACGGCAGGATCAGCAGCGCCGCGGCGGCCGGCCGCCAGCCCCATAGCTTCCAGACCACCACGAACCCCATGATGCCGTCGGTCACCATGGTCGTCGACACGGCAATGCCATAGGCGGACGCCAAGCGGCTTGAACTCTGAAACACCAGCACCAGAATCAGGACGCCGATCAGCAGTAGCGCGTTGACCCGCGGCAGATAGATTTGACCGGCATGGCTTTCCGATGTGTACCGCACCTCGAAGCGCGGCAGCAGCCCGAGTTGGACGGCCTGACTGATCAGCGAATAGGCGCCAGTGATCACCGCCTGGCTGGCGATCACCGTCGCTGCTGTGGCCATTCCGACCAGCGGCAGCACGAAGCTGTCCGGCACCATCCGGTAAAAGGGATTCTCGAGCGCCGCCGGATTGGACAGCACCAGCGCGCCCTGACCGAAGTAATTGAGCAGCAGCGCCGGAAGCACGAAACCGAGCCAGCCGACCTGGATCGGCCGCCGCCCGAAATGGCCGAGATCTGCGTACAGCGCCTCCCCGCCGGTCACGGCGAGAAAGACGGCGCCCAGCGTCACCAGACCGATCGTGCCGTGGGTGAGCAGGAAATGTGCTGCATACCAGGGATTGATCGCGGCGAGCACCGTTGGATCGTCGTTGATATGCGTCAGTCCCATCGCGGCGAGGATGCCGAACCAGACGAACATCACCGGACCGAATGCCCGCGCCACTTTGGCTGTGCCGCTGCTCTGCACGCCGAACAGCGCGACCAGAATGATGAGCGTAAGCGGGACTACGTAGTGGTCGAGCGCAGGCGCAGCAATCTTCAGGCCTTCGACAGCGGACAAAACCGAAATCGCCGGCGTGATCATCGAGTCGCCGATAAACATCGACGCGCCGACGACGCCGAGGGTCAGCAGCACCAGGCTGCGCCGGCGCAGAGCACGTTGCCCGAGCGCCATCAGCGAGAGCGTTCCGCCCTCGCCGTTGTTATCGGCGCGCAGCAACAACAGGACGTATTTCGCCGTGACGACGATCAGCAGGGCCCACAGGATCAGGGAAAGCACACCCAGAACCATGACACGGGTGGCGGGCTCACCCCCGGCTGCGCCGGCAACCGCCTCGCGGAAAGCATAGAGCGGCGACGTTCCGATGTCGCCGAACACCACGCCCATGCCGCCCAACGTCAGCGTCCAGAATCCGGCCGCCGCGGGAGCTTCTGGCGTCTGCTTCGATGCCTCGGTCAGGGCCATGGTCGCCGTAGAACGTTCGTCCTCCGGATTTGATCCAACCGGGGCTGTCTCTCAACTCATCCAAAAGTGTGCGGTCGGCAGATAGCCGCCGTCAAGACGGCGGACGGCAGAGCGAGCGCAGCACCGCTTGCGCTTCAAGGCTCGGCAAGGCTGTTACGGCTTCAGCCCCGGCGGCAGCGTCGGGTTTTCGCGCATCAGCGTGATGGTCACGCGGCGGTTTGCGGCGATCGACGGATCTTCGGGAAAAAGCGGCTGGGTGTCGGCCCTGCCGGTCACCGCAAAGAAATGCGACATCGGCACGCCCTCCCGTTCGAGGATCTGACGCACCGCGTTGGCGCGGTCGGCCGACAGGTCGAATCCGTTGTAATCGCTCCGTGCCGGCATCAGCCCGGCTGAGGTGTGACCAGAGATCGTGATCCGCAGGGGTGTTGCCCGCAGTGGCCCTGCGAGCCGCTGCAACAGCCGCCGAGTGCGTTCGAATGGAGCCTTGGAGCCATCGGCGAACATTGCACGTCCGTCCTGGTCCATGATCTCCAGATTGAGGCCCTGCTTGGTTTCCTCGAACATGACGTTCTTGGACAGCTCGGTGATTTCCGGCATGTCCTGCAGAGCCTGACGCAGCGACGCCGATGCGAGGGCGAATTCGCGCTCTTCCTTGGTATTAACGCCCTCGTCCTTGCTCGCTTCGCCGGGTGCCGGCTTGCTGGTCGAAAGCTCAGGATTGACGTGCTCGGTGTTCTTGACCTTGCCGCGGGTGGGCAGGCCGTCGTTCTCGATAATGCCGGAGTAGCGCGCGTCCGACTGAACGCCGAAGGCTTCGCGCATCGATCCGGCCACGACCTTGAGCTTGTCCTTGTCCTGCGTCGAGAACGCGGTGAGCATCACGAAGAACGCGAGCAGCAGAGCCATCAGGTCGGCGAAGGTCACGAACCAGCCGTGACCGCCGTGTGCCTCCTCGCGCTTCTTCTTGGCCATGGCTCGCTTTCCGAGTTGCTATCGTCCCGACTAAGCGGGAACGCCTTCGTCCTCGGTGTGGCGATGCTTCTCCGGCAGATAGGCGAGCAACATTTCCCGGACCAGCGTGGGGCTCTTGGAGTCGCGGATCATCAGAATGCCATCGATGATCAGCGTGCGGTTGGTATCCTCGTCCACAAGCTTGGTGTGCAGTTTGTCGGCGATCGGCAGACAGATCAGGTTCGCCACCACCGCGCCGTACAGCGTCGCCAACAGCGCCACCGCCATGAACGGACCGAGCTTGGACGGATCCTGCATGTTGGAAAACATCTGCACCATGCCGAGCAGCGTGCCGATCATGCCGAAGGCCGGGGCGCAGTCGCCGATCGCGCGGTAGATCTTCGAGCCCTCGTTGAGGTGCAGCAGGAAGTTGTCGCGATCGCGCTCGAGGTTGTCGCGAATGAACTCGATGTCGTAGCCGTCGGCCACGTAGCGTACACCCTTGGCCAGAAAGGGATCGTCGGCCTCGACCTTTTCCAGGCCGACCGGACCGGACTTGCGGGCGATTTCGGCAATGCGGGCGAGTTCGTCGACCAGGTCGCGCGCGGAAAGATTGCTGAGCGTGAAGGCAAATTTGGCGCCGAGCGGCAGGCCATGCAGCATCGCCGACAGCGGGAAGCGGATCAGGGTTGCTGCGAAGGATCCGCCGAAAATGACGATCACCGCATGGATGTCGTAGAACATGCCGAAGTTGCCGCCCATCAGGATGAGCGAAGACACGACAGCGGCGCCCGCGACGAGGCCGAGAAGTGTGGCGATATCCATCTTATACTCCGACACGCGCACATGCGCGCCAGTCCGGGCTGGCGGCGGCGCAGCACGTTCTGCGCTGCACGGAGTCACCGTAAGCAGCCGCCATTAAAGACGCGTAAAGGTTAAACTCGCAGCGCCGGGCTTGATCGCGAGATGGGGGCGGCGCCGGCACGATGGCAGCACGTCAACGCAATGCTAACCATGCACGGCACATCCGCCGGCGGTGACCCCGGCCGATGATCGACGAGCTTACGGGATATGTCAGTTCAGCCGGGTAGGTCGATCGTCCTGCGATGCTTGCTCGGGCACCACGAGAGTCGGCTTCTTGGCGGCCGTAGACGGAGCGGACTGCGGCGCCTGCGCGGCGGCGTTGCGCTTGTGATCACGGTAGGACCGCCAGCCGAGCGGCAGGCTGAGCAGATAGAGCACCGAGCCCGCCGACAGCATGTGCCACGGGTAACCGATCAGCAGCGCGATGAAGAGCACCACCGAGACGAATACGGGTAGCACCATTTCTGGAGCGACCCGGAGCCGCACCGCCTTGCCGGAGAACACCGGCAGGCGCGACACCATCAGGAAGGCGATCAGCAGCGTGTACAGCGCGATCAGCACGGCCGGCGGCGTCGGTGCGCCGAGAAAGCCCATGTAGACCGGGAGCAACACGGTGATGGCCCCGGCTGGCGCCGGAACGCCGGTGAAGAAGTTCGCCGCAAAGGCCGGCTTGTTGGGATCGTCCATCGTCGCGTTGAAGCGCGCCAGACGCAGGCCGCCACTGATCGCAAAGATCATCGCGGCGATCCAGCCGACATTGCTCAGGAAATGCAGCTGCCAGAAATACAGGATCAGGCCCGGCGCCACGCCGAAATTGACGAAATCGGCGAGGCTGTCGAGCTCGGCGCCGAATTTTGACTGTCCCTTGATCATCCGCGCGACGCGGCCGTCGATGCCGTCGAGCACGGCGGCGAACACGATGGCCGCGACCGCAAGTTCCATCCGGCCTTCCACCGCAAGCCGGATCGCGGTCAGGCCCGCGCAAATCGCCAGCAGCGTAATGACGTTCGGCACCAGCAAGCGCACCGGGATCGGACCGAATCGGCGACGCGGCGTCTCGGGGGGCGTCTGGTCGTAGTGCATCTGCATTGCCTCACTTACGCAGCCCGCAGGCTGCGCCGCCATCATGGCAGGCTTTGGGCCGCCCCTCCAGGCTGTCTCAGTCGGCCCGGAACGTCCGGCCGCCGTCGCCGAGGCTGATATCCGCCAGCACGGTTTCGCCGGCGATCGCGGTCTGCCCCTCGGACACTAGCGGCTTGGTGCCTTCCGGCAGGTAAACGTCCAGGCGCGAGCCGAAGCGGATCAGACCAAAGCGCTCGCCCACCGCCAGTGGCTGGCCTTCGCGGACGAACGACACGATCCGGCGCGCGACCAGCCCGGCGATCTGAACCACGCCGATCTGCCCCGTCGGCGTCGAGATCACCAGCGAGTTGCGCTCGTTGTCCTCACTCGCCTTGTCCAGCTCGGCGTTGATGAATTTGCCCGGCGAATAGATGATCCGCTCGACCCGGCCGGCAACCGGACTGCGGTTTACGTGGCAATTGAACACGCTCATGAAGATCGACACGCGCGGCAGCGGCTTGTCGCCGAGCCCGAGCGCCGGCGGCGGGATGATCTGCACCACCATCGACACGCGGCCATCGGCCGGCGCGACGACAAGCCCGTCGCGAACCGGCGTGACCCGCACCGGATCGCGGAAGAACAGCGCGCACCAGATCGTCAGCACCACGCCGATCCAGCCGAGCGGTGCCCAGATCAGGAACAGGACCAGGGTCGCCAGCGCGAACGCGGCGATGAACGGATAGCCTTCCCGATGGACCGGCGGGATCTGGGCGCGGACGGAATTCACGATGGACATGGAAGGTCCCCTAGCTTCGAAGACGACGGGCCAAATGCAGCGACACGATTACTCCGCCGCGGCCGAACTTGCCAGATCGTCGTCGAGTGTGGATGACCGCGGCTGCGACTCGTCGTCGCCGATCATCGCCAGCCGCTCCCGCGCCTCTTCGGCCTCCCGCTGCCGATTCCACATGCTGGCGTACAGCCCGCCGTGGTCCAGCAGCTGCGCGTGGCTGCCGCGCTCGGCAATCCGCCCTTGATCGATGACGATGATCTCGTCAGCCCCAACGATGGTCGAAAGCCGGTGCGCGATGACCAGCGAAGTGCGATTCTTCGACACGCGCTCGAGCGCGCCCTGAATTTCGTGCTCGGTGTGGCTGTCGAGCGCCGACGTGGCTTCATCGAGCACGAGGATCGGCGGCGACTTGAGAACGGTTCGCGCAATCGCGACGCGCTGCTTCTCACCGCCCGACAGCTTCAGGCCGCGTTCGCCGACTTCGGTCTCATAGCCCTTTGGCGACGCCTTGATGAAAGCATCGATCTGCGCGGTCCCGGCCGCCTCCTCCACTTCCGCGTCGGTCGCGTCCCAGCGGCCGTAACGAATGTTGTAACGGATGGTGTCGTTGAACAGAACGGTGTCCTGCGGCACCATGCCGATCGCCGCACGCAACGACGTCTGTGTCACGTCGCGGATGTCCTGGCCGTCGATCCGAATGGCGCCCGCCGACACGTCGTACAGCCGGAACAACAGCCGCGAGATCGTGGACTTGCCGGCGCCGGACGGGCCGACGATCGCGACCGTCTTGCCGGCCGGCACTTCAAAGCTGAGCCCCTTCAGGATCGGCCGCGACGGATCATAGGCGAAGCGGACATCGTCGAATTGCACAGTGCCATTGGTGACGAGCAAAGGCGTCGCGCTCGGCTTGTCCTTGACCTCGGGATTGCGCGACAGCACCGCGAACATCTTCTCGATGTCGATGATCGCCTGCTTGATCTCGCGATACACCATGCCCATGAAATTCAGCGGCTGATAAAGCTGAATCATCATCGCGTTGACCATCACGAAATCGCCGACCGTGTTGGTGCCGTTGCGTACGCCGACGGCGCACATCAGCATCGTCGTGGTGAGACCGAAGGTGAAGATCACCGCCTGCCCTGCGTTGAGCACGGCGAGTGAGGTGTAGGTCGAGACGCTGGCGTCTTCGTAACGCTGCATCGACTTGTCGTAGCGCTTGGCCTCGCGCTCCTCGGCGCCGAAATACTTCACGGTTTCATAGTTGAGCAGCGAGTCGATCGCCTTCTGATTGGCGTCGCTGTCGGAATCGTTCATCCGGCGGCGGATGCCGATCCGCCATTCGGTCGCCTTGTAGGTATAGAGCATGTAGACCACGACGGTGACCATGACGGCCGCGACGTAGCGCCAGTCGAATTGCCACAGCAGCACCGCCATCACCAGCGACAGCTCGATGATCGTCGGCACCAGCTGCAGGATCACCATGCGGACGATGACTTCAATGCCGAGCCGGCCGCGCTCCAGCACGCGCGTCAGTCCACCGGTCTTGCGTTCGAGGTGAAAGCGCAGCGACAGTTCGTGCATGTGGACGAAGGTGCGATAGGCGAGCTTGCGTACCGCGTGCATCGCCACCTGGGCGAACATGCCGTCACGCCATTGCGTCAGCACCGCCATCAGCACGCGGGTCAGGCCGTAGCTCAGCGTCAGCGCCAACGGCGACGCCAGCAGCCACAGGGTCCAGTTCGAACTCTCGACAGGGGCCGTATCAGCGCCCGTCAGCGCATCGGTCGCCCATTTGAAGGTGAACGGCACGATCAACGTCGCCGCCTTGGCGATCAGCAGCAGGACCACCGACCAGACCACCCGCATCTTCAGGTCGGCCCGGTCGCCGGGCCAGATATACGGCCACAGATGAACGAGCGTGGCGCCGAGCGTCGCCTTCTGGGCGGCTGCGTCCTCCGGAGTTGCGACCGAGGGACCGCTCTGCGAGTGGGAATGTGGGTGGGCCATCAAGACTGCCTGAAAAGGTCCGCCGGACAGGCGGCGGACAGGAAATGCGTCGGATGCGCTGTCATATAGTGTTTCATCGCCCGCGTGCACCCTGAGAGCGCGATTGTTCGCGTCATAACAGGCTGTTGCGCCGCGCAATCCGGTCTTGTCTTGACGCTGTGATCTCGCGGTGCCACATCGCCGACCATGAGCGAAATCAAGACAGTCTGCGTCTATTGCGGATCGGGCCCCGGCACCAACCCGCTTTTCATGGAGGCCGCACAGGCCTTCGGCAAGGAACTCGCGGAGGCCGGCATTCGGCTGGTTTATGGCGGTGGCGCGGTGGGCCTGATGGGGGCCGTCGCCAACGCGGTGCTCGATCACGGCGGCGCCGTTACTGGCATCATCCCCGGATTCCTACGAAGCAAAGAGATCGCGCTCGAGCGCGTGCAGGACCTGATCGTCACCGACGACATGCACGCCCGCAAGCGGCTGATGTTCGAGCACTCCGACGCCTTCGTGGCGTTGCCGGGCGGCATCGGCACGCTCGAGGAGCTGGTCGAGCAGATGACCTGGCAGCAACTCGGCCGCCATCAGAAGCCGATCCTGATCGCCAATATCGACGGGTTCTGGGATCCGTTCGTGGCGTTGATCGATCACATGCGCGCGGCCGCCTTCATCCGGCCCCAGCTCGCGATCGAGGTGCTGAAGGCCGACCGCGTCCCGGACATCCTGCCGAAGCTTCGCGAAGCGGCAGCAGAGGCTGACGTGAAAGGCATGCCGCCCGAGATCGCCGAGCGGCTGTAGCATAGCCACGAAGTCGCGGCTCCCAAGGGCAAGCTGCGCTTACCGGAGTCCGACGCAAAGACTCGGCCGACCATCGCGGCCGCACGCGATCCGATATATTCGGATCTCGAGATACGATTGCGACCTATGGGAACATCCCGAGTTGGCGAGACTCCGGTGGAAGCCTAGCTTTCGCGCCGCAACACGTTCGGCACGAAGCAGACCATGACAAAAAGAAATAACAGGCTCGCCCACCGTCTCGGCCTTGCCGCGGCTGTCATCAGTGCGGCCCTGGCGGCTAGCGCAGCAGCCGGGATCGCGGAGACGACACGAGTCGAGGCGAAAGATGATGGTCCAGTCGACCCTGCCTTGATCGCACGCGGCGAATACGTTGCAAGGCTCGGTGACTGCGTTGCCTGCCACACCGCTGATGGCGGCGCCACGATGGCCGGCGGACGTAAGCTCGAAACTCCGTTCGGCAATGTCTGGTCGACCAACATCACGCCGGATCCGCAAACGGGCCTCGGCGACTGGTCGTTCGCCGCCTTCGATCGCGCCATGCGCAAGGGTGTCGCCGCCGACGGCCATAATCTCTATCCGGCGATGCCCTACCCGTCCTACGCCAAGATGACCGAGCCGGACATGCAGGCGCTGTGGGCGTATTTGCAGCGCGGCCTGGAGCCGGTGGCGCAGCCCAATCGCCCCGCCGAGATGCGCTTCCCGTTCAGTCTGCGGTTCGGTCTGTCGCTGTGGAATTACGTCTTCCTCGACACCTCGCCATTCAAGCCCGACCCGGCAAAGGACGCCGTGTGGAATCGCGGCGCCTATCTGGTACAGGGCCTCGGCCATTGCGGCGCATGCCATACGCCGCGCGGCGTTGCCTTCCAGGAGAAGGCGATGAGCGACGCCGGCCCGACCGGACGGCTCTATCTCGCCGGCGCGCGCGTCGAGCATTGGAACGCACTCAACCTCCGCGGCTTGTGGACGGTGCCCGACACGGTCGAGATGCTGAAGACCGGACAGAACCGGTTCGCCACCGCTGCTGGCGGCATGACCGACGTCATCCTGCACTCGACGCAGCGTCTCACCGACGACGACCTGACGGCAATCGCCAGCTATCTGAAGGCGCTGCCGTCGGACCGTCCCAACGTCGCGCCGCCCGCCAACTCGCACGAGCCGCCCACAAATACGTTCACCACTCGCGGCGGGCTCGGCTACACGCAATTCTGCAACGACTGCCATCGGCCGGACGGGACCGGCGTGAAGGGCGTGTTCCCGCCGCTCGCCGGCAATCCGACCGTCACCGCCAACGATCCTTCGACGCTGGTACACATCGCCCTCACCGGCTGGAAGACCGCCGCCACAACCGCACATCCGCGCGTGTGGACGATGCCGGCCTTCGCCCGTCTCAGCGACCAGGAGATCGCCGACATCCTCAGTTTCGTGCGCGAAAGCTGGGGCCAGGGCGTCGGCCCGGTCAGCGCCGCCTATGTCGCCGCGGCGCGTAAAGCGCTCGGACCCGCGATCGACAATTCGCCGTTCGAGACACCGCGGCTCGCCGACCTGCTGGCCCAGCCGAACGCCGAGCAGTTAGTGCGAGGCATGCGGCTGAATGTCGAGACCCGAACGCTGTTGCCCAACTATGTCGGCGACGACCTCAACTGCACCTCGTGCCATCTCAACGCGGGCACCGTCGCGGACGGCAGCCCCTATGTGGGCGTCTCGGCGTTCTTCCCGAGCTACGCACCGCGTGCCGGCCGGGTGATCACGCTGGAAGATCGCATCAACGGCTGCTTCCTGCGCTCGATGAACGGCAAGCCGCTTCCGGTCGAGGGCGACGACATGAAAGCGATGATTGCGTATTTCGACTGGATGAAGGGCGCAACCAAGCCGGAGGACAAGGTCGCGGGCCGCGGCGTCGGCAAGGTCGACACTTCACTGACGCCGAACCCGGAGCACGGCAAGGAGATCTACGCCAAGCAATGCGCAGTCTGCCACGGCGCCGACGGCGAAGGCCTGAAGGATGACGCCGGCCGGCTCGTTTATCCGCCGCTGTGGGGCGCGCGTTCGTTCAACATCGGTGCCGGCATGGCCCGAACCTATACGGCGGCCGCCTTCGTCAAACGCAACATGCCGATCGGCACCCACGACAAATTCCCGCTCGGCCAGGGCGGCGCCCTGACCGACCAGGAGGCAATCGACGTCGCGGACTACTTCTCGCACATGGAACGCCCCGACTTCGCCGGCAAGGTCAAGGATTGGCCGAAGGACCCCAAGCCGAAGGACGCGCGCTATTAGCCGTCGGCGGCCCTGCCAGAGCAGGCGCCGCTGTGCGGAACAGAACGTTTAGCGAGACGCGGCGGCGGAGACCGCCGCGCGCACTCACAGCGGCGCGTTGCTCTTGATCAGCTTGTAGACCACCGAGTCCATCAGCGCCTCGAACGAGGCGTCGATGATATTCGGCGACACGCCGATTGTAGTCCAGCGCTCGCCCAGTTCGTCCTCGCTCTCGATTAGCACCCGAGTCACGGCCTCGGTGCCGCCATTGAGGATGCGGACGCGGTAGTCGACCAGCTTCAGACCCTCGATGTACTTCTGATACTTGCCGAGGTCCTTGCGCAGCGCGACGTCGAGCGCGTTGACGGGGCCGTTGCCTTCCGCGGCCGAGATCAAGGTTTCGCCGTCCACCACGACCTTGACCACGGCCATCGCCACGGTGACGCGCTTGCCGTGCGAATTGTAGCGCTGCTCGACGTTCACATCGAACTGCTCGACATGGAAGAACTCCGGCACCTTGCCGAGCACGCCGCGGGCCAGCAGATCGAACGAGGCATTCGCCGACTCATAGGCGTAACCAGCCGCTTCCCGCTCCTTCATCTTCTCGATCAACCGGCCGAGCTTCGGATCGTCACGGTCGACCTGGATGGTGGTGCGCGCCAATTCCGCCAGCACATTCGACTTGCCGGCCTGGTCCGACACCAGCACCTTGCGATGATTGCCGACGGTCTCGGGCGCGACGTGCTCGTACGTATGCGGATCCTTCATCACCGCCGAGGCATGAATGCCGGTCTTGGTGACGAAAGCGCTGCCGCCGACATAGGGCGCGTGCGGATCCGGCGCGCGGTCGAGGATGTTGTCGAGCGCGCGCGACACCTGCACCAGCGTGGCAAGCTTTTCGTCGGAGACGCCGATCTCGAACTTGTCGGCGAATTCCTTCTTCAGCTTCAGCGTCGGGATCATCGACACCAGATTGGCGTTGCCGCAGCGCTCGCCCAGCCCGTTCAGCGTGCCCTGGATCTGCCGCGCGCCGGCCCGCACCGCCGCGAACGAATTCGCCACCGCCTGCTCGGTGTCGTTATGCGCATGAATGCCGACGTGGCTGCCCGGGATGCGCTTCACCACCTCGCCGACGATCGCCTCGATCTCGTCCGGCATGGTGCCCCCATTGGTGTCGCACAGCACCACCCAGCGCGCGCCGGACTGATACGCCGCCTCGGCGCATTGCAGGGCGAACGCGGCATTTTCCTTGTAGCCGTCGAAGAAGTGCTCGCAATCGACCAGCACTTCGCGGCCCTTGTCCTTGGCCAGCGCAACGCTGTCGCGGATCGAGGCGATATTCTCCTCGTTGGTGGTCTCCAGGGCGACGCGGACCTGATACTCGCTGGACTTCGCCACGTAGCAGATCGCGCCCGCTTTGGCCTCGAGCAGCAGCGCGACGCCCGGATCGTTCGATGCCGAGCGGCCCGGCCGCCGCGTCATGCCGAACGCCGCGAAGGTGGCGCGCTGCAGCTTCTGATCTTCGCCGAAGAACTCGGTGTCGAGCGGATTGGCGCCGGGATAGCCGCCTTCGACATAGTCGATGCCGAGATCGTCGAGCAGTCCGGCGATCAGCTTCTTGTCGTGCAGTGTGAAGTCGACGCCATTGGTCTGCGCGCCGTCGCGCAGCGTGGTGTCGTAGAGATACAGACGTTCGCGACTCATTGATCCGCTCCCGGCGCCGCGGAGTCCGCCAGCGTCTTTTTCATCGAAGTATTGGCGAGCCATTCGCCATTGATGGTGACCGTGTTGCGCTGCGTCGCGACGTAGCCGCGGCGCGTGAAGAACTCGGCAGCGTTGTCGCTGGCATCGACCGTCAGCGCCTGTGCGCCGCGCGCTCCGGCGAGCTTTTCCAGAGCGTCGATCAACGACGTCGCGACACCCCTCCGGGTGAAATCCGGATGCACATAGAGCATATCGATGTGATCCGCGCCTTTCAGCGACGCAAAGCCGACCGGCGCGCCGCCCAGCGTTGCGATCAGCGTCAGCTGCGAAGCGAGCCGTGCGGCGAACTTCGCGTCATCGTCGGCCACCGAGGCCCACGCTTCCTGCTGCGCTTCGCTGTAATCATCCTCGGTGAGCTGCTCGATCGCCGCGATGAAGATCGCTGCCGCGATCTGGGCATCCTCGGGCAGATACGGCCGCAGGCCGGGCTTTTCCGTCAGGCTCATGACTCACCAAAATCCGTAAAACTTCAGCACCAACGCCGTCGCGCCGGCCAGCAGCGCGATCTTCAACGCGATGTAGTACAGCCAGTGCTTTGGAAACGGCGTGTCCGGCCGCGACGTTGGCTTCGAGTCGTTCATCGGGCGAACTCCCGCTGCGTAGTCAGCTTGAATCTCAAGACTTCGCCGCGAGCCTCGGCTGCGCCAGCCGCGCCCCACTCCCTCTCGTTCGTCATTCCGGGATGCGCTGCGTCAGCAGCGCAGACCCGGAATCCCGAGATTGCGGCGACGAGATTCCGGGTTCGCGCGAAGACGCGCGCCCCGGAATGACGTCGTGGGCGGGGGACGCTCATCGCGCAATCTCCCAAGTCGTCACCGGCTTGCCGTCGGCGTCCTTGCCGTCCTTTATGGTGATGCCCATTGCGGCGAGCTCGTCACGGATGCGGTCGGATTCCTTCCAGTCTTTGTTGGCCCGGGCGGCAGTGCGGGCATCCACAAGCTTTTGGATAGCTACTGAACTATCAGCGTTCTGAGCTGCAATGGTGCCGGATAGGCTTCGCCGATGAGCTGCTGCTAACACAGTATTATTAGCGTCGTTAAACGCGCCAGCATCAACGAGCGGAACCATAGGCCATCGATGGATACGAGCCCGGTCTGCGCTTAATCCCAGGAAAACCAGTGCTGCTTTCAACTCGTCCAGCCGCCCCGACTTATGGAGGACATGCAGTCCTGCGATTACTGCGGGCGTATTGAGGTCGTCAGCCAGCGGGGTGACAATCTCTGCTGGCACCACGGACGATGGTGCCACATCCTCTATGTCGAGATACCAATCCCACAAAAATTTGTGGGTCTGATCGAGATTCTCATAGGTCCAATCGAGAGGCTGCCTGTAGTGGGTCTTCAACATTGCTAGACGCAGTGCATCGCCTGGCCAACTATATCCCTTCCACCCCTCCAGCAGTTCCCTGATCGTGACAAAATTGCCGAGGCTCTTCGACATCTTCTCGCCTTCGACCTGCAGGAAGCCGTTGTGCATCCAGGTCTGGGCCATGCGCGAGGTGTGGAAGGCGCAGCAGGTCTGCGCAACTTCGTTCTCGTGATGCGGGAAGACGAGGTCGATGCCGCCGCCGTGGATGTCGAAGGTCTCGCCGAGGTGCTTCCACGACATCGCCGAGCATTCGATGTGCCAGCCCGGACGGCCTTCGACCGCGATGCCGGCCGGCGACGGCCAGGACGGCTCACCTGGCTTGGACGGCTTCCACAACACGAAGTCCGTCGCATCGCGCTTGTAGGGCGCGACGTCGACGCGGGCGCCGGCGATCATCTCGTCCAGCGTGCGATTGGCCAGCGCGCCGTAGCGCGGCAACAGGCCGTTCGCCGCGTTCATCGCGGCCGGCGAGAACAGCACATGGTCCGCCGCCACATAAGCGAAGCCACCGGCCACCAGCTTCTCGATGATCTGCCGCATCTCGGCGATGTGCTCGGTCGCGCGCGGCTCGACGCTTGGACGCAGGCACCCCAGCGCGTCGACGTCGTCGTGGAATTGGCTTTCGGTGCGCTCGGTGACCTTGCGGATCGCCTCGTTGAGCGGCAGGCCCGGAAAGTCACAGGCGGCGCGGTCGTTGATCTTGTCGTCGACGTCGGTGATGTTGCGGACGTATTTGACGTGGGCTTCGCCGTAGAG
Source organism: Rhodopseudomonas telluris (assembly GCF_042432815.1). NCBI lineage: Bacteria > Pseudomonadati > Pseudomonadota > Alphaproteobacteria > Hyphomicrobiales > Nitrobacteraceae > Rhodopseudomonas > Rhodopseudomonas telluris. The sequence continues at coordinate 49,178 of NZ_JBHLWM010000005.1, forward strand.
GTGCCGCAGCAGCCGGAACAGCACGTCGAACACGATGACCGGCCGGGCATTGCCGATATGGGCGAAGTCGTAGACCGTCGGGCCGCAGACATACATCCGCACGTTCGACGGATCGATCGGCGCGAAATCGCGCTTCTCCTTGGTCAGCGTGTCGTAAAGGCGCAAAGCCATGGATTCCCGTCCCCTGCGGCCGGGCGTCCAGTGATCTCATGAGAGAAAAGACGGCCTCAGCCAGCGTTGAGCTAGCTCGTAATCTCGCGGCAAATGCCACAAATCGAGAAAAGACCGTTCATTCCCGCACCATGGCCAGCCCGCCGGGGCACGTCAAGCCCGGCAAACGCCCTAAGTCCCGGTCCCGGCCGATTTTGGCCATGATCGGCGCCTAACGCCCAGCGCCACGGCTCCTCGCCATGGTTAACGATTCTTTACCATTTCCCGATTATTGATCGGGGCTCGGCGCCCTTGCTCACCGGTGTCCCATGAAGCTCCTTCCCGCTCTTTTTGCCTGCTCGGCGCTGCTGTCCGCGTCGGCCGCCGTGGCCGACAGCCGCGTCTTCATCGTTGCCAACCAGCCGGACGGCTATGGCATCGATCAGTGTCTGGCGAAGAGCGAAAGCTGCGGGGCCCATGCGGCCCTTGCCTATTGCCAAGCGCGGGATTTCGCCCAGGCTCTCGCCTATCGCCGGGTCGATCCCGACGAGATCACCGGCGCGGTGCCGAAGACCGCGGGTCTTGCCTGCGGCCGAGGCGGTTGCAACGAGTATGTGGCGATCACCTGCCAGCGCTGAACTGCGCGAAAATGCCTGGGGTTTCGCCACAGAGACGCCCCGGAAACGACGTGACGATGCCGCGAGAAGCCGGTAGAAGACCCGCAACCGTCGCGGCTTGAACCGATTGCCGGACGGCATCGATCGCGCGGATTTGCTGAGACGATTCGGCCGATCGCCGAGATCACCATCCGCCGGAATTCCTGAATGCCCGACTTCTTCGAGACCGCGAGTTTGATCCGCCGCCGGTGGCTGAGTGGCGCTGTCCTGGCGGCTGCCGCGATGCTGTCGTCCGCCGCGCTGGCGCAGCAGGGTTACCCGCCGACCGGCTATCAGCAGGCACCCGGCGGCCAGCAGGGCGGCGCGGTCAATCCGGTCTGCCCGCGGCTCGAAGCGCAGCTCGCCTCGATCGACCGCGGCGGCGGCGACCCGGCGCGCGCCGACCAGATCCGTCGCTACGAGGACGCCGTCAATCGCCAACAGGGCGAACTCGACCGCGTCACCATGCAGGCCAAGCGGATGGGCTGCGACAGCTCGGGCTTCTTCTCGCTGTTCAATGGCCAGTCGGCGCAGTGCGGTCCGGTCAACAACCAGATCCAGCAGATGCGCGGCAATCTCGACCAGATGACGTCGAGCCTGGAGCGCCTGCGCTCCGGCGGGCCCGGCGGGTCCGACCGTGACAATCAGCGCCGCTCGGTGCTGACCGCGCTGGCGCAGAACAATTGCGGCCCGCAATACGCCGCGGCCGCGCAGCAGGGCGGCGGAGGCTTCCTCAACAACCTGTTCGGCGGCAACGCGTCGCCAGCGCCGGGCGCCCCCGGCGCACCGCTGCCCGACTTCAACACCGACGGCGGCACGTTCCGCACCGTCTGCGTGCGCACCTGCGACGGCTATTACTTCCCGATCTCCTTCGCCACCGTCCCGGCCCGCTTCGCCGACGACGAAAAGACCTGCAAGAGCCTGTGCCCGGCCTCCGATGCCGCGTTGTATGCGTATCGCAATCCCGGGCAGGACATGAACTCCGCGGTGTCGATCAGCGGCCAGCCCTACACGTCGCTGCCCGCAGCCTTCCGCTATCGGCAGTCGTTCGATCCGGCGTGCACCTGCAAGGCGGCGAACCAGAGCTGGGCCGACGCGCTGAAGGGCGTCGACGATACGTCCGCGCGCGAACACGGCGACATCATCGTCACCGAAGAGAGCGCCAAGCGCATGGCGTTGCCGCCGGCGCAGCGCGCCAATGCCCGGAAGGGCGCGGCCCCCGCTCCGGCCACTGCCAACGGCGCCGCCGCGCAACCGGACCCGGGCGCGCCCGCGACCGATCCGAACAAGATCCGCACCGTTGGCCCGACCTTCCTGCCCAACACGCGCTAAGCCGGCCCGGTCGCAGACGACGAGCCACATAGCCCATCGGGGCTATGGTCCCTCGCGTCGCCATGCTCCAGCCTGCAGCCTCTCTCGCGATGTCAGAGGAGGCGCAGCATGCGGGTCATCGTTGTCGGCGGCGGCATTGCCGGATTGGGCGCGGCCGATCGGCTGCGTGACGATGGCCACGAGGTCGTGCTGCTCGAACAGGACACCGAGCCGGGCGGGCGTTGCCGCTCCGTGCTGTGGCACGGCGTGTGGGCCGTCACCGGCGCGTTCGCCTTTCTCGGCGCCGAAACCAACCTCGGCGATCTCGCCCGCAAGCTCGGTATCGACAAGCCCGACGGCATCGCCGACCTGGCGGCCGCGCACCGCTGGAACGTGCTGGTCAAGCGCAAACAGAACGTCGGCTTCGGCGCCTTCGACCTGATTGCGGCGGCCAAGCATCCGTATATCCCCTTCGCCGAGAAAACCCGTCTGCTGGCAACGCTGCCGAAACTGGCGCAGATCGCCATGAACGGCGATCCACGCGACATCACCAGCGCGGCGGCGTTCGACGACGTCAACGCCTGCGAGTACTTCCGGCGCTTCTCGCCGACCTTCGTCGATTACTTCCTCGAGCCGTGCGTCGCGATGTTCTGCGGCTATGGCGAAGACGACTTCTCGCTCACCTGGACGGCCTGGAGCACGGCCGGACGGTTGTCTTGGTCGGGCGATCAGATCTGGAGCTTCAAGGAGCGCGGGGCCGGCCGGATCACCTGGGAGCTCGGCCGCAGCCTCGCCGCCGATCCGCGCGTCGACCTCCGGCTCGGCTGCAGCGTCGCCGAAGTTCGCACCCGCGCGGACGGCGTGGAAGTCGATGCGATCAGCAATGGCGGCAGTGAGACCGTTCGGGGCGACGCAGTGGTGATGGCCGTGCCGGGCAACAAGGTGTCGGCGCTGATGCCGGGGCTCGATGCGGAGCGACGACGCTTCTTCGACGGCGTCGACTACGCCGGCCACCACATCGTCTACTATCTGCTCGACCGGCCCAAAGGCGATCTTCTCGACACCTACTTGCTGCCCGCCGCCGACGGCTTCCGCCGCACCGGCAATCTGCGCTTCACCGACATGGGCGACGGCACGACCTTCGCCCATTCGCAGTGGAAGGATTGGGGCTGCCGGCAGCATGCCGACGCCAGCACGGCGGATCTGCTCACGATCGCCTGGAGCGACGTGGTCGACGCCCTGCCCCAGCTCGCCGAAACGCGGGTGATCGACAGCTTCATCTCGCGTCAGCCCGATGCGATCTGCAAGCGCCCCAAGGGCTACATCCGCGGCCTGCGCCGCTTTCTCGAGCTCGGCCCGATGCCGCGCGTCGCGTTCTGCGGCGACTACCTCACCAACAGCACGGTCGGTCAGGCGCATTGGTCGGGGCTGAAGGCCGCGGAGGATTTGATCGCGCGCGGCAACTAACGGGCGTCGTCCGCGCTGGCCCGCGATCCAAGTAGCGCGCTCAGCTCGGTGCGATTGCGCGTGCCGGTCTTGTCCAGCACCGCGCGCATCTGGTTCTTGATCGTCCACGGACTGATATCGAGCATCCGGGCGATCGATTTGTTGGAATAGCCTGCCGCAGCGAGCCTCGCGACTTCGCTTTCGCGCGGCGTAAGCGCGCGCAGTGGATCATCGCCAGCCGGTCGCTGCGCCGTGTCGAGACGCGCCGCCACGCCGCCATACGCCATTTCCAGAAGCGGCAGCAACGACACCGCCATCCCGCGGTCGCGCTCGTTGAAATCGCCGCGGCTGGCATCGCGGACCAAGCTCAGAGCGCCGACGATCCGGTTGCGGTCGCGCAGCGCCAGCGTCAGCACGAACGCCGCCCCGCAATCACTCAGCAGCGGTTCATCAGACCGCGCCGCAGGCATCAGTTCGGACAGCCGCGCGACGCCGTCATCTCGGGATGCAGCACCGCCGTCCAGCCAGGTCCGGATCGGATCGCGGGCGCGTACCTCGGCGCAGTAATGCGACTTGCACCAGGACGGCCAGTTGATGAAGTGCATCTCGCCCGGCCGGCCGCGCTGTCGATCCGAGAACACCGCACGGCTCGCGCCGAAGACCGGCCGCAGCGACCGCAGCGCGGCCTCGGCGAACACGAAAGGCGTAGCAGGTCGAGACGGATCGAGGCCCATGGCGGCAGGATCGCGGATCGGCATTCACGGCTCGCTGTGGTCTGCCCGTGCCGCGCCGATGTGCTGGGCGAGGCGACGGCGCGGTTGTTTGTGACGCCGTCATCAAACCGGGTCACGGCCCCCGCTGCAAGGTCGCGGGGACCGCGAATGCCCCGATAAGCCACCCAAAAAACCATGCGGCAAACCTGTGGCAGCGGCGCGCGGCGGCAAAATTCGTTGCGGCGAAACGGTGTTCTCCGCCACAATCCGAACAGGCGCTCCCGCCACGAATCTGCCGCCGAGGCGCCGGTCCGGAACCACAATCACGGCGGTACCTTGAGACCGGCTCGCGAGGCGCTCGCAATTCAGCAGCGCCGAATACCATCAGCGCGCGCTTCACTCATCCTGCGTGCGCTTGTCACTAGACGCTGCAGCACCATTTCGGAACGCACCCGCAAGAACGTGGATGGCCGGGACAAAGCCCGGCCATGACGAACGAAGCGAGTGGTCCGGCGGCCTTACGCCGGGCTAGCGAGCGGCTTGCCCTTTTCGACGATGTAGTTGACCATCAGCCGGGTCTTCGCCGTCGACGGTTTGCCGCCGGCGTGCGGCGTGTTGGGTGGGACCTGGAAGGCCTCGCCGGCCTTGGCAATCGTGGTCGGCCGTCCCTCGATCGGAAGCTCAAGCTCGCCTTCCATCACATAGGTCGACTCGATCCCCGGATGCGTATGGCGGCCGACGGTCGCTCCGGCATCGAGCGTCACGTCCATGATAATCGTCTCATAGCCCGCGGCCGGACCATCGGTGCGGCTCAGGATCTTGCGCGTGACGCCGTTGGCGGTCGTGGCGGCGGCTCCCTGCGCGAAGGCCTCGGTCGCCCCGAACCCCGCGATGCTGCAGATCGCACAGCCAGCGACCGCCGCAAATCCTCTCCGTGTCAGCATGACGTCCTCCCAACCCTTGAAGCCCGTCTGTGCGGGCGTGGGAGAAGTCTGGCAGAACGGCGGCTCCCTGGAAAGAACAAGGCGAGACGATACAACCTGCCTGTTAGCAAGCCGCCTGAGCTTGGTTGCGGTGCAACTACTCCGTCTCCTACCCCTCGAACGCCTCGCTCGACGCGCGACCCGCCCGCACCAGCAGCGACTCGTCCGGCTCGGCCAGCGCTTCCGCCTTGTCGCGAAAGCGGTTGGTGATCGGATAGCGCCGATCTCGGCCGAAGTTCTTGCGCGTCACCTTCACGCCCGGCGCGGCTTGGCGGCGTTTGTATTCGGCGATGTTCAACAACCGGTCGATCCGCACCACCGTGTCCTTGTCAAAACCTTCGGCGACGATCGAGGCCAGCGGCTCTTCGCGTTCGACTAAGCGTTCGAGGATGCCGTCGAGCATGTCGTAGGGCGGCAGTGAGTCCTGGTCGGTCTGGTCTTCGCGGAGTTCGGCGGTCGGCGGTCGCACGATGATGCTTTCCGGGATCACCTCGCCGTCCGGGCCGAGCGCGCCGTCGGGCTTCCAGCGGTTGCGCAGGCTCGACATCCGGAACACCTGGGTCTTGTAGATGTCCTTGATCGGGTTGAAGCCGCCGTTCATGTCACCATACAGCGTGGCGTAGCCGACGCTCATTTCCGACTTGTTGCCGGTGGTCACCACCATGGCGCCGGTCTTGTTGGAGATCGCCATCAGCAGCGTGCCGCGGGTGCGCGCCTGCAGATTCTCTTCGGTGATGTCGCGCTCCAGCCCCGCGAACGGCTTCGCCAGGATCGCCTCGAAGCCTTCGACCGCCTGGGCGATCGGCAGCACCTCGTAGCTGAAGCCGAGCGCGCCCGCGAGCCGCGCCGCGTCGTCGAGCGAGATCTGCGCGGTGTAGCGGAACGGCAGCATCACGCCGCGAACCTTCTCGGCGCCGAGCGCATCGACCGCGATCGCCGCGCACAGCGCCGAGTCGATGCCACCGGAGATGCCGAGCAGCACGCCGGGGAAGCCGTTCTTCCGCACGTAGTCGCGCAGACCGAGCACGCAGGCCGCGTAGTCAGCCTCGTCGCCTTCGATCACCGGCGCGACCTGACCGTCGCAGCGCCAGCCTGCCGCGCCCTTGGCGAAGCTCAGCGTGGTGAGGCTCTCGGCGAAGCCGGGCAGCTGCGCTGCCAGCGTGCGATCGGCGTTGAGCACGAAGGACGCGCCGTCGAACACCAGTTCGTCCTGGCCGCCGACCTGATTGAGATAGACCAGCGGCAGGTCGCTTTCGGTGACGCGCGCCACCGACACAGACATCCGCAGGTCCTGCTTGCCGCGCGCATAGGGCGAGCCGTTCGGCACGATCAGAAGCTCGGCGCCGGTCTCGGCCAGGCACTCGACGACGTTCTCGTACTCTTCGGATTCCTCGAGCCAGGTGTCCTCGCAGATCGGCACGCCGACCCGCACGCCGCGGATCGTCACCGGACCGGACACCGGGCCGCGGGCGAATACCCGCTTCTCGTCGAACACGCCGTAATTCGGCAGATTGACCTTGTAGCGGATCGCCGCGATCCGGCCGCCATCGAGTAGCGCGCAGGCGTTGTACAGCTTGCCGTTATCGACCCAGGGCGAGCCGATCAGCATCGCCGGCCCGCCATCGGCGGTCTCGCGCGCCAGCTCCTCCACGGCGGAGCGGCACGCGGCCTGGAAGGCCGGTTTCAGCACCAGATCCTCCGGCGGATAGCCGGCGATGAACAGCTCGGGGAAGACGATCAGCGCGGCGCCGTCCGCCGCCGCCTGCTTGCGCGCGGCGCGGGCCTTGTCGGCGTTGCCGGCGACATCGCCGACCGTCGGGTTGAGCTGGGCGAGCGTGAGGGTGAAGCGGGCTGTGTCGGTCATGCCCGAGATGTAACGGCCCCCTGGCCGGTCCGCAATCGGCGGCGCTAGAACACGCCCATGCGTTCGCCGAGCGCGAACAGCCAGAGGAGCCCGGCGATCGCCAGCGCGACGCCGACCGCGGCCGAGCCCATGTCCTTGACCCGGCCGATCTGCGGGTCGTGTTCGGTGGTGAGCCGGTCGGCGAGCTTCTCGATCGCGGTGTTGAGCAGTTCGACCACGATCACCAGCGCCACCACCGCGACGAGTTCGACGCGGCGCGCCGGCGTTGCGCCGATCAGCCAGGCGGCCGGCACGGCCAGCACCAGCGCGACCAGCTCCTCGCGGATCGCCTGTTCGGAACGGGTCGCGAACTTCAGTCCGCGCCACGAATTGATCGTCGCCCGCCAGAACCTCAGCAACTGACCCGCAGCCCCTATTTGTCGTCATGCCCGCGCCTGTCGCGGGCATCCACGTCTTCGGAGGCGACGCCAAGTAAGGCGTGGATGGCCGGGACGAGCCCGGCCATGACGGAAGAGAGATCGATGATGGTGGCCGACTCTTACAGCCCAGCCGCCACCGGCAGCGGACTGACCTTGCCGGCGCGGCCCTGCTTCAGCTGATCCGCGATCAGGAACGCCATGTCGATCGACTGCTCGGCGTTGAGCCGCGGGTCGCAGGCGGTGTGATAGCGGTTGTTGAGGTCTTCGTCGGTGATCGCGCGGGCGCCGCCAAGGCACTCGGTGACGTTCTGGCCGGTCATCTCCAGATGCACGCCGCCGGCATGCGTCCCCTCCGCGGCGTGGACCGCGAAGAACGAGCGCACTTCCGACAGGATGCGGTCGAACGGCCGGGTCTTGTAGCCGGAGTTCGAGGTGATGGTGTTGCCGTGCATCGGGTCGCACGACCACACGACGTTGCGCCCCTCGCGCTGCACGGCGCGGACCATCGCCGGCAGGTGATCGCCGATCTTCTCGTGGCCGAACCGGCCGATCAACGTCAGCCGGCCGGGTTCGTTCTCGGGGTTGAGCACGTCGATCAGCTTGAGCAGCTCGTCGGTCTTCAGCGACGGGCCGCACTTCAGGCCGATCGGATTCTTGATGCCGCGGAAGTACTCGACATGGGCATGGTCGAGCTGGCGGGTGCGGTCGCCGATCCACAGCATGTGGCCCGAGGTCGCGTACCAGTCGCCGGTGGTCGAGTCGACGCGGGTCATCGCCTGCTCGTAACCGAGCAGCAGCGCCTCGTGGCTGGTGTAGAAATCGGTGGTGCCGAGCGAGCTATCGACCGCGAAGGTCAGGCCGCAGGCGCGCATGAAATCGAGCGCGCCTGAGACGCGATCGGCGAGATCCGCGTAGGCCTTCGACTGCGGACTGTCGCTGACCGACTGCAGCATCCAGCGATGCACGTTCTCGACGCTGGCATAGCCGCCCTTGGCGAAGGCGCGCAGCAGGTTGAGGGTCGCGGCCGACTGCCGATAGGCTTCGAGCTGGCGGCGCGGATCCGGCACGCGCGCGTCCTCGGTGAAGGCGATGTCGTTGATGATGTCGCCGCGATAGCTCGGCAGCTCGAGGCCGTCGCGCTTCTCGACCGGGGCCGAGCGCGGCTTGGCGAACTGGCCGGCGATGCGGCCGACCTTCACCACCGGCGATGCGCCGGCGTAAGTCAGCACGATCGCCATCTGCAGGAAGACGCGGAACAGGTCGCGGATGTTGTTGGCGCCGTGCTCGGCGAAGCTCTCGGCGCAGTCACCACCCTGCAGCAGGAACGCCTCGCCCGCCGCCACGCTGGCGAGCTGCTTCTTCAGGTTGCGCGCCTCGCCGGCGAACACCAGCGGCGGAAACGTCGCGAGCTGGGCCTCGACATCCGCAAGCGCTTTCGCGTCGGGATAACCCGGCATCTGCTGCACGGGCTTGCTGCGCCAACTATCGGGTGTCCACCGCTCGGACATGGGACCAACTCCTGAAGGAAAGCCACGACTTAACAATGGTTCGCGGCGGCCGCGTTATACACAGCCTCCCCGCCAATCGCTAGACGGAAATCCGCCCAAGACTACAACCTGTTGCGTGGGCAGCGGAAATCAATTCCGGGCAATCACGGACGCCGGCCGCAGGCCGGGCCGCCGGGAGGCTACTCCGCGGCTTCGAGGCCGTAGCGGGCCGTGGGCGTCCGCATCGTCACCAGCTCTTCGGCGGCGGTCGGGTGCAGCGCCATGGTGGCGTCGAAGTCGGCCTTGGTGGCCTTCATCTTCACCGCGATCGCCAGCACCTGCACCAGCTCGCCCGCCTCGGGGCCGACGATGTGGCAGCCGACTACCTGGTCGGTGGCGCCGTCGACCACCAGCTTCATCAGCGTGCGGATCTGGCTGCCCGACACGGTCGCCTTCAGCGGGCGGAAATCGGTCCGGTAGATGTCGACGCGCGGATACATCGCGCGGGCCTGCTGCTCGGTGAGGCCGACCGTGCCGACCTCCGGCTGCGAGAACACCGCGGTCGGAATGTTGGTGTAGTCGACCTGCACGGGCCGCTTGCCGAACACGGTGTCGGCGAACGCGTGGCCCTCGCGGATCGCCACCGGCGTCAGGTTGGTCCGATGGGTGACGTCGCCGATCGCGTAGATGTGCGGCACCGAGGTCCGGCAGAACTCATCGACGGCGATGCCGCCATTGTCCGGATTCATCGCCACGCCGGCCTTTTCGAGCCCGAGATTGGCGACGTTGGGGTGACGGCCGATCGCGAACAGCACCTGATCGGACGCGACACTGGAGCGGCTCGACAGATGCGAGATGTACTCCTCGCCCGGCTTCTCGACCCGCGCGACGGTGCAGCCGGTCAGGATGGTGATGCCGGCCCGCTCCATCTCGGTGCGGACGTGGGTGCGGACGTCCTCGTCGAAGCCGCGCAGCACGTTGTCGCCGCGATACACCACGGTGACGTCGCTGCCGAGGCCCGCGAAGATGCAGGCGAATTCCAGCGCGATATAGCCGCCGCCCTGGACCAGGATGCGCTTCGGCAACTGCTTGAGGTGGAAGACTTCGTTGGACGAGATCACGTGCTCGATGCCCGGGATCATGGTGCCGTGGTTGGGCGCGCCGCCGGTGGCGATCAGCACGTGCTGAGCCCGGATGGTCTCGCCGGTCGACAGCCGCAGCGTATGCGGGTCCTCGAACACGGCGCGCGCCTTGATGGTCCGCGCGCCCGTCTTCTCGACATTGGTGGCGTAGATCTTCTCGAGCCGCGCGATCTCGGTGTCGATGTTGGCGACCAGCGTCGGCCAGTCGAAACGTGCTTCCGGAATGATCCAGCCGAAACCCGCGGCGTCGCGGATCTCGTCGTGAACGTGCGAGGCGTGGACCATCAGCTTCTTCGGGACGCAGCCGCGGATCACGCAGGTGCCGCCGAAGCGATATTCCTCGGCGATCATCACGCGGGCGCCGTGGCCGGCGGCGATCCGGGCGGCGCGCACGCCGCCGGACCCACCACCGATGACGAACAGATCTGTGTCGAAGTCGGTCATGACATGTTCGCCCTGAGAGTGCGGCCTGAAAAGCGCCCTCGTCATTGCGAGGAGCGAAGCGACAAAGCAATCCAGACAGTGCACGCGGCTGGATTGCTTCGCTTCGCTCGCAATGACGAATTAGATGCCGTCGATCAGATCGCCTTGCCGCGCTTGCGCATCTCGGCGCGGAACTGGCCGTTGACTTCCTCGGCGAAGGTCTGCGCCCACTGGTTCATGTACTGCATGCTCGAGGCGATCGCCTTGGGCTCCTCGTTCAGCAGCTTCTGGCCGAGCGGCGTCTTGTAGAACGTCACCAGATCCTTCAGCTCCTGCTCGGTGAAGTCCTGCGCGTAGATCTTCGCCATGCCGTCGCCGATCTCCTTCTCGCGGCCGGCCATGTTCTTGGCGACGACCTCGGCGACTTCCTTGAGATCCTTCTGATAGTTCAGATTGGTCTGCATCAGGGTGTCCATGGTGCGCTGGACGATGTTCGGCACCGCATTGGCATAGATAGTGTTGGCGCGCTTCAGCTCCAGGATCTCCTTGGCGGCGGCGATCGCCGCCGGGGTCGGCGGCTTCGCCTGGGCCATCGCCTGCCCCGCGGACAGCGCGATGCCCAGCGACAGGCCGGCGGCCAGCAGTGCTTTCGACAGGTACTTCATTGCAATTCTCCAGGATGTGGGCGCTACGCCCGTTCGACAGTTCGAATTCCTTCGGCCCCCGCGAGCACGACCGTGCCGGCGATGCCGATAAACAATCCATGCTCGACTACGCCCGGAATCGCGGACAATAACTGGGCCAGGCGAGGAGCATCCGAGATTTGCCCAAGATGGGCATCGACGATCCAGTGGCCACCATCGGTGACGAAAGCATGGCCGTCCTTGCCAGCGCGCAGCTTTAATTCGCCCGCCGCGCCGACATCTCCGCAGGCCTTTTCGATCGCCCGGCGCGTCGCCGCGAGGCCGAACGGGATCACCTCCACCGGCAGCGGAAAGCGGCCGAGCCGCTCGACCCATTTCGATTCGTCGGCGATCACGATCATGCGATCGGATGCCGCCGCGACGATCTTCTCGCGCAGCAGCGCGCCGCCGCCGCCCTTGATCAGGTCGAGCCGCGTATCGACCTCGTCGGCGCCGTCCACCGTCAGGTCGAGATGGTCGATCTCATCGAGCGTTGTCAGCCGGATCCCACAGCGCTCGGCGTCGGCGCGGGTCACCTCCGAGGTCGGCACGCCGATGACATCGAGCCCGCCGCGGACCTTTTCGCCGAGCAGCTCGACGAAATGCTTGGCGGTGGAGCCGGTGCCGAGGCCGAGCCTCATGCCGCTGCGCACCTCTTCCAGGGCCCGCGCTGCCGCTTGCCGCTTCAGATTTTCCTTGTCCATCGGATACCCCCGCTCGCGCCCGAGTCCCCGCGGGCGCGGCATATCTAGCGGCGTTTGCGGGAGAACAACAGGGCGGATTCCGGTCCCGGCCGCCCATCGTCCGGTTGCAGAAATCCGCTGGGAACGGTAGCGCTGATCCCATGAGCACAGTTCGCACCGTTGTTTTCGACCTGGACGGCACGCTGATCGACACCGCGCCGGACCTGATCAACGCCCTCAACTACATCCTGGTCCGGGAAGGCATGCCCGCCGTACCGCTGGCCAAGGCGCGCAACATGATCGGACAAGGCGCCCGGCGCCTGCTCGAGCGCGGCCTGGAGCTCGACGGCCGCGTCATCAGCCCCGACGACGTCAACCGGCTGGCGGTCGATTTCATCGACTATTACGCCGCCAACATCGCAGTCGAATCCCGCCCGTTCGAGGGGCTGGAAGCCACGCTGGACCACCTGTCGGGTCAGGGCTACCAGTTTGCGGTCTGCACCAACAAGCTGGAATGGCTGTCGAAGCTGCTGCTCGACCAGCTCGGCCTCAGCTCCCGCTTCGCCGCGATCTGCGGCGCGGATACGTTCGGGGCGGCCAAGCCGGACCCGACCATCCTGCGCGAGACCGTCGCCAAGGCCGGCGGCAGCCTTGCCGCGACCGTGATGGTCGGCGATGCCGGTCCCGATGTCGGCGTCGCCCGCCGCGCGGGCGTCCCGGTGATCGGGGTGGAATTCGGCTACACCGAGGTTCCGATCGCCGAGCTCAATCCGGACGTCGTGGTCGGCCACATGCGCGACCTGCCGCAGGCGGTGACCCGGCTGCTGCCCGTCTGAGGCCGGTGGGCCACACGGTCTGCGCGGCAAGTTACGTTAACCAATACTTAAGATTGCGGAGCGGGCAGTTGCATGCGCCCGCCGAGCCTTTTATGGTCCCGCCGGGGGCTGTGGCTGTTAGCCGCACCAAGGGTGGGTATCCATGCGTCGTCTCGTCGTTATCGCTGCGGCAGGTCTGAGCCTTGCCGGCTGTTCTTCCATGTCGTTCGACGCGTTCAAGTCGGCTCCGCCGACCACGACCGTCCAGCTCGAATCGACGCCGCCGGGTGCCGAGGCGCTCGCCTCTTCCGGCCAAAGCTGCAAGACGCCGTGCTCGATCACGGTTCCCGGTAACGATTTCAGCGTCACCTTCAGCCTCGACAAGTTCCAGCCCGCGACCGTTCCGGTGCAGGTGGTGGTCAACCCGGGCGACTTCACGACCTCCGCGACCGTGACCGCGACGCCGAACCCGGTCGTCGCCGAGTTGCAGCCGCTGAAGCCCGCCCGCAAGAAGGCCGCCAAGCGCGTGCGCAAGCCGAAGCCGGCGGCCGCCGCGGCCGCGCCGGCTGCCGAAGGCTCGCCGTTCCCGGCCCCGGCTGCCGCACCCGCACGTTGACGGGCGCTGCGGCCCACGATGCGATTGTGTGCCGCCCTGATCATGCCTAAATATAAAGTCGAACGCCCGCCATGGTGCGGGCGTGTCTGACAGGGCCGCGAATGATCAGTGATGTGATGTCCCCGCGCGCTGGGGGATCGGCGATGACCGATCCGTTTGGTCGAACGATCAGCTACCTGCGGGTGTCGATCACCGATCGTTGCGATTTCCGCTGCGTGTACTGCATGTCGGAAGACATGACCTTCCTGCCGCGCGCGGATCTGCTGACGCTCGAAGAACTCGACCGTCTCTGCTCGGCTTTCATCGCCCGGGGCGTCCGCAAGCTGCGGCTGACCGGCGGCGAGCCCCTCGTCCGCCGCAACATGATGTCGCTGGTGCGCTCGCTGTCGCGCCATCTCGATTCCGGCGCGCTCGACGAACTCACGCTGACCACCAACGGATCGCAGCTCGCCCGCTTCGCCGCCGAGCTGCGCGATTGCGGCGTGCGCCGCGTCAACGTCTCGCTCGATACGCTCGATCCGGCCAAGTTCCGCGCCATCACCCGCTGGGGCGATCTCGATCGCGTGCTCGAAGGCATCAACGCCGCGCTCGCCGCCGGTCTCGCCGTCAAGATCAACGCCGTGGTGCTGAAGGGCGAGAACGAGGACGAGATCCCGGCGCTGATGCGGTGGGCACACGGCCTCGGCATGGGCCTGACGCTGATCGAGGTGATGCCGCTCGGCGAGGTCGGCGAAGGCCGCATCGATCAATACGTGCCGCTGTCGCTGGTCCGCGCCCGGCTCGCCAACAACTACACGCTGAGCGATCTGCCCGATTCGACCGGCGGTCCGGCGCGCTATGTCCGCGTCGAGGAAACCGGCGGCAAGCTCGGCTTCATCACCCCCCTCACCCACAATTTCTGTGAATCCTGCAACCGGGTGCGGATCACCTGCACCGGCACGATCCACACCTGCCTCGGCCAGGAAGACGCGTCCGACCTGCGGCGTCCGCTGCGCGCGTCGCCCGACGACGACCTGCTCAATGCTGCAATCGACCGCGCCATCGGCGGCAAGCCGAAGGGCCACGATTTCATTATCGACCGCAAGCACAACAGGCCGAGCGTGAGCCGCCACATGAGCGTCACCGGCGGTTGATCGCCCGGCGGCCTGCTCGTTATTTCACCTCAACCTTTTGATACGTCATCGGAATGCCAAATTCCGATTGACGGCATGCGTACGCGCTGAAATGGTGCCCCCGTTTCACGCCCTGGCTGCAAGTGCAGGATCGAACACTGCATGATCAGGGCCATGCGGGAGGAGTCGACCGTTGCAGGCTTTGCTGGCACTGAGCCGGAAGATCGACGCGTTCAACACATTGGTCGGACGCTGGCTGTCATGGCTGATCGTGGTCGCGGTGATCATTTCGTCGGCCAACGCCATCATCCGCAAACTCCTCGACATGTCGTCGAACTCCTTCCTCGAGCTGCAATGGGTGCTGTTCAGCATCGTGTTTCTGCTGTGCTCGCCCTGGACGCTGCTGAGTAACGAACACATCCGGATCGACATCATCAATCACACCCTGCCGCTGAAGGTACGCGGCTGGATCGACATGATCGGTCACGTCTTCTTCCTGATGCCGTTCGCCATCATCCTGCTGTGGTGGTCGATCCCCTTCTTCCTCGTGTCCTATCGCCAGAACGAGCAGTCGTTCAGCGCCGGCGGCCTGCCGCAGTGGCCGGCGAAGTCGCTGATCATGATCGCCTGCGTACTGCTGATCATCCAGGGCATTTCCGAAATCATCAAACGCGCCGCGATGCTGGCCGGGACCATCCCGGACAGCAACGCCAAGAGTTCGGCGCACGCCGCCGAGCTCGAAGCCGAGCGGCTGGTGATGAACATCACCGGCGACAAGCCGTAAATCGAACTGTGGTCATTGTCTGAGGGGGACCGGGTCGAATGACCGCAATGTTCATCCACTACATGGCGCCGATCATGTTCGGCTCCCTGGTGATCTTTCTGCTGCTGGGCTACCCGGTCGCTTTTTCGCTGGCTGCTAACGGCCTGCTATTCGCCTTCATCGGCATCGAGCTCGGACTGTTCCGCCCCGACTTCATGCAGGCGCTGCCGGATCGCGTCTATGGCGTGATGAACAACGACACCCTGCTGGCGATTCCCTTCTTCACCTTCATGGGGCTTGTGCTGGAGAGATCCGGCATGGCCGAGGATCTGCTCGAGACCATAGGTCAGTTATTCGGCTCGATCCGCGGCGGCATCGCCTATGCGGTGGTGTTCGTCGGCGCCCTGCTCGCCGCCACCACCGGCGTGGTCGCCGCGTCGGTGATCTCGATGGGCCTGATCTCGCTGCCGATCATGCTGCGCTACGGCTACGACCGCCGCGTCGCCACCGGCATCATCGCCGCGTCCGGCACGCTGGCGCAGATCATCCCGCCGTCGCTGGTGCTGATCGTGATGGCCGACCAGCTCGGCCGCTCGGTCGGCGACATGTACGAAGGCGCGTTCATTCCCGGCATCGTGCTGTCGCTGCTGTATGCCTTCTACATCTTCCTGGTCACGGTGTTAGCCCCGCAGGCCGCGCCCGGCCTGCCGCTCGAAGCGCAGACGCTGCGCGAGCCCGAAACCGCCCGCCATCCGCTGATCATGCCGCTGGCGGCGATCTCGGCCGCCGCCACGGCGTACTTCTTCGCCGTGCATCTCGACCTGTTCGACTGGAGCATGCCGGCCTTCGCCAAGATCGGCCTGTCCAAGCTGGTGATGCAGGGCTTCTGGTTCGTGATCCTGCTCGCCGTGCTGTTCCGGCCGTTCATCGGCGTAATCCGCACCCTGACGATGTCGTTGTATCTCGTGGTGGCGCTGTCCACCGCGGTCGGCATCGTGGCGATGAGCTTCACCGAGGTCAAAGGCGGCGCCGACTACGTCGTGCTGACGATGTCGGTGACGGTCGCGATGTCGTTCGTGATCGCGGTGATCAACCGGGTGACGCGGCTGAACCTGCTCTCCAAGCTCGCCGAGCAGGTCGTGTTCGTGATGGTGCCGCCGCTCGGCCTGATCTTCCTGGTGCTCGGCACCATCTTCATCGGCGTCGCGACGCCGACCGAAGGTGGCGCGATGGGCGCCGCGGGCGCGGTGATCCTGGCGCTGATGAAGGGCCGGCTGACCTTCGACCTGACGCGTCAGGCGACCGAAGCGACCGCCAAGCTGTCGGCCTTCGTGGTGATGATCCTGGTCGGCGCCCGCGTGTTCTCACTGACCTTCTACGGCGTCGACGGCCATCGCTGGGTCGAGGAACTGCTGGTGTCGCTGCCCGGCGGCCAGATCGGCTTCCTGATCTTCGTCAACGCCTTCGTGTTCGTGCTGGCGTTCTTCCTCGACTTCTTCGAACTCGCCTTCATCGTCATTCCGCTGCTCGGCCCGCCGGCCGAGAAGCTGGGCATCGACCTGATCTGGTTCGGCGTCATCCTCGGCGTCAACATGCAGACCTCGTTCATGCACCCGCCGTTCGGTTTCGCGCTGTTCTATCTGCGATCGGTGGCGCCGAAGGAATCCTACATCGACCGGGTCAGCGGCAAGCGGATGGAGCCGGTCACCACCGGCCAGATCTACTGGGGCTCGGTGCCGTTCGTGATCATTCAGCTGATCATGGTGGGCCTGGTGATCACCTTCCCGGCCATGGTGATGCACTACAAAGGCATTGCCAGCACGGTCGATCCGTCCAAGGTGCAGATCGACATCCCGCAGATGGAAACCCCGCAGCTCGACTTCGGGCCGCCGAAGTTCTGATTGGGGCACGAGGCCCTCGCCGTCATTGCGAGGAGCACCCGGATCGGCGCTTCGCGCCGTCCGGGCACAGGCTCCGCGACGAAGCAATCCAGATCGGTGCACGGCGGTGGATTTCTTCGCTCCGCTCGCAATGACGGGCTGAGACGCCGCGGAGACCAACAAGCGCCTTGAGCTCCACCGTCGGCACGGTCTCTCAGAATGAAGGCCGGATCAAATTCAGACAGACCTGTAGGCAACAAAAAAAGCCCGGCCTCCTCGCGGAGGCCGGGCTGATTGTTTGGTAACGATGCTTGCTTGATCAGCCGCGGGTGCGCGAGCGGATCATGAAGCTGTCGTAGGTGTATTCGGCGACCTGCCACCACAGATACTGATCCGAGCGATAGGCCTGCATCGCGTCGATCGCCTTCTTGAAGTCGGGGTTCTTCGCCGAGATCTCGCCCCACAGCTCGTTGGTGGCCTTGAGGCAGGCGTCGAGGATTTCGTTGGAGAACGGACGCAGCTGCGTGCCGCTCGCCACCAGCCGCTTCAGCGCGGTCGGGTTCTGCATGTCGTAGCGCGCCGCCATCCAGGTATTGGTCGCTTCCGCCGCGTTGGCGAGGATCGACTGGTAGCTCTTCGGCAGCGCGTTGAACTTCTCGAGATTGGCGAAGGCGTGCACGGTCGGACCGCCTTCCCAGAAGCCCGGATAGTAGTAGTACTTCGCGACCTTCTGGAAGCCGAGCTTCTCGTCGTCATAGGGACCGACCCACTCGGCGGCGTCGATGGTGCCCTTTTCCAGCGCCGGGTAGATGTCGCCGCCGGCGATCTGCTGCGGCACCACGCCGACCTTCTGCAGCACCTGACCGGCGATGCCGCCGATGCGCATCTTGAGGCCGCTCATGTCGGCGACGGTCTTGATCTCCTTGCGGAACCAGCCGCCCATCTGGGTGCCGGTGTTGCCGCTGGGGAAGCCGATCACGCCGTGCTTCTTGTAGAATTCGTTGGCGAGCTCGTTGCCGCCGCCCTGATACAGCCAGGAGTTCTGCTGACGGGCGTTGAGGCCGAACGGGACCGAGGCGAACACCGCGAAGGTCGGATCCTTGCCGACATAGTAGTAGGATACGGTGTGGCACATCTCGACGGTGCCGTTCGAGGTCGCATCGAGCGCCTGCAGGCCCGGGACGACTTCGCCGGCGGCGAACACCTGGATCTGAAACTTGTTGTCGGTCATCTCGGCGACCTGCTTGGAGAGATACTCCGCGCCGCCATAGATGGTGTCGAGCGACTTCGGGAAGCTCGAGGTCAACCGCCACTTCACTTCGGGCGACGATTGCGCGATCGCCGGCGAAGCCACTGCCGCGACCGCGGCGCCGGTTGCTGAT
The DNA here is from genome assembly GCF_042432815.1 of Rhodopseudomonas telluris. Lineage (NCBI taxonomy): Bacteria > Pseudomonadati > Pseudomonadota > Alphaproteobacteria > Hyphomicrobiales > Nitrobacteraceae > Rhodopseudomonas > Rhodopseudomonas telluris. The sequence goes on from NZ_JBHLWM010000005.1 coordinate 67,706, forward strand.
ACTTTCAGAAAGTCACGACGCTTCATAAGGCATCTCCTTGGTTGCCGGCGTTTCCCGGATTCCCGGCTGCGTCGGCGGATAAGAATATATCCGTGCGAAGCCGATTGGTGGTGCGTCTCTATCATGATTGGTCAGCGGCGGAAACGTTGCCGGCGGCCGGATAGTCCAGATTCAACCAAAGTCGAATCCAAGGCCAGCGCGAACAGCCGGCCGGACGCGCCCAAGCTGCGTCAGATTGCAGCGGCCGCTTTCAACCGATCCCGCACCTTGCCGGCGATGGTCCGGTAGATCGCCGCGTGCGGACCGTTCGGCTCGCTCTCCACCACCGGCGTGCCAGCATCGGAGCTGGCGCGAATCTCCATGTGCAGCGGCACCTCGCCGAGGAACGGCACGCCGAGTCGCTCGGCCTCGTGCGCCGCGCCGCCGTGCCCGAAGATGTCCGAGCGCGTGCCGCAATGCGGGCACATGAAGTAGCTCATGTTCTCGATGATGCCGAGCACCGGCACGTCGACCTTGGTGAACATCGCGAGGCCGCGGCGCGCGTCGATCAGCGCGAGGTCCTGTGGCGTCGAAACGATCACCGCCCCTTTCAGCGGCACATTCTGCGCCAGCGTCAGCTGGGCGTCGCCGGTCCCGGGCGGCATATCGACCACCAGCACGTCGAGCTGGCCCCAATCGACGTCGCGCAGCATCTGGGTGATCGCCGACATCACCATCGGCCCGCGCCAGATCATCGGCGCTTCCTCGTCGACCAGGAAGCCGATCGACATCACCGACAGGCCGAAGCGCTTGATCGGGATCATCCGGCGGCTCTCGTCGAGTTCCGGCTTCTGGTGGATGCCGGTCAGCCGCGGCACCGAGGGGCCGTAAATATCCGCGTCGAGCAGTCCGACCCGCAGCCCCTGATCGCGCAGCCCGAGCGCGAGGTTGAGCGCCGTGGTCGACTTGCCGACGCCGCCTTTGCCCGACGCCACCGCGATCACCGCGCGGACGCCCGGGATCTCCGCCTGTTTGGACATCGGCGACTGAGCGCCTCCCGTCGGGGCCGGACGATGCGCCGAGGCCGGCGCGACGCCGGTGCGCTGCGGCTGCGGGGCGCCCGGCTTGCGCTCGGCGGTCAGCGCGACAAGCGCGCTGACGACGCCGGGAACCGCGCGCACGGCCGCTTCAGCAGCGGCCCGCACGCTTTCCCAGGCCCGCGCTTCGGCGGCGTCGACGTTGATCGAGAAGTACACCTTGCCGTCGGTGACGGCGATCTCGGAGAGCACGTCCGCTTGCATCAGCGGAACGCCGCGCGGGGTCGCCACCTTGGCCAGGCTGTCGCGAATCTGTTGCTGGGTGACGCTCAATGCAAATCTCCTCCGCCGGTCGGCCCTCAACGATCACATGGCACCGCGCGGTTCAAGGCCGGAATTGGACCGGGCACGTCGCGGCGGCGTGATCGCCGCGCCTCGCGGCGCCGATGAGCCTGCTGCAGTGCAAGACAGCGTCGCCCATGCGCGCTCGACAAATCGCCGGTCGGCCTCTTGCCCGCCAAACCTCGCGGCCTATGCTGCAGCCCCTGCCGCCGGCCTGCATCAGGCCGCCCGCTCCCTCAATTCATCTATCCGGCGCTTCGTTCAAGCCGCGCAATGAAGGGTACAGACATGGCCAAAGTCGCTTTCCTCGGTCTCGGCGTGATGGGTTTTCCGATGGCCGGACATCTCGTCAAGAAGGGAGGCCACGAGGTCACCGTCTATAACCGCACGCCAGCCAAGGCCAAGGCGTGGGCCGATCAGTTCGGCGGCAAGACCGCGGCGACGCCGGCCGAGGCCGCCACGGGTCAGGACTTCGTGATGGCCTGCGTCGGCAACGACAACGACCTGCGCTCGGTGACGCTCGGCCCGGACGGCGCCTTCGCGGCGATGAAGGCCGGCGCGCTGTTCGTCGATCACACCACGGCTTCCGCCGAGGTCGCGCGCGAGCTGGATGCTGCCGCCGTCAAGGCCGGCTTCGGCTTCATCGATGCGCCGGTGTCGGGCGGACAGGCCGGTGCCGAAAATGGCGTGCTGACGGTGATGTGCGGCGGCGATCCGGCCGCCTATGCGCGTGCCGAGCCGGTGATCGCGTCCTACGCGCGGATGTGCAAGCTGCTCGGCCCGGCCGGCTCCGGCCAGCTCACCAAGATGGTCAACCAGATCTGCATCGCCGGACTGGTGCAGGGCCTGTCGGAGGGCATCCATTTCGCCAAGAAGGCCGGGCTCGACGTCAACGCGGTGATCGACACCATCTCGAAGGGCGCGGCGCAGTCCTGGCAGATGGAGAACCGGCACAAGACGATGAACGACGGCAAATACGATTTCGGCTTCGCGGTCGAATGGATGCGCAAGGATCTGTCGATCTGCCTCGCCGAATCCCGCCGCAACGGCGCCAGCCTGCCGGTCACCGCCCTGGTCGACGCCTTCTATGCCGAAGTCGAGAAGCTCGGCGGCCGCCGCTGGGACACCTCCAGCCTGCTGGCCCGGCTGGAGCGCTGAGGCGCGCCATCCACACCATGCCGACGATCGCGGTGTTTACCTTCCGGTAACCGCGATCGTTAGCACGTCGTTAACCGGAATATCTTTCCCTCTAAGGCTACTCTTAAGGATTTCTCGCCAGATATAGGCTGATGTAACTGCGCGCGTTTTTTGCGCTGGAATCGTGTTGGTGATGAGTGAGTCCACCGAAAAGCCCGAAGTTTTCCAGCTTCCGGCTGAGGACCCGGTGGTCGCCCCGGCCCGCAACCGGCGCGCCGCCGCTCAGCGCGTACGCGAAGCGCGCGACCGGCTGACTTCGACCAGCGGCACCCGCCCCGCCTTCGATCATGAACTGATCCGCCAATACGCCCAGACCCGGCTGTCGGCCTCCTTCGTCATCATGCTGCTGGTGATCGCCACCGGCGCGCTGTTCGGGTTCTGGATCGACCCGATCACCGCGGCGGTCTGGGCGGTCGCGATGCTCTCCATCCACGCCGTGGTGATCCGCGGCTGCAAGCGCTTCCTGCAGGAGCCGGCGTCGCCACAGAGCACGCGGTCGTGGCACCGGCGCTTCGTGATCCTCGACCTGTTTTACGGCCTCGGCTGGACCTCCATCCTGGTTCATCCGCTGGGACTGAGCACCGTCTCCAACACGCTGCTGATGTTCCTGATGCTGCTGGTCGTCGCTGTCTCCAGCATGCTGGCGGCGAGCCTGCCGATCGCGGCGCTGGCGGCGACCGTTCCGGTGACCTGCGCGATCGCGCTCAACTTCGCGCTCGGCGGCACGCTCGACGGCTACGTGCTGGCGGCCCTGACGGTCGCGGCCGAGGCGTGCTTCGCGCTGCTGTCGCATCGCCTGCATTCGACGACGCTGGCGACGCTGGAGGCGCGCGCCGAGAAGGACGCGCTGATCGGCGAACTCGAACAGTCGAAGGCGATCTCCGACGAGGCGCGTCACCGCGCCGAGGCCGCCAACGTGGCGAAATCGCGATTCCTCGCGCAGATGAGCCACGAACTGCGCACGCCGCTCAATGCCATTCTCGGCTTCTCCGAGGTGATGAAGAGCGAGATCTTCGGCGGCCACGCCGTTCCGGTTTACAAGGATTACTCCGGCGACATTCACAATTCCGGCGTCCACCTGCTCAACCTGATCAACGAAATCCTCGATCTGTCACGCATCGAAGCCGGCCGCTACGAACTCAATGAGGAAGCGATCTCGCTGGTGCACGTGGTGAGCGACTGCCATCACCTGCTCAAGCTGCGCGCCAGCAGCCGCGGCATCACGATCCACGAAGTATTCGAGCAGGGCATGCCGCGGCTATGGGGCGACGAGCGCGCGGTGCGTCAGGTCGTGCTGAACCTGTTGTCGAATTCGATCAAGTTCACGCCGCAGGGCGGCGAGATCTGGCTCAAGGTCGGCTGGACCGCGTCCGGCGGGCAGTATCTCAGCGTCAAGGACACCGGCTCGGGAATTCCGGAAGAGGAAATTCCGATCGTACTGGCGTCGTTCGGCCAGGGCTCCAATTCGATCAAATCCGCCGAACAGGGCGCCGGCCTCGGTCTGCCGATCGCCAAGAGCCTGATCGACATGCACGGCGGCACTTTCACGCTGAAGTCGAAGCTGCGGATCGGCACCGAGGTGATCGTCACCTTCCCGCCGGAGCGCGTGATGTCGGCGCTCGCGCCGATGGCCGACGAAGCGCCGCTGCAGCCGAGCCTCACCGAAACCGACGATCGCAGCCGCGCACGCGGCAAGCCGATCATGAATGCCGGCACCGGATTGTAGCGATGGGGACTTGCGGAAATCATCCAATGTCCGTCACTAGCGGCTATGAGCATCGAAACGCCCTGCATTGCGGTCTGCCTGATCGATCCGCAAACCAGCCTGTGCTTCGGCTGCGGCCGCACCCTGCCGGAAATCGCACGCTGGCATCGCCTCGACCGCGACGAGCGCCTCACCATCATGGCGGCGCTGCCGGCACGGATGGCCGAAGCCGGGCTCGAACCGCCCGAGCCGCGCCCGGCCCCCGCGCGCTGACAGGTGCCACGTGAGCCGGCTGCTGCTGGTCCTGGCCGTGCTGCTGGGCACCGCCGGCGCGGTCGTGGCCTATGGCGATCCGAAGCGCATTTCCGACGCCGGCGACGCGGTTTCCACCATGGTGCGCAAGCGGGTGGCGGCGGCGACGGCCGCGGCGGCTCACGATCGGGTGGTGCAGATTCCGCGCGGCACCGGCGGTGAATTCGCGGTGCGCGCCAAGGTGAACGGCGTCAGCGCGCCGATGGTGATCGACACCGGTGCGACGTCGGTGGTCCTCACCTACGAGACCGCCAAGGCCGCCGGGCTGCCGCTGGAAATCCTCGATTACAACGTCGATCTCGACACGGTCGGCGGCCGCACCCGCGCCGCGAGGCTGTCGCTCGACAGCATCGCGATCGGCAAGCTGGTGGAGCGCTCGGTGCCGGCCCTGGTGGTCCCGCGCGGCCAGATGAAGACCAACCTGCTCGGCATGAGCTTCCTCGACCGGCTGGAGAGCTGGGAGGTGCGCGCCGATCAGCTTCGGCTGCACGGCTATCCGTAGCCGCGCGCTCAGGCCGCCTCGGCCGACGCCCTATCGGTGACGGCGACCATCGCCTTCAGCAGCACGCTGGCATCGGCATCCGGCCGAACGCCGAATTCCGACAGATAGCGGCGGAACGCGCGCGCGCCGGGCACGCCCTGATACGCGCCGATCAGATGCCGGGTGATCGCGTGCAGCCGCAGGCCCTGCGCGAGCTGACGCTCGATATACGGGATCAGCGCCTCAAGCGCGTCCTTCATGGTCGGATACGGCCGCTCCTCGCCGAACAGCTCCGGATCGACATCGAGCAACCGCCACGGATCCTGATAGGCGGCGCGGCCGAGCATCACGCCATCGACATGGGCGAGATGCAGCTTCGCCTCGGCGATGCTCTTGATGCCGCCGTTGATGATGATCGGGACAGTCGGCATCGCCTGCTTGAGGCGATAGACGCGATCGTAGTCGAGCGGCGGGATATCGCGGTTTTCCTTCGGCGACAGGCCGTTCAGCCAGGCCTTGCGGGCGTGCACGATCAGCGCATCGACCCCGGCGGCGACCACCGCGCGCGCCAGCGCGTCGAGCGCGACTTCCGGGTCCTGATCGTCGATGCCGATGCGGCATTTGACCGTTACCGGCACCTTCACCGCGGCCTTCATGGCTGCGACGCAATCGGCGACGAGCTGCGGCTCCGCCATCAGGCAGGCGCCGAACCGCCCCTCCTTCACGCGATCCGACGGACAGCCGACATTGATGTTGATCTCGTCGTAGCCGAAATCCTCGCCGATCTTCGCGCAGGTCGCGAGGTCGCGCGGATCGGAGCCGCCGAGCTGCAGCGCGACCGGATGCTCCGCCGGATCGAACCCGAGCAGCCGATGCCGATCGCCATGAATGATCGCGCCGGTCGTGACCATCTCGGTGTAGAGCCGCGCCCGCTTCGTCAGCAGCCGATGGAACACGCGGCAGTGCGTATCACTCCAGTCCATCATCGGAGCGGTACAGAATCTAAATGCCTGACTGGTCACACGTTTTCCGGCCGGTTGAGGTGGGTCGCGTTTCTCCCCGCTGTCTTACGCCATCTCGCGGCGTTTTTGTATCTCCGGAACGGACCGATGGGGCCAGGCCGCTCCGATCACGCCGGATGGACCACAGGCTCTGCTGTTGCCTCTTCGACATCGGCCGAATGCATCTTGGCCAACAGAACGTAGGCCGCAGGGACCACGTAGAGCGTGAACAGGGTTCCGATCGCAAGCCCGGTGCCGATCACCAGCCCGAGATTGTAGCGCGCGGACGCGCCCGCGCCGGAGGCGATGATCAGCGGAACTACGCCGAGCACCATGGCGGCCGTGGTCATCAGGATCGGCCGAAGGCGAAGCGTCGCCGCCGCGATGATCGCGTCCCGTTTCGATTTGCCGGCGATCTGCTCCTCGTTTGCGACCTCGAGCATCAGGATGCCGTGCTTGCTGATCAAGCCCATCAGAGTGGTCAGGCCGACCTGGGTGTAGATGTTGATGCTCGCACCGCCGATACCAAGGCTGATGAAGATCAGCGCGCCGGCGAGCGACATCGGGACCGACAGCAGGATCACGATCGGATCGCGGAAACTGTTGAACAGCGCCGCGAGCGACAGGAAGATCACGATCAGCGCGAACGCGAAGGTAGTGACGAAGCCGCCGCTCTCCTGAACATACTGCCGGGATGCGCCGCCGAAGTCGATCGTATAGCCCGCCGGCAGGGTGCGCTTGGCCAGATCCTTCAAGGCCGCAATCGCATCGCCGGTCGCGATTCCCGGCGCGACGACGCCCGCGATCGTTGCGGCATTGACCTGCTGGAAGTGATTGAGCGATTCCGGAACGGTCTTCTTCTGAATGCGCGCGACCGTTGACAGCGGCACCATCGTGTTATCAGACGCACGGATATAATAATCGAGCACCTGGTCGGTGTTCAGCCGCGCCTCCTGTTTCACCTGCGGAATCACCTTGTAGGAGCGTCCGTCGAGGCTGAAGTAGTTCACATAGCCACCGCCCAGCAGGCTGGACAAGGCGGAGCCGACGTCGCTCATCTTGAGACCGAGCAACGAGGTCTTCTCGCGATCGATGACGACCGAGGCGCGCGGCTGGTCGATCTTCAGATCGTTATTAAGGAAGATGAACAGGCCGGTGTTCAGCGCGTCCTGCATGAATTTGTCGGCGACGCTGTTGAGCTTGTCGAAGCCGTCGGAAGTGCCGATCACAACCTGCATCGGCAGACCGTTCGACCCCGGCAGCGGCGACTGCTGGAACGCGACGATCTTCTGACCGGCGATCTCGTTCAGCTCCTGCTGGATCATCGGCTGAAGCGTCTTCGTCGTCGCCCCGCGCTGATCCCACGGCTTGAGCACCCAACCCGCGATGCTGGTGCTCTGCGCCTCCACCTGAAACACCGCCTCAGTCTCGGCATGCTTCTTGAACGTCTCGTACGCCTGCTGGGTGTAGAGCAGCTTCTGCTGCAGGGTCGCATCCGGCGCAGACACGCTCTGCGCCAGGATAATGCCCTGATCCTCTTCCGGGGCGAGTTCGCTCTGCGAAGAGGTGTAGAGCCAGTACACGCTGCCCAGGATCAGAACGGCGAACACCGTGATCACCGGAAGATAATTCAGCGCGCCGGCAAGCGAGCGGGAATATGCGGCCGTCACCCGCCCCATCACCCGGTCGACCGCGAGCACCATGCGGGATTCGAGATCGCCGCCGGCGTGATCCACCGGCTTGAGCATGTTGGCTGACATCATCGGCGTCAGCGTCAGCGCGACAATGGCCGAGATCGTCACCGCGCCCACCAGCGTGAAGGCGAACTCGGTGAACAGCGCGCCGGTGAGGCCGCCCTGGAAGCCGATCGGAACGTACACGGCGATCAGCACGACGGTCATCGCGATGATCGGATTGGCGAGCTGCCGCGCGGCGGCGAACGCCGCCTGGCGCGCGGTCATCCCCTCTTCCATATGATGATTGACGCTCTCCACCACGATGATCGCATCATCGACGACAAGCCCGATCGCGAGCACGAGCGCCAACAGCGTCAGCAGATTGATGCTGAAGCCGAACACCAGCATCATCAGGAAGGTGCCGACCAGCGACAGCGGGATCGCGATCACCGGAATCAATACGGAGCGCCACGACCCGAGGAACGCGAACACCACCAGCGTCACGATCACCAGCGCCTCCACCAGCGTATGGATCACTTCGCTGATCGAGCTGTTGACGAACTCGGAGCTGTCGTAGATCACCCCCATCGTCAGCCCGTTGGGTAACTGCTGTTCGATCCCGGGCAGCGCCGCGCGCACACCCTTGATGACGTCGAGCAAATTGGCGGTCGGCGCGATCTGGATTCCGATGTAGACGGACTGCCGCCCATTGAACATCGTGGCGGATTCGTAGTCGTCCGAGCCGAGCGTCACGTTGGCGACGTCCTGCAGCCGAACGATCGCGCCGTTGGCCTGCTTGACGATCAGCTTCTTGAACTCGTCCACGCTGTGCAGGCTGGTGGACGCTGTCAGGTTGACCTGCACCATCTGGCCCTTGGTGTTGCCGAGGCTCGCGATGTAGTCGTTGTTACTGAGCGCGGTCGAGACGTCGCTCGCCGTCACCCCGTAGGCCGCGAGCCGGATCGGATCGAGCCACGCCCGCATCGCGAAGGTCTTGCTGCCGAGCAATTCGGCCGTCTGCACGCCCTCCACCGACTGCAACTTCGGCTGCACCACGCGCAGCAGATAGTCCGTGATCTGGTTGCTCGCGATCACGTCGCTGCGGAAACCGATATACATCGAGTCGATCGTCTGCCCGACCTTCACGGTCAGGACCGGCTGCTGGGTGCCGGACGGCAACTGGTTGAGCACCGAATTGACCTTGGTGTTGATCTCGGTGAGCGCCTTGCCGGTGTCGTAGTTGAGCCGCAGGTTGATCGAGATGGTGCTCGTGCCCGTCGTACTGGTCGACGTCATGTAGTCGATCCCGTTCGCCTGGGCGACGGCGTTCTCCAAGGGCTGCGTGATGAAGCCGGCGACGACATCGGGATCGGCGCCCGGGTAGGACGTGGTCACCGTGACGATCGCATTCTGCGTCCGTGGATATTGCAGGATCGGCATCCCGCTCATCGCGCGCAAGCCGAGCACGAGGATCATCACGCTGACCACGATGGCCAGCACAGGCCGGCGGATGAAGATGTCGGTGAAGGACGCCATGGGAGCTCCGCTCAGCGGTCGACGATCGTGGGATTGGCGTCATCCGTCGGGACGACGGCGTTGTTCACCTTGACCTGCGAACCGTTGTGCAGCTTCATCTGCCCGGCGATCACCACCTGATCGCCCGCCTGTACGCCGGAGGTGACGGCGATCTGATCGCCGCGTGTCTCGCCGGTTTTGACGAACACCTGCTTCACGGCCAGTCCGGTGCTGGAGCCGTCCTTTTTCTCGACCAGGAAAACGACGTCGCCATAGGGATTCTCGCTGATGGCGGTCTGCGGCAGGGTCACGAATCCAGCGGGATCGCCGATCAGGATCTCCACGGTGGCGAACATGCCCGGGACGAGCCGATGGTCGGCATTGGCGAACTCGGCCCGCACCTGAACGTTGCGCGATGTACTATCGACCTTCGGACTGATCGCGGTGATGGTACCGTCGAAGGCGGCGTCGGGGTACGTATCGACGCGCGCCTTCACGCTCTGCCCCGACCTGACGTTGGCGAGCGCCTGTTGCGGCAGATAGAAATCGACAAATACCGGGTCGAGCGACTGCAGCGTGACCACTGTGGTGCCGGCGCTGACATATTGGCCGAGATCGACCGAGCGAATCCCGAGCCGACCCGAGAATGGCGCCGTCAGGATCTTCTTGTTGACGATTGCCTGCTGCTGCGCCACCTGGGCGATGGCTTTCTTCAAGTTGGCGGCATCGCTGTCGATCGTGGCCTGGCTGACGGCGTGGATCTTGATCTGCTCCTGATCGCGCCTGAGGACGATCCCATTGAGATCGGCCGTCGCCTTGAGTGAGTCGAGATTGGCGATATCGTCATCGGCGCGCAGCCGCATCAGCACCTGACCTTCCCGAACATCATCGCCTGACTTGAAGTTCAGCTCGGTCACCGTTCCGGAGGTCTCGAGCGCCAGGTCGGCGCCCTTCTCGGCGCGCACGCTGCCGACCGCCTTGATGGTGGTCTGCCAGGGCGTCATCGTGGCCTGCGTCGTCGCCACGGTCTGCGGCGGATCGCGTAGCGAGGCGAGCGCCTGCTTGATCATGCTCGCCTTGAACGTCTGAAAGCCATACAGCGCGCCGAACACGAGGCCGACGGCGGCCAGCATGATGATCATACGTTTCTTCATTCGTATCTCTCCTGTCCGCCGGCGATCAGCGGCTGGCGCTCAGTCTTCGCGGACGATCCGATCAATGATCCTGAAACAAGCCCGCCCGCGTGCGAGGGACGGCCTGCGCGGTCTCATCCATGCGATTCCACCAGCCGCCGCCGAGCGCCTGGTACAACGCCGCCGTGTCGCTGAAGCGCGACGCTTGTGCCTTGACGCGGGCGATGACCGCCTGCTGATAGTTCTGCTGCGCGGTGAGCACGGAAGGATAGGTCACGGCGCCGGACAGGTACTGCGAGCGCGCGATCTTCAGATTGTCCTGAGCGGCGCGCTCATAGGCGAGTTGTGCTTTCAGCGTTTTGGCATCGGCCTGAATGGCGCGCAGCGAGTCCGCGACGTTCTGGAACGCCGTGATCACCGTGCTCTTGTAGCTGGCGAAGGCCTGCTCGCGCAGCGCGATCGCCGCCTCCTTGTCGTGGAACAGCGTGCCGCCGTCGAACACCGTCTGGGCGACGCTGCCCGCGACGCTCCAGGCCGCCGAACTCGGCGAGAACAGCTTGTCGGGTGTCAGGCTGGAGCCGCCGAAACTGCCGGTGATCTTCACCTGCGGCAGCATATTGGCGATATCGACGCCGACGGTGGCGGTCGCCTTGTGCAAACTGGCCTCGGCCGAAGCGATGTCGGGTCGCTGGCGCACCAGCGCGGACGGCACGCTGACCGGCAGATTGCGCGGTAGCGTCAGACTGGCAAGGCTGACGTGCTCGCCCCGATCCTGGCTGGGCAGCCGTCCAAGATAGGCCATCAACTGATTGCGCTGCTGCGCCAGTTGCTTTTCCAGAGGCGGCAAGGTCGCCTGCGTCTGGGCCAAGGTCGATTGCTGCGACAGCACGTCCGAGCGCGCCACCGCGCCGAGGTCGAACTGACGCTGGACGAGCGTGAGCTGCTCCTGCTCCGACTTGATGATGTCGTTGGTGGCGTCGATCTGGGCCCGAAGCGAGGCGTCATTGATCGCCGCCGTCACGACGTTCGCGGTGAGACTGAGATAGCTCGCTTCGAGCTGGAAGCGCTGATAGTCCGCCTGCGCCTGCAGCGCCTCGATCTGGCGGCGCGTGCCGCCCCAGACGTCGAGCGCGTAGCTGACGCTGACATTGGCATTGTAGAGATTGAACAGGCTGCCCGAGCCGGTCTGGCCGAGCGTGGCGGGCGACACCAACTCCCGGGTCGCACTGCTGCTCGCGGAGATCTGGGGAAACAGCGCCCCCTGTTCGGCCAGCACATTCTCGCGGGCGGCCCGCAGCGCGGCCTGCGCCCCTGCGATGTCGGGATGGTTCTGGATCGCCTCGGCGACGAAGTCGTTGATCTGCCGGTTGCGAAAGATCGACCACCAGTCCCCGGGCAGATCGCGGCCCGTACTGAAGGCCTGCGCCTCCCCGGCATGCGTCTCCGCCGAACTGGTTGGCGGCAGGCTGGTTTCCCTGACGTACCCGGTAACCGCAGGGGCCTCCAGCGGGACAAAGTCGGGCCCGGCCATGCACCCCGCCAGCAGCAGCAGGGAGACCTGACTGGCAGCCCTCCCCGCCCACAACCCGAACGCGCTAGCCTCGTGCTTCTTTAGAATCATGGCGGCCGAAACTTTTAGAAACTAAACTGTACAGTTCAGTTTATGGTTAGACCGCACTTTTGGGGGAGTCAATATGAACCGAACCGTTCAGTTCAATTCAATTTCGCCACGCCGATGACCGTTGTGGTGTCCTATGGCCAAGGCCGCGTTCGCCATCTGCGGCCAAAAGCGCAGCAGATCCTCGATGCCGCGCGGGTGATATTTCTCGACGCCGGCTTCGATGCCGCCTCGATGGATGCGATCGCCCGGCACGCGGGAGTGTCGAAGGCGACGCTTTATGCGCATTTCGAAAACAAGGAGGACCTGTTCGAGGCCCTGATCCGGTTCGAATGCCAGACGATCGGCGCCAGCTTCTATCGCCCCGACCCACTCGCGGAGGCCTGGGCCGAGGAGTTGGAGAAGCTGGCGACGAATCTTCGGAAGCTGTTCAGCGAGAACGACGTTCCTGCCATTTACCGGATCATCGTCCCCGTCGCGGCGCGCTTCCCGCGTTTGGCTCAGATTTTCTTCGAAGAAGGCCCGGGGGCCGCGATCCGCGACACCGCTGCGTATCTGCAAAGCCTTTCGGATACGGGTCGCTTGAAAATTCCGGATGCGGAGATTGCCGCCGAACAATTCATCTTCCTGGTCAGCGGCGACCTTGAGTTACGCGGGGCGCTTTGCCTGCCCGGGAAGTCGAAGGAAAAGAGTCGAGAACTGGCGCGCAGCAGCATCGCCATGTTCATCGGGCACTATTCGATGCCGCGATCTTCGACGCCATGAAGCGTCCATGCTGAGCGCGTTCGCACAATCGCAGGGCGTTCGGGTGCGGAAAACGCCTCGCTTCAACGGCCCGGCGTCCCGGCTCTGATTCCGGTTCGCGCCTGAGGCCTAGGCGTGAGCCAAGACGCCGCAGCATGGCGGTCGTGTGCGCCGGTCGAATGATTGACAGCGCGATCCACCCCCGACGATAGTTCCCTCGTCGCAATACGAGCCTGTGCCTCGTCGTTTCCAAACGCTTTGCGGCTCTTCGCCTCGTGACCTCGCGCACGAGCGGCAAGAACAGGTTCTTCGATGAAATTCACCACACGCCTGGTTCTTCTCGTCACCGTCTTGACCGTCAGCGCAACGCTGGTCACCGCGGCGCTGCTGACCTGGACGACACGGCGCGCCATCATCACCGAGGCGGAGGCGTCCGGCGAAAAGGTCGCGCGGCTGCTCGCGCGCAGCGCCAGCCTCGCCAGTTCGATCCCGACCGAAGTGGAATCGATCCTCGCCCAGGAGATGGTGGCGCAAGGCACCATTCTCGGGCACTTCGTCGAGGCAGCGGAACGTGCCGGCATGCCGCCGGAGGAAATCAATCGCCGGCTGAAGAGCATCACCGACGACACGACGCTCGACGAGATCTGGATCACCGACGACAACGGCCATGCTTATTTGCACAGCATGCCAGGCGTCGATTTCACCTTCAGCAACTCGCCGCAAGTCCAGCCGCAGGCCTATGCATTTCACGATCTGCTGGACGGCAAACAGAAAGTCGTCAACCAGGAAGCCCGCAAGCGCGATATCGACAACGAGCACTTCAAGTACGTCGGCGTCGGCGGCATCGACAAGCCGCGGATCATCCAGGTCGGCCGCAGTGCGAAATTTCTCGAGCAGCTCACCCAGAAAGTCGGGCTGCCGCGTACGGTCGAGAATCTGCTCGCCGACGGCGACATCGACGCGGTCTGGGTGTTCGATCGCAAGCTCGACGCGCTGGTCGGACCTGGCGTCTACGGCGCCAATCTGCGGGACGGACCGAACCAGAAGGAGCTCGGCCCGGTCCAGCTGGTGATCGCCGACGGACAGACGCGCCATGTCGAGAGCCGCAACAATCTCAGCGTCATCGCGCCGGTGCGGAACGAGCAGAAGGAAATCGTCGGTGCGGCGCTGGTGCGGCTGCCGATGAACCGGGTGTGGGCGACCGTGCAGAGCCAGGCCGAGATCGCCGCCGTCACCGCCTCGGCGATCGCCGCAATCGGCATCCTGCTGTCGATCGCCGTGGCGCGCTATCAATCGGCGCCGTTGCGCCGGATCACCCGCGCCGCCGCTGCGCTGGAAGCACATAAATTCGACCCCAAGCTGCTGTCGCCAGTGCTGAGGCGCCGCGACGAACTCGGGCAACTGGCGCGGGTGTTCACCGGCATGGCCGGCCAGGTCGCGGCCCGCGAAGAGTATCTCGACTCCATGGTGAAGCAGCGCACCGAAGAACTGGAAAACCGCAACCGCAGTCTCGAAGGACTCTCGGCCGCGCTGTCGAAGTATCTGTCGCCGCAGGTCTACTCCTCGATTTTCAGCGGCCGCCAGGTCGCCGAGATCGCTTCGAAGCGCAAGAAGTTGACGATCTTTCTGTCGGACATCGCCAACTTCACCGCGACCACCGACAAGCTCGAGTCCGAAGACCTCACCGCGATGCTCAATCGCTATCTCGCCGAGATGGCGCAGATCGCGCTCAAGCACGGCGCCACCATCGACAAATATGTCGGCGACGCGGTGCTCGCCTTCTTCGGCGACCCGGAAAGCCGCGGCGTCAAGGAGGACGCGATCGCCTGCGTCATGATGGCGATCGAGATGCAGCAGAAGCTGAAGCAGCTGGAAGCCGAGTGGATGGAGACCGGTGCGGAGCGTCCGTTCCGCGCCCGCATCGGCATCAACACCGGCTATTGCACGGTCGGCAATTTCGGCAGCCCGGACCGGATGGACTACACCATCGTGGGCGGCGAAGTGAACCTGACGTCCCGGCTCGAGCAGAGCTGCGAGCCGGGGTCGATCCTGATCTCGCACGTCACCTGGTCGCTGGTGAACGAGATGATCGATGCCGAAGAACGTCCGGCGTTGAGCGTGAAGGGCTTCGGCGAGCCGGTGCGCGCCTATGCGGTGCGCGGCGTCAAGGCCGTGGCGCCGACCGCCGTGATCCGCAAGGAATTGCCCGGGATGCGGCTGTTCATCGACACGGCCGCGGCCGATCGCGGAGAGGTGCGCGAGACGCTCGCCAAAGTGGTCGAGGATCTCGATAACGCCTGAGGTCGCCGGTCGCCGCGCTCGCATTGCAGGCACGACTTCCCAACGTCGGGAAACTGCCTATCTAGGGCCTCAAACCTTCGAGGCCCCTCCCATATGAAAAAGATCGGCTTTCTTTCGTTCGGCCATTGGTCGCCGTCGCCGCAATCCGGCACGCGCTCGGCGGCCGATGCCTTGTTGCAATCGATCGAGCTGGCGCAGGCTGCCGAGCAGCTCGGCGCCGACGGTGCCTATGTTCGCGTGCATCATTTCGCCCGGCAACTCGCCTCGCCGTTTCCGCTGCTCGCCGCGATCGGTGCCAAGACCAGCCGCATCGAGATCGGCACCGCTGTGATCGACATGCGCTACGAGAACCCGCTGTACATGGCGGAGGATGCGGGCGCCGCCGACCTGATCGCGGGCGGCCGCCTGCAGCTCGGCATCAGCCGCGGCTCGCCCGAGCAGGTGATCGATGGCTGGCGCTATTTCGGCTATCAACCGGCCGAAGGACAGAGCGACGCCGACATGGGCCGTCGCCACACCGAAGTTCTGCTCGACGTGCTACGCGGCGAAGGCTTCGCCAAGCCGAACCCGCGGCCGATGTTTCCCAACCCGCCCGGGATGCTGCGGCTCGAGCCGCATTCCGAAGGGCTGCGCGACCGCATCTGGTGGGGCGCCGGCTCCAACGCCACGGCGGTGTGGGCCGCCAAGCTCGGCATGAACCTGCAGAGTTCAACGCTGAAAAACGACGAGACCGGCGAGCCGTTTCACGTCCAGCAGGCGGCACAGATCCGCGCCTATCGGGCGGCATGGCGGGAAGCCGGCCACACGCGGACTCCGCGCGTCTCGGTCAGCCGCAGCATCTTCGCCCTGGTCGACGATCGCGACCGCGCTTACTTCGGCGGCGAAGGTGGGCAGCAGGATCAGGTCGGTTATCTCGATGCGCAGACCCGGGCGATCTTCGGCCGCTCCTACGCGGCGGAGCCGGACAAGCTGATCGAACAGCTCAAGCAGGACGAGGCCATCGCCGAGGCCGACACGCTGCTGCTGACCGTGCCGAACCAGCTCGGCGTCGACTACAACGCGCACGTGATCGAGGCGATCCTCACCCACGTCGCGCCGGCGCTCGGCTGGCGCTGATCGCTCTGCGGCAGCCTTCGACCTCGGGCGATCCGGCGGCCCCGCTCAGCGCGGGCTTCGCTGCCGGCCGTCGCGCGAGCGTTCGCGCGCGGGGCGCTTGTCCGGCTCGACCTGGATTTCCTTCAAGGCGCCGTTGGACACGACATCGACGACGATCACCAGCCTGTTGTCGGTGAAGTGAAGCCCCGCGCTGACCGCCCGCCCCGCGCCGTATTTCTCGGCGATCCCGATCGCCTCGGTGAGCGGCATGCGCGATCGCTCAAAGGCCTCGACGTTGCGCTTGTCGTCGCCCTGCAATTCCGCCACCGGCATCACGACCATCGAGCTGATCACCTGGCGCGTCTTCACGTCGACCACCGTATCCCAGACGTTGCCGTCCTTGATGGACTTGATCTCGAAGAATGGCGCTCCGCCCTGATCGTTCAACGCCACGTCGTACACACGCGCGCCGCCGAGCTGACGCTCGACCATCGCCACGAGATCCGTTCCCGACGGGATTGATCCGACGACCAGCTCGGGCTCGGAAGCGCCGGCACCGGGCGCACGATCAACAGCCTCGGTTTCGCGCGCGGCCCGCGCGTCGGTCATCCCCTGCCCGATCAGACACAGCACCAGAACAGATGGGAGCAGAAGACTCCGTAAAGACATCGCCGCCTCGTTGATCCTCGACGCGGCACGTCACGGCGGCCGGGTCACTTTGTTAGTTTGCGCCAGCTACTCGCCGCACGCGGCTCGTCTCGGCCATCGGCGCCGCAGGCGGGGCGTCTGCGGGCGGCGCCTTCTCCCAAGCGTGGCCCGACATCGCCTTGTCGTAGCCGTACTGGAACAGATCGCGCATGTAGGCGGTGTTGAAGCCGGCAGGCGACACCGGACGATCGGCCTCGATGTAGCTGAGGTTGAAGCCGAACTTGTTGCGCCGAGCGAAGTCATAAGTGGTGTACAGGATCGATCGCGTCTGCGTCTTGACGATCGTCGATGACGAGCGCCCGGCGATCTCGAGCGTCCTGTCGGGAACCACCTGAAATTCCGGTTCGATCTTGTTGTTGATCAGGATGTAGAGCTGCAGGTCGAGCATCTTGCCCGATGCGTTTCGCAGCAGATAGGCCTCCGGCAGCGTCAACACCGGCGCCATCACGCCGCCGTCGACATGCATCTCCTGAAACCGCGCGCTGCCGGCCTCCGCATTGATTAGCATCGGCGGGAACACCGCCGGCAGGCTGGCGGACGCGGCGACGACGTCGCGGAACAGGTTGAGCGATTCCGGTGTCTGCAGCGACGCGATGCGGCCGAGATCCCAGATCACCGAGCGTTGCGAATCCAGGTTCGTCGTGACCACGAAGAGCATGCGCCCCTTGGCGTATTCGGACGCGACCGCAGCAACGAAGTCCTGGCTGATGTACTGCGCCACGAGCTCGCGCAGGCGCTTGTTGCCGAACAGGCCGGAACCGAAAATGGCGTTCAGCGGGTTCGGCGAGTCCAACAGCGTCTCGGCGATGCCGCTGGTGTAGAACTCACGCAGGGTCGGGTCGTATTGCGGCCCCAGGAACGCAAACGGCGCGATCAGCGCTCCCGTACTGACGCCCGAGACGATCGAGAAGTTCGGGCGCGTGCCGGCCGCGGTCCAGCCGTTGAGCAATCCCGCCCCATAGGCACCATCGGCCCCGCCGCCCGACAAGGCCAGATAGTATCGCGGGCCAGCAACCAGCTTCGTCCCGGCGAAAGCCGAGGCCGGCTCGTCGGCGTAGCGGCGCAGATCGTCCATGTTGAGGACGCGCGCAGCCTTCGCCTCGGCAACCGTATACGGCACGCGCGGCGGCGACGCGCACGCCGCCAGCATCCAACTCAGGGCGATAACAAGCGAAACGACGAGAGGCCGGGACATGCGACGCATGGTGCTTCCAAAGGGTTGACAACCAATTAGGGATTTGAGGCGTCGCAGTGTCGTTCGGCTGTTGTATCCACAGAATGATGCGGCTGGGTCGAACGTGGAACCCGCTCGAGATAGTCCTGATGGATCGCCTGGATCGTTTTCCGATCGTCGAACTTTACGCGCCAGCTGCTCGGCGAGCCCTGCCCGACGATCAATCCTTCGCGGTCGCCGTATTTCGGATGACGTGACCGCCCGAGGGGGCTCATGCGAACGCGAGCACCACGGCACAGCGGCAAGGATGAAACATGATCTGTCATCTTCATGAATGGGCGCCTTCTTCCGGCATCTTGATACGGAACCACGCGACGTAGAGCGCGGGCAGGAACAGCAGGGTAAGGACCGTGCCGACGATGATGCCCCCCATCATCGCGTAGGCCATCGGCCCCCAGAACACTTCGCGGGCGATCGGGATCAGCGCGAGACTGGCCGCCGCCGCGGTCAGCAGGATCGGCCGCATGCGGTGCTCCGTCGCCTCGGCCACCGCATCCCATGGCGGCTTGCCCTCGCTCCGCAGCGTTTCGATCTGCACGATGAGGATCACCGAGTTGCGGATCAGAATGCCGATCAGCGCGAGCACGCCGAGGATCGCGACGAAGCCGAGCGGCGCGCCGCTGGGCAGCAGCGCGGCGACGACGCCGATCAGCGCGAGCGGCGCGACGGCGAACACCAGGAACAGCCGGTGGAAGCTCTGCAGCTGCACCATCAGGATCGTCGCCATCACGAACAGCATGATCGGCACGACGGCGGCGATCGGCGCCTGCGACTTGGCGCTTTCCTCCACGGTTCCGCCGACCACCGCCGAATAGCCGAACGGCAGCTTGGCCTGGAACTCGGTCAGCTTCGGCTTCAACTGATCGACGACGGTCGCCGGCTGAACACCGTCGATGATGCCGGCTTTGAGCGTGATCGTCGGCAGCCGCGAGCGTCGCCAGATCGTCGGCTGCTCCAGCTCGTAGCGGAACGTCGCAACGGCCGCGAGCGGCACCGACTGCCCGCTGCTTCCCGACAATTGCAGGTTACGCAGCGTCTCGATCGACCCACGCTCCGCCGCATTGGCGCGACCCAGCACGTTCACGAGATAGATGTCGTCGCGAACCTGAGTGACCGAAGTGCCGTCGAGGATGCCGTTCAAGGTCGACGCGATGTCCTCGGAAGTGATGCCGAGCTGCCGCGCCTTGTCCTGCAGGACGTTCACCTTGACGACCCGCCCCGGCTCCATCCAGTCGTACACCACGTCGCCAAGGTGCGGATTGGTCGCCATGATGCCAGCGAGTTGCCGAGACAATTCGCGGACCTTGCCGATATCAGGCCCGCTGACGCGATACTGGATCGGCCGGCCCACCGGCGGGCCGATATCCAGCAGCTTCACCAGCGCATCCGTGCCGGGGAACGTCTTCTTCAGATAGGCCTGCAGCTCGGGTTGCAGCCGATCGCGATCGGCGAGGCTCTTGGTGACGATCACCATCTGACCGAACGCCCGATCGGCCGGCTGCACGTCGAACGACAGCACGAAACGCGGCGCTCCCTGACCCACATAGGTCGACCAGTGATCGATGCCGTCCTTGCCTTGCAGCACCTCGCGCTCGAACTGCGCCATCTGCGCGCTGGTCTCGGCGATCGAACTGTTCTGCGGCAGATTCCAGTCGACGATCAGTTCGTTGCGATCCGAAGACGGAAAGAACTGCTGCTGCACGAAGCCCATTCCGACGATCGACAGCGCGAACGCCGCCACCGTGACGCCGATGGTGAGCCACCGCCAGGTCATGCAGAATGTCAGCGCGCGGGTGAAGGCCCTCGAGAACCACCCCTTGGTCTCGTGATGGCCTTTCATCTTCTTCGGCAGGATGGTGACGCCGAGCAGTGGCGTGAACAGCACCGCGACGATCCACGACGTGATCAGCGACACCGCGATGACGACGAACAGCGTGAAGGTGAATTCACCGGCGGCGCTGCTGTTCAGGCCGATCGGAATGAAACCCGCCACCGTCACCAGCGTGCCGGTGAGCATCGGAAACGCGGTCGAGGTGTAGACGTAGGTCGCCGCTTTCTCCAGGGAGTCGCCGATTTCAAGCCGCGCCACCATCATCTCGACCGCGATCATGGCGTCGTCGACGAGAAGACCCAGGGCGATGATCAGCGCGCCGAGCGAAATCCGCTGCAGCGAAATGTCGGAATACGACATCACCAGGAAGGTGATCGCCAGCACCAGCGGAATCGAAATCGCCACCACCAGGCCGGCGCGCAGGCCGAGGCTGATGAAGCTGATCGCCAGCACGATCGCGACCGCCTCGAACAGCGCACGGGTAAACCCCGATACAGCTTCATCGACGATCTGCGGCTGATCCGAGACCAGATGGACTTCGGCGCCGACCGGAAGATCGGCGGAGATCAGCTTCATCTTCTCTTTGAGCGCCTCGCCGAATTGCAGCAGGTTGGCGCCAGCTTTCATGCCGATCGCCAGCCCGATCGCCGGCTCGCCCTTGAACCTGAACAGCGACGTCGGCGGATCGATATAGCCGCGGTGAATGGTGGCGATCTCGGTCAACGGGAAGAACCGGTCGTTGACCCGCAAATTGATCGCCTTGAGGCTCTCTTCCGACGTGAACTGCCCGCTGACGCGGACCGCGACGCGCTCCGGCCCCGCCTGCAGCACACCCGACGGCGTGATGGCGTTCTGGGCCTGCAACGACGAGATGATCGAGCGCTGGTCGAGCCCGAGCGCCGCCAGCTTGCGCGGCGAGAATTCCAGATAAATCACTTCGTCCTGGGCGCCGACGATATCGACGCGCCCGACATTGGGCACCTGCAATACCTTGGCGCGGACGTCCTCGACCTGGTCGCGGAGCTGGCGCTGCGTAAGGCCGTCGCTCGTGAAGGCGTAGATATTGCCGAACACGTCGCCGAAACGGTCGTTGAAGGCCGGACCAACGACGCCCTGCGGGAAGTCGCCCTTGATGTCATTGATCATGTTGCGCACGCGCACCCAGGTCGGAACGACGTCCCGTGCCTTGGTAGTGTCGCGCAGATTGACGAACACCGTGGTCTCGCCAGCGGTGGTGATGCTCTTGGTGTAGTCGAGCGACTCCAGCTCCTCGAGCTTCTTCTCGATCCGATCGGTGACTTGGCGCGTCGTCTCTTCGGCGGAGGCGCCGGGCCATTTGGCCTGGATCACCATCGTCTTGATCGTGAATGCCGGATCTTCTTCACGGCCGAGTTCGAGATACGAAAACAGGCCGGCCGCCATGAAGGCGATCATGAAGTACCACACCATCGAACGATGGTGCAGAGCCCAGTCGGAGAGGTTGAACTTCTTCACGCTTGCGGTTCCCCTTCGAGGCGGACGCGCTGGCCCTCCTTAAGTTGATGCACCCCCGCTCTCGCCACGCGCTCGCCCGCGTTGATTCCTTCGGTCACCTCGACCGAACCGTCGTCGCTCTGCGCGACTTGCACCTTGCGCTTGTGGACCGACTTGGTGGCCGGATCGATCACCCAGACGCTGGACTGACCATTCTCGGTCAGGATCGCCGTCGCCGGCAGCAGATAGCCGCGCCGCGGTTTGCCGGGGATCAGCGTGGTGATGGTCGAGCCGAGCCGGAATGTGTCAGGTGGCGATATCAGGGTGATACGAACGCGGCGCGTACGGGTGACGGGGTCCGCCTGCGGCGCAACTTCGCGCACTTTGCCTCCGGTCTGGATCTGCTGATCGAGCTGCAGCTTCACCGTCAGCGGCGTGCCGATCTTGAGCATGCCGGCGAGTTCGTCCGCGACGTCGATCACCGCCTCGCGGATATCCGGTCTTGCGACCGTCACCACCGTCTGACCGGGATTGACGATCTGGCCGACCTGCACGCTGACCGCCGTGACGACGCCGGCGTACTCTGCTTCGAGCTTGGTGTAGCTGAGCTGCTCGCGCGCCTTGGTCAGATTGGATTGCGCGCGCGTCACCGCGGCCTGCGCGGCCGCACTGCTCTGCTCGGCGGAGTCGAGCGTCGCCTTGGTGGTAGCTCCGGACTCGATCAGCGTGCGCTGGCGATCGGCCGTCGCGCTGGCATTGGCAAACTGACCTTGCGCGGTCGACAGATCGGCCAGCGCCGATCGCACCGACAATTCGGCCGCAAACGGATCGACCGCCGCGAGCAGTTGGCCCTTTTCGACCGTGTCGCCGATGTTGACCGGCCGGGCGATCAGGCGCCCCAGCATGCGGAATCCGTAATCGGTCCTGAACTGCGGCTCGACGGTGCCGACCACCGCAAGGCTGGTCGCCTCCAGCGGTGCGACCACCGTCGAGAGCACCGGCCGGATCGGCTCCGGATGCTCAGCCTTCTTGCCGCAGCCGGCGACCAGCACACAGGCGACGGCGACGCCGACTATTCGAAGCGTCGTCATGCGTTCACCCCGTCGTAGGTGACGACTTGAGCCGGGCGCAGCAGTTTGCCGCCCTCCGTCACGACGCGGTCACCGGGCGCCAGACCATTGGCGACAACAACCGAATTGGTCTCGTATGTCTGAACGACGATGCTCTTCAAAGACACCGCGTGGCTCTGCGGATCCACCACCCAGACGGCGGGTCCATTGGCATCCGAGGTCAAAGCGCTCCAGGGAACGACGATCCGCTGGACCGGCTTGCTTCGCCCTTCCGCAACGACCACGCTGCCGAGCGTCATCGCCGGGGGCGGATCGATGATCGACATCTTGACGCGCACCGAGCCGCTTTTCGGGTCGACGGTCGGCGAGATCTCGCGCGGCGTCGCCATCGCGGTGACGGACGGATCGGACAGCAGCGTCAGTTTGGCGCTTCGCCCCTCCCACGGCGTCAGGAAGATCGACTCGTAGACGTCGATCACGGCATCCCGCGCGCCATCCTCGGCCAGCGTGTAAGCCGATTGAGCCGCCTGGGCGACCTGACCAACTTCGATGTTGCGGGCAGTGATGATGCCGGAGGCGCTAGCGCGCAGCTCGGTGTAGCTCAAGGCGTCGGTTGCATTGCCGAGCTGCGCCTTGGCGGTCTCCAGAGAGCCCTCGGCGGTGCGCAGCGACTCCTGCGCCTGGTCGAATGCGACGCGGGTGGTGAAGCCCTTGTCGATCAGCGATTTCTGGCGCTCGAAATTGGCTTTCGCGACCCGCAGCTGCGCCTCGGCCGCAGCGACCGCAGCCTGAGACCCGGCGAGATCTGCCTGTTGTTCGGTGGGATCGATCCGCGCCAGCACGTCTCCGGCGTTCACATGGGCCCCGACGTCGACCAGCCGCTCGGTTACCCGACCGCTGACCCGGAACGACAATTCAGTGCTGACCCGCGCCTGCACGTCGCCCGTCAGCCGGATGACGGTTTGCCAGGGCTGCAGCTGGACCACTTCGGTCTTGACCAGCATGTGCTGGCGCGCGGGCTGGGATTTTTCGCCCCCGCAGCCCGCCAGGCTCAACGCGAGAAGCGCCAGCAGGATGATCCGGAACGAAGAGAGCATGCAAAAACGACCCATTCCATCAATCGGCCCGCCCTCAGTATTATTGACTGACTCGGAAGTCAATAGTATGGTCCGACAACTGGAGTTCGTAATGCCTTCCGAAGTCAAAACGCGCAGAAGACGCAAAGCCGAGCGCCCCGCCGAGATTCTGGACGCAGCGTTCGAAGAATTTGTGCAGCACGGCTATTCGGCCACCCGCCTCGAAGACGTGGCGGCTCGAGCCGGTGTGACCAAGGGCACAGTCTATTTTTATTTCGACGCCAAGGAGCGCGTGTTCGAGGAGATGGTCCGGCATAAGTCGCAGACCTTCCTTCCCGATCTGGCGAATTACGTATCCACCCTGCAGGGCTCCTACACCGAGCGGTTGCGCGCGCTGATGGCCTTCACCTACGGCCATATCGCTGACAATCGCGAATCCCGCGAAGTCCTGCGATTCCTCATCTCAGAGGGCGGGCGTTTTCCCGAGTTGGTCGACCGTCACTACGACGAATTCGTCTTGCCGATGTTGGAGCAATTCAAAACGGTGATCGACGGAGGCGTCGCCGCAGGCGAATTCCGGCCCACGCCGGCGACGGAATTCATCGAGATGATTATGAGCCCCTCGCTGTTGGTCTGCCTGTGGTCGATGCTGTTCGGAACTCGCAAGCAGTTCGAGATCGGCAGATTCACGGAAGCCAGCGTCGATCTGGTGCTGTACGGCATTTCGAATCACGCTTCATCGAAATAGCTGGCGGTTCCTGTAACCACCCTCCGGTGCATAACGGCGAGCAATCCCCTCTGCACGCTCGACGGGGTAGCTTCGGATTGTTAAGCCCCCTCCTCCGAAAGGAGAGTCGGGCCGACATGACCGTTGCGATCGAGATGGGGCAAACCAGCGGCGGCGGCGCGGCGACTCTCGATCTCGAGGAATTGCTGGCCACCCGTCTGCTGGTGCAGGGCAATTCCGGCTCCGGCAAGTCCCATCTGCTGCGCCGCCTGCTGGAGCAGAGCGC
The DNA here is from genome assembly GCF_042432815.1 of Rhodopseudomonas telluris. Taxonomy (NCBI): domain Bacteria; kingdom Pseudomonadati; phylum Pseudomonadota; class Alphaproteobacteria; order Hyphomicrobiales; family Nitrobacteraceae; genus Rhodopseudomonas; species Rhodopseudomonas telluris. The sequence goes on from NZ_JBHLWM010000005.1 coordinate 92,247, forward strand.
GCCCTGGGTGCAGCAGGCGATCATCGATCCCGAGGGCGACTTCGTTACCCTGGCCGAGCGCTTCGGCCATCTCGTCATCGACGCCGAGGACCACACCGAGCGCGGCCTGCAGGTCGCGGGCGAGCGCGCCCGCATGCATCGTGTGTCCGCCGTCCTCAATCTCGAAGGCCTCGACGCCGAAAATCAGATGCGCCGCGCCGCTGCGTTTCTCGACGGCATGTTCAACACCGCGCGCGATCATTGGTACCCCATGCTCGTGGTGGTCGATGAGGCGCAATTGTTCGCGCCCGCCGTCGCCGGTGAAGTGTCGGACGATGCGCGAAAGCTGTCGCTCGGCGCGATGACCAATCTGATGTGCCGCGGCCGCAAGCGCGGTTTGGCCGGCGTGATCGCCACGCAGCGGCTCGCCAAGCTCGCCAAGAACGTCGCGGCCGAGGCCTCGAACTTCCTGATGGGCCGCACATTCCTCGACATCGACATGGCGCGCGCGGCCGATCTGCTCGGCATGGAGCGTCGGCAGGCCGAAGCGTTTCGCGATCTCGAGCGCGGTCAGTTCATGGCGCTCGGCCCGGCCCTCTCCCGCCGCCCGCTCGGCCTGCGCATCGGACCGACCGAAACGCATCCGCGCAACGCCTCGCCGAAATTGATGCCGCTGCCGGAAGCCGCGCTGGAAGACGCCCGCGCCGTCATCCTCGCCGCCCCGCCGCCCGACGCCGCGATCACGCGGCCGCAGCGCCGGCAGCCGGCGCCCGACCTGCTCAGCCAGCTGATGGCGGCGAAGTCGGCCGCGCTCGAGGCTCGTCCCGAGTCGGAAGCCGCGCCGCTGACCGATGAGCAACTCGCCGAGCGGCGCGAGCGGCTCGACCGCATCCTGCGCGCGATCCTCGCCGAGCCCGATGCCGGCTTCCGCGCGATCGGCGTGCTGTATCAGGAATTCATCGTGCGCTGCCGGATCGAAGGCCTGGCTGCAACGATCCCCGACATGGTCGAGTTTCGCCGGATGCTGACGCATGCGCGCGCCGGCCTCACGGCCGAGATGGCGGCCGACGACGGCTGGCAGGACGTGACGCTGCGCGCCAGCATCCTGCCCGACGACATGCAGGGCGTGTTCATGATGATCGCGCGCGCCGCCAAGGAAGGCTGGCCCTGCCCCGGCGACGCGGCGATTGCCCGCGCCTACGGCACGCACTCGCTACGCCGCGCGCGCCGGCTGCTGACCTATATCGAAGAACAAGGCCTGATCGTCTGCCAGTTTGACGGCACCGGCCGCCGCATCGTCACGCTCGTCGAACTCGCCTGGGCCACTGCGCCGGGCGACCCGAATGCGGCCGAGGAGATGCCGGTCGACGACGAAGTCCGCGCCGCCTCCGCCTGAGCCTCGTATCCGCAACGGTCAGAAAACGGTTCAAGTCGCCGCGCCGATTTGCGATACCGGGTGGCACTCGCATGTTGCCTGCCAGGAGGATCGCCATGAAGACACGGGCCGCCGTCGCGTTCGAAGCCAAGAAGCCGCTCGAAATCGTCGAAGTCGATCTCGAAGGGCCGAAGGCCGGCGAGGTCCTGGTCGAGATCAAGGCGACCGGCATCTGCCACACCGATGCCTACACGCTCGACGGCTTCGACAGCGAAGGCATCTTCCCCTCGATCCTCGGCCATGAAGGCGCGGGCATCGTGCGCGAAGTCGGCCCCGGCGTGACGTCGGTGAAGGTCGGCGATCACGTCATCCCGCTGTACACGCCGGAATGCCGGCAGTGCAAAAGCTGCCTGAGCCAGAAGACCAATCTCTGCACCGCAATCCGCGCCACCCAGGGCAAGGGCCTGATGCCGGACGGCACCTCGCGCTTTTCCTACAAGGGCCAGCCGATCTTCCACTACATGGGCTGCTCGACGTTCTCGAACTTCACCGTTCTGCCGGAGATCGCGGTGGCGAAGATCCGCGACGACGCGCCGTTCGACAAGAGCTGCTACATCGGCTGCGGCGTCACCACCGGCGTCGGCGCGGTGGTCAACACCGCCAAGGTGACGCCCGGCTCGAATGTCGTTGTGTTCGGCCTCGGCGGCATCGGCCTCAACGTCATCCAGGGCGCCAAGATGGTCGGTGCCGACAAGATCGTCGGCGTCGATATCAACGACGACAAGGCCGAATGGGGCCGCCGCTTCGGCATGACCAACTTCGTCAACCCGAAGAAGATCGAGGGCGACATCGTCCAGCATCTGGTTGCGCTGACCGACGGCGGCGCCGACTACACCTTCGACTGCACCGGCAACACCACGGTGATGCGCCAGGCGCTGGAAGCCTGCCACCGCGGCTGGGGCGTCTCGGTGGTGATCGGCGTCGCCGAAGCCGGCAAAGAAATCTCGACCCGCCCGTTCCAGCTCGTCACCGGCCGGGTCTGGAAAGGGAGCGCCTTCGGCGGCGCGCGCGGCCGCACCGACGTGCCGAAGATCGTCGACTGGTACATGAACGGCAAGATCGAGATCGACCCGATGATCACGCACGTGCTCAAGCTCGAGGATATCAACAAGGGTTTTGAGCTGATGCATGAGGGCAAGTCGATCAGGTCGGTGGTGGTGTTCTAGGCACGTCCTATCGACGTGTCATTCCGGGATGCGCGCCCTTGGCGCGCAGACCCGGAATCCATAGCCCCTGGACTCGCGGTGAAGCACCGCGGTGCCCCCATCGCGTAGTAATAGCTGACACCTGGGGTTATGGATTCCGGGTTCGCGCTGCGCGCGCCCCGGACTGACGGGGTGAGGTCGTGCTCACACTCTTATGTCTCCGCCGTGCCACCCGCGAAGTTGCGGTACACGAACCTGTCCCCACCGCCCTCCGCTTCCGCCTCCGCGGTCTTGAAGATCCGCTCGTGCAGCGGCGATAGCGCGCAGGCCGGATCGGTCGCCGCGGCGGCGCCGGCCAGCGCGAAGGCCTGGCAGCGGCAGCCACCGAAATCCACTTCCTTGAAGGCGCAGCTCGCGCACGGCTCCTGCATCCAGCCCGTGCCGCGATAACGATTGAGCGCCTCTGAATCCCGCCAGATTTCAGCAATCGACGTTCCATCGCGAACGGAATCGAACGCCAGCCCGGTGATCGTCTCGGCGGCGTGGCACGGCAGCACCTTGCCGCTCGGCGAGATGTTGAAAAACTGCCGGCCCCAGCCGCCCATGCAGGTCTTCGGCCGCAGCGCGTAGTAATCCGGCACGACGTAGTCGATCGCCAGCACACCCTTGAGTCGCTCGCGTGCAGCCTCGACCAGCGCGGTGCAGTCTTCGATCTGTTGCAGCGTCGGCATCAGCGCGGCGCGGTTCTTCAGTGCCCAGCCGTAATACTGCACGTTGGCGACTTCGAGCCGGTCGGCATCGAGCGCCACGGCCATCTCGATAATGTTCGGCAACTGGTGCAGGTTCTGCCGATGCATCACCGCATTGACGGTCAGCGGCAGATCGAGCTCGCGAGTCCAGCGCGCGACCTCCAGTTTCTTGGCATGGCCATTGGCATAGCCGCCGACGCGATCTGCCAGCAGCGGTTCGTTGCCCTGGAAGCTGATCTGGACATGGCACAAGCCGGCATCGGCCAGCGCGGCCAGCCGCTCGCGCGTCAGCAGCACGGCGGAAGTGATCAGATTGGTGTAGAGGCCGAGGTCGCTGGCGTGCTGAACGAGTTCGACCAGATCCTTGCGCGCGGTCGGCTCGCCGCCGGAGAAATGCACCTGCAGCACGCCGATCGCGGCGAGTTCGCTCAGCACGCGCTTCCATTCGTCGGTCGACAGCTCCGCACTCCCGCGCTCCAGCTCGACCGGGTTGGAGCAGTACGGGCATTGCAGCGGGCAGCGGTGCGTCAGCTCGAGCAGCACCGCCAGCGGAATGCCGTAGCTCTCCGCGACGCTGCCGGGCTTATCCAACACCGCGGCGTCAGCCGACGCTTTTGAAAGCACGCTATCGCTCATGGCGCCGGCTCCCGCGCCTCGGCAATAAACCCCTTGTCGGCGAGGTCCTGCAGCATCGCCACGACGTCCGCGCCGATCTCGGTACGATCGGCCGTGTACTTGGCGGCGAGTTCATCGACGATGTCAGAGACGCTGCGCACGCCGTCGCACAGCTGCAGGATCTCGACCGCGATCTCGTCGGGGGCTAGCACGCGCTCCGGCGCCAGGATCACCCAGCGCTGCCGCGTTTCGTCGAAGCGCAGCTTGGCGTGGCGCGGCAAGATTGGCCGGCTGCTTTCGGTGATGTCGACCTTGCGCGCCATCGCCCGCCCTCACCCGACCCGCGGCACGAAGGCGCCGGGCGGAATGTGCCCGTCCACATAGGCGTGATGCAACGCGTCGAGCTGCGCCCACAGCACGTTGGTCTTGAAAATCAGCGCGTTGCAGACTGCTTCGCGCTCCGCCGGAGTGGTCGCATGGCGCTTGACGTACTCAAGCGCGAAATCGGCGTCGCGTGGCGCCTGAGTCAGGCGACGCTTGAAGTAGCTCATGATATCCGGATTGACGAAGTCGTAATGCGCCAGCATGCCGGAGATACGCTCCTCGTGGAGGTTCGGCGCGAACAGCTCGGTCAACGACGACGCGATCGCCTCCAGCGGCGATCGATCCCTGACGAAATGCACGTAGGCATCGACCGCAAACCGCGTCGCCGGCAGAATGCCCTCGGTGGATTCGACATAGGCGCTGTCGAGGCCGAGGCCTTCGGTGAGCTTCAGCCAGCGCTCGATGCCGCCTTCGCTGCCGAGATCGCCGTCGTGATCCTCGATCCGGTGCCGCCATTCGACGCGCGTCGCACGGTCGCGAAAGCGCGAGATCACCACCGCGTCCTTGATCGGGATCGTGCTCTGATAGTAGTAGCGATTCAGCGCCCAGGCCTGCACCTGCCCCTTGTTCAGCTTGCCGCCGTGCAGCAGGCGATGGAAGGGGTGCAGATTGTGATAGCGCGCCGCGCCGATCTGGCGCAGCGCCGCTTCGAGCTCGTCGGCGGTCTGTAGAGGCGCGGCGCCGTTGATCGAAAAAGCCGTCATCGCGTTCACGGCGTCACCTCCATCCCGTCGGGCGGGATCGTCCAACCCGCTTGCTCCACGGCTTGACGCTCGGCGGACTCCGCCAGCAGTGCCGGGTTCGAGTTATTGATATGCACGAACAGCTTTTGCGCAATGCCGATGTCGCCGAGCGCGGCGATGGCACCATCGTTGCCCGCCATCGAAATATGGCCCATCGCCTGCCCGGTCTTGTGGCCGAGCCCTGCGGCGATCAGTTCGTCGTCACGCCACACTGTGCCGTCGAACAGCACGAGGGCCGCGCCCGCGAGCCGCGCCTTGAGTTCCTCGGTCACCCGCGCGCAGGCGGTGAGGACGTGAACCGATGTGCCCGTCACCTTGTCGGTGATGGTCAGGCCGATCGTGTCGCCATCCCCCGCGTCGCCGCCGGGATGCACCTGACCTTCGAGATACCACGCACCCTTGCCAGGAACCACGAAGGCCGTGACGAGGAGGCCTGAGGGCGATCCGTCCGGCAGCGCGGGCTCGAACGGCTGATCGATGCCGATCGGCCGTCGCGGCACCAGCCGCTCATTCAGGACGTTGAAGATGCTGTTGGCCTTCAGGATCGCCAGAACCTTGGGATGTGCGTAGATGCTGAAAGGCGAGCCTTCGCGCATCGACAGCAGGCCGGCGACCGCGTCGACCTCGCCGTTGGTGAGAATGACGCCGGCGATCGGACTGTGGCGCAACGCGCCGTCGCGCGGATGCAGCTGCGGCGTCGCGATCACCTGCTGGCGCAAATCCGGCGAGGCATTGATCAGGAACCAGTGCGCGCCATCGGCGCTGACCGCCACCGACGCCTGTGTCCGGCGCGCCGCCGGATCGGCGAATGCCTCACGGCACACCGGGCATCCGCAATTCCACTGCGGAACGCCACCTCCCGCTGCGGCGCCCAGCACGACGACGCGCATCATTCAGTCCCCTCGCACAAAAAACAAAGCAGCCGGCGCAACACGCCGACTGCTCGGAACTCAACAACCGCGCTGCGGCTGATTACTTGCGCACCGCGCAGGCGTACATGTTGATTTCCATGCCGACGGAGATTTCGACGATCGCAGGTTTCTTCCAGGCCATGATGTCCTCCCGAGGATTGCAGAACTGATGTCGCAATAGATCGAAGATAGAGTCCGGACGAAACGCGCGCAAGCATCGCGTGGTTGCGAACCCACGCATCACTTGAAGGTGAGCAGTCGCAGCAAATTTCTGCTGCGACGCAAGATCAGTTGTTGCACGTACGCTGGAGTTATTAGTTGGCAGGCGTCTTTCGCTCTGCAGAGCGAGTTCAAAACAGTCCTACGTCTCCGCGAGCGGGCAAAACCCGGCCAAAACCCCCTCCGCCCACCGATCCATTGCTGGCATGCCACAGCTCTCTCGCGGGAGTTCGACATCTCGCAGAAGCGAAATCGCGCCCTTGACCCCTGGCATCTGGTATGCCAGATCAAGTTGCCAGAGAGACTGAGGCCGACCGGACGAGATGATCGCGCGCGCCAGACCCCGAGCAGTGGACGTCGTCAGCGAGCCGGATCTCGCTGTCGCGCGCCTTGCGCCGGAAGTCAGCTACAAGGCCAAGGCCTATCAGGCGCTGAAGCAGGCCATCCTCAAGATGGACATCTACACAACGCCCGAGCCGGTGATGCTCGACGAGCGCGCGCTGTCGGACAAGCTCGGCGTCAGCCGCACGCCGATCCGCGAAGCGATCGCGATGCTCGAGCAGGACGGGCTGGTGAAGGCGTTGCCCCGCCGCGGCATCGTCGTGGTGCGCCGAACCAAAGCCGAGATCGTCGACATGATCCGCGCCTGGGCGGCGCTGGAAAGCATGGCGGCACGGCTGATCACCACGATGGCCCGCAAGCGCGACATCACAGCGCTGCGCGACGTGTTCAAGGACTTCGGCCCGGACCGGCTGCCGCAGGATCACATCGAAGAATATTCGCGCGCCAACATCGTGTTCCACCAGGCGCTGATCTCGCTGAGCGAGTCGCAGGTGCTGGTCGACATGACCGACGACATCCTGATCCACGTGCGCGGCTATCGTCAGCTGACCATCGGCCGCAAGGAACGCATCGCCGCATCGTTGCCGGAACATCTGGCAATGATCGAGGCGCTGGAAGCGCGCGATACCGAACTCGCCGAGAAGTTGGCGCGCGATCACACGCTGCGGCTCGCCGACTATGTCGAGGCGCACGGCCAGGAGCTGTTCGCGTGACGCAACCTCTCCACGTCATTGCGAGCCGAAGGCGAAGCAATCCAGTGGCGCCGAGCACGGGGCCATTGGATTGCTTCGTCGCTTCGCTCCTCGCAATGACGGAATTGAGCTTTCACCTCAACACGAATTAGGCACTCCGGAGTAACCAGATGACCAAGGCGCTCGACGGCGTTCGCGTTCTCGACTTCACCCACGTCCAGTCCGGGCCGACCTGTACGCAGTTGCTGGCGTGGTTCGGCGCCGACGTTATCAAGGTCGAGCGGCCCGGCACCGGCGACATCACCCGCGGTCAGCTACAGGACATCCCGAAGGTGGACAGCCTGTATTTCACCATGCTGAACCACAACAAGCGGTCGATCACGCTCGACACCAAGAACCCGAAGGGCAAGGAGGTGCTGACCGCGCTGATCCGCACCTGCGACGTGCTGGTGGAGAATTTCGGCCCCGGCGTGCTCGATCGCATGGGCTTCACCTGGGAGAAGATCCAGGAGATCAACCCGCGCATGATCGTCGCGTCAATCAAGGGGTTCGGCCCGGGTCCGTACGAGGACTGCAAGGTCTATGAGAATGTCGCGCAGTGCACCGGCGGCGCCGCCTCGACCACCGGCTTCCGCGATGGCCCGCCGCTGGTCACCGGTGCGCAGATCGGCGATAGCGGCACCGGCCTGCATCTCGCGCTCGGCATCGTCACCGCGCTGTATCAGCGCCAGCACACCGGCCGCGGCCAGCGCGTCACCGCCGCGATGCAGGACGGCGTGCTCAACCTGTCACGCGTCAAGCTGCGCGATCAGCAGCGTCTCGCCCACGGCCCGCTCAAGGAATACAGCCAGTTCGGTGAAGGCATTCCGTTCGGCGACGCCGTGCCGCGCGCCGGCAACGATTCCGGCGGCGGCCAGCCCGGCCGCATCCTCAAGTGCAAGGGCTGGGAGACCGATCCCAATGCCTACATCTATTTCATCGCCCAGGCCCCGGTTTGGGAGAAGATCTGCGACGTGATCGGCGAGACCGGCTGGAAGAGCCACCCGGACTACGCGACGCCGCCGGCGCGGCTGAAGCATCTCAACCAGATCTTCGCCCGCATCGAACAATGGACGATGACCAAGACCAAGTTCGAGGCGATGGAAATCCTCAACCAGGACGACATCCCCTGCGGTCCGATCCTGTCGATGAAGGAACTGGCCGAGGATCAGTCGCTGCGCGCCACCGGCACGATCGTCGAGGTCGATCACCCGACCCGCGGCAAGTACCTGTCGGTCGGCAACCCGATCAAGTTGTCGGACTCGCCGACGCACGTCGAGCGCTCGCCGCTGCTGGGTGAGCACACTGACGAAATCCTGCGCGAGGTGCTCGGTTTCAGCGACGCTCACGTCGCCGAGATCCACGAGTCCGGCGCCACCACGCCGCCGCGGAAGCAAGCGGCCGAATAGGCCACCGCTGCATCCGATCGAGCACCGAGGCCAAAGGTCCACGAGGCGGTATCGGCGCGGGAACACAGCCCGCGCCGGCCATCCGATGATACTAAGCGATTTTCAGCAATTTCGTTTGCAGCTTTGCTGCGTTGATGGAACAATCATGCGCAGCGACTGATCAATTCAGCGAAGCCGACGACAAAGATCGGCGAACCATCCAGGGAGAGAAGCGACATGGCACGTGGAGTGGCTCGTCTTGCGTTTGGCGTCGCGGCAGCGATCAGCAGCGCCGTTGCAGTTTGTCCGGCAAACGCCGCATGGGAACCGACCCGGCCGGTCGAATTCATCGTTCCTGCAGGTACCGGCGGCGGCGCCGATCAGATGGCCCGCACCCTTCAGGGCATCGTCACCAAATACAATCTGATGAAGCAGCCGCTGGTGGTGGTCAACAAATCAGGCGGCGCCGGGGGCGAGGGCTTTCTCGACGTGAAGATGGCGGCGAACAATCCGCACAAGATCATCATCACGCTGTCGAATCTGTTCACCACCCCGCTCGCCACCGGCATCCCGTTCAACTGGAAAGACCTCACCCCGGTCGCGATGCTGGCGCTCGACGAATTCGTGCTCTGGGTGAATGCCGAGAAGCCTTACAAGACCGCGAAGGACTATCTCGATGCGGTGAAGGCCGCGCCCTCCGGCAGCATCAAGATGGGCGGCACCGGCTCCAAGCAGGAAGACCAGATCATCACCGTGGCGCTGGAGAAGGCCGCCGGCGTCAAGCTCACCTACATCCCCTATAAGGGCGGCGGCGAAGTCGCGGTCCAACTCGTCGGCAACCACGTCGATTCGACGGTCAACAATCCGATCGAAGCGGTGGCACAGTGGCGCGGCGGCAAGCTGCGGCCGCTCTGCGTGTTCGACGCCAAGCCGATGGACTACGCCGACCCGGTGGCCGACGACAAGGCCTGGAAGGACATTCCGACCTGCAAGTCGCAAGGATTGGACATCGAGTACCTGATGCTGCGCGGCGTGTTCATGGGACCGAAGGCGAAGCCGGATCAGGTCGCCTACTACGTCGACCTGTTCAACAAGGTGCGCGAGACGCCGGATTGGAAGGAATTCATGAAGAGCGGCTCCTTCAACACCACCTTCATGACCGGCGACGACTTCGCCAAATGGCTCGCGACCGAAGAGAAGCGGCACGAGACGCTGATGAAGGACGCCGGCTTCCTCGCACCGGGCAACTGATCACACCGAGCGATCACCACATAGGCGACCGGTGGACCGTCGCCCTTTGCAGCGGATGACCATCGCGGAGGATCCATGCCAGTCATCGAGACCAAGACCTCAGCGCCGACGCATCGGGGCGTCGAAGCCGTCGTCGCCGTCGTGATCGCGGTGTTCGGCGGTGTCGTGGTGCTGGGTAGCGTTCAAGCCGGCATCACCTGGGGCCCCGAAGGCCCTCGCGCCGGTTTTTTCCCGTTCTATGTCGGCCTGTGCATCATCGCCGCCAGCGCGATCAATTTCCTCAACGCGCTGCGCAGCGATCCCGACACGCTGTTCGCCGAGTGGGTCCAGATCCGGCACGTCTTCAGCGTCATCAATCCGACCGCCGTCTACGTGCTGGCGATGCCGTTCGTCGGGCTCTATGTCGGCTCCGCGCTCTTCATCGCCTATTTCATGCGCGTCCTCGGCAAATATCGCTGGCTGACGACGCTCGCCGTCGCGATCGGCACGCCGGTGGTCGCCTACATCGTGTTCGAACGCTGGTTCCTGGTGCCGCTGCCCAAAGGCCCGCTCGAAGACTGGCTCGGACTGTAACCGTCAGCATCAGGCCCCGGCAGGACCCCGCGCATGGAAGAACTCGTCAATCTGTTTCACGGCTTCGCTGTTGCCCTACAGCCGTTCAACATCGCGGTGATGTTCATCGGCATCGTGCTCGGTGTGATCATCGGCGTGCTGCCCGGCCTCGGCGGCGCCAATGGGGTCGCGATCCTGCTGCCGCTGACCTTCAGCATGTCGCCGACCTCGGCGATCATCATGCTGTCGTGCATCTATTGGGGGGCGTTGTTCGGCGGCGCCATCACCTCGATCCTGTTCAACATTCCCGGAGAGCCGTGGTCGGTCGCCACCACCTTCGACGGCTATCCGATGGCGCAGCAGGGCAAGGCCGGCGAAGCGCTGACCGCGGCTTTCACCTCGTCCTTCGTCGGCGCGCTGTTCGCGGTGATCATGATCACGCTGGTGGCGCCGCTGGTCGCCGGCTTCGCGCTGCGGTTCGGCCCCGCGGAGAAATTCGCGGTGTATTTCCTGGCGTTCTGTTCCTTCATCGGCCTCAGCAAGGAGCCGCCGTTCAAGACGCTCGCGGCCATGATGATCGGCTTCGCGCTCGCAGCTGTCGGGCTGGATTCGATGACCGGTCAGCTCCGCCTGACCTTCGGCTTCACGCCGATGCTGAACGGCTTCGACTTCCTGATCGCGGTGATCGGCCTGTTCGGGATCGGCGAAATCCTGCTGACGATGGAGGACGGCCTAGCCTTCCGCGGCGGCAAAGCGAAGATCAATCTGCGCGTGGTGCTGCACACCTGGAAGGAACTGCCGCGCTATTGGATGACCTCGCTGCGCTCCTGCGTGATCGGCTGCTGGATGGGCATCACGCCGGCCGGCGCCACGCCGGCCTCGTTCATGAGCTACGGCATCGCCAAGCGGGTTTCGAAGCGCGGCAGTAATTTCGGCAAGGGCGAGATCGACGGCGTGATCGCGCCGGAGACCGCGGCGCACGCCGCCGGCACCGCGGCGCTGCTGCCAATGCTGTCGCTCGGCGTTCCCGGATCGCCCACCGCCGCGGTGCTGCTCGGCGGGTTGTTGATCTGGGGCCTACAACCAGGCCCGATGCTGTTCGTCGAGCAGAAGGAGTTCGTCTGGGGCCTGATTGCATCGATGTATCTCGGCAACCTCGCCGGCCTGCTGGTCGTGCTCACCTGCGTGCCGCTGTTCGCCGCGATCTTGCGCGTTCCATTCAGCATCATCGCGCCACTGATCCTGGTGCTGTGCGCGATCGGCGCCTATTCGGTGCACAACTCGACCGTCGACGTCATGCTGATGCTGATGTTCGGCGTCATCGGCTATGTGCTGAAGAAGTGCGACTACCCGTTGGCGCCGCTTGTGCTCGCCATCGTGCTGGGCGACAAGGCCGAAGAGGCATTTCGGCAGTCGCTGCTGGGCTCGCAGGGCTCGCTTGGCGTGTTCTTCTCCAACGGTTTGGTCAGCTCGATCATGATCCTCGGCCTGATCGCGCTGTTCTGGTCGGTGATCAATGACGGATGGAGCAAGCTGCGGACCGGCGTGCTCAATCGCGCCGCTTGAAGAGGCCCCTGAACTGTTGAATAACCACTCACCATCAAGACCTCGCGGAGCCGTTCGCGATGTCGCACACCTCGTCGCCGGCTTTGCCCGGCTTCGCAACTGGGATGATCGATGAAAGTCTGTATCTACGGCGCCGGCGCGATCGGCGGCTATCTCGGCGTTCAGCTCGCGCAGTCGGGCGCAGACGTCAGCCTGGTGGCGCGCGGCGCCCATCTCGCCGCGATGAAGGAGAAGGGCCTCAAGCTGCTGATCGGCGACGAGGAGCGCGTGGTTAAGGTCAAGGCGACCGATACGCCGTCCGAACTCGGCGCGCAGGACTTCATCATCATCTGCCTCAAGGCGCATTCGATCACCGGCGCGATCGACGCGATGAAGCCGCTGCTCGGCTCGCACACCCGCATCGTCACTGCCGTCAATGGCGTGCCGTATTGGTACTTCTACAAGCACGGCAATCAGTTCGAGGGCCGCACGCTGGAGAGCATCGACCCGGGCGCCCGGCAGTGGAACGAGCTCGGTCCGGAGCGCGGCATCGGTTGCATCGTCTATCCGGCGACCGAACTGGAAGGCCCCGGCGTGGTGCGCCACGTCTACGGCGATAAATTCCCGGTGGGCGAAGCCTCCGGCGAGACCACCGCGGACGTCGAGAAGCTGTCGAAGCTGTTGGAAGCGTCCGGACTCAAGGCCCCGATCCTCGACCGCATCCGCGACGAGATCTGGCTGAAGCTGTGGGGCAATGTCTGCTTCAATCCGATCAGCGCCCTCACCCATGCCACGCTCGACGTGATCGCGTCCGATCCGGCGACGCGCGCGCTGTCGAAGGCAATGATGCTGGAAGCGCAGCAGATCGCCGAGACCTTCGGCGTCAAGTTCCGCGTCGACGTCGAACGCCGCATCGAAGGGGCCCGCAAGGTCGGCGCCCACAAGACCTCGATGCTGCAGGACCTCGAACGCGGCCGGCCGATGGAGATCGATCCGCTGGTCACCGTCGTGCAGGAAATGGGCAAGATGACCGGCATCCCGACCCCGGCGATCGACGCCGTGCTCGGCCTGGTGATCCAGCGCGCCAAGGTGGCGGGCCTTTATTAATTCGCTCGACCACCTCTCCCCGTCATGGCCGGGCTTGACCCGGCCATCCAAGGACGCAAGCAGGGCCTTGCTTGAACGCGTGGATGCCCGGGTCAAGCCCGGGCATGGCGGAATGAGCTTGGCCAGCGCGCCCGCAACTAACTAGTCTGGACTTCAGGAGACACACGCCATGACCAAATGGGTTCGCTTCCGCGCCGGTGGCGCGATCGGGTTCGGCACTATCGCGCATTCGGATATCACCGTGCATGACGGCGACATGTTCGGCGCCAACAAGCCGACCGGGCAGACTCTGCAGCTCGGCGACGTCGAATTGCTGGCACCGTGTGCGCCGGGCAAGATCATCGGCCTGTGGAACAATTTTCGCGCGCTCGCGGCGAAGCTCAACCAGTCGATCCCACCGGAGCCGCTGTACTTCCTGAAGGCCACCACCAGCGTCGCGGCGCACGGCACGGTGGTGAGCCGCCCCGTCTCCTACGACGGCAAGGTCGTGTACGAAGGCGAGCTCGGCATCGTCATCGGCAAGCGCGCCAGCAACATCTCGGAAGCCGACGCTGCGTCGCATATCTTCGGCTACACCTGCGTCAACGACATCACTGCGGCCGATATCCTCAACCGCGATCCGAGCTTCCCGCAGTGGGCGCGCGCCAAGAGCTTCGACGGCTTCGGACCGTTCGGCCCGGCGATCGCCACAGGCCTCGATCCACAGACGCTGTCGATCCGCACCATCCTCAATGGAGCGGAGCGGCAGAACTACCCGGTCGCCGACATGATCTTTGCTCCGCACAAGCTGGTCAGCCTGCTGTCACACGACATGACCTTGGAGCCCGGCGACCTGATCTGCTGCGGCACTTCGGTCGGCGTCGGCGTGATGAAGGAAGCCAGCAACAGCGTCACCATCGCGATCGAAGGCATCGGCGAACTGCACAATGAATTCCATCAGGCGGTGAAAGGCTAAAGGTCTCTCCTCAGGCATCTCATCCGGGGCGCGGACACAGTCCGCGACCCCAGAATCGTGAAGTTGTAGCAACACAGTGATCCTGGGCTCACTCGCTGCGCGAGCGCCCCCGGAAAGACTCGGGAAAGGCGGTGCGCTGGCGCCGCATTGGACATTTCGTGTTGGGTTCGGCAATCTGCCGCCGCACCACAACAGCAACAGGCGCGTGAGGCGCCGCGAACGTCCGAGGATCCCATCATGATCAAGACCCGTTTCACCGAAGCCTTTGGCGTCGAGCATCCTATCGTGCAAGGCGGCATGCAATGGGTCGGCCGCGCCGAGCTGGTGGCAGCGGTCGCAAATGCCGGCGCGCTCGGCATGATCACCGCGCTGACGCAGCCGACGCCGGAAGATCTCACCAAGGAAATCGCGCGCTGCCGCGACCTCACCGACAAGCCGTTCGGCGTCAATCTCACCATCCTGCCGGCCATCAAGCCGCCGCCCTATGCCGAGTATCGTCAGGCGATCATCGAAGCCGGCGTGAAGGTGGTCGAGACCGCGGGCAACAAGCCGCAGGAGCATGTCGACGAATTCAAGAAGGCCGGCGTCAAGGTGCTGCACAAGTGCACCAGCGTCCGCCATGCGCTGTCGGCAGAGCGGATGGGCGTCGATGGCATTTCGATCGACGGTTTCGAATGCGCCGGACACCCTGGGGAAGACGACACCCCCGGCCTGATCCTGATCCCGGCCGCCGCCGACAAGATCAAGGTGCCGATGATCGCCTCCGGTGGCTTCGCCGATGCGCGCGGCCTCGTCGCGGCGCTGGCGCTCGGCGCCGACGGCATCAACATGGGCACGCGCTTCATGTGCACCAAGGAGAGCCCGATCCATCAGGCGGTGAAGGAGAAGATCGTCTCAAACGACGAGCGTTCGACCGACCTGATCTTCCGCACCATGCGCAACACTTCGCGCGTCGCCAGGAACGCGGTCAGCCAGCAGGTGATCGCGCTGGAGAAGCAGGGCGCAACGTTCGAGCAGGTGAAGGAGCTGGTGGCCGGCGCGCGTGGCAAGATGGTGTACGTCAATGGCGACACCGACGAAGGCGTCTGGTCGGCCGGCCAGGTACAAGGCCTGATCCACGACATCCCGAGCTGCGCCGAGCTCGTCTCGCGCATCGTGCGGGACGCCGAAGCGATCATTCGCGCGCGGCTGGAATCGATGCTATCGGGTGGCGCACGCCAAGCGGCGGAGTAAACCGCCGCCGGGCGACCATACGGGAAGCAGCCAGATGAAGGCCTATGTCTACGGCGCCGGCGGCGCCGCCCTCGCCGATGTCGACAAGCCGGCTCCGACCGGACCGCAGGCGCTGATCCGGGTCCGCGCCTGCGGCCTCAACCGGGCCGATCTGGGCATGACCAAGGGCCATGCCCACGGCGCAGCCGGCGGTGTCGGCACGGTGCTGGGGATGGAATGGGCCGGGGAGATCGTCGCGCTCGGTGACGAGGCCTATGGCTGCAAGGTGGGCGATCGGGTGATGGGCTCGGGCGCTGCGGCGTTCGGCGAATACACTCTCGCCGATCACGGCCGGCTGTTTCCGATCCCCGACAACATGAGCTTCGAGCAGGCCGCCACCCTGCCCGTTGCTCTGACCACGATGCACAATGCGTTGATCGCGGTCGGCAAGCTGCGCGCCGGTCATTCAGTGCTGATCCAGGGAGCCAGCTCCGGCGTTGGGCTGATGGCGCTGCAGATCGCCAAGCTGAAGGGCGCCAAGCTGGTGATCGGCTCGTCGACCGACAAGGGACGGCGCGATCGGCTGGCAGAGTTCGGAGCCGACCTCGCGATCGACACGTCCGGAGCCGGCTGGGTCGATCAGGTGCTGGCGGCCACTGGCGGCGCCGGCGTCGATCTCGTCATCGACCAGATCTCCGGCAGCATCGCCAATCAGACTCTTGCTGCCACCCGCGTGCTCGGCCGCATCGTCAATGTCGGGCGTCTCGGCGGCACGCATGCCGACTTCAACTTCGACCTGCATGCGGCGCGCCGCATCGACTACGTGGGCGTCACCTTCCGGTCACGCAGCATCGAGGAAATCCGAGAGATCTTCCGGCAAGTGCGCGGAGATATCTGGCCCGCCGTCGAAAGCCGCAAATTGCAGTTGCCGATCGACCGAGTGTTCCCATTCGCCGAGATCGACAAGGCGTTCGCACACATGGAAGCCAACCGGCATCTCGGCAAGATTGTCGTGACGCTGTAACGAGTTCCACGACGACGAGGCGACGCCGAAAAATCTAAGAATAGTTCGCATTAGCGCGCCTCGCGCAATTGCGCGCGTATTCTCGGATTCGTCGGCTTTTATGTTCAGGATCGGGCTGCTAAACCCCGGCCCATGAGTAACTACGCCAGCACCAAATCGCGTGTGGCTGCGGTGTCCGTGCTGGCGAGCGCCAGCATGGCCGCGGCCAAATTCGCCATCGGACTCGCCATTGGTTCGCTGGCGCTGATCTCCGAAGCTCTGCACAGTTCGATCGATCTCGTCGCAACGATTATCACTTGGTTCGTGGTCCGAATCTCGGACCGGCCGGCCGACGATGCGCATCACTACGGCCACGGCAAGATCGAAAGCCTGTCGGCGCTCGGCGTCATCGCGCTGTTATACGTACTCGCCGGCGGCATCCTGGTCGAGGCGACCAGCCGGCTGCGCGAAGGCGCGCCGCCGCCTGCGTTTTCGTGGCTCGCCTTCGGCATCCTCGGCGTCGATATCGTGGTGAACTCATGGCGCGCATGGGCACTGCACCGAACCGCGGTCGCGACCAAGAGTCAGGCGCTGGCCGCCGACGCACTGCACTTCTCGTCCGACGTGCTCGGCTCGTTCGCGGTGATCGCAGGTCTTTCCCTGTCGGCACTGGGCTTCACCTGGGGCGACGCCGCTGCTGCGATCGGCGTGGCCGTCATGATCTCGATTCTCGGTTTGCGGCTTGGACGTTCGACGATCCAGACGCTGCTCGACCGCGCCCCCGAAGGCGTCTCCGAAAAAGCCCGCGACGTGATCAGCGCCGTCCCCGGCGTCGTCGGCATCGAACGGCTGCGGACCCGCATGGTCGGCCCGACGCATTTCATCGACGCACTGGTGGAGGTGCCGCGCACCTACCCGATCGATCGCATCGACGAGATCAAGCGGCGCGCCGAGGACGCCCTGCAGCAGGTGTTCGAGGACGCCGACCTCACCTTTACGGCGATCCCCGTGGCCCGCGACAATGAGACGGTGCGCGAGCGCGTCATGGTGATTGCTCGCAATTCCGGCCTCGCCATCCACCACGTCACCGTGCACGATCTCGGCTGCAAGATCACCGTGAGCATCGACCTCGAAGTCGACGGCGACATGCCGCTGGTCGCGGCCCACGACATCGCGCACGAACTCGAACGGCACATCCGGGCAGACTTCGGCACGGACGTCGAAGTCGATACCCATATCGAGCCGCTCGAGCCGGAAATGCCGCACGGCTCGGACGCCGCGCCGCGCCGCACCGAGGAGATCCGCTGCGCGCTGATCGAACTCGCCGGTGAAGGCGTGATCTACAACATCCACAATGTGCGCGTTCGCGACACCGAGGCGGGCGAGATCGTCAATTTCCATTGTTACGCCGCGCCCTCGCTCAGCGTGATCTCGGTGCACGAACAGGTCGACGACATCGAGCGGCGGCTTCGCCGCGCGTTCCCGACCGTGAAGCGCGTGATCAGTCACGCCGAGCCGCCGAACGCCGAGTGAGCCGCCCCACCTGCGTGAACTACGAGTCCCGTTCTCGTTTCGGACTCGTCCTCACACACAAATGAGAGTCCGATTCATCTTTGGATAAGAATTTATCCGATCGGCAGAATCGTTGACTCTCGACAGCCCCCGAAAAGTGGATTCAAATCAGCTATGATTCGAACGACGAAAATGTCGTTCGAACGGGGTGCTGACAGACATTGGTGGGGGCCACAGTATGGCGCGCGTGCAGGCGGCGAGCGCCTGCGTACAGTCCGATTCGATCAAAGGACTTGCGCAGTCGATCGCTAAACCGGCCTACCATCGGCTGTTGACGGCCGAGCCGGTGCTCCGCCGCGCCGTGCCAATCCTGATCATCGCATTCCTCGTGACGATCTGCTTCGGCGCCGCCGTACAGGTCGTCGACCAGACGCGTCAAAAGAACTCCGCCCTCAATCGCGATCTCTGCGCACTCGCCGATCTGCTCGCCGAACGGCTCGAGCATATCGGCGTGGTGCGGCTCGACCGTCCCGCCTCGGTCGAGCGTCTGCAAAATCTGCTGCCCGCCCTGATTCCGTCCTGGGGCATCGCCGCAGGACGGCACGTCATCGTCACCGGGATTGATCAACGCGTATTGGCGCGCGTTCCCGGCGACGACAGCGCGCGATCCGCGAACAAGTTTCTGGAGATCATCAGTGCCGCGCCGCCGCTGACTCGCTCGGCGCAGCAAGGCACCGTCTCGCAAATCGTCTTGCCGAGCGGCGCGACCGCGCTGGCGACGCTGCATATCGTCAAGTCCCTGCCCGGCCAGGTCATCGTCATCCAGGAAGACACCAGCTCGTTCCTGCGTTCCAACGCAGCCCTGCAAATCACGCTGTCGGCCACCACCGGCTTCGTCGTGCTGATCCTCGGCTTCGCATTCCACTGGCAGTCGACCCGCGCCCGGGAGGGCGATCTGATCAACGACGCGGTGCGCAGCAGGATCGACACCGCGCTCAACCGCGGGCGCTGCGGCCTGTGGGATTGGGATCTGTCGCGCGGCCGCATCTTCTGGTCGCGGTCGATGTTCGAACTGCTCGGGCTCGAGAGCCGCAGCGACCTTCTGACGTTCGGCGAGGTCAATGCACTGGTGAACAGCGACGACATCGATCTGTTCGCGATCGGCGACAAGCTGATCGCCGGCAACGCCGACCACATCGACCACAGCTTCCGGATGCGCCACGCCAACGGCCATTGGATCTGGCTGCGGATGCGCTGCGAATTGAGCCAGGAGACGCTCACCGAGAACAAGCATCTGATCGGCATCGCGGTCGACATCACCGAGCAAAAGAGTTTGGCGGAACGCACCGTCGAGGCCGACCTTCGGCTGCGCGACGCGATTGAAACCATCCCCGAAGCGTTCGTGCTGTGGGATTCCGACAATCGCCTGGTGCTGTGCAACTCGCACTTCCAGCGCCTGCACAAGCTGCCGGATTCCGCGGTGGCGCCGGGCACCTCGTACGAGACGGTGATCGAAGTCGGCCGGATGCCGGAGATCCGTACGCGACTGACCGACAGCAGCGGACGCGCAGGGCTGGGCGCGCGGACCTTCGAGGCACAGCTCGACGACGGCAGCTGGCTGCACATCAGCGAGCGCCGCACCAAGGACGGCGGCTACGTTGCCGTCGGCACCGACATCACGCGCATCAAGGCGCACGAACAGAAGCTGGTCGACAACGACCTGCGGCTGCGCGCCACCGTCGCCGACCTCAAGATCTCCCAGGTGAAGCTGGAGCGGCAGGCGATCGAGCTCGCCGACCTCGCGCGGAAATATTCCGAGGAGAAAACCCGCGCCGAGGAAGCCAACCAGACCAAGTCGAAGTTCCTGGCCAATATGAGCCACGAACTGCGCACGCCGCTCAACGCGATCATCGGCTTTTCCGAGATCATGGGCAGCGGGATGTTCGGCTCGCTCGGCTCCGAGAAGTACCAGGAATACTGCCACGACATCATGACCAGCGGGCACTATCTGCTCGAGGTCATCAACGACATCCTCGACATGTCCAAGATCGAGGCCGGCCGGATGCGGCTGGAGATGGAGGAGCTCGACCTCGCCCGCACGCTCGGCGAGTCGCTGAAGGTCGTCGCCGGCCGTGCCCACAACAAGCATCTCGACCTACGCTCGGACATCGAAGCCGACATCCCGATCGTTGCGGATCGGCGGGCGATCAAGCAGATCCTGATCAATCTGCTGTCCAACGCGGTCAAGTTCACCCCGGACGGTGGCCGCGTCCAAGTGCGCAGCCGAACCCGACAGGATTCGATCGTCCTGATGATCGCCGACACCGGCATCGGCATCGCGCCGCATTCGCTGCGGCGGCTCGGCCAGCCGTTCGAGCAGGTCGAAAGCCAACTTACCAAGAGCTATCATGGCTCGGGTCTCGGCCTCGCCATCGCCAAGTCGCTGACGAAGCTGCACGGCGGCTCGATGCAGCTGCGCTCGACGCTCGGCGCCGGCACCATCGTGATGGTCAAGCTGCCGCGCAACAGCCGGCAGCACAGGATGGCCGCTTAAACGTCCTCAAGACCCGCCTGAGGGTTTGCTTCTTGAGAAGGTGCGAGGGGCACGACGGCAGCAGCGCTCGCCAGGTGACGCGTGCACCGAGCTGGAGCTGGTGTCTCGCCGCGTTGCTGCGATATTCGCCGCTACACGCCGAAAACATCCGGAAGGATACCTTGCGAAGCCGCCGCGCCGAAGGGCTTGCCAGCTCGCGGCGACAAAAGGCTTGAGAAGGATGTCGGACGTCAGCGCGAACCGGTAGCCGCCTCCAGCGTCGTAGCGAGGCCGAGCCGCTGGCGTCACCTTGCAGACCGCCGCCAACAGATCGTTTGAACTTGTCACTGCGGGGCATGGCCCATCACGGCAGGGGCGCTACCAACGTGTGGCGTCCTGACCCGGTGCGGGGTCAAGCCTGTTCGCGCAACGCGGAGCGACGGGGCGGCAAGAAGCAGTGACGAAGCGGCAGGATTGGCCGAGGGCGAGCGCTCTGGTTGCTCGTTCGCCCTCGCCCTGTTTACCAGTTGACGCGAGCGCCTGCCGAGACCTGGTGGCTCGTCGCATTGCTGCGATACTCACCGTTATAGGCAGCGAACATCCGGAAGGTTTCGGTGTGCCATCCGGAAACCTTAGCGCCGACAAGAGCGGCGTTGCGGCCGGGCTGTGCTCCCTGAACCAGGAAGGGCTGATCGAGCAGCGCGGCCTGACTGACCAGCGTGGTATCCCGCAGATCGTAGCCCCAGCCGACCTTCAGCTCCGGCATGATGGTGATCCCGTCGATCGTGCGCAGCCGCGCGCTCAGCGAGGTTCCGAGTGTCGTTGTGAGCTTGTCGTAGGTCTGTGCCGCATAGGCGAGGCCGAACGACTGCTGGTTCTCACTATAGGCGTCACGGCGGAAACCCTGCCAGCTCAGGCCGGCGAACGGCTTGATCGTGACGTTGGGGGCAAGCGCAAAGCGATAACCGGCCTCCACCGTTGTGCCGACGCCGACGCCGTTGGAGCTGCCCTGCAGGCTGGCGGGCGAGAACATGATCTGGCGGCTGGTCGACATCTGGCTCGGGCCGGCGGCGACCCGGACATCGACGACAGCGGCGCCGGGAGTCCAGCTCGCATAGGCCGCACCGGCGTATGTGTCGGACTTGCCCTGCGTGTCGGCGCTGGTCGCTGTGGTCCGGGCATAGCCGAACGCACCACCGGCCACGAAATTATTGGAGAAGCGACGGTCGGCGCCGACGACGAAACCACCACTCGTCGCCTTGGAGCCGGCCAAATCGGCGCTGTCACGAACGCGGGCGTCGCGGCCGAAGCCCTGCCCCCAGGCCGACCAGCCGTCCTGAACGCGCTCCGCCGGAGAGATCGCCGCGAACGCGTTCATCGCCGACGACGTCTCGGCAGTCATCGTGTTCCGACCCGCATAGGACAGCGCAAAGGATTGTGCCGCGCCGTTCTGACCCTGCTCGCCGCCGAGCGCGATCGTCTCCTGGCGGTCGCCGATCGCGCCAAGGAAGCCGGTGAAAGCCTGCAGCGATGAACTGGAAACTGCCGGCTGGCCCGGGCCTGCGAGTTGACCCAACGCCTTGTCGTACTGAGCTTCGGTATCGAGCCGATACAGCGCGTCGAACAGCGACTTTTCGCGGGCCGAGGGCAGCACACCGGCCGCCGGGCGGGCACCGTCGAGCGCGCCGGCAACCGAGCGCTGGTTACTGCCGAGCTGACCGCTGGCCGCGAGAGTGCTGAAGCTTGCCGGCGTAACGACGAGCGTCAGAGCCGTGGGATCGTACAAAAGGTCGAACCGGGTATTCGCCGCGAGGCCGGCGGTCGGCTGCGACAGCGAAGAGAAGCTGCCCGCGGTGCTGGCGCCGTTCTGCGCCTGGACGATGGCGAAATCGGTGCCCAGCGCCGGCGTGTAGTTGCTCACCGTGCCGACGCTGCCGCGCAGCACCGGTGTCAGGGTGCCGGCGGCATAGAACACGTTGCCGGCGCCGGTGACATAGATCTTGTCGTAGGTGCCGGGGCCGCCGGGAACGATTAGGGTGCCGTCGATGTCGATCCTCGTCGTCGCCGTGGAGGTCAGTGTCACATTGCCGTTGAAGGTCAGCGAGCCGACCGAATTCCCGTTCAGAACGGTGCCGGGCGCGACGGAGTTATTGGCTACCAGATCGCCGATATTCGCCATCTTGCCGGGTGACAGCGTACCGGCAACGACCGAGTTACCGACGATGGTGCCAAAGCCCGCCAGCGTCGCCGGCTGCGCGACAGAGAGCTGGTTGCCGGCGGCCATCGTCAGCGTGCCGTCGACCGCCAATGTGCCGAGCTGCGCAAAGACGTTGCCGCCCGCATTGGTGCGGCCGGAAACCGTCAGAATGCCGGCGCCCGTCTTGCTGAAATCACCTTGGGTGGTCAGCAGCTGGCTCCAATAAGTAGTCTGGTTGGCTGCAACGGTGACCGTGGAATTCGCGGCCAGCGTCGTCGGGCCCTCGGTCGCGCGGTCGAGACGGATCAGGCCCTGGCCGAACACCGCGTCGAGTCCGGGCGCGCCGAGATCTTCCGTCGTCGAGAACAGCAGGTGTACGAGGTCCTGCGCGTTGTAGGTCGGATTAGCCTGGATCAATACCGCGATGGCGCCCGACACCGTCGGCGCGGCCATCGAGGTACCGGCCTCGAACATATAAGTGTTGGCGGGGGCGGTCGAATAGATCTCCGGGCCGGTTTGTGAGTCGCCGCCAGGCGCCGCAACGCACCAGCTCGCGGTGACGCCGCAGAGATTCGAGTAATAGGCCGGCGCTTTCGTGCTACCGACAGACATCACGCCGATGATCTGACCACTCTGGCGCTGTAGCAGCGTCGCGTCGAGATTGTTGCCTTCGTCGTCATACACGCCGAGGCCGGCGTGGGCCGGATTGAGGAAGGGGAGCAGCGCGAGACCCGACGGGTTGCGCGCCGCGATCGGATTTGTCGCACGGTCGTTGCCGTTGGCGGCGACGATGATCTTGCCCGCCTGCAGCACATTGAGCGCGGCCGCCGCCTCTTCCGAGCTGGACGCGGCCGGCCACTTGGTCAGATTGGTGATGCCGGTGAAGTCCGGGCCGTAGCTGGCATTGTAGACCAACGTTCCGGGCAGGCTGGCGAAATAGTTCAGCGCGCTTGCGGACGCATCATTGCCGGCTGCGACCGTATAGCCCGCGGCCGTCAGAATGCGCAGCGGGATGACATTCGCGTCGTAAGCGACGCCATGCGCCGCGACGTTGTCAAACTTCTCGGCCGCAACGATTCCGGCAACATGCGAGCCGTGGATATCGGTACTCGTGAGTGGCGAGAGTTCGGTCGGGTCGTAAACCGTCCCGTTCTTCACGACGTAGTTGTGGCCAAGATTGGTCAGCAGCTTGTTGACCAGACCCGCATTGTTAAGGTCGAACCCTGTATCCGCAACGGTGACATTCACCCCGGCGCCCGTGAAGCCGCGCGAATACGCGGTCTGGGCTCCGATCATGTCGAGGTTCCAGGTCTGATCGGCGACGCTCGGCAGTGGATTGGGCAGATTGGGCGAGGTGTTGTTCGCCATCGCGACGTGCTGATACGACGTCGGACCGAGACCCGAGGCCGTCGTCGTCCTAGCAGCCATGACTTGGGCCGCATTGGGTGCCAAGGTCAGCGTTTGCCCCGACGTCAACACGCCAAGATCGGCTGCAGTGGCCACATTCCGAGCGGCCACCGGCGAAAGCCCGGCCGCGAACTCCACGACCGCGTTCCGCAAGGCGGGATTCTGGTACGCACTGTCGTAGGCCTGAGCGATCAGTTCACGCTCGCCCTGACGCAGCGCCTCGGCCAATGTCGCACGGAGCTGCATCGGCAACACGGTTTTCGAGGCAGATCTCGTTGTTGCAGCGGCTTCCGCCGCCACGACGATCGATCCGGAGACGCTCACCAGAAACGTGGTGCACAAAAACAGCGCCGTATACTTACCAACCCCATTCATCACGAAGGCAGCCCCCTGCTGGCCACGCGCGCGGTACGTGCGTGGTCACTCGTTGTTTCTTCACGCTTCGCGTATGCAACGAAATGTGTCTGGCCACGGTTGTAAGGCAGCCTCGGAGCGCCGCGACAGTGCGTCATCGCTCCATCCCGCCCACCGACTGCGGTTTCCTTTGACCGTGCGTCTCACTCGCCACCAGCGCTGAGGCTGCTGTGGATAGTTCGCCCGGGGGTTGCAGCCGCGACCTCACCTGGAACCGCAATTCCAATGACTTAGCACTTCGTATCTGACAGCGAGATGCGTTAGTATGAGCTTCTCGATCCGGCCTTCGCCCGCCGGGCATCGGATCAAGGGCTTGTCACAAATCTGATTCATGGCTGCGCTTTCCCGCCTGTTCTACGTCACCTCTGGTCTCGACCAAGCCAACGCCTTCGAAACTTGGCGCGCGGTGATCTCACCGCTATTCGAGCCGCGTCCATGCTTACGCGGCGGCAAGACGCCGACCGGGTCCGCATTCGGCGTAATCATCGGCGATCTCGTCGTCGCCAAGGTCGCGTTCAACGCGCAGGATTTCGTCCGGGACGACCAGCGCGTCGCCGCGACGCCGGACCACCTTCTGCTGCATCTCTACGTGACCGGCGGTTTCAACGGGACCGTTACCCGGCAGCAGACCACGATCGGACCGGGCAAAGTGGCGCTGATCGACCTCGCCCACTCGGTCGCGACGCGCGCCTTCGCGTCGCGGACCGTGTGCCTTGTGGTCCCGCGGAAGTTGCTCAGTGGGGTGCATCTCGATGGGCTGAAGCCACGGCTCGACCCGCTGCGTAACGATCTGCTTGCCGCGCATATTCTGTCACTGCAGGAACGCAGCGCGCAGCTGACCTCGGATGACGTGGCCAGTACCGTCGCCAAAACCGCCGACTTCCTCAGGTGCCTGCTCGCCCCCGCCGCCCCCGGCGCGCTGGAGCCGCTTCGAGAAACTGACGACACGATCCTTGCACTGACCGAGGCGCTGATCCGCGAAAACCTTGCCTCGCCGGACCTGTCGCCGGATTGGCTCGCGCGAAAACTCGACGTCTCGCGCGCCACGCTGTATCGGCTGTTCGCAGATCGCGGCGGCATCATGCGCTACGTGCGGGAGCGCCGGCTGCTGGCTGTCCAGGCCGCCCTGAGCGATCCACTCGACACCCGGAAGCTCTCGCGCCTCGCCGCCGATCTCGGCTTCACCAGCGAGGCGCATTTCAGCCGCACGTTCCGGACCCGCTTCGGCGTCACCGCCAGCGCCTACCGCCAGGCCCAGATCGACGCTTCCGCAATGATCCAGCTCACCAGCCCCGCGGTGGTGCAGCAATGGTGGAGGACCGTCGCTACCTAGACGTACCGCTTAGCCGAAATCCGTATTGTGCCGCGGTCTTCGCCGCGTGTAAGAGCGAGCAGCGGCGGAGGTAAAGGCGTTGAACTTCAGTGCCATCTTCCATCAATTTGCGACGTGGACATTCCGCGCGGCGATCGCCGGTGGGCTCGTCGGCGTCGTCTATTTTGCGTTTCGCGGCGATGCCGACATGCCCGGCGCGCAGCTCGTGACGGCCCAGCACGCCGCATCCGTTAGCGATGCCCTGCCGTGCCAGCCGATCGGCCAGATGGCCAACGGCGAGCTCGTGTATTCAATGGATTGCGTGTCACCGCCTCTGGAATCGGCCTCGCCGACCGCCAACGCCAACTAGGCCGCTTAAGCTCCAGCCCCGTTGCCGGCAGTTCCATCGCTACCGCCGCCGATCAGTCGGTTGAAGATCGCCCGCACTTCGGCCTGCGTTTCCTTCACCCGCGCCTCGAGCGAGGAGAAGTCAGGTGCGTCCCCGGCCCGGACCATCACGCGCAACAAGTCGTCGCCCGCGGCTTCCGGCCTGAACTTCTCGCTCACGCACAACCGCAGGATCTGAGTGAGGTCGTGATACAGCCGTGCCGCGGGACGCAGCACATCGGCGTCGGACTGCGCCAGAACGCCGAGCCGCGCCGCGTTGTCGATTGCCGCCAGCGTATTGACCGCGAGAATGTCGGGCTTGGCGTGAGCATGCACGAGCTGCAGATACTGCGCGATGAAGTCGATATCGACCATGCCGCCGGCGGCATATTTTAAATCCCAGACGTCGTCCTCGCCCTTCTCCTGCGCGATCGCCTGACGCATTTCGGCGACGTCGTTGGCGATGATCATGGCATCGCACGGCCGCGTCAGCACCGCCCGGATCACCGCTTCGATCCGGGCCCGGAATTCCGGCGACGCCGAAATCACCCGCGCGCGCGTCAGCGCCAGGTGCTCCCAGGTCCAGGCCTCGCTCTCCTGATACTCGGCGAACGCATCCAATCGCGACGCGACCGGGCCGGCGCGCCCCGAAGGGCGCAGCCGCATGTCGACGTCGTACAGCACGCCGTAGTTGGTCCGCGTCGTGAAGGCCGAGATCAGCCGCTGGGTGAAGCGGGCGAAGTATTGCGCGCCGTGCAGCGACCGTTCGCCGTCGCTGTCCGGCTGCTCGTTGTCGAAATCATAGATCAGGATCAGATCGAGATCGGACGACGCCGTCATCTCGCGGCTGCCGAGCTTACCCATCGCCAGGATCGCCGTCTCCTGCCCCTTGATCCGGCCGTACTGCGTGGCGAACTGAACGCTGACGAGCTGATGCACCGTGCCGACGATGCCCTCGGCGACATCTGCGAAGGCGACGCTGGCCTGCTGGGTCGACACCGTGCCGGAGAGAATCCGCGTGCCGATCAGGAACAGGCTCTCCTGCCCGAACAGCCGCAGCCGGTCGAGAAACTCCTCGTAGGAGCCGGCGTCGACCAGCGTCGCTGCGAGACGGGACGACAGTTCGGCGCGGTCCGGCATCGCGCCGAAGAAGCGTGGATCGATCAGCCCGTCGAGAATCTGCGGCTGCCGCGCCAGCATGTCGCCGAGCCGCGGCGCCGCGCCGAGCACCAGCGCCACGAGCGTCAGCAGCTCACGGTTCTGGCTCAGCAACGAAATCAGGCGGCCACCGCGATGCAGCGCCTGCAGCAGCCGGTCGAACGAATTGACTGCGTTGTCCGGCTCTTCGGCGCGCGCCAGCTCCTCGATCAACGCCGGCACAAACTCGCGGAATGCACGCTGCGTCGCCTCGACCTTGAGGACGCGGTAGCCGCCCGCCATCCATTGCTGCAGCGTGGTCGCGACCATCAGCGGCTTCTTGAAGCCGAGCGCGACCAGATGGTCGAGCAGCCGCGTATCCTCCGGGCCGCCCGCATAGTCGATCGGCTCTTTTGCAGTACCAGCCGGATCGCCTTCGAACAGCTTGGCGTAGTGGCCCT
The DNA here is from genome assembly GCF_042432815.1 of Rhodopseudomonas telluris. Lineage (NCBI taxonomy): Bacteria > Pseudomonadati > Pseudomonadota > Alphaproteobacteria > Hyphomicrobiales > Nitrobacteraceae > Rhodopseudomonas > Rhodopseudomonas telluris. Next base: position 119,873 of record NZ_JBHLWM010000005.1, read on the forward strand.
GCACGCATTCGAGATGCGCCAGCAGATCGCGCGCGAAGGTCGCGCGGTTGTCGTAGCCGAAGAAGCGCGCGAACCGCTCGATGCCCTCGACACTGTCGGGCAGCGTGTGGGTCTGCTCGTCGGCGATCATCTGGATGCGATGCTCGACGCGCCGCAGGAACTGATAGGCGGCGGTCAGTTCGTCGCGCGCCTCGTGGGTGATCCAGTTGCGCGCCGCCAGAATATCGAGCGCGGCGAGCGTCGGACGCACCCGTAGTTCCGAATGCCGTCCGCCGGCAATCAGTTGCTGGGTCTGGGCGAAGAACTCGATCTCGCGAATGCCGCCGCGGCCGACCTTGACGTTGTGGCCCTCGACCGCGATCTCGGTCTGGCCGCGGAAGGTCTGCATCTGCCGCTTCATGTCATGAACGTCGGACAGCGCGGCGAAGTCGAGATGCTTGCGCCAGACGAACGGCGCGATGTCGGCCAGCAGCGCTTCGCCTGCGACCAGATCGCCGGCGCAGGCCCGCGCCTTGATCATCGCGGCGCGCTCCCAGGTGCGACCCTCGCGCTCGTAGTAGTTCAGAGCTGACACCGTCGACAGCGCCACCGGCGTCGACGCGGGATCGGGGCGCAGCCGCAGGTCGACGCGGAACACGTAGCCGTCATGCCGGCGCTGCTGCAGGATTCGGCTCAGCCCCTGCGTTACACGCACGAAGAACGGCTGCGGCTCGATGTCGGGCGCCAGCGTCGGAGCTTCGAGATCGTAGAAGACGATCAAATCGATATCGCTGGAGTAGTTCAGCTCGCCGGCGCCCATCTTGCCCATTGCCAGCACGACCAGGCCGGAGCCCTGCTCCGGCGCGTCGCTGTTGGGCGGGTTGATGCGGCCGCGTGCCGCCTCCTGGCGCAGCAGAAAACGCAGCGCCATCTGAACCGAATTGACCGCCAGATCGGTCAGCGCCTGCGTCACCTGCATCACCGGCCACAGCCCGCCAATGTCGCACAGAGCGATCGACAGCGCCGCCTCCGCCTTCATCTTCCGAAGGATCGTCATCACCTCGGCTTCATCGGAAGCCGCAGCCACCGCGCCGGCGGTGCTGTCGAGCAGCGTGCTGAAGCCGACATCGGGGTCGCTGCGCAGCACGCGCAGCAGACGCGCGGGGTCGGCCCGGATCAGATCGAACAGATAGGGGGATGCCTCCGCGAGCGCGTGAAGCAGCGTGTCCACCGGGGGATGGCGATCGGCGATCGCGCGGATCGCGCCGGCCTGCTCGGCGGGGAGATCGGCGAGCCAGTCCGCCAGCTTCTTCTGCGCCTCCGCCGGCGCATACACCTGCAGCCCGGCCGCGAAGCGCGCGGCCAGTGCGGAGGATGGGATGTCCGCGTCAATCGCGGAAGAAGTCATGCCGGCGTCGGTTCTGGGGTCGTGTTGGCTGGAGCCAGTCCTTCGCCTGTGTGCGCCGGAATTGCAAGCGTGGCGCGCAATCCCGGCTGCGCGTCGGAGAGCCGCAGTTCGCCGCCATGCAGCGTCGCCACCGCCGAGGCGAGACTGAGACCGAGGCCGGAACCCGGCAGCGTCCGGCTGGCTTCGAGCCGCACGAAGCGCTCGACGGCGTGCTTGCGGTCGGCTTCAGGAATGCCGCGGCCATGGTCGGTCACGCTGAGCAGCACCCGGTCGCCGTCGCGCCGCGCTTCGATCAGGATCGACGCCAGCTCCTGGGCGGCGATCTGCTGCGGCTCTGCGCCGGGAGCGGCCAGCGCAAGCTGCGGCTGGCCGTATTTGATCGCGTTCTCGACCAGATTGGCGACCGCCTGACTGATCAATTCGCGATTGCCACGCACCGGCGCCGAGTCGGCCGCGACCTGCAGGGTCAGGCCGCTGTCTTCCGCCAACGGTTCGTAGAGTTCGTGGATGTCGCGCGCAATGTCAGCGGCGTCGAAAGCGTCCATCTCGCCGCTGGCATGGCCGGATTCGGCGCGAGCGATCATCAGCAGCGCGTTGAAGGTCCGGATCAGCCCGTCGGACTCCTCGATGGTGCGCTCCAGCGCCGCCCGATAGTCGGCCTCGCTGCCAGACAGAGCGAGCGCCTCCTCGGCCCGATTACGCAGCCGCGTGAGCGGCGTCTTGAGATCGTGGGCGATGTTGTCGGAGACCTCCTTGAGGCCGTTCATCAGCGCCTCGATCCGCTCCAGCATGGCGTTGAGATTTTCCGCCAGGCGGTCGAGCTCGTCGCCGCTGCGGCCGACCGGCAGCCGGCCGGACAGATCGCCGGCCATGATCCGCTGCGTGGTGCCGGTCATGGCATCAATGCGGCGCAGCACGCGGCGCGCGACGAAGATGCCACCGCCGAGCCCAAGCACCACCACGATCAGCACCGACCATTGCGCCGCTGAGGCCACCACCTTGAACAGTCGCCGCCGTTCCTCGAGATCGCGGCCGACCAGCAGCCGGAAGCCGCTCGACAATTCGGTGACGCGCACCAGCGCGCGATGGTCGCCGCGATCCTGATCGTCGAGTCGGCGATAGAATGTTTCGCTCCAACCGGTCTTGCTCATCACGCCGGGCGCCAGCGCACCGACATTGCCGGCGACCGCTTGCCCTGCGGGCGTGGTGACAAGATAGAGGTTGGCGCCCGGCCGCAGCGCCCGGTTCTCGATCGTGAACACCAGCCCGCGCAGGCCGCGCCGCGTGTAGATGTCGTCGATCTCGCCGATCTCGGCGTTCACCGTGGTGGTGATCTGATCGGTGATCAGCCGCCGCGTATTCCAGGCGAAGTAGCCGAGCAACGACGCCGCGAACAGCCCGAACAGAAACAGATAGACCAGCGTCAGCCGAAACGCGGTGGTTCGGATCAGTTTACCGAATGCGGTCACTGATCGAACCCCGTCGGCATCGATGTCGTCTCAAAGCGTCCATGCGGAACAAGGTAACCACTTGTTCCCAGAACCTAAAGTGACAAATCGTTCAAGTAAGGACTGAGAACGGGCGGCCGATTTTGAGCAGCGCCACAGCCGGGAGCATTCCACGGCCGCGACACAGCTTTGCACTCACCTGACGAGCGCCGCATGCCGGCCGTGAATCAGGCCTTAGCAGAGCGTTCAAGCGCTCTGCGCGAGGGCCGGCGCTCACGCCGAAGCAGCATCGGCAACCGCTGTCAACACGGCCCTAGCAGGCCCGGGTCAGGCCGCGCGGACCGTCTTTAGGAAGCGGCTGACCTCGTCTTCCAACCGTCGGCTTTCGCTCGACAGCGACTGAGCCGAGGAAAGAAGATGTTCGGAGGACGTACCAGTTTCAACGGCGCCACGTTTGACGTCCAGAATACTGGCGGACACACGCCCGGTGCCTTCAGCCGTCTGCTGCACGTTGCGGGAAATCTCCTGCGTCGCCGCTCCCTGCTGCTCGACCGAAGCGGCGATCGTCGACGAAATCTCCGAGAGCTTTTCGATGGTCCCGCTGATCTCGCTGATCGCACCAACCGACTCCTGGGTCGCCGACTGAATCCGGCTGATCTGCTGGCCGATCTCTCCGGTGGCCTTCGCGGTCTGCTCGGCGAGCGCCTTGACCTCGGCAGCGACCACCGAGAAGCCACGGCCCGCTTCGCCGGCACGCGCAGCCTCAATCGTCGCGTTCAACGCCAGCAGGTTCGTCTGCCCGGCGATCGTGTTGATCAGTTCAACGACGTCGCCGATGCGGGTCGCGGCCTTTGACAGTTCGCTGACGCGGTCGGTCGTATTGCGCGCCTGCCCCACCGCTTCGTTGGCGATCCGTGCAGATTCTTGAACCTGCCTGCTGATCTCCCTGACGGAGGACGACAGCTCTTCCGTGGCGGACGCGACTGATTGAACGTTGGTGGATGCCTCCTCGGACGCCGTGGCGACGGTAGAAGCCAGATGCTGCGAACTTTCAGCCGTTGCCGCCAGTTGACGTGCCGATCCCTCGAGGTCCGCCGAAGCGGACGACACCGTCCCAACGATTTTGCCGATTGCGCTTTCGAAATCCGCAGCGAGCTGGTGAATCACTGCCCGCTTTTCTTCTTCCGCCCGCACCAGATCATCGATATCGACAAGCGATCCGCAGGCGCGGCGCGGCTTGCGATTTTCATCGAGCACGACGCCGCCGGTGGCTCGAAACCAGCGATAGCTTCCGTCCTTGACCTTCAAGCGATACTTGACGTCGTAGCCGATGCCCGACTGGCAGGTGGCTCCGAAAGCGGCGAATGTCCCAGCCACGTCGTCGGGATGGAGGCGGTCAGACCAGGATTGAACGACATTGGGAAATTCGGCTTCCGTCGTGTAGCCGCACAGGCGCCGAAACTCGGAAGACCACGTCCAACGCGCCTTAGCATGCATCGCGTCGCCCTCGTGCAGGATTGCATCCCACAATCCGATCCCGCAATGAAGCGACAGCGTGTCGAGCCATTCCGCCTTGTGCTGCAATTCCTGTTTGGCAGCCCGCCCCCTGAACATTCCGCTCCCCCGCTTCTTTCCTTGAATTAGGGGAGTAACATCGCACCAGAGAATTAAAAGAGCGTGTCTCGCGCTCGTCGAGGACCGACGCGATCCCCATCGCGGCCACGGAACCCGCCGATGCTGCAACACACGCTTGGCGCGAAGCTCGGGAGATCGATCGCGTTACCGGATCCCATCCCGGATCATATACCCCGCGCCGCGGATGGTGTGCAGCAGCGGCCGGTCGAAGCCCTTGTCGATCTTGGCGCGCAGGCGCGAGATGTGGACGTCGATGACGTTGGTCTGCGGATCGAAGTGATAGTCCCAGACGTTCTCCAGCAGCATGGTGCGGGTCACGACCTGGCCGGCATGCTTCATCAGATACTCGAGCAGGCGGAATTCGCGCGGCTGCAGCGTCAGTTCTTCGCCGCCGCGGGTGACGCGGTGTGACAGCCGGTCGAGTTCGAGATCGCCGACGCGGTAGCTGGTTTCTTCTGCCGGCCCGCCGTGTCGGCGCGACAGCACCTCGACGCGGGCGAGCAGCTCGGCGAAGGCATAGGGCTTCGGCAGATAGTCGTCGCCGCCGGCCCGCAGGCCCTTGATGCGGTCGTCGACCTGTCCGAGCGCCGACAGGATCAGCGCCGGGGTGCGGTTGCCCTTGTCACGCAAGGTACCGATCACCGACAGACCGTCGCGCTTGGGCAGCATCCGGTCGATCACCAGCACGTCGTAGTCGCCACTGTCGGCGAGCGCCAAGCCCTCTTCGCCATCGCTGGCGAGATCGGCGACATGACCGACTTCGCGAAACGCCTTGACCAGATAATCGGCCGATTCGCGGTCATCCTCGATGATCAGGAGGCGCATATTGGATTCGGATTCGCTCGACGGCTTGATGGTTTCGGGCACCATGACGAGACTTCAGCCTCCATGCAAGGCGGCAGGATGCGCCCACCGGGAACGAGAGCGGGCGATGGAGCTGGGGGGACTCCATCGCCCGCCTAGTCCTTCCGACGGAGGGGGGCTGACTCCGGGCGGAAGGTAGAGGGTGGGGACGAGTTGTTCACCCGTCCCCTGGAAAGGCCGTCGGCGGGGGCGACGTTGCCGGCGACACTCTCCAACTCTGCTACGACGGCGCCGATCAGCCCTTGGCCGAGATCGGCAGCGCCACGAAGCGCGACGAGCCGCTGGAGCGAACGCGGATCAGCACGCTGTTCTTGTTGTCGGCCTTGGCGGCGTTGATCGCTTCACGCACGTCGCCGGGGCTGGCGATGGTTTTGCCGGCGACCTCGAGGATCACGTCGCCTTCCTTGAAGCCACGGTCTGCCGCGGCACTCTTCGGATCGACGTCCGTCACCACCACACCGTCCTTGCCGGCACCGGCGACCGAACTGGCCGGCGCCACCGTCAGGCCGAGCCGCGGTTCCTCGATGCCCCGCCCCGAGCTGCGGCCGCTGTCGTCATCGTTGCTGGCCTTGGCCTCGATCTGGTTCGGGAGCTGGCCAAGCGTCAGGCTGAGCTCCTTGTCGGAGCCCTTGTGGACGACCGTCAGCTTCACCGTGTTGCCCGGCGCGAAGCCGCCGATAGTCCGCGCCAATTCGCGCGCATCCTTCACCGCGGTGCCGTTGACGGCGGTGATGACGTCGCCGGATTCGATGCCGGCCTTGGCGGCGGGGCCGTCCTTCTGCGGCTCGGCAACCAGCGCACCTTCGGCCTTCTTCAAGCCGAGGCTGTCGGCGATCTCCGGCGTCACCGGCTGGATCTGGACGCCGATCCAGCCACGGCTGACCGAGCCCTTCTCCTTGAGCTGCTGCACGACCTGCTTCACCGTCGACGCCGGGATCGAGAAGGCGATGCCGACGCTGCCGCCGGACGGGGAATAGATCGCGGTGTTGACCCCCATCACCTCGCCGTTGGTGTCGAACGCCGGGCCACCGGAGTTGCCCTTGTTCACCGGCGCGTCGATCTGGATGAAATCGTCGTACGGACCGTTGCCGATGTCGCGGCCCGAGGCCGAGACGATGCCGGCCGTCACGGTACCGCCGAGGCCGAACGGATTGCCGACTGCGAGCACCCAGTCGCCGATCCGCGGCTTGCTGTCGGACAGCTTCGCGAACGGAAAGTCGGTGCGTCCTTCGACCTTGATCAGCGCCAGATCGGTCCGCTGATCGGTGCCGATCACCTTGGCCTTGTAGGTCTTGCCATCGTCGGTGGTGACTTCGACCTTGTCGGCGCCGTCCACCACGTGATTGTTGGTCACCGCATAGCCATCGGCGGTGATGAAGAAGCCCGAGCCCTGCCCGGTCATCATGCCGCCGCCGCGATGGCCGCGCATGCCCGGGGGAAGCTCACCGCCAAAACGGCGGAAGAAGCGCTCCATCGGCGAACCGGGGGGGAACGGCGAATCTTCGCTGCGATCGTCGTTCTTCGCCACCTTCTCGGCGATGTTCACCTTCACCGAGATAACCGAGGGCTTCACCTTCTCGACGATGTCGGCAAAGCCGACCGGCTGCTGAGCCTGGTTGATCTTGTTACCAACCTGGGCATGGGCCGGCGTGCTGAACAGATCGACCGAGGCTGGAGTTTGCGACAGGCCGAACGCACCGGCGCCGAGACCGGCCACCACCGAAGCCATCAGCGCGAACTTGCGGGCCGACAACACGGAACGGCGGGCTGCCGGACGGGTCGGCTGCGAGGGTGCGTCGGAACGGCGGTCAGTCATTCGAAGAATCTCCAGAACCATGAATTTTGCGGTGCGGGGTTCAGCACCTATGGGTCTGAAGATGGGGGCTCGCGCCTTACCGCGCGCTGGCGGCGGAATTAAAATTTTGTAACACGGAGGTATCCGGCCGCGACGCATGGTCGCGATCCGGCCGTGAAGTGCTCACGGTTTTGTCAACACTCGTACATTTGTGTCGGAAACGCGATCCCCGGCGATCCGGTCACTACTCCCCAGGTTTCAGACAACTAACTGATATGTCTTCCAGTTTTGGATGGCCTGCTTCTTGCCAAGGCGGTGACCAAGGACGCTGCGGCGTCGGTCGATATCCAGCTAACAGGAGAGCGCCTTGGCCAACATTACCTTCTCTTCGCCCGTGATGGCGAAGGACGTTACCGTCTATGCCGTCGCCGGCGATCGCGGCACCATTCTGGCCGTTGCCAAGGCGCACAAGATCCCGATCCCGTTCGACTGCCAGGACGGCGAGTGCGGCTCCTGCCTGGTGCAGGTCGAGCACTTCAATCCGAAAGCCAAGTCGGCGGTCGCGCTGACCGAGAAGGAAAAGGAAGTCCTGCGTCAGCTCGGCAAGATCACCAAGGACGAGATCGCGAACGCTGAAGTCAACGACATCCCGCCGCGCTACCGTCTGGCCTGCCAGACCTTCGTGCGTAACGAGGACATCCTAGTCAGGTTCGAGGGCGACAAGACCCAGCCGCAGAAGATGGCGGTGACGCCGGCGGCGGCGCGCTACAAAGGCGGCCTGGAGATCAACACGCTGCAGGACTTCTTCAGCTACGCCGCGAAGGTCGAGGAAGACGCCGCTACGCACTACGACGATCTTGCCAAGGCGATGGCCGCAGCGGGCAACGAGCCGGTCGCCAAGCTGTTCGCGCAGCTAGCCGATTTTTCGCGGCTGCACCTCGCCGAGGTGAAAGCACGCGCCGGATCGATCGATATCAGCAAGAACGTGCCGCCGGACTACGCGTGGCCGGATCACGCGACGCCGGAGCGCGCCGCGGTCTGGGCCTCCGACGTCACCCTCACCCGGCTCGGCGCGCTGAAGGCGGCGCTGCAGGGCGAGCGGCGCGGCTACGAATTCTATCGCGCAGTCGAGGCCACGACCAAGTCGACCGAGGTCGCCGCGGCGGCGAAGGAATTCGTCGGCGAGGAAGCCGAGCATGTCCGCATTCTCGAAGCCTGGATCACCCAGGAAGAATGGGCGCTGAAGCACGCGAAGAACTCGGAATCCCGGACTGCCGAAAACGCCTGAAGACGTCACCCAACGAAGACGGCCGCCGTCGCTCCGGCGGCGGCCGAACAACGAAGGATCATCTCACATGGAAACGGTCGAAGAGTTTCTGGCGCACTCCATCCGCCTCGAACAGGAAGCGGCGCTGCGGTTCGGGCAGCTCGCCGACGCGATGGACAGCTGCGGCAACAAGGAAGTCTCCAAGCTGTTCCGGCAACTCGCGGACTACTCACGGATGCATCAGGCCGACGCCCAGGCCCGCGCCGGCTTCCGCGACATCCCGCAGATGGAAGCGGGCGACTTCAAGTGGCCCGGCGTCGAGAGCCCTGAGGCGGCCGCAATCTGGGGCACCGATCCGTTCATCGGCCGCGACCTCGCACTGCAGATCGCGCTCGAAGCCGAAACCGGCGCGTACGACTGGTACAAGAACGTGCTGGACACCACGGACGATCCGGAGATCAAGGCGCTGGCCAAAGAGTTCGTCGCGGAGGAGAGTGGCCACGTCGCCGAGCTGCACCGCTGGATTGCCCTGCACAAGGCTGGCAAGCCTCTGCCGGAAGAAATCGTGCCGTTCTGATACCTGGCGCTACAATCCCTCGCCAGACCTGTCGTTGCGATTTTCGCCGCGGGCGTCCTGCCGCCTGCGACACGGGTGCGACAAATCTAGGAACCGACTTGGACGCCGAGGGTTGACGGGCTGTCTTCACGGGGGAACCCGATGCACAGCCCGCCGTCCCGCTCATGAACATCTTCGACCCGAAAGGGCCAGTGGCGTACGGAAATTCGACCATCCTCGTCGACTCGGTCGTCATCATGCTGGCGATCGTGCTGCCGACGATCGTCGCCATTCTGGCATTCGCTTTCTGGTTTCGGCACACCAACAAGCACGCGACCCACCGGCCTGACTTCGCCTATTCGGGAAAGATCGAACTCGTCGTCTGGTCGATTCCGCTGTTGACCATCATGCTGCTCGGCGGCGTCACCTGGATCGGGGCACATAAGCTTGATCCCGCAGTGCCCGTCGAAAGCACCGGCAACCCGATCCGGATCCAGGTCGTGTCACTGGATTGGAAGTGGCTGTTCATCTATCCGGACCAGCGCATCGCCACCATCAATTCCATCACGGTGCCGGTCGGCGCGTCGCTCAAATTCGAGTTGACGTCCGCCAGCGTGATGAACGCGTTCTTCATCCCGCAGCTCGGCAGCATGATCTACACCATGAACGGCATGGTGACGCGGCTCAACCTGCGCGCCGACAGCGAAGGCACGCTGCAAGGATTGTCGTCGCATTTCAGCGGTGACGGCTTCCCCGACATGATGTTCGACGTCCACGTCGTCTCGCCGCTGGCATTTCCCGAATGGGTCGCAGCGACTGCGAAGATCGATCGCGTGCTCGATGCCGACAGCTACAAGATGCTGTTCGAGCGAACGATCGAAAGTGGCAGGCCGACCTATTGGCTCGGCGATCCGCTGCTGTTCGACGCGATCAGTACTCAGAAGATCCCGCCTCAGCCAGGCCCGCTGCCGTCCAAGGAGGCTTCGCCTCCCTATTTGCAAGCCAACTTCGGAGCCAACGCGATATGCTCGGCAAGCTCGACTGGTCGGCCATACCAATTGATCAACCTATCCCGCTGATCGCCGCCGCGATCGTGCTGGTCTTGATCCTTGGTGTTTTGGCCTGGGCCGGAATCAAGGGCTACTTCCCTTACCTCTGGGACGAATGGATCACCAGCGTCGATCACAAGCGGATCGGCGTGATGTACGTGCTGCTCGCCATGGTGATGCTGCTGCGCGGCGGCACCGACGCGATCATGATGCGGACGCAGCAGGCGGTGGCATTTCAGTCCCAGGGCTTTCTGCCGCCGGAGCACTACAACCAGATCTTCTCCGCGCACGGCACCATCATGATCTTCTTCGTCGGCATGCCTTTCATCATCGGACTGATGAATTTCGTGGTGCCGCTGCAACTCGGCGTCCGCGACGTGGCATTTCCCACGCTCAACTCGGTCGGCTTCTGGTTGACCGCGAGCGGTGCCCTGCTGGTGAACGTCTCGCTGGTGATCGGCGAATTCGCACGGACCGGCTGGCTGCCATTCCCGCCCCTGTCCGAGCTGAGCTACTCGCCCGGCGTCGGCGTCGACTATTACGCATGGGCGATCCAGATCTCCGGCGTGGGAACTCTGGTGGCCGGCATCAATCTCGTCACGACCGTGCTCAAGCTCCGCACCAAGGGCATGACCTATCTGCGCATGCCGATGTTCTGCTGGACCACGCTGGCCTCCTGCCTGCTGATCGTCGCGGCATTTCCGATCCTCACCGCGACGCTCGCGATGCTGCTGCTCGATCGCTACCTCGGCTTCCATTTTTTCACGAATGAAGCCGGCGGCAACATGATGATGTTCATGAACCTGATCTGGGCGTGGGGCCATCCCGAGGTTTACATTCTCGTGCTGCCGGCATTCGGCGTGTTTTCCGAGGTCGTGTCGACGTTCTCGAGCAAGCCGCTGTTCGGCTACCGGTCGATGGTGCTGGCAACCATGGCCATCTGCCTGATCGCCTTCACGGTGTGGCTGCATCATTTCTTCACTATGGGCGCCGGCGCCACCGTCAACGCGGTGTTCGGCATCGCCAGCATGATCATCGCAGTCCCGACCGGGGTGAAGATCTACAACTGGCTGTTCACGATGTATGGCGGCCGGGTGCGGCTGGAGACGCCGATGCTGTGGGCGGTCGGCTTCATGGTCACCTTCATTCTCGGAGGGCTCACCGGCGTGCTGCTGGCGGTGCCGCCGGCCGACTTCATGCTGCACAACAGCTTGTTCCTGGTCGCGCACTTCCACAACGTCATCATCGGCGGCGTACTGTTTGGCGCCTTCGCCGGCTACACCTACTGGTTCCCCAAGGCGTTCGGCTTCCGCCTGCACGAAGGGCTCGGCAAGGCGGCGTTCTGGTTCACGCTCTTCGGCTTCTACGTCACCTTCGTGCCGCTCTACATCGCCGGCCTGATGGGCATGACACGGCGGATGCAGCACTACGATGTCGCGGAATGGCGGCCCTGGATGATCGTCGCCAGCCTCGGCACCGCGATCATTGCGGTCGGCGTCGTCCTGCAGCTGGTCCAGTTCATCGTCAGTATCCGGCGTCGCGAGCAGCTGCGTGACCGGACCGGCGATCCGTGGGATGGACGTTCGCTGGAATGGGCAACGGCGTCGCCCCCACCGGTTTACAATTTCGCGGTCTATCCCGATGTCGCTGGCGAGGACGCGTACTGGACCGCGAAGTCGACGGCGCGCGAGCACGGCGAGGAACAACCGAAGCAGAACTATCGCGACATCGAGCTGCCGCGCAACTCGCCCACCGGCTTCATCTGCGCCTTCTTCGCGACCGTCACTGGCTTCGCTATGATCTGGCACATCTGGTGGATGGTTTGTCTCGGCCTCCTGGGTGCGTTCGCCACCTTCGTCGTGTTCGCATGGCGCGACCGCGAGGACTACGTCGTTCCGGCCGAAGAGGTGGAGCGGATCGAGGCCGCGAATATCGCCGAGCGCCGCCGTGCACTGCGGCCTGCGGGGAGCCCGGCATGACCGACGCCGCGCTCTCCCACGGCCACGCTGACCCGCATCATTTGCGCGGGCTGCAAGCCGCGTCCGAACAGGCGGGTCCGGCGCCAAAGCGGATCGTCACCGGCTACGGCTTCTGGATCTTCCTGCTGTCCGACATCATCATGTTCGCCTGCTTCTTCGCCGCCTATGCGGTGCTGTCGAGCGCGACGGCAGGCGGACCGACGGGCACCCAGCTGTTCGATTGGCGCAATGTCGCGATCGAAACCGTCCTGCTGCTGTTCTCCAGCTTCGCCTGCGGGCTGGCAAGCATCGCCGCGGCCATCCGCAGCCAGCGCTGGTTTCAGCTGGCCATGCTGGCGACGGCTATTCTCGGCGGATGCTTCCTCGTCCTGGAATTCCGCGAATTCGCCGACATGATCGCGCGCGATGCGGGCCCCACGCGCAGCGCGTTTCTCTCGGCGTTCTTTACGCTGGTCGGCTGCCACGGGCTGCACGTCTCAGTCGGCCTGCTCTGCCTGCTGACGATGATGGCCCAGGTTTATGCCAAGGGCTTTCGTGCCGACATCCAACGTCGGCTGCTGTGCTTTTCGCTGTTCTGGCATGCGCTGGACATCATCTGGGTGGCCATCTTCTCGATGGTCTATCTTCTCGGGAGCCACGCATGAGCGAACAACAGCTCCAGGACGTCCATCACACCTCCGACGTCGCGCCAGGCGACGAGAATGAAGTTCGCATTGCGCCGCGGTTGTGGGGCTATGTGGTCGGCCTCGGTCTATCGCTGCTGTTGACGGCGACGTCGTTCTTCATCGCCGGCACCGATCTGGTGTGGCAACCGAGCATTCCCGTCGCGATCGGCGTGCTGGCGATCGCTCAGATGGGAGTGCAGCTGGTGTTCTTTCTCCACATCACCACGGGGCCGGACAACACCAACAATGTGCTCGCCCTCGCCTTCGGCACGCTGATCGTCGTGCTGGTCGTCGGCGGATCGATCTGGATCATGGGACATCTAAATCACAACATGATGCCGACCGAGCACCTGTTGCGGATGATGAGATGATGGCGATGGATGCTCTAGCTTTGGGCCGGACCAACGCTGTCGGCCATGCGCGCACCTCGGCTGCCGATCGGCCGCGGGTGCCCGGTGGTCGTATCGCGCTCCGTCTGATGTTCGATCTCTGCGTCGAGCTCGGCGCCGAGCAGGATGACGATCGCAGACATCCACAGCCAGGTCATGAAGCCGATCACGGCGCCGAGCGAGCCGTAGGTCTCGTTGAACTTACCGAAGTTGGCCGCGTAGAACGAGAACAGGCCGGACGCGAGTAGCCAGAGCAGCGCCGCCGCGCCGCTTCCCCAACTAATCCAGCGCCACCGCGGCGCTTCGCGGCTCGGTCCGTAGCGATAGACCACCGCGAGGGCGAGCGCGAGGATCAGCAACATCAACGGCCATCGGCCGATCCGCAGCAGCACATCGCCGAAGCCAGAAAGGCCGACCCATTGCAACACCACCGGAACGATGACGATCGAGGTGATCGCCGCGACGGCCAGCACGATACCACCCAGCGTGAAACCGAGCGAGATCGCGTTCAGTCTGAGAAAGCTCCGCTTCTCTTCTTCGCGATAGACGATGTTGAGCGTATCGAACAGCGACTTCACCGCCGCGTTGGCGCTCCACAGCGAGACAACCAGCCCGATCAGGAAGGTGAAGCCGAGGGTCTCGGCGCCTTTCGAGGCCACACGCGTCAGCTGATCGCGCGCGACATCGATCGCCCCGCTCGGCAAGAATCCGCTGAACTGGTCGAGATGTTTGGTGATGCTCGACGCATCGGAAAACAGGCCGTAGATCGCCACAAGCGCTGCCAGCGCCGGAAACAGCGCGAGCAGACTGTAATAGGTCACGCCGGCCGCGAGCGACATGATGCGGTGAGCCGAGATGTTCTGAAACACCCGCAGCAGAATGTCCTTCCAGCCACGCAAAGGGATCTCTGACGGGGTCGAGGCCGACCGGCCGCGATCGCCGGTCTCCGGAGCCGCGCTGCTGTTGTCGTCCGCGGCCGAGGCGAACTGATCATTGCTCGCAGGCTGTCCGCTTCGCTCCCCATGGCCATCACGGTGGTGCCCGTGCGTCGTCAGCGGGGGACGCGGAAGCAGCCGGTCGGCAACCGCCGAAAACGCGATCAGCAGCGCCACCCGCCCCAAACTCATGCCCTGCAGCCGCGAGTCCCGCCTGGTAATTTGAGTTTCGGACATTGACCTTGGATCCGTGAAGCCTGGAAGAGCTGCAACGGCTCATGCGGCTGGATCGTTCCTTGCAGGTCCGGGACGGAAGGCTTCCCTCAATCCCGCGGCGACCGCGATGCAGACAAATGCTCCGCCAAAAAGTCGCCAAGCACTTCGATCCGCACCGGTCGCACGCGCGCGCTGGGCGTGACGAAGTACAACCCGCCGCCGGGCAGACGCCACTCTGGCAGCAGGATTTCGAGGCGCCGGTCCGCCACATAGGGATCGGCGACGAACGACGGCAGCTCGGCGATGCCGAGCCCGTCGAGCAAGGCTGGTACCAGGGCGTCAATGTTGTTCACCGCCAACGGGCCGACCGGGGTGACCGAAGCCACCTGCCCGTCCGCGTGGGTGAAGTGCCAGGTCCCGGTGCGCGCCCGGTAGGTGTAGCCGAGGCAGTGATGAGCGTTCAATTCAGAGGGCGATTGTGGCCGGCCGTTGCGCTTGACGTAACCCGGCGAGGCGACGAGATAGCGGTTGACCGGCCGCAAGCGACGGGCGATCAGCGATGAGTCCGGCAGCGCGGCGATCCGCAGTGCCGCGTCATAGCCGTCGCCGATCAGGTCGGTGGTGGCGTCGCTGAGATGCAAGTTCAGCGTGATCTCGGGATAGCGCCGGATGAATTGCGGAAGGATCGGGCTGAGTTCGCGCAGGCCGAACGACATCGGCACCGCGAGATTTACCGTCCCGCGCGGCCGACTGGAGAGCTCGCGGGCCGCGCTTTCCGCCTGCTCGGCCTCCGCCAGCACAAGTGCTGCTCGTTCGGCCAAACGGCGACCGAAGTCCGTCAGCGTCATCTTGCGGGAGCTGCGATTGAAGACCTGCGCGCCGAGCCGAAGCTCGAGCCGCGCGATCGCGCGTGACACCGTCGCGACCGAGAGATTGAGCGACCGCGCCGCGCCGGCGAATGACCGCTCTTCCGCCACCTTGGCCAGCAGCGCCAAGCCCTCGAAATCGGGAAGCTTCGAGATCGACATCGACATTCCTGCAACGATACTTTTCAATCGTTGCCATACCGGAATGATCGGCTCCGCACCATCCTGTCTCTTGTCAACAACAGGAGAGAGCCATGGCTCAGAAACTCAACGGAAAGGTCGCTGTCGTGACCGGCGGCACGAGCGGCATCGGACTGGCGACGGCGAAACGCTTCGCGACTGAGGGCGCCCGGGTGTTCGTCACCGGCCGCCGCAAGGCGGAGCTGGATGCAGCGGTTGCCGCGATCGGCAAGAGCGCGACGGGCGTGCAGGCCGATGCGTCGAAGCTCAGCGATCTCGATCTGCTGTTCAAGACGGTGAAGGCAAAAGCCGGCGGCATCGACGTGCTATTCGCGAATGCCGGCGGCGGCTCGATGCTGCCGCTCGGCCAGATCACCGAGCAGCAATACACCGACACGTTCGATCGCAACGTCAAAGGCGTTCTATTCACCGTGCAGAAAGCGTTGCCGCTACTGCGCGACGGCGCCTCGGTCATTCTGACCGGATCAACGGCCGGCACCGAAGGGACTGCGGCCTTCAGCGTCTACGCGGCTTCCAAGGCTGCCGTGCGCTCGTTCGCGCGCAACTGGATCCTCGACCTCAAGGACCGCCGCATTCGCGTCAATACGCTCAGCCCCGGTGCCACCAAGACCCCGGGTCTGGTCGAGCTCGCCGGCCCGGACGCGGCCCAACAACAAGGCCTGCTGGACTATTTGGCGTCCCGAGTCCCGATGGGCCGCGTCGGCGATCCGGACGAGATCGCCAAGGCCGCGGTGTTTCTCGCCTCAGACGACGCCAGCTTCGTGAGCGGCATCGAATTGTTCGTCGACGGCGGACAGGCTCAGGTCTGAAAGCCGGCCGATTCAGCTCACGGACGGGCGCCGCGACGGCTGCCGTTCGTGAGCTCCCCTGAGGCCCCTCCTTCAATCAGAAAGACATCTATCATGACCGAGAATGAACGCATCATCCGCCATCTCTACGACGTCGCCGAAGTCCAGGACGCTCAGGCCTTCACTGCGCTGTTCACCGCGGACGGCTATTTCTGGGACGTCTCCGCCGGCGCGCGCTACTACGGTGAGGATATCGGCAAAACCGTCGAAATTTACGCCATCGCCTTCCCGGACATGCACCGCGCGCTCGAGCGCGTCTACGTCAGTGGCGACACCGTGATCGTCGAGTTGTCGCTCAACGGCACCCACAAGGGTCCCCTCGCCCTGCCCGCCGGCACGATCCCGGCGACCGGCAACGAGATACACGCGCCGTGTTGCGACGTCTTTCAGCTCGAGGACGGCAAGGTAAAGTCCTTCCACTGCTACACGGCCGGGACCATCATGCTGGGACAGCTCGGCGTGCTGGCCAATCTCCAGGCTGCGATCGGCGGCTGAGCGATCGGCTTTCGTCACCAACGACGGCGAGGTGCGACGACCGCAGCCGCCGCTTCGATTCAAGGAGAGAAACATGTCGACCGAACCAGACTACGATCATCTGCTGCGATCCAATCTTCAACGCGTGTTCAACGAACGCGATCCTGCGGCGCGCGCAACCGCTCTCGACGAACTCTACGTCGCCGAGCCGACGATGTTCGAACCCGACGCCGTGGTGCATGGTCGCGCCGAAATCTCGCGCATTGCGGGACAGTTGCTCGAGCGGTTCGGGCCGGACTTTGCTTTCACGCCTATCGGTTCGGCGGTCGGCCACCACGGCCTTGCACATCTCGCCTGGCAGGCCGGTCCGAACAACGGACCCGTGGCGGTGACCGGAGCCGACGTTGCAGAGATCCAAGACGGCCGGATTGCACGGTTGTGGGTGCTGTTAAATCCGCCCACTTAGGCTGCGCGACGCGCGCTGCAGAGTCAGATGCGGCCGGTTTCGGCCGGATCATTCAGCAACTGCTGCAGCCGCGCGTGCTCTTCGGCGTTGAGCGGCACCGGAGTGGCGGCTTCGGCGGCGCGACCGCGCCGACGGATGTGCAGCCACAGCGCCAGCCCGCCGCCGATCAGCACCAGCGGCGGGATCAGCCACAGGATCAGGGTGTGCGCCTCAAAGCGCGGCTTCAGCAGCACGAATTCGCCATAGCGGGCGACCAGATAATCGAGCACCTGCTTGTTGCTGTCGCCGGCGGCAATGCGTTCGCGCACAAGCAGACGCAGATCCTTGGCGAGCGTCGCGTCGGAGTCGTCGATCGACTGGTTCTGGCACACCATGCAGCGCAGCTCGCGCGACAGCTCGCGCGCGCGGGCTTCCTTCGCCGGATCGGCCATCACCTCGTCGGGCTGCACCGCATAAGCGAGCGGCGTGGAGCAAGCCACAGCGAGCACGATCCCGAGCGCGGCGATCAGCTTGCGCATCGCCTTACTCCGCGGGTTGCAGCGCGCGCTGCGGCTTGGCGGGCTTTGGCGCGCCGACGCGAAGCCGGCGGTCGGACAGCGACAGCAATCCACCGAACGCCATCAGCAGCGGGCCGTACCAGATCAGCAGCACCAGCGGCTTGTGATAGATCCGCACCGTTACGGCGCCTTCGGCATTGATATCGCCGAGCGAGACGTAGAGCTGGCTGAAGCCGCGACTCATCAGCGCCGCCTCGGTGGTCGAGGTGCCGCGGGTCGAGAAGCTTCGCTTCGACGGCGTCATCACGCCGAGCGGTTTGCCGGCCTCGCTGACCGAGAACACGGTCTGCAATTCGCGATAGTTCGGCCCCTGCCGCTGCACCGCGCCTTCGAATTTCAGGTCGTAGCCGGCGAGCCGCGCGGCATCGCCTTCCTTCATCGCGGCGATGTGCTCGCTGTTCCAGGTGGTTTCGCAAACGATGCCGATCAGCGCCACGCCGAGACCGGCATGCGCGAACATCGTGCCCCACGCCGAACGCGGCAGGCCGCTGGCGCGGCGCCAGGCGATACGCGGTGAATTGCGCAGCAGCCCGGTGCGCTCGACGATATCGACCAGCGCGCCGATGATCACGAACACCGCAAGCCCGATCGCCAGCGGCGCCAACACGGCACCGCCCGTCGTCCAAGCGAACACGAACGCGATGGCGACGAGCGCGACCACGCCGGCGGCGATCAGCCGCTGTGCCGCGCCGAGCAGGTCGCCGCGCTTCCAGGCCAGCAGCGGCCCGAACGGCACCGCCAGCATCAGCGGCACCATCAGCGGCCCGAAGGTGAGATTGAAGAACGGCGCGCCGACCGAGATCTTGTCGCCGGTGACGACTTCCAGCGCCAGCGGATACAGCGTGCCGACGAACACCGTGGCGCAGGCGGTGGTGAGGAACAGATTGTTCAGCACCAGCGCGCCTTCGCGCGAGATCGGCGCGAACAGCCCGCCCTGCTTCAGCGACGACGCGCGCCAGGCGAACAGCGACAGGCTGCCGCCGATGAACACGCACAGGATCATCAGAATGAACACGCCGCGCGACGGGTCGGTGGCGAAGGCATGCACCGAAGTGAGCACGCCGGAGCGGACCAGGAAGGTGCCGAGCAGCGACAGCGAGAAGGTCAGGATCGATAAGAGGATGGTCCAGACCTTCAGCGCGTTTCGCTTCTCCATCACCAGCGCGGAGTGCAGCAGCGCGGTACCGGCGAGCCACGGCATCAGCGAGGCGTTTTCGACCGGGTCCCAGAACCACCAGCCGCCCCAGCCGAGTTCGTAGTAGGCCCAGTACGAGCCCATCGCGATGCCGAGCGTCAGGAAGATCCAAGCCATCAGCGTCCACGGCCGCACCCAGCGTGCCCAGGCGGCGTCGAGCCGGCCTTCGATCAGCGCCGCGGCGGCGAACGAGAACGAGATCGAGAACCCGACATAGCCGAGGTAGAGCAGCGGCGGATGCACCGCGAGGCCGATGTCCTGCAGCACAGGATTGAGGTCGCGCCCCTCGATCGGCGGATTGGGAATGCGCAGGAACGGGTTCGAGGTGATCAGGATGAACAGATAGAACGCGCTGGCGATCCAGGCCTGCACCGCCAGAACATGGGCGCGCAGCGACAGCGGGAGGTTGTTGCCGAACAGCGCGACCATCCCGCCGAACAGCGCCAGGATCGACACCCACAGCAGCATCGAGCCTTCGTGGTTTCCCCACACGCCGGTGATCTTGTAGAGTAGCGGCTTGGCCGAATGCGAATTCTCGTAGACGTTCACCACCGAGAAGTCGGAGGTCACGTTCAGCCAGACCAACGCGGCGAACGACAGCGCGACGAACGCGAACTGCGCCAGCGCGCTGGAGCGCGCCACATTCATCAGCCCGCCGTCATTGAGCCGCGCGCCGAGGATCGGCACCGTCGACTGGATCAGCGCCAGCGCGAGCGCCAGCACTAGCGCATAGTGCCCGGCCTCGGCGATCACTTGCCCGGCTCCGCGGCGCTGGCGGAGGCGGCGCCGGATGGTTTCTTCTCGTAATCGTCCTTCCAGTGGCCCTGCTTCTTCAGCGCGTCGGCCACTTCCTTCGGCATATAGGTCTCGTCGTGCTTGGCCAGCACGGTGTCGGCCTTGAACACGCCGGTGTTGTCGAGCGCGCCTTCCGCCACCACACCCTGCCCTTCGCGGAACAGGTCGGGCAGGATTCCCTTGAACGCAACCGGTACGGCGGCTTCGCCGTCGGCGACCTTGAACGACACTGCGAGGTGATCGCCGCGCTGCAGCGAGCCGGGTTCGACCACGCCGCCGAGGCGGAAGCGCTTGCCGACGCCGATATGCTGTTCGAACACCATCTTGGGCGTCGAGAAGAACACGATCGAGCCGCGCAGCGCATTCAGCACCAGCCCCACCGCGATCGCGAGCACCACGCCCGCGCCGCCGATCATCAACAACCGCCGCTGCTTCCGCGTCATTGCCAGATCCTGTCCCGGCGCCGAAAATCGGCGCTTCGATCACGAGCGATGCTTGGCGCACAATTCTGTCGGAAAAACCGCACGCGCACCGATTTCGTCCTCACCCGTCGAGCCCGAGGTTCTTGAGACCCTCGTTGAGCTGCTTCAGCCGCTCGGCATTGCCGGCGACCGCCTGCCGTGCCTCGGCCTGCGCGCTCTTCGCTTTGTCGGCTTCGCCCAGCACCATATAGGCGCGCACCAGTCGCAGCCATCCTTCGACATCGTCGCCGTTCTGCTTCAAGCGCGTCGCGAGCTTGTCGACCATGCCGCGGATCATCGCACTGCGGTCGGCCTCGCTCATGGTCTTGGCGGACGCGATGGTTTCGTCGGGCAGCGCCGGCAGCGGCGTTCCCTCGACGCGCGCGACCTGCGCCTGCAGCATCGGCCGCCACGGCGCATCGGCGGGCGCCTTGTCCAGCATCGCGCGCCACATCGCGGCGGCGTCCTTCGGCCGGCCGTCCTGCTCGGCGGCGAGGCCGAGGAAGTAGCGCGCCTTCACGTCGTCGGCGTTCATCGCCACCGCGCGCTCGAACTCGGCCTTCGCCTCGGTGGTGACCACGCCGCCCGCCGCCATTGCCAGCACTTCGCCGAGATCGGCGTGGCGGTCGGCGGACTCGCCCGCATAGGTCAGCGAATTGCGATAGGCGCGCGCCGCATCGTCGAGCCGGCCGAGCTTGGTCAGCACCGGCGCCAGCACGGTCCAGCCGCGGCCGTCGCTCGGATTCTTTTCGAGATGCGCCTCGACCTGCGCGACCAGGTTTTCCAGCGGCTGCGACGCGCTTGCCGTCTTGGTGCGCTGCGCCAGCGGATCGTCGGCCATCATCGGCGAGCCGATCGGCAGATAGACGGCGAGTGCGAGCGCCGGCAGCCCGAGCAAGGCGAGCACCGCAACGCCGCGCCGCCAGCCGCGGCGCGAGGTCGCCGGCGCGGCGCGTTCGGCATCGGCGCTGGCCAGCAGCCGCCGGCCGATTTCGACCCGGGCCGCCGCCGCTTCCGCCGGCCCGATCAACCCGATCTGCGCGTCGCGATCGACCTCGGCGAGCTGGTCCTTGTAGACCGCCGCCTCGCTGCCCTCACGCTGCCGCGCCGCGCCGCGCCCGAGCGGCCACAGCACGGCAAACGCCGCGATGGCCGTCATGATCGCGAACACAAACCAGGGCGACATGGGTGAAGGGTTCCGGGGTGAAATGCGCGAGCGCCGGGTTGCGGCACGTTCAAAAACCGGCCGGGTTACACCATGGCAAGACCGGTGGCGCAATTGACATTTGCGACACCGGGATACGGCACTGCAGCACGCAAATCTTGATATGAATCAAGCGGCGAGATCAGCCTGCCCGCGCCGGCTTGCGCTCGACCACCACCATCGCGCTTTCGACCGCTCGCCGCATCAATTGCGCGTAGTCGTGGCCGAACAGCACTTCGCAGAACCGGATCGCAGCCAGCGCCTGCTGGTGGCGGAACGGCTTCACCCGCGGGTCGCAGCCGCGCAGCGACTGCACCAGCGCCTCGGTGGACTTCTCGACATATTGCTGCAGCTCCGAATAGGTCCGCAGCGTCATTTCATTGATCGCCAGTTCGCTGGCGTAGTTGCGGCAGATCGCCACGAAATCGATCAGCGCCGCAGCCTCGTCGACCTCGAGCTGGTCGATCCGGCTGTTGGCCGAGACCTCCTTGTCGGGCCGCTGCCGCAGCAGCCGCCGCACCCGGCCGGGCACGCTCTCGATCTCGGACTTCAGCGCATTCGAGATGTCGACCCGGATCGCCGCGAGACGCTTGCCCCAGGTCGAGTCGCTGCGCAGGTCGAGCTCGGTCCGCAGCCCGCGCACGCCGTCGTGGATCAGCTTCAGCTTCTCGGCGACGTTGGTGTAGTGGCCGCGCTTGAGCTCGTCGTGGAGATCGGCGGTGAGCTGGGCGAGATCATGGATCGCCATGGTGACGGCGACGCCATAGGGCGTGGCGGCCACCCGGATCTCGTCGTCGGAGCCGGCGACCTTGATGGCCAGCCGAACGATCTGCCAGGGCTGGGTCAGATGCTGCAGGATCATCGTCAGGGCGAACGGCAGCATGATCGGCGTCTGCAGCGCCGGCACGTTCAGCGCCCCGATCATCGAATTGACCTGCGAGTCGCCGAAGCTGCGCAGATTGGACGACAGCTTGCCGTCGAAGGTTTCCAGCGCCTCGCGATTGGCGAGCACAGCACCGACTCCCGGCAGGTCCTCGACCGTGGACGGAGGTCCGACCCGCGACATCGCCCGCTGCCGGTCGACACCCGGTTCCGGATTGATCACCTTCTCGATCGCCTCGGCGGCCGCGATCTGCAGCTTTCGCACCAGCCCGTCGACCTGGGCGGCACTGCCGCCGCGCAGGCCGATCAGACCGCCTTCGAATTCACGCACCGACGCCGGGATCGCCTCGCGCTCCAGCCACTGCCAGATCGAGGTCAGCGATCCGCGGCGGATCTGGCCGGGGCGCGGCTGCTGGTTGGTGTCGATCAGGAACGGTTCGAGCGCCCGGAACATCAGCCGCGCCGGATCTTCGGTGCGCGGCGCCGTATCCTCGTCGGACCCACGCACGATCTTGCGCAGTTCCTCCAGCACGAACCGCGCCACCGCGACATCGTCGCCACGCTCCAGCGCGCGTTCGAATTCGCGCATCAGCAACGCCTGCGACTGCGGCGGGAGCTGGGCGAGGTACTCCCTCAGCCGTTCGGTCGATGTCTGGCTCATGCGCCCGAAAATCTGCGTGCTTGCGGTTGCGTCGGCTGCACGGATGCTCGCCGGACACTGCCCTCAGAGATAACAGGCGCGATGTTAAGAAGGAGTTGAGGCGATCAGATAGCGGACCTGATTCAGGCTCCACATCAACCGCAAGGCACCCGCGCAAGCCGTTGACGAAGCGCGATAATCACGATGTGAAGCAGAACAACGAGGCGGCCTCAGCCGGCCGCCGTCCATGGGCCGTCATTGGTCCGACAGGCGGTGCCGCGGGCGATCTCGAGCTGGCCGCCGATCGTCACCATGTGAGAGAAGCCGCGGCAGGTGGCGCCCTGCTTGGCGTAGGCCGGACCCGGCACGATGTTGCCGTAGCGTCCGGAAGACGGGTTCTTCCACGGCACCGGCGCGCCGGATTCGCCATGGTCGAGCGCTTCAAGCTCGGCCGCATAGGCCAGCCGGCGGTCCTCTGCATTCAGGAGCGTGCCGATCTTCGGCCCGATCAGGCCGCCCATCGCGGCGCTGTCGACGGCCGCGGCTGCACCGTCGCCGGTGCGATCGGGACCGGCACGACCCAGGTCCGAGCCGACAGAGCTGGTAAAGGAATCCACCCGCGCATATAGGCCCGTGGTGCGGTCGCAGCCGGCCAACGCCAGCGAGCCGAACACCACCAGCAAAGCCGTCGGCTTCGCGAAGCAAGACTCTGTGCGCCGGCGCGTCGTCATCGCAATCCCCAACCGTTCCTGCGGGCGTCTTACACCGAAATTCCTAACGCCCAAGGCAACACCGGGAAATTTTGGCGCCGCTGTGGCAAGGCTGGATGCATTACGCCGCAGGCAGCCTCAGTTCCGCCCGCAGACCGCCGATCGGGGCGTGGCTGAGGGTCAGTTCGCCGCCATACAATGCGGCCAGATCGACCACGATGGCGAGACCGAGGCCGGAACCGGGCTTGCTCTCGTCGAGGCGCTTGCCGCGGCGGGCGACCTGCGCCCGTTCGGCCGCCGACAGGCCGCGGCCGTCGTCATCGACGATGATCCGCAGCAGCGCCGTCTCGCCGCGTTCGGCGGTCGCCTCGATGAACACCCGGCTGGCCGCCCATTTGCAGGCGTTGTCGACGAGGTTGCCGACCATCTCCTCGAGATCCTGTTTTTCGCCGCGGAATTTCAGGCCACCCGCGACCTCCGCCCGCACCTGGATCTCGCGGTCGCGGTGGATCTTCTCCATGGTCCGGCGCAGCGCCTCGATCACCGGCTCGACCTCAGTGATGGTGCCGACCACGGTGAGCCGCGCCGCGATCCGCGCCCGCTCCAGATGATGCGCCACCTGGCTGCGCATGATCTCGGCCTGCTCCAGCACCTTGGCGGCCAGCGGATCGCCGGGCCGTGCCGCGGCCTCGTTGACCAGCACCGATAGCGGCGTCTTGATCGCATGGGCGAGATTGCCGACATGGGTGCGCGAACGTTCGACGATCTCGCGGTTGGCTTCGATCAGCGCGTTGGTCTCGCGCGCCAGCGGCGCGATCTCGACCGGGAACTTGCCTTCCAGCCGCTCGGCGCGGCCGGAGCGGATGTCGGCGATCGAGTCGGAGATCCGCTTCAGCGGCGCGAGGCCGAACCGCACCTGGAAGATCGTGGTCAGCACCAGGCCGATCGACAGCGCCACGAAGGTGCCGGCCAGGTAGTAGTCGAAGGTCCGCGTCTCTTCGAAAATCTCGGTGGCGTCGCCGGCGACCGTCACGACGTATTTGCCGTCGGCGCCGAGATCGACCGGCCGCTCGACCATGCGCAAGGTCTGGCCTTCCGGCCCCTCGACATAGCCCTGGCGGACGCCGGACGGCCCGAGCTCGACGCCCTGATCCTCCAGACGCGGCAACTTGCGGTCCCACAGCGAGCGCGAGGCGCGCGGATCCATCTTGTCGGTGTCGGTGCGGACGATCTGCCAATACCAGCCGGACAGCGGCAGATCGAACAGCGGCTCGCCGATCGACTGAAACTGATCGGGCGCCGCGTCCGGCGTCGCGACTTCGGCGATGATGGTGCGCAGATAGAGATTGAGCCGGCGGTCGAAGGCGCGCTCGGAGCCCTGCCGGTACACCGAGGACAGCACGATGCCGGTGATCGCCAGGATCACCACGACCCAGGCGGTCGCCGACAGGAACAGCCGGGTGGCGAGCGAGCTGGCGCGGCGGCGCAGCGGTTGGGCGGAAGCGGCCGGGCTCACCATCAGCAGCCCGGCTTTCGCAGCGACGCCCTCGCCCGCCCGTTCACGGCCGGCTGCTGATCGCTTCGCCGGGCGGCGGCGACAGCAGATAGCCGAGGCCGCGCACGGTTTGGATGATATCGACGTCGAGCTTCTTGCGGATGCGGCCGACGAACACCTCGATGGTGTTGCTGTCGCGGTCGAAGTCCTGGTCGTAGAGATGCTCGACCAGCTCGGTGCGCGACACCACGCGGCCGGCATGGTGCATTAGATAGGCCAGCAGCCGATATTCGTGCGAGGTGAGCTTGACCGGATGGCCGCGGACGCTGACGCGGCCGGTGCGGGTATCGAGCGACACCGGGCCGCACACCAGTTCGGACTGCGCATGGCCGGCGCTCCGGCGCAGCAGCGCGCGGATCCGCGCCAGCACTTCCTCCAGATGGAATGGCTTGGCGACGTAGTCGTCGGCGCCGGCGTCGAAGCCCTGCACCTTGTCGCTCCAACGGTCGCGCGCGGTGAGGATCAGCACCGGCATCGCGCGCGCATTGCGGCGCCAGGCTTCGAGCACCGAGATGCCGTCCATCTTGGGCAGTCCGATGTCAAGCACCACGGCGTCGTACGGCTCGGTGTCGCCGAGAAAATGCCCTTCCTCGCCGTCGAAGGCGCGGTCCACCACGTAGCCGGCGTCGGTCAACGCGGTGGTAAGCTGGCGATTGAGATCAGGATCATCTTCGACGACGAGCAGCCGCACCTTCAACTCCGCTCTTTCGATTCACGGGCGATATTACCGTCGTGAACATGAGCGGCGGCGGCGTGAATGCGCGATGAACAACGCCGCCTCGTCCGTTACTTTTTCTTCACGACGGCTTTCACCAGCTTCTCGATCGCGCCGGGAGCGTCCTGCCCGGTGGCGGCGCAGACCTTCTCGCGCGTCCGGCCACTGACATAGACGCCTAGCACGCCGAACCGGAAAGCCCAATAGGTCGCCAGCAGCGCGGTGGCGCCGATCAGCGCGTTGACGGTTTGGATATCACCGGTCCAGAACTCGTGCACCAGAACGGTCCACAGTGCTGCACATTCCAGCGTCAGCTCCCACGCATAGGCCGGTCGCCACCAGCGCTGGATCGCGTCGCTGGATGCGATCTCGGCGCGGATCGTCGCATGGGTCTCGCTGATCGCCGTGCGCTGCGTCTCCGCTTCGGCCTGGATCGCCGCGGCCCAGCGCGCCTCGGCCTCAGCGATCTTGTCCGGATCGGCCGACGGCAACGAGGCCTGCACGGCCGCCGGCGTCGGCGCAGCGCCGACCACTTCGGACAGGATCTGACCGGCCGCGCCGCCGAGCGGACCGCCGAGCGCACTGCCCAGCATCGGCGCGCCGAGCGCGATCACCTGTTTGGCAAGGTCGCTCCACTCCATGATCAGCCCCTCCTGAGAGCGGCGGCCAGCGCCGCGATGAGTGTCGCCAGCCGGCCCGGCTGCGGGTGCGCCGCGGCCGGCGATGGCAAAGCCGAAGCCGAAGGTACCGGCGAACATGAAGGAGAAGCCGCGCGCCCGGCAGCCGGCCGGCCGGCCCGCACCGGCGCCAACGGCGGCGACGCCACGACCGGCACCTCGGCCAATGCCGCCTTCCAGCGCGCCAGCCAGGCCTGGCGCTGCGCCAGCCCGATCGTGCCGCCGTTCAGCCGCCGGGTGACACCCACGACGTCATCAGCTTTTGCAAATGATACGCATCCGCACGCCACGAAGTCGGCGACGCCGCACAGCAGGAAATAGCGCGGATCGTTGACGAGGTCCGGATCGCCGACCAGATCGAGCCCGGTCAGCGCGGCCAGCCGCGCGTAGCCCTCGCGCCCGGTGGTCTGCGCCGCACCCCGGCCGCGATACCGCCAGCCATCGTCGGAGCCGGGCGCGTTGCCCATCCGGCCGTTATAGACCTTGTTGGCGAGCGCCCGCGGATCATGCGCATAGGGCACGGCGGCGGCGAGCGTGCGAAATCGCGACGGCCACACCTGCCTCATCCGCGCCGCCGTGTAGTTCAGATTCTCGACGACCTCGCGCCCCGCCCCGCATTCGTGACTGAGCTGCGCCATCACATGCGCGACCAGCAGCGGCGAGGTCATCCCGAACCGCCCAAACACCTCATCCGCAGATGCGATCATACCAGCCCGCAGCCCGGGGATCCGACGGTCCCCGTCAGGCCACAGGCGCGACAAAGCGATGTCGAAAGACGACATGGGACGGCTCCACCAGGTGAGAAACTCGAAAATCGGCTGCGGAATACCGCATATAGCCCGTGCCTCTAAGCGGCCGAATGCAAGTCCGCATCAAGCACGCCAGCTCTCCGACAGGATGCCACTTAACAAAAGCGACGCGCGTGATTGCTTGGCCCAAGCGCCAGAATTACGAAGAACACGATCCAGCTACCACTCCGCGCCGGCTCCAAGCTGCGATCGATTTCTATCTATAGCCGCTTATCACTCAAAGCCTGCATTTTCTGAACCGCACCTATCACCCCGTCGGCAGAACATCTTGCAAGCAAAGCCCCCGGCTCTAGAGTGCACGAACACCATATTAGGGACGCACTATGAACTGCGATGCAGGTCTCGATCTTTTCGTGATGTCCAACGGATCGTTGGCTTGCGGCAAAACACAGCACAAAGATTGGATCGTCTACACTCCAAATATCAATTACTGGACAGACGTGTTTAACGGAGATGACGCCTCAAGTGTCCGAAAACGTCTTCGTGACAATCAGATGCCTTTTGGGGATGAATGTATTGGCTGCACAGTATTAAACGAAGCGCACCAAGCCCCGTCGCCGAGAACCAACCGCCCCTTCATTCACACACTTGAAGTCGAGCCGTCGGTCGCATGCAACATTTCCTGCACAGCCTGCGAAACCATTGAAAATCGCAAAAACTATCGGGTCGCACACAAGCACGGCCATA
Source organism: Rhodopseudomonas telluris (assembly GCF_042432815.1). Classification (NCBI taxonomy): domain Bacteria; kingdom Pseudomonadati; phylum Pseudomonadota; class Alphaproteobacteria; order Hyphomicrobiales; family Nitrobacteraceae; genus Rhodopseudomonas; species Rhodopseudomonas telluris. The sequence continues at coordinate 147,800 of NZ_JBHLWM010000005.1, forward strand.
CCATCCTCGACATCGACATATTTCGGAAGATCCTTGAAGATTTATCTACCCACGTGGACGTTGGAACGATCGAGTTCCAAGGCTGGGGTGAGCCAACGCTGAATCGCCGAATTGGCGATATGTCAAGAATTTCCAAATCTTGCTTCCCGAACGCCAAGGTTCAACTTGTCACTAACGCTCAAGGCAAACATCAAAACTGGAGCTTCGATCACGCATTCGACGCGATCGTCTACTCGGTCGATGGTGTCGACCAGCAATCATATTCTCAATACAGAGATGGAGCCAACTTCGATCAGGCACGCGAATATATGCGCACACAGATCGCGACAGCAAAAGCTGCCTCGAAATCGGTCAAGCACACTTGGAAATATATCGTCTTTGACCACACCGACTCCGACGAACAACTGACGAAACTTTTGAACTTTGCCAACGAAGCAGGGATTGACGAAATAAGACTTACTTTCACGCAGTACGGCCCTGTTTCGCGGCGCTTCTTCCCCGCCGCTCAGGTGCTGAGAAACATAACGAGCGATCGATCACTCTGCGACGTCAACGATACGATATCCTTTAGACGCGCCCTCGCGGAAATAGATAAAGCAGGCATACGACTACCGTTACCGAAGAGCTACTTCGACGCACCAGATGGAATGGTTACGTTTTCCGTCGTCATGAGCCCCGCGTCGAACATCAAAGCCAATGTGTCGATCATCAAGCAGCACCTAACGGACGGCAATATTGACGAAGCCCGACGATTTTTGGTTCGCGGCATGCTGATGCTTCATCGCCTATACGGATGCATCGGGTATCAATGGATATCACCAGAGGACCAACAGACTGCAGATGAGCTTGAAACCCTTTCGGCGACGATCCCTAAAGCCAAACTAGACGGCTTCTATAAATGCTACGCAGACCTGCGGCCCGATCGATTCCGAATAATTCAACTTACTGAGCAATGCCGCAACGATTCTGAGGCACAGCGACGCGTTGCGGAACTTGAAGCTGAGAACACAATTCTTCAAAAACAGCTGCAAGATCTGATCAATTCAAATTCTTGGAAAATAACTGCACCGATTAGAAAAATGAAAAAACTCATCTCGGGAGATCGATGACACGGCAAGAACATCAACGTTTAGGTATAGAATACACCTCCGATACAGATGACGTAGCCATTCCCGCCCAGAAACATTCCGTCATAGCGTTGTACCAGCCCGCCGCCGGGGCTGATCGAAACGCTCGCGCTAAAACCGGTTACAGCGCCTTCACGCCCGTAACCCGAATACGAGCCATTGGGCGCGCTCGGCAGTGAGAACGTGATGGCTGCGGCAGCCGTTCCCACAGAATTAATTGTAATCGTCGCACTCCAATCCACCCTGTTCCCGGTGATCGTATAAGTCCCGGTCGCGGTGGCGGCGCCGAGGGTGCCGGTTAGGGCGGCGACGACGGGGGTCCAGGTGGCGGTGATGGGGCGCGGGCCGGCGGCGATCGCCAGCCAGCGCGCGGCGCTGCCGTCGTAACGCAGCAGCGCCGCCTGTTTGCCGGGGATGACGAGGTTGCCGCCGAGCGCGAAGCGGTTGGCGGCGGCGGAGGCGGCGCTGTCGTCGCGCAGCGTCAGCGGCGAGCCGCCGACATTGATCAGCGTCAGCACCCGCCCCTCGGTGCCGCCGGCGAGCCCGGTGATGGCGCGCGCCGCGGTCGCCGAGAGCTGCAGCACCGCGGCGGCGCCGAGCCCGGCCGGCGCGTAGTCGTTCTGGTCGGCGGCGAGCGGCGGCGGCGCGACGATGCCGGTGAGCGACAGGCCGCGCGGCAGCGCCAGATTGGCGCTGGCCTGATCGATCACCAGCGCCTCGGCCCAGGCCGCGCCGTCCGGCGAGACCTTCAGTTTGAAGGCGCCGGAGCCGACCAGACCGAATTCGGCGCGGCCGGAGTAATTGTCCGAGAACACCACCGAGGCCGTGTTCGCCGCGGTCTCCTTGGCGAGCTGCAGGCGGACGTCGCCGTTGCCGCCGGCCGATGCGGCGATCGCAGCGAACAGCGCGGCGTTCGACTTGACGCTGAGCAGATTGGGCGACGCCGCCGTGGTGTTGACGCCGACATGGGCGGCGTTGTCGAGCGACAGCGGCAGGTCGCGCAGATCGCGCCAGCGCGCGCCGTCGAACACCAGCAGCACGTCGTCGGCGACCGACCAGACGCACCAGCCTTGTTTCGGCGCGAGGAACGCCCAGGCGCCGTCCTGCCAGGTCGCGATCGCCTGCGCCTGCCCGCTCCAGCCGCCGCCGGCGCCGGCCGCGACGATATGGCGTTCTCCCTCGGCCGGAGCCGCCGGCGGCGCGGTGCGGTTGCGATCGGCGACCGCGATCTGGATCGCCGCGTCGAGGATGCGCAGCGCCTCGTTGTGGGTGACGTGCTTCTGCGCCTGCGCGGCTTCGATCAGCGGCAGGCCGAGATTGGCGGTCGTGGTCATCGGCGTCTCTCGGTTCGGGGAGTTACAAGGTGACGACGCGGTCGCAGGCGCGGCCGGCGCCGACCACGGCGGAGAGCTGCGCCACTCGCAGATGCAGGCTCCGCTGCGCCGCGCCGAAATCGGCCAGTTCGTCGGCCGCGGCATAGAGCGCCTGCGGCGCACTGCAGGCGATGGTGCGCACCACCGCGCCGCCCGACAGGATCTGCAGCGTGTACGCCTCGGCGTCCTCGCCGAGCGGCACCTCGCCGTCCCAGCTGTCCGCGTCGATGCGGCTGCGGCGGATCCAGCTGATCGCTACGCCATCAGCGCGGCGGCGCGCGGCGAGATGCACCGGCGCCAACGGCCGCAGCGCCGCCGGCCCCGGCGTCACCGACAGCGCCACCGCGCTCGGATCGTCGTGGCTGCGCCCGGCCGCGACCACGCGCAGCAGCCTGGGCCGGCCCAGCGCGTCGCGCCCACGCGCCAGCGGCACCAGGTTGCGATCGAGCAGCACGAACGGCGCGCCGGCCGGCAGCGGATCGCGCATCGCCTGTTCGCTGCCGGCCTGGCCGCGCAGCAGCCGCGACAGCACGTAAGTGTTTCCGTCGACCAGCTCGGCATTGGCAAATTGCAGGATCTCCCATTCGCCCTCGGCGTTCTGCACGGCCGCCGCATTGCCGCCGGCGAGCACGCGCGCGTCGGGCAGCGACGACAGCGCGCCGCCATACAGCCTAACCCGGACGCGGTTGCCGCGGTCCCACAGCGCCAGCGGTCCGCGCGGCAGCGGATCCAGCGTCTGGCCGACGATCGCCCGCACCGCGGCGCTCGCCAGCGGCTGATAGCTCGCGCCGTCGGCGGAGGCGTAGATCAGCTCGGCGCCGGGCCACGGATTGGCGAACACCGCCAGCCGCGTCAGCACGTCCGCAACCTGCGCGTCGATCACCGGCAGATCCAGCGCCACGACATGCGCCGGCCCGAGCGCCGCCGGCATCTGCGGCGCCATCCGGCGCGGCGCGCGCTGCGGCAGTGCGAACACTTCCGGATCGATGCTGCGCGCCTTGATCTGCCGCGCCTGCGTGTCGACGATCTCGCCGATCTCGAACAGCCGCCGCCGTCCGTTCAGCATCACGCCGACGACGTCGCCCGGCGCCAGCCGCAGATGCCGCGGGCCGAGCGCGAAGGTCGCGGTCTCCCGCGCCGCCCACAAATCCTGCAGGAAGATCTCGGCGCGCCGCGCCGCCGCCGCCTCGTTGGTGATCACGGCGAGGTCGCTGTGCACGATCCGCGCGGCGCCGCCGACCAGCCGGCGCGACGCGGCCGCGGCGCGGCGATAATCGGCCAGCGCATCGGAGAAGCCGAACGCGATCTCGTGCGGCAGCTCGGTCTCCTGCGCGCGCGTCAGCCGCGACGGCGCGCCCTTGTCGGGCAGCACCAGATCGTCCTCGGTGAATTCCGCCACCGGCACGCCGCCGCGCTGCACGAAGCGCAGCACGCCTTCGGCGGCCGCGGCGTCGAACGCATAGGCCATCGCCAGCGGCTCGATCATCGCCCGCGGCGTCATCGGCCGATCGACCACATAGCCGTCGCAAGCGTCGCGCAGCGCGCTGCTATCCACGCCGCCGACGCCGCTGTCGGCGAGCAGCCGCGCCACCAGCGCGTCGAGCGGCGCGCCGCCGAGCCGGCCGGTCAGCCAGTGCCCGGTCTGCCAGTTCGGCGCGTCGCTCCAGATGTCCTCGGCGCCGGGAAACACCGGATAGGGCCGCGCGTCCCAGGTCCACAAATGGATCGCCGACGGATCGATCATCCGCCCGCCATACAGCGGCGACAGCGGATTGTGGGCATCGCTCGCGCCGAAGGCCGGATCGAACGCGGTGATGATCGCCTCGAGATAGCGCCGCTGGATCAGATCATCGCGATCGCCGCTGGAGAAATACGGCGCAAAGTTCTCGCTGGATTTCGGATCGGGAAACACGCTCGGCTGGTTGGCGCCCTTGTCCACCGCCGGGCAACCGACCTCGGTCAGCCACACCGGCTTGCTCATCGGCACCCACGCCGTCGGCGTCGCCAGCTCCGCGCCGCCGATCCGCTCGTGGTGCGGCTGCGCCCAGAAGCTGCCGATATCCTTGACGCGGAACGTCCACGGCTTGCCGAGCCCGTCGGTGATCGGCACACGGCTCTGGGCCGCGCGGGCGCCGTCGTCCGGGTAGTACCAGTCGAACGCCTCGCCGGCGGTGACGTTGTGCGCGAGATAGTCACGGTCGTAGGTCGAGTCGGCGCTCGCGGCATCGAGATGTCCCGCATCGTCGCGCCAGTCGGCGAGTGGCGCATAGTAATCGATGCCGACCGCGCCGATCGCCGGCGACGCCCACAGGGGATCGAGCGGAAACCGCACCTCCGCCGCATCCGCCGTCACCACGTCGGCGCCGTACTCGGTCCAGTCCGCGCCGTAGGTCACCAGCGTGCCGCCGCCGACGATCGCCTTGACGTCGGTCGCCAGCGCGACGAGCTGCTGCACGGCCGGATACACGCCCGGCCCCGAACGGACCCGCGTCAGCCCGCGCAGCTCCGAGCCGATCAGGAACGCATCGACGCCGCCCGCATCGGCACACAGCCGCGCGTAGTGCAGGATCATCCGCCGATAGTTCCAGTCGCCGCCCGCGAAGAAGCTCGCCACCTGTGCGGCCGCGCCCGCTGCGCCCTGCGGCGAGCCGGGCCGGCCCGGCGCCGGATCACAGGTGATACGGCCGCGCCAGGGATAAGGCGGCTGCGGCGCGGCGCCGGTCCACGGGTTCGGCAGCGCGTTGCCAGCCGGCACGTCCATCATCACGAACGGATAGAACGTCACCTTGAGGCCGCGGCCTTTCAGCTCGCGGATCAGATGCGTCACGCTGTCGTCGGACGGCGTGCCGCCGAACGCCGGGCGGCCATTGACCTGCGACACCAGCCAGGCATCCTCGCGGCTCGCGCCGGCGACCGACCAGGTCGTCAGGTCGAGCCATTTGTCGCGGCTCTCGACGCCCGGCCGCACGCTGCACGCGCCGGCGCGCAGATCGGTGCCGAACCATGCCACCACCACCGCGACGCGCTCGAGCCGCGGACAGACGCCCTGCAGATCGTCGAGCGCGGCGACGACGTCGGACGGCGCCTGCGCGACATGGCGGTTCTCCGGCTTCGACGTCCCCTTGTCGATGATCTGCACCAGCGTCGAGGGCTCGTAGCCGAACTCGGTGGTGCCGGGGATCAGCGTCACCGCGCGCACCATCTGTTCGAGCAGGCCGATCGGTCGCACGATCTCGAACGACAATTGCGGAATCCGGTTGCCGAAATCGGCCAGCGGCAGCCGCTCGAACACCACATAAGCGAGGCCCCGACAGGCCGGCGCGTTGCCGGCGCCCTCCTTGGCGACGATCAGCCCGTCCGGCGGCTGATCCTCGCCGCCGTGATAGACGCGCAGATTGAGCCCGGCCTGATCGAGCGGCTTGCCGTCCGCCCAGATCCGCGCGACCCGGCCGATCGGCCCTTCGCACAGGCCGACCGCGAAATTGGCGAAGTACGTGTAGGTCGTGGTGGTCGTGGTCGGGCCGCCGAACCCCTTGCCGCCGCCGGCCGAGCTCTCCTCGGTGGTGATCACTTCCTCAAGCTGCGTCGCCCAGATCACCTGCCCGGCAAGACGCGCCCGGCCATAGACGCGCGGGATCGGCGCGCCTTCGGTCGAGGCCATCACGTCGAGATCGGCGAGCCGCGGCCCTTCGACCTTGCGGGCGCCACCGCCGAACAGCGACTGATCGAGCGCATTGCCGACCAGCGCGCCGGCGATCCGCCCGGCAATCGCCCCGACCGGCCCGAACAGCGAGCCGACCGCAGCGCCGGCGACGGAGAGAACGAGAGCGGCCATGGGGATCAGCCATAAGTAGGAGGGAAGGAGCCGTTAGCAGCAAAACGGCCCGTGCGACGGCGCCACCGGCGCCGGGGTGAGACGGATTGCTTAGTCCCGCCGCATTGACGGCGATCGCGGTATTTGCATCGTAGGTTCGTCGCGGCGGGGGCTGTTACGGGATCGGATGATGCAGGAATTGCTGGCGAGTGCTGGAGCCGCGATCGCGGCGTGGTTTGCCGTGTACTTCATCGGCAAGCCGGTGGTCGCCTTGCAGCAGCAACGCATCGCCGCGCTGCAGACGGCCGAGCGCTACTACGCGGTTGACATCAGCGACAGCGAGGCCGAGCGCGACGCCGCCGCCAAGGCACTGTTCGAAGCCGGCGTGGCGCTGCGCGCCTATCACCGCGGCTGGTCGACCGCGGTGCGGATGTGGAGCTGGGCCTGGGGCTACGATCTCGACCTCGCCACGCAGTGCCTGTTCGGCCTCGCCGAAGGCGCGCGCAGCGACAAGCCGGCGTTCCCGGACGCGCGCCGCAACACGCTGAACGCGCTGTACATCGCCCTCGCCGCCCACAAGCATCTGCCGCGCGAAACCGTCGACGCCATCCGGCGCATGATCGCCCAGAGCCAGGCCGCCAGCCACGACACCGCCCCCGCGAGCGGCGCGCCGTCGTAGCGTCGCTCGCGACTCCTTCGCTCCGCCCTTGCTGGGACAGGCCGGAGTGAGCGGCCAGCCTCTCCACGCCACGCGCGCCTGCTGATCAGCAACACGCCCTCACCCGCTCACGCCCGGAAACGCGAACGCATAGGCCAGCCGTCGCCGCCACCACGGCGCGATCGCGACCTCGCACACCGCCGCGCCGTCATGGGCGTGGATCATCGTGCTGGCCGAACTCGCGATCGCGGCATGTTTGGCGACGCAGCTATCAGTCCAGCGGAACAGCAGCACGTCGCCGGCGCCGAACGCATCGCGGCCGATCGGCACGAGATGGCGCAGCGCCGCTGCGGCGAGCGCCTCCTCGCCGCGCGCTTCGGCCCAATCCGGCGCGTAAGGCGGCGGAGCTTCGGGCTCGTCGCCGACGCAGCCGCGCCAGACGCCGCGCACCAGCCCGAGGCAATCGCAGCCGACGCCTTTCACCGACGCCTGGTGCCGATAGCGCGTGCCGATCCAGCTCCGCGCCTCGGCGACCAGCGCGTCGCGCGTGATCACTTTGCTCATCTGAATTCGTCCGATTGGAGAGAAGCGAAGGCCGCTAGCCCTTGAGCGCCCCGGTCAACGAGCCGCCGCCATGGCCCGGCGTGCCGGGCACCGGATAGCTGACCACGAAGTCGTTGCCGGGGATCTGCGGGAAGCCGCGAAAATTGGCGGCGTTGCCGAAGCGGTCGCGGCAGGTCGCGAAGCGCTTGTCGCAGCCCGCCGTGAGGATGAAGGCATCGCCCGGCGCGATCGGATCGGCCGTCGCCTGCCACAGCGACAACCGAACTTGCCCGGCGACGACGCGGTGCTGCTTGATCTCGATCGCCGCGCCCGCATTGGCGCCGCTGCTCCAGCTCAGCCGCCCGCCGGTGAACAGCCCCGCCGCGAAGCCGTCGAGGCCGGCCACCGCGAGCGTCGACACGCCGAACGTCGCCGCGACGCTGCCGGCGCCGCGCCACGCCGCACTGCCGAGATCGACCCGGCAGCGGCCGTCGCCGAGATCGGCGCCGCAGGCCGCGGTGTAGAGCCGTCCGCTCTCCTGCGACAGCAGATCGGCGAGCCCGCGCAGCTCGGCGGTGAACGCCCGCCCCTCGCGCCGCACCTCGCCCAGCGTGCCGCGCGCGGTCAACAGGCGCAGCGACGGCGCGCTCCAATCCACCAGCCAGCTCTCGATCGCCGCCGCATCGTAGCGTCCCGCCGCGAGATCAGCCTCGCTGAGCAGATCATCCGCCAGCGCCCCCGAAATCTCCGCGCCATCAACCGACAGATCAAACCGCTGCGCCGCCTCCGACGCCGCAAAGCCGGTGCCGGCGCGGCAGGCGATCCCCTCGATGATCAGGTCGCGATCATGATCGGTGAAGCCGAGCACCGCGCCATCGCGCCGCCGCAAAATCCAACACTGCGCGAGCGTGGTGACGCCGGAGTCGAGCCTGGCTTGCAGAGACGCGGGGACGGAGCGCATGGGAGACATCCTTCTTCGTCCGTCCCTCGAGCGGACGGATATCGATCACATGATCAGCCGGTGCATCCACAACGATGCGCGCTCACGCGCATGACGAGAGCCGGCCGGGCTGACTGTGCGATCGTCGTCAGGGAACCGCGCCCCCCGATCCGGCCGCCAGGCTGAAGAGGCGATCAGTCTCGAAAATGACGACATCAGAGGACCATCGCATCGTCGCAACGCCCGCAAGGAGAAGCGTGTTTCCTTTCACGCGCGACTGGTTGCCACGTGCGGCAGCCGCTTTACATAGCGATGCATCACCCCTTCAATTGCGGGCCTTCCATGACCGACCTCTCCGTCGACGCACGACTTCTCGCCTCGGATCGCACCAGCGGCTCCGGGCGCGACTCCATCAACCCGACGGTGGTCGCGATCGGCCTCGCGGCGCTTGCGGCTGGCGCGCTCGGCTTGGGCGCCGTTTACGGCTGGCGCCAGGGCGCGCTGTTCGTGCTCGGCAGTGGTCTTGGCCTCGTGCTGTATCACGCGCTGTTCGGCTTCACCTCGGCGTGGCGCGTGTTCATCGCGGATGGGCGCGGCGCAGGCCTGCGGGCGCAAATGCTGATGCTCGCCGTCGCCGTCATTCTGTTCTTTCCCGCCCTCGGGGAAGGCTCCGTGTTCGGCCAGGCGGTTCGCGGCGAGTACGGCGCGGTCGGCGTTTCCGTCCTTGTCGGCGCGTTCCTGTTCGGCATCGGCATGCAGCTCGGCGGCGGCTGCGCATCGGGCACGCTCTACACCGCCGGCGGCGGCAACACCCGCATGTTCGTAACCTTGTCGGCTTTCATCATCGGCTCGACGGTCGGCGCGCTGCATTTGCCGTGGTGGTCGGCGCAGCCGAACATCGGCCCCGTCTCGCTCATCGCCAGCCTCGGCTGGGCGCCCGCGCTGGCGATCAGCCTCGTGGTCTTCGCCGCAATCGCGCTGCTCACTCGCTTTGTCGAAAAGAAGAAGCACGGAACGCTGCTGAACGGCGCCGAGCCGACGCACCATGGCTGGCGCCGGCTGCTCCAAGGCCCCTGGCCGCTGCTGGCCGGCGCCGTTGCGCTCGCCCTCGGCAACTTCGCAACGCTGTATCTCGCCGGCCGCCCCTGGGGCGTGACCTCCGCGTTCGCACTGTGGGGATCGAAGCTGGTCGCGCTGACCGGAGCCGACGTCGCGTCCTGGGGCTACTGGCAGGTGCCCGCGCGAGCCGCGTCGCTGCAGCAAAGCGTGTTCGCCGACATCACCTCGGTGATGGATTTCGGTATCATCCTCGGCGCCATGATCGCGGCCGGCTTGGCCGGCAAGTTCTCCCCGAGCTGGCGCATCCCCGCCCGCTCGCTGATCGCCGCAATCATCGGCGGCCTCCTGCTCGGCTATGGCGCGCGCCTGGCCTACGGCTGCAACATCGGCGCCTACTTCAGCGGCATCGCCTCCGGCAGTCTGCACGGTTGGGTGTGGCTCGTCGCCGCCTTCACCGGCAGCATTCTCGGCACGCGGCTGCGGCCGGTGTTCGGGCTGTCGGTGGAGAGAAGTGGACGGGCGTAGGTTCGCGGGCGAGTGGGCGAACGATGTCCGCTCAACCGATCGGCGCGTACCCGACCCGTTCATCGCCGACAGCATAAACTTGACGGTTCTACGGAGTTGATTACTTACTAATTTGCACTGCAGGATGAACATAGCCAATACCAACTTAGCTCCCCCATCGAAGCCGCGAACTCACCGCGCGGCGAAGGCTGGCCTTGACCTTGGAAGTTCATCTAGCATTGCGAAACCGGGAATTTGAATTGCCCGACCGAAAGCAAGGTACGCGAGCAGCTCGGTCGGATCGAATTACATCTTTGCTGCCCGCACATTCTAGAATCATGAGCTCCCGGCGAGGTCTTTATTCCGGGCAAGATCGGTTCTAAACTCTGACCATCACCTTCGACTACTTTGCTCCCGTTGGAGAATCACAAATCATCAGCTAGGCTAACTTTGTTATTGGCCTTGGATTTTCGCGAGGCAGTAGCGTACTCGGCATTACAAGACCGGGACGCCCCGATCTGGGCTTCAATAATTCCACGCACTCAAATATTACCTTTCGATTTCTCGAGGGATTAATATAATTAGCTCAGTTCCAACCATGTCCGCGGCACAGTTCGCAACCGTGTTCGCTCTAAGACCAAACCTAGTGGCATGGTTTCTAGGCGCCGGTGCGTCGGCGGCATCGGGAATCCCGACCGGCTACGCCATGATCCGGGACTTCAAGGCTCAGATCTTTTGTCGCGAGAACAGCCTCTCGAAGCGGGAAATCGACACGGCTGATCCGGTTTGGATCGAAAGAATCGACGCGTTCTTTCGCCGGACACCGATCCTGCCGCTAGATGGCGATCCGACCGAATATGCAGCTGCCTTCGAAGCGGTCTACCCGCAGCCTCGGCATCGCCGGCAATATATCGATGACGCGATTTCCAAAGGCACGCCCTGCTTCGGGCACAAGGTTCTCGGAAGCCTCATCGCCAGCGGAAAGGTCGATTGCGTTTTTACGACAAATTTCGACCCGCTGATTGAGGAGTCAGCTCTTTCGGCAAATGCCGTATTGCCCGTCACCGACCAAGTTCGTCCAACGGTTGCTGCGATCGACTCTTCCGACCGAGCGATGCGTTGCCTGAACGAGTCCGACTGGCCATTAGTCGCAAAGCTCCATGGAGATTACCAGTCAATCGCCATTAAGAATACGGGATCAGAGCTTGAGGAGCAGGATGTCCGAATGCGACGCGTGCTGGTGGAAGCCGGTAAGCGCTTCGGTATGGTGTTTGTCGGGTATAGTGGACGAGATGCCTCGATCATGGAGGCACTGAACTCCATACTCGCCGATCAATCGCCCTTTCCCAACGGCATATATTGGGTCACCTCCTCGGCCTCGCGGCTGCTACCGGCAGTCGCTGAGTTCCTAGAAAAGGCGCAGCTTGCAGGAGTCGACGTTGCAATCGTCGAGTGTGCGACTTTCGATGAGCTGTCCGCAGACATAATCAAAACGGTCGACCTGCCGACGATCTTGTTCGATCGGGTGATGCTCGGCCGCCCTGCGCCTCGGCTGGTGCCCGTGAAGCTACCTACCGCCGAAGCGCGGCCTTTCCCCGTGCTGCGCTATTCCGCTCTTCTCATTGAAACGATACCGCGCAAGGCCAGGCGAATGACGCTCGCTGCACCCACGACGTCAGCCGCCGTCAGGGAACTACTCAAGGAAAAGAACTGCAGGGCAACCGTCGCAGCGAACGGACGCGAGTTGGCAGTTTTCGGGAGAGACCAAGATGTGCTGGACGCGCTCGCACCACTCGGCGCGGGGCTCGGAGGAGAGGTCGCACTGGACCCCATCGCCGACAGCTGGGCGCTGGGAATTCTTTACGACGCTCTCGTAAGAGGGCTGGCGAGACGACGGCCGCTTATCCCCAGGTATAAACGTTCTGGACATTCGATCGTCGTTGCAGCGCCTCGCGATGAGGAAGATCCGGAGCGAACTCGCCGGAACGGGCAGGTGCTGAAGAAGCTGCGAGATGCCTATGGATGTGCTTTGACCGGGACCGTCCCCGGGCTCGGATTTCACTTCCAGGAAGGCGTTTTCTTGAAGTTGGACCAAGTCGGCGGACGCTGGTGGTGCGGCTTCGAGCCGTTTACCTTCGTGCAAGTTCCGAGGCCGAATCTTTCCCAAGGCGGCAATCCGGACGATCCGAGCGCGATCGACCTTGATCCGATGGGCATCCGCTCGGATCGCGGGGGCGACCCTGCAGGTGATTGGCGTCGAGAACGGTGGGCGCAGCGCTACAACAAGAATTGGGCGAGCATCATAGATGCTTGGGCTCAGCTTCTTGCCAATGAGGGCGGCGGCGATCGGCGTGCCTTCGGGCTCGAAAACGGAGCGGGAGTTGACGCGGTGTTCGAGGTTGCACCGGTCACCGGCTGGAGTCGACCGGGCCATCACCACGTCTATTTCGACAGGAGCAGGTGATGAGCAATCCTGCCCTCGTGACGAAGCTGCCACCGTTCACGCTTCTAGATGAGCCTCTTCTAGCTTTTTCGCCCTCCGACCCCACGCAGGTCGATGTCCACCCGCTCAGGGGCCTAGCAAACTTCGGACCCTATTCGAAAGGATCGTTCGGAGGATACACGTCGCGAGTACGCATCGCGACGGTGGGGCCGGAGAGTGCTTTCAAACGGCGCGGCGAGCTTATGCGTTCGCTGCGTGGTCCCCATCGTCCTTCCGATCGCTCGGAATATGTGCCGGAGTACCCCGGCTTCGAGACGCTCTTCCATGTCGCGCTCGAGGCCGCGCCCCGTGACGCCCACATCAAATGGCCCGAGCATCTGCACCAACTCCCAGGCGACGGCGAACCGCAGGCGCGGCTTTTCTCCGCAATGGAAGCCGCGCTCCGACGGCTCGATACTGTACGAAACGAGTTTGATGTCGTGCTCGTCCATTTTCCCGACAGCTGGAACCCAGCCACGCGCGGTAAATTCTTCGATGCGCACGATGCGCTTAAGGCCCTTGGCGCGAAACATAACATACCAACGCAGGTCCTAAATGATCGGGCTTTTACCTTCCCCCATAGGGCGTCACTTGCGTGGCGCCTCGCGACTGCTCTGTATGTTAAAGCCGCCGGCACGCCCTGGAAGCTTGCACCACTGGAAGGTGTGCCAGCAGATACGGCCTATATTGGGCTCGCGTATGCGCTCCGCGGCGATCAACGAGATGCGCACTATGTGACCTGCTGCTCACAGGTTTTCGACATGGATGGCGGTGGCATGCAGTTCGTCGCGTTTGAGGCCCGCGATCCGGTCGCAGACGTCGCGGAGGCCCGCAGAAACCCATTTCTGAGCCGCGACGATATGCGAGCGGTGCTCGCCCGCAGTCTCGAACTCTATCAGGGGCGCAACGGTGGCCACCTCCCTAAGCGGATGGTCATACACAAGACCACCGCGTTCAAGGATGGCGAAATCGAAGGGGCGTTCGACGCGTTAGCCGGCGTCCCAGAAATTGAGTGCCTTGAGGTCAGCTCGGCATCTTGCTGGCGTGGCGTCTGGCTGATCAAGTCAGGCCAGCAAAAGCCCCCTACGCGGCCGTCCGGCTATCCCGTGCCCCGGGGAACAATGGTGGTAAGATCGGGCAATTCTGCGTTGATATGGGTAGCAGGGAATGCTCCTGAAGTCTCGACAAAGGGGGACTATTATCAAGGGAAGAAGAGCATTCCGCGCCCGCTGCAGCTCATCCGACATGCCGGCAGCGGTCCACTCGAATTGAGCGCTCACGAAGCGTTGGCGCTGACCAAGATGGATTGGAACAATGATGCGCTGTACGACCCCGTACCTGTGAGCATCCGTTATTCCCAAAAGCTGGCACGGACGATCGCGAATGTCGCGGACCTGCCGAGAAACGTTTATCCATACCGCCTCTTCATGTGAGCCAAATCGTGGGTGAGCGACTTAAACAACTCGTCTACCCCCTGATCTCCACCACCGGAATCTTCGGAATCGCCCCGGCCGCAAATGCCGACAGATCGACCTCGAGATAATCGGTGTCGAACCGCACCGGCACGTCGAACTGATAGCCGGCCGTCACCGCTGCGCCAGGCGGCGGGAGGTGGCCGGCCACGAACGTGACCACGCCGGTGCTCGTGTCGACGCTGAAGCCGCTCGTCATCTCGACGCCGCCGACGGCGATGCGGACGGAGCCGGCGACAGGCTTGGTGATGGCGCGGGTGTAGGGGGCGAAGCCGGTGCCGTAGGTCTTCACCAGCTGATAGGTCGCGGTGGTGCCGTCGCCGGTGCCGATGCCCTGGTCGAGCGGCGATGGCGGCTGGCCGGGTGCGGCGGAGGCATGATCGAGCCGGTCGCGCCAGCGAAAGCCATAGAGTTGGCCGCGGCGCTCCTCGAAGAACGCCACCACTGCCTGCAAGGCTTCCAGCGTCTTGATGCCGTAGCCGGCGTCGTAGCGCCGCCGCGAGTCCGCCCAGCGCGCGTTGCGCTGTTCGCGGCCGGAGCCGAACGACACGATCTCGGTCCGCCGCTCTGGCCCGCCCGCGCTCTTCAGCGCGACGTCGAGCGGAAACAGCACCTCGTGGAATGGGGTCATGTAGCTGCCCTCTCAGCCGTCATTGCGAGGAGCACCCGGATCGGCGCTTCGCGCCGTCCGGGCACAGGCTCCGCGACGAAGCAATCCAGCTCCTTGCACCAGGCTGGATTGCTTCGCTTCGCTCGCAATGACGCGGAGCCTCCTTTGTCGGATGAATAATCAAAGCCCCCGCTGCCCGCGCGCGACGGCGCGGGCGATCTGGCCGGTGACGTAGCTTTCGGAGCGGCGGAAGCTGTCGGCGTCGGGGGTGGCGATCTGGATGTTGACGACGCTGCCGCCGCCCGCGCTGGCGACGCCGAGCCGGCCATCCGCGCCGCGCTGCAGCGGCAGGATCGCCTCGGGCCCGGCCTCGCCGGCAAGGCCGACGCCGCCGCCGAGCATCGGGAAGTAGGTCGGCGTGCCGATCACGCCGCCGGCCGCGAACGGCTTGATCGCGCCGTCGGCATTCTTCGACGTGGTACCGCCGAACAGCCCGGAGAACAGGCTGTCGAAGCCGCTGGCAAGCCCGTTGGTCAGCGGCTTCAGCGCCGCCTTCAGCGCCAGATCCGAGACCTTGAGGGCGAGCGACTTCAGCACGTCCTCGAACTGCTTGCCGCCGGTGACAGCCTGCGAGAACGCCGAGGTCATCGCCCGCGCGAAGCCCTTGGCTTCGCCGCTGAGCGCCTGAGTCTTGGTGGTGAGCTGATAGACCTTCTGCGAGGTGTCGTCGACGCAGCCGCAGTCGCACTCTTCGCAACTATTCGTCATCGCGCCTGCTCCTGATCGGGAAAGCGCCGCATCAGCGCGTCGAGGCCGCCGCGGTCGAGCGGCGCGGTGATGCCGCCGCGCGCGCCGGTCAGCGCGGCGGCGAGCTCCCGCGGCGTCATCCGCCAGAAATGATCGGGCGACAGCCGCAGCACGCCGAAGCCGAACTGCATCGCCTCGGCCCAGGGAAACGGCGTCATGCCGCCGCCTCGCCGAAGGTCGCGGTGATCAGTTCGGCGGCGATCGTCGCGTAGCCGGGCGCGCCGCCCGCGACCGTCATCGCCGCGACCTCGTCGTCGCTCACCGTCTCGCCGGCGCCGCGCAGGCCGGCCGCGAGGATGCGGACGAGGTCGCGCGCCGACAGGTGCCCGCTGCCGAAGCGCTGCGCCAGCGCCACCAGGTCGGACGCGGCGAAAGCAGCTTCCAGCTCGGCCAACGCGCCGAGCGTCAGCACCAGCGTGCGCCGCCTGCCGCCGAGTTCGGCGTCGATCTCGCCGCGATGTCTGTTGGCCATGGTGCCCTCCTTCACAGCGCCGCGAAGCCGAGCGCGCCGGCGCTTTCCAGCGTGATGTCGAAGGTGACTTCGCCGTTGTGCTCGCCGGCAAATTCCAGGCTGGCGATCTGGAACGGCCCGCTGATCGCGCCGAAATCCGGCACGATCACCTGGCAGTCGCTGATCAGGCCGCTGAAAAATGCCTGCCGAACCACTGCATCCGACGCCGCATCCTTGAACAGGCCGCGGCCGGAGATCGAGGCGCGGCGCACGCCGGCGCCGGCCAAGAGCTCGCGCCAGCGATCGGCGGATTCGGCGTGGGTGATATCGACCAGCTCGGCGTTGAACGCGATCTTGCGGCTGCGCAGGCCGGCGACGGTGACGTAGCTGGCCCCGTCGTTGATCTTGACCAGCAGATCCTTGCCCTTCTGTGCGCCCATGCGCGGCTCCTCGTTGTTAGTTCGGTTCGGTGACGGCGCGGAACCGCACCAGCGCGTGATAGGTGCGGCCGTCGCCGGTGCGGCGGATGTCGGCGAGCGCGAAGCGCAGATTGACGAGGCGATGGCCGGCCGGCCGCAGCGGCGCGTCGTCGAGCGCCTGCAGCAGCGCGCCGGTGATGACATGCGCCTCCTTGTGGCCGCCCTGCCGCGACCAGGCGTGCAGCGTCAGTTGGTGTTCCTGCAGCGACGCATCGTCGGCGGAAGCATCGGTGATCCGCGCCTCGCCGAGCGTGACATAGGGAAACGCCGCGCCCGGCGGCGGCTCGTATCCGACCAGCGCGCCGCCGAGCGCGGCGACGAGGCCGGCATCGGCGACCAGCGCCTGATAGATCGCAGCGCGCAGCGCCGCCGGTGCGGTGAGCATCAGACTATCTCCGGGGTGATGATCACCCTCCCCTGGAGGGGGAGGGTCGCTCGCGCCAGCGAGCGGGGTGGGGTGGCGAAGAGTTCATCCGCAGTGCCCGCGGCTCACCCCACCCCGACGCCCATCCCGCTACGCGGGCTGGCCGCCGACCCTCCCCCTCCAGGGGAGGGTGAAGATCACGTGAGTTCGCTCTCCGTATCGATCTCGAGCCAGGCGCCGCGCTCGCGGGCACGCCAACTCACGATTCGATAGGTCCGCGGGCCGTCGCTGAAGCGATGCGCGCGGCTTAGCGCGAGGCCGCCGCGCAGCGTGATGGTCACGCGTTGCACGGCGCGGGCGTCGTCGGCAGTGACGTGGTCGCGCGCGGGATGCGGCGCGAGTTGCGCCCACAGCACGGCCTGCGCCGCATAGCTGCGCGTGACGCCGCCCTGGCCGTCGTCGCTGTCGACCGGCGCCTCGAGCGTCAGCCGCGTGGTGAGCTGGCCCGGATCGATCATAGCGCCGGCACCCGGAAGCTCGCGAGCATCGCCGCGACGCTGCCGGGCAGCATCGCCACGCTGCCGCCGATCGCCGCCATGCCGCGATTGTCGTACCAATGCGCCGCCAGCGTCCGCACCGCGTGGCGCAGCAGCTCCGGCACATCGGTCGGCACGGCGCCATAGCCGAGCTCGACGTCGAGCGCGATGCCGGCGACACCCCGCCCCGGCGGCGGCAGCGATCCCGGCGGCGCGGCGATCACGCCGCCCGCGCCGTCGACCACGAAGCGATCGACATCGATCGCCTGCGCGGCGCCCTGCGCGTCGAACACTTGCGCCGCAAGCAGCGCGCGCAGCGGTCCGATCCGCGGCCGGATCCGGCCGTCGCGCGGCCAGGCGTCGTAACTCAGCCGCCAGCTCTGCAGCAGCAGCGCGCGGCGGGTCAGTGCCTCGACCTGGCTGCGCGCCGCAGCGAGCAGCGAGGCGATCACCGCATCGTCGGCGTCGTGCTCGACGCGGAGAAACGCCTTGAGTTCGGCGACGGTCCACGGCTCCACCGTCGGCCCCGTCAACAACAACGCGGGCATCGTCAGCTCCTTCGCAAATGATCCGGTTGACAGCGGCGCGGCGGCGAGGCTGGTGACCCGCCATGATCCGCACGCTGAAACTGTGTCTCTTGTTCACCGCCGCGCTCGCCGCGCCCGCGACCGCCATGGTCGGCGGCGCGCGCGAGGATGCGGCGCTCGGCCGCGCGGTCGTCACCATCGTCGGCTCGCGCGGCAATTTCTGTTCGGGCACGCTGATCGCGCCCGATCTGGTGCTGAGCGCCGCGCATTGCGTCGGCCCCGGCGCGGACTACAAGATCGTGCATTACGACGCGCAGCGGCAGCCACAGCTGCGTGACGTCCGCCGCGTCGCGGCGCATCCGCAATTCGACATGCAGGCGATCCTGGCGCATCGCGCCAGCGCCGACGTCGCGCTGCTGCAGCTCGCCTCGCCGCTGCCCGGCAAGACGCCGCTGCCGCTCGGCGCGCCGGAGGGTACGCTCGCGGCAGGCCAGAGCTTCACCGTCGCCGGCATCGGCGTCGCGCTGCGCGGCGACGGCAAGAGCGGCGGCACGGTGCGCAGCGCCGCGCTGACCGCCACCGGCCGCCCCGGCCGGCTACAAATCCGCCTGGTCGATCCGGCAACGAACAACGCGCGCGAGGGCCAGGGCGCCTGCACCGGCGATTCCGGCGGCCCGGCGCTGCAGGCGCAGGACGGCCGCGCCGTGGTGATCGGCGTGGTGTCGTGGTCGACCGGCGCGGGCAACGCCGCCGGCTGCGGCGGCCTCACCGGCATCACCCCGCTGACGCTGTATCGCGACTGGATCGAGCAAACCGCGCAGGCCTGGGGCAGCGCGCTGGCAAGGTAGGGGGCGCGCTTCAAGAGGCTTCTCCCGACCGCGCCCCGCAATCGACCTCATCCTGAGGAGCGACCGCAGGTCGCGTCTCGAAGGATGCGCTGCGGGCCTCGCGGCGGGCGCGTCGCGCGTGGCCTCATGGTTCGAGACGCCCGGCTGCGCCGGGCTCCTCACCATGAGGACCGAGCGTGCTGCGCCGGCCGGTGCCGACGCGGCGCACTCGGGCCACCGCCCCGCCTCTTCAGATTTCATTAACCATGTTGGCCCACCCTGCCGGCTCACCCGGAGCCCGTCGATGCGCCTTGCTGTCCTGCTGTTGCTTGCCCTCATCGCCGCCGTGCCGGCGCGGGCGGCCGATCTGCCGATGCACAGCAAGATCGGGCGGATCTTCGCCGAGCCGGAGCCGCGCGGCCGCGTCGTCGCCGTGGCGCCGCCGCCGCGCGACGTCATCAGCCCCTATCCGGTCTATGCGCCCGAGGTGGACATCCCGCCGCTGGTCAACGGCTATTACGGCAAGCCGAATTCCTATCACTACTTCAATTACTACGGCACGCCGGCGAGCGCGATCTACAGCCGCCTGCCCTACGCCTGCGGCTGGCACGGCTACTGCTGAGCCGCCGGCGACCGGGGCGCCCGCGCGCGCTCAGCGCCGCGGCTTGCGCTTGCCGTGCGGTCTGGCCTTGCGCGGCGTGTCGACGCGCTGTCGCGGATACACCGCCGGCGGCGTCGTATAGGGCTGCTGCAGCTGCTGCCGCGACTCCTGCAGCCGGCGCTGATAGCCCGGCGAATCCATGATGCTCGGCGCCCCGCCGCGGGCCAGGGCCGGGCCGACATCGAGCGCGACCAGCGCGAGCGCGGCGCAGGCGGCGGCCAGTGTGATCGTTCGCTTCATCCGGTTCTCCCTCCCGCCGGCAAATCCCGCCGCCCGCAATCGTTCCACCCCGCGGCAAGCCGCCATATCCCCGCTTCCCGCAGGGTGGGTCAGCGCGGAGCGCGTCACCCACCGAACCACATCACCGCGGGCACGACGCCGATTGGTTTCGCTCGCGCTCACCCCCACGCAACCGGCCCGTAAGGCCAGCTCACACCTACTGCGGCACATACGTGCCTTCGTCGAGCGCCCGCAGCATACTGCGCGCCTGCACGTCCTGCGGCGTGTAGCCGGATACAATGACACTCTCGAGCGCGTCTCTGGCTTGCTGAGGCGCAAGTGCCAGAAGCTGGATCGCTGCCATCAGCCGCACCTGAACATTCTGGGACTGCAGCAGCGGCAGCAAGGCCAAACGCTGATCGTCATCCCGCGACTTCAACTCGTCGCAGATAGCCACCATCTGCCCGAAAAGCCGATTATAGCGCGACGCCTGCCAGCACCAACTCGCATCGCATTGCTCCGTCGTGATGGATTCGAACAGCGCAACGAGCTCTGGCGTCGCAACCTCTTGATACCGAGTTCTCTTCGTCATGCGAGCAATCCGGCGTGCGGCCTCGGAAATCATGATGGCGCACGACGTCGGAATTGCCAAGGCTACAGCTGAATAGCGTTTCGGGTGAACGGCGCGCCGCAAGGGCGCGCCGTTTAGTTAACTAGTCGCGGCGCTCCTCAGCTCGCCGCGAACTTCAGCAGCTTGATCGCGTCGAAGTCCTGCACGCCGCCGCCGACGCGCTTGGTCGTGTAGAACTGCACGTAGGGAGAGTTACCGAGCAGCGCGCGCTCAGCGATTCTCCTCGTCGCTGGGTCCGCGCGATGGATTCGCTCCTGCTCAACTTGTCCTAAGCGTTCGGCACGCTATCCGCCTAGGTCGGCTTGAATATACCGTTGTCCAGATTGTCGAGTGACATGCCAGCCTCTCCGGCTTGAGGATAACATTGGGATGCTGCGATCTCCTCGATCTGTCGTCGCGCATCAAACGGTGCGACTGCCAACGTGTGTTTAGCCGCCTTCAATCGCACCTGCATGTTGGGATAACTGAAAAGCGCTAGCAGCGCGCGCCGCTGATCACCCTCGCGCCGTTTGAGCTCCTGCGACACATCGGCCATTTTCCGAAATAGCCGATTGAATTCCTTGAGCCGGAACCCAAGCAGAGCCTGGTCTTGCGCGACGCCAATCGCCGCAAAGCGCTGCACCAATTCGTCCGTCGACATGGCTTCGAGGCTGGCCTTCTTCACGGTTTGAGCACTCCGAACCTACGCAATGCATGTAGCCCCACTCGCCTACGCTCATTCCAATCCTTGTCTGCGAGATATTCTCTCGGAGAGAGTCCTCCAAAGTCTTCATTCTCAGTCATGTACCAACCGGTGATCTGCCAATGTTTCAGCCGCGGAATGCTAACCAAATTTGATGGGTCATCAATATCTGATCGACCGAAACCAAACCATTCTGCCCAAGTCTTCTCGACGATATGATGGTCGTCGTATCCTGGCCGTCTCTTGCCCACCTCATTCTGAAGCTCTGGCAGACTCATAGGCGGATCTGTTGCTGCCACGATTAGGGCTTGCCGATCTTTCAACCACTCGACGTGGTCGAAAGCACTGAAAAGGATCTTTGCTGGCAATCCAGCGTTTCTCACCATCCAACTTGCAACTGCGCGACACAGAGCCGTTCGTTCAGAACTAGTTTTAGGCTTGACTGGCGGAACCTCAGGTGGGGGATCGACTGGTGTTCGGGGACTTGGATCGCTCCCCTCCGGTAAATCCCCCGCAAGCCTGATGCCGGTACGGTCTGGCTCTTTCGGCGCGAGGGAAAAGAGGTTCGCACTCTCTCGCGCGGCGTCTGCAATCGGAACGCTGCCCATCGGTAGTGCCGCGTTGGAGCGAACATCGCCACTCGGCTTGGCCGAAATCGCCGACCCGCCCCGGCCATTGGTCCACTGCCCGCCGTCCGGATATCCGGCCGGCACACGCGGCTGATTTGGGTTGTACTTGAATGCGAGCGGCGGAAATGCATCGAGGACGTTGCTGCCCGGTGCCAGGAATCTCGCAGCATCCGGCCGTACCCATCGATCGCCGTCTGGTCGCAGCCATCGCCTTTGTTGATAGCTGAGCCAGGCCTCGTCACGTTGCAACATGTGCTGTGACCTTCAGGGATTCTGGTTTGACGAAATCCAAAACAAAAACGGCGTGCCGATCGGCACGCCGTTTGGTGATCGGGAGGGGAAGCTCCTCAGCTCGCCGCGAACTTCAGCAGCTTGATCGCGTCGAAGTCCTGCACGCCGCCGCCGACGCGTTTGGTCGTGTAGAACAGCACGTAGGGCTTGGCGGAATACGGATCGCGCAGCACGCGGACGCCCTGGCGGTCGACCACCAGATAGCCACGCAGGAAATCGCCGAATGCGACCGACAGCGAATTCGCCGCGATGTCCGGCATGTCTTCGGCCTCGACCAGCGGGAACGTCATCAGCGAGGCGCGGCCGCCCGCTTGTGCCGGCGGCTGCCACAGATAGCTGCCCGACGAGTCCTTGAACTTGCGGATCGCCGCCTGGGTCTTGCGGTTCATCACGAAGGCGCCGTTCTGGCGGTAGCCGGCCTTCAGCGCGTAGATCAGGTCGACCAGCACGTCGGACGGATCGTCGTCCGGGAACGCGCCGGCGGCGCCGGTCGCGATGGTGCCGAGCTTGCCCCAGCTCCACGTCTCGTTTGCGGTCGTCGGCGCTGCGAGAAAGCCCTTCGGCTTGTTGACGCCGTCGCCGTTCACGAACGCGGCGCCTTCCTGCACCGCGAAAGTGAGTTCGACCTCGGAGGCGATCCACTCGTCGATGTTGACGGCGCTGTCGTCGAGCAGCGTCGCCGTCGCGGCCGGCATCGCATACAGCTCCATCGCCGGGAACGACAGCGCATCGAGCGTCGGCGACGTGGTCTGGGTCCGCGCGTCGGTCTCGCCGACCCAGCCAGTCGCAGGGCCCGCCGTCATGAACGGCTTCTTGTAGACGCTTCCGGAGATTTCGCGCACCGACGCGATGGCGCGGATCGGCGAGATCGACGCGAGCCGCGACGCGATCGCGTGCTCGAGCTCGACCGGCACCAGATAACCGCCGTCCGGATTGGAGCCGATCGACAGCGCCTTGGTCTCGATCGCACGCAGCGGCGCCGCGTCGCCGGAGCGGACGTAAGCCTCGAACGCGCTCTTGTGCTCACGACTACCGGCGACATAATCCGCGCGGCGTCCGTCGAGCTGCGGCCGCGCCTGCTTCAGCGCGTAGTCCTCGATCCGCTTCAGCCGCAGGTCGATCGCGTCCGAGATGCGGTCGACCTTCTCCTCCAGCAGTACGTCGCCGCGGCGGCGCTCGAGCGCAGCGAGCCGCTCGTCATTGGTCGCCTTGAACTCGTCGTGGGTGCGCATCAGCTCGTCATGCGCGTCGCGCTCGGACGCAAAGCCGGCCTTGGTCTCCGGCGCGGCCGTATCGATGTCGTAGTCCATGGGGTTCTCCTGGTGCTTGGTCGTGTGGCAAAAACGAAAACGCCGCGGCGCAAAGCCACGGCGTTGGATGTGATGACGGCGCGCCGGCGAACCGGCGCGATGGCAGTGGGACGCTACGGCTTTTCCGCTGGGGTCAGAGCCAGGATCGCTATCGCTCCTTCCGGACGCAATTCGACCCAGGCGCGGACGCGTGTCAGCTCGGCCGCGGTGTCGGCCCTCAGCATGACACAGCGATCGGTCGGGAAGATGCCGACGCGCCGGTTCGGCGTCGGCAAGACGGCATGAAACACAGGATCGTTGGACATAGCAGGCTCGGCATCGGTCACCTCCAGCTTCGACGCCGGGGCGATCGGAACGACAAGTCCCGACGCCAAAGTCCGATCCGACAGCCAGGGATTGAACACACCCGGACGGTCCGCCATCACCACATTGTAGAGAAACAAGCGATCGGTGCCCTCGGGCAGATCGAGCACGGCCCGCGTCGCCTGCTCGGTCGGCAGCATCGCCGGCAGCACCGAGCGACTTGCGGGCGGATTGATCCCGATGATCACCGTCTCCGGCCATTTCGGATGGCTACGCCAGATCTCCACCAGCGAGAGCGGCGGCGCCGGCATTCGGAGAAGAACCTCACCTCCGACCGTCGTGACGCGAACCTCGCCGTCAGGCACCCGCAGCAGCGAGACGAAATCCGCCGGCCGACCCGGATCGACCTCGGCGCTGTCGCCGAGCACGATCTGCGTGGGCCCGTCGATGTCCGGCATGCAGCCGAGGATGAGGCAGCTGTTCGATGCCGACACATACGCGCCCCAGGCCGGCGTCGGCATCACCATGTCTTGTTTGCTGTGCACGAACACGATGGAATTTGGTGGAGAGAAATTGATGGAGCTTATCACGGCCGTCCCCCACGAACATCCGCAGTGCCCGTTGCAGCCGCCGGACGCCGCGCTCTTCAATCACGGCGTCCGGCCGCGCGTTATCCTCGCTCAGACCTGCTTACGCATCAGCCGCCGAACCTTCGCGGCTATCTCCTCGTTGTATTCGGCGATCGTCGTCCCGAAGCGCACCTGCTGCAGATGCTGTGGCAACAGATCGTGCTGCAGCCGATCGATGATGCGGTCGGTGGTGATCTCCACCATCATCTGCGCCCCAAATGGCAGAGCTTTGCAGTCGGGCACATTCACTTCGATCGACCAATCCGGGAAGTCCGTCAGGATCGCCTGCAGCCTCATCAGAAGATCAGGCCGCAACAAATCCCAGTTCTTCAGCTCGACAAATTGCTCGTAGACACCTTGGTCAAAATCAATCAGCCAATAGTCCTTTCCGCGACGCCCGTAGCTTCCGAGCTCGCGGTCGATCCGTGCATTCAGCAACGACCACTCGCGCGACTGACGATCTGCGTCGGTCAAATCCTACTCCGCTGCCTTTTTCACCGTCCCGGCGCAGTCGGCTGCTCGGGGCGGGAGCCGAAGTAGTGTAGATTGCAGTATGGCGGCGGAAGGAACGAGCGCTTCAGGCCGTCGACGATCTCGCCTTGCACCAGCGCGATCCCCATCCCCGGCCAATTGGTGCCGGGCAGGGCCACTGACACGGTGATGGCGAAGCCGGGATACTCTCGCAGCATGTCGCGCAGGGCGTAGATCACCGGCGGGTCGAGCAGCTCGAGGGTCGTGATTTCGATTTCGACCAACGCAATGCCGAGGTCGTCATCGACCACCCAAAAATCCTTCCGACCGAACGGATCGATCGCCTTACCCAGACTTTCGAAGTACCCGATGATCCGCTCGCGCAGGGCGGTCCAAAGAGGCAGGAATTCTTCGCGCGTGAAACGGATTTTGGAGCTCGTCATAATGGCCTCCGCTATTCTCGACCAAATCTAAGTCGATACACCTGCCGCAACATCCGGATCGCGCTGTTGTACTCTCTGATTGCCGGAACCTCGGAGAGCCTCACCCGCTCACATAATTCCTCCGCTTGGCGAGGCGTCATCATCTTAGGCGTAATTTTCTTCTCTTCAAGAAAACGTTTGCTTAGTTCTTCGACTGCTTTGTTGTACTCTAAATGACGCTTATCCCAGTAGTGACCACGGAGAGGACTACCATCCGGCGATTCCACCCATTTACCGGCAGGCAATTTACCCGTTGTGGAATTTTCGAAGACCTTTCTGGTCTCCGGCTGCAGGTCCCACTTCGTGTAGACGGCCTTTACTACCTCGTGGTGGCCGCCTCGCTCGTAGTACGGCAGTCCGAAGATATCGGTGATCAACTTACCGATTTGGGCGAGTTGCACTCGATCAAGAGCCCCCTCGGATCGATCGGGCACGACACCTGTGAGGTCGATGGACCAGCGGGATCCCAGTGCCCCAAGCGTCCACTCGCCTCCGTCCGGATTGCCCTTCGGCACCCGCGGCTGGTTCGGGTTGTACTTGCGATCGAGTGCTGGGAAGACGTCTTGCGGTCGAACACCCGGCGCGAGGAAGCGCGCGACGTCGGGCCTGACCCAGCGGTCGGCGTCCGGGCGCATCCAGCGCGCCGGGTTGGGCTGCATGAAGCGCGCGCGTTGATGCGCGGCGGTGCTCGCGGTGGAGCTCCACATCGGTCGTCCTCGATGGTTGATCTGGGATGTCGACGAAGCGCCGCTTCGCAGCGCGCCCCCTCTCCCGCTTGCGGGAGAGGGCTGGGGTGAGGACGCCGCGGATCGCAGCGCTGGTTACTTGTGCAAAGCTCCGCTCACGCCCGCGCGGCCTGTCATCCCCGCCAGCGCCGCCTTACGACCGGCGCGGGAGGCGAGTGTTGTCACTTGCCGCCCGCGCCGGATGGCCGGCGCCGGTGCATCCGCGGCGGCGGCCGATCCTGTGAGGTGTGTGGTGTTCGCAGCCGTCGACTGCACGCTGCGCCAGGCCGCCTCGGCGGCGCGGCGCTGCGGCGAAGACGGAAGCCCGCGATCTTTCACCGCGCCGACGCGGGCGCCCTGCAGCAGCGGGAAGGTGACGATCGAGATCTCCCAGAGATCGACCTGATACAGCCGCCGCACCCGCGTCTTGGGATCGATCTGGCCGCGCACGGTGCGATAGCCGATCGACAGCCCGTCGATCGCGCCCTCGCGCAGCAGCGCCAGCAGCTCGCGGCCGCGCGCCACGTCCGGGATCAGCCGGCCGCGCGCGCGCAGGCCGCGCCAGTCTTCCATCAGGTCGAGCCAGACGCCGACCGGCTCGCTCGGGTCGTGCTGAAACAGCATCGGGATTTTGCGCAAGCCGCGCTGCTTCAGCGTCTGCGTGAACGCGCCAGGCATCACCATGTCGCGCGCCTGGTCGATCTCGCCGAACAGGCTGGCATAGCCTTCGATGCTGCCGTCGCCGGCCAGCACAAATCGCGCCGGCGCCGGGCCAGCATCGGACAACGCGGCAAGCATGAGCGCCTCGTGGATCAGTGGAGGAAGGATGGGTGGGAGCCAACACCCACCCCTGGAGGCGGAGGGTCGCTCGCGTAGCGAGCGGGATGGGGTGGCGAAGATTTCATCCGCTGTGCGCGCGGCTCACCCTACCCCGCCGCGCAGCCCGCCATGCGGGCCACGCGCCGATCCTCCCCCTCCAGGGGAGGGTGAAGGCAGCGCGATGACGTCGCGCCGCGTCGGATGCGATCGCTCTTCAGCCGGAGTCCTGCGCCTGCGCAGGACCGCTAGGCCTTTCGAACTACTTCGCCCGCTTGCGCGATGGCCGTCGCGGCGTCGGCTTGCCGCGGGCGCGGCGTGGCACGGGATGCTGCGCGTGATCGAGATGGCTGAGGAATTCGCGAAACACCCGGGTCGGATCCTTGGCCGACTTGGTCTCGCTCTTGATCGACATCATCACGCGGTGCAGCCGGTCCATCGGCTGAGCCTGATCGCTCATCGTGCCCCTCCTTCGTCGTCCTGCTCCAGCGCGCTGCGCTCGCGGCGTCGCCGTGCGCGGCGGTTGAACAGCTCCAGCGCGTGGACGAAATCATCGAACCGCCGCGACGCTGCCGCCAGCTCGCGCAAGCTGACCCACAGCCCCGCCGAGGCCGCCGCGGCCCACAGCAGCAGCGCGAGATGCGCGAGATCGCCCCGCTCGGTAAATGTCTTGATCACGTCGGACATCGGCCTCTCCCTGACTTGCAGACGCTTGCCGCGTCCTGCTGATAAGTGCGCCCTCACCCCAGCCGGTCGCCGTCCGCGAGCGGGGCGTAGCCGACGGATTCGCGTTTTTCGTTGAGCGTCAGGAACGGCGCGGCGGTGATGCGGTCCCATAGCGCGGCGCGGTCGGACGACAGCGCGTCGATCTGGTCGGTGTCGACGACGAGGCGCACGCCGTCGCCGAATTGCGGCGCCAGCCATTGCGCCAGCGCGTTGCCGGTGCGCGTCGCCAGCGGCAGCACCGTCTGGCGCACGAAGCTGCGGTTGGCTTCCTGATAGTTGGAAAACGTGTTGTCGCCCGGAATGCCGAGCAGCATCGGCGGAACGCCGAAGGCCAACGCAATCTCGCGCGCCGCGGCGTGCTTGGCTTCGAGGAAATCCATGTCCTTCGGCGACAGCGCCATCGGCTTCCAGTCGAGCCCGCCTTCGAGCAGCAGCGGCCGGCCGGCATTGGCGGCGCCCTCATAGGTGCGCTCCAGCTCCTGCTTGAGCCGGTCGAACTGCGTCTCGCTCAGCACCGCGCCTTCCGGCCCGGCATACAGCAGCGCGCCGGAGGGCCGCGCCGAATTGTCGAGCAGCGCCTTGTTCCAGCGCGCCGCGGCGTTGTGCGTATCGACCGCGGCGGCGGCGGCCTCGAGCGGCGCCAGGCCGTAGTGATCGTCGAGCGGATGAAACAGCGTCAGATGCAGGATCGGCGGGATCGCGCCGTGCTGATCGAACCGCACGCTGCGGCCGCCGACGCTGTAGTCGTAGGCCTCGGCCCAGCCGTCGGCGCCGGGCACGACCTTCATGCGGTCGGGCCGCAGCGCGTAGAGCTCGTGGACCTGGTCGCCGAGCGCGACCGCTTCGAGATAGGCATTGCCGGCGAGCAACAGATGCGCCACCAGCGTCTCGCGCAGCGTCGCGCCGTCCTGCCGCGGATTGGGCCGCGCCAATAGCAGCGCAAGCGGATGCGCCTCCTTCTCCTGCGCGCCGTCGAACACCGAGTACACGCAGGCGCCGACATGCTCGGCGATCAGCCGCACGCAGCGATGCACGATGGCGTTGCGCAGATAACCCTCGCGCGCCAGCCCGGTGTAGTCCCGCGGCGTCCACCGCGCGATCCCTCCCGACTCGAACGCCAGCAGCCGCGCGGTGCGCGACGCCTTGATTTCGGGCGGCGCGAGATAGGCCTTGAGTCGATCGAACATGGGAAGATTCCGTTGCTGATGGCTTGCGGCCAGGTTTCTGTTCACCGCCCCAACCGGGATCCCGCATCTGCGATGCACCGCTACGCGCTGCATCTTCGTGCGGGACACGGGTGCGAGGTGCCGTGCCCCGGACAAGCCGCGGTACGTAGTACCGCGGCGCAGATCCGGGGCCCCGGTTTCTAAATACTTCTCAAGATAACGACACGCTGACTACACGTTTCGTGTTGCGTCGTGGAGCAAAGCCGCGCATGATCGCGCCGGGGACGAGGCGATGCCCTACTACGTCTACATCCTGGCCAGCCGATATCGCGGCACGCTGTATACCGGCGTGACCAACGATCTGCCGCGCCGCATCGGTGAACACAAAGCAGGCGCGGCCGAGGGGTTCACGAAGACCTACAAGGTCACCACGCTGGTCTATGTCGAAGAACACGCGTCCATTCTCGAAGCCCGCGCGCGCGAACACATCCTGAAACGCTGGCGCCGCGACTGGAAGTTCGCGCTGATCGAGAAACTCAACGCGTCCTGGCGCGATCTCGCGAACGACCTTTGACCCCGTGCCCCGGACAAGCTGCGGCACGCAGTGCCGCGGCGCAGATCCGGGGCCCCGGTTTACTCATCCACCGCCAAACCGGGGTCCCGCATCTGCGATGCACCGCTTCGCGCTGCATCTTCGTGCGGGACACGGGAAGAGAACTCGTTTTTACAACAACCTGATCCGCGGCTCCGCCGCCTTCGGCTGCAGCGCCAAGGCGTGGATGGCCCAGACCAGCGCGTCGAGGCGGTCTGGGGAGCGGCCGTTCGACAGGCCGCTGAGGCCGAAGTCGCACATCTCGTCTTCCAGCGCCGGGAAGCAGCCGACGTGCTTGACGCGGTCCTGCTCGTACAGCGCCGCGACCGGCTCGGCGCGCAGCCATTTGCCGCGCAGCGCGCGCACCGGCCGCACCGGCACGCCGGCGTCGATTTCGTTGATCACGCTGCGCACCATGTCGCCGCCCTGGTTGACCTCGACCACCAGCACGTCGGCGCACAGCCGGCGCCACAGCGCGATCGCTTTGCTCGCCCACAGCGTCGGCGTCGCCGCCGCGACGCTGTCGTCGGCCAGCACATAAACGAGGCCGCTGTCCGCGATGCCGGCGGCGACGATGCCGCAGCAATCCGCGCGCTTGGTCGCCGAGGCCGGCGGATCGACCGCGACGACGATGCGCGTCAGCGGCGGCGCCTCGGCGACGCGGCAGCTTTCGATCAGCGCGCGCGACCACAGCGCGTCGGGCCGCTCCTCGACCAGTTCGCCGTCGATCTCCTGGCGGCCGAGCCGCGTGCCGGCGTAGCGGGTCATCACCGCGTCGAGAAAGGTCGGCGCGAGGTTGAAGGCGTTCGCCTGCGTCGGCGCGCGCGTCGTCACCGCGGCCGGATCGGCCAGCAGGCGCTTGATGAAGGAGGTCGGCCGCGGCGTCGTGGTGATCAGCTGGCGCGGCTGCGCGCCGAGGCGCAGGCCGAATTGCAGCATGTCGAACGCGGCCTCCGCGTAGCGCCACTTCGCCATCTCGTCGGACCACGCGCAGGAAAACTGCGGGCCGCGCAGGCTTTCCGGGTCGTCGGCCGAGAACGCCTGCGCCACCGCGCCGTTGCTCCATTCCAGCCGCTTGCGCGAGGGCTGCCATTGCGGCCGCTGATCGGGCGGATGCACCGCGAGCAGGCCGGAGACGCCCTCGATCATCACTTCGCGCACGTCGTGCTCGGTCTCGCCGACCAGCGCGATGCGCGCCACCGGCTCGCTTGCGAACGGCGGCAGGCCGAGCGCCTGGCAGCGGATCCATTCGGCGCCGCCGCGCGTCTTGCCGGCGCCGCGGCCGCCGATCATCAGCCAGGTCAGCCACGGCCTGCCGTTCGGCGCCAGCTCCGGCGGCCGCTGGTGATCGTGCGCGAACACGTCCCATTGCGCGTCGAGAAATGCGAGCTCCGCCTCACTCATCCCCTGCAGCAGGTAGTCCCGCTGCGCCTTCGACCATCTGGTCCAGTCGTCGCGAAAGCGCCCGCCTGAGCTCATCGAGATCTCGGGGAATGGCATCGTCATCGCGTGCCCTCTTGCGATCCTCGTCGCTGCGCAGCTTGCGTAGTTCGGCCAGCGTCCGCGCCAGCGATGCGAGCGTGCGGGCGCGGCGCTCGGCCTCGCTGCGCTGCGCCTGCTTCAGATGATGACCGCCGACGATCACGGCGATCTGGGTGATCTCGCGCTCGACCGCGCGGCTGACGTTGTCGATCAGCGGCACGCCGCTTTCAGGCGGCGGATCGTCCAGCCTGTCGACTGCGGTCCGCGTCACGCCGCTCGGCCCGCGCCGGCGCGGCGCATCGGTCGCGTCATCGGGGTCGGCAACCTCCGTGACCTCGGCTTCCGCCTCGACGACGACGGTCGCGTCGGCCTCGGCGTCTCGCGACGGCTCCGGCGACGCGCTCGATTCGTTCGGCATCGTCGGCGCTGTGTCGGTCGCGTCCTCGGCCGACGCTTTCGTGCGAGTCGCTTTTGCCCGCGCCCGCTTGTTGGTTGCCATCGTGCGGGACGTCGACGGCTTGGATTGCGATGACTTCGACGATGATGACTTCGGTCGTGATGACTTCGCTCGTGATGGCTTGGTCGCGGACGGATCGGAGGCGGCGCGCTTCGACGCGGAGATCCTGGGCACGACTTTCGCGGCGCCGTGTCCGATCGTCCGCTTGGCTGTCTTCTTCGCCGCAGCTGCCTTGCCGGAGTCGTCTTCGGCCTTCGTCCTGCGGCGCAGGAGGCGCGCCGCGCGTTCGCACCCATCCGCGTCGGACGGATCGGTACGGATCGTTTTGTCGATCGGCTTGGAGCATGCCGCCAGCGTCGCATCCCGCGCGGCAACAGCGCCGGTCCTGGCACGGGAGGGCGATCGGGCGGTCGTCCTGGTGGCCGGCGACCGTGAACGAGTGCTGGGCATGAGATGCTTCCGTGCGCGGCGCGCTGGCATCGGCGCGGCCTGAAAACACAAGGCCCCGCGTCGCGCGTGTCGCGCAACGCAGGGCCCCTGTCGAAGGACGTTCGGGCGGTGTGTTAGCCGGCCGCGATCCGCGCGGCCTCGGCGGCGGCGCGCTGCATGCTGCTCGACATTTCGCTGGTCACCGTGCTCTGCTCCTCGACGGCCGCGGCGGTCGAGGTGACGTACTCGCTGACCTCGTTGATCGCCTGCTTGATGGCGTTCAGCGCGCCGGCGACGTCGCCCGAGATGATGTTGAGGCTGCTGATCTCCTCGCCGATCTTGTCGGTGGCCTGCTTGGCCTGGTTGGCGAGGTTCTTGACCTCGGCGGCCACCACCGCGAAACCGCGACCGGCCTCGCCGGCGCGGGCCGACTCGATGGTGGCGTTCAGCGCCAGCAGATTGATCTGGCCGGTGATGTTGTTGATCAGCTCGACGATCCCGCTCATCGATTGCGCCGCGCTGTTAAGGCGTTGCGCCTGCGCGTCGGCGTTGGCGACGCGCTCCACGGCACCGGATGCGGTCTGCCGCGACTTGGTCATGGTTTCCGAGATCTCACGCACCGATGTGTTGAGCTCTTCGGCGCCTGCCGCGACCGTCTCCATCATGCCGCGCACCTGCTCGTTGCCGATGCGGGCCAGCACCTGTTTGGTCACGTCGGTGGCGAACTTCACCACCTTGAACGGCCGGCCGTTCAGGTCGAGAATCGGATTGTAGGACGCCTGGATGTAGACCTCGCGGCCTCCCTTGGCGATCCGCTTGTATTCGGCCGCCTGATACTCGCCGCGGTTCAGCGCCGCCCAGAAGTTGCGATAGGACGAACCGTCGCGCTCAGCCGGGTCGACGAACATGCTGTGATGCTTGTTGCGGATTTCGGCCATCGTGTAGCCGAACGTGTGCAGGAAATTGTCGTTCGCCATCAGGACGTGCCCGTCCATGTCGAACTCGATCACCGCCTGCGATTTTCGGATGGCCTCGATCTGGCCGGCCATGTCGGCGTTTTTCAGCTTCTGATCGGTGATGTCGGTGGCGAACTTCACCACCTTGGCGGGCTTGCCCTTGTCGTCGAAGATCGGATTGTACGAGGCCTGCAGCCAGATCTCGCGGCCGCCCTTGCCGATCCGCTTGTATTCGGCCGCCTGATATTCGCCACGGTTCAGCGCCGCCCAGAATTCCCGATAGGCCGGGCTGTCGCGCATCGCCGGCTCGACGAACAGGCTGTGGTGCTTGCCCTGGATTTCGTCCAGCGAGTAGCCGATCGTCTTCAGAAAATTCTCGTTCGCGGTCCGGACCGTGCCGTCCATGTTGAACTCGATCACGGCCTGTGAGCGGTTCGCGGCCGCCACCTGACCGGCGAAATCCACGTTCTGCAACCGGATGGCGGCGTCGGCCCATTCGACCGCGACGCCGGCCCGGCTCCCATCGGGATTATTGAGCGGCGTGGCCACCAGGTCGAACACCCGGGGCCCGATCTTGATCGTGGCGCGATGCACCGAGCTGAGGTGCTTCAGCATGTTCCGCTGATGGCTCGGGTTCTTGTGGAAGCCGTCGATATTGGTGCCGATCAGCGTATCGACGTTGAAGTTCGGCAATTCCTTGCGCAGGTCGCTCTCGGCGTCGCGCAGCAGCGCGGTAACTGCGTCGTTCATGTAGACGATGTCGAGGTCCGCGTCGGACACCATGATGTTGGCGCGAACCGCCTGGGCGGCCATCAGCGTCAGGGGAACAGCTTTGTTCTTTGATTTACGCCCGAACATGGCGTCTCCTCGCTCAATGCACGCGCCCGTGCCGATAATGAGATTGGTTGTCTTTTTGAGCGGGAAGTTCGAACAATCAATTAAGCATGCGCCCGGTAGAACTACTAAAGTGGTAGTTCGACCTCGGGCACATACTCAACACGGCTTGCGACAAAGCTGCTTCTGCACACCTTCGCCGAAGCCGGCGTTTCACTCGTCGCGTTGCCCGTCTACCTGAACCAGACGAACCAGATCACGCCAAGAATCAGAATGGCCAGGCCGGTGCTGGCCATCAGCAGCGCCAGCACGGACGGCCCGCGCTCGGCCTGCCTCACATCGGTCGCGCTTTCGACGACGCGGCTCGGATCTTTCGGAATCATGTCTGCCCTCCCTCTGATCACGATGCCCGAGGGCACCCTCCCAGCGGCCAACGCAGAGGCGCTCGCGATGTTCCGGTATTAACGGGTGGGCTCGGCCGCGCAGATCGGCACGTCACGCGCGCCGCGATCGACGCGTCTCGGCGTTCCCGAGACCCAAGTGTGGAGCATGCCCGGACACTACTGCGGCAGCGTCACGCTGTCAAGGATTTTTTTCCTGCAAACAGTTCGCCGCAGGCCGCGATGATCGCGTCCGCGCCTTGCCACAGGTTTGCCGCAAGACTTGCGGGCGCTGCCGGAACGATCTCGCAATCAGCCGAGCAGCAGGAGCAGCAGGAGTCCGATCACCGGAGTCAGCGTCAGCGCGACCGCCGCCATCACCAAGCCAGCCACGATATCGCGCCCGGTCAGCCAGCCGAACAAATTC
Organism: Rhodopseudomonas telluris; assembly: GCF_042432815.1. Classification (NCBI taxonomy): domain Bacteria; kingdom Pseudomonadati; phylum Pseudomonadota; class Alphaproteobacteria; order Hyphomicrobiales; family Nitrobacteraceae; genus Rhodopseudomonas; species Rhodopseudomonas telluris. Next base: position 181,671 of record NZ_JBHLWM010000005.1, read on the forward strand.
GGATGGACGTCGGTCTGTTGCATGATGCCCCCGCCTGTTTGCTCTGTGCGGAGGCATTGATAGTTACCGTCTCTGAAGATTCGCGTTGCCGATTCCGACGAATTTGCGGACGGCCGCAGGACGTTGCTTAACCATCCGCGCCGCGCAAAGTCGATGCGAGCTGCGCCGCAGCGAGCGACTACGGCAGAGCGTTGTTCACCGCGGTGTAGCTGGTGTTGAGCTTCTCGCCGATCGCGTTGACGGCGGTCACGATCACCAGCGCTATGCCGGCGGCGATCAGCGCGTATTCGATCGCGGTGGCGCCGTTGTTATCTGAAATGAACTTAAAAATCAGGCGTCGCACCATCGTCTCCTGGATTGTGACGTCACAGCCCATAACGGCTTCTGCCGCGGTCGGCAGAAACTACCCGCCGAGTGGTTACCGGAGCGTTGAGACGGTTTCAGATTCGGAACCGAAGTGAATCGAAGTCAGCCGGCGCCGGCGACACCGAACGGATCGGGCTGAACCGGCGCGAGGCCGGCGCTGGGCATCGTCAGCACGCTGCGGCGATCGACGACGGCGTTATGGAATTGATCGAGCACGAGGTTGAACGGCGCCAGATCATCGACCGCGCCGTCGTCGTACAAGTCCAGCATGTTGCGGACGATATGATCGATCTCGTGCTGGATCGCGTCGAGCTGGTCGAGCGACTCGGCCTTGCGCGCCTTGGCGACCAGACCCAGCGCGTGATCGCGCATCCGCGTGCCCACCGCGCGCTCGTCGCGGGTGACGTAGGAGCGAAACCATGCACCGGCCGAACCAAGGCCGGACAGCAGAACGATCAGTCCCCAGATGTAATCGCTGTTGCGCTCCATGAAGGTGCGCTCAGTGCCGTCGATGAAAGCGGCCGCGCCGCGATGCGCCGGCAGCGCCGCCGCCTTGTCGGTGTCCGGCGCCTCGATCTTGCCGGCGATCGGCAGCTCGCGCGAAAGCTGCTGCCGTGCCGAGAAGATCTGACGGGTGAGCTGCGTGATCGTGACGCTCGACAGCGCGTGCTTGGCGATGATCAGGTGATTGACGCTGACGGTGTCGACCTTGTCGTCCGGCCGCGCCGGCGAGGTCGAGAAGATGCTGCCGGGGATCTCTTCGGAATCGTAGATCGGATACTTCTTGGCGATCGCGTCGCCGACATCGATCGGCAGGAAGCGCGGCTCGCCGCGCGCCTTCGCGGTCGCGGCGATCGCCTCCACGGTCGTCTTGCTATCGAGCGGTCCGACCGCGAGATAAGCGGACAGCGACTCGTCGCGCGCCATCTCGGCGATCTGGCTGGTCGAGAACTGCTCGGTCTGCACCTTGTCGGGCGCGACGCCGGACTCGGTCAGGATGACGTGAAGCAGCTTGACGTTCGCCGGCGTGCGTCCGATCACGCCGACCTTGCGACCGGCGAGATCGGCGATGGTCTTCACCGTGCCGCCCTTCCGACTCTTGGCCGGCACCGCCCACAACGTCACGACATTCTTGCGCAGGATTGCGACCGCCTCGGCGTCGCTCGGCAGATCGAGATCGCCGCGCGTCACCGCGAGATCGGCCTGCCCCTTGTTCCACGCAGCGAGGCTCGGCGACGCGCCATCGGTGACCACCGGCGTCAGTCGCACCGAGCTGTGATCGCGCGCGAAGGTCTGCGCCAGCGCCTGGACCAGCTTGAGATCATCGCTGCCGGGAGGGCCGACCGCGATCCGCAACGTCACCGGTCGTAGCTCGTAGAACAGCACGCCGAGCGTTCCGAAGACGAGCACGAGCACGGTCACCACCGTCGCGAGCATCAGCCGGGCGCGATTGCGCCGCCGCCGCTTGCGCAGGGAGTCGCTGCTGCCGCCGTCGTTGCTACTCGGTGTCGTCATCTGCGCGCGATCCGAACCATCCCAGCGCCATGCGCCGCCCCGCGGGCGGATTTGCGGCAGACTACTCCGTTTTCCGGCGATGGCGCAGGAATTCCGTGCGGCAGGCTTAACTGGAGGTCGCGGGAGCGCTTGCCGCCGCCCCTACTCCGCCATCTCCAGCGGCGGCGGATCGCTCTGCTCGGGGCCTGCGAGCTTGCGCTCTTCCATGATGGCGACACAGGTGGCCGAGCCCGCGAGCATCACCGCGGCCGCGGCGAACACCCAACGGAACGCCGCCACCATGTCGGCCGATGCCACCGTGCCGATCGCATGGCGATGCTCGGTGCCGCCCAGCTGCAATTCGCCGCCGAATGCGATCATCAGCACGGCCGTGAAAGCTGCCACGGTGAACGACGCCATCAGCGCCCGGAAGAAGTTCATCGCGCCCGTCGCCGTGCCGATCTGCGGCCGCGCCACCGCGTTCTGGATCGACACCACCGTCACCGGGAACACCGTGCCGAGCCCGATCGAGAACAGCGACAGCATGGCGAGGAACAACCACAGCGGCAGCGGCGTCAGAACGGCGATGGCCGCCGCCATCAGCGCGGAGAACGAGGTGCCGATGATCGCGATCCGCTTGTAGCGCTCGACCTTCACCATCGCGCGTCCGGTGAACGCGGCGCCGAGCACCGAGACGGCCGCGATCGGGATCAGCGCCAGGCCCGACTGGCTCGCGGTGAGGTGATACACGGCCTCGTAATACAGCGGCATGTGCACGGTCAGGCCGATCATCGCCCCCATCGCGAAGCCACCTGCCGCCATCGCCCAGGGCACCACCGTGCCGCTCATCAGCTGCAGCGGCAGGAACGGCTCCGGCGCCCGCAGCGCGTGCCAGATGAAGCTGCTCGCCAGCAGCACGGCGGCGCCGGCCAGCGCCAGGATGGTCGGCGACAGCCAGGCGAAGCGCGTGCCGCCCCAGGTCAGCATCAGCATCACCGCCATCGCCGACGCCATCAGCAGCACGCCGCCGAGCCAGTCGACCTTGCGGCGGCGGTGATACACCGGAATCTTCGCCATCTTCGGCAGCAGCAGCGCCAGCGCGCCGATCGCCAGCGGCAGGTTGATCCAGAAGATCATCGACCAGTGCAGATGCTCGGCGAAGGCGCCGCCGAGGATCGGGCCGCCGATGCCGGCCGAGACCCACACGCCGGAGAAGTACGCCTGATACTGGCCCCGCTCGCGCGGCGTCACCACGTCGGAGATCACCGTCTGCACGATCGGCATGATGCCGCCGCCGCCGAGCCCCTGCAGCGCGCGCCCCAGGATCAACACCAGCAGGCTCGGCGCCAGCGCACACATCACTGAACCGGCGATGAACAGGCTGAGCGAGGCGATGATGGTGGCGCGCCGGCCGTAGATATCCGCGAGACTGCCGAACACCGGCGCCACCGCGGTCGAGGACAACAGATAAGCGGTGATCACCCACGACAGGTTCTCGACGTCGCCGAACTGGCGGCCGATCGTCGGCAGCGCGGTGGCGACGATGGTCTGGTCGAGCGCGGCGAGGAACATCGCCAGCAGCAGGCTCAACAGGATCGCGCGGACTTCGCCCTGTGCCAGCGGGCTTGCAGGCGCCAACGGCGGCGCCTCGCCGAAGTCGATCACCTCGGTCGGGATATGCGAGAGTTCCGCCGCCGCTTCATCCGACAGGAGATGCCGGCTCACCGGCTCACGGCTTTGGGGCTCGGGCATGCTCATGCGGGCGCGGAATCTCGTCGGCGGGAGGTTGAGGGGAAATCACTGCTTCATTCGTATCCCAACGAACGTCGCACAGGCAGTCATCGCCGCGCATGGGTGGCTCGCGCCGGTCGCGGGCGCCTCGGCCGCCTCAAATAGCATCGTTCCGCACTGCGGAAATGCCGAAGCGAAAGTCATCGCCGGCCGGGAGGCCGCCTACCTGTCTTTCGCGAACGGAATGTATTTCTGATACTCCTTCGGCACCGAGCTGCGATAGCGCTCCGGCACGGTTCGCGTATCGATCGCGTGCTGAATTTCTTCCCTCCGGGTCATCGGCTTCGCCGGCTTCTTCGGTTCGGCCTTGGCAGATGCAGCGGGCGCCGGCGGCGCAGCCCTGGAAGCTTCGTTTTTGGAACTGGCCTGCGCCAAGACAGCCACCGGACTGACCACCACCGTCGCCGCGATCACCGCCAACAACCCCGCACGCACGCCCATCGAAACTCCTTCCAGATCGAGCAGCATCGTCGAGAACCTATCGCAAGATTCGCGGATCGGCTCGTCCTGAATTGTGACGGCTCCGCGAAGATGCGTCGTAACTTATACACCCGACAGCAACGGCGCACCGCAAAGCACACCAAGATGCCAGGGCTCATCCGCGTGTTGACGAATTGTTTGCTAACAGGCGGCCGCAGGATTGATTTGTCGCGCTGGCGTGCGACGCTTGCACATTCAGGCAGTCTGGTTGCGCCGCACTGTCCGTCGGGCGCGATGCCCGTGATCGACCAACACGTTCCGCCTCGGAGCTAAGCCATGTTGTCAGTCAAACGCCGCCTTGCCTCCGCCTCGCTCGCTGCCTTGATGATCGGCGCTCCGCTGCTGTCTGCAGAAGCGGACGCCTGCACCCGGCTCGTCTATCTGGGTGCCGACAATCAGGTGATCACCGCGCGATCGATGGACTGGGCGCGCGACATCGGCACGAACCTGTGGATTTTCCCGCGCGGTGCCAAACGCAACGGCGAAGTGGGACCAAATTCGCTGCAATGGACGTCGCGCTACGGCAGCGTCATCGCTTCCGCCTACGACATCGCCACGTCGGACGGCATCAACGAAGCCGGCCTCGTCGCCAACGTTCTGTGGCTGGCGGAGTCGGTGTATCCGAAGAACGATGGCTCGAAGCCGGGCCTGGCGATCTCGATCTGGCCGCAATACGTGCTCGACAGCTTCGCTACGGTGCAGGAAGCCGTCGACGCGCTGGCGAAAGAACCGTTCATTCTGGTCACCGACATGATGCCCGGCGAGCAGCGCCTGGCGACCGTCCATCTGTCACTGTCCGACGCCAGCGGCGACAGCGCGATCATCGAATATATTGACGGCAAGCAGGTGATCCATCACAGCCGCAGCTATCAGGTCATGACCAATTCGCCGGTGTTCGACCAGCAGCTCGCGCTCAACGCCTACTGGCAGCAGATTGGCGGCACCGTGATGTTGCCAGGCACCAATCGCGCCGCCGATCGCTTCGCTCGCGCGTCGTTCTATGTCGACGCCATTCCAAAATCGGAGAAACCGACCGAAGCGCTCGCCAGCGTGTTCGGCGTCATCCGCAACGCCTCGGTGCCCTACGGCATCACGACGCCAGATCAGCCGAACATCTCCTCGACGCGCTGGCGCAGCGTCGCGGATCACAAGCGCAAGCTGTACTTCTTCGAATCCGCCCTGACCCCGAACGTATTCTGGGTCGATCTCACCAAGATCGACTTCGCCGACAACGGCGCGGTCAAGAAGCTGGATCTCGGCCCCGGCCAGACCAACATCTTCGCCGGCGAGGTCCACGATCAGTTCAAGCCGAGCGCGCCGTTGAAGTTTCTGGGGTTGGAAGGCAAGTAAGAGCGCTGCGCACCAAGGCGCCCAAACGCCTATTTGATTTTGTTGATCCGCCGCAGGTCGGCGTCGATGCGCGACTGCCAGCCATCGCCGCCGGCCTTGTACTTGTCGATCACCTCACGCGACAGTCGCAGCGACACGAGCTTCTTGGTCGGCGCCTTGTTCGGCCCACGCCCACGGCGGATCGAGTCGGCGAGATCGGGAAACACCTCGGCAAACGGCCTCGCCTTCGCAAAATCGTCCACCGTCCACTGCGGATTGTCGCCCACTTCGTCCCAATCCTGCTTGGTGTATCCATGGCCGGGCTGAAAGGCCTTCAATGTCTTCTTAGCCATCGAACAACTTCCTTTCACGTCGGTTTGCGGAACGCATACTGATCACGCTCACCGCTTCGCGCCCCAGCGGCTTGAACACGACAGCGATCACATCGGCATTCAGTCTGCCGAATGCCAAATAGCGCCCCGGAATGCGACGGCTGGATCACCGCGCTCTCGAAGAATGCAGGGTCGAGTTCCGCAAAATCGAGCCCGTGCCTACCTAGGTTGACGATCCGTTTCGGTTCGTCCCAGACGATCTTCATTGAATTATATCGTAGCTACAGAATATTTACGAGCGAAATTCCTGCAGCGCTCAGCATGGACCAACCGCCCCCAGCCGCCTAAATCACCCCGGCACCTTTCCGGAGACCTCCATGCCTTTCGAAACTTCCCTGCCGCCGGACGCCGCGTCGCGCGCCACGCTCGCCAATTGGCGGATGCTGCCGTTCAGCCGCTGGGCGTTCCAGCACGTGGACGAATTGATCGCGACCGCGCCGATCGCCAATGCGGCCGACGACGTTTGGCCGCTCCCCGGCGCGCCGCGCAGCTTCGATGACTTCCGCGTTCGCGCGCAGGGCGGCGACACGCTGGACTTCGCCGGCTTCCTGGACGCCACCGCGACCGATGCGCTGGTGATCCTGCAGGACGGCGTTATCGTCTGCGAAACCTACTCCAACGGCATGACGGCGCAGACGCCGCACATCATCATGTCGGCATCGAAATCGATCACCGGCCTGATCGCCGGCATTCTGGCCAGCCGCGGCACGCTTGACCTCGACGCCGAGGTAACAACACTGCTGCCGGAAATCGCAGCGACTGCTTATCGAGGCGCGACGTTGCGCCAGATGCTCGACATGCGCACCGGCATCATGCTCGACCTCGACGCGACCCGCGACTATGCGGCGGCAGCCGGCTGGGACGCGCTCGCGCCCGATCAACAACCGTCGGATCTCAAGCGATTCTACCAGGGCCTGGCGATCAAGCCGCAGCCGCATGGAGGATCGTTCCGCTACAACTCCGCCAACACCGATCTGCTCGGCTGGGCGATCGAACGCGCCAGCGGGCGCCGCTTCGCGCAGTTGGTCTCGGAATTGATCTGGCAGCCCCTCGGCGCCGAGCAGCCGGCCTCTATGACGCTGGACCGGGACGGACTCGCGCGCGCGACCGGCGGTTTCAGCATGACGGCGCGCGACTTCGCCCGCATCGGCCAGATGATGCTAGGCGACGGCCGCGCGATCGTGCCGCGCGGCTGGGTGGACGATCTGTGGCGCAACGGCGACCGCGCCGCCTGGAAGACCGGCGAGTGGCAGAAGCTGTTTCCCTATCAAAGCATGAGCTATCGCGGCGGCTGGTACGTGGTCGACGACGAGCCGCGGATGATGTTCGCGATGGGCATCCACGGTCAGAATCTGTTCGTCGATCCGGCGCATCGCCTGGTGGTCGCGAAACTGTCGTCGCAGGGCGCGCCGGTCGACAATGCAGCATGGGCGGTGACGCATCGCGCGCTGCCGGAGATTCGGCGCTGCCTGGCCGGCTGAGCTGATGAGCTGACGGGCGACATAAAAAGGCCCGGTCGCCGATCGGCGCCCGGGCCAAGTCAAGGGAGGAAACGCCCCAAGGAAGGGGACCGCGACGGACCGCGCCGCGGCTGTCCTTCTTGTCTCACAATCAGCGCCCGCGTCCTATTTGGGACAGTCCCGAGCCGTAGTTTTACGGAGGTTGCGGCAATGCCGATCTCCTGAACGCGCGGCCATTCAGGGACGAGCAAACGGCGCTTCAGACCGGGAGGCGGTCCGCCGAACAGCACCGGGTGCGCGAACTCGGCGCGGTAGAGCCCTGCGGTCGCGACGACGACGGCCCCGCCTGCTTTGCATGCACATTCCTTCGTCGCGGCAACAATGCGACATAGTTGGCGCTTTCGGCATGGCGAGGACCGCGTGACGTCGCCGATCTGATGTCCGCAGAACACATCAAGATTTGAACGATTCAAAATCGCCGCGCTATTCGGCCTCGCCCCCCGGCCGATCTCGTACAGCTCAAATGAATCAAGGCGATAAATTCCGTCTCGCGCATTGCATCGCGACCAACGGCCTCGTCGTTCGAACAATTCCAAGTTTGGTTCTCGCAAAAGCTTTGCAACCACGTTGATGCACGCCGTTGCATTCGATTACTACGCCCTGACAACTGGGGGCGAGTGATGAAGTTTATCGACGCTGGCGCAAATGCCGGCCGCAGATCCGTGCTCTATGCAATGTTGCTGACCAGCGCGTTGATCGCGCCGAGCATCTGGCTTCCGTCTCCTGCGTCCGCGCAGACGACGAGGCCGACGTCGACCGAGTTGCCCGCCGTCGAAATCACCGCGCCGCAGGCCAGCCGGCGACAAGCGCAGGCTCCCCGCACGACCAATCGCGCCGCCACAGGGCCGTCGCGACGCAGTGCGCAGCGCGCCGCGCGAGCGCCGCAGCCGGCACAGCCGACGCAGCGCGCCGTTTTCGAGCGCGGCACAGATCCGGTGCCCGGCTTCGTGCCGAGCGTCAGCGCCAGCGGCACCAAGACCGACACCAAGCTGATCGAGACGCCGCAATCGATCTCCGTCATCAGCCGCGACAATCTCGATGCGCGCGGCGTCGACACCATCGCCCAGGCGCTGCAATACACCGCCGGCGTCGCGGTGCAGACGGGTGGCGCCGACCCGCGCTACGATCAGGCGCGCATTCGCGGCTTCGAGACCAACGGCTTCTCCAACTTCCGCGACGGCCTGCGCGACACCGCGAACGGCTCGGCCTATTTCTCGGTGTTTCGCAACGAGCCCTACGGCGTGCAGCGCGTCGACGTGGTCAAAGGGCCGAGCTCGGTGATGTACGGCCAAAGCCCGCCCGGCGGCTTGATCGACCTGATCAGCAAGCGCCCGACCGATCAGGCGTTCGGCGAAGTGGTCGGCCTGGTCGGCACCGCCGACCGGCTGCAGGGCGCGTTCGACGTCGGCGGCCCGCTCGACAAGGACAAGACCCTGCTCTATCGGCTGACCGGCGTGCTGCGGGACTCCGACGCGCAGATCGCCAAATTCTCCGACAAGGTCAAGGACGACCGTGCCTATATCGCGCCGGCGGTGACCTGGCGTCCGACCAACGACACCACGCTGACGATCCTCAGCGACTATCAGCACGACGTGTTTGGCAACGCCTTTCCGTTGTCGGTCGGCACCGTGCGCGGCGGCAAGGTGGTCGACGTCAAGCCGCTGCCGATCTTCCTCGGCGATCCGTCCTACAATACGTTCGACCAGTCCCAGTACCGCATCGGCTACCAGTTCGAGCACCGCTTCAGCGACGATCTGATCGTGCGCTCGCGGGCGCGCTACGGACATGTCGACCTGGAGTATCGCTACATCACCTTCGCCGGTACGCCGCTCGACACCCAGACCGTCTTCCCGCGCGTCTCGCGAAAGGTGCTGGAGAGCAGCGACACCTTCAACATCGACAACCACGTCATCGCCAAGACCTGGACCGGCCCGCTGCAGCACACCGTGCTGATCGGCACGGACTATCAAGCGTTCCAGCTCGGCGGCACCCAATTCGGCGGCACTGCGCCGTCGCTGAGCCGGATCACCCCGGTCTACGGCCTGCCGATCGCGACGCCGACGACGCTGCTGCAGAGCTACAAGCAGAATCTCAACCAGGCCGGCATCTATCTGCAGGACCAGGTCAAGTTGCAGAACTGGATCCTGACGCTCGGCGGCCGTTTCGACGCCGCGCAGCAGACGACGCTCAACCGCATCAGCGGCGTGCCGCAGATCAATGACGACACCGCCTTCACCAAGCGGGTCGGCCTGACCTATCTGTTCGACGGCGGCGTCGCGCCCTATGTCAGCTACTCCGAATCGTTCCTGCCGACGGCCGGCATCGATTTCAGCTCGAACGCCTTCAAGCCGACCAAGGGGAAGCAATACGAAGGCGGCATCAAGTTCCAGCCGAACCGCGACGTGCTGTTCACCGCCGCCGTGTTCGACCTGACCCAGGACAACGTGCTGACCGCCGACCCGCTGCATCTCAACTACAGCATCCAGACCGGACAGGTGAATTCGCAAGGCCTCGAGCTGGAGATGCTGGCCAAGCCGATGCCGGGGCTGAATCTGCTCGCGACCTACACGCTGCAGAACGTCAAGAACACCGAGAGCAACAACGGCGACGTCGGCAAGACGCCGGTGCAGATCCCGCGCCACATGGCGTCCGCCTTCGCCGACTACACGCTGCAGAGCGGCCCGTTGGCCGGCTGGGGTTTCGGCGCCGGCGTCCGCTATGTGGGGGAATCCTACATGGACATCCTCAATACGATCACCAACGACGCCTACACGGTGTTCGACGCCGGGCTGCATTATCGCCAGCCGAAGGGCATCAACCTGGCGCTCAACGTCAAGAACATCGCCAACAAGGACACCGCGCTGTGCACCGTCACCGGCGGCTGCCAGTACATCACGCCGCGGGTGATCACCGCGACCGCGAGCTATCGCTGGTGACCGGAACACGCGCCCTCCGGATTTGGAGCAAGGTCCACACCTGGACCTCGCTGATCAGCATGCTGTTCCTGCTGATGCTGTGCCTCACCGGCCTGCCGCTGATCTTCCACGAAGAGATCGAGGAGCTGACCGAACAACAGTTCGCCGCGCCGCATCTGCCGGGCAACGTCACCGCCGCGCCGGTGGACGACGTGCTGCTTGCCGCACAGCAGGCTCGGCCTGGCGACCACGTCTTGTTCGTCACCTGGCGCGACGAACAGCCGTCCGTCGTCGTGGTCACGATGTCGCCGACGCCCAAGCCGATGCGCGGCAAGTTCTATCGGCTGGTGATGGACGGCCGCACCAAGGCGGTGCTGGGCGAGGAGCGGCCGCAGCAGGGCGTGATGGATATCATCCTGCTGTTGCACAAGAACATGCTGCTGGACCTGCCCGGCGAACTGTTCCTCGGCGCGATGGGCCTGCTGCTGGTGGTGTCGATCGTCTCCGGCGTCTTAGTCTACGCGCCGTTCATGCGCCGGCTCGCCTTCGGCACCGTGCGCCAGCGCTCGCGGCGGCTGAAATGGCTCGACCTGCATAATCTGTTCGGCATCGTCACCACGGTCTGGCTGGTCGTCGTCGGCGCCACCGGCGCGATCAATACGCTGGCGATGCCGATGTATGACTACTGGCGCGGCCAGGTGCTGCCGCCTCTGCTGGCGCCGTATCGCGGCGCACCGGTGGCGCAGCCGTCCTCACTGGATCAGGCGATCGGGCGTGTCCGCGCCGTGCTGCCGGACGGCCGCCTCACCTCGATCACGATGCCGACCGCGGAGAATTTCGGCAGCCCGCGCCATCTCGTGGTCTGGATGAAGGGCAACTCCGCGCTAACGGCCCTGATTGCGACGCCGACGCTGGTCGATGTCGATCAAACCGTGCCGGTGCTGGTGCCGCAGATGCCCTGGTACTTGACGCTGCTGCAGATGTCGCGCCCGCTACATTTCGGCGACTATGGCGGCCTGCCGCTCAAGATCATCTGGGGTCTGCTCGATCTCGTCTGCATCGTCGTGCTGATCACCGGCCTCTATCTGTGGGTCGCGAAGCAACGCTTCGGCGGCAGCGCCCGCAGCCGTGCCGACACGCAGCAAGCCGACACGAGGCCGGCATGACCAAGCCCCGGAGAGAATCGTACACCACGGCGCAGATCTTCGCCGCGCCGCTCGCCATCGCGGTGATCAGCGCGCTCGGCCTGACCACCGCCCTGCTCGGCGACGGCCTATGGGACTGGATGTCCTGGATCGCGCTGACTTTGCCGGTCGCGGTGGCGGTGGTGTATTGGCAATTGGGTGGGCGGCGGGCGGAGCAGCGCTAGAGTCGCGATCGCCAATTATTCCGTCATTGCGAGCGCAGCGAAGCAATCCAGAGCCGCAGGCCGCGTGGCCGCTGGATTGCTTCGTCGCTTCGCTCCTCGCAATGACGGCGATGCTGGACGCTGGCTTGTCCTCGTCATGCCCGGCCGTGTGCCAGACATCCCCGATCTTGGACATCGCGACGTAGCACGTGGATGGCCGGGACGAGCCCGGCCACGACGAGACTGATGGGTGGCGATCAGCCCCGCCTACTTCACCAGCTCACACCCGCCCTCCGCCAGCGGCCTGAACGCCTTCTCGGCCGGGATGGTCGAAACCAGCCGGTAGTAATCGTAGGGATATTTCGATTCCTCCGGCTTCTTCACCTCGAACAGATACATCGGGTGCACGACGCGGCCGTCCTGGCGGATGGTGACGTCGCCGAACAGCTTGTCCTTGCCGCTGAATTTTTTCATCTGCGGCACGACCTCCTTGGCGTCGTCGCTGCCGGTGGCCGCAACGGCGTTGAGATACGCCAGCGTCGAGGCATAGACGCCGGCCTGGTTGCCGCTCGGCATTTTGCCGTTCATCCCGGGCCGCTGCGCGAAGCGCTTGGCGAAGGCGCGGGTGTCGTCGTTCGCGTCCCAGTAGAACGCTTCCATCAGTTGCAGGCCCTGCGCGACCTTCAGGCCCATGCCGTGGATGTCGTTGATGAAGAGCAGGAAGGCGACCAGCTTCTGCCCGCTTTGATGGATGCCGAATTCGGCCGCCTGCTTGACGGTGTTGATGGTGTCGCCGCCCGCATTGGCGAGGCCGATCACGCCGGCCTTCGAGGTCTGCGCCTGCAGCAGGAACGAGGCGAAGTCCGAGGTGCCGAGCGGGTGCTTGCTGGAGCCGATCACCTTGCCGCCATGCGCCTCGATGTACTTGCTGGCCTCGGCCTCGATGCCCTTGCCGAGCGCGTAGTCCACCGTGATGAAGTACCAGTCCTTGCCGCCGCGCTCGATCATCGCCGCGGCGGTGGTGTTGCCGGTGGCCCAGGTGTCGTTGACCCATTGGATCGTGTTCGGCGAGCACGCCTTGCCGGTGAGGTCCGAGCTCGCGGTCGACGACGCCAGGAATGTCATCTTGGTGCCGCGCACCAGTGAATTGATTGACAGCCCGACCGACGAATTCGGCACGTCGACAATGGCATCGACGCCCTCATTGTCGAGCCAGCGGCGCGCAATCGCGTTGCCGACGTCGGCCTTGTTCTGGTGGTCGGCATAGACGATCTCGACCTTGATGTCCTTGCCGCCGCCGGCGAAGTCCTCCGCGGCCATGCGCGCGGCCTCGACCGAGCCCAGGCCGTTGGTGTCCTGGAAGATGCCGGAGATGTCGTTGAGCACGCCGACGCGCACGACATTGCCGGAAATCTCCGCGCTTGCCGTGCTGCTGAGCAGACACGCGGTCGCGAGGCCGAGCAGGCCCTTGGTGAGTTTCATGTTTCTCTCCCTGAGGTGATCTTTTTCGTTGCTGACGCCGCCGGTCGTTGCCGGCGACGGTGGTCTGGAATTGAAGATCTAGAACTGCCGGTCCGGAATGCGCACCACCAATCCGTCGAGGTCGTCGCTCAGCTTGATCTGGCAGGACAGCCGGCTGGTCGGCAGCCGCTCGGCCGCCGCGCCGTCGAGCAGATCGTCTTCATTGCCGTCGACCGGCGGCAGCCTGCTCAAGCCCTCCTCGACATAGACGTGGCAGGTCGCGCACACGGCGTTGCCGCCGCACTCGGCGACGATGCCGTCGAGCCCCTGGCTCAGCGCCGCATACATCGCGGTGTCGCCGGCAGCGGCCTCGACGATTTCGCTGCGGCCGTCGGGCAGAATGAACGTGATCTTCGGCATCGTGAATCCTCAGGCAGGCGTCATTTGGAGCGGCAGGCTTTCGAGCCCGCGCAGCGTGTTGTTGAAGCGACGCTTCACCGGTCCGGCGATCTCGATCGCCTTGACCTTGCTGGCCAGCGCGGCGAGCACGACCTCACCCTCGAGCCGCGCCACCAGCTGGCCGACGCACATGTGAATGCCCGAGCCGAAGCCGACATGGCCGGAGGTCTTGCGGGTGATGTCGTAGCGGTCCGGCTCGACCCAGCGCCGTGGATCGCGATTGGCCGAGCCGAGGAACATCAGCACCTTCTCGCCCTCGCCGATCACCGCGCCGCCGAGTTCGACCTCGCGCGTCGTGGTGCGGAAGAAGGTCTGCACCGGGCTTTCGAACCGCACCGCCTCCTCGAACGCGTTGCGTGCGAGCGACGGATCGCGGCGCAGCCGTTCCAATTCATCCGGAAACCGCGCCAGGCAATACATCGCGGCGCCGATGCCGTTCACCGTGGTATCAAGGCCGGCCGATAGCAGCGAACGCACCAGCAGCGGCGCTTCGTCCGGCGTGATTTCGCCGGTGTCGCTGAAGGCGTGGATGCAGGCGCCGAAACCGCCCGGCGCGAGACTCGGCCGCTGGCATTGCTCGTTGACATAGGCCTGATGCGGCGCCGAGCGCTCGATCGCGGACTGGCGGAGTTCGTTCGGCGGACCGAACGCGTTGAACACCAGACCGGCGTAAGGCAGCAAATTCTCGCGCCCCTCCTGCTTCAGCCCCATCGCATCGGGAAAGACCGACAGCGGATAGGCCTCGGCGAGATCGGCAATCGCATCGATGGTGCCGCCGCGCGCCAGCAGCTCGTCGATCTTCGCCTCGGCGGCGGCCGCAAAGCCGTCGCGCAGCCGCTTCATCGTCGCCGGCGACAGCACCTTGCTAAGGACCGCGCGCGTGCGGGTGTGCGCCGGCGGATCCGCTTCGAGGATCAGGCTTGGTGGCCGCCACGGCTTCTCCTTCTTGAAGTCGCTGAGGCCGACGCCGCGGCTCGAGCAGAAGGTCAGCGGATCGTTGAGCACGGCGTAGACTTCGGCGTAGCGCGCCACGCCGTAGACGTTCCACTTGTCGAGATAGACGACCGGGCCGGCGTCCCGCATCGCCTGCTGATCCGGATAGGGATCGTCGAAGAACGCAAGCGAGAACGGATCGATCGCCAGATGCGGGATCGGCACGCTTGCCGCTGGCGCGGCCAGCGAAGCGGCTGGGGTCGCAGTCATCTCGTCCTCCCTTCATTCGGCACTTGTGAACCGTGCCCTCGTATCTTTATGTCTGCTCACCCGCCGCCAGCCCTCGAAAGCGCCATGACCGCCGGTTCGCCTCCCAGAAAATCACCACGCAGTTCCGCAGCGGCGCCGAGCGCGCAAACGCTCGACCTCGAGCGCTACGTTCCGGCCTTCATCACCTTCATCGCCAACAAACTGTCGAACAGCGCGACGGCGTTCTATCAGCGGGAATTCGGCGTCAACGTCACGGAGTGGCGGATCATGTCGCTGCTGGCGATCGAGCCCGGCATCGCGGCGTCGCGGATCTGCCAGGTGATCGGCTTCAACAAGGGCCCGGTGAGCCGCACGCTGGCCGACATGCAGCAACGCGGACTGATCGCGATCCGCAGCGATCCGAACGACGGCCGCACCCATTCGATCTCGCTGACCGCGAAGGGCCGCTCCACGCATGACAAAGTGATCGTCGCCGCGCTCGATCGCGAGCGGCGGCTGATGTCGTGCCTCGATGCGGGTGAGCAGGAAGTGCTGATCGATCTGCTGCGCCGCCTGCACAACAATCTCGGCGCCGTCACCGGCGAAAGCTGACGCGGCCTGCTGCCCGCGATCAGACAGCGCGCGGAGCTGGCCGCGCGCCGCGTCGACATTGGGCACGACGCCGCATTTGCCGGCTGGATTGCCGAACATGATTCCTCCCGAACACGGCGACTGGATCGCTCTTGTTCGGAACAATTCTCACAGATCAGTTGCCTTGGCAACAAATAAGTTGGCGTGCTGTCTTCGCTGCAGTCGCCATCCTCCGCGAAGGCGGAGGATCTTAGTACGTGAGGGCGCCGGCGATGAGGGCTGAACGCGTTGGCGAGCGCTCTGCATACTGGATCGCCCGACTACGCGGGCGATGACAAGGTGGGCGCGACCGCGCTGCAGCAACTATTAAAATTGCCGCCAGAACAGCCCGATTGTCAGCGCGATGCCGAGCACGACGACGGCGACGCGCAGCGCCTTCTCGTTGACGCGACGCAGCACCCAGACGCCGGCGAGGTAGCCGACCGTCGACGACGCGGCGAGCACCGCGGCCTCGATCCACTTCACCTCCGGCGACAGTGCGAACATCGCCACCGCCGAGGCGTTCATCGCCGCGGCGAGCGCGTTCTTTGTGGCGCCGGCGTTGCGCGCATGCATGCCGGCGACCGACAGCGCCGCCATCATCAGAAAGCCGATGCCGCCGCCGAAGTAACCGCCATAGATGGCGATGACGAACTGAATGGCGCCCAGCATGCCGACATTGATCTTGGCCGGCTCCGCCCGCGCCGTGCGCACGAAGCTGCCCCAGGCGAACACAGCGGTCGCGAACAGCACCAGCCACGGCATCATCCGGGCGAAGATCGTCGGCGGCGTGATCAGCAGAAGCACCGCCCCGACGACGCCGCCGACGAGGCTGATACCTATCAGCCACCAGAACGACAGCCGCCCGACGCCGAGCACCATCGACCGTCCCGCGAAGCCGGAGGCGAGCTGCCCCGGAAACAGCGCGACCGTCGAGGTGATGTTGGCCGACAGCGGCGACAGCCCGGCCAGCAGCAGCGCCGGCAGCGTGACGAACGAGCCGCCGCCCGCGAGCGTGTTCTGCATGCCGGCCCACAGGCCGGCCGCAGCGAGGATAAGCAAGGCAGTCATCTCGGTCCTTCCGGGCGCGACCGATGGCGGCAGGCCGGCGCGATCACTTCGGCGGCTTCTTCAGCTTGGCCCGCTTGGGCAGCAGCGCCGGCCACGACACGATGTGGTCTTCGAGGTCCTCGACCGAGATGTCGGTCTCCATCGCCTCGACCCGGCCGCGCACCGAGACGCCGGCGTCGTGCACGCTGTTCGGATCGCCGGAGATCAGCGGGTGCCACCAGTACAGATCCCGCCCCTCCGCCACCAGCTTGTAGCCGCAGCTCGGCGGCAGCCAGGTCAGCTCACGGACGTTCTGCGGCGTCAGCCGCACGCAGTCCGGCACCCGGTCCGACCTGTTCGCGTAGTCGTGACACGCACACGCGTGCCCATCGAGCAGCCGGCAGCCGACATGGGTGAAATAGATCCGCCCGGAATCCTCGTCCTCGAGCTTTTCCAGGCAGCAGCGTGCGCAGCCGTCGCACAGGCTCTCCCATTCGGCCTCGGACATCTCTTCCAAGGTTTTGGTTTTCCAGAAGAAACCGTCCTGATCGGAGATCTTCTTGCGGGCTGCGGTCATGCCGGGACGGTTGCTTTCGTGCTGTCAAAGCGCGGTTCTAGGGGGAGTTGCGCCGACGGCGCAAGCGCTTAGCCTCGTCGGTTTCCGAGGAAGCTGTGGCGTGGCGGCCCGTTTGCTGAAAAATCCCTGCCCGGCCATTGGTTTATGGCCGACGCTCGGGTACAAGAAACAGGATTCTCCAGAATGGCTTCAAGCGCCTTCGGTTTGCCGCAACCCTGCCGCAAGACAGATTGAGGCGCCCGCCCGGCGTCACACGCGATTGGTCGAAACCCGGTGCCGAAGATTCTGCCAGACAATTTCATGCAGCGGATCCGGAACTGGTTTCTGGACCTCGACGCCCGACTCGACTCGACGCTGTTCTCTTCCGCGGCCGGCATCCGCGAATTGTGGGAACGCTTCGCCACCTTCATGGACCGCTTCTATGTCGGCCATTGGAAGCGCTGGGTGTTCATCGAACCGCTGTCGGAAGCCGCCACGATGGGGGCCGGCGGACTGCTGGTACTGCTGGCGCTGGCGCAGCCGGCGTTTCGAGAAACGCTGGACGAGGATTGGCTGAAGAAGTCGGACCTCGCCGTCACCTTTCTCGACCGTTACGGCAATCCGATCGGCAGCCGCGGCATCAAGCACAACGACTCGATCCCGCTGGAAGACTTCCCCGACAATCTGATCAAGGCGACGCTCGCCACCGAGGACCGCCGCTTCTACGATCATTTCGGCATCGACGTCGCCGGCACCGCGCGCGCGCTGGTCACCAACGCCCAGGCCGGCGGCGTGCGCCAGGGCGGCTCGTCGATTACCCAGCAGCTCGCCAAGAACCTGTTCCTGTCGAACGAGCGCACGCTCGAACGCAAGGTCAACGAGGCGTTTCTGGCGATCTGGCTGGAGACGCGGCTGACCAAGAACGAGATCCTGAAGCTGTATCTCGACCGCGCCTATATGGGCGGCGGCACCTTCGGCGCCGACGGTGCGGCGCACTTCTACTTCAACAAGTCGGTGCGCGACGTGAACCTGGCCGAGGCCGCGATGCTCGCCGGCCTGTTCAAGGCGCCGACCAAATTCGCCCCGCACATCAATCTGCCGGCCGCGCGTGCCCGCGCCAACGTCGTGCTCGACAATCTGGTCGACGCCGGCTTCATGACCGAAGGCCAGGTGTTCGGCGCGCGGCGCAATCCCGCCTCGGTGGTCGACCGCCGCGACGAGAACTCGCCGAACTACTATCTCGACTGGGCATTCGACGAAGTCCGCAAGGTCGTCGACACTTTCCCGAAGTCCTACACCGAGCGCGTCTTCGTGGTCCGCACCGCGATCGACATGAACGTGCAGCGCGCCGCCGAGGGCGCCATCGAAAACCAGCTCCGCCAGTTCGGCCGCGATTATCACGCCACCCAGGCCGCGACCGTGGTGTCCGATCTCGACGGCGGCGTGCGCGCGATGGTCGGCGGCCGCGACTACGGCTCCAGCCAGTTCAACCGCGCGGTCGACGCCTATCGCCAGCCCGGCTCGTCGTTCAAGCCGTATGTCTACACGACGGCGCTGCTCAACGGCTTCAAGCCGACCTCGATCGTGGTCGACGGCCCCGTCTGCATCGGCAATTGGTGTCCGCAGAATTACGGCCATTCGTATTCCGGCGCGGTGACGCTGACCCAGGCGATCACCCGCTCGATCAACGTCGTGCCGGTGAAGCTGTCGATCACGCTCGGCGGCAAGGCCGGTCCGAAGGCCGGCCGCGCCAAGATCGTCGAAGTCGCGCGCCGCTTCGGCCTTACTGCGCCGCTGCCCGATACGCCGTCGCTGCCGATCGGCGCCGACGAAGTCACGGTGCTTGAGCATGCGGTCGCCTACGTGACCTTCCCCAACAAGGGCAAGGCGGTGAAGCCGCACGCCGTGCTGGAAGTCCGCACCGGCGCCGGCGACCTGGTGTGGCGCTACGATCGCGATGGGCCGAAGCCGCGGCAGGCGATCCCCGCCTCGGTCGCGGCCGACATGGCCGGCATGATGAGCCACGTCGTCAGCGAAGGCACGGCCCGCCGCGCCGCGCTCGACGGCATTCCGACCGCGGGCAAGACCGGCACCACCAACAATTATCGCGACGCCTGGTTCGTCGGCTACACCGGCAACTTCTCCTGCGCGGTGTGGTACGGCAACGACGACTACTCGCCGACCAACCGCATGACCGGCGGCTCGCTGCCGGCGCAGACCTGGCACGACATCATGGTGGCGGCGCATCAGGGCGTCGAGGTCAAGGAACTCGCCGGTGTCGGCATGGGCACCAAGCTGCCGGTCTCGCCGGCGCAGGCCAACGCCCGCGCCACCGACGACGACGCCAAGCCGGCGCCGCCGCCGGTGCTGACCCGCCGCGGCGCCGACATCCTGGTGCGCGTTGAGAAGATGCTCGACGATGCCGCCAAGGTGATGGACACGGCCGAACCCGGCAAGCCGGTGTCCTCAACCAGCGTCGGCGCAGCCGAGAGCTTCGCCTCGGCGACGCCGAACGGCGCGGCGGCCTCGCCGCTGCGCAAGAACTAAGGCCGCGGGACATCCAGGGACGGTTGCAACGTGCGCCTGATCTTCTTCACTTTGCTGGCGCTGATCATCGCCGCGGGCGTCGGCGTCGGCGCGACCTGGATGACCGCCACGCGCGGCACCGATCTGGGAACGCTGACCATCGGCGCCTGGACGGCGCGGCCGCGCGCCGGCACCGCCGAGATCGATCCTTATGCCCGCGCCTCGATCGCGCGCAGCGGAGAGCTGCCGGTCGGCGCCGGTGACGGCATCGCCTTCGTCGCCACCGCCGATGATAACAAGCGGCCACTGGACGGCCGCTGCGACATCGAGGTCAGCGGCGTCACTCCGCCGGCCAGGTTCTGGACGCTCACGCTGTACGATCCGCGCGGCTATCTCATCGCGAACAGCCTCGAGCGTTACGGCTTCACCAGCCAGGAGATCATTCGCTCCGCCGACGGCGAATTCAGGATCCGGATCGCCGCGCGCTCCCGGTCCGGCAACTGGCTGCCGACCGGCGGCGTCGATCGCTATCAGCTGATGCTGCGGCTGTACGACACCCCGGTCGGCGTCGCCACCCGCACGCAACGCGACGCGCCGATGCCCGCCATCACAACGGTCGGCTGCCCATGATCCGCTTCATCGCCACCATCATTGCCGGCCTCGTTCTCGGCGGCATCGTGCACCTGGTCAGCGTGCTGGCGCTGCCGCGCATCGCGAGCCAGGACGCCTATGCGCGGCTGACACCGCTGACCAAGGTCAACGAGGTCTCGCAGCTGCCGCAGGTTTCCCCCAACACCGCGCCGCTGCCATTCCTCGATCCTGCGTTCGCCGTCGCAGTGTGCCGCTACGATCTGTCGAACGGTCCGCTGAAGCTGGTGGTGCCGGTGAGCCAAGCCTACACCGCGGTGTCGTTCTACACGCGCAGCGAGATCGCCTACTACGCGATCAACGACCGCTCTGCTGGCCGCAAGGTGATCGAACTCGATTTGATGACCGCCGAGCAGCACGGCAACCTGCCGGAAGACGAGGACGTCACCGCCGCCGACCGGCTGATCATCGACTCGCCGACCACTACCGGCCTGATCGTGATGAGGGCCCTCGCCTCGGAGCCCGGCATGATGCCCCAGGCGCGCGCCGCGCTGAGTTCGGCGAGCTGCAAGGTGCAGCCCGAGCCGCAGGCAAAGTCCTGAGCGGCCCACTGCGCCGCGCGCCCCACCTACTCCACCTCGGGTACGCACTGCAGCGGCTTACTGATCGTCAGACGCCTTTGGCCCGGGGAAACGTCCCCAGTTCCTCGATGTTGTAGCCCTCCGGATAGGTCCGGCCACCGATCTCCTGCCACTTGGGAGCTCGCCGCTTCGGCAGCAACTTCAGGATTGCACGGCGAAGGCCGAGCGCCCCTGTGGCGATCCCGCGCAACACTACGGACGGGTATTTGAAGCCCAACGCCTCGACCAGCGGCCGGTCGACGATGGCCAAGGCGATCTGCCGTCCGCCGCGATGCAGAATGCGCGGCACGAAATAGTCCGACAGAACGAGGTCGATCGTTCGCTCCGAGATCAGACGGTTCGACGGCGCATAGACGAACCGTTTGCGCTCGAACTCGTCCGCGAAAGCGCGAAACGAGGCAATGTCCGGAGAGAGACCGTCGATGCCCATCCGCCGTCCGAACTCGTTCCAATAGACGAACCACAGATGTTGCTCGGCCGCGGTCATGGGCCGGTGGCCGAAGCGCCCGACCCAGTCGATCGGCGAGAACACGAAGGTCGAGAGCACGTAGAGATAATCGTCGTTGGCGATGCGGTAGCGGCCGTGCATCGCATTGATGCGGCCGAACGCGCGACGCGCGCGCTCGCTGTCGAGGCCGTTACGCAGCACCTCGCGGATCAGCAGCGCCGTATCGTCATATCGCTTGGAGACGCGCTCCGAGAACTCCCCCGTGCGCGCGAGAAGGCCCGAGATCGACGGCACCGCGTAGGTGCGTAGCAGCGCGAACTCGAGCGCCTTGTTGATGTCCCACGGAAAGTCGATGTGAGCCAAGCGCCACGCCGTCCGCTGGGCCTCCGCCAGTTCGGGAGATCCTTCGGGCGCGGCCAACTCGTCAGGAGTCGTGACCTGCATCACAAGAGAATCGATCATGAGCGCCTCCTCCAAAGCGACGCGCAGAGTCATTCTCAGGAACCAAGGCGGTCTTGCGTAAAGCGGCTGGGAGGAGCGGAAGAAAGACGCTGCACCGCAGCGTCGGCATGATGCTGCGCCGCATCAGCTCAGCAAAGCGTCGCGCTCACCCCTTCGACACCAGCACGTGCCCCTTCGCCGGGCCTGCAGGTATGGCGAGATTGGCAGCCTGCACTTCCAGCTCGGCGATCAGACGGTCCGCATCGGCCGCCACCGTATCGGGAGCCATGATCACCAGACGCTCCAGCGCCCAGCGATAGGACGAGGCGCGGCGATGCAGGCACTGCTGCACCCACTGGATGATCAGCGCATTCTCTTCCATCCGGCCAATCGCATCGGCCCGCTCGCGGGGCGACAGGTCGGACACGTACTTCAGCGCCGCTGCACGCTTGCGGTCCATCTCGACCACCCGCATGGCGGTGAACTTGAACGGCTCGAACCGGGTCAGATCGTTGCGGATGTCTTCGTTCAGCGCCGCGTAGCGCGAGGCGTGGGAGCGATGCGGTTCATCGACCAGCATCTTGCCGTAGGCGGTGCGATCGAACGGCGGTGACTGGCGCCACGGTGCGGCGATCGGCTGATAGTCACCGAACACGGTCTTCCACGCCTGCCGCGAGCGCGGCGGCTCGACCAGCGGATAGGCCATGTCGCGCAGCGTGCGCTCGTCGTCGGTCAGTTGGAAGTCCGAGGCCCGGGCGCCGACGCTGCCGGTCGCCTCGATCCCCATCCACCGATGCATGTCGTCATTGACGAAGTCGCCGCGGGTACGGCCGAAATCGCCGCCCGCGCAGCCGCCCAGCATAACGCCGAGCAATGTGAACAGGAGCGCCAGGGAATGAACGCGACCACCCCTCACCGGGGCCGAATGACGGATCGCGCCCATCGTGGTGGTCAGGACCGCGCGCGGCGGCGGCGCCGGCGGCGCGGCGCGTCCCCCTGCTCCGGGCCGCCATCGTCCTGGGTCTGGGCGTGACGTTCGATCCGGATCGCCGGCAGGATCACGACCTGCGCAAGGTGGCCCGGCGTCGGGACCATGGTTGAGCCCGACCGCCGCGATCCCGCGTCCGCCGGAAATTCAAGGATGGTGCCCATTGCGACCTCTCACAGCCCTTCCTGATTTGGAGTGATGCGAGGTCATTAAGTCGCGTTATGGTTAATGCGCTGTTAATGGCGGGGCCCCGCCCGGTTGCAACCCCCGCTGGCAAAATGCTATTTCATCGCGGTGGGGCGGGAACTTCACACGGACGCGAGGCTTGTGACGTCCATGACCGAGATTCCACCGTCAGATTTCCGGTCGCGCGCGATGGCGACGATCGGAGCCCAGCCGATCGCAATGTCAGCGGCCGCTCTGGTGCTGATCGTTTCCGGAATCGGCGCGATCCTGCTGTGGCGAATGGCCACCGGCCTGACGCCGGAAGCCGAACGTGCCGCCGGCGGCCGACAGATCCAGGTCCGCGTCGCTCAGACCTCCGAGCAGATCATGGAGAAGGCCAAGGGCCTCGAAATGTCCCAGCAGGAGTCGATCGATCAGCTGCAGGCGGTGCAGGATCAGCTCCACACCCTGCAGCAACTGATCACCGCGCAGCGAGCCGAGACCAAGAAGCTGTCCGAGCAGGTCGGCGAAATCGGCAGCAGTCTCGACAACTTGCGTCAGTCTTATGCCGCCGCGCAGCCCGGCGACACCGCCGAACGCCCGGCGGCGAAGAAACCGGTCGCCCGCGGCAAGCCGCACAAGCCGCTGCGCAAGCGAACGAAAGCGCGTCGCTGATCGACGTTAAAAACCCGAGCTTAACCATTTCGCGAGCAAGTTGACCGCTGGTGGGCGGTAATCATGTTCGGGAGTTGGGTATGCGTAGAGTTGCAGTTTTGACGGCTGGCTGCAGCGTGCTGGCGGTTCTGGTCGGCCTTGGCGCGGGACGCGCCTACTTCTCGGCTCCGAACGCGCCCGCCGCAACGGCCTCTTCCGAACTCACCACCGGCGCGATCGCCTCCCGCTGGCCGACGCCGGCCTCGGAGGCCTCGAAGGCGCCCGCGCCGATGGTGCAGCCCGTCGTCGCCAAGGAGCCCGCGGCGATCCCTGCGCCGGCCCCCGCGCCCCAGCAGCAGGCCTGCAGCAATCCGAATGCGCTCGGCATCTCCCGCACGGTCGAGATCGACACCACCGGTGGACCTGGCCTCGGCCTGTCTCAGTATCGCGACTACGACTTCCTCGAGCCCGGCGAAGTCGCGCTGACGTTCGATGACGGACCGTGGCCGGTGAATACGCCGGCGGTGCTCGCCGCGCTCGCGGCCGAATGCGTCAAGGCCGTGTTCTTCCCGATCGGCAAACATGCGAGCTGGCATCCGGCCATTCTCAAGCAGGTGGTCGCAGCCGGCCATACGGTCGGTTCGCACACCTGGTCGCACGTCAACCTTGCGATCAAACCCTTCCCCGAGGCGAAGGCCGAGATCGAGAAGGGCATCAGCGGCACCGTGCTGGCGGCCGGCCAGCCCACCTCGCCGTTCTTCCGCTTCCCGCAATTGCGCCAGACGCCCGAACTGAAGGCGTATCTCGGCGAACGCAACATCGCGACGTTCTCGATCGACATCGATTCCGAGGACTTCCGCATTCACAAGCCGGAGCAACTGATCACCGGCGTGATGACCAAGCTGAAGAAAGTCGGCAAGGGCATCATCCTGATGCACGACTTCCAGAAGTCGACCGCGCAGGCGTTGCCGGAGCTGCTCTCCCAGCTCAAGGCCGGCGGCTACAAGGTGGTCTTCATCACCGCCAAGGACCGGGTCACGACGCTGCCGGAATACGATGCGCAGGTGCAGCCGGCGCAGCCGGCCGCCAGCAATGCGCGGCCGATCAACAGCGTGATCCGCACCGTCAGCGGCGCGAAGTAATAGGCGCTGATGCGAACGACGACGCAGTGGCCTGCCACTGCGTCCGATCACCGTGACGATGCTGATTAACAAAGCGTTTTACTTAACGCGGCATTAAACACGGTGCGCTAGATTTCGCGCAGTTGCCCTGCTTTGCGACGCCATGAACCAGTCAGCACCATTCCCAGGATTCGACGGACTGATGTCGCTCTCGCGCCGCGAGGGAATTGACATTCGCCCGACGCTGCTGCGTGTGCTGACCGATCTGTATGTGCAAGGCGGCGTGCACACCCGCGAGGAAGAACAGCAGTTCGTCGAACTGACGTCGCGACTGATCGACGAGGTCGATGACGCGACACGCGCCGCGGTGCGTGCGCGACTATCAGTGTATCCCTACACGCCTGAAGCGATTGCGCGACGCCTGGCGCTGCGCAGCGCCGACGATCGGCGCATGCCGCAGGCCGCAGCGATCAGCACCACCGCGCCGACGTCTCCCATCCGTCCGCAGCGCCCGGCGACCGAAGCCGAGCAGCGCGCGGCGAGCTTGCTGATCCAGCCCGACGATGCGGCGCAGATCAACGAGATGTTCTTCGCCGCGGCGGCGCGCGAACGTGCGCTCATCCTGCACAATCTCGCCGAAGCGCCGCTCCGGCCGGCAACGCGCATTCCGCCCCAGCGAGCGCAGCGCGCGATCGAGACGCTGCATATGGCGGCCTTCGCGGGCGACGCCGAGAACTTCACGCACGAACTCGGCGACGCGCTGATCCTCGCAACCGGAACAGCCGAGCGCGTTGTTCAGGACATCGGAGGCGAACCGCTCGCCTGCGCGCTGAAGGCGCTGGGCATGAAGCTTGCCGCATTCGAGCAGGTGCTGATGTTTCTCGATCCCGAGCTCGGCGCGTCCGTCGATCGGGTCTATCGGCTTTCGCGGCTTTACGATCGGCTCGACGAGCGCACGGCTCTGATCATGGTTGCGACATGGCGCGGCGCCACTGTCGCCACGGCGCGGGCGAAGTATCGCTCCGTCCTGCACGATGACGAGCGCCACCGCGCCCGCACTGCGACGCCCACTTCAAGGCCGGCCGTACAGCCCGGCACGCCGTTGCCGTCGCGGACCGGCACCAGCCGGTGACGCCGCTCGGCCGAGCGGCTTGATGATCATCGCCGATCCGCGCGCGAGCGGGACTCAGGCCTGTTTGATGACATCGAGGAAGTGCCGACCCAAGCGGTCTTCGGTTTCGATGATCCAGATATCAGGGTCGAACCGGATCTCCTTGGCGAGACGTTCATCAACGAGCGCTTCCGGCTGCGGCTGCGGCGACACCGGAGCGAACACGCGCTCGAATGGCCGGTCTTCGTCATAGGCGGTCTGCGGCGCCGGCGCGTAGAGCATCGCCGTGCGATCGGGCATCACGACCTTCACGAACACTGCGCCCGCGTCCTCGGCGCCACGCCGGCTCACCGCGCCGAACACGCCCTCGCCCTGGCAACGGCGCAGATAGGCGGACACCCAAATTGAGCTCTTTAATCGCATGGGGCGAGGTTTAGGCCGCGGGGCGCCGCAAAGCCAGAGTGATTTCGGGGTCACGCGTGTAAGCACGCGTGGTGACACCCCCCCTGCGCTAATCGATCGAATGACCGATCACCATGCCGAGTTCGCGCACCAGACGATCCGATACCTGTCCGGTGACCGGCATCCGGCGCGCACGCTCGAAGCGCTGGATGGCCGCCTGCGTGTCCGCACCGGCGGTGCCGGTCGGTTTGAGCTGGCCGTAGCCGTATTCGGTCAGCGCACGTTGCACGGCGGCGATCCGGCGCGACGACGTGATCATCTCGCCGACCGGATCGCGCGAAGCCGCAGCGGGAATTGCGGCGGGCGGGCGCGGCACGTTCGGCGAGGCCGACGTATTGACGGCGGCGGCCGGCGCGGCACCCCGCGGCTGCGACGTGCTGCGGACCAGATTGCCCAGCGGATCGCTGGGATCGGCGTCGGCGGTGCGGACATTGCGGCGCGTGTCCGGCTTGGCGTCGACGTGCTTGGGCTCGGCTGCGCGGGCCTCGACAGGCTTTGCTTCCGCGGCCTTGGGTTCGGCCGGCTTCAGCTCCGTCGCGCTCGGTTCCAGCAGCGCCGCATCGAGCGATTTGGTCTCCGCGCGCGGTTCGGCGGGACGCGGACGCGGCAGCGTCACCACCGACACCGACGACGACGCGGCGCTGCGGCCGAACATCGGCGACGGATGTTGTCCGGCCTGCATGAAGATCGCGTTGGTGATGATGGCGACCACCGCCGCCGAGGCGAACATCCCGGCAATGACGTCGCGCGGACTGTGCGTCAGCAGACGCATCGCCAGACCCCGCTCGTCGCTATCCACGACGGCCGCCGCAGCCGCGCCGCGACGGCGCGGCGCATCATCGTCCTTTCGGCTCTTACGCACTCTTCTTCACCTGATAGTCTTGCAGTTTCGGCTCCGACGGCTGGACCGGCGCGAGCGTCGTCACGTTGCTCGGCATCGGCTGCGCCAACGGCAGCGATACCGTGACCGTCGTCCCCCGATCAACCTCGCTCTTCACGTCGATGTCGCCGCCATGCAGCCCGACGAGGCTCTTCACGATCGACAGGCCGAGGCCGGTGCCTTCATGGCGCCGCTGGTAGGTCTTGCCCGCCTGGAAGAATGGATCACCAATCCGCTTCAGGTCTTCGGCGGCGATGCCCACGCCGGTGTCGCTGACGCGCAGCACCAGGCGAACGCCTTCGACGACGGCTTCGACCGACACCGCGCCGCCGCGCTCGGTGAACTTGATGGCGTTCGACACCAGGTTGAGCAGGATCTGCTTGAAGGCGCGCGGGTCGCCGACGATCTCGGGCAGGTTTTCCGGCGCGCGGGTCACCAGGTCGATGCCGTTCTCGCGCGCCTTAAGCGCCAGCAGATTGCAGCAGTTCAGCAGCGCCGGACGCGGCGCGAAGGGTTCCGGCACGATTTCGAAATTGCCGGATTCCATCTTCGACATGTCGAGGATGCCGTTGACCACCGACAGCAGATGCTGGCCGGAGTCATTGATTAGCTGCGCGTATTCCTTGCGCCGCTCGGGGGCGAGCCTCAGATCGTCCTCGTGCAGGATCATGTCGGAGAAGCCGATCACCGCATTGAGGGGCGTACGCAGTTCGTGGCTCATGGTGGCGAGGAAGCGCGCCTTGGCGGCGTCGGCGCGGCTCGCCTCGGCCCGGGCCTCTTCCAGCGCCTGTTCCTGCAGTTTGCGATCGGTGACGTCGCGCATCACGGCGACGACCTCGTGATCCCTCGCCGCCCCCGGGACGTCCGGATCGAACGGCCGGCACCGCATCTCGAGCCAGATGAACTCGGATGCGACCGGACGGCCGCGATCGTCGCGCGGCACTTCGCGGCGGACCCGAAACTCGACACTGCCGGGCTCGCCTCGGCCGGCATCCGACAGCGCCTTCAGGTAGGCGGGCCGATCGGCCACATGGACGCGATCGAACAGCCCCTGTCCAAGCAGCCGTGCTGTGGACTGGCCGATCAGGGCCTCCACCGCAGGCGAGATGAAGCGTAAGTCGCCGTTCCGCGCATGGCGCGAGATCACGTCGCTCATGTGGAGCGCGAGCAGCCGGTAGCGTTCTTCCTCGACGCTGAGCAGCGTGTCGCTGGTACGCGTCAGGGATTCCGAGCCGAAAGCGAGCCCGGAAGCGTACAGGGTCGCGGCGGCGACGCTGAGCGCCATCGCCGCGGCACGCGACAATTCACCGGTCTCGGGCGCAGGCAGCAGGCCGAAATGGCCGGCGGCAATCAACGCCGCGGCGCAGCCGAGCGCCAGACCCGCCGCGAAGGCGACGACGCGGCGCGACGCCGAGAGCGCGGCCTCCGAGGGCACGAGCACGAGCCAGATCGCCGCGAAGGATTCGATGCCGCCGGTCAGAGCGGCGATCACCATGATGAGGCTCGCCAGCGACAGCGACGACAGCACATGCGCGCTCTCGTAGCGGCCGGTCCGCGACAGGAACCATGACAGCAGAATCGGGGCGATCAGCCAGACGAAGGCCAGCGTCTCGAGTGCGCTCGGCGCACCACGCAAAACGAGATAGACGGGAAACGCGGCGAGCGCCGCGAGGCTGCCCAGGAGACGCGGCGCGATGAATGCACGATGCCGCGCGCTCGCCAGCGCATCGAACCGCGCCGACGGGTGCAGCAGTGCATCGAGACACTCGCTGATGATCCTGGATATTGCCACGCGGTCCGCGCTCGCTGTCGCCTCGTGACGGGGGACGGAGCCCCCGTTTCTGGTTGGCTCACCGTGTCAGAGCCACCTTAAACGAACGCTAAGGCATTCGATCAGCGAGCGGCGCGGCCGAATTTGTGACGGGATCAGCACCTCATTCGGCACGGATGGTGAACGCATCGTTTCGAAAACGGCCGCGATATGGTTTCGAATTGGTAGCCACATCGTGCAGGCGATCCCGAATGTGCTGCGCCATCAATCGAATGTTTACGTCGAATCGTTTCGACGCTTTGTTTCGGGGGATTTTGCTCGAATTGTAAGTAACCGAAACACCCTGAATTCATTGAAGCCAACTAGGAAGGGTTCGATTGCGAAACCAATCGCAACGCGGATTGGACGACGGGGTCGCGAGATGTTTTTCCTGCTTCGATTGACGTTCTGGCTCGGACTTGTGCTGGTGCTACTTCCCCAGGACAAGACGCCCGAGTCCGAGAAGCTGCCGCAGGTCGGCGCGTCCGAAGCCGTCTCCGCCGCCAGCGCCGCCGTCTCGGATTTCAGCCAGTTCTGCAAGCGTCAGCCGGCGGCCTGCGAAGTCGGCGAACATGCCGTCACGGTGATCGGTCATCGCGCGCAGGAAGGCGCCCGCAAAGTCTACAAGATGATCATCGACAAGAAAGCGAACGACCAGACCGGCTCGATCGGCGGCATGGATGAGGTCGACGATCTGAAGATCGCCGCCGCGCCGCGCGACACGCTGGCGCCGGCCGATCTCGCCATCGAATGGCGCCTGCCCAATCCGGCGCCGCCCACCAACTGAACATACGCTCGACTTTCAGACGAGCCCGGCGATATCGCTTTCGAGCGCCGGCGATCCCATATATCTGTACGAAGAGGTTCCGCTGGCGGACCGCGACGAGCAGATACGGGTGATCATGACGATCGACGAAATCAGGGACAATTTCGCGCTGCTGGACGATTGGGACGATCGCTATCGCTACGTGATCGAACTCGGCCGCACCCTGGATCCGATGCCCGAGGACGAGCACTCCTCCACCAACAAGGTCAATGGCTGCGCCAGCCAGGTCTGGCTGTCGCGACGGGTGACGCAGAACGCCGCCGGCGAGCCGATCCTGAATTATCTGGGCGACAGCGACGCGCACATCGTGCGCGGGCTGATCGCCATTCTGCTGACCCTGGTCTCCGGCCGCACGCCGAAGGAAATCCTGGCCGCCGAGCCGATCGCCGTGTTCGACGAGCTCGGCTTTCGCGAACATCTGACGCCGCAGCGCTCCAACGGCCTGCGTTCGATGATCGAGCGGATCAAGGCCGACGCGCACGAAGCGATCGCAGCGTCGGCCTGACGCGCTACCCCACGACGAATTCCGCGCCGTCGGCGAGCCAGCTCCGCAGCTTCGGATTCGCCGCGCCGGTGGTCGGCGCGAGCCCGTAGTGGCGAGCCAATCGATCCAGCGCGAGTTGCAGCACCACCTTGGCGGAGCGTGTCGGCCAGCCGCGCTCCCGCTCGACGTCCTCCAGCCCGCGCAGGAAGCAGCAGACGTCGAGCAGGACGCCGGAGAACTCCGGCCCACAGGCCGCAATTGCGTTCTGCACCCGCTGCCGCGACGCCACCACCAGATCGGTCATCTCGCCCGCTCCGCCACCACCCGAGCGGCCAGTCGGCGCACCCCAGTTCGAGGTGACGCGCGGCGTGAGATTGCCGCGGGTGAAGTCGGCGCGTAGCCGCTCGCCGGCGACGAACTGATGCACGCTGATCAGGCTGCGCCCATCGCGCCCCTTGCGGCGCGCGAGCCAGGCAAGCGGACTTTCGCTCTCGTCGACCGTGACGCGGGCAAGCCCGTCTTCCGTCATGATCTGACGTTCCGCGAGGGAGAGATGCTGAGCGCGAAAGCCACCGACCTCGGCAGCATCCTGCGCGGCCGTTTTGGGCGCGGGCCGCCGGCGCCTCATCGGACGCCTCCCGCTGCACGCGAGCCGAAACCAGCCACCCCGACGGGGCTTACCTTGAGCGCATGAACAGCTTCTTCGCGGAAACGAGCGGCGGTCTGCCGCAGCACTGACATCGACATCGGGGCAACCTCATCTGAGACTTCCATTAAAGGAATATATTCTCATAACGGCCGCGAGATCAATCCCGACGCAATAGATTTTCGGATTTTTTTCCTCAGAACGCAAGCGAGTTGTCATTGAAATTGGACTCAGTCTCCGCCCTCGCCGTCACGCTGCGCGGCGTCCAGTGTCCGCATTGCAGCTCGGGCAACCGCTTCCAGCTCGGCTCTGCTTGCCCCGTCGCGGGCAAGGATCGACATGCCGGCCTGCACCGATTGCAGGAAGCGAGCGAGCCCCGCGACATCCAGGCCGGCGGGCCACTCGTTATCCGCAATACCCTGGCTGAGACGCGCTCTCAGCCGGTCGAACGTGACGGACCGCGCCGCCTGAACCAGCTTGCCAAGCTCGGAATGGCCCTCGCTCCCCACAGCCGACAACGTCACCATGCAGCCGAGCGGATGGTCGGCGAGCGAGCCCGTCAGCGCGGCCGCCGAATCCATCAGATAGGCGGCGATCGCCCGCCGCGCCGTGGCGGCGGCATGAAAGCCCCCCCACACCTCATGCTCGTGGGTCTCGCCGTAGTAGCGCAAGGCCTCGGCATACAGCGCGTCCTTGGAGCCGAAAGCGGCGTAAAGGCTGGGCGCGCCAATCCCCATCGCCTCGGTGAGATCGGCGATCGAAGTCGCCTCATAGCCCTTGAGCCAGAACAGGCGAGTCGCCTGCGCCAGCGCAGCGCCGCGGTCGAACGCACGCGGGCGACCACGCGGCCTGGCCGCCTTCTCGATATTCCGGTCCTGTCCAGATTTCTGCATTGGTCGTTATATAAATCCATTGACCGGCCCCGCCAATCCGCCTAACAATTTATATATCGATCACTACATAAAGAGGTGGATGATGAGTGAACTGGCAGGCAAGCGAGCGTTGGTGACCGGTGCATCGCGTGGGATCGGAGTCGGAATCGCGCTGGCGCTGGCCGACAAGGGCGCGGACGTTGCGATCACCTATGAGCGCTCCGCCGACCGTGCCGCGGACGTCGTCCGCGCGATCGAAGCCAAGGGCCGCCGCGCAATCGCCATCCAGGCCGATAGCGGCGACCCGGCGGCGGTGAAGCGTGCGGTCGATGAGGCGGCGGCGCGGCTCGGCGGTCTCGACATCCTGGTCAACAATGCCGGCATCGCCCGCGCAGGCGCTGTCGCCGACATCGGCCTCGCCGACATTGATGCCCTGCTAAACGTCAATGTGCGCGGCGTCGTCCTTGCCACACAGGCCGCGATCCCGCATCTGCCCGACGGCGGCCGGATCATCTCCATCGGATCGACGCTGGCCGAGCGTGTGCCGTTCGGCGGCTCGACGATCTATGCGATGACGAAGTCGGCCCTGCTGGCCTTCACGCGCGGTCTCTCACATGAAGTCGGGCCACGGGGTATCACCGTGAACCTCGTCCAGCCCGGCTCGATCGATACCGACATGAATCCGGCCGCGGGTGAGCAGGCAGATGGTCTTCGCGCTCTGACAGCCCTCGGCCGTTATGGCACGGTCGACGAAATCGGAGCGGCGGTCGCGTTCCTGGCGAGCCCTGCTGCCGGCCTGATGACCGGCTCGGTGGTCACGGTCGACGCGGGCTTCGGCGCCTGACAGGCAAAGCTCGCCGTCCGCGGCTCACTTGCCGCGGCGGCGACGCTGCTGACCGAGGCCCATCTTCTTGGCAAGCTGCGAGCGCTCGACCGCGTAGTTCGGCGCCACCATCGGGTAGTCCGGCGGCAAGCCCCACTTCTCGCGGTACTGCTCGGGCGTCATCTTGTACTGCGTGCGCAGATGGCGCTTCAGCGACTTGAAGCGTTTGCCGTCCTCGAGACAGATCAGATATTCGGGCGTCATCGATTTCTTCAGCGGCACGGCGGGCTTCGCCGGCTCGACGACCTGAGTCTCCGCGCGCCCGGACGACAGCTTCTGCAACGCGGCGTGGACCTGCCCGATCAGGTTGGGAAGATCCGCCGCGGGCGTGGGATTGTTGCCGACATAGGCGGAGACAATGCTCGCGGTCAGTTCGATAAAGCTCTTGCCCGCGGGGTCACTCATAAGGAATCCAATCGCCTCGGACCGGCTGCGGACTCCCGCGCCAGTCGAATCTTGTCTGCTGCTCGAACGATGATCGGCAGGCCGCGCGCCGAACGCAACACTGACCTTGCTTGGACCTGACTGTATTTCGCGTCATTCAGTCGACGCAAGTAGACCAACAGATTAACCGCGCTGGTCGAGGTGCTCCCGCAACGCGTCGATCGACTCGAACCGCATCATGCCTTCCGGCATCTGCGCCTCGATCGAGCCATCCGAGTAGAGCGAATAGGCCATTCCGTCGACGACGCCGGACTTCAGCACGGTCACTTCGGTCATCTCCTCGCTGCGCGGCGCTGGCGAAGGTTCCGGCAGACGCGGTCGCTCCGGCTCGGGTGCCGCAGGTTCGGCAGTCTCCTCGCCTCCGCCCAGCAACGACCGGCGACGGCGCGCGCCGGCGTCTGCCCGGGGACGGTCCGCATCCGGCCAGGCCTCATCGAAGCTGCGCGTCACTCCCTGTGACAGCACGCTCCCCGGCTTCGTCGCATCGTCCCCATCCGTCCCATTTGCGCGACCCGCACGGTCCCGATCGCGACGCGACGTCGAGAACAGCAGATTACGCTTCTTCGGTTCCGACTCGGTCGGAGGTGGCGCAGGCGGGGTTTCGATGGGGCGTGAGCGGAGACGGTCGCGCGGCGGGGGTTCGTCCTGCCACGGTGCAGGGCCGGAGGACGGAGCCGGCACGTCCGCAGGCGATGGCGCGACCTCGCGCTCGGAGCGGTCGCCGGGGAACAGTAGTCCGCTTTCGCTGTCCGTTTCCGTGGCGGCAGCGGGGACCACCGAGCTGGACTTCCCGGCGGGGCGCTGCGCCGCTGCGCCTGCGGCCGCGGTGACGACGGCCAGCGCGCGAACCTCGCGGGCGACGAACGACAGCCCCACCAGGATCGCCCCGGTGCAGCCGCCCAACACTCCCGACAGGATCAACGTATTGCCGAAGCTGAACTCCTTGACCGGGACGCCGAACAGGATCGACGCCGCTCCGGCCAGCAGGAAGACAATCCCGGCCACCAGCAGAAAAATCATCCCAAACTCCAGTCCGCCGCAGCACGCGCGGCGGTCACCGAGCCACGATAACGTCATATGATCGAGATCGGCAATCGCCGTTCCCGTTTGCAAACAACTTGTTGGCGAGTCTGCGGGCACGCGGGACACGCCCGTTGCACCCGGCCAGCCGGGCCTTGCCGGCCCGATCCTCAAATCATGACTGCCGCGCGCGCAGCGGCTTGCTGCGAAACAGTCGCAGGGCTACCGTGGCCACAATCACCGCCGAACAACCGGGAGAGAACGCATGTCGCCAGCCGAAGCCCGCCTGAAGGAAGTCCCCTCGCAGATGACGGAGGCGGAGTGGGAGCAGCGGGTCAATCTCGCCGCCTGCTATCGCCTCATCGCCTATTACGGCTGGGACGATCTGGTCGACACTCACATCTCGGCGCGCGTGCCCGGCCCCGAGCACCACTTCCTGATCAATCCCTACGGTCTGATGTTCGACGAGATCACCGCCTCGAGCCTCGTCAAGGTCGACCTCGACGGCAACCAGCTCACCGAGAGCGAGTACAGCATCAACCCCGCGGGCTTCACCATCCATTCGGCGATCCATGAGGTGCGCGAGGACGCCGGCTGCGTCATCCATCTGCACACCCCGGACGGCACCGCGGTGGCGAGCTGCATGGAAGGCCTGCTGCCGCTGAATCAGACCGCGCAGCTGGTCACCCACGATCTCGCCTATCACGATTACGAAGGCATCGCGCTCGACCATGACGAGCGCCCGCGCCTGCAACGCGACCTCGGCGAGAAGAACCACATGCTGCTGCGCAATCACGGCACGCTGACGGTGGGCCGCAGCGTCGCGTCGGCGTTCGAGCGGATGTTCCATCTGGAGCGGGCCTGCACCATGCAGGTCCGGACCCGGATGCTCGGTCCGACCGCGTATCCGGTCGAGCAGGCGGTGATCGACAAGAACACCGCGGTGCTGTCGAACCCGCATCGCGCCGAGGCACGCTCCACCCGCCTGGTCTGGCCGCCGCTACTGCGCAAGCTCGACCGCATCGATCCGAGCTACCGGAATTGATGCCTGCTCCGTCGTTGCGAGCGCAGCGAAGCAATCCATAGGCCCCACGCAAGAAACTGGATTGCTTCGTCGGCTTCGCCTCCTCGCAATGACGGCATGGGCCCCGATTGAAATTCGCGAAGGCGATGCTATCCTGTCCGCATCACCCTCTACGCTTTTCGGAATTCAAACGCCGCCCATTCCGGGCGGCGTTTTTGCGTTCGGGGTCAGCTTCGCCGGGGATGCGCGCCGCGCGCGGACGTCCGGCCGTAGGCGATCAGCCCGACATAGACCACCGCGGCTGCCAGCGTGGTGTGACCGCTGAACATCACCAGACCTAGTCCCGAACCACGACCTGCGACCAGCACGGCGAGCGCGATCAGCAAGGCGAGGCTGCCGGCAGTGCGAAACGTGGTCACAGTTCGGCGCGGCAGTGACCGCCGCAGGATCTCGTGCTGCGGCCGGCGCGTCGCCAGCGCGAGCGCGCTGAAGCCTGTCACGCACAGCGCCAGAACAAGCGCGTGAATCATTGCGCGGCCTCGCTGGCCGCGACGGCGTTCGAATGTCGTCGAACGGCCTTCGCTTCAGCCGGGCGACGTGCTCCGTGCCGTGCGGTCCGGATCGCCAGCACGGCGTGCAGCAGCGCCAACGCGCAGCACATCAGATCGACACCGGCGAATACCCAGTCGCCGACTGCAAGGCTGTGCCACAGCGGCCGCAGCG
This sequence comes from Rhodopseudomonas telluris, assembly GCF_042432815.1. Lineage (NCBI taxonomy): Bacteria > Pseudomonadati > Pseudomonadota > Alphaproteobacteria > Hyphomicrobiales > Nitrobacteraceae > Rhodopseudomonas > Rhodopseudomonas telluris. The sequence continues at coordinate 217,401 of NZ_JBHLWM010000005.1, forward strand.
TGGTCACGGCGTTGAGAACCGGCACCAGCGCCAGCAGCGCCGTTGCCGCCCACAGTTGCTCGACCCAGGCCGCTCGCGCCGGCCGCAACAAAGCGTACAGCAGCGTCAGGCCCCAGACGATGAAGAAGACGTGGATTTCCCAGAACGCCCGCTCGGCCATCCCAAGCGGCAGCAGCCGGTTGGCCCACAGGAACGCCGTCATCGCGATCGACAGACCGGCGATGCTGGCGATGTTCAGCCGCTCGACCAGACGAAAGCCGAAATACGGACGCTCCGGATCGGGCAATTTCGCCCGCCGCTTCACCGTCCACATCACTAGCCCGGTGCCGACCATCGCGGTACCCATCAGGCTGACGATGAAATACAGCCAGCGCGTCTCCAGATCGCTGAAGCGGCCGAGATGCAGGGCGTACAGCACGCCGCGCGTCTCGGCCGCCGCACCGACTTGATCGTGAACGGCCAGCAGTTTGCCGCTTGTACCGTCGAATTCGAGGTAGTCCGGACTCATCGACACGCGGCCCGCGTCGCCACGGGTCACGGCGATACGGGCGGCGGCGTCGCCCGGATTGGCCGAGTTGACGCGCCCGACATGGGCCTGCCCCCAATGCTCCTGCGCCTTGCGGACCATCGCTTCGATCGACGCCAGCTGTGCCTTCTCGCCGCTCGGCTTGCCGGGTTGGATGAAGGCGCTCAGTTCGGCGGCGAGTTGCTGACGCTCGGCCGGCGTCTTGATCGCGGCGCGCTCCCCCCACGGCATGTACAGCGCCATCAGCGTCACCAGGCCGGTGTAGGTGATCATGATGTGGAACGGCAGCCCGAACACCGACAGCGCGTTGTGGGCATCGAGCCACGAGCGTTGTCCCTTGCCCCAGCGGAAGGTGAAGAAATCGGTGAAGATCTTCTTGTGGGTGATCACGCCGGCGACGATTGCGACCAGCATCGATATCGCTGCCAAGCCGGCGAGCAGCCGTCCCCAGAACGGCGACATGTAGTAGAATTGGAAGTGGAAGCGATAGAAGAAGTCACCGCCGAGTGTGCCGCGCCCCGCGACGCGATGACCGGTCACGGGATCGAAATGGCCTTCGCCGAACCCTCCCCGCGGACCTTGCCTGCCGGGCAGCCGCCAGAACGCATAGACGCTGTTGCTGCGTCCCTCGGGCAGCTTGATGCTCCATTGCGTCGCATCGGGCGCGATCTGTGCGAGTTCGTCGGCGACGCGTTGCGCGACCACCGCGGGATCGAGCGGTTGCGCGAGCCGCGACAGCTCCGGCCGCATCCACTGCGACAGCTCTTCCTTGAAAAACGACACCGTGCCGGTGAGAAACATCGCGTACAGCACCCAGCCGAGCAGCAGCCCGGTCCAGGTGTGCAGGCCGGACATGCTCTGCCGGATACCACGGCCGGCCACACGCTGATTACTGTCCGACTTCACCGGGCGCTCCTCGTCAGGACACCGACCAGGCGAGCGGCGCCAGCGCCGCGGCCACGATCAGCAGGCCGATCCACGCGGTCGACGCACGCCGCACCGCGAACACCCAGATCACCGCGCCGGTATAGATCGCGAAGCTCGCGAGCTGGCCGGTGAGCACCGCCTGCGGCTTGCTGATCGGCAGCGCCAGCACGGCGAGGCTGAACAGCGTCGCGATGCCGTAACTGCCGAACAGCGCCGCGACGATCCGCGAGACCAGCGGACCGGTGCGTCGCACCCGCTGGACCAGCGCCGTCATTTCGGCGCGGCCGGCTTCGCCGCCGGGCCGGCAGGGATCGGCGGCAGACCGTCGGCCTGCACGAAGCTGACGGTCGTGGCGTAGCTCACCGCATCGTATTTCTCGCCGGCGCGTTCGCCCGGCGTCTTGTCGTTGACGCTGACTTCGGCGACATACACGCCCTTCCAAGGCATCTCGAAGCTGACCAGCCCCTGCGCGTCGGTATGCGCCTCCTTGGCCCAGCCCGACTGCGTGGTCAGCGTCACTTTGGTCTTGGGCTTCGGCTGATCCTTGAAGACCAGTTTGAACTGGCCGGGCTGCCCCGTCGGCACCAGATCGAGCACCAGCTTCGGCTGCTGGGCCGCAAAGCCGGTGATCAGGCGCGCAGCCGGGTAGAACCAGTTGCGGGCCTCCTTGTCCTGTTGCTTCCAGGTGTACAGCGGATAGTTCGCGTCTTCAGCGACGATGGCCTCGCCAGCCGCAGCAGCGAACGGAAGTGAGAAGCCGTCGGCCGATTTGGTCGCATCGGCCTTTTGCTCGCCCTTGGGCGAGACGAGCGTGGCAGTGACCTTGCCGAACTTGTCGAGCAGACCGGGCGAGGCTTCGCGCAGGTTCTCACCGAACTCGCCGAACCGCACCACCGCCTTCTGTCCGTCCGCCAGTTCGATCCAGATCTGATGCGCCTGCGCGGGCAGTATGGTGCCGAGCAATGCGACGATCGCGAGCCAGAACTTGTTCATGTCGTCCACCTCGTGGGTTGCGCCGGCCGCGATCAGAAATCGAATGCAGCGGAGAGGATGTAGGTGCGCGGCGCGCCGACGGTCACGTAGGTGCCAGTGGTGAGCCAGTAGTTCTCGCCGGTGACATTTTCTATAGTGGCGCGGAACGTGACCGGCTTGCCGGTGAGCGCCGCCGTCGTGTAGCGCGCGCCAATGTCCAGACGCGTCCAGTCCGGGAAACGTGCCGTGTTCGCGGTGGTGAGGTACGAGCCGGAGGTGTAGATGACGCGGCCGTTGAGCGCGAGGCCGCGAACCCACGGTGTATCCCAGTCGAGGCTCGCCGAGAATGTCTTGTCCGGCACGCCGGCGGCGTCGTTGCCGCGCTGGGTCGGATCGCTCGGGTTGGTCAGCTCGGGCTTGAGGAAGGTCGCACTGACCATGCCGCGCAGATTCGGCAGGATCAGGCCGTAGGCATTGAGCTCGACGCCGCGATTGCGCTGCTCGCCGTCGTAAGCCAGCGAGCCCAGGACGCCGCCCGCGGTCCGGATCTGGCTCGGTCGCGCGATCTGGAACAGCGCTGCGGTGGTCGTGATCAGACCCCAGTCGACCTTGACGCCCGCCTCCTGCTGCTTCGACTTGTACGGCGCCAGCACGTCCCCGACGTTGTCGTAGCCGGCGCCGACGATGGTGCCGCGGGTCAGGCCTTCCGCGTAGTTGGCGTAGAGCGAGACGTTGTGCCACGGCTTGACGACGATGCCGGCGAGCGGCGTCGTCGCGTTGGCATCATAGCCGCTGGTGAACGCGCCGGTGGTCGTGCTGAAGCTGTCTACCTTCACGTTCTGCTGGCGGACGCCGAGCGTTAGCAACACCGACTCGTTCAAAAACGACATCGTGTCGACGATCGCGGCGCTGGTCAGCGTCGATTCGGACGCGAGCCGCGGCGACGTCCGGGTCGCCGTCACGGCCGGGAGGGGCGCCGGGTTGTAGATATTGGACGCGGTCGTCGTCGCCCCCTGAATATAGGCGTTGCCCGCCTCCTGATAGAAGCCCGTATAGGCGACGTTCACCTTGTGGCCGATGAAGCCGGTTTCGAACTGCGACCGGAAGCCGACATTGCCGCTGACGGTCTTGGTGTAGGAGTCATAGTAAGCATTCCGAACCGAGAAATTGCCGAGCGCGTCGACCGGCGACGTGGACACCGGGAAGGTCTGGTAGTTCGAGCCCTCGCGATAGCCGACGCCGGCATAGGCCGTCAGCCAGTCGGTCAGATCGTATTCGAGCCCCGTGGCGATGGTGTTGTCCTTCTGGCGCAGCTTTGTGCCGGGATACCAGTTGCTGCGTGCATCCGGCGCTGCAGGAACGGCGCCCAGGAATGACGACAGGCTGATCTGCGGACGGAAGTTGTCGGTGTTGTCGTTCTGCGAGATCGCATCGAGCGTCCAGCGCAGCCGATCGCCGCGATAGTCGATCGCCAGCGCGCCGAGACCGCTACGGAAATTGCCATCGTCGATCGAGGCCTCGCCATTGCGGCCGACGCCGTTGAAGCGGACGCCCCACTCCTTGTTGTCGCCGAAGCGGCGGCTGGTCTCGAGATGCAATCCATAATTCGCAGAGCTCATGAAGAATGGCGTCAACCGCGAGAAATCGGTTTCGGTGGCGCGCTTGGTGACGATGTTGATGCCACCGCCGACGGCGCCGCTCGGCGCAATGCCGTTGATCAGCGCGCCGGGACCCTTGAGCAGCTCGATCCGTTCGATGATCTGCGCCGGAATGCGCTGCGACGACGACAGCCCGTACAGGCCGTTGAGGCCGACGTCGGTAGCGTTCACAGGGAAACCGCGGATGATGAACGTGTCGTCAAAACCGTTGGCGCCCGTGCTGGTCCGCACCGAGGCATCGTTGATCAGCGTGTCGGCCGCGGTGCGCGCCTGCTGGTCCTCGATCAATTGAGACGTGTAGTTCACCGTCGAGAACGGCGTGTTCATTACGCTGGTCGAGCCTAGCAGACCGAGCGTGCCGCCGCGCGCCACCTGCCCGCCCGCATAAGCAGGAGCCGGCGCGCCGATGGTGCGCGTGCTGCCCATCGTGGTCGGTGGCGCCACCGGCGCCGGTGGCCGCTCGGTCGTCTGCCGCGGCGTGACGCGTGCGGCGCGTTGAGCCGTCGCGCGCGGCTGGACGGCACGTGTTGCGCGCGCGCGCTGTTGGGGAGCATCGACGGAAACAGGGGGCAATACGCGCGATTCCGTGCTCTGCGCACGGCTCTCCGACACGCCCACGCCTGTCAGGCACACCGACATCACGCCCGTCGCGACGCCCAAGTACCAACGGTTCTTGTTGTTCTTGAAGTAATTCACCGGATGCCCCCAGTTCACGTTAAGGCACGTGACTAGGAGATGACGATCAGCGAGACAACGCGGCGAGTTTAGAATGCGTTTACGTTGGGGATGCAGCTGCTGCTCCGCAGCGTCGCCAAATTAGAACGACTCTAGCGAAGCCTCGATCATGAGCATGCGCGATCGCATCGCGACAAAGTCGATCTGCCCGGAAATTCGGAGTTGCGACAGCGCCTTCTCTTTAGATGCGCTGTCGAACTACTCGGATGGAACCGCGTCGCGGATTTGCTGCGATCGAGCGCTGATCGTTTGCCGAGCAACCACACGCGTGTCGGTGTGTGACGTTCTGCCGCGCTGCGTCAGCGCGGCGCCTCCGCCAGTGCGCCGAGAATCCGCACCCACGAGCGGATGCCCTTCTGGAAGCTGTTGAGATCGTACTTCTCGTTCGGCGAATGGATGTTGTCGTCGTCGAGACCGAAGCCGATCAGAACGGAATCGAGACCGAGCGTGCGCTTGAAATCGGCGACGATCGGGATCGAGGCGCCCGAGCCGATCAGTACGGCGTCCTTGCCCCACTCCTCGGTCAGCGCACGGCGCGCCGCCGCCAGGGGCTTCATGTTCCAGTCGAGCGCGATCGCTGCGCCGTTGGAATGATCAAGGAACTCGGCGCGGCAATCGCCCGGCAGCCGCGCCGTGACGAAGGCACGGAACGCGTCGCGGATCTTCAGCGGGTCCTGGCCTTCAACGATGCGGAACGAAACCTTTGCCGAAGCCTCCGCGGCGATCACCGTTTTCGAGCCCTCGCCGGTGTAACCGCCGACGATGCCGTTGATATCGCAGGTCGGCCGCGAGATCAGTTGTTCGATCAACAGGCGATCGTCCTCGCCGGCCGGAATCGACAGCCCGATCGGCCCGAGGAAACTCTCGGCGGTCAGGTTCAGCCCCTTCCACTGTTCAAGGATGTCCGGCGGCAGATCCTTCACCCCGTCGTAGAAGCCCGGAATGGTGACGCGGCCGTGCTCGTCGTGCAGGCCGCCGAGGATGCGCGTCAGCACGCGGATCGGATTCTGCGCGCCGCCGCCATAAACCCCGGAATGCAGATCGCGGTTGGCGGCCTTGATCTTCACCTCTTCATAGACGAGGCCGCGCAGCGACGTCGTGATCGCTGGCGTCTTCGGGTCCCACATCCCAGTGTCGCAGACCAGCGCGAAGTCCGCGGCGAGGTCTTTCTTGTTGGCTTCGAGGAACGGTACGAAATTCTTCGAGCCGACCTCCTCCTCGCCTTCGATGACGATGGTGAGGTCGATGGGCAATTCGCCGGTGACGTGTTTCCAGGCGCGGCAGGCTTCGATGAAGGTCGAGACCTGGCCCTTGTCGTCCTGCGCGCCGCGCGCCACGATGATCTTGCGACCATCGGCATGGTCCGTGACCACCGGCTCGAACGGCGGCCGATGCCACAGCTCGAGCGGATCGACCGGCTGCACGTCGTAATGGCCGTAGAACAATGCGTGCGGCCGCTTGCCGGTGTTGCCCTTGGCTTTCGCGACGATCGCCGGATGCCCCGCGGTTTCGCGCACCTCGGCGTCGAAGCCGAGCGACGCGATGTCGGCGCACAAATGCAGCGCCGCCTTGTTGCAATCCGCCGCGAAGGCCGGATCGGCCGAGATCGACTTGATCCGCAGCAACGCGAACAGCCGCTCCAGCGCAGCATCGAAATCGGCATCGGCGCGAGCGAGAACGGCTTGGACGTGAGAGCTGGCGGACATGGTTGTGTGTTCCTTACGTGTCGTCGCTCGACAAGCGAGCGACATTGGGCACCTTCGTATCAACGCGCCATGCCCGGGCTCATCCCGGGCATCCACGCCTTGCGTCAACGAGGCGAAGAGGACATGGATGGCCGGGACGAGCCCGGCCTTGACGGATCATAGGCGAATTGGAGAGCTTATGAAGTGCCGCCAACGCAGACTCGCTGCCCGTCAAGGGTGAGTGCGTCGCTCATCCTTCGAGACGTGGCCTGCGGCCCCACCTCAGGATGAGGGTGCTGTCCGTGCGGCACACGCCGCACAGTCCTCATGGCGCCGAAATTCTACACAGCCTCATGGTGAGGAGCCCGGCGTCGCACAGCGAAGCCGGGCGTCTCGAACCATGCGCCGCGCAGTGCATCAACGCATCACCGCCGCAACATCCCACCCAGCGTGCCACGCACAATCGAGCGCCCGACCGAGCTGCCCATCGAGCCGCCGACCTTCTTGCCGAGTTCGGCGGCGAGGCCTCCGACCACCGTGGTGGCGACGGTGCGGGCGACGCTGCGCGCCACGACCTGACCGGTGGTGAGTTTGCCGCGCGGCGTGTTGGTGCCGAACACGGTCGACACAAGGCTGCCGAGCTGGCCCAACAGGCCGCCTTCCGCGGGCGCCGCGTCGGCGCCGGCCGTCTTGCCTTCAAGCCGATCGCGCAGCTTCTCGTAGGCGGAGTCGGAATCGATCGCGGTGTCGTACTTACCCTTCACCGGGCTCGCGGCGATGATCGCCTTGCGCTCCTCGGGCGTGATCGGCCCGATCCGCGCCGACGGCGGCCGGATCATCACGCGCTCGACCATCGCGGGCGTGCCGTTGCCTTCGAGGAACGACACCAGCGCTTCGCCCTTACCGAGCTCGGTGATCGCCTTTGCGGTGTCGAGCTTCGGATTGGGACGGAAAGTGTCGGCGGCGGCGGCCACGGCCTTCTGGTCGCGCGGCGTGAAGGCGCGCAGCGCGTGCTGCACGCGATTGCCGAGCTGCGCCAGCACGCGGTCCGGCACGTCGATCGGGTTCTGCGTCACGAAGTACACGCCGACGCCCTTGGAGCGGATCAGCCGCACCACCTGCTCGATCTTGTCCATCAGCGGCTTCGGCGCGTCGTTGAACAACAGATGCGCCTCGTCGAAGAAGAACACCAGTTTCGGCTTCTCGGGATCGCCGACTTCGGGCAGCTCCTCGAATAGTTCCGACAGCATCCACAGCAGGAACGTGGCGTACAACCGCGGATTGCTCATCAGCTTATCCGCGACCAGGATATTGACGAGCCCGCGGCCCTGATTGTCGGTGCGGATGAAATCCTTCAACTGCAGCGCGGGCTCGCCGAAGAAACTCTCGCCGCCCTGATTTTCCAGCACCAGCAACTGCCGCTGGATGGTTCCCACCGTCTGCTTGGTGACGTTGCCGAGCGCCTGCGCGGCTTGCCGGATATCGGCGTTGACGTCGCCATTCTCCGCGACCTTCGCGGCGATCGGCGCGATCGCGTCGAGCATCGCACGCAGATCCTTCATGTCCATCAGCGGCAGGCCCATGTCGTCGGCGACACGGAACGCGACGTTGAGCACGCCTTCCTGCACGTCGTTGAGATCGAGCATCCGCGACAGCAGCAGCGGTCCCATCTCCGACACGGTCGCGCGCACCGGATGGCCCTGCTCGCCGAACACGTCCCAGAACACCGTGCTGAACTGATCGGGCTGGAACGTCAGCCCCATCTCCTTGGCGCGCTTGAGGATGAAGTCCTTCGCCTCGCCGGCCTCGGCAATGCCGGAGAGATCGCCTTTGATGTCGGCCGCGAACACCGGCACGCCAGCGCGCGCAAAACCTTCGGCCATCACTTGCAGCGTCACCGTCTTGCCGGTGCCGGTTGCGCCGGTGACGAGGCCGTGGCGATTGGCCAGCCCGAGCGTCAACCAGGCCGGCTGCTCGCCCTTGCCGATGAAAATCTGTCCATCGGTATCGCCGTAACCGGTCTCGCGCGCCGCCATCGTGTCGTTTCCTCGCGTGCCATCGCCGGAGCCGTCACAGGACTCCATGCGCCGCATATCCTGCATAATGAAGAGAACTTCTCAACGCTCATTCATCGCAGACCAAATGCCGCGGCGAAGTTGTCTCAAATCGTCCAGCTTTAATCTGTTGGTAGAGAGCTTTGGGCAAGAACGCTCTTGCAATGTTGCAACACTTGATTCGAATCCCGGCCGCTCGGCGGCTTCTCTCGCGCGCGTTGCTTGTTTTTCGAAGCGCGGGAGATCAGGATAATCGGACAAGTACAATCCGGCAGAAAACCGGCGGCGGGGGCGTAATGGATGAGTTGATTGACCGGCTGGCCGAGAAGGCCGGCCTGGAGAAAGCTATTGCTGGCAAGAGCGTCGGCATCATCCTGAACTTTCTCCGCAATGAAGGCCCACAAGTCCACGTCCAGGCTCTGATCGACACCATCCCCGGCGCCGAAGAGGCGATCGCGTCCGCCGAGGGTTCGCGCGGCGCGCTCAGCCGCCTGATGGGCGGCGGCATCATGGCGGTCGGTACCAAGTTGATGGGCCTCGGCCTCGGCATGGGCGACATCCAGAAACTCGCCCGCGAGCTGTTCCATTTTGGTCGTGAAAAGATCGGCGCCGAACGGATGAGCGAAATCATCTCCGGCACGCCCGGCCTCCGCCAGTTCACCTGACCATCAGTTCCCCGAGTGTCATGACATACCCCATCTCCCAGATTGACGGCATCACGACAGCAGCAGCCGCCAAGCTGAAGTCCATCGGAATCCGCACCACCGAAGCCCTGCTCGAAGCCGCCAAGACGATGCGCGGCCGCAAGGCTCTCGCCGCCAAGACCGGCCTCAGCGAACAGCAACTGCTGGAATGGGCCAACATCGCCGACTGCATGCGCATCCCCGGCATGGGCAAGGCCAAGGCCGAACTGCTGCGCGCCGCCGGCGTCAGCACGCTGCGCGAATTCACCCACCGCAATCCGGCGCGACTGGCGCAGAACATGAAAGAGGCCAATCTGCAGCGCAAACTGCTGCGCGCCCTGCCCTCCGAGAGGGAAGTCGGGCAACTGATCGAACAGGCCCGCAAGCTGCCGCTGAAGATCAGCTACTAACGTCGATCGATCCCCTTTCGACAGGCGCTTGACAGCGCTGTTTGGACCGCGCAAAGCGCTGCCATGAGCGCAGCCGCCTCGACCATCGGTCCTTCAACCGCAACCGCGGGGCCAGCAACGCTGCGCGCGCTGCTGGAGCGCCCGGTGGCGGCGGTGATGGGGATCCTCAACATCACGCCGGACTCCTTCTCGGACGGCGGCGAGTTTCTCGCTCCGGACCTTGCCCGCGCGCATGCCGCGCAGATGATCGCCGAGGGCGCCGACATTATCGATATCGGCGCCGAATCCACCCGCCCCTACGGCTCGCAGCCGGTCTCGGCCGAGCAGGAATTGCAGCGCCTGCGCCCGGTGCTTGCGGCTGTCGCGGCGCTCGGCACGCCGGTGTCGATCGACAGCATGAAGGCCGAGGTGGTCGATTGGGCGCTGAGCAACGGCGCGGCGATCGCCAACGATGTCTGGGGCCTGCAGCGCGATCCGAAGATGGCGGCCGTCGTTGCTGCGCACGGCACGCCGGTGGTCGTCATGCACAATCGCGATGCCGTCGACGAGACGATCGACATCGTCGCTGATATCAACGCATTCTTCGACCGCACGCTCGACATTGCGGCGCGCGCCGGCATCCCCACCGATCACATCGTTCTCGACCCCGGCATCGGCTTCGGTAAAACGCCGCGGCAGAGCATGATCGCGCTGGCGCGGCTCGCCGCGTTCAAGCACTTCGGCCTGCCGATCCTGGTCGGCGCCTCGCGAAAACGTTTCATCAGCACAATCGCGCCGTCGGAGCCGAAGGACCGCCTCGGCGGCTCGCTCGCGGCGCACCTGATCGCCGTGCAGAACGGTGCGCACATCATCCGCGCGCACGACGTCGCCGCCACCGTGCAGGCGCTCAAGGTCGCGCACGCGATCACCACCAGCAGCGAGGATCGCCGATGAGCGACACCATCTTCATCACCGGCCTGGTGCTGCATGCGCGGCACGGCGTGATGGATCACGAGACCGAAGTCGGCCAGCGCTTCGTCATCGATCTCGAACTCGCGGTCGATCTGTCGGAATCCTCGCGCACCGACCGGCTGTCCGACACCGTGTCCTATTCCAATGTCGTCGCCTGCGCGACGGCGGCGTTCAAGGATGCCAACTACAAACTGCTCGAGCGCGCCGCTGGCGCCGTGGCCGAAGCGATCCTATCGGCTTTTTCGAAAATCAGCGCGGTCAAGATCACGGTCCACAAACCACACGCCCCGATCCCGGCGATCTTCGACGACGTCGGCGTGATCATCACCCGCACTCGCCCCAACGCCCATGTCTGAGGCGCTGATCGCGCTCGGCGGCAATGTCGGCGACGTCCGCGCGACGTTCGACAAGGCGATCGCCAACATCTGCGGCATGACGCAGGCCGATCTGCTGGCGCGGTCCTCGGACTACACCACGCCGCCGTGGGGCGACGAGCAGCAGGACGCCTTCGTCAACGCCTGCATCGCGATCGACACCAGGCTGGATCCGCACGCGCTGCTGTTCACGCTGCACAAGATCGAAAAGAAATTCGGACGCGACCGCGCCAACGAGCGCCGCTGGGGTCCGCGAACGCTCGATCTCGATCTGCTGTCCTATGACGACGGCGTCATCAATCGTCCCGATCTGACCCTGCCGCACCCGCGGCTGTTCGAACGCGCCTTCGTGCTGGTGCCGCTGGTCGAAATCCGGCCGGACGGAACGGTCGGCGGACGGTCGTTCAAGGATGCGCTGGCGGCCTTGTCCACCGCCGGCATCGAGCGTTTGCCGCCACGCGGTTAATGCGGCGCACAATCGTGCGTCCTGCGCCTTTTGGCCCGAAACAACCGTTTGGCATGACGCGCCGCGCGTGGCATTTTCCGGCCCAATCAAGTTTTCGTATCGGGGAGTCCGATTTTCAACATGTCTTCCGCAAGCAACGAGCTGTCGCTCGCCGCCGATTTCCCGCCGGCCAATTACGACCAATGGCGCAAGCTGGTCGACGGCGTGCTGAAGGGCGCACCGTTCGAGAAGCTGGTCAGCAAGACCCATGACGGCATGACCATCCAGCCGATCTATCCGCGCGCCAAGGGGGCTGCGCCGGTCGCCGGCCGCGCGCCCGCCGCGCCATGGAAAATCATGCAGCGGATCGATCATCCGGATGCGCGCGAGGCCAACAAGCAGGCGCTGCACGATCTCGAAAACGGCGCGACCGGCTTGACGCTGGTGTTCGCCGGCAGTGTCGGTGCGCGCGGCTTCGGCCTGCCGCCGACCAAGGACGCGCTCGCGACGGTACTGGACGGCGTTCACCTCGACGCCGGCATCGCGATCGAGTTGCAGTTCGCGCCGCGATCCTGCGACCTCGTCCGCGCTCTCGCCGATCTGATCAAGAGCCGCGGCACCGATCCAACCGCCTGCGATATCCGCTTCGGCATCGATCCGCTCGGCGCCCGCGCCGTGCAGGGATCGAGCGCGTCCGAGTGGGCCGAGATCGCCGGCGGAATCGCGCAAGTCGCCACTGGGCTCGCCGCACTCGGCTTCAAGGCTAACCTGCTCGCCGCCGACGGCCGCGTCATCCACGACGCCGGCGGCTCGGAAGCGCAGGAGCTGGCGTTCGTGCTCGCGTCCGCAACCGCCTATCTGCGCGCGCTCGAAACCGCCGGTGTGCCGCTCGACGAGGCGCGCCACATGATCTACGCGCGGCTGTCGTCCGACGCCGATCAGTTCCTGACGCTGGCCAAGTTCCGCGCCCTGCGACTGCTGTGGGCCCGCGTCGAGGAGAGCTGCGGGCTGTCGCCGAAGCCGTTGTTCGTCGCGGCTGAGAGCGCGTGGCGGATGCTGACCCAGCGCGATCCGTCCGTGAACATGCTGCGGGCCACCGTGGCGACGTTCTCGGCCGCGCTGGGCGGCGCCAACTCGCTGGTGGTACTGCCACATACGCTGGCGCTCGGACTGCCCGACGCCTTCGCGCGCCGCGTCGCCCGCAACACGCAGCTGATCCTTCTCGAAGAGTCCAACCTCGACAAGGTCGCCGACCCGGCGGCCGGCGCCGGCGGCATCGAAGCGCTGACGCAGGAGCTTTGCACCTCCGCCTGGGCGCAGTTCCAGGAGATCGAGAAGGCTGGCGGCGCGTTCGCCGCGCTCGCCGCGGGCCTGCTCCAGCCGAAGGTCGCCGCCACCCGCGCGGCGCGCGACAAGGCGATCGGCAAGCGCCGCGACGTGCTCACCGGCGCCAGCGAATTCCCGAACCTGCACGAGACGCCGCCGACGGTGCTGAATGCCGGTCCGGCCGCTGTGCCGCCAGCCGGCGAGGCGAAGATCAGCTTCGCTCCGCTGATGCCGATCCGACTTGCCACGCCGTTCGAGACGCTGCGCGACAAATCGGATGCGGTGCTGGCCGCCAAGACGGCGCGGCCCAAGGTGTTCCTCGCCAATCTCGGCACGCCGGCCGACTTCACCGCCCGTGCGACCTTCGCCAAGAGCTTCTTCGAGACCGGCGGCGTCGAGGCGGTGGACAGCGAAGGCTTCAGCGACCCGGCCGCGCTCGCCGCCGCCTTCAAGGCCTCCGGCGCGGCGTTCGCCTGTCTGTGCTCGTCCGACAAGTCCTACCCGGCGCACGCGGCTCCGGCCGCTCAGGCGCTGCGCCAGGCCGGCTGCAAGCGGATCTATCTCGCCGGCCGTCCGGGCGAGCTGGAGGCCAGCCTGCGGGATGCGGGCGTGCAGGAGTTCATCTTCGCCGGCGGCGATGCCCTCGCGCTTCTCACCGACGCCTGGACCGAGATCGAGGCGGCATGACCGCATCCGGCAGACCAGTGCTCACCGGCGGCTGCCAATGCGGCGCGATCCGCTTCGCGGTGTCAGCAGCTCCGGTCCGGGTGACGCTGTGCCACTGCCGAATGTGCCAGAAGGCAAGCGGCGCGCCGTTCGCAACGTTCGCCGATATTCCAAAAAACAGCTTCGCCTGGACCCGCGGCAAGCCGGCCTCGTTCCGCTCGTCCTCGATCGCCGAACGCGACTTCTGCAAGGCCTGCGGCACGCCGCTGAGCTATCGGCGGATCGAAGGCGACAACATCGAGATCATGACCGGAACTTTCGACCGGCCGGACCGGCTGGTGCCGACCTCGCAATTCGGCACCGAGTCCCGGCTCGGCTGGGTCGGCACGCTCGCAGCCCTGCCGAGCAAAACCACCAAGCAGAATTACGGACCCGAGAAGCTGTCGCAGGTGTTCAGCTATCAGCAGCCGGACCACGACTGAGCCCCGAATGACGCGTCAAACCGGCCGTGCTAATCTCGGCTGGAACAGAGAACGAAGAACATGAGCAAGATTCCGAACTTCGCCGACCTCGCCTTCCAGCCGACCGCCGCCCCCGCCCCGGGAGGCGCGGCCGAGCCGTGGCTGACCCCCGAAGGCATCCTGGTCAAGCCGGGTTACTCCGAGGCCGACGTTGCCGGCATCGATTTCCTCGACACCTGGCCGGGCATCGCGCCGTTCCTGCGCGGCCCCTACCCGACCATGTACGTCAATCAGCCGTGGACGATCCGGCAATATGCCGGCTTCTCGACTGCGGAAGATTCCAACGCGTTCTATCGGCGCAATCTCGCGGCCGGCCAGAAGGGCCTGTCGGTCGCGTTCGATCTCGCCACCCACCGCGGCTACGACAGCGATCATCCGCGCGTCGCCGGCGACGTCGGCATGGCGGGCGTGGCGATTGATAGTATCTACGACATGCGCACGCTGTTCGCCGGCATTCCGCTCGACCAGATGAGCGTGTCGATGACCATGAACGGCGCGGTGCTACCGATCCTCGCGCTGTTCGTCGCCGCCGCCGAAGAACAGGGCGTGCCGCCGGAGAAGCTGTCGGGCACCATTCAGAACGACATTCTGAAAGAGTTCATGGTGCGCAACACCTACATCTATCCGCCGACGCCTTCGATGCGGATCATCTCCGACATCTTCGCCTACACCTCGCAGAAGATGCCGAAATTCAACTCGATCTCGATCTCCGGCTATCACATGCAGGAAGCCGGCGCGACGCAGGACCTCGAGCTCGCTTATACCCTGGCCGACGGCGTCGAATACGTCCGCGCCGGCATCGCGGCCGGGCTCGACGTCGACAAGTTCGCGCCGCGGCTGTCATTCTTCTGGGCGATCGGCATGAACTTCTTCATGGAAGTCGCCAAGATGCGCGCGGCGCGGCTGCTCTGGGCCAAGCTGCTGACGCAGTTCGATCCGAAGAACGACAAGTCGCTGTCGCTGCGCACCCACTGCCAGACCTCCGGTTGGTCGCTGACCGCGCAGGACGTCTACAACAACGTCATGCGGACCACGATCGAGGCGATGGCGGCGACCCAGGGCCACACCCAGTCGCTGCACACCAACGCGCTCGACGAGGCCTTGGCGCTGCCGACGGACTTCTCGGCGCGCATCGCCCGCAACACTCAGCTGTTCCTGCAGCAGGAGAGCGGCACCACGCGGATCATCGATCCGTGGGGCGGCTCCTACTACGTCGAGCGCCTGACGAACGATCTCGCCGTCAAGGCCTGGGGCCACATCCAGGAAGTCGAGGCGCTCGGCGGCATGGCCAAGGCGATCGAAGCCGGCGTGCCGAAGCTGCGCATCGAGGAAGCATCGGCCAAGACCCAGGCACGAATCGATACCGGCCGGCAGTCGGTGATCGGCGTCAACAAGTACAAGCCGACCAACGAAGCGCCGCTTGACGTGCTCAAGGTCGACAATTCGACCGTGCGCCGCCTGCAGATCGACAAGCTCGGCCGGCTGCGCAAGGAGCGCAAGCAGGCCGACGTCGACGCCGCCCTCACCGCCCTGACCAACGCGGCCTCCGACGGCAGCGGCAATCTGCTGGCGCTGGCGATCGACGCGGCACGCGCCAAGGCGACAGTCGGCGAGATCTCCGACGCGCTGGAGAAGGTGTACGGCCGGCATCGTGCCGAGATCCGGTCGCTCACCGGCGTCTATAAACGGGAGGCTGCGACCATGTCGGACCGCGTGGAGAAGGTGCAGGCACTGATCGATGCGTTTGAGGACGCCGAGGGCCGGCGGCCGCGCATCCTGGTCGCCAAGATCGGCCAGGACGGCCACGACCGCGGCCAGAAGGTGATCGCCTCGGCGTTCGCCGACATCGGCTTCGACGTCGACATCGGGCCGCTGTTCGCCACCGCCGACGAGGCGGCGCGGCAGGCGGTCGAGAACGACGTCCACATCCTCGGCGTGTCGTCGCTGGCCGCAGCGCATCTCACCGCAGTGCCGGAGCTCAAGGCCGCGCTGAAGAAGCAGGGCCGCGAGGACATCATGATCATCATCGGCGGCGTCGTCCCACCGCAGGACTACGACGCGCTGTACAAATCGGGCGCCGAGGCGATCTTCCCGCCCGGCACCGTGATCGCCGACGCCGCCGAGGAACTGATCCACAAGCTAAATGCCCGGCTGGGGCACACGAGCCAGGCGGCGGAGTAGCTGCGTTACGGTGATCGCAGATTTGGAGAGGCAGTCTCAGCAATCCGTCATGCCCGGCCTTGTGCCGGGCATCCACGCCTTACAGACGGAAACACAAAAGGCGTGGATGGCCGGGACGAGCCCGGCCACGACGAGCGCTACTGAACTCGTCGAAAGGATACTTCGTAGGCTGTTGGTAAGCCTTTTGGCTTGACGAGTTATCCAACTCGTTCTCCTTGCGGGGTTCAAGATGAACATGTGACCGGCCTCCGGTCCCGAAGGGGCCGTTACCACTGAGGATCGAATGAGGCACATCCTGCTTGCAATCCAGCGTATCGAAACGAGCCTCGCCGAAACCCTTGCAGACGACCTGCGAGTTGCATGGCTGTGGAGCGGCTGCTTGAGATCATCACTATCGCATCGGCCCACTTGCCGGCCAGCCTTAAACCCGATCCGAGCGTTGATTAGAGACGGTTAGCAGCGATGGGAGAAAAGCTCGACCATGCCTGCGATCGTGTTCCTGCGGCGGAATTGCCGCGTTTCAGCCGGCAAGAACTGCCGTCTCTCAAACGTTCGCTGAACGAAGACTGAGCAAGACCTCGCATACCAACTTGCGCTAGCTACCTTCGCAAACATCTCCTTCATCGACCTGGACTGTCGTTGCATGAAATTCTTTATCAAACAGGCCGGGTTCTGGCTCGGCTTCTTAACTCTCCTCTCCCCCGCTCTCGCCGAGCCGGCGAAGCCGAAGCCCGACTATGCGGTGAAGACCAAGGCGATCGACGGCACGGTGCTGCTCGACGCGGCCATCAAGGCCGATGCGAAGCTGGCAGAGAACTGTCTCGCCGAAGGCAAGAAGTACATCGCCCAGCAGCGCGCCGAAGCCGAGCCCGAACTCAAGAGCGATCCCGAGCTGTTCCGCAACGGACCATGGACCTATGAGCGCAGCTACACGCAAGACTCGCTGGTCGCGAACCGCTATGTCAGCGTGCTGCGCATGGACTACAGCTACACCGGCGGTGCGCACCCCAATACTGAGATCGATACGATCCTGTGGGACAAGCAGCAGGCCAAGCGCATCAGCATCCGGCCGTTCTTCACCGATCTGGCCGACGGCAGCCCCGCGATGCAGGCGATGGTCAAAGGTGTGCTGGCGTCGCTGAAGGCCGAGAAGAAGGAGCGCGGCACCGAGGACGACGGCGAGGACTACGCCAAGAGCATCGAGCCGAAGCTCTTGAAGATTGGCCCGGTGACGCTCGCCCGCTCGACCGAGACCGACAAGAGCTCCGGCCTGATCTTCCACTACGCGCCCTACGCGGTCGGTGCCTATGCCGAGGGCAGCTACGACGCCTACGTGCCGTGGCAGAGCCTGAAACCCTATTTGTCCGCGGAAGGCACGGCGATTTTCGGCGGCGATCGCCCGAAAGGCGATGATGACCGCAACAAGTAACAAGCTGCTCGACCTGCCGTCGCTGGCCGGGGACGTCCGTAGCGGCCAGCGCGCCGCGCTGGCACGCGCGATCACGCTGATCGAAAGCCGCCGCAGCGATCACCAGGCCTCGGCCCGCGCGCTGGTGCAGGAGCTGCTGCCGGAGACCGGCCGCGCGATTCGGGTCGGCATCACCGGCTCGCCGGGCGTCGGCAAGTCGACCACGATCGACGCGCTCGGCATGTATCTGATCGAGCAGGGCCATAAGGTCGCCGTACTGGCGGTGGACCCCTCCTCCGCGCGTACCGGCGGCTCGATCCTCGGCGACAAGACCCGGATGGCGCGGCTGTCGGCCGAAGCCGATGCCTTCATCCGCCCCTCGCCGTCGTCCGGCACGCTCGGCGGCGTCGCGGCCAAGACCCGCGAGGCGATGCTGCTGTGCGAAGCCGCCGGCTTCGACGTGGTGCTGGTGGAAACCGTCGGCATCGGCCAGTCCGAGACCGCGGTCTGCGACATGACCGACTTCTTCCTGGCGCTGATGCTGCCGGGCGCCGGCGACGAGCTGCAGGGCATCAAGAAAGGCCTCGTCGAACTCGCCGACATGATCGCCATCAACAAGGCCGACGGCGACAACATCGCCCGCGCCAATCTGGCCGCCGGCGAGTATCGCGCCGCGCTGCATATTCTGACGCCGCGCTCAGTCCATTGGCAGCCGCCGGTGCAGACCTATTCGGCGATGACCGGCACCGGCATCGCCGAGCTTTGGCAGAGCGTGCTGGCGCATCGTGACGCGACGGCGCCCTCCGGCGAGTTCGACGCCCGCCGCCGCGAGCAGCAGGTCAAATGGATGTGGACGATGCTCGAGGACCGCTGGAAGGCCCGCCTGAAGAGCGACGCCGCGATCCGCGCCAAGGTCAAGCACACCGAGACCGAAGTCGCCGCCGGCCGCCTTACCCCAGCAATCGGCGCCGACGCGATCGCCGAGCTGCTGGCGTGAGCGATATGGCGTTCGTTCAAGCAAGCAGAAGCCGTGTGAAATTGCGCCAGCGGCTCGTACAGGGCATGCGCCCCAAGCGTTATCGCGAGCGCAGCGAAGCAATCCAGCCGCGCGCTCCGCGCTGGATTGCTTCGTCGCTTTGCTCCTCGCAATGACGAGGATGGGCATCGCGCCATGGCCGCTCCTCTCCGCATCCTAATCACCGGCTTCGGCCCGTTTCCGGGAGCGCCGTATAATCCGACGCCCATGCTGGTCGATCGGCTGGTGCGGCTGCGGCGGCCGGCATTCGATGCCGTCGAGCGGATCGGCCATGTCTTCCCGGTGAGCTATCGCGCGGTCGACCGCGAATTGCCGGCGCTGCTGGACGCGCACCGGCCCGACACGCTGCTAATGTTTGGCCTCGCCGCCCGCACCCGGCATCTGCGGATCGAGACCCGCGCGCGCAATGCGATCACCACCCTGTGGCCGGATGCGGAGCGCGTGAAGCTGCGGACGGCGTCGATCGGACCGGGGCCGGATGCGCAGATGTTCGGCCCGCATTGTGCACGACTGCTGCGCGCCGCCGGTGCGACCGGGATCGACGCCCGGCTCTCCCGCGATGCCGGCCGTTATTTGTGCAACTATCTGAGCTGGCGAGCGATCGAGGCGACACACCGGCCGCGCGGCCCCCGCCTCGCCGCCTTCATTCACGTCCCGCTGATCGCCCGCGACGGCCGACCGTGGCGGCACGGCACGATCGGCGCCGAACAGCTGGTCGACGCCGGCGAAGCGATTCTGCTGGAAGCGATCCGGCAAACGCGGCGCGCAACGCTCCCGCTCACGACGGCGTGATCCGGCAGCGTAGTTCCGGATCTGAACCAGCGGCGCGGCTCCGCGTTGGAAGGCGGACGGAGGAACCGATGCCCTACGCGCTCTATTCCGACGATGCGAAGATCAGCAAGGCCTATCCGACCGAAGCCAGCGTGTGGAAACACGCGGAAGACAGCGGCCTCGTCATTGACGATCCCGAGGACGAGACGTCCAGCCCGCGGCGCATTCTGGACAACGGTTATGAGATCCGCGCTTGCAGCGCCGAGCCCAGTGATAATCCGAACCGCAAGGACGCGGATGCCGAGGCGGACTATCAATTGTCACGCGACGCCGCCTGAAGGTTAACCCTACCGCCAAACATCGCAGCTCTGCGACACCGCCGCTCTCCGAAGAGCGGCGATTTTTGCGTTACCAAAGCACTCTAGTTCACGCAGAGGCGCAGACATGACGATCCATCGACGCGGCCTGCTCGGTGCTCTCGCGGGCGTGCTCACCACAGCGGCGACGCCGGTCACCGCAGCGCCGCTGACCTCCAAGCGCGGCCGCGACGCGACGCAGCTCGGCGTTCGTCCTGATAGTTCGGACGATCAGACTGAAGCACTGCAGCGCGCGATTGACGACGCAGCGGAACGCCGCGTCCCGCTGGCGCTGCCGCCCGGCAACTATCGCACCGGGACATTGCGCCTGCCGTCAGGCGCCCAGCTCAGCGGCGTCCGTGGCGCGACGCGGCTGGTGTTCACCGGCGGCTCGTCACTGTTCGACAGCGCGGGCGCTAACGCCCCCACTCTTTCCGGGCTCGTCCTCGACGGCGGCGGCATTGCGCTGCCGGCCCGGCGCGGGCTGGTGCATTGCGTGGGCGCGCGTGCGCTGCGCATCGAACAATGCTCGATCACAGCGAGCGGGGGCAGCGGCATCTGGCTGGAAACCAGCTCCGGGACGATCAGCGACAACATCCTCACCGCAATCGCCGTGACCGGCGTCGTGTCGTTCGATGGGCGCGGCCTGCGCGTCGACGGCAACACCATTCTCGGCACCAACGACAACGGCATCGAGATCCTGCGCACCGCAATCGGCGACGATGGCAGCATCGTCACCGGCAACCGGATCGAGAACATCAAGGCAGGCCCCGGAGGCTCCGGGCAGTATGGCAACGCCATCAATGCGTTCCGCGCCGGCAATGTCATCGTCAGCGGCAATCGCATCAAAAATTGCGACTACTCGGCCGTTCGCGGCAACTCGGCGTCGAACATCCAGATCACCGGCAACAGCGTCAGCGACGTCCGCGAGGTCGCGCTGTATTCCGAGTTCGCCTTCGAGGGCGCGGTGATCGCGAACAACACCGTCGACGGCGCCGCGCTCGGCGTCTCGGTGTGCAACTTCAACGAAGGCGGACGGCTCAGCACCGTGCACGGCAACATCATCCGCAATCTGCGGCCGAAGCGGCCGATCGGCACCGCGCCGGACGACGACGCCGGCATCGGTATCTATGTCGAGGCCGACACCGCGGTGACCGGCAACGTGATCGAAAACGCCCCCTCGTTCGGCATCGTCGCCGGCTGGGGCCGCTATCTGCGCGACGTGGCCATCACGGGAAACGTCGTGCGCAAGGCCTTCGTCGGCATCGGCGTGTCAGTGATGGATGGTGCCGGGACCGCCGCGATCACCGGCAATGTCATCGCCGAGACGCAGCGCGGCGCGGTGGTCGGGCTCGATCATGCCAAGCCGGTGACGCCGGACCTGGCGGCGCCGGGTGCGGCGAAGTTCGCGCAGATCGCACTGGGTGCTAATTCGGTTCGCTGATCGACACTTTCAGCGAAGCACGACCTCATGGTGAGGAGGTCCGCAGCGCCGTCTCGAACCATGGGCGACCTGCATCCGTAACCTCATCCTTCGAGACGCCCGGCTTTGCCGGGCTCCTCAGGACGAGGACTACGCGCCTCTGGAGAAGCCCGATTGCTTCAATCAATCGAGAGCGCCCCGGAAGAGCCGCCGCAGTGGTAAACTGACAACGTGCCCAGCCGCTTACTGATACGCCGCGGCGAAAAAGCTGCGCTCCAACCGATAGTGACCACCGACGTCGCGATACACCTGCCGCAGACACTGGCCATCGCGGCAGACGGCGGCCACGCCGTTGCGGCAGCCGAGATATTCGAAGTGCAGCACGATGGTGGACGGCGCGTACGTCGCGAAATAATGGCCTGCGATCGGTCCGGCCGGGCAGCGTGACGCAACTACCCGCTGGATTTCCGTCGGCAGCTGCGCAAGGTGATACGAATTCCACAGCGGATCCTTCGGCGCCTGCGCCGACGCAGCAAGTCCCGCTCCGCAAAACGCCAGCGAGGCGATGCTCGCCAAGATCGAACGTGAGATCACGGCACCCTCCCCAAGATGCATCTGCGCCCGACTGGGCGCGCGTGTGAATCTGCGCAGGACGATAGTTGAGCGAAGCTGACAGGAAGCTTTCAACGCCGACGACGCATACGCATGATAGTTGCGAGTGCGATGCAGCTACACCCGATGACCGCGGAGCGTCGAAGTTGTCACTTCGAAATTGGAATCCGATTCTGGCGGCCTCACACCAGCCACCTGCCAGCAGGCACAGCCTCGTGGTGAGGAGGCACGCAGCGCCGTCTCGAACCACGCGCCAGGGGTGCTGCGCGGCCTCGTCCTTCGAGACGCCCGGCTTCGCCAGGCTCTCAGGACGAGGGATTCGGCGCGTCTTGAGAGGCCATATCGCCTCAGTTCAACAACGCAACGCCCTAAAACTGCGTGCGCAGCCGCGTCGCGATGATCGAGACCGGGCCGCGATCGTGGTTGAACGCCGGGTTGGCGATGAACTGATAGTCGGCGGTGAGGCGCCAGGAATAGACCGGCAGGCTGTAGTAGGCCTCGATCACTTGCTCGGTGCCGGGATTGGGCAGCCGGCCGTCGCCGACAATCGCCGTCAGGCCGCCGGCATCGAGATAGGCGATCCGCGAGGCCGAGATGTGATTGATCAATCCGGCAAGCCCGAATGTGTCGTCCGCGCGCCCCCACAGCCGGCCGGAAACCGAGAGCCCCGCCGAAACCGCCCGATCAGAATCGGTGAAGGCGTTGGCTTCGAGATTCGGACTGCTGAAGCCGAGGCGCCCGAACAGCCCGACATCCGGCGTCAGTTGCTGTTCCAGACTCGCGGACAGTCCGGTTTTGCTGGCGTAGCGCCGCACGTCGGGGGTGGTGGGGATCGTGCCGGTCGCCTGCGCCAGTCGGACGGCGTCGCCGAAATTGCCGAGCCGCGCCCGATTCAAGAAGCCCGTGACCATCAGCTTGCCGGGCTGGCCGCCGACCTCGTGGCGATGTTCGAGCTCGCCGATGATCTGGAATTGGCCGAAGCTCGGATCGAGATCGGTGCTGTTCGGCGTCACCGGCAGGTCGAACACGCCGGCCCGCACGGTCCATGCGCCGATGTACCACTCGACCGCGGCGCCGTAGGTGAAGGCCCAGGCGTCGGCCGCGTAGTCGAAGGTCGCGACGTCTGCGAAGCCCCAGTTGAGGAAGTCGACCCGGGGATCATGGGCGTATCTGTTGACGTCGAAAATGTCTCCGACCGCGAACTTGCCGGCGGCGACGACGATGCGATCGGCCGCCTGCTTGCCGGCGAACTGGTTCGGCCCGCCCTGCACGCTCTGGATCTCGCCGCCGAGATCGATCGTCTGGCGAATGAAATAACGCGGCAGCCGCGCATAAGGATAGTTGGAGCCGACCTTGTAAGACTCGCCGCTCGGAAACGCGGCGACGCCGAACGTGCCACTCAGGCCAAAACCCTGGTCGATCTCCGGATTGATCCACAGTTCCGCGCCGTCCCATAGTCTCGCGCCGAGATAGAACGTGGTGTCGAAGGTCTCGCGGCCCTGGTTGGGCGTCAGACTGTTGGTGCCGCTATAGGGCGCGCGAAACGGTAGCGCGTATTGCCAGGTCAGCGTCGCCTGGCCATGGACGGCGAAGCGGTCCCGCTCCAGCGCGTCGATGCCCTTGGTGAAGACGTCGCTGCGGGCGAGGTTTTCACCGAGGTGATAATCGAGCCCGAGGCGGACACTGTGCAGCAGCAGGTCCGTCTCCAGCCGCTGCCCGGCGATCGGAAAGCTCACCGACGCCGGGCCGAACCCGGTCGCGAGATACTCGGCCCGCGCGCTCCATGCCAGCGCCAGCGGAAACTCGACGCCGGCCCCGGCGGCCCAGCCGAACCGCCAGAACAGCGCGGTCTCTCCCTGCGTCGCCGCGCTGTCTCCTGTCCAGCGCAGCTGATCGTAGCTCCAGGCAAATCCCGCCGTCGCATAAGGCAGCCAGCCGTCGAACACATACCCGAGACGGCCGCGCAGCGTGCCCGCGACCAGTACCTGCTGATCAAACCGCGCCCCGCCTGCCGGCGGGCCGACGGCATGATCGCCGCGGATCGCATTGGGCGACGTCAGATCGGCGTCGATCCCGACCAGCCAATGCGACGGCAGCACGAGATTGTAGCCGCCCTGCAGCCCGACTGTGTAGCTGCCCGTCCCCTTGAACGCCTGAAAAGGCTCGAACAGATCGAGCGAACCGTTCGCACGAGCCGCGCCCGGCACCGACCAAACCGAGCGGCCGGCAACCGCCGCGAGATGGCTGCCGATATAGAAACCGCTCCAGTCGAACACCGGATCTGCCATGCGCACGGCCTTGACGGCCGCGTCACCGGCCGCAGGGCTGGCGATCAGGGCCGCGATCACAGCGGGGCAGACCGGCTTCCACATCCTTCGACTCGTCGGGATTCATCGCGGGGTGATTACCATATCGACGCACGTATGACCGAAGATGTCGGCGGAGTTGATCTTTGGTAGCAGCTCACCGCCGCAAAGGTATCTAGCGGCAGAAGGCGGCCTCCCCGCCACCGCCGGGAGGCCGAAGTTTGGTCATCCGGCTCAGAACGAGACCGTCAGCCTGGTGTTGAACGAGCGCTCCATACCCGGTACCGAATAGCCCCAGGTCGGCGACGAGCCCATCATCGACACCGTGCGGTAGTCGATGAGATCGGCGCCGCCGAGCGGCAGGGTGTAGAACTTGTCGAATACGTTATCGATGCCGGCATCAAGACGGACGTTCTGCCAGCGATAGCCGTTGCGCAGATTGAGCAGCGCATAGGCCGGCGTCGTCAGTTCGTTGTGCACCTGGCTGACGTCGGTCTTGGCGGCGACAAGCTGCACCTCGGCACTGCCGACCCAGCCGCCGAGTTCGTGATCGAGCGCGATCTTCGCGTCGATCGGCATCGCGTGATACAAATTGACGCCGTCAGTCCTCTGCCCGCGTACGTAAGCGGGCTGCCCGCGCAGCACGTCGCGGCCGTGAGCCGCGTTGTCCCACGCCGTCAGCCGGCCATCGAGAGCAGCAGACGTCGCGGTGCGCGGTCGCAATCCCAAGAACCGCGCCGCACACCGCTCTCTATCGAACGATCCTCGCCGCGCCAAGTAGAGGCGCGGCTCAGGCCGCGCGCACGGTCTCGACGAAGCGGCCGACCTCCTGGCGCAAGCGCGCGCTGTCCCGAGACAGCATTTGGGCGGCAGCCAACACCTGAGAAGACGCCGAACCAGTTTCGCTGGCGCCGCGCTGCACATCGACAATGTTGGACGATACTTGCTGAGTACCGCGCGCGGCCTGCTGCACGTTGCGCGATATCTCCTGCGTCGCCGCGCCCTGCTCTTCCACTGCGGAGGCGATCGTGGACGCGATCTCCGACATCCGCTCGATGGTGCCGCCGATCTCACGGATCGCACCGACCGAGTCCTGCGTCGCCGACTGCATGCCGCCGATCTGCTGGCTGATTTCGCCGGTGGCCTTGGCGGTCTGCTCGGCAAGCGCCTTGACCTCCTGCGCCACGACGGCAAATCCACGGCCAGCGTCGCCCGCACGCGCCGCTTCGATCGTGGCGTTGAGTGCCAGCAGGTTGGTCTGCCCCGCGATGGTATTGATCAGGTCGACCACATCGCCGATCCTGTTCGCCGCGTCCGAGAGCTGGCCGATGCGCTGATTGGTCTTGCGCGCCTGATCGACGGCTTCGCCGGCGATGCGCGCCGCTTCATGTACCTGACGGCCGATCTCGGAAATCGAGGAGGCCATCTGTTCGGTGGCCGATGCGACCGACTGCACATTGGCGGTGGCTTGCTCGGATGCCGCCGCGACAGAGGTCGCGAGCTCCTGCGAGCGGTCCGCCGTCGAGGTCAAGGTGCCGGCGGAAGACTCCAGCTCGGTCGAGGCCGCCGACACGGTGTGGATGATTTCACCGACAGCACCTTCGAAGTCGTCGGCCAGCCGCCTGATCTCGGCCTTATGCTCCTCGGCGACGCGACGCTCAGCTTCTTCCTGCTCTTCCTTCAGCCGCTTCACGTCGAGCGCATTGGACTTGAACACTTCGACCGTGCAGGCCATCAGGCCGATCTCGTCATGCCGGCCAGAGCCGGCGACTTCGACGTCGAGATTGCCGGACGCCAGTTCGCGCATCGTGTCGGAGATCTGCACGATCGGACGCGACACCGCACGGCCGATCAGCCAGGCGAGCACGACACCGAGGAGCTGCGCCGAGATGGTGATGATCAGCGTCTGCGACCTGGTATCGAACACCTGTGCCTGCGTTTCCTTGCCGATCTGCTGCTGCTCGGCGACGCCGATCTGGCTGATGCGCCTGGTCGCGGCCGCCAGCGTACCCGCCACCTTGCTCATCTCGCCGATCTTCGCCTCGATGCCGGCAACGTCCGCCCCCGCCTGTCGGAAGCCGTCGGCATAAACCGCCAGATCAGCCTCGACCGAGGCGATCTGCTTCTGCTCCGATGCCGTATCGACCGAGGTCTTCAACGCCGACAATGCCGTTTTCAGGTCGACCAGCACCTTCTCGGCGGTCGCGAGCGAGTCCTTCTCGAACCGGATCCCCAGCATCTTGCTGGCGGCCAGCCGCAGCATCATGAAGCTTTTCAGTCCCTGCCCGACCAGCAGCGCGTTGCGGCCCTCACCGTCGCCGGTCATCGTCGCAGCTTGCAGTTGTTCGAACTTCGCCGTCAGGCGTTGGCCGACCGGGCCGAGGACTTCGAGCGTGATGCGATTCTGATCCCGACGCAGCTTGACCACCTCGGCGAACTTTTCGCCGTACAATGCGAATTGTTGATCGATGTCGGTCAACTGCGCGTGGATCTCGGGATTTTGAATCTGCCGCATGCCCTGCGCGATGCTGCCGGCGAGCTTCTGGCGGGCCTGCTCAACATCGCTGACCAGCGGCTCGTCGCCGGTCAAACCATATTCGCGAACGGTGTTTCGCAAATGCGAGAAGCCGCCGTCGATATCGTGGGCGAGATCGACGACCTCGACGCGTTGACCGAAGGAGGTGAACGCTGCGCCGAGCGTCCCGAAACTGGTATAGTTCATCACTGCAAGGATCGCCATCAGCACCTGGATTGCAGCGAAGCCGATCGCGATCTTGGTGCCAATCTTGCGATTGGTGAAAATGGCGAGAGCACTCGACGACGAAGGAGCGGCAGTCGGTTTGGCTGTGCGTGTCATGATCTGACTTTCACTGCGAGCCCATAAGCGGCTCGGCTGTGTCCTGTTGAATCACGGCAGGCATCGCTCCGCGTCGCGACGCAGTTCTGATCGGGCGGCGGTCTTCCTGGCGTGATATGAATGCTTGTGGGCGAACGGCGGTGTTCGCCGCGCAGAGATGCGCCCGAATTCATTTTGAAAGTTTAAAGAGGCAGGCAGCACAACCAATCAAATACGAAAGGCAGTTCGCGCAACGAAGCGAACACGAATGGTTGATCTATATCAAAGCCTACTAACAACTCATTGTCTCATCGGGTTTTCTGCACCGTCCGAGACTTCCGACTCAACCTTTCGCACCTTGACCTGGCCGCCCTGCATTGGTCCAAAGTCTAGCAGAGCATCTTGCGTCTGCTGCGACGCTGCATCGCTCTCCGGAACGACTTGCACGCTCAGGCGTCGTGGTCGAGATCTCCCTCCCGCAGATGGAAGCCCATGTCTCACTTGCTGAAGCTGCTGCTTACTGCCGCCATCGTTCTCGCTCCGTCACTCGCCTCGGCGGAGACTCATGCCCGCGAGCCCTATGGTATCAATCTCGAAGGCTATCCCTATCCATATCCGGTGCAGGCGTTCGGCGTCGTCGCCGGGAACGAACATCTTACTATGGCCTATATGGACATTGCCCCGGCGCAGCCGAACGGCCGGACCGTCGTTCTGCTGCATGGCCGCAACTTTCCGTCGAGCTATTGGGCGCCGGTGATCAAGGTCCTGAGTGAGGCGGGTTATCGGGTCGTGGTGCCGGACCAGATCGGCTTCGGCAAATCCTCGAAGCCGACCGGGGATCTGCATTTCGACGATCTCGCGCGCAACACCGTTGCATTGCTCGACAAGCTCGGAGTCACCAAGACCGATATCGTCGCTCATTCGCTCGGCGGGATGCTCGGCGTCCGGATCGCCCGCGCCTACCCCGACCTGGTCGACCATCTCGTCCTGACTGCGCCGATCGGTCTGGAGGACTACCGGCTCTATGTGCCGCCGACGCCGACCGACACCATCATCGCGAATGAAGACAAGCTCACCGCAGAAGGCTATCGCAAGCAGCTTGAGACCAACTATGCACTCAAGCTGCCGCCGGATCAGGTCACGCCGTTCATCGATGCCCGCTTCAATATCAAGGGCAGTCCGGATTATCCGCGGTGGTTGCGCGCCTTCGTGGCGTCAGGGCAGATGATCTATCGTGAGCCGGTGGCACACGAGATCCCACTGATCACCCGCCCGACCTTGTTCATCATGGGCGCGGACGATCACAACGCACCGGGCAGGCCCAATGCGCCTGAGCAATTGCGTGCGAAGATGGGGCAGAACGCCGAGCTGGCCAGGAAACTCGCGGCCGAGATGCCGAATGCGCGCGCCGAGGTGATCCCGAACACGGGACACCTCGTGTTCCTGGAGGCACCCGACCGCTATCGCGAGTTGGTGCTGGATTTCCTGTCGAAGTAAGTCGGTCGCGATCAACCGGCCTTGCGGAGCAGCGGATAGCGCTCCGCAAGCACACCGAAGTCGAGCGCGGTCTGCCACGCGGGCGGCCCATCTGGCTCGATTGCATCGAGGAATTGCGGGTCAATGGTGTCGTCCGGATCGGCCGACGGCACTATGCTCAGATGCGTCGACGCTGTTTCCACCGCAGCCATCGCCGGCGCCTGAACCGACGGGGTGGGGTCGGCCGGCAACGTCAGGCTGTAGACCGGGGTCGGCTCAGGAGCGGCCGGCAGCGGGATGCTCAACGTTCGGACCGGCTCCGCGGCCGTCTCGTCGCTGAGGTAGAAGATCGGTCGTGGCGCGAGATTCTTATTATGGCCGAGCCATGACATGTCGATCGGCTTATTGTCGATGGTCGCCTCGCGATACAGCAGGTCACGCCAGGTCTCGACCGCCGCCTTGGCCTCCTGGATATTCTCCAGAAAAGCCACTTCGCTGAAGAACCGTCGCCAGCGGCCGCTTTCGAACAGCTCTGTCAGGTATTCCAGCCGCTGCTCTGCGAGCACGCACCAGCGCTCGACAATCGCACGACCGCGCATCGCGTCGGTGACTTCCATGATCAATCCGCCAGAGGGGGAAACGAACGCGACGCTACTTACGAATCGATGCAAGCATATGAATCAGTTTGTTAACAAAAATTTACCATGTCCAGCTGACGGTGCCCCCGTAATGCCACGAAGTATGGCTGAGCGAATCCAGCGACACTTCCGGAGCGTCGTGTCCAATTTGGGTGAGGTTGCCGGCGGAGTGCAGCGCCCCAAAAAGAAAGGACCCGCCCGGGGGGACAGCCGGGCGGGTCACAAGCCATATTGGCGCTGGGGTGGATGGGCGCTCGCGCCGAATACAGCCTCGTTGGGGCTTTGCGCTCCCACACCAATTGGTCAGCGGGACAACATCAAACGTTCAACGCGGCTGCGAATTTTTCTGAAGTGGCTGGCGCGGCATAGCCGGGCAAATCGCCCTCTGCGCCCACGCGGCGTGAGGTGCTTGTAAGCGGTACGCGGGCTCCGGCATCCGGTCTCAGGGCGCCGGCAGAACTGCCGCCACGATCGGCTCTTTTTCCAGCCGGGCGATCAGCCGCGCCAGGTCCTGCTGGGATCGCGCGCCGCCGGCGAATTGCAGTCGGAACACACCGCCCTTGCTGCTGTCGACCACGGAAGCCTGATAGGTCTCGAGCAGCGCGGTGATTTCCGACATACGGGCATCCGATGCAAAGCGGACGAACACCCGCGGCACGGTCTCGCCGCCGAGGCTACGCGTGAGCGGTGCAGCGCGCTGAATCGTCGCGGGAGGTGCGCCCGCAGGCGGCACGCTGGCCGAAGGTGCGGAGTTCACCGCCGGCGGCGCGATGGTCGACGGCGCGGGGGCGGCAGCCGGCGGCACACGCTCCTGCTCCGCGCGAGATGCCGGGGCGCGGTCGCTCTGCGGCTGATAAGTGCCGGTTTCGAGCACGCCCCCCGGCGTCCAGACCAGCATTGCACCGATCAACCCCGCCTGCAGCACCAGCGCCACGCTGGCGACCGAGGCAGACCAAGTCAAAACCTTGGGCGACAGTCCTTTGACGAAGGCGGCAAAACGGGCGCCGAAGCTCTCCCCCGGCAGCGCGAAACCGGCCTGCATGGACCGCGACGGCTCTGCGTCGATCGCCGCAAACAGTTTCTGCATGGCCTTCGACGACGGAGCACCAAGGCTCTCGTTCAGCTCGATCGTTGCGGAATATTCGTCAAGCACGGCGGCGTATTGTTTGGCGAGTTCGGGATCGTGCTCGAGCGCTTCCGCAACGCGATGCGCGTCGCGAGCGTTGAGCGTTCCGGCCGCATACCACGGGAGCAGCGCCTCGATGTCGCCCGGCTCCTGATGCTCAAGCATCGATTTGCTCATCGCCATCATGGCCAGCCTCGCTGCACGCCGGCTGCCTGAAGCAGATCGGCCAGTTTCTTGCGCGCATAGAACAGTCGGGTCTTCACGGTATTCTCCGGAATGCCGACAATATGAGCGACCTCTTCCACGGATTTCTCATGGTAGTAGACGAGGTCGACGATCTCTCGATGGTCGGCCGAAAGCCCTTCAAGGCACTTCCGCAACACATCGCCGGTATCCTTCTTCTGGATCGTCACTTCCGGATCGTCGGAAGGATCTTCGATCGCAGCGGCGGCTTCATCGTCCAGTTCGGCGTCCTTGCGGCGTCGCAGCGCGGAGAGCGCCTTGAACCGCGTAATCGCCAGCAGCCAGGTTGAAACAGATGACCGCCCCTCGAACTTCCCAGCCTGGCGCCAGACATCCAGAAAGACCTCGCTGATAAGGTCCTCGGCGATCTGTTCGTTCCTCACCAGCCTCAGACCGAAGCGATAAACCCGGACATGGTGCCTGCCGTAGAGAACCTGCATCGCCCCACGGTCGCCTTGGGCGATCCGCCTGATCAGATCCTCGTCGGTAGTCGCCTGCTTGGTAATCACCGGCCGTCCCGCACGATAAGTCGGTTGAAACCCGCAGAAGGTTCGACAACCAAAGGCAAATTTATCATCGGACCTGCATGCCACATTGCTTCTGTGAGGCCAAGCACACGGGTTCCCGCCCGCATCCGGGATTGCCCCCGGCAGTGCGCCGCCAGTTTCCCGGAAGCCGACTCGCCCGCGCCCTTAGGGTCGGATCTTTATCAATTTGGATCGCCAAATGCGCGGCCTATCCACATTGGAGGAGCCAAGGCCCTCCTGCGGCAACCAGCCCCAGGCCACCCGAACCAAATTTATTCTTTGGTTGCAGATACATAAGAACTATCCCCCGAACTTCCTCCGCCTTGCAAGGATACGAAACCTAAAGGCTTTTCCACGTAGGTTCCCTCAACTCACACGCGCCGAAGCGAGCGATGACAGCAACTGCCGCATTCCCGGGCATCTCACCAGCGTCGGCGGATTCCGCCAAGACGCTCGCGATGCGTGCCAAGCGGATGAAGCAGCGACGGCAGATGTTCGATTTGGTGGCGGTGAGCTACCTGATCGATACTCTCCTGCTGCTGATCTACGCCTATGCGGGGACGATTTCGTTCGGCACCGTACCGGCCTATTTCGCCTGCGCGTTGGTCCTTACAGGTGGCAACATCCTGCTGTCCGAGGCGGGTTTCCACGACCGTTTCAAGGATCACTACCTTGTCGTGCCGACCGTCGCGGTCAACATGGCGGTGATGCTCGGCTTCAGCTTCTGGGTGCCGCAAGCCGCCTTCCTGTTCCTGGGATCGCTGTTCATCGTCTTCAGCCTGGCATCGGTCCGCGCCAGCCCTGGCCAGAGTCTGCTGTGCTGGGGCGCCATGACGGCGGCGCTGGCCGGACTGTTCCTGTTCACCGATCGACCGTTCGCGATGCCACACGGCTCAATCTCCGAACGCCTCGCCACTTTGCTGGTGCTGGTACTGACGATCGGCCGCTGCATCTTCATCGGGATGTATTCCAGCAAGTTGCGAGAGACGCTTTACAAGCGCGGCGCCGAGCTGCGCGATGCGTATCAGCGGATCGAGGAGCTTGCCGAACTGGACGAGCTCACCGGGACGTTTAACCGCCGTTGCATCATGCGGATGCTCAACGAAGAGATCGATCGCGCCGAACGGAGCGGAGCTCCCCTATCGCTGGCGCTGATCGACCTCGACTGGTTCAAGCGGATCAACGACGGCTTCGGTCATCCGATCGGCGACGAAGTGCTACGCACATTCGCGATCACTATCTTCGCAAATATCCGCAGCTTCGATCGATTCGGCCGGTATGGCGGCGAGGAGTTCCTGCTGCTGCTGCCCAACACCGCGAGCGAGGAGGCGGAAGCAATGCTGGAACGGCTGCGCGAGATCGTGGCCGAGCTGGATTGGACGGCCTTCTCGTCGGGGATGAAAGTGACCTTGTCGGCCGGCGTCGCGACGACGGCAACGGCCGAGTCGGCGGATACCGTCCTCACCCGCGCCGACAGCGCGCTCTACACCGCCAAAGAAATGGGACGTAACCGCATCTTCGCAATCTGAAGAATCAGGTTGTTGATACGCCAGGATGGATGATGAGTTCACAACCGGCACTTTCCGCCGCCAACCTCCTCGATGAGTTGCAGGCCACTCTGATGCATGGCACCGTCGCGCGCCGGGTCGAAACCCTGCGCCGCGTCACGGACCTCTATCTCGACGGCGAGGTCGACTATTGCGACGATCAGATCGCCCTGTTCGACGACGTCTTCAACTGCCTGGTCAAGAACATCGAGAGTAACGCCAAGGTGCTGCTGGCGCAGCGTCTGGCGCCGGTGAAAGCGCCGCCGCGGATCATTCATCATCTCGCCTTCGAGGACATGATCGAAATTGCCGCGCCAGTTCTGTCGCAATCCGATCAGCTCGACGATGCCACGCTGATCGCCAATGCCCGCACCAAAGGGCAGAACCACATGATGGCCATCTCGACGCGCCGCTCGCTCAGCGGCGCCGTCACCGACGTGTTGGTTGAACTCGGCAACGAACACGTGGTGCAGAGCACCGTCCGGAACCCTGGCGCGGAGTTCTCCGACAACAGCTATTCGATCCTCGTCAAGCGCGCCGAACTGGACGAAGGTTTGGCCGGCGAGCTCAGCCGCCGCGCCATCCCGCGGGCGCAATATCTCAAGATGATCGCGCTTGCCTCCGCATCGGTACGTGCGAAGCTCCAGGCTGCGAATCCCCAAGTCGCCGGTGAAGTGACGAGCGCCGTGAAACAGGCGAGCCGGCTGGCGCGCTCCGCGCCGGCGGCGATCAGCCTGCAGACGAATATCGCCCACGGGCTCGTGCGTGCGCTGTACGAGGACGGCCGGATCAACGAGGAGCAGGTCTTCACCTTCGCCAACGAGCGCAAATTCGACGAGATCAACCAGGCGATTGCCTGCCTCGCCGGCACGTCGGTGGAAACCGCCGAGTCTCTCATGGTCGAGTCGCGCGACGAGGGCCTGCTGATCCTCGCCAAGGTCTGCAAGCTGAGCTGGGCCACCGTCAAGGCGATCATCGAGATGCGCGACGAATTGACAGGCATCAAGTCCGCCGACCTCGACGAGTGCCGTTTCACCTATGAGCGCCTGCGCACCTCGACCGCACAGCAGGTGCTGCGCTTCCACCGCATGCAGCAATCCACCGCCGTTGCCAAGCCGCCGGCCGCCTGAGCGGCCGGCGCCTTTCAACCGTCTAGATCACCAACGTGCCTTGAAGCCCGCGTAGACGGCGCGGCCGGTGCCGGGTTCGAACAGCGGCGAGTTGGCGTTGGCCTTGTCGATGATGCTGGCGGAGGCGATGTAGGTCTTATTGAGGATGTTGCGCCCCTCAATGTAGATCGAATACGGCCCGCCATTGTCGATGCCGGCCTTCAGGCCGAGCAGCGCATAAGGCTCGGTCTGCAGCGTGTTGGCGCTGTCGACGTAGTAAGCCTGCGGCACCCACTCCACATTCGGCCCGGCATAGAATCCGTTCGGATTTTTATAGAGTAGCTCGGCGCGCAGATAGTGCCGCGGCGCGCCGGGCAGCAGATTGTTGCCGAACTTCGCATCGTTGTCGAAGCGAAAGTCGTTCAACGTGTAGGCCATGTTGAGCCACAGCCGATCCGGCGCCGGGCCGCGCTCGAACAGGTTCTTGAACAGCGCAACGCCCAGCCCGGCCTCGATACCCTGGTGGACGGTACGATCGGCGTTGGTGACGTTGCAATTGCCGAACGCGCTGTAGAGGCACAGCAGTTCGTCCTTGATCTCCGCACGATAGCCGGTCAGCTCCCAGGTGAGGTCCGGCCGGCTGCCACGCGTGCCGACCTCATAGGTCGTCGCGCGCTGCGGCCGGATGCTGGTGAAGGGAATGAACGGGATGCCCGGCCCCGACGCGCTTTCGCCAAAGCTCGGCACCTCGGCGCTGCGCGAAATATTGGCGTAGGCCTGCCATGTCGGATCGATCTGCCAGAGCAACCCGCCCTTCGGGCTCCAGAGATTGAACTCCGTCGATCCGGACTGATCGCCGTCGGACAGGAAGCGGTCCTTGCGGTCGCGCGTCGCATGCAGGAACTGCGTGCCCGCGACCAGCGCCACGTTGCGCAGGAAGAAGAACGAATCCTCGATGTACAGCGAGGCGTTGGTCGACTTGTCGAGCGACGACGACGCCAGCGCGCCCTTCTGCCCGGCGATGTTGACGTATTGCTTGTTGTCGAGGCGGCCGTTGAGAATGTTGACGCCTGCGACGAGGCGATTGCGGAAGCCGCCAATCTCACGATCGTCCGTGACTTTGGCGAAGCCACCGTAATCCTGATAGCGATAGTCCAGCCACTGGAAGATCGGATGCATGAGATGGCGGTCGACGCCGAACGCACCGAAATCGACTACCGTATTGTCGAACCGGATTGTCGTCTTGTTGGCGAGCCGCACCGTGTCGATGTTGCGCTGCTGATCGAGCGCGATGTTGTTGGCTGTGGCGGTCTGCGGGGAATTCAGCGCGCTGTCCTTGCTGACGCTGCCGGGAATCCGCTGCCGGACGTGGTTGACGTTGAGATAGAACCGGGTCTCGATATCCGGCGTGATCTGATAGCCGGTATTGGCGCTGAGCCGGTGCGCCTCGCCGTCGCTGTGATTGCGGAAGCCTTCGGCCGCCTGAGTCGAGGCGGTGACGTAGCCGTCCCACGCGCCGTTGACGCCGCCGGCATTGGCCTGCAGCCGCCGGAAGCCGAAAGCACCGGCATCGACGCTGACGCCGTTCGGGAACGGATCGCGGCCGGTCTTGGTGACGAAATTGATCGCGCCGCCGAGCGAATTGGCGCCGAACTGCAGCGCGTTGGCGCCCTTGTACACCGCGACATAGTTGTAGGCAGTGGGATCGATTTCCTGGAAATCGCCGTAGCCGTCCGCGGTGTTGATCGGAATGCCGTCCATATAGAGCTGCACGCCGCGCAGATGGAAATTGCGCGACAGGCTCGAGCCGCGGATCGACAGCCGCGTGTCGTCGCCCCATTTCGGCTGCGCGAACACGCCCGGCACGTAGTCGAGAATGTCCTTGATGGTGTTGGCGACGGTGGAGTTGCGATAGGCGTTGGCCGGCACCAGCGCGACGCCGCCCGGAGTCTGCTGAATGTCGGCAAGCGCCTGCTGGACCGTAAGCACAGTGAGCGCAGGGCCTCGCCCCGCTGCTGGCGCAGCATCCGGCGGCGGCGTGATTTGCGGCGCCGGCGCCACGGTTCGCACGGCTCGGGTGCTGCTGGATGGACTGCGTTGCTGTGGCCGCGGTGCGGCGGGGCGAACCGGATCCGGCGCCTGGATGGTGACGGGCGGCAGGTCCTGGCGACTTTGAGCGGCCGCAGGCAGCGTGACGAGAGAGGTGGTGATAAGCGCAGCGGCGTGCAGCGGCACGAGCCGGCGCGGTCGCACAATTGCGGACGACATGGACTTACTCCGGGAGCTGAGATGACGAGAGATGTGCGCGCCACAACGGCGCAAATCGTCAGCTCAGAGCCGGAGGTCCGCGTGGTTGATGGTCTCGCGTCTGCGCGAACGCGACGAAGATTTCCGGGCGCGGCGGATCATACGTCGTGCCGAAGGCCAGCCGGATCGCGACCGCGGGTGCGACCGGCGGCGGCGCTGCGCTGACATGATGACCGATACAAAGGGGACAATGGATCGCGGCCGGCTTGGCCTTGCCGGAGTCGACCGGCGTCGCCGCATCTTCACTCGACAGACAGAACTCGTGACCGGCAAGCAGCTGCGCCGGCGATTGCGCAGCGAGTAGTGCGCTGGCGAGAAGCACGTTAAGCACGAGCGCGTAGGTGGCCGTCCATGCGGCGACCCATGCAATCCTGCGCTTGCGTGCAAACTGGCTCAACTTGATACCCCCACTGCTCTGCTAGCACAGCCGGGAAGCGAGTCAATTTCATTCGCAATCAGTAACAAACCGGAAATGCCTTGCACTGCCCCGGCCTTACAGCAATCCATTCTCGGCCTCGACTCTTCCGAACGCAGTGCAAGTGCAGGAAGGTCCTTCGCCAATCCCAATGAGGCCCGACTCGCGGCGAATTCCGGGACACGGCTTCGGCTGGCCGGGTCCACAAATGAGGCAGCTTGCCACAGAACTTGCCAAAATATTGCCGCGGGCTGGCGACGATTCCTCACGGTTTGGCCCCGCTGACGCCATTGCCGCAGGGGCATTGTGACGCTGGGGCTGGCAAACTTGGGGAGATTGCCATGAAGAGCGTGGTCAGCAGCCACTCGGCATTGATCATCGCAGCCGGATTACTGGCTTGTCTGTACGGACCGCTGCAACCGACCCACGCCGCCGCCGCGCCGGCAGATGGCGCGACTCAGGCTAGCCCAGCGCCCGTCGCCAAAAAGAAGGCAGCCCGGCCCCATGCCAGGCAGGTGAAGAAGAAAACGGCTCCGGCCAAGCCCGCCAAGCCGAGCGCCCAGAACACCAAGGACGACAGCAAAACCAACACGGCCGCCGCAGACGCAGCGAAGGCGCCGGCTTCCGAGGCCGATGCCGCGACGTCGGTTCCGCCCTCCTCTAGCCTTCCGGCGTCCGTTGCGAACGCCAACGCCCAATTGCCGCAGGTCGCAGCTGCCGATGGCGCGACGCCGAGCCCGACAACCTCCACGCCGGGGGCAAACGGGTCAGAGCCTGCGTCGGCACAACCAGCCGCCGCCCCGGTGGTCGCTCCCGACGAGGTGAATGAGCTCGACCGCGCCGCAGAAGCCCCGGCCCCGACCACCATGGCCTCCACCGCAGCGCCGCAGCAGCCGGCGCCGGCGACGGTCGGCACCGCACAGGTCTCCTCCGCCACCGCCAACGAGGGCGCCTGGGACAAGGCGTCTCTGATTGGCAAGATCTTCATTGCCGCCGGCGGCCTGCTGACCCTGGCTTCGGCCGCCCGCATGTTCATGGCCTGAGATCCGCGGCCTCCCCTTGAAGCGCCTCGCGCCAGCGGGCAGATTGCCCGCGGCCGCGACCGGCCCTCAACGGGAATGCATCATGAGCAGTTTTGAATTCATCATCGTCGAGCGCCAGAACGCGGTCGGCATCATCAAGCTCAACCGTCCGAAGATGCTGAATGCGCTGTCGTTCGGCGTATTCGGCGAGATCGGCGCCGCGGTCGAGGACCTCGAGGCCGATGATGCGATCGGATGCATCCTGATCACCGGCAGCGAGAAAGCCTTCGCCGCCGGCGCCGACATCAAGGAGATGCAGCCGAAAGGCTTCATCGACATGTTCAACGAGGACTTCACCGCAATCGGCGGCGATCGGCTGGCGCGCTGCCGCAAGCCGACCATCGCGGCGGTTGCCGGCTATGCGCTCGGCGGCGGCTGCGAACTGGCGATGATGGCCGACTTCATCATCGCTGCGGAGACGGCGAAGTTCGGCCAGCCGGAAATTACCCTCGGCACGATTCCGGGGATTGGCGGGACGCAGCGACTCACGCGCGCAATCGGCAAGGCCAAGGCGATGGATCTGTGCCTCACCGGACGGATGATGGACGCGCAGGAAGCCGAGCGCGCCGGCCTCGTCAGCCGCATCGTGCCGGCGGACAAGCTGATGGAAGAAGCACTCGCCGCCGCCGAGAAAATCGCCTCGATGTCGCGGCCCGCCGCGGCGATGGCGAAGAACGCGGTCAACCGTGCGCTGGAGAGCACGCTGGCCGAAGGTCTTGCGGTCGAGCGCGACCTCTTCCACGCGACCTTCGCGCTGGAAGATCGGTCCGAAGGCATGGCGGCCTTCATCGAGAAGCGTAAGCCGAACATCAAGAACCGCTGACGAGAAGATGACAGATGCGGCGACCGCCCGGCGGTCGCTGCATTCTGCTGCGCGCTCGATCGTCGCAGCGTTGCCAAGGCACCACAGTGCTCACAGCAAACATCCACAGGTCCCGCGGACGGTTTGCCTCTCGCGGCACCGCGTTCTAAACATGCTAGGCATCGGCGGGGGCGGATGTTGCAGAACGCAGCGGGACGGATGAACAAGAACGCCCATATCAGCGGTGTTGAAGGCTGCCTGCGCGTGGCGCGGCGAAGCCTTTGCGCCGCGACAGCCGTCGCCTTGCTGCTGATCACTCCGGCATCTGCCGAAAGCCTCACCGAGGCGCTGGCAAAAGCCTATCAGACCAATCCGCAGTTGAATGCGGAGCGTGCCCGGCAGCGGGCCACCGACGAGAACGTACCGTCGGCGCTCTCAGGCTACCGGCCGCAGATCATCGCCAGCCTTGGCGCCGGCATGCAGTCGGTTCGCAATCTGCTGCCGGACAACACCATCCAGACCGCAACGCTCAAGCCCTGGACGATCGGCGTCACTGTGACGCAAACGCTGTTCAACGGCTTTCGCAACGCCAACAGCGTACGGGTCGCCGAGTTGCAGGTGAAATCCGGTCGCGAGGCGCTGCGCAATGTCGGTCAGGGTGTGCTGCTCGATGCAGTCACCGCCTACACGAACGTGCTGGCCAATCAGGCGCTGGTCGCAGCGCAGAAGGCCAACGTCGACTTTCTCAGCCAGACGCTGGACATCACCAACAAGCGGCTGAATGCCGGCGACGTGACGCCGACCGACACCGCACAAGCCGAGGCCCGCCTCAGCCGCGGGCGTTCGGATCTGAACGCCGCCGAGGTCAATCTCGCGATCAGCGAGGCCACCTACGCGCAGGTCGTCGGCAATTCTCCCTCCCGACTCGGGCCCGCCTCGCCGGTCGACCGGCTGCTGCCGCGCAGCCGCGAAGACGCGATGTCGCTGGCGATGCAGGGCAATCCGGCCGTTCTGGCGGCCGGCTACGATGTCGATGTCGCCACCACGACCATCAAGGTGGCGGAAGGCGCGCTGCTGCCGACCGTCACCGTGCAGGGCAGCGCCAGCCGCAGCCGGCAGTCCGACTCCACGCTCGGCACCAACGGGACCGATCAAGCTTCGATCGTGGGCCAGATCAATGCGCCGATCTATGACGGCGGCCTCGCCGCCGCGCAGACCCGGCAGTCGAAAGAACTCGCTGCGCAGAGCCGGCTGGTGCTGGACCAGGTGCGCAATCAGTCCCGGACCGCCGCGATCGCCGCCTGGGTCAGCAACGAGGGAGCCAAGATCGCAGTTGGCGCCTCCGAGGCCGAAGTGCGCGCTGCCGAGATAGCGCTGAAAGGCGTCAGCCGCGAAGCCCAAGGCGGTCAGCGCACCACCGTGGACGTGCTCAACTCGCAGCAGGACCTGATCCTGGCGCGCGCACGCCTGATCGGCGCGCAGCGCGATCGGGTGATCGCCTCCTACACCCTGCTCAGTGCGATCGGCCGCCTCGACGTCCAGACCCTCGGCCTCAACACGCCCGACTACCTGCCTGAAGTTCACTACCATCAGGTGCGCGACGCTTGGCACGGCCTGCGGACGCCGTCCGGACAATAAGCCGGCACGTGCCGCACGTCTGCTGTCGGCAGCCTCGCAGCAATCGCCACTCGTGGCTGCTAATTCGCCCGCGCCCCATGGCCGAATCCGCGATCGCAAACATGCGTCGGGTTGACGAGATCGCGACAAGTAGCAGAAAAATCAGCACGCCTTTGACGAATCAGCACGCCTTGGCGTGATCGCCGGAGGGCACGGTGGTCGGCAGCCCAAACGACTCGGCCTGCCCCTGCGGATTGCCCACGGCGTAGCCCCCGCCCTGCTCCGGCGGAAATGCCGGTCCATGCGTCACGGTGATCGCCTCGACCCGGTCACCCAAGGCCCGGCCAGTCTCGGCGCAGATGAAATGCTGTTGCGAGCAGGCCAGACAAAACACGGGCTCGTAGGTCAGCCGATCTCCGCCCGCCTCGTCGGCGAGCCAGGTCTGAGTCATCAGACCGCTTTGCGGACATCGATATACCAGGAGCCTAGCCATGATTGCATGCTGACATGGCCTACACGCATGCCGCTTGACGCAGGTCAATCGAGGCCTGCGAATATTTGACGCGACAGGCGCATGCCGCACCGCGACAGAGCATTTCCTGCTGTTTCGCAGGCATTTCTTGAAATGTGCTTGTTGCGAATCCTCGCAGAACTACGCGCAGCCTAAGTAATCATCCGAGGCGGCGGCGCGAGAAATACGAGATCAGGACCGGCAGCGTGATTAGAATCACCCCAGGGGCAAGCATCATGCCGGTGACGACGACGATCGCCAGCGGCTTCTGAACCTGCGAGCCGATGCCGTGCGACACGGCCGCCGGCAACAGGCCGACGCCGGCAATCACGCAGGTCATCAGCACCGGACGCAATTGCAGCTCGCCGGTTCGCACCACCGCCTTGATGCGATCGAGACCCTGGTCGATGAGCTGATTGTACTGTGACAAAATGATGATGCCGTCCATCACGGCGATGCCGAACAGCGCGATGAAGCCGATTGCCGCCGACACGCTAAACGGAATGCCGCTGACCAGCAGCCCCATCACACCGCCGAAGATCGCCATCGGGATCACGCTCATCGCCAGCAACGTGTCGACGAACGATCCGAAGTTGAAGAACAGCAGTACGCCGATCAGAAGGAGGCTGATCGGCACCACGATCGACAGACGCTTGATCGCGTCCTGCAGGTTGCCGAATTCGCCGACCCATTCGACTCGTGAGCCGGGTGGCAGTTGTATCTGCTCGGCGACCTTCTGCTGCGCCTCCTGAATGGCGCTGCCGAGGTCGCGCTCGCGCACCGAGAACTTGATCGGCAGATAGCGCTCCTGCTGCTCGCGATAGATATAGGCGGCGCCCGAGACGAGTTGGATCGATGCCACTTCGCTCAGCGGAATCTGGGTAATGCCGTTCGGCCCCTGCACGCCGATCCGCAGATTGTGGATCGCCTCGGCGCTCTTGCGATACTCCGGCGCGAGCCGGATGATGATCGGGAAATGCCGGTCGCTGCCGGGCTCGTAAAGATCGCCCGCGCTGTCGCCGCCGATCGCGACCCGGATGGTCGCATTGATGTCACCGGGCGCCAGCCCGTAACGCGCCGCGCGAGCGCGGTCGACGTCTATCTGGATCGTCGGCTGTCCCAGCGAGGTGAACACCGCGAGGTCGGTGACACCCTGCACCGTCGCAAGCACGGCCTTGATCTTGTTCGCCGTATCGGTGAGCGCCTGCAGGTCATTGCCGTACAGCTTGATCGAGTTCTCACCCTTCACGCCGG
Source organism: Rhodopseudomonas telluris (assembly GCF_042432815.1). Classification (NCBI taxonomy): domain Bacteria; kingdom Pseudomonadati; phylum Pseudomonadota; class Alphaproteobacteria; order Hyphomicrobiales; family Nitrobacteraceae; genus Rhodopseudomonas; species Rhodopseudomonas telluris. The sequence continues at coordinate 258,917 of NZ_JBHLWM010000005.1, forward strand.
ACACCGCTTCGGACACGTTGTCCTGCAGATATTGCGAGAAGTTGAACTCGACGCCGGGGAATTTGTCCTGCAACTGTTTCAGCATCCGCGCGGTGAGTTCGTCCTTGTCCTTGACGCCGGGCCATTGCGACACCGGCTTCAGCGGCGCGAAGAACTCGGCATTGAACAGACCGGCCGCGTCGGTGCCGTCGTCAGGCCGGCCGTGTTGCGACACCACCGACTCGACCTCGGGAAAGCTCTGGATGAGCCGCCGCATCTGATTGACGTAGGTGTTGCCCTCGGCGAGCGAGATGGTCGGCGGAAGCGTCGCGCGCACCCAGAGATTGCCTTCTTCGAGCTTGGGCAGGAATTCGAGGCCGAGGAAGCGCGATGCCACCACGGTCATCAGCACCAGCCCGACGGCGCCGGCCATCACCAGCCGCCGATTGGCGACCGCCCAGCCGAGCAGTGGCATGTACAGCCGATGCAGCCAGCGCATCAGGAACGTCTCGGTTTCCTTGACGTGCGACGGCAGGATGATCGCCGAGAGCGCCGGCGTCACCGTGAAGGTGGCGAGCAGGCCGCCCGCGAGCGCGTAGGCATAGGTCCGCGCCATCGGCCCGAAGATGTTGCCTTCGACGCCGGACAGCGTGAACAGCGGCAGGAACGCCGCGATGATGATCGCTGCCGCAAAGAAGATCGAGCGCGAGACGTCGGCGGCGGCCGACAGGATCGCATGGCTCTTCATGTCCATGATGGTTTCGGACGAGATGTGGCTGCGCTCTTCGTCCGACAAGGGCGTGCTGTGCGACAGCCGTCTGAAGATCGCCTCGACCATGATCACGGTGGCGTCGACGATCAGGCCGAAATCGATCGCGCCGACCGACAGCAGATTCGCGGATTCACCGCGCAGCACCAGGATGATCACCGCGAAGAACAACGCGAACGGAATGGTGGCGCCGACGATCAGCGCGCTTCGCAAATTGCCGAGGAACACCCACTGCAGGAACACGATCAGCAGGATGCCGACCACCATGTTGTGCAGCACGGTGTGGGTGGTGGTGTCGATCAGATCCTTGCGGTCGTAAATCCGCTCGATCCGCACGCCCGGAGGCAGCACGCCAGAGGCGTTGATCGCGTTCACCGTCTGCTCGACCCGCGCGATGGTCGGCGAGCTCTTCTCGCCGCGCCGCATCAGCACGATGCCCTGGACAATGTCGTCGTCATTGTTCATGCCGGCGATGCCGAGCCGGGGCTTTTCGCCGACGCTGACATTGGCGATGTCCTTGACGAGGACGGGGTTGCCGTTGCTCGAGGTCACCATGGTGTTGGCGAGATCGTCGATCGACCGGATAAGCCCAACGCCGCGGACCACCGCCGACTGGGTGCCGATATCGACGGTGTTGCCGCCGACATTGATATTCGAGTTGGAAACCGCCTGCAGTACCTGCGGCAAGGTCAAGCCATTGGCGACCAGCTTGTTGAAGTCGACCTGGACCTCATAGGTTTTGGTCTTTCCGCCCCAGCCGGTGACGTCGATGACGCCCGGCACCGCACGGAAGCGGCGCTGCAGCACCCAATCCTGCAAAGTCTTCAGATCGAGCACGCTGTAGCCGGGCGGGCCGACCAGCCGATAACGGAAGATTTCGCCGATCGGACTCAGCGGCGAGATGCCCGGCTGCGCATTGCCGGGCAGCGCGGGCAGTTGCGACAGCCGGTTGAGCACCTGCTGCAGCGCTTCGTCATAAGTGTAATCGAACGAGAACTGCAGTTTGACGTCGGACAGGCCGTACAGCGAAATCGTCCGGATCGTCTTCAGGTTCTTGATGCCCGCGACCTGGGTCTCGATCGGGATCGTGATGTAGCGCTCGATTTCTTCCGCCGAGAGCCCGGGGCTCTGGGTCACGATGTCGACCATCGGCGGGGTTGGATCCGGATAGGCCTCGATGTTGAGCTGCTTGAAAGCGATCGCGCCGCCGGCCAGCACCAGCAGAAACATCGCGACCATCAAAAAGCGTCGGTTGACGGCAAGGGCTACGAGGCGACCCATCCGGATCGAACCTTTCAGGCAGGCAGGCGGCGGGAACCGCGATCAGGCGTCCGGTGTTCTCTCCATCATCGTTCCGCACCGTCAAATGAACTTTGCGACAGGTTACGCGAGAGCGGCCTTTCGCGCGGGACGAGGAGGCAAGAGGGGAAGGCGAAGGAGGAGTGAAAGGGTGCCCTAGGTCAGAAAACCTCAGCCGGTGGCGGCGCGGTCGATGAACAGGCTGCCCTTGGTGACGATCTTCTCGCCGGGCTTCAGATTGCCGATCACTTCGACCAGATTGCCTGCGGTGAGACCGGGCTTGATGGTGCGCAGCTCGATCGAGCGATCGTCGCGGGCGACCCAGACGCGGACCTGATCGCCTTCGTAGATCAGCGCCGTGCGCGGCACGCCGACGGCAGGATGGTCGGACGCCGAGTAGATCGTGACATTGGCGAACATTTCCGGCTTCAGCGCACCGTCCGGATTGTCCAGCGTGGCGCGGACCATCAGCCGGCGGGTGTTCGGATCGATCGCCGCGGCGACGTAGTTGACGCGGGCCGTCAGATTACGGTTCGGGAGCGCCAGCACCTTGAAGCTGATGTCCTGGCCGATCTCGACCGCGGCGGCTTCGGATTCACGAACGAAGGCCGTGAGCCACACGGTGGACAAATCGCCGATCACGAACACCGGATCGCTTGCGCCGGCGTTGACATATTGCCCGGGGCCGATCTTGCGTTGCAGGACGGTGCCCGCGAGCGGCGCGTAGATCGTGGTTTCCGGATTGATCTTGCCCTTGTCCTGGAACGTCGTAATCGCCGCCTCGGTGAGACCGAGGATGCGCAGCCGATTGCGCGCGGCTTCGAGGGCCGTGGTCGCCGACTGCATATCGTTCTGCGCGCTGATCAGCGTAGTCTGGGCCTGCTGATAGTCCTTCAGCGGGATCGCTTTGCCTTCGAACAGATCGCGGGCCCGCTTGTCCTGCAGTTGCGCCAGTTCAAGCTGCGACTTCGCCTTGTTGAGCGCTGTCGAGGCGGCGATGAAATCGTTCTGCGCCTGGACCGTATCGGGCGCCTCGATGGTGAACAGCGGCTGGCCCTGTTCAACATGATCGCCGGGGCGCGCCAGCAGCTTCATCACCCGCCCCGCATAGGGCGAAAACACCGGCGTCGAGCGATCTTCATCGATCGCGATCTTGCCTTCGGTGATGTGTTCGGCCCGGAAGCTGAAATCGCTCACCGGCTCGATCGTCAGGCTGGCCCATTCGGACGGGCTCGGCGTGTAGCGATCGGCGCTGCGGCGGGACTGGCTGGAGATCTCCGAATGAACCTCCGGGGTCGTGAAGCTCTGCACCGCGACGGTGCCGATCACCGCCGCGCCCACAACTCCACAGCCGGCCACAATGAGCCATTTGCGCGGCACCGCTCGCAGACGTTCGGTAAATTCGTTCAGCATGGCCCAGCTCGAGATCCGGCTTGATCGCCGCGTTCGCCTCCCGGCGGCTCATAGTGCCGAATTCATGTGACACGCCAACTAAAAAGCGCGTCCAGCGTGAAATCGCATCACCATCGCAGCGCACCATCCCGGCAGATGGCCGCCCGGACGAATGTTCCTATCCAGCGGAACCTGAATGGTGGATTAACCGGCTCAAGATCCCGTTAACTTCTCGGTCGCGCCGATCAGTTTTTCAAGAGTGAGCAGCCCGCTCCGCTTGTCTCGTCTGATCGTCACAACCGGGCAGAGCGGGCTTCCGACGATCATCGAACGGGTGCGCTCAGCCCCGCACCGGCCACTGCGCCGGGTCCGAGCCGAGCGGCACGGCAGGACGCGCCCAGTGCGCCGGGGTCGCCGACAGTTCGGCCGCGTGCCGCACTGCCGTCAGCCTGCCGAAGCCGGAGGGCATATCCGCAAGAAACGGCGCCGCGTCTGCTGCGCTGATGTCCGGAGCCGAGAGGCCGTCGGCCAGCCGCCCCATCTCCCACAGCCATTGGCCGGTACGGGCGAGCGAGACCTGCACGTGCCAGCTTCCGCCCTCGCGGGCCTGGCGCGCCTTTGCGACCATTGCCCCGAATGCCATCAGGTAACCGGTGGCGTGATCGAGGATCTGCATCGGAAATTCCTTCGGTCCGCTGACGCCGGCCGCCTGCCCTTCGGCGTGATTGAATCCGGTTGCGCATTGCACCAATGAGTCGAAGCCGCGCCGTTCGGCCCACGGCCCGCTCCGGCCATAGGCGGACAACGACACGTAGACGAGCCCGGGATTGATCGCGGCGGCCTCCTCGGGCGAAAAGCCGAGCGCGGCAAGCGAACGCGGGCGATAGCCCTGACTGAAGATATCCGCCTCGGCGAGCAGCGCGCGAAGCGCTGCGTGGCCGGCTTGCGTGGTGAGGTCCGCATAGCTCGAAAGCTTGCCGCGACCGGTGTCGATCACCAGCCACGGGATCGACGGCAACTTCGGACTTGATACCAGCATGACGTCCGCGCCGTGCGCCGCCAGCGTGCGGCCGGCGACAGGGCCGGCGATGACGCGCGACAGATCAAGCACCCGCAGGCCGGCGAGCGGCCGATCGCCGGCCGGCCAAGGCTTCGGCGCCGCCTCGCCGATCCTGCTGATCTCGACGAGCGGCAGCGCGGCCAGCGCGGCCGCCTGGGGCAGCGCCTGCCATTCCTCGCGCGAGCGCATGAACGAGACGGCACCGCCGGCCGCATAGGCCGCGGTTTCGAACGCCTCGCCATCCCATTGCAGCAGGGCGGCCTGCACGGCCTCGCGCGTCGGCTCGCAGTTCAGCACGTTGCAGACCGCGTCGCGATGATGCGGGAAATTGGTGTGCAACCGGACGTAGCCGCCGCCCTTCACCTGATACACGCCGGCGATCGGATCCCACATCGGCGGCGGCGGCTCGCCATCGCGGCGCAAGTAACGTTCGGACCGGCATTCGATTGCGGCGTGACGGCTGTCGACCTTGATCGTCTGCGTCTGCCCGCTGCGCATCTCCCAGATCTGCGCAGCCGCTATCGCGCTCGCCGCGATCGACACCTGCGCGGCTGCATCGACCCGAAAGGACGAGGGCAATTGCGGCTCGTCGCCGGTCAGCGCGACGCGCTCCAGCGCGGCGGCATCGCCGCCGACGGAAATCCACAGATCAGCAAGCAGTTCGCGGGGAGATTGCATGGTGTTTCCTCGCCTTCCGGTCCGCCTCTGGACGGACCTCCGACTCACACCATCGTCATACGCGGACGTGACGCGCGTATCCATCCGAAGAGCAAGCGCGCGCCCGGCATGGCGCACATCCCAGCCAAGCCTTTTCAGCCCCTGGGCGCGCTGCACCCGAGTTGTGCAAAAGCCCCTCCCCAGGTGACGGTCGACGCCCACATCAGTCGCTCAGGCAGAATAAGGAAGAGCTGGGCCGGGCCGGACTCGTTCGCTTATCTTTTGTTGGCCCAGATCGGGCGAGGCCCGGTCCAGGCGGGAAGCGCGTCCCATTCCGAACGCCGCATGCGACGTTCTTCGTCGCCGACCCTGACGAAGACGAAGGGCGCATCGTCCTGGCCGGTCTTTGATCCGACGAAAATGGCAGGAGCACCGTAAGCGTCGCGAATGGCGGCTTTGTCTGTCACACCGTGTCTCCCGTTAAATTGAGCTCTATCGCTCCCGCGCCGATCGCGGATCCGGCGCGTCAGCGCGGCACGACGCCGGCGATAACGATCAGCACGACGATGAAGACCGGCACCAGGACCGGCGGAACCATCCATTCGCGGATATCAAATTTGCGGGAGTCGGGCATGTCACCGCCTCTTCGGTTAAGGCGGGAGCGCAATGCTCTCAGTCACCGATAACAGCCAGCGAGCACGCGGTGATGGTCGTTGTGTAACAGGTGAGTGGACCGATAGCGAGACGTATCTCGCTCTCGATCAAGAAGGTGATCGGAACGACAAGCCTCTCGGCTGTCAGACAGCAGACTCGATTGACCAGCGCGAGGGATTCCGTCTTTGCCGAGCGCTCCAAAGTGCCTGCCACGGAGCCATTTTCCGCTGCGGGTCGTGACCGCGAGTGATCCGTCAATGAAAATCCCGCGACGGCGGCAGGATGCGGACGTCGCGGGGATGGCGGTGGCGCTGGGCGGGAGTGTCGGGCGTGTCGCGGCGGTCGCCGTTGAGGGCCTCGTAGTTGCCTTTCTCTGAAGTGAGCGGCTCGTACAAATCGGCGCCGTCTGGCAGCGCCGGGCGGACCAGGCCGTCCGCCAGCCGGCCCATGTCGTGACTGCGATCGATCAGCCGCTCGGCGACGAGATGCACGAGGCCTTCCGGGCTCGCCTGGACCTTGCCTTCGACCAGCACCAGCCGCGCGCCCATCACTTCCTTGCGATATTTCTCCATCACCGCCGGCCACACCACGATGTTGGCGATGCCGGTCTCGTCCTCGATGGTCATGAAGATCACGCCATTGGCGCTGCCCGGCCGCTGCCGCACCAGCACGACGCCGGCGCAGCGCACGCTGCGGCCGTTACGCCGTGAGTCAGAGACGTCGCGGCACGTCACCACGCGCTCGGCCGCGAACAGCGCGCGCAGAAATTCCATCGGGTGGCCCTTGAGCGATAGCCGCACCGTCTGATAATCGGCGACGACGTGCTCGGCCATCGGCATCGCCGGGAGCGGCGCGGCACGCTCGTCCTCCTGCTCGCGCGCGCTGGCAGCTTCGAACAGCGGCAGCGGCACATCGTCGGGTAACCGCCGTACCGCCCACAGCGCGGCGCGGCGGTCGAGCCCGAGCGAGCGGAACGCATCGGCGTCAGCTAACAAGATGAGCGCACGCTTCGGCAGCGCGGTGATGCGGGAGAACTGTTCGAGCGACGTGAACGCCCCCCTCGCCCGCGCCGCGACGATGCGCTCCGCCCAATCGTCGCTTGGCGCCTCGCCGGCTTCGCGCCGCACCCGCTCCTCGTCCGGATCGGCCCAACGGAAGCCGTCAATCATGCGGAAGCCGAGCCGCACCGCGTGATACTTGCCGCAGCGCTCCTCCAGCGTGCATTGCCCCTCGCTGAACGACACATCGACCGGCTGCACCTCGACCTTGTTGGCCCGCGCATCGCCGACGATCTGCGCCGGCGCGTAGAACCCCATCGGCTGCGAATTGAGCAATGCGCAGCAGAAGGCGTCGGGGTGTTCACATTTCATCCACGCCGAGACGTAGACCAGCTTGGCAAAACTTGCGGCATGGCTCTCGGGAAATCCATAAGTGCCGAACCCCTTGATCTGATTGAAGCAGTTTTCCGCGAATTGCTGCGGATAGCCGCGCGCCACCAGATTACCGATCATCTTTCTCTCGAATTTTCCGATCGTGCCGACATTGCGAAACGTCGCCATCGCGCGGCGCAGCTGATTGGCCTCGTCCGGGGTGAAGTGCGCGGCCTCGATCGCGATCCGCATCGCCTGTTCCTGAAACAGCGGCACGCCGAGCGTCTGGCCGAGAATGTCCTTGAGCTCGTTCTTGTCCCCGGCCTCTCCGGATGGCGAGGGGTACACCACCGGCTCCTGGCCGTTCCGCCGCCGCAAATACGGATGCACCATGTCGCCCTGGATCGGGCCAGGCCGCACGATCGCGACTTCGATGACGAGGTCGTAGAAGCAGCGCGGCTTCAGCCGCGGAAGCATGTTCATCTGCGCCCGACTCTCGACCTGGAACACGCCGATCGACTCGCCGCGCTGGAGCATCTTATAGACGGCGTTGTCGTCCTCCGACTTGATGTCGGAGAGCTGAAACCGTACGCCCTTGTGCTGCGCGATCAGGTCGAACCCTTTGCGAAGGCAGGTCAGCATGCCGAGCGCCAGCACGTCGACCTTCATCATCTGCACCGCATCGATGTCGTCCTTGTCCCATTCAATGAAGGTGCGGTCGGCCATCGCCGCGTTGCCGATCGGCACGTAGCTGTCGAGCCGATCCTGGGTCAGCACATAGCCGCCGACATGCTGCGACAGATGCCGCGGAAATCCGATCAACTCGGTGGCGAGTTCGACCGCACGACCGATCATCGTGTTCTGCGGATCGAGCCCGGCCTGCCTCACCTGCATCTCGTTCAGCCCCGTGCCCCAGCTGCCCCACACCGTATCGGCGAGCGCCGCCGTGACGTCTTCGCTCAGCCCCAACGCTTTGCCGACGTCGCGGATCGCCGAGCGCGGCCGATAATGGATCACGGTGGCCACGATCGCTGCGCGATGGCGGCCGTAGCGGTGATAGACATATTGCATCACCTCCTCGCGGCGCGAATGCTCGAAATCCACATCGATGTCCGGCGGCTCGTCGCGCTCCTCGGAGACGAAGCGCTCGAACAGCAAGTTGATCTCGGTCGGATCGACGCAAGTAATGCCGAGCACGTAGCACACCGCGGAGTTCGCGGCCGAACCCCGGCCCTGACACAGGATGTCCTGCGACCGCGCATAGCGGACGATGTCGTGCACGGTGAGGAAGTAGTGCGCATAGCCGCGATGCGCGATGATCGCCAGCTCCTTGTCGATCGTTGCGCGCAGCTTTTCGCTGATGCCTCGCGGGAAATATTCGACGATGCCCTGCTCGGTCAGATCCTGCAGATGTTGCTGCGCCGTTTTGCCGGGCGGCACGGGTTCGTCGGGATAATGATATTTCAGCTCGTTCAGCGTAAACGTAATGCGATCGGCGAAGCGCAGCGTCTCGGCGATAGCATCGGGATCATGGAGGAACAGCCGCGCCATTTCGGCGGCGGGCTTGAGATGGCGTTCGGCATTGCCTTCCAGCCGGCGCCCCACCTTGCCGATCGTGGTCTTCTCGCGCACGCAGGTGAGCACATCCTGCAGCGGACGCCGCGCCGGATGGTGATACAGGACATCGTTGGTGGCGATACACGGCACCTTGGCGGACGCCGCTATCCGCCGCAGCCGATCCAGCCGCCGCTTGTCGTCGCCGTGATAATAAGGCGCGAGGCCGAGCCAGATATTTCCGGTGTTGAGCGCGGTGAGACGCGTGAGCGCGGATGCGATGGTCTTGGTCTGGAAGCGATAGGACGGCATCACGACCAGCAGTATTTTCGAGCTATCAACCGTGACCTTTCCACCGTCATGCCCGGGCTTGACCCGGGCGTCCACGGACGCCAGCACGGCCTTGCTCGGAGCCGTGGATGGCAGGGTCAAGCCCGGCCATGACGACGTGGGGAGGTGGTGGATAGTAGCTGAAGGCCGATCGCTAGGTGGCGCAGGCTCGTGGACGAACTCTTCCAGGTCTCCAAACGTCAGATGGCACTCGCCCTTCTCGGCGCGCAGCTTGCCGGTGCTGAGCAGGCGGCAGAGCCGGCCGTAGGCGGCGCGGTCGGTCGGATAGGCGAGCAGATCCGGCGTTCCGTCGATGAAGCACAGCCGGGTGCCGATCAGCAGTTTGGGTTTGTGGATCAGCTCCTTATTGTCGAGTTCGCTGTAGGCGCGCACCACGCCGGCCAGCGTATTGCGGTCGGCGATGCCGATCGCATCGAGTTCGAGCTCGCCGGCCTGACGGACATACTCCTGCGGATGCGAACCGCCTTCCAGGAACGAGAAGTTGGTGGTAACGCCGATCTCGGCGTAGCGCGCGCTCATGGGCGTCTCGGTTTAGTAATTCGTAATTTAGTCCGTCATTGCGAGGAGCACCCGGATCGGCGCTTCGCGCCGTCCGAGCACGGGCTCCGCGACGAAGCAATCCAGTTCAGTGCACGACGCTATGGATTGCTTCGCTTCGCTCGCAATGACGGGGAGAGGTCATGGCCTAGAGCTTAACTCCACCTCACGCGAACAGCCCGTGCATGTACCAACGCGGCTGGCCGGTGCCGTCGGACTGCGGCATCACCTCGATCGCATAGAGGCCGTCGCGATACAGCCAGAACCGCGCGCCTTCCTCGTCCTCGATGCGGAAGTAATCGCGGGTCAGGCCGGGCTCGGCGGCGCGCCACCATTCGGCGGCGATCCGCTCCGGGCCTTCGGCGCGGGTGACGCGGTGGGTGACGCGGCGCCAGATGAACTGCGCCGGTGGGCCGTCCGGCACGCCGGCCAGCACCTCGATCGGCTCGGGCTGTTGCAGCAGCCGCAGCGGGCGCAGCGGCGGCTCGTCGGCGCGCGCCGGCCATGGCGCATCGTTACTATCCGGCGGGCAATGCTGCACCGGCACGGCGAGCGCCACGCGCTCGGGAATATGCGTGTCCTGCGGCAGATAGCGGACGACGCGCCGTGCCCCGAGCCGCGCCGCCAGCGTATCTGCAAGCAGGGCCACGTCTTCGGCCTGATGCGCGGTGGTGTCGAAACCGCGCTGCGCCTCGGTGGTGGGTACGCTGACGCTGGCGGCGAGCCGGATCAGATCGTAGCCGAAGCCGGGATCGAGCGGATCGGCCAGCGCGTCGAGCTTTTCGGCAAACAGTCGCTGCACCACCTCGACCCGCGTCACCGGCTGGCCGGTCTCGACGCTGATGCTGCGCACCGCGCCGTCGCTGCGGAAGAAGCTGGCGACGAGCTGCCGCGCGCCCTTACCGCTCCGCTCCATCGCGGCGATCAGCAGCTTCGCCAGCCCCAGCAGCGTCGGCAGAATGACGTCGGTGGTCGCGACCGGCTCGGGGAAGCGCTTGTCGATGACGTAGTCCGGTGCCGGCTTGCGCGGTGAGATCGGCGCGTCGTCGTCGCCGGCCGCCTGGCGCAGCACCGCGACGAACCCTTCGCCAAACCGCGCCGCGAGTTCGGAGGATTGCCGCGCCAGTACCTCGCCGATGGTCCTGAGCCCGGCGCGGCGCAGCCCGCGCACGGTCGCCTCATCGACGCCGAGCGCCGCCACCGGCAGCGGCGCCACCGCTTGCGCCTCCTCGCCCGGCGCCACGATAGTCCGCGGCGCGCCGCGGGTCAGCGCCCGCGCCGCCACCGCCGTGCCGGCGATCGCCGCACTGGTTGCGAAGCCCTGCCGCGTCAGCGACGCCGTCAGCATTGTCAGCAGCTTCGCCTCGTCGCCGAACAAATGCGCGCAGCCGGTGATATCGAGCAGCAGCCCATCGCTGCCATCGAGCGCCACCAGCGGCGTGAAGCGATCGCACCAGTCGGCGATCGCATGCAGCAGCAGCGCGTCGGCATGCGGATCGTGATCGATCACCTCAAGCGCCGGATGCATCGCCCGCACGGTGGCGAGCGGCATGCCGGGCAGCACGCCGCCCTGCGTCGCCCGCACGTCGCAAGCCACCACCACCAGCGCGTTGTCGCGCTTGGCGGCGACCACCCGTGGCGCGCGCGAGGCATCAACCTGCGAGCCGCTGCTCGGCGGAAGTAACTGACGTTCGAACCGATCGGTCGGCAACCTCGGCAGCCACAGGCCGAGAATGCGTCTGCGGTTCACGGAAGTGGCACGCATCACAATTCCATTCCATGATCCAATGGCCGGTCTGGCCGTGACGATTGCGGATGAGCGAGGTTTCGAGCACCGGAGCCCCCCAGTCTTCGCTCGGCGGCGAATGCGCCGCGCGCACCATCCAGCGCGTCTCCGCGGTCGAGGCCTGCGGCGCGGCGGCGATGCGCAGCATCAGCGCGGTGACGCCGCTGTCCTGCGCAGCCAGCGTCAGTTTTCGCGAGGCGACCTGATCGAACGCGCGGGTCTCGCCCCACAGTTCGGTGATCACCGCGCCAAGGCCATTACACGCCAGCGCATCGGCGGCCGCGCGCAGCGCGCTGTCGGCATCGTGCGCCCGCACCATCACCAGCCGGCGCGGATCGAGGCCGAGTTCGGCGAGGCCCTCCATCGCCAGCTCGCCGTTTTCGCGCGCGGAAAAGTCCTGACGGATCCACAGCAGGAAGCGCTGCTCAGCCAGCAGCCGCGCCACGCCCGCCGTGAAACCAGTCGCCGCCGCGCTGTGGTGACCGTCGCAAAACACCTCATGCAGCGCGCCCTGCACCAGCCCGCCCTGCAGCACGGCGTCGGCCTCGGCGTGGCCGAGCGGCACGCGGCGCAGCGTTTCGGTCGTCCCGCTTTCGAGCCGGTCGATTTCGCCCTTCAGGCGCGCAAGCATGCTGTGGCGCGCGCCGTCCATGCGCCGCTCCTTTTTCCGTTGCCGTCACGAGATTCGATGAACCCGTTGCCGGCTCATTTGTTCATGATATGTTCTAATAAAGCCCTAGCGTGATGGGGAGTCAATCGGGATCGGCACGAGGTCCCGCGCCAAATTTTTTCCCGAGTTGAATCAAGGAGATTCCCAATGGACGTGCAGCGCAAGCTGGCCATCCTGGCAGATGCGGCCAAGTACGACGCCTCCTGCGCCTCGAGCGGCACGGAGAAACGCGACAGCCGTGACGGCCGTGGGCTGGGCTCGACCGCGCCCGGCATGGGCATCTGCCATTCCTACGCGCCGGACGGCCGCTGTATCTCACTGCTCAAGGTGCTGCTGACCAATGCCTGCAACTACGATTGCCTGTATTGCGTCAACCGCGCCTCGTCGAACGTGCCGCGCGCGCGCTTCACCGTCGACGAGGTGGTGCAGCTCACGCTCGATTTCTATCGCCGCAACTACATCGAGGGGCTGTTCCTGTCGTCAGGCATCATCCGCAGCGCCGACTACACGATGGAGCAGGTCGTCGAAGTCGCGCGGCGGCTGCGGGAGGAGCACCACTTCCGCGGCTATATCCATCTCAAGACCATCCCCGAGGCCGACGATGCGCTGATCGCCAAGGCCGGCCGCTACGCCGACCGGCTCAGCATCAACATCGAGGTGCCGGAGGAGAACAGCCTGGCCAAGCTGGCGCCGGAGAAGGACGTCCGCGCCATCCGCCGCACCATGGGGCGACTGCGGCTGCGGCTGGATGAAGCGACTGAAGCCAAGGCCGAGGCGCGCAAGCAGCCGAGCCGCGCCCGGCCGCCGCGCTTCGCGCCGGCCGGGCAAAGCACGCAGATGATCGTCGGCGCCGACGCCGCCACCGACCAGACCATTCTGGACACCAGTGCCAATCTCTACGGCTCGTACAATCTCAAGCGGGTGTACTACTCGGCGTTCAGCCCGATCCCAGATTCAAGCCGCGCGCTGCCGCTGGCGGCGCCGCCGCTGGTGCGCGAACATCGGCTGTATCAGGCCGACTGGCTGATGCGGTTCTACGGCTTCGATGCCGGCGAGATCATCGATCCGGCCGCAGGCATGCTGTCGCTGGAGATGGATCCCAAGCTCGCCTGGGCGCTGCGCCATCGCGATCGCTTCCCGCTCGACGTCAACCGCGCCAGCCGCGAGGAATTGCTGCGGGTGCCCGGCTTCGGCCGCAAGGCGGTCGACCGCATCATCGACACGCGTCGCTACAGCGCCATCCGCACCGCGGACCTTTCGAAACTCCACATCCCACGGAACAAGGCCCTGCCCTTCATCGTTCTCCCCGACCACCGCCCGCCGAGCTACCTGCTCGACGGCGCACGCTTGGCGGAGCGCTTCAAGCCGAAGGCGCAGCAACTGGGATTCGGGTTTTGAGGTTTAGCGTCATTGCGAGGAGGCGCAGCCGACGAAGCAATCCAGCGCCGTGCACTGGGCTGGATTGCTTCGCTTCGCTCGCAATGACGGGGATGGGTGATTAACTCCAAGCAAAGCCGTCATCCTGAGGTGCGAGCGCAGCGAGCCTCGAAGGATGAGCTACAAGCGCTTGGAGCCCATCCTTCGAGGCCGCCGCTTTGCGGCGGCACCTCAGGATGACGATGAACAAGTGGCAACGACGAAATAACAAGTCGCTCAGGGAGAGAAGCAATCACCGCCATGCACGCCATCCGCCTCGACAGCGACACCGATTTCGATGGTTGGCGCACGGCGGCGCGGGGGTTGGTGTTGGCGGATGTGGCGCCGGCGGATGTTACCTGGACGGTGGCGGGGGACGAGCCTGAGTTGTTCGATGCGCCGGGGCTGGCGCCGGGAGCAGCCGCTTCAGGAACCGGGGCGTTTGCGGAGGCGCCAGCGCCTTTCGATCAGTCAGCGCCGCCGACGCAGCCGGCATCGCCATCCTCTGACGCAACCGCCCCCTCTCCTACTCCGACCTTCAACGTCCCCGCCCGCTTCGTCGAGCTGGCCAAGACCGCCATCCTGCATCGCGATCCGCAACGCTTCGCCTATCTCTATCAATTGCTGTGGCGGCTGCGCGCCAATCCCGAGCTGATGTCGATCGCCACCGACCCTGACGTCGCGCGGCTGCAGGCGATGGCGAAAGCGGTGCGGCGAGACGAGCACAAGATGCACGCCTTCGTCCGCTTCAAGGAAATCGGCCGCGAGCCGAAGTCACGCTACGTGGCCTGGTTCGAGCCCGAGCACCACATCGTCGAACTCGCCGCGCCGTTCTTCGCGCGCCGCTTCGCCGATATGGCCTGGTCGATCCTGACGCCGGACGTCTGCGCGCATTGGGACGGCCACGCGATCGCAATCACGCCCGGCGTGGCAAAATCGATGGCACCGTCGGAGGATCGGCTGGAGGAAACCTGGCTGACTTACTACGCCAGCATCTTCAATCCGGCGCGACTGAAGACCAAAGCCATGCAGGCCGAGATGCCGAAGAAATATTGGCGCAACCTCCCCGAAGCCAAGCTGATCAAGCCGCTGATCGAGGACGCCGAGCGCAAGACCCACGCGATGGTCGCCGCCGAGGCGACCGCGCCGAAGAAGCCGCAGCGACAGGAACAGCCGATGACGACAGCCAAGCACAGCGGCGATACGCTGGAGGCGCTGCGCGACCAGGCGCGCGATTGCCGCGACTGCGACCTGTGGCAGCCGGCGACCCAGACCGTATTCGGCGAAGGCCCGCAGCACGCCACCGTGATGCTGGTCGGCGAGCAGCCCGGCGACAAGGAAGACCTCGCCGGCAAGCCGTTCGTCGGCCCCGCCGGGCAGATGCTCGACCGCGCGCTGGCCGAGGCCGGGGTCGACCGCAGCAAGACTTACGTCACCAATGCGGTGAAGCATTTCAAATTCGTGCCGCGCGGCAAGATCCGGCTGCACCAGAAGCCGAACACGCCCGAGATCAAGGCGTGCCGGCAATGGTACGAGCGCGAACTCACCGTCATCAAGCCGTTGCTGGTGGTGGCGATGGGCGCAACCGCGGCGCAGAGCGTGCTCGGCAAGGTCACGCCGATCAATGCCAACCGCGGCCATCTGATCGAGCGCGACGAGGGTCCCCAGGTGCTGGTCACCGTCCACCCGTCCTACCTGCTCCGGCTGCCCGATGCCGACGCCAAGGAACGCGAATACGCCCGCTTCGTGGACGACCTCAAAATCGTCGCGGCGCATTTGAAAAAAGCTCATGCGGCTTGATGCAGTTCCGCAGCCGCCGCTGGTCCGTCGAACAGAAGCCACTAGGCCCCCCTGACAAACGCGACAATTCCGCGCAGGCGGCGCGATGGCTTTTGATTCAACCGAAACCCAACGACTTTCAGTAACCGTCGCGATCGCAACGGGTTGAGCGGAGCCGCCGAACCGGCTAACCCTGCGGCGCACTGCTGCACTGCAGAGCAGCGCCTGCAGCAAGACCAACAACAACCTGCGAGGAACTTGATGTCCGCTCTCTCCCGCACGATCGCCACCCTGGCGACCGCCGCTCTGCTGTCCGCCGCCGGCGGCCAGGCGATGGCGCAGAAGAAATACGGCCCCGGCGCCAGCGATACCGAAGTCAAGATCGGCAACATCGTGCCCTACAGCGGCCCCGCGTCCGCCTATGGCAGCGTCGGCCGGGCGCAGGACGCCTACTTCAAGATGATCAACGACAAGGGCGGCATCAACGGCCGCAAGATCGTCTACATCTCTTACGACGACGCCTACTCGCCGCCGAAGGCGGTCGAGCAGACCCGCAAGCTGGTCGAGAGCGACGAAGTCCTGTTCATGTTCTCGCCGCTCGGCACGCCGTCGAACACCGCGATCCAGAAATATCTCAACGCCAAGAAGGTGCCGCATCTGTTCCTGGCGTCGGGCGCCACCAAGTGGAACGATCCGAAGCGCTTCCCGTGGACGATGGGCTGGCTGCCGAGCTACCAGAGCGAAGGTCGCATCTACGCCAAGTACCTGATGAAGGAGAAGCCGGACGCCAAGATCGCCGTGCTGTACCAGGGCGACGATTTCGGCAAGGACTATCTCAAGGGCCTCAAGGACGGCCTCGGCGCCAAGGCCTCGCAGGTCGTGATCGAGGACAGCTACGAGCTGACCGAACCGACGGTCGACTCCCACATCGTCAAGATCAAGGCCGCCAATCCGGACGTGCTGGTGATCTTCGCCACGCCGAAATTCGCCGCGCAGACCATCAAGAAGGTCGCCGAGCTGGCGTGGAAGCCGATGATGATCGTGCCGAACGTCTCGGCCTCGACCGGCAGCGTGATGAAGCCCGCCGGCTTCGAAAACGCCCAGGGCATCATCTCGGCCTCCTATGCCAAGGACGCCACCGACAAGCAGTGGGAAAACGATCCGGGCATGAAGGCGTATTACGAGTTCATGGCGAAGTACGCGCCGGACGCCAGCCGCGCCGACAGCTCGTTCATGACCGGTTACAACATCGCCGAGACCGTCGCGGTGCTGATCAAGCAGTGCGGCGACGACCTCACCCGCGAGAACGTCATGAAGCAGGCGGCCAACCTGCAGGGCGTGCAGCTCGGCGGCCTGCTGCCGGGCGTCAAGCTCCAGACCTCGGCGACCGACTTCGCGCCGATCGAGCAGCTGCAGATGATGAAGTTCGAAGGCGAGAACTGGAAGCTGTTCGGCGACGTCATCGAAGGCGAAGTCGCCGCGCCGACCGGCGGCTAGTTGACCTACCCGGTCATTCCGGGGCGCGAGCGCAGCTCGCGAACCCGGAATCCCGAGGTTATCGCCGACTTTTCAACTTGATCATCGAGTCCTCCGCGGTCACCGCGGAGGACTTTTTCGTACTCGGCTTCCGCAACTCTCTTCCTTCCCTCGTGGCAGAAGGTGGCACGGACGCAGCCCGTGCCGGATGAGGGGGGCGCGCCAGCAGGTCGGACGCGTGCGTCAACAGCATCGCCCTTAGACCTCTCACCCCCGTCGCTGCGCAACGGCACCCTCTCCCACAAACGGAAAGGGTTGCAGCGGCGCCGTGCCTCACGCTCTTGCCGCCTCGCATTGTGCCTGCCACAACCGCGGCATGACCGATCACCGCCCCCTGCTCCGCGCCATCTTCGATGCTGCCGTTGCGGCAGCGCACCCCGACCGCATCCTCGCCGCGCAGCTGCCGCCGGCGCCGCGCGGCCGGATCGTCTGCCTCGCCGCCGGAAAGGGCGCCGCCGCGATGGCCGCCGCCACCGAGCGGCATTATCTCGACACGCTCGGCCTCGATCCCGCGCGCCTCATTGGCATCGCCACCACACGCCACGGCCACCGCGTGCCGACCCGCGCCATCGAGGTGATCGAAGCCGGCCATCCGATGCCCGATGCCGAAGGCCTGCGCGGCGCCGAAGCCAGCCTCGCGCTCGCAGCCACCGCCACACCGGACGACCTACTGCTCGTGCTGCTGTCCGGCGGCGGCTCGGCCAACTGGATCCTGCCCGCCGAGGGCATCACGCTGGCGCAGAAGCAGCAGACCACGCGTGCGCTGCTGCGCTCCGGCGCGCCGATCGGCGAGGTCAACGCGGTGCGCAAGCATCTGTCGCGGATCAAGGGTGGCCGCCTCGCCCGCGCCGGGCAGAACGCCGCCGAAATCGTCACGCTGGCGATCTCCGACGTGCCGCGCGACGAACCCTCTGCCATTGCGTCGGGGCCGACCGTGCCGGATCCGACCACGCTCGCCGACGCCCGCGCGCTCGTCGCGCGCTATCAGCTCGATCTCGACGACGCGATCCGCGCCGCGCTGGACGATCCGCGCAACGAAAGCGTCAAGGCCGGCGACGACGCCTTCGCGCGCGCTCGCTTCGCCATCATCGCGACGCCGCGGCAATCGCTCGACGCCAGCATCAAGGTCGCGCGCGACGCCGGCTATGAGGTCGTCGATCTCGGCGCCGACCTCGAAGGCGAAGCCCGCGACGTCGCCGCCTCGCACGCACAACTCGCGCGCGAGGCCCGTGCGGCGGGCAAGAAGCTCGCGATCCTGTCCGGCGGCGAACTCACCGTCACGGTGCGCGGCAACGGTCGCGGCGGCCCCAATCAGGAGTACGCGCTGGCGCTGGCGCAGCATCTCGCCGACCTGCCGGAGGTCGCGGCGCTCGCCGCCGACACCGACGGCGCGGACGGCGGCGCCGGCAACGCCACCGATCCTGCCGGCGCCTTGATCGACGCCCGCACCTTCGCGAAAATCGAAGAGCTGCAGCTCGATCCCGCCGCGACGCTCGCGAACAACGACGCCACCACCCTGTTCGAACACACCGGCGACCTGCTGCTGACCGGCCCGACGCTGACGAACGTCAACGATATCCGGGTGATTTTGGTGTGACGACGTCAGGCGCTTCAACCGGCGCGCCCTCATCCTGAGGAGCCCGGCGCAGCCGGGCGTCTCGAAGGATGGGCCACACGCACGACAATCCACCACGACGCCGGCGCCGTGCCGCCTCATGGTTCGAGACGGCGCTGCGCGCCTCCTCACCATGAGGGACCAAGGCTGCGACCCGTCCGATGCCCGGCGACGGACGCACTCATTGCGTAGCTGTCTGAGAACGACAGCCAGTTCGAACCCCGCCCATTTGCGGGGACGCCCTGACTAACAGCCGCCGCTACTCCGCCGCCTTCACCTCGCGCCGCTCCAGCGACGACAGCGCGTGCAGCAGCACCGTGCGGATCTTGTCGCTGTCGGCCGGCGTGACCGCGGCGGTGTCGAGATAGAAATCGAGTCCCGGCATCTTTTCGATCACCACCTCGGACTGCTCGTCGCCGTCGCGCAGATGGTCGATCACATAGGGCACCACCTCGCGGCTGATGCCTTTCATGGTGATCGACGGCAGGGTGCGCGCCGCGATGATGTCGCTGACCAGTGCGTAGGTCTCGTAGCTGATGACGATGCCGCCGGGCTCGGCGATCGACTGCAGCCGCGCCGCGAGGTTCGCCTCGGCGCCGATGATGGTGTAGTCCATCCGGTCGGCGCTGCCGAAATTGCCGACATTGCAATAGCCGGAGTTGATCCCCATCCGGGCGCGGAACGGCTGCTCGATGCCGGCGGCGCGCCATTTGCTGTTGAGTTCGGCCAGCCGCCGCTGCATCGCCCACGCCATCCGCACGCAGGCCTGCGCGTCGGCGCGGTCGCCCTTGGTTTCCGGGTCGCCGAAGAAGATCAGCATCGCGTCGCCGATAAATTTGTCGATCGTGCCGCCGTAGCGATGCGCGATCTCCGACATTTCGGTGAAGTACTCGTTGAGCAGCTGGGTGATCAGTTCCGGCTGCAGCCGCTCGGTGGTCGCGGTGAAGTTCTGGATATCCGAGAAGAAGATCGTCAGCTTCTTGCGCTCGGTGTGGATGGTGACGTCCTTCTGGCCGGAGAAGATGCTCTTGTAGATCTGCGGCGGGATGTAGCGCGAGATCTTCATCGACAGCGAGGCGAGGAAGTCGTTGTTGGTCTCCAGCTCCTTGTTCATCGCGACGATCTTGTCGGCCTGGCGCCGCTGCATCGCGACGAACGACACGCCGCACACCGCGGCCAGCGCGAAGTACGCGAGCAGGAACTTGAACGAGAACAGATTGGCCGCGATCGGCTGGGTGATCGTCACCTCCTGGATGCCGCGGACTTCGCCGACCTTCCAGTCGGTCTTCGGACTCTCCGGATGGGTGTTGTGGCAGGCGACGCAGGCCGGCGCCATCGTCACCGGCGAGACGAGCCGGACGCTGTCGCTGAACAGCCCGGCGGTCGCCGAGACGATATTCTCGCTGGCGTCCTTGCGCAGCGCCGCCAGCGCGTCGCGCTCGAAGCCGTCGAGCTGATGCGGCGCGCGGTTGGCGAAGGGATAGTCCGAGACGAAGCGATAGGAGATGTTGCTCTGCTGCTCGCCGATCACCTTGCCGAGCTCGAGCGACAGCGTCGCCGGGATCGGGATTGCGCCCGGGACCGTCTCGTAGTCGTGGATCACCTGAACCTGACCGGGATGCGCCAGGATCCGGCCGACGACATTGGCGGCGTAGTAGTGCCTGACGCTCTTGATCACCGAATTAAGGTCGGAGGCCTGCCGGCGCAGCGCCGCGTCGGCGAGATGGGTCAGATCGAGCCACACCGCCACCGGCAGCGCCAGCAGCAGGCAGGCGATCAGGACGCCGGTCAAGACGCCGCGCGACCTGAGGTTTTCGGCGTTTTCCGTATCCATCTGCGCGATCTGCCTCACCAATTACCGGCGGGATCGGACCCTAATGCTTTCGGCTGCGGATGAGAAGCGGGCGCAGATACCGAGCGCCGGGCGGCGGCGGCGCCCGCAGCGGGCCTGGCTGCGCCGAGCGAGATCAGTCCTTGCCGGTGGTGCGGATCGGACGGCCCTGCGAGATGAACGCATAGTGGCCATTGGCGAAGGTGCCGAGCATCAGCGCTTCGACCACGGGCTCCGCGATCTCGCCGCTGCCGGCCCAGTCGACCACGAAATTGGCACCGGTGCCGGCACGGGTGTCGAGCGTCGGCACGAACGCCTCGACGGTGGCGAACGGCTTCAGCGCCACCGGTGCCTTGAGATAGCTCTGCACCATCTTGCCGGCGCCGTCGAAAAACGCGATTCGCCGGATCACTAGCGGCTTGGTCTCGGAGGCGTTGTGGACGCTGAGCGTCACCGAAAAATCGGCGCGGGCCTTGCCCTGCGCAATCGAGACGCTGGAGTAGGCCGGCACATAGACCGCGCCGCTGGTCGATAGCGGCTCGGCCGGCAGCGTGGTCAGCGACGACGCGAAGGTCTGCTCCAGGCTCGGTGCGTCCGCCCGGCTTTGCGCCGCGGTCGGCGCCGCCGATGCCAGCAGCAGTCCGGCGACGATCAGCCCAGCCCGGCAGCTGGCACCAATTCGCCAGGCCGCACAATCGCTCCGAGTTATGGCTTTCGATCGCATGGCATTACCTTTATTGTGCGGCCCATCCATTCAACGGCGGCCGAGGGCATGCACGAACTGATTCGCGACATAACGCTGTGCATCCTGTTCGCCTGGATGCTCGGCCTCTCGGCCCATTTCTTCCGACAGCCGCTGATCCTCGCTTATCTTATCGCCGGCTTCGTCATCGGTCCATTCGGCCTCGGTCTGGTGCAGTCGCAGGAATCGATCTCGGTGATCTCCGAGCTCGGCCTGATCTTCATGCTGTTCATGATCGGGCTCGAGATCGACCTGAAGAAGATCGTTCGCGCCGGCAGCGTCATCCTGGTGGCGGCCGGCGTGCAGCTGATCGGCGGCTGCGTACTCGGCATCGCGTTCTTCGCCACCATCGGGCTGGCGATAGGTGGCGGCCAGTTCGACGCCGTGTACCTGATGGTCGCCTGCGCGCTGTCGTCCACCGTGATCATCGTCAAGGTGCTGTACGAGAAGCGCGAGCTCGACACCCTGCCCGGCCGGATCACGCTCGGCATTCTGGTGCTGCAGGACATCTTCGCGATCCTGTTCCTCGCCGTGCAGCCGAGCCTGGCCGACCTGCAGATCAGCGTGCTGGTGCTGTCGATCGCCCGGGTCGCGGCGCTGGTCGCGACCGCTCTGGTTCTGTCGCGCTACGTCTTGCCCTGGCTGTTTCACCGCATCGCCCGCACCCCGGAGCTGGTGCTGCTCGGCGCGCTGGCGTGGTGCTTTCTGATCGGCGAGATCGCCGAGCGGCTGCATCTGTCGCGGGAGATGGGCTCGCTGGTCGCCGGCGTGTCGCTATCGACCTTCCCCTATGCGCTCGACGTCACCGCCAAGGTGACAACGCTGCGGGACTTCTTCATCACGCTGTTCTTCGTCGGCCTCGGCATGACGATTCCGATCCCGAACGGCTCGATCATCTCGATGGCGCTGGCGATCGCCGCCTTCACCGTGGTCAGCCGCGTGGTGACCACTTTCGTGCCGCTGTATCTGATGCGGCAGGGGCTGCGCGCCAGCCTGCTGCCGGCGTTGAACCTGGCGCAGATCAGCGAATTCTCGCTGGTGGTGATCCAGACCGGCATCCCGGCCGGCCACCTGCGCACCGAAACCTCGAGCGCGGCGTCGTTCGCCTTCGTACTGCTGGCGGTGCTGTCGACCTTCGTGATGGTCCGCAGCGATCAGATCACCCGCCGCGCCATCCCCTTGCTCAAGGCGATCGGCCTGCGCGACCTCGATCATCAGGCCGAAGAGCCCGAACACGGCTCCGGCCACGGCGCCGCGCGGCGCATCGTCATTCTCGGCTTCTTCCGCGCGGCAAGCGCCCTGATCAGCGAGATCGAACGCCGCAACCAGGACCTCTTGCAGCAGATCAGCGTGATCGACTTCAATCCGAACGTCTATCGCACACTGGCAGACCGCGGCATGCACGTGATCTACGGCGACATCAGCAATGTCGACACGCTGGTGCATGCCGGCGTCGGCAGCGCCGAGATCATCATCCTCAGCGTGCCGGATTCGCTGCTGAAGGGCGCCACCAACGAACGGCTGGTGCGCCATGTCCGCGGCCTCAACCCGACCGCCAAGATCGTCGCCACCGCCGACCTGCTCGCAGACGTCGAGTCGCTCTACACCGCCGGCGCCGACTACGTCACGGTGACGCGGATCAGCGACGCCGAACAGCTCTACAGTGTGATCGAAGCCGCCGACGATGGCCTGCTCGACGACAAGCGTGCGGCACTCGATGCCTTGCTGGCGGAGCGCAAGGAAGTGCTGCCATAGCGGCATGCCGAATGTCGGGACGATCAGCCTGATCGTCTCGGGCGCGCGCTCAAAACTCCCGCGCGATTTTCGCCAGCATGGCGAGCAGCGCGGTGCGGTTGTCGTCGCCGATCAGTTCGACGAGGCGCGCTTCGTGCTGGGTTTCGACCAGCTTCTTGGCGCGCGCCAGCGTGGCGCGGCCCTTGTCGGTCAGCATCAGGATGTGCGAGCGGCGATCGTTCGGCGAGCGGGTGCGCACGCACAGACCGCGACCTTCCAGCGCATCCAGCATCGCCACGAAGTTCGGCCGAAGAATGCCGAGCGTGGTGGCGATCTCGGTCTGGTTGCGGCCGGGATTGGCGTCGAGCAGCAGCAGCACGGAGAACTGCGCGGGCGTGAGCTGCACCGGCGCGACGCAGTGCAGGAAGTCTTCGAACACACGCAGCTGCGCCCGCTTCAGCGCGTAGCCGAGCAGCCCGGCGAGTTCGCCCATCGCCAGTTCGCCGGCCTCGTGGGTGGGCTCGGCGGCGGGCGCCTCCTTGCGGGCACGGAGCGGTTTGCCGACGGCAGCTTTGGAAGAGGTCATCGCCTCGGCTCTCGGTGTTTGATTGTTCAAGACCACTGCGTCCGGGCCTTGAGCTTATAATCGATAATTGTTATGAACTATATCAAATAGTCCGCGCGGAATTCAACTGCCGGCTGGCGAAGGGCGGTGCAACCGCCGTTTGCGCGTGAGGGGAGCGTCCGCTTGAACACCACGATTCTGCTGTTTCTGCTACAGGACGGCATCACCAACGGCGCGATCTACGCGCTGCTCGGACTGGCGCTGGTGCTGGTCTTCGCCGTCACGCGGGTGATCCTGATCCCGCAGGGCGAATTCATCACCTTCGGCGCCCTCACCTACGCGACGCTGTCGGCCGGCGGAATTCCGGGCACAGCGGGGCTCGCGATGGTCATGGGACTCGTCGCCTTCGGCTTCGAGCTGTTCGGCATCCGCAAATCGCTCAGCGCCGGCAAAGTTATCCGCGCCGTGCTGATTTATCTGGTGTTTCCGGCGGTCGTGCTGGGGCTCACGATGGCTCTGCCGGCCACCAAGCCGGGCGTTGCGGTGAACATCGCGCTGTCGCTGCTGATCGTCGCGGCCATCGGTCTGTTTCTGTATCGCATCGCGTTCCAGCCGCTGGCGCACACCTCCGTGCTGGTGCTGCTGATCGCCTCGGTCGGCGTGCACCTCGCCTTGCAAGGCTTCGGCCTGGTGTTCTTCGGCGCCGAAGGCCTGCGCGGTCCGCCGCTGTCGGATGCGGCGGTGACGCTGGGTCCGCTGCGCTTCACCGGCCAGAGCCTCGCCGTCTATGCCATCACCATCGTGGTGATGATCGGGCTGTGGCTGTTCTTCGGCTACACCCGTTACGGCAAGGCGCTGCGCGCCACCGCGGTGAACCGTCTCGGCGCGCGCCTGGTCGGCATTCGCACCTCATTGAGCGGCCAACTTGCCTTCCTGCTCGCCTCGGTGATCGGCGCGATCTCGGGCATCCTGATCGTCCCGATCACCACGCTTTATTACGACACCGGCTTCCTGATCGGCCTCAAGGGCTTCGTCGCCGCGATCATCGGCGGCCTGATCAGCTATCCGCTCACTGCGGTGGCGGCGATCGTGGTCGGCGTGGTCGAGGCGTTCTCCTCGTTCTACGCCTCGAACTACAAGGAGGTGATCGTCTTCACGCTGATCCTGCCGGTCTTGGTGCTGCGCTCGCTCGCGGCCCCCGCGGTCGAAGAAGAGAAGGATTGAGCGCGATGCCGCGTTGGCTGCCCATTCTCGTGTTCGCCGTCGTGATGGCGGCGCTGCCGCTGGTCCCCGGCATTCCGCCGTTCTGGATCGTGCTGCTCGACAATATCGGTCTCGCCGCTTTGGTGGCGATGGGGCTGGTGCTGCTGACCGGCGTCGGCGGCCTCACCTCGTTCGGCCAGGCCGCGTTCTGCGGCTTCGGCGCCTACACCACCGCCTACATCACCACCGTCTACGGCGTCTCGCCCTGGCTGACGCTGCCGCTGTCGCTGCTGGTCGCCGGCGGCGCGGCGGTGATCCTGGGGCTGATGACGGTGCGGCTCAGCGGCCATTATCTGCCGCTCGGCACCATCGCCTGGGGCATCTCACTGTACTATCTGTTCAGCAAGCTCGACTTTCTCGGCCGTAACGACGGCATCTCGCGCGTGCCGCCGCTGTCGATCGGCGCACTGGAAATGTGGTCGCCGCAGTCGATCTATTTCGTGATCTGGGCGATGGTGCTGATCAGCGCGCTGCTGACCATGAACCTGCTCGACAGCCGCACCGGCCGCGCCATCCGCGCGCTGCGCCGCGGCCATATCGCCGCTGAAGCGTTCGGCGTGCGCACCGCGCGGGCGAAGCTTTTGGTCTTCATCTACGCCGCGGTGCTCGCGGGCCTGTCCGGCTGGCTGTACGCGCACTTCCAGCGCAACGTGAACCCGACGCCGTTCGGGCCGCAAGCCGGCATCGAATATCTGTTCATCGCCGTGGTCGGCGGCGCCGGCTATGTCTGGGGCGGCGTGCTCGGCGCCGCGATCGTGATCGTGCTGAAGGAAGTTCTTCAGAGCTATCTGCCGATGCTGTTCGGCGGCCAGGGCCAGCTCGAGATCATCGTATTCGGCATCATGCTGGTGATTCTGCTGCAGCTCGCGCCGGGCGGCGTCTGGCCGCTGCTCAGCAATCTCGTGCCGATCAAGCTGCGGCGTCCGCGCATCGATCCGAGCGCCGCGCCGCCGCCGCGCGAGCGGACGCTGGCCGAGACCGGCACGCTGCTCAAAGTCGAGCGCGCCCGCAAGCAATTCGGCGGCGTGGTGGCGGTCAACGACGTCTCGTTCGACGTCCACGCCCGCGAGATCGTTGCGCTGATAGGCCCGAACGGCGCCGGCAAGTCGACCACCTTCAACCTGATCACCGGCATCCTCACAACCACTGGCGGGCGGATCGAATTGCACGGCAAGCCGATCGACAACGCGCCGCCGCAGGACGTGGTGCAGCTCGGCATCGCCCGCACCTTCCAGCACGTCAAGCTGGTGCCGGACATGACCGTGCTGGAGAACGTCGCGATCGGCGCGCATCTGCGCGGCAGCTCGGGCGCGCTGTCGAGCATGCTGCGGTTCGACCGCGCCGAGGAAGCCAAGCTGCTCGCCGAAGCCACCCGGCAGATCGAGCGCGTCGGGCTCGGCGCCGAGATCGATCAGCTCGCCGGCTCGCTGTCGCTCGGCCAGCAGCGCATCGTCGAGATCGCGCGCGCGCTGTGCGCCGATCCGGTGCTGCTGCTGCTCGACGAACCGGCCGCCGGCCTGCGCCACATGGAGAAGCAGCGTCTCGCCGCGCTGTTGCGGCAACTGCGCGACGGCGGCATGTCGGTGCTGCTGGTCGAGCACGACATGGGTTTCGTGATGGACCTCGCCGACCGCATCGTCGTGCTGGATTTCGGCACGCGGATCGCAGAGGGGACGCCCGAGACGATCAAGACCAATCCCGAAGTGATCAAGGCCTATCTGGGAGCGCTGTCATGAGCGCGCTACTGCAGATTTCCGACGTCTCGGTGTCTTATGGCAAAGTCGAGGCAGTCCGTTCCGTCAATCTCGAGGTGCGCCCGCGCGAGATCGTCACCGTGGTGGGCGCCAACGGCGCCGGCAAGACCACGCTGCTGAGCGCCACGATGGGGATCTTCCCGCTGAAGGGCGGCGTCACCTTCGACGGCGTCGACATCTCGCGCCTCGACATCGAGGACCGGGTCGCCGCCGGGCTGTCGCTGGTGCCCGAACATCGCGAGCTGTTCGCCACCATGACGGTTGAAGACAATCTCGAACTCGGCGCCTTCCGCATCGCCAAGTCCGTCGCAGCACAGTCCCAGGAGCGCGTCTACGGGTTGTTTCCGCGGCTGAAGGAACGGCGCAAGCAGCTCGCCGGCACGCTGTCGGGCGGCGAGCAGCAGATGCTGGCGATGGGCCGCGCGCTGATGGGGGCGCCGAAGCTGCTGATGCTCGACGAGCCGAGTCTCGGCCTCGCCCCGATCATCGTCGCCGACATCTTCCGGATCGTCGGCGAGCTGCGCGAAGCCGGCGTGTCGGTACTGCTGGTGGAGCAGAACGCCAAGGCGGCGCTGGCGATTGCCGACCGCGCTTATGTGATGGAGCTCGGCGAGTTTGTACTCGACGGTCCGGCCTCGGACGTCGCGGAAAACGAGCAGGTGGTGGCGAGCTATCTGGGCTTTTCGCACGCCTGAGCAGACACGCGGCCGCCTCAGCAGACGGCGACGGCTTCCATCTCGTCGATCTGCACCACGCAATTGCGCCCCAGATCCTTGGCGCGATACAGCGCCCGGTCAGCGCGGCGCATCAGCCCCGCCAGATCCCCGCCGGGAAGGTGCGTCGCAAGGCCGAAGCTGAGCGTGACCGATACACTGGCTCCGCCGCCGGTGACGTCGGTGGAGCACAGGCGGCACAACGCCAGCGCGTGGCGGGTCGCCTCCTCGTCGCTGACGTCCAGCATCAGTCCGGCGAATTCCTCGCCGCCATGGCGGGCAATCAGCATGTCGTTCCGCGCGCCGAAATCGCGCAGGATTTCGCCGATCCGTGCCAGCACGCGGTCGCCGGCGTCATGGCCATGGCGATCGTTGATCTCTTTGAAGCGGTCGATGTCGCACATCAGCGCAACCACGCGCTGCCCGGCCGCGCTGGCATTGGCGAGCAGTAGAGCGGCGGCTTCGTCGAAGCCGCGCCGGTTCAGAAGCCCGGTGAGTGGATCGGTGCGCGAGACCCGCATCAGCTCGGCGCGCGTCAACGCCAATTGCCGCATCAGCATCGCCGAACGGAAGCTCATCGCACCAGACAGCGTGATCGACACCGACAGCGCCACGATCAAGGACGAGCGGACCACCGTGCCGACCGGCACCACCGCCTGCAGGTCAGTGCCGAGATCCGTCACCAGGAAAATCAGCGTGGCGACCGCCGTCAGGCCGCCGGCAATGGCCGCCCGGCCCGCAGCGTAACGGATCACATCGCGATGCGTGACGATCGAATTCGGCATACCTTGCAATCACCTGAGCGGCGACGGGCCGCGCAGCCTGCCCCCGCTTTGTCCGACCAATGGACGAATGCCGCAGTGGTACCAAACCCTGAATGGCAAGCACGTTAAATCCATGCAATCCGATTCATCAGACTTAACGCATCGCTAACGCAATCGGCCAATCGCTGCGACTCGTACGGAACAACGCAACGAAGGCGCGGCGGGACTTGCGGAGCACAGAAAAGCCGGCCTCGCGGAACGAGGCCGGCTCCAAAGAACGTCCAAAAGTCTGACAAGCTCGCAATGCGGGGCGGTACCGCCCGCAGCGATTACTTGACGATGGTGTACTTGCCGTTTTTCACCGTCAGCAAAATGCGCGAGCGGTCGTCGAGGCCGTAGCGGTCGGTCTCGGTGAAGCTGTACACGCCCTGGGTGGCGGCAATGTCCTTCTCGGTCAGCAGCGCCTTGCGGATCGCCTCGCGAAACTCCTGCGTGCCGGGCTTGGCGGTCTTCAGCGCGACCGGAACGACACGCTCGAGCACCTTGAAGGCATCGAACGAGTGACCGGCAAACTGGCTGCGGCTGTTCGGGCCGTACTTGGCTTCATAGGCCGTATTGAGTTCGAGGCCCGGCTTCTTGGTCAACGCGCTGTCGTCCTGACCTTCCGGATCCATCACCGGACCCGACGCCATCAACACGCCTTCGGCCGACTTGCCGGCGATGCGGATGAAGTCCATCGAGGCGGCACCGTGGGTCTGGTAGATCAGCCCGTTGTAGCCACGCTCGCGCAGCGCCGTCTGCGGCAGCGCCGCGGCGGTGCCGGACGCGCCGACCAGGATCGCGTCCGGATTGGTGGCGACCAGCTTCAGCACCTGACCGGCCACCGACGTGTCGGGACGCGCGAAGCGTTCCTCGGCGACGATCTTGAGGCCCATCGCCTCGCCCTGCTTCTTGAGGTCGTTGAACCACAGGTCGCCGTAGCTGTCGGAGTAACCGATATAGCCGACCGTCTTCACATTGTGCTTCTTCATGTGCTCGTAAAGCACCTTGCCCATGATCGGCACCGGCTGCGGCATCACCACCGACCACTTCGCGCGCTCCGGCGTGATCGGCAGCGGCGACAGCGCGAAATGCGGTACCTGGGCCTCGTTGGCGACGTTGGAGATCGCCACGCTCGGCGGCGTCACCGACGACCCCATGATCACGTCGGCCTTCGACTCCGTGACGAAACGCCGCGCATTGGTGGTCGCCGCGGTCGGATCGCCACCGTCGTCGAGCACGATCACCTTGATCGGATGGCCGCCGATTTCCTTCGGCACGAACTCCAGCGCGTTGCGCTCAGGAATGCCGAGCGCGGCCGCCGGGCCGGTCGTGGTGACGCTGATGCCCACCGTGATTTCATTGGTTTCCGCGAGCGCGGCGCCGGACAGCGCCGGCAGTGCGATCGCCACGGCCATTGCGGCGACGGACAGCTTGAATTTGCTCATCTGCTCCTCCTCCCTCGTGATGCTGACGGCCGTTCGGCCTGGTTGTGGTGTGGTGTTCTTACGTCATGCGGAGCGTCGAGTCAGCCCCGCTTGAATTTTTCGACGATCTCCGCCGGGATGGCGGTCGATTTCAGTTTGTCCGGATCTGCCGGATCGCGCCCCACCAGCACCCGCGTCTCGAACGCCTCGATCGCCAGCGCCTCGCCCTTGAGCACCCGGTGCGTCACCTCGAAGCTCGAACGATTGAACTTCTCGATCCGGCTCTCGATGGTGATCACGTCGCCATAGGTCGACGGAATGTAGAACTTGGCGCGGGTATCGACCATTGGAATTCCGACCAGCCCATAGACCCGCACCAGGTCCTGCTTGGAGCAGCCGGCGGCGGCAAACAGCGCTGAGGTCGAGTCGTCGAACATTTCGAAGTAACGCGGGTAGTACACGATGTTGGCGGGATCGCAATCGCCCCACTGAATCTGCACGTCACGGCGGTTGGTGAGCATCAAGACTAATCCAATCCGAAAACATCTAAGTTCGTCATTCCGGGACGCGCCTCTTGGCGCGGGCCCGGAATCCATATTCCCCGACGGCGGTTATGGATTCCGGGTTCGCCGCTACGCGGCGCCCCGGAATGACGAACGCTAAGGCAGTTATCAATTCATCACTCCACCGCGATCACGTGCGGCGGTGGCGGGTCGGTGTAGAGGTCGGCGATCAGCGCGGCGCGATGCTCGAGCACGGCGCGCTGGTTGACCGAGCCCTTGTCGGTGACTTCGCCGGCGTCAATCGACAGCGCCTCGCCGAGCAGCGCCGCGCGCGTGATGCGGTTCGACGAGCCCGTCGCCTGCGTCAGCAGCTTGCGGAAGCGCTCAGTAAAAGCCTCCCGGATCGTGGCGTCCCTCGCCATGCCGGCGAGATCGTCGAGCGCCAGCGCCGGGTTGACCAGCTTGCAGCCGTCAGGATCGAGGATCACCACCGCAGACACCGTGTCGCGATCGAGCCCGGCGATCACCACGTCGCGCACCAACGGCGCGCAGGCGGCGATGAACTTGGCACGCAGCGGACCGACGCTGACCCAGGTGCCGGACGCCAGCTTGAAGTCCTCGGAGATGCGGCCGTCGAAATCGAAACCGGCGGTGAGATCGTTGGGATTGACCGGCTTCAGCGCGTCGTTGAGCTTATAGTAGCCCTCCTCGTCGAACGCCTTGGCGGTCAGCTCCGGCGCGCGCCAGTAGCCGGGCGTGATGTTCGGGCCCTTGGCGCGAACTTCGAGCTTGCCGTTGTTGGGCACCAGCTTGGCCTCGTTGCCGGGCACCGGCAGGCCGACGTGACCCGACCGAGAGGTCTGCGGGGTCACCGACATGAAGAACGGGGCGGTCTCTGTCGCGCCGAGCCCGGTTAGCATCGGCACCCGCGCGCCGGTTTCCTGCACGGCGACCTCGTCGAGGCCGTCCCAGACGTGCCGCGCGAGGCTCGCGCCGGAGAAGAACATCGCGTGCAGCCGACTGAAGAACAGTCTGCGCAGCGCTGCGTCCTCGCGCAGCACCGGCAGCAGTGACTCGTAGCCCTTCGGCACGTTGAAATACACGGTCGGGGCGATCTCGCGAAGGTTGCGGATCGTCGCCGCGATGCCGGCCGGCGTCGGCTTGCCGTCGTCGATATACATCGAACCGCCGTTGAACAGCGTCAGGCCGATATTGTGGTTGCCGCCGAAGGTGTGATTCCACGGCAGCCAGTCGACGATCACCGGCGGCTCGTCCTTGAGGAACGCCATCGCCTCGCGGATCATCACCTGGTTGGCGCAGATCATCCGCTGGGTGTTGATCACCGCTTTCGGATTGCCGGTCGAGCCGGAGGTCAGCAAGAATTTCGCGATGGTGTCGTGGCCGATCGCATCGTGCTTCGCCGCCAGTTCCGGATGTTCGGGCGTCGCCAACAGCGCGGCGAGCGATGTCACCTCGCGGCCCTCGACCGCGCCACGCGTCGCCGCGATCTCGACATCGGCCGGCACCGTGGCGAGGATCGCCGGCGCGAACGGCGTGACGTCGTCGGCGAAGATCAGGCCGGGCGTCAGCAGGCCGACGAT
Source organism: Rhodopseudomonas telluris (assembly GCF_042432815.1). Classification (NCBI taxonomy): domain Bacteria; kingdom Pseudomonadati; phylum Pseudomonadota; class Alphaproteobacteria; order Hyphomicrobiales; family Nitrobacteraceae; genus Rhodopseudomonas; species Rhodopseudomonas telluris. The sequence continues at coordinate 290,277 of NZ_JBHLWM010000005.1, forward strand.
GTAGCGCAGCTTGCCGAAGTCCTTCGACACCAGCGAATAAGGCGGCGACACCGGACACATCGCGACGCCGGCATAGAGCGCGCCGAACATCACCTGCGCATGGTCGATCGAATTGCCGGACAGGATCATCACCGGCCGCTCGGCCGACAGCCCGCGTGCCAGCAGCGCCGAAGCGATGCGCTGCGCCGCGCGCAGCATCTCGGCGTAAGTGATCCTGCGCCAACCGCCGCTGCCGTCGCGCTCGGCCATGAACACCCGGTCGGGCGTCTGCTCGGCGAAGTGATGCAGACGGTCGGTGATGCGGACCGGAAAATCCGCCAGCGTGGTGGTCGAGCGAACGTAGATCGTGCCGTCGGGCTTGCGATCGGTCGAAATGCCGATCTGGCCGAACGAGATGTCCCGCAGCGGATGAACCCCGGGATCACTCCCGGCCGCGTCGGCGCGTGCAGTCGCGTTCATCATGGTATCCACCTCAGGTGGGTTTGACCTTCGCGGTCTTGTGATCGAGGAAGGCGCGGATCCGGTTCTTGGCTTCCTGATCGCTCTGCGCGACGGTCGCCATCAGCGATTCCATCAGTAGGCCGGTCTGCGGATTGGCCTCCGCGATCATCGGCAGCGCCTGCAGCACGGCGAAATTGGTCAACGGCGCGTTCTGCGCGACGCGATTGCCGAGTTCGAGCGCCTTGTCGTAAGCGGAGCCGTCCTCGATCAGATATTGCGAGAAGCCGTGCACCACGCCGTCCGCAGCGGAGTACACGCGGCCGGTCAGCATCATGTCGGCCATCCGCGCCACGCCGATCAGCCGCGGCAATCGCACCGAGCCGCCGCCGCCGACGAAGATGCCGCGGCTGCCTTCCGGCAACGCGTAGTAGGCGGAGGATTCGGCGACGCGGATGTGCGCCGCGCAGGCGAGCTCGAGCCCGCCGCCGATCACCGCGCCCTTCAGCGCCGCGATCACCGGCACCCGGCAATACTGGATCTTGTCGAACACCCGGTGCCAGGTCTGCGAATGCACCAGCCCTTCGGTGGCGTCGCGCTCGCGCAGCTCGGACAGATCGAGGCCGGCGGAGAAGTGATCGCCGATGCCGTGGATCACCACCGCGCGGATGTCGTCCGGGATGTCGGTGAAGCAATCTTTCAACGCAGCCATCAGCCCGTCATTCAGCGCGTTGCGCTTGGCGGGGCGATTGAGGCCGATGGTCAGCACGGAGCCGACGGTTTCGACGACCAGCGTCGAGGAGTCCGCGAGCGTCGCGGCAGAGGCGTTTCCTGTGAGCACTTATTACGTCCTGTGCAGAATAGTTATAGATTATAACGAATGGCGCGGGAGTCAATGGGCGTAGCGCGGCGTGAGAAGTCTGACGCCATGAGATGCACAACCGTAGCCAAGACGACCTGCGCGCTCCCTCTCCCGCTTGCGGGAGAGGGCTGGGGTGAGGGTGCCCCGAGCACTGACTCTCGGCCGCGCGGAGGCGCCCCCTCACCCGGCTTCGCTGCGCGAAGCCACCCTCTCCTACGAGGCGAGAGGGTTGGGCTGTGCTGGGCGGAGAGGCTGTCACCCCACCCCGCTCGCTACGCGAGCGACCCTCCCCCTCCAGGGGAGGGTGAAGGCCACGGTCTCGGCGCGCTACGTCTTCCTTACAGCACCTGATGCACCTCGACGACGACGCGGTCCTGATGCCGGGCGGCGGCGCCGATGAACAGATACTGAGTCAGCCACTGATACTTCGGATGCCCGGTCTCGAACCGTGGGCGGGTGCGGAAATAGATCAACTTGGGATCGACCGGCTCGCCGCGCTTCAACTTCTGCAGCAGTTCGATCGGCCCGAACCGGAGACCGACATTCTCGACATAGATTACGGCGCCGTCGTCGGTCTCGAAGGCGTATTTGGCTTCCAGTTCGATCAGCTCGTTCGGCCGGATGATCTGGAAATCGGCCCCGGACGCCAGCACCCGACCGCTGATCCCCTCGCCTTTCACCTCGCCGCCGATCACCGGAATCACCCGGCGCACGCCCGCGCCGGTGTCGCCCGCGGAGATCACCTCGCCGATCTGCGCGGTGATGGTGAAGACGTATTTGGTTTCGAGGGTGGGGGTCATCGTCAAATCCCTTTCTCTCGTCATTGCGAGCGAAGCGAAGCAATCCAGAGGCATTGCACTGAGCTGGATTGCTTCGTCGCTTCGCTCCTCGCAATGACGGTGAGGTTGAATGTCGGGGCTTTCCGTCCCTACCCGATCATCCGCATCGGCAGCCAGGTGGCGATCACCGGGAACGCGACAAGGATGCCGAGGCGGATCAGGTCGGTGGCGACGAACGGCAGCACGCCCTTGAAGATCGTCGCCATGCTGACGTCCTTGATCACGCTCTTGATGACGAACACGTTCATCCCGACCGGCGGATGAATCAGGCCGAGTTCGACCGTCATGACGATGATGATGCCGAACCAGATCGGATCGAAGCCGAGCGCCATGATCACCGGGAACACGATCGGCACGGTGAGGATCACCATCGCCATCGCGTCCATCAGGCAGCCGAGCACCAGATACATCAAGAGGATCAGCGCCAGCACGCCATAGGGGCCGATGCCGAGACCGGTGAGGAACTCGGTGATCAGTTGCGGCGTCTGGGTGATGGTGAGGAAATAGCCGAAACACAGCGCGCCGATCAGCACGGTGAACACCGCAGCGGCGGTGCGCGTCGCCTGCAGCAGCGACTGCAGGATGCCGTCGCGGGTCAGCTTGCCACGCAGGATGCCGATCAGAAACGCGCCGACCGCGCCGACCGCGCCGGCTTCGGTCGGAATGAAGAACCCGCCATACAGGCCGCCGATCACGAACACGAACAGCAGCAGCGGCGACCACACGTCGCGAAACGCCGCCATCCGCTCGCTCCACGACGCCTTCGGGCCGGCCGGCAGGAAGCCCGGCTTGCTGACGCCGATGATCCAGATGGTGATCATGTGCATGACGATCGCCAGCAGCCCCGGCACGATGCCGGCGATGAACAGCTTGCCGATGTCCTGCTGGGTGATGATGCCATATACAGCCAGCACGGTGGACGGCGGCAGCATCGCGCCGAGCGTGCCGCCGACTGCGATCACCCCGGTCGAGAACGATTGCGGATAGCCGAACCGCCGCATCTCCGGATAAGCCACCGCGGAGAACGTCGCGGCGGTCGCGACCGATGAGCCGGAGATCGCCGCGAAGCCGCCGCAGGCGCCGATCGTGGCGATGCCGAGCCCGCCCTTCCAGTGGCCGACGAAAGTGTTGCCGGCGCGGAACAGCTCGCGGCTGATGCCCGAGGCCGACACAAACGCGCCCATCAGCAGGAACATCGGGATCACGCCGAACGAGTAGTCGGTGACGGTGCGCATCGTGGTCTGGCCGACCAGCTTCAGCGCCGGATCGAGGCCGGTGAGATAGCCGAAACCGGTGGCGCCGACGAGGCCCATCGCCATGCCGACCGGCACCCGCAGCAACATCAGCACGAACAGGCTGACGAAGCCGATCAGTGCAACCATTTCGTTGGACATCGCGGCTTACTCCACCGGCTTCATGCGCTGCTCGCGCATCTGCTCCGGATGGAAAATCAGCCGGAAAGTTCGGATTGCGATCAGCAGCACCGCGGAGACGTCGCCGATCCACGACACCAGATAAAACGGCCAGATCGGCACCTGCAGGTCCATGGTGACGATGTGGTCGGCGCGCGTGGTCACCACCTTGTCGAACAGCGTGTAGGTCTGCACGCTGACGACGAACAGCAACACCAAGGTGGCGAAGATGTCGATGACGCGCTGCCAGCGCGGCGACGCCGCCGCCCACACCAGATCGACGGTGATGTGCGAGCCGCGATAAGACGTCGCCGCGATGCCCCAGAAGATCAGCACGCCGAGCATGAACTGCCCGAAATTGTAGTAGTCCGGGATCGTCACCGCGAAGAACTTGCGCATGAACACGGCGAGGAAGGTGTTGAGCGCGACGATGCCGACGAAGAACGCCGCGATCCATTCGATCACGTCGATGAAGCGGTCCATGCCGTTCTTGGCGACACGCTTCGTCTCCAGCGCGCCGGGCAGCCGATCGGCCAGCTTGTCGAGGTCGGAGGTCATGGGGTTTTGTTGGTTGGCGAAGTTTCGATCGTCGGCATGGACGTCACCACAAACGAGACGTCATTCCGGGGCGCGCAACGCGCGAGCCCGGAATCCATAACCCCTGCAGGGAGTATGGATTCCGGGTCTGCGCCCCGTCGGGCAAAAGCCCGCCGGGGCACATCCCGGAATGACGAGGCACTGGTTTACAGCCCCGCGTCGTACTTTTTCAGCGCGGCCTTGAGTTCGGCATCGATCGCCGCGGCGTCACCGCCGGCTTTCTTGACGCCTTCGGCCCAGGAGTCGCGCAGCGGCTGGGTGTCCTTCTTCCACTCGGCGAGCTGCGCGTCGGTCAGCGGATAGACCTCGTGACCTTCCAGCGCCTTCATCTTGGTGCGGCCGTTGGCTTCGAAATCGACCCACGGATCGGTGACCTTCGACGCCCATTCCGGCGTGCAGTGATCGTCGATGACCTTCTTCTGGTTCGGCGACAGCGCGTTGTAGGCTTTCAGGCCGATGTTGTAGGTGAACACGGTCGAGTACAGCGGCACGTCCATGTGATACTTGACCACCTTGTCGATGCCGAACAGGAACACCGAGCCCCACGGGAAGGTGATCTCGTCCGCCACGCCGCGCTCCAGCGCGTCACGCGATTCCGGCGCCGACGCCTGGACGTTGGTGCCGCCGAACAGCTTCACCATCTCGCCGATGGTCGATTGCGCGGGGCGCACCTTGAGGCCCTTCATGTCGGCCGGCACCAGCACTTTCTTCTTGCCGTGCAGCGCACCCGGATCGTGGATGAAGGCGAAGCACAGCTTGGTGTCCTTCATCTCGGTCGGCGCGTATTTCTGGTACCACTCGTTGAACGCGAGCGTGCCCTTCTTGCCGTCCTTGAAGGTGAACGGCAGCTGGCCGGCGGAGACGATCGGGAAGCGGCCGGGCTGATAGCCGGGATTGACGTAAGTGACGTCGGCGATGCCGTCGCGCGCCATGTCGTAATGGTCGAAGGCTTTGCCGAGCTGCTCGGAGGGGAACACGGCCATCTTGATGGTGCCGCCTGAGGCCTTCTCGATGTCGGCCGCCCACTCCTTGGTGGCGGGGACCAGCGGATGCGCCGGCGGCACCCAGAGCGAGACCTTCCAGTTGACCGTCTTGTCCTGCGCCGAAGCTGCGGACACGCAGGCGGGCATCACGCCGGCTGCGAGCAGCAGCGCGAGCATCGTTCTCCTCATCGAGGTCTCTCCCTGTTGGATGGCTTCAAACGGCCTTTGGTTGTATTGTTATAGAATATAACCTTCAAAGCAAGTGACCGGCGCGGAATAGCTGGTAGACAGCGGACCGCAACTGGACGGCGGCGGCGGCGTCTCGTAACCAAACCCCAAACCAACTTGCGGGGGAAAGCCCATGCGCACACAAGTCGCCATCATCGGTGCCGGGCCCTCGGGCCTGCTGCTCGGCCAGTTGCTGCACAGCTACGGCATCGACGCGGTGATTCTCGAGCGCAAGGATCCAGACTACGTGCTGTCGCGCATCCGCGCCGGCGTGCTGGAACAGGGCATGGTCGGCCTGCTCGAAGAAGCCGGCGTCGCGGCACGGCTGCATCAGGAAGCGCTGGTGCATGACGGCTTCGAGATTGCTTTTTCGGGCAAGCGCAACCGCATCGATCTGAAGGGCGCGACCGGCGGCAAGGTCGTCACCGTGTACGGCCAGACCGAGGTGACGCGCGACCTGATGGAAGCGCGCAAGACCGCCGGCCTCACCACGATCTACGACGCCGCCGACGTCACCCTGCACGATTTCGACGGCGAGGCGCCCAAGGTGCGCTGGACCAAGGACGGCGTCAGCCACGAAATCACCTGCGATTTCATCGCCGGCTGCGACGGCTTCCACGGCGTCAGCCGCCAGAGCGCACCGGCCTCCTCGCTGCAGACCTTCGAGCGGGTGTATCCGTTCGGCTGGCTCGGCGTGCTGTCCGACACCCCGCCGGTGTCGCACGAGCTGATCTACGTCAACCACACGCGCGGCTTCGCGCTGTGCTCGATGCGCTCGGCGCATCGCAGCCGCTACTACGTGCAGTGTCCGCTCAGCGACGACGTCGCGGAGTGGAGCGATGCGCGGTTCTGGGACGAACTGAAGAGCCGGCTCGATCCGGAGACGGCACATAAGCTGGTCACCGGCCCGGCGATCGAAAAGAGCATCGCGCCGCTGCGCTCCTTCGTGGCCGAGCCGATGCGGTTCGGCCGGCTGTTCCTCGCCGGTGACGCCGCCCACATCGTGCCGCCGACCGGCGCAAAGGGCCTCAACCTCGCCGCCAGCGACATCTACTATCTGTCGCGCGCGATGCGCGAATTTTACGGCGAGAAGTCGAGCGCCGGCATCGACGCCTATTCGGCCAACGCGCTGCGCCGCGTCTGGAAGGCCGAGCGGTTCTCGTGGTGGATGACCTCGATGCTCCATCGCTTCCCCGACAGCGACGCCTTCTCCCAGCGCATCCAGACCGCGGAGCTCGACTACCTGATCAGCTCGCAGGCCGCGCTGACCTCGCTTGCCGAGAATTACGTCGGGCTGCCGTACTGAGCTTCGCGTAACGGCCGTTCGGCTGCGGGCAAAACACTATCCCCGTCATTGCGAGCGAAGCGAAGCAATCCAGAAGCGCAGAGCACTGAGCTGGATTGCTTCGTCGCTTCGCTCCTCGCAATGACGAAATCGAGTCGTCATTCCGGGGCGCGCGCAGCGCGAACCCGGAATCCATACCCCCTGCGCTGTCGGCGTTTACATGGCTTTTGTGCACAACAGCTGAAGCTGCGGCGTATGGATTCCGGGTTCACGCGCTGCGCGCGTGCCCCGGAATGACGGGGAGAGGCCTTGCCGCAAAGCGCGGCCGGCGCGCCTAATTCATTAGCATCGCGCGCGTGCTCGCAGCCCGTTTCAAACACTGTCTCAAATCGCGCTTCAAACTTTGTCGGCGTTGCGGGTGATGCCGCCCTGCGGTCTACGGGTGGGTGACGCAACGACGCGAGTGCCCTCCGATGACCGACAACGATCCGAGCGACATCGCCCTTGAAGACATCCCTCCGGGCTTCGTGCGCCATACGCGGCGCAGCCCCCTCACCGCGCCATGGGAGCCGCTGTACGCGCAGACCACGGCCGATGCGGTGATCCTCGGTCTGCGGATTCGCGAAGCGCACACCAATTCGCGCGGCCTCGCCCATGGCGGGCTGATCACCGCGCTCGCCGACAACGCGATGGGCTACAGCTGCGGCCTCAAGCTCGGCGGCGCCGCGCGGCTGCTGACTGCGTCGCTGGCGATCGATTTCATCGGCTCGGCAAGGATCGGCCAATGGCTGCAGATCGAACCCGAGGTGATCAAAATAGGCCGGACGCTGTGCGTCGCGCAATGCTTCGTCACCGCCGATGGCACACGCTGCGCCCGCGCCAACGGCAGCTTCAGCGTGGTGACTCCGAAGGAGTAACCGCTCCGACCGGGTCGCCGACGTGTGCCGCAATGATGGCCGCAACGGCGACCTCTCCACGCTCACGCCCTCATCATGAGCAGCCCGGCAAAGCTCGAAGAGCGACGCCGGGCGTATCGAAGGACGGGCCACACGCACACCGCGGCGAAGGCCGTGCCGCCTCATGGTTCGAGACGGCGCTTTGCGCCTCCTCACCAAGAGGAGCAGAGGTTGGACTAAGTTAGCTCAGCCCCAGACCACCGCCTCGACGCCGGCCGCCACCTCGAACAGCTTGCGGTCGGCGCCGTTCACGCCGGCGAGCATCAGCCCCACGGGCGCTTCGCCCGCCTGGTGGCAGGGCAGCGAGATCGCGCAGCCGTCGATCATGTTGATCAGCGTGCAGTTGCGCAGCGCCAGCAGGTTGGCCTTGGTGAACGCCTTGTCGTCGGCAAGGTCGGCGATCTTCGGCGGGGTGATCGCGGCGGTCGGCAGCGCCACCGCGTCGTAGGGCGCGAGCCGCGCCGTGGCGCGGGTGATGAGCGATTTGCGGGCGCCGACCGTGTCGATGTACTCGGCCGCGCTCTGCGTCTCGCCGCGCAGGACGCGCTCGCGCACCCGCGGATCGTACACGTCGCCCTTGGCGACCAGCAGGTAGCGATGCCAGGCGTAGCTCTCCGCGGCGGTGAGGCCGCCCTTGGCGCCGAGCGGCGCGACGTCGTTGAATTCCGGCACTTCGATCTTCTCGATGATCGCGCCGTGGCTGGCCAGCGTCTTCAGCGCGCGTTCGAACGCGGTGCGCACCGTCTCGTCGAGTTCGTCGAGCGCCACCGTGGTCGGCACCGCGATGCGCAGGCCCTTCACGGGCCGCGGCGCCAGCGGCACGATCGGCTCGTCGGCCAGCACGGCGTCGACCACCGCGCAGCAGGCGACGCTGCGCGCCAGCGGGCCGATCGAATCCAGCGAGAACGACAGCGGCACGGCGCCGTCACGTGGCACGCGCTGCTGCGACGGCTTGTAGCCGACGATGCCGTTGAACGCCGCCGGGATACGGCACGAGCCGCCGGTGTCGGTGCCGAGCCCGACATGCGCCATGCCGTCGACGACAGACACAGCTGCTCCGGACGACGAGCCACCCGGCACATGGCCGGCGTCGCGGCCATAGGCCGATTTCGGCGTCCCGTAATGCGGATTGATGCCGATGCCCGAATAGGCGAATTCGGTCATGTTGGTGCGGCCGATCACCACGAAGCCGGCGCCGCGCAGCCGCGCCACCGCGGGCGCGTCGGTTTCGGCCGGCGGATTATCGTCGAGCGCACGCGAGCCGGCGCGGCTGACCTGGCCCTTGATGTCGAATAGATCCTTGATCGACACCGGAATGCCCGCATAAGGCGACGGCGCCGCCTTGATGGCGCGCAGCGCGTCCATCGCGTCGGCGGCCTTCAGTGCCGCGTCGCGGTCGACATGAATGAAGGCCCGCGCGCCCTCGCCCGCCGCATCGTCGATCCGCGCCAGACATTGCTCGACGAGCTTGCGTGCCGTGGTGCGTCCGGCGTCGAGATCCGCCGCGAGCGCGGCAAGCGTGGGAAGGTCGGTCATGGCGTTCGTTCCGCTGGAAGGACGACCGGGCGCCCGGTCGGAACGCCGCGATCGCCGGATGGACAATCGGAGACTCCTGTAGCGCGGAGCCCGGCATTTGACCATGCGCACCCTGCTGATTGTTCGCACCCCGGAATACGTTTCCTGCACATCCCCCCGCGCCGGCCGCGTGTTGACGCTGGCCGGTCGATATCGCATCAAGACGCCACAACCGATGGGCCTATTGAGCCAGCTCAGGGAGAAAACCAACACATGGCCGAACGCGCACGTCCCAAGATAACTCCCGAAACCCAATTCTACTGGGACGGCGCCAAGCAGGGCGAATTGCGGCTGCAGCGCTGCGACTCCTGCTCCCACGCGTATTTCCCGGCCCGCCCGTTCTGCCCGAAATGCGGCTCGCGCGAGGTCAGCGTGTTCAAGGCCTCCGGCAAGGGCACCCTGTATTCCTACGTGATCAACCACCGCCCGCTGGCGGCCGGCTTCACCGAGCCCTACGCCATCGCGGTGGTCGAGCTGGAGGAAGGTCCGCGGATGATGAGCAACATCCTGGAGTGCCCGCAGACGCCCGAGGCTCTCGAGCTCGACATGAAGCTGGAAGTCACCTTCCAGAAGATCGACGACAACCTCACCCTTCCGCAATTCCGTCCGGCGAAGGGGTAAGCACCATGCGTCGCAATCAGGTTGCTATCGTCGGCGCCGCCGAAACCACCAAGCTCGGCGTCATTCCCGACATGTCGCAGATCCAGCTCCACGCCGACGCCGCGCTCAATGCGATGGCCGACGCCGGGCTGAAGCCGTCGGACATCGACGGCATCGCCACCGCGGTCGAAACGCCGCAGCAGATCGCCCACTATCTCGGCATCACCCCGACCTGGGTCGACGGCACCTCGGTCGGCGGCTGCTCGTTCATGCTGCACGTCCGCCACGCCGCCGCGGCGATCGAGGCCGGGCTGTGCAAGACCGTTCTGATCACCCACGCCGAGAGCGGCAAGTCGATGATCGGCAAGCTGCCGCGCTCGATTCCCGCCGACAGCCTGCAGGGCCAGTTCGAAGCGCCCTACGGCATCTACGGGCCGCCGAGCCAGTTTCCGATTCCGGTGCTGCGCTTCATGAAGACCTACGGCATCACCCATGAGCAGATCGCCTCGGTGGCGGTGGTGCAGCGCGAATGGGCCGCGAAGAATCCGCGCGCAATGATGAAGGACCCGATCACGGTCGCGGACGTGCTGAACTCGCGGATGATCGCCTATCCGTTCCGGCTGCTGCAGTGCTGCCTCGTCACCGACGGCGGCGGCGCGCTGATCATGACCTCGGCCGACCGCGCCAAGGACTTCCCGCACAAGCCGGTCTACGTGCTCGGCACCGGCGAGAGCGTCGAGACGCCGATGGTCAGCCAGATGGAGACGTTCAACTCCTCGCGCGCCTTCAAGGTGGCCGGTCCGACCGCGTTCCGCGAGGCTGGTATCAGCCACAGCGACGTCGATCATCTGATGATCTACGACGCCTTCGCGCATCTGCCGCTGTTCGGCCTCGGCGACCTCGGCTTCATGCCCTATGAGGAAACCGGCAAGTTCATCGCCGACGGCAACACCCGCCCCGGCGGCAAGCTGCCGCTCAACACCAATGGCGGCGGGCTCAGCTACATGCACTCCGGCATGTACGGTATGTACGCGTTGCAGGAAAGCGTCCGCCAGATGCGTGGCATCGCGCCCGCGCAGGTGCCGAACGCGAAGATCTCGGTCTGCCACGGCGTCGGCGGCATGTTCGCGGCGTCCGGCACGATCATCTTTACGAACGAGAAGTAACCAAGAGTCATTCCGGGGCGCTGACGAAGTCAGCGAACCCGGAATCTCTCTCAGCAGAACACCTCGGGATTCCGGGTTCGCGCTGCGCGCGCCCCGGAATGACCTGCACGCATCAACCAACAAACAAAAAGGAAGACACACATGGCCAAGGCACTCGACGGCAAAGTCATCATCGTCACCGGCGCGGGGCGCGGCATTGGGCGCGAGATCGCGCTGCTTGCGGCGCGTGAAGGCGCCAAGGTCGTCGTCAACGATCCCGGCGTCGCCGCCGACGGCTCGGGCACCGACGCCTCGCCGGCCGAGCAGGTCGTCGAAGAGATCAAGAAGGAAGGCGGCATCGCGGTCGCCAACTTCGAGAGCGTTGCGGAAGCCGTGCCGGCCAGCAAGATCGTCAAGCAGGCGGTCGATACCTGGGGCAAGCTCGACGGCGTGGTCAACAACGCCGGCATCCTGCGCGACGCGATCTTCCACCGCATGAGCATCGACGCCTTCGAGCAGGTCATCAAGGTGCATCTGATGGGCTCGTTCTACGTCTCGCACGCCGCGGCGCGGCTGTTCCGCGAGCAGGAGAGCGGCTCGTTCGTGCACTTCACCTCGACCTCGGGCCTGATCGGCAATTTCGGCCAGGCCAACTACGCCGCCGCCAAGCTCGGCATCGTCGGCCTGTCGAAGTCGATCGCGCTCGATATGCAGCGCTTCAACGTCCGCTCCAACTGCGTGTCGCCGTTCGCCTGGTCGCGCCTGATCGGCACCATCCCGACCGAGACCGAAGCCGAGAAGGCCCGCGTCGCGCGGATGCAGCAGATGGGCCCGGAGAAGATCGCGCCGCTGTCGGTATTCCTGCTCGGCGACGCCGCCAAGGACGTCACCGGCCAGATCTTCGCCGTGCGGATGAACGAGATCTTCCTGATGGGCCAGTCGCGCCCGATCCGCTCGGTGCACCGCGACGGCGGCTGGACCTGCGAGACGCTGGCCGAGCACGGCATGCCGGCGCTGAAGGGCTCGTTCTACAAGCTCGACCGCTCCGCCGACATCTTCAACTGGGACGCCATCTGACCTAAACGCCCCGCACGCCTCTGCCTTAGTCCCTCATGGTGAGGAGCCCGGCGCCGCCGACAGGCGACGTCGGGCGTCTCGAACCACGAGGCCGAGGCCGTGCCACCTCATCCTTCGAGACGCCCGGCTACGCTCTTCGAGCTACGCCGGGCTCCTCAGGATGAGGCAACTAAGCACGCTGGGGTGCTGACAACCCGCGGCATACTCGGGCGTCGCCGTATATCTTCGCCCTCTCCGCCGTCATGCCCGGGCTCGTCCCGGGCATCCACGTATCAGCCTCGCGCGTGGCAAAGCGTGGATGGCCGGGACAAGCCCGGCCATGACGCGCTGAGATGTTGTGCCCGCCGACTACTTCACCACGAACTCTATCCGCCGATTTTTCGCACGCCCCTCCGCATTGTCGTTGGCGGCGAGCGGCTTGGAGGCGCCGTAGCCGACTGCGGTGAGCTTGGCCGAGCCGACGCCGGCCTTGGTCAGGCTGTCGGCGACCGCTTCGGCGCGGCGCTTCGACAGCGCCTCGTTGGCGGCCTTCTTGCCGGCGGCGTCGGTATGGCCGGCGACTTCGATGGTCGCGGCCGGGCAATGCGCGATCACCTCGGCGAGCTGCTTCAGCACAGGCAGCGAGGCCTGCGCGATCTCGGCGCTGCCGCGCTCGAAGTTGATCTTCTGCGCCGCCACCACCGCCGACAGCCGACTCTGGCAAGCCTGCAGCGACGGGATCGACGCCGTGTCGTCGGCATTGGCGGTGCGGGTCGCTGCCGCAACGGCGGGCGCCGTGGCCGGCGCGACGGCGGCGTGCTTGGCCTCTTCCGTATTGGCGGCCTTCGCAGCCGCTTCCTTGGCTGCGGCCTCCTTGGCGCTAGCTTCCTGCTCGGCGGCCTCCTTCGAAGCGGCTTCCCTGGCCGCAGCTTCAGCTGCAGCCTTGGCGGCCGCTTCCTTTGCCTCCGCATCGGCCTTCGCCTTGGCGTGCTTCGCCGCCTTGGCGGCAGCCTCCTTGGCCGCGGCGGCCGAAGCGGCCTTCTCCACCGCATCGCGCGCCTCGGCTTCCGCCTTGGCCTTGGCTTCCGCCTCGGCCTTCGCGGCGGCGTCCGCCTGTAGCTTGGCGATGGTCTTCGCCGCCAGCGCCGGGCCACTCAGCTCCTCGACCTCCGACACCAACCGGACGCCCTTGACCTGCAGGATCTGCTCGCTCAGCGCCGCGCGCTTTGCCCCGAGATCTTCCGGCAACAGCACGTCACGTCCGGCGACGTCGAAATTCAGCGGATCGGCGCCCGCCGTCTTCACCACCTCGGCGACGCGCTCGCGCAGATCCGGCTCGATCTTCGGCAGCGTGGTGATACCGAACACCAGCAGGATCAGCCCGGTCGCGAACAGCCCGACCCACCAGCCCTCGAACCGCGCCGGCAGCAACTGCACCGACAGGCCGCCGACGATGCCGCCGAGGATGTAGGCCGCAATCAGCCCCGCCGCGGCCTCCAGCATCAGCTCCGGCCGCCCCGAGGCGAGCTGCGCCACGATCACCACCACCAGCAAGGCCAGCGCGACGCCGACCCGGATCAGCCAGTAGTTCTCGAGGTCCGCTGCCCAGCCGGCCTCGTTCGCGATCAGCGGCGTCACGATCCCGACCACGCCCGCGGCCACCAGCCACGGCCAATATTGCATCACCAGATAGATCATCGACGACGTCCCCCACGACGGCCGGCGCGCGATGATGCGATGCGATCGCTGCGCGCGCTGCGACGGTTTCTTTTCCGCGCGCAAGCTAACGCCGAGCGCATTGGCACGACCATCTGACTTAAGTTGAGGCGTGTAGTTGCGAATGATGATGGAATGAGCAACGCGCTGCGGGGCGCGGCAGCGCGCGGCGGTATTTGCGTGACCGAACTGTATGGGAGTGCGGTGGGCGGCAATGAGTTACCGCAACGTGACCACGGCACTGCGCAAACTATGCGCTGATCAGATTGGACGTCACAAGGCGATCGCCCAGCTCGTGGTCAGGTAGCCCGCATGGAGCGCAGCGGAATGCGGGGACAGCCTCACCCCGGATTGCGCTTCGCTTCATCCGGGCTACGGGGCGGCGGCCACCTACAATTCCCAACCGTGCCGAAATCCCGTTCGTCGTCAGCTGAATGCCCAGGCAGCGCCTATTGGTCGGCCGCGTTGGGGCTGCTGGTCCGTTCACCAGCAGCCCGCCGCGCGGCTCTCAATTAGGAGCAGACCATTTAGAGCCCGGGACTAAAATAAGCAGATACGATGGTCCCTCCACTATCCAATCCAATCCGCCAGTAAAGCGATCGATGCTCGTGCCGAACCAGGTACACATCGACGCCGCCACTTCCGACGCCAATGAAACGGTGCGACTGCATCTTGCCGGCCCGGACGAGACTCGAACGGAGCTCAGACCACTGCTTCCGGACCTCCTCGGCAAGCGGCGCGCTCATGTCGTCGAAGTTCGGCTCGCCGACGAACAGACTATCGATCAACCGACGCAATGCTTGCTCCGTTCCGTCGCTGGGCGACTGGCTATCGACCTTCGCTTCAAGCCCGCGCTCCAATTGTTCGGCGGCCTCTCTGTCGATGCGCTTCATCTCGATGTCGCGTCCATTTTGATGGAGCACCAGCGCGCTCACATTGCCGTCTCCATTCGCGATAAAGCTGATCTGGGCATCGACGACCTTGGCGAAGAACCGGGTTTTGGTTTCGCCGTAGATCGGCACGTTCTGCTGTCCTGTCAGCCGCGAAATCAATTGATCCCCTTCGCGACTGATCGTCATGACGGCTTGATCGCCCAGCCGATAGAAACCGACATACTGATCGAGGACACGACGGTCGATTTCTATCTCTCGGCGAACGGATTTTGGCGGGTCTTCACTTCCAGAACGAGACGAAGGAGCAGCGGACTGAATCTTCGCCGACAGGACATTCCAATCCGGGAAGCCGAGCGTCTTGGCGACGAGCTCGAGACTCTCGCTGTGAGTGATGGGGTAGGATCTGGCGTTCAACGCTTCGCGAAGCGTTTGCGCCATGACTTTGGCATCGCGGAAATCGCGCATCTGTGAGCCTCTGCATGAGCGAACGGGGAAAGCCAGACGCTTGCGTTACTGGCCCGTTCGACCCGGGCAAAGGAAGCCAAAGTGGCTCGATACGTTCGCCATTCCCTTCGCAGGGCGCAAGCAGCAGGTCGCATCAACCTTGGCGTCAATGTTCGCGTGCCTCACGCCTGATGTCAACGGTTGCCCGAGCGGGCATTGCGCTGTGCCGACGCAGAAGCCCGCATGGGCAGCTGCCACATGCGGATGTTCTTGCCCCGGATGTCGCTACGCTCATCCGGGCTACGGGATGCGTCCCCTCACCCGCTATTCCGCAGCCCCGCCGAGATCCCGTTGATCGTCAGCTGAATGCCGCGCAGCACCTGCTCGTCGGGATCGTGGGTGCGGTGTTCGCGAAGTAACTGCACTTGCACATGGTTGAGCGGATCGAGATACGGGAAGCGGTGGCGGATCGAGCGTTCGAGTAGCGGGTTGCCTTGCAGCAGGCGGTCGTGGCCCATGATCGCCAGCAGGCTGTCGGTCGAGGCGTGCCATTCGGCGCGGATGCGGCCGAAGATCTTTTCACGCAACGCTTCGTCGGGGACCAGCTCGGCGTAGCGCGAGGCGATGCCGAGTGCGCTCTTCGACAGCACCATATCCATGTTCGACAGCAGCGTGCGGAAGAACGGCCATTCCTGATACATCGCGCGCAGGAATGCGACGCCCTTGTCGGGGTGCTGCACCACCCAGGCTTCGACCGCGCTGCCGAAGCCGTACCAGCCCGGCAGCATCAGCCGGCACTGCGCCCATGAGAACACCCAGGGGATCGCGCGTAGATCCTCGATCGCGCGGGTCTTCTTGCGCGACGCCGGACGGCTGCCGATGTTCAGCGTCGCGATCTCGTTGATCACTGTCGACGCCCAGAAGTAATCGACGAAGCCCTCGTTTTCGTAGACGAGGCCGCGATACGCCTTGAATGCCAGCGCCGAGAGCTGCTCCATCGCCTCCAGATAGTCCGGGCGCGGCGCGCTGCGGCGCGGCTGCAGCAGGCTGGCTTCCAGCGTCGCCGCCGCGAGGATCTCCAGATTGTTGCGGCCGACTTCGCGGTTGGAATACTTGCTGGTGATGATCTCGCCCTGCTCGGTGATGCGGATCTGACCGTTCACCGCACCGCCCGGCTGCGCCACGATCGCATCGTAGCTCGGGCCACCGCCGCGGCCGACCGAGCCGCCGCGGCCGTGGAACAGCCGCAGCCGCACGCCGTGATGCTCGAACACCTCGATCAGCCCGATCTCGGCCTTGTACAGCTCCCAGCCCGAGGTGACGAAGCCGCCGTCCTTGTTGCTGTCGGAGTAGCCGAGCATCACTTCCTGGACGCCGCCGCGGCTATCGACCAGCCGGCGATATTCCGGAATGCCGAGCAGCCGGTCCATGATCTTGGCGCAGGCCTGCAGATCCTCGATGGTCTCGAACAGCGGCACGATGTTGATGGCGCTGCGGCCGGTCGGCCCGAGCAGTCCCGCCTCCTTGAGCAGCACCGCCGCTTCGAGCAGATCGGAGACGCCCTTCGTCATCGAGATGATACATTGCGGGATCGACCGCGCGCCGTAGGTGGCGTGCGCCGCCGCGGCCTGCCGGAACACCGCGAGTTCGCCGACGGTCTCGTCGCTGTATTTGACGAACATCGACGTCAGCGGCCGGGTGCTGCACAGCTCGGCAGTCAGCAGCGCGACGCGCTGGTCTTCGTTCATCGCCGCGTAGGACTTGCCGGGGTGCGCCGTGTCGATCAGCTCGGTCATGGTGCGCTCGTGCACCGCGGAGTTCTGCCGCATATCGAGGCTGGCGAGATGGAAGCCGAAGCAGTCGATGGCGCGGCGCAGCCGCCGCAGCCGGCCACGCGCGATCACGGTCGCATTGGTGCTCACCAATGAATGATGGATGGCGTCGAGATCGGCCTTGAAGGCGTGCACGCTGTCGTAGGGCTCGGCTTCGCCGACCGGGGCGCGGATGCTGTCGATCTTCAGCCGCGTCGCGGTCGCGGCGAGCCGCGCATAGATGCCGGACACCGCCAGCCGGTATGGCTCGTAGCGGCGATGCGGCGAGTGATCGGGCGAGCGCTCCGCGAGTGCGCGAACCTCGTCGCTGATTGGCGCCAGATGCGACGCCAGCGACAGCTCCGAGCCGAGTTCATGCAACTCGTCGAGATAATAGCGCAGCACCCGCGCGCTCTGCAGCTGCAGCGTGCCCTGCAGCACCTCGGCGGTGACGAACAGGTTGCCGTCGCGATCACCGCCGATCCAGCTGCCCATGCGCAGGAAGCTCGCCAGCTCCTCGCTGCTGCCGTCCTCGGCGGCGAGCTGGTCTTCCAGCGCGCCGTACAGCCGCGGCACTTCGTACAGGAAGGTGTAGTCATAGAACGACAGGCCGTTGGTGACCTCGTCGAGCACATTGAGCTTGGTCCGGCGCAGCAGGTTGGTCTTCCACAGCGTCAGCACGGCGCGGCGGAGCTGCTCCTCGTTCTGCGCCCATTCGTCGGCGGTGAGCTGGACGCGGTCGCGCTGGTCGAGCAGCGCGGCGATCTCCATCTCGCGATCCATGGTGCTCTTGCGCCGCACCTCGGTCGGGTGCGCGGTCAGCACCGGGCTGACCAGCGCCGTCTTGAAGAAGTCGCGCAGCTCGCGCGCGCCGATGCCCTCGTCCCTCGCGTGCTTGAGCGTCTTCGCCAGCATACCGGCGCGCGGCGCCGAGCCGGCGGTCGAACCGGCACGCATCTGGCGGATGTTGTTCTGATCCTCGGCAATATTGGCGAGGTGTGAAAAGTACGAAAAGGCGCGGACGATCTTGACCGTGTCCGACGCCGACATGCCGTCGAGGATACCCTCGAGCTCGCGTCGCGCGGTCTTGTCCTCGTCGCGGTGAAAGCGAATCGAAGTCTGACGGATGCGTTCGACGAGGTCGAACACCGCGGCGCCCTCCTGGTCGCGCACGGTGTCGCCGAGAATCCGGCCGAGTAGCCGGATGTCGTTACGGAGCCGAATTTCCTCTTCGGTCAGCGCGCCGTCGTCGGCGCGGTTCGGCAACGTGTCGGGCTCCGTCGGCATCGTGATGGACATCGCACACTCCAAGCTGGCGACGTCCATCCTGACCGATTGTGCGCCGCACGCAAGTTCAACCCGCGGGCGGCGTGATCACCGGACCGTCATCGACCGCCGAACAGCGGCCGGATGTTGTCGGGCGGCGTTTCCCCCTCATCGGTCGGCGCCGACGCCGAATCGCGCGGAGTGACCGGCTCTGCCGGCGTCTCGGGCTCCACCGGCTCGATGACCGATCCTGGCTCCGCCGCCGTGCTCACCGGCGGCGCGGCAGGACGTGGCGGCAGCACGGGGTCGTGCAGCGACGGCCGCGGGGCCGGCGTCGTCTCCGGCGGATCGAACAACGGCGGCTCGAATCCAGTGGTCTGTGCCACAGGGGCGACGGGAGCCGCCGTCATCGGCGCGGTCTCGGCGCGCGTCGGCGCCTCGTAGAGCGGATGCTCCGGTCCAACCGACGATCGCGCCCGCCACCACACGAATGGCACCGCGATCGCAATCAGCACGGCCACCACCAGCAGGATCAGCAAAGCCGACTGCTGCAGCAGCGCCGCTGCCGGCACGCTGAGGCCGAGCAGCACGCCGACGACGCTGACCTTCCACGACCGGATATGCAGGCCTGCGCTGAAGGTGCCGAGCGCCAGCAATGTCAGCACGCTGAGCGCCGAGGCAACGCCAGTAACGTTGCGTAGCACCTGCAGCGACATCAGCTGCATGGTCAGCAGCACGGCGGCCCAGTGCAGCGCCTGCGAGACCACCAGATGAATGTGCTCGTCACGGCCGACCACATGCGGCCAGCGGGCCACCACGCAGATCAGCCCGAACAGCGGTGTGATCAGCACCCAATACAGCCCGGTCGGGTCGAAGCTGGTGTAGGCAACGCCGCCGAGCGACAGCAGCAGCATCAAGATGTAGGGCCAGTCCCGCAGCAGAAAGCCGCCGAAGCCGGAATGCCATTTGCGTGCTGAGGCAGTGTCATAGTCCACGCCGGTCATGATCGAAGCTCCTGAAGCTGGCCTTGCGGCGTTCGGTCGACAGACAGATCGAGGCAGCGCCGACCCTATCACGCCTTGGGCTGTCGGCGGAGGTTGCTTGGTCCGCGACCACGCGCGGTCCCGTGCGGCTTGCAGCCGCGGCAACCGGCGATCCGTTTCGGAGCCAACAGCGCGACGCGGCCCAAGTTCCACCACGGACCGTCCCTTGATGAATAATCGATAATTCTTGTTGAAATGATAAAACCAATACGTTTGATTGATGATTGAAAACGGCGCGGAATGGCTCGGACCACAGGAGCCGCGCCATGACAACGCCCAATGCCCATGCCGATCACCACCGCCCCATTCATCTCACCCGCCACATCACGACCATCGCACCCGGGCTGCTGCTCACCGCCGCGATCGCCGCGGGCGCGACCTTCGTCCACGCCCTCCCGGGTGCGGCCGATCTCAGCCCGATGCTGCTGGCGATCGTGATCGGCATCGCGGGGCATAATCTGATCGGCACGCCCGCCTGGGCGCTCTCGGGCGTCAAGGTCAGCCTGCGCCGGGTGCTGCGCTTCGCCATCATCCTGCTCGGCCTGCAGCTCACCACCGCGCAACTGGCCGAAGTCGGCGGCGAAGGGCTGGCGATCATCGCGGTGACGCTGCTGGCGACCTTCAGCTTCACGGTGTGGCTCGGCCGCCGGCTCGGCGTCGACCGCAAGCTCGCCGAGCTGATCGCCGCCGGCACCTCGATCTGCGGCGCCTCGGCGATCATCGCCGCCAACACCGTCACCCGCGCCGACGACGAGGACGTCGCCTACGGAGTCGCCTGCGTCACCGTGTTCGGCTCCGCCGCGATGATCGCGCTGCCGCTGCTTGCCGGCCCGCTCGGCCTCGATGCACGCAGCTTCGGGCTGTGGACCGGCGCCTCGATCCACGAGATCGCCCAGGTGGTGGCCGCCAGCTTCCAGGCCGGGCACGACGCCGGCGAGTTCGGCACCATCGCCAAGCTGTCCCGCGTCGCGATGCTGGCGCCGCTGGTGATCGGGCTCGGCATGCTGGCGCGCGCCCGCGCCCGCCACACCCAGGACAGCGCCGGCCACGCCGCGCCGCCGATGCCGTGGTTCGTGCTCGGCTTCGTGGCGATGATCGGCGTCAATCACGTCGTGGCGATCCCGAGCGGCGTGAAGAGCGAGATCGTCGCGCTGACCACCTTCCTGCTCTCGATGGCGCTGGCGGCGATGGGGCTGGAAACCGATCTGCGCAAGCTCGCGGCGCGCGGGCTGCGGCCGGCGTTGCTCGGCCTCGCTGCTGCGCTGTTCGTCGCCAGCTTATCGCTGACGCTGATCAAGCTCACCGGATGGCATGGATGACACTGGAGCAACTGCGCATCTTCATCGCGGTCGCCGAACAACAGCATGTGACACGAGCTGCCGGCGAGCTGAACCTCACTCAATCGGCCACCAGCGCGGCGATCGCCGCGCTGGAAGCGCGCTACGACGTCAAGCTGTTCGACCGCGTCGGCCGCGGCATCGTGCTGACCCAGGCCGGCCGCGAGTTTCTTGGCGAGGCCCGCGCCGTGGTGAGCCGCGCCAAGGCGGCCGCGCAGGCGCTGGACGATCTCGCCGGGCTGAAGCGCGGCGCGCTGGCGCTGGCGGCGAGCCAGACCGTGGGCAATTACTGGCTGCCACCGCGCCTGCTGGCGTTTCAACAGAGCTATCCGGGCATCGCACTCCGGGTGTCGATCGCCAATACCGAGCAGGTCGCAGAGGCGGTGCGCGACGGCCGCGCCGATCTCGGCGTGGTCGAAGGCGAGGTCGACGAGCCGGCGTTGAGCGCGACGCGCATCGCCGGTGATACGCTGGCGATCGTGGTCGGGCGGCAGCATCCGTGGGCGGCTCAGTCCCGGATCGCGATCAGCAAGCTCACCGGCACCGGCTGGGTGCTGCGCGAGCGCGGCTCGGGAACGCGCGCGCTGTTCGAGGCCGCACTGCGCCGCGCCGGCATCGCGCTCGCCGATCTCGACGTGCGGCTGGAGCTGCCCTCCAACGAGGCGCTGCGCGCTGCGGTCGAGCAGTCCACCTGCGCCACCGCGATCTCCGACCTCGTCGCCGCCCCCTCGCTCGCCGCCGGCACGCTGCACCGCGTCCGCCTCGACCTCCCCGGCCGCGCGTTCTATTTGCTGCGCCACAAGGAGCACACGGCGAGCAGGGCCGTGACGGCGATGGTCGAGGCGCTGCGGGCGGAGTGATAGAGGCGATCGGACGCCGCAGGTGAAGTCATCGACACACGATACGCTGAGCGCGTCCTGAACTGGACTTACCACCCGTCATGCCCGGGCTCGTCCCGGGCATCCACGCCTTCACTGCGTATCGACGTCCAAAGGCTTGGATGGCCGGGACAAGCCCGGCCATGACGTGGTGCTAAGTAACAGTCTCCGTCATTGCGAGGAGCGCAGCGACGAAGCAATCCAGCTCCGTGCATGGCGCTGGATTGCTTCGCTTCGCTCGCAATGACGAGGAGGCATTATTGACGATCGAGACTCAGATCGTCCGCCCCGCCTTCGCCCAATACGGATCGCGCAGGCGGCGCTTGAAAATCTTGCCGGAGTCTTCGCGCGGCAGTTCGGCCATGATCTGGATGTGCTTCGGTACCTTGTAGCCGGCCAGCGCGTGCTTGAGCTGATCGCGGATAAAAGTCTCGTCCAGCGTCACACCGGGCTGCGGCTCGAGCATCGCCATCAGCGCCTCGCCGAACTCGGCATCCGGGATACCGAACACCGCGCAGTCGTGCACGCCCGGGATGGCGTGGATCGCCGCTTCGATCTCGGCCGGATAGATGTTCACGCCGCCCGAGATCACCATGTCGCGCTTGCGGTCGCAGATGAAGACGTAGCCATCGGCGTCGATGTAGCCTACGTCGCCCGAGGTGATGAAGCCGTCGCGGTCGATCTCGGCGCGCTTTTCCGGCTTGTTGTGATAGGTGAAATCCGGATTGCCGGCGATCCGCGAGAAGATCTCGCCGATCTCGCCCTGCGGCAACTCCTTGCCATCATCATCGATGAACTTGATCTCGGCGCCGGGCGCAATCTTGCCGACGGTGCCGGGCTTCTTCAGCGCGTCCTCGGAGCTGGCGAAGGTCACGGCGCCGGATTCGGTCGAGCCGTAGAATTCGAAGATCACCGGCCCCCACCACTCGATCATTGCGCGCTTGACGTCGGCCGGGCACGGCGCCGCAGCGTGGATCACATGGGTCAGCGACGACACGTCGTACTTCTTGCGCACCTCTTCGGGCAGCTTCATCAGCCGGATAAACATCGTCGGCACCATGAACACGGTGTCGATGCGATGCCGCTCGATGAGTTGCAGCAGCGTCTCCGGCTCGAAGCGCGGCATCAGCACCAGCAGGCCGCCGAGCCGGCCGGCGCGGATGCCGAACGCATTCGGTGCGGAATGATACAGCGGCCCCGGGCACAGCACGCGGGCGCCGGGCTTCAGCCCGTAGATCATCGCGCGCATCGCCTCGGCATTCTTGGCCTGCTCGGACGTCGGCGCGAAGCGCTTGACGCCCTTGGGGTGGCCGGTGGTGCCCGAGGTGTAGATCATGTTCTGCGGCTGCGGCAGCGCCGGGCCGTCATACGGCTTCTGCTGCGCCAGCCAGCCTTCGAGATCGATCGCCGCTGCCGGCGCCGTGCGATGCTCCGGCGCGATCTTGTAGTTGGCGAGAATTTCCGGCGGCGTTTCCACGCTCAGCATCGTCACGCCGGCCGGCAGCACCGAGGCGGCTTCGTGCAAAAGATCGGCGTGGCCGATCAGCACCCGCGTGCCGGTGTCGCCGAGCACATAAGCGAGCTCGTCCTGTTTGAAGTGCCAGTTCACCGGAACCATGTAGGCACCGACCGTCATCACCGCGTAGGCGGCCTCGAGAAACGCGACGTCGTTGCGCATCAGCACGCAGACGCAGTCGCCCGGCTTGACGCCGAGCGCCTGCAGCCCGCCCGCCATCCGCGCCGCCCGCGCATTGACATCGTCGAAGCTGCGATGGCGCTCGCCGGAAATAATGCCGTGGATGAGTTGGGTGTCAGTCATTGTTGAGTTGTCCGCTTCTTGATGTCGGGTGTGCTGCAAGTCTCGGCCCTCATGGTGAGGAGCATCGCCCAGCGATGCGTCTCGAACCATGAGGAAGTAGAGTGCAGGTCTCTCCCCGTCATTGCGAGCGAAGCGAAGCAATCCAGAACGCCGAGTTCGTGGCTTTCCGGATTGCTTCGTCGCTTCGCTCCTCGCAATGACGACGCGAAACGTTTGGCTTTAACCGTCCGCGAAATTCGGCGCGCGTTTTTCCATGTTGGCGCGAACGGCTTCGGTCTGGTTGGGCGAGCCGATCAGCTTCTGCTGCTCAACGCTTTCGGCCAGCAGCGCCGGACCGGGATCGACCGACAGACTGTTCATCATCCGCTTGGCGGCGCGGATGGCGTCCGGATTCTTGCCGGCGATCTCGCGCGCCATCTCCAGCGCGGCCGCGCGCGGATCGTCGACGATCCGCGTCGCAAGCCCGAGGCTCACCGCCTCCTTCGCATCGACGATGCGGCCCGTGTAGGTGAGCTCGCGGAGCACGTCGTCGCGCAGCAGCGTCGCCAGGATCGGCGTGCCGGCCATGTCGGGCACCAGGCCCCATTTGATTTCCATGATCGACATCCTCGCGTCCGGCGCCATCAGCCGGATATCGGCGCCGAGCGCGAGCTGACAGCCGCCGCCGAACGCGACTCCGTGCACCGCAGCAATCACCGGCACCGGCAGCGTCCGCCAACCCCACACCGCCTGCTGCGCCGCGTTGGCCTGGCCATGCGTGCGCTTGGTGAGATCGCGAAATTCGCCTCCCGGAATTCCGTTACCACCGTTTTCTTTCATCGCGGCAAAACGCCCCATATCGAGGCCGGCGCAGAACGCCTTACCCTCGCCGGACAGCACCACAACGCGCACGCTCTTGTCCTTGGAGAGTCGCTCGGTGGTCGCGACCAGCGCCTCGAACATCGCGGCATCGAGCGCATTCATCTTGTCCGCCCGCACCAGCCGGACGTCGGCGACGCCGTCCGTCAGCGATACCGATACGCGATCATTCATGGGGCGGTTTCCTCTGTTGTGATTGTCAGCAAATGCGGCGCTACAGAAAAGCGTTGTCGGAATTTAGTCAATCGCTTAATCAACGCAGACCTTCCACTTTTCCGGGCACCAGACATGTTCACCGATCAGCTTCTCGCAGGCCGTCGCATCCTCGTCACCGGCGGAGGCACCGGCCTCGGCAAGGCGATGGCGGCGCGCTTTCTCCAGCTCGGCGCCGAAGTGCACATCTGCGGCCGCCGCAAGGGCGTGTGCGACGAGACCGCGACCGAACTGATGGATCAGTACGGCGGCAAGGTGATGACTTACGGCGTCGACATTCGCGACGCGCAGGCGGTCGACCACATGATCGAAACGATCTGGGCGACCGGCCCGCTGACTGACCTGATCAACAACGCGGCGGGAAATTTCATCTCGCGGACAGAAGAGCTGTCGCCGCGCGGTTTCGACGCCGTCGCCAACATCGTGATGCACGGCACCTTCTACGTGACGCACGCGGTCGGCCGCCGCTGGATCGAAGGCGGCCATCGCGGCAACGTGGTGTCGATCACCACGACCTGGGTGCGCAACGGCAGCCCCTATGTGGTGCCGTCGGCCATGAGCAAGTCGGCGATCCACGCCATGACGATGTCGCTGGCCACCGAATGGGGCCGCTACGGCATTCGCCTCAACACCATCGCGCCGGGCGAAATTCCGACCGAGGGCATGAGCAAGCGGATCAAGCCGGGCGACGAAGCGGGCGCCCGCACCGTCAAGATGAATCCGATGGGCCGCGTCGGCACCATGGAAGAGCTGCAGAACGTCGCGGTGTTCCTGATCTCCGGCGGCTGCGACTGGATCAGCGGCGAAACCATCGCCATGGACGGCGCCCAGGGCCTCGCGATGGGCGGCAACTTCTATCAGCTCCGCGACTGGAGCAACGACGATTGGGAGCAGGCCAAGGCCTCGATCAAGGCGCAGAACGAAAAGGACCGCGCCAAGCGGGGGTAACACGCAACGCGTGCGCTATCTTGAGGCGCGCAAAGCAACTAACGACGACGTCATCCCCCGCGCATGCGGGGGATCCAGTATTGCAGGGCGTCAGCGGCTAACCACCAACGCCCTGGAATACTGGGTCACCCGGACAAGCCGGGCGATGACCCCTTTCTTCTGCGTGGCGATTGTGCTCTGCCCACGGCGCCACTGGCCACGACGGCCTGCACCTCCTCCCCTTCCCGCGACACTCCCTCCCGCTTGTGTTTGCCTGCGAAGCGCGGCAGACTTCCGGCCAAGCAACAACTAACTAAAAAACACCCAGGGAGTGACAATGTCCGACCTTCAGGAGAAGGCCCGCGCAGCGGCGCCGGCTGCTTCGTCCGAGCCCGCCACACTGGCCGACGTCATCCGCGCGCAGGCCAAAGCGCGCGGCGACGATGTGGTCTATGAATTCGAGGGCCGTATCACCAGCTTCGCGCAATTCGACGCGCACACCAACCAGATCGCCCGGGCGCTCACCGCCTCAGGGGTCAAGCCGAACGAGCGCATCGCTTATCTCGGCAAGAACAGCGACGTGTATTTCGAACTGTGGGGCGGCGCCATCAAGACCAAGGTGGTGATGGCGCCGGTGAACTGGCGGCTGGCCGGTCCCGAGATCGCCTACATCGTCGAGGACTGCAAGGCGGCGATCCTGTTCGTCGGCCCGGAATTTGTCGATCAGGTGCGCGGTCTCAAGGATCAGATCCCGAGCGTGCGCGCCATCATCACCACCGAGGGCGGCGCGCCGGAATGGCAGGACTTCGCCAAATGGCGCGACGCGCAGCCTGCCGACGATCCGCAAGTCGCGATCGCGCCCTCCGACATCGCGATCCAGCTCTACACCTCCGGCACCACCGGCAAGCCGAAAGGCGCGATGCTGAGCCACGCAAACTTCCTGTCGCTGGTCCGCGCCGGTCAGGACAACAAGCCCGAGTGGAACACCTGGACGACCGACGACGTCTCGCTGGTGGCGATGCCGATCTTCCACATCGGTGGATCCGGCTGGGGCATGATGAGCATCTATCACGGCGCCAAGGGCGTGATCGCGCGCGAATTCGATCCGACCAAGGTGCTCGACTTCTTCGAACAGTCCGGAATCACCAAGCTGTTCATGGTGCCGGCTGCGATGCAGTTCGTGGTGCGGCAGCCGCGCGCCCGCGAGGTCGATTTCTCGCGCCTGAAATACATGCTGTACGGCGCCTCGCCGATTCCCGCCGCGCTGCTGAAGGAATGCATCGACGTGTTCAAATGCGGCTTCGTGCAGATGTACGGCATGACCGAGACCACCGGCACCATCGTGGCGCTGCCGCCCGAAGATCACGTCGAGGGGCTGGAGCGGATGCGCTCCGCAGGCAAGGCGCTGCCCGGCGTCGAGATCGCAATTCTTGATCCCGACGGAAACCCGCTGCCGCCGCGCGCGGTCGGCGAGATCGCGACGCGCTCCGGCTCCAACATGGCCGGCTACTGGAATCTGCCGGAGGCGACCCGGAAGACCATCGACAGCAACAACTGGCTGCGCACCGGCGACGCCGGCTACATGGACGAGGACGGTTACATCTACATCCACGACCGCATCAAGGACATGATCATCTCCGGCGGCGAGAACATCTACCCCGCCGAGGTCGAGAGCGCGATCTGCGATCACCCCGACGTCGCCGAGGTCGCCGTGGTGGGCGTGCCCGACGAGCAGTGGGGCGAAGCGGTCAAGGCCGTGGTGGTGATGAAGCCCGGCAAGGAAGCCACTGCGCAGGACATCATCGGCTTCACCCGCACCCGGATCGCCGGATTCAAGACGCCGAAGTCGATCGACTTCATCCCGGCCCTGCCCCGCAACGCATCGGGCAAGATCCTCCGCCGCCACCTGCGTGATCCGTATTGGCAGGGCAAGGACCGGCAGGTGAACTGAGCGCCACCACGTCGGACGCGACGCTGCGCGGCCAAGGCGCGGCGCACATCCTTCACGTTAGTCATTCCGGGGCGCGAGCGCAGCTCGCGAACCCGGAATCCATAATCACAGCGGTCGCGTTAAGGCACCGCGTAGCAATCACCTGCCGACACCGCAAAGCCAGGGATATGGATTCCGGGTTCGCGCTTCGCGCGCCCCGGAATGACGACGGAGAGGTTCAACGTGTAGCCTCGATGCAGCTCGTAGCCTCGATGAAGCGAAGCGTAATCGAGGGATGACAGTGCATCGTGTTGGTCGCAAATGCCGGAGGGCTGCGCTGCATCCGAGCTACAGGCCACGCCTCTTGACAAAATTCCTATTAGGCTTATAATCCGCCTCGTCCTGTCCGTGAGGGGCGCTTCGCGAGGCGTCGGATAGCGGGACAGATCACGAAGGCCGGGTCACCGGCTGGAGTGATAACCCGGCGACGCCAGCTCGGCTGGCGACGTCGGCTGGACGCGGCGTCCTGCGCGTTGCGGTTCGCACCCGCGCGTCCGGGAGGCTTCAGGTACCCGTCCGGGCCTACTACGAGGCTCTGCGACTTGTTCGTTCGCTGGACGGGGGCAGGTGAAGGCGGCGTAATCCGCCGGATCAGTGGGGTTTCATTACCCCTGCCTGCCCACGGAAGCACGGGCCTGAAGACAGAAAGCGCCGCGGTGGGCGCGCCATTGAGGCGTTGCGCGAGGACGCAAGCCCTCGCGACAAGTACCACCCAACTCGCGCTTCAAGGCGCGCCCCCACCCCTCGCTGTGAAGCGACGGGCGCAAACCTCGGGCTCAGCGGAGCCGCGAGAACGATGAGGCGTGGCTGTTTGATAGTTGAATCGTTGAACCGCACTCCGTGTCCCGCGCGCGGTGCAGCGCGCCAGCGCTGCTCCGCAGATACGGGACCCCGGTTCTGCGCAGCGGCATTGCTGCCGCAGCGCGTCCGGGCACTGATCAACTTACCGCTTGTTGGCGCCCATATAGCCGAACAGGAATCCCGCGACCTTACGCATCTGAATTTCCTCGCTGCCTTCGGTGATGCGATAGCGGCGGTGGTGGCGGTAGATGTGCTCGAACGGCTTGTGCCGCGAATAGCCGATGCCGCCGTGGACTTGAATGGCGCGGTCGGACGCCTGGCCGCACAGCCGGTTCGCCCAGTAGTTACACATCGACACCTTGTCGGACAGCGTGTGCTCGACCTGCGCCTGGGTCATCTGGTCCATCTCCCACGCGGTCTTGCGGATCAGGAGCCGCAGCATCTCAGCCTGGGTCGCCAGTTCGACCAGCGGGAACTGGATCGCCTGGTTGCGCGCCAACTCCTCGCCGAACGGCTTGCGCTCACGCGCGTACTTCACGCTCTCGTTGATGCAGAACACCGCCGCGCCGAGCGAGCTCGCCGCCTGACGGATCCGATTCTCGTGCACGAAGCATTGCGCCAGCGACAGGCCGCGCCCGACCTCGCCGAACAGCGCCTCCTCGGTGACGAACACGTCCTTGAACGACACCCGCGGATGGTCGGTCGGCATGTTGAAGGTCCAGAGATATTCCTCGACCTTCACGCCCGGCGCATCGGCCGGCACCAGGAAGCAGGTAATGCCGCGCGCGTCCCCGTCGTTGCCCGAGGTGCGGGCGAACAGCGCGCAATGCGTCGCGACGTGCATGCCCGTCGTCCACATTTTCTCGCCGTTGATGACCCAGCCCTTCTTGCCGTCGCGTGTCGCCTCTTCGGCGCGCGTCTCCATATGGGTCGCGTCGGAACCGTGATCGGGTTCGGTGAGACCAAACGTGATGCGATACTTGCCCTTGATCGAACCGTCGATCATCGCCTTCTGATCGTCGCGACCGTACAGATCGAGCATCTTCACGATCGGAAAGTTGCCGACGATCGAGTGTTCGTTTTGCAGATCGTTGTGCAGGCCGAGGCCCTTGGCGGCGAAGTGCTCGCGGATCACTGCCATCCACAAATTGCTGCCATCCTGCCCACCATAGCGCTTCGGGATCGCGAAGCGCAGATGCCCGGCGTCGTCGGCGAGGTCCTTCGCCTTGCGCAGCAGCTCTTCCCATTCGTGGCGCGGCAGACCGCCGTTCTCGAAATCGGTCCGTGCCCATTCGCGGCGATGATCGAAGAAGCGGATATTATCGTCCGCCTGTTCCAGCGGCTTGATCTTGGCGTCGATGAAGCGATCGAGCTCGGCGAGATAGGCGACCAGATCCGGCGGCAGAGAAAAATCCAAGGCGTGCTCCCACAGTCTTCGTGTTGTTGTTGATCTTGTTAAGCGAGTGATTAACATGCGCCGCGCACGACAAGTCAAGCGCGCTTCAGCCGCATCAATTCTGCTCAACGAAAAAAGGAAACGTCGATGGCGCTGCAATTCTCCACCGTGACCCGCAAGGGCCCGATCACCATCGTCATGCTGTCGCGGCCCGAAGTGTACAACGCGCTGCATACCGACGCGCATTACGAACTCGAAGGCGTGTTCAACGACTTCGCGGCCGATCCCGAGCAATGGGTGGCGATCGTCACCGGCGCCGGTGACAAGGCGTTTTGCGCCGGCAACGATCTGAAGTGGCAGGCGTCCGGCGGCAAGCGCGGCTGGGGCGAAAGCGGCTTCGGCGGCCTCACCTCGCGGTTCGATTGCGACAAGCCGATCATCGCCGCCGTCAACGGCGTGGCGATGGGCGGCGGCTTCGAGATCGCGCTCGCCTGCGACCTGATTATCGCGTCGGAGAACGCCACCTTTGCGTTGCCGGAGCCGCGCGTCGGCCTCGCCGCACTCGCCGGCGGCCTGCACCGCCTGCCCCGCCAGATCGGCCTGAAGCGCGCGATGGGGATGATCCTGACCGCGCGGCATGTCAAAGCGCAGGAAGGTTATGAGCTCGGCTTCGTCAACGAAGTCGTCCCGCAAGGCCAGGCGCTCGCCGCGGCCGAGCGCTGGGCCGAAACGATCTGCACCGTCTCGCCGATGTCCATCCGCGCCTCAAAGCAGACGCTGAGCCGCGGCCTGGAAGTCTCGCTGCCGCAAGCGATCGCCGAGCAGCGCGACTACCCGGCGGTGAAGGCCATGGTCGCGTCGCAGGACTACATCGAGGGACCGAAGGCGTTCTCGGAAAAGCGCAAGCCGAACTGGACGGGGAAGTAGTTCGGCGGCTGGTTCCTGAGCACGACATCTGCTCGTCATTGCGAGGAACGCAGCGACAAAGCAATCCTGAGACTCGCCGCGGAGCGCTGGATTGCTTCGCTCCGCTCGCAATGACGAAGCTTAGCGGCGGAGCACCGCTTGTCCCCGTCATTCCGGGGCGCGAGCGCAGCTCGCGAACCCGGAATCCATACGCCGCAGCATTCGCTGTGACGCATGGCGGGCAACCGACACTTCGCTCAACAAACAGCACAGGGGATATGGATCCCGGGTTCGCGCTTCGCGCGCCCCGGAATGACGAACGATAGGTGTCGGACGCGGCGACGGCGAGCCGATCAGGGCTCAGCGGACCAACTAATTCTGTTTCCGCTCGCGCCGATAGCTCGCGTAGTTCGGCTGATCGACCGCGAGCTTGGCCATTGTGGTTTGCCACAGATGGTCCTGCAAACCGGGCGACGACAGATCCATCGTACCGGCGGCGATGCGCTCGGAGAGCAGGCTGTTGAGTTCGAGCAGCGAGCCATCGACGCCGAGCAGGTCCTTCAGGCTCGCCAACTCCGCGGCATCGCTTCGATCCGCCAGCGTCAGCTGCCGTGTCACTAGATCGAGCGCGTTGATGCCGACGCGCAGCTTGAAGGCGGCGTGGCCGGTGATCTGCGGCGCGATGTGGTCGCGCAGGAAATCGGCGACCGCCTTGATTAGTTCGTCGGGCCTCGGTTCGTCCTGCATCGGCTTCGCCTTTCCTAACTAACCGCGCGGCGCCAACAGCCGCAGCAGATCGATCTCGGTCTCCGACGAGCGCCGGCCGATCATCGCGCGCTCCATCGAGTGATCGGGGCCTTGGCGGAAGCGCTGCATCATGCCGCAGCACATGATGCCCCAGCGCAGCGTGCCCATCACTTCCCAGAACTTGACGCGATCCGCATCGACGGTGCCGCCGGCTTCCCGATAGCCCGCGAACATCTCCTCGCGCGAGCCGAGGCCGCCGACAGGCTTGTCGATCTCGCCGAACCGCCACGAATTGACGCAGACCCAGCCGAGGTCTTCCATCGGATCGCCGCAATGCGCCAGCTCCCAGTCGAGCACCGCGCGCACGCCGTCAGGCCCGATGATCAGATTGCCGTGGCGGAAATCGCCGTGCACCAGCGTGATCGCTCGCGATACGCCGGGATCGTGATCGGCGAGCCAGCGCAGCGCCAGTTCGAACACCGGGCGCGGCCAGTCCATCGCGCGATAATCCTCGCGCAACAAACCGATCTCCTCGGTCGAACTGATCGTGCGCAGCTCAGGCAACGCAGACCGATCGATGCCGTGCAGGCCGGCGAGGATCGTGCCGATCTGCCGCGCCAGCCTCGGCCGGGCGTCGGCGAACTGTTCGTCCCGCAGGATCTTGCGTGGGATGGTTTCGCCGTCGACCTTCTGCATGACGAAGCCGGCGCCGAGCTGATCGTCGTCGGTCAGCACGTGCAGAACGCGCGGCGACGGCACGCCGGCGTCGAAAGCAAGCCGCATCAGCTCCGCTTCCGCATCAAGGCCCGCCGCGCGGCCGGATACGCTGCCATAGCCCGGAGGCGAGCGGCGCAGGATCGCCGCGATATCGCCATCCGGCCGCTCGATCACGAACGACCATGTCTCCTGGCTCGCGCCGCCGGAGAGCTGCGCGGCGGCGCGAATTCCCGTCGCGCCCGCGCACCAGCGCCTGACGCTGTGCGCGAGCGCGTCCGCAATCGCGGGCTGGGCCATTCGCGGTTACTTGCCCTTGAACTGCGCGGGGCGCTTCTCGAGAAACGCGCCGACGCCTTCCTTGAAGTCATCGGTGGAGCCTGCGATGCGCTGCGATTCGAACTCGAGGTTGAGCTGCTCCTCGAACGAATTCTCCGGCGAGTCCCAATACAGCTTGCGGATCAGCGACAGCGCGATGGTCGGACCGTTGGCGAGCTCCTGCGCCAGCTTCATGGTCTCGGCCCACAGCTCGGCATCGTCGTGGACGCGATTGACGAGGCCCCATTCCAGCGCCTTCTCGGCCGGCAGCTTCTCGCCGAGCAGCGACAATTCGACCGAGCGCGCCTTGCCGATCAGGCGCGGCAGCAGCCAGGTCGAGCCGCAATCCGGAACGAGACCAATGCGGCGGAACGCCTGCAGGAAGTAGGACGACTTTGCGCACAAGATCATGTCGCCCATCAGCGCGAAGCTCATGCCAGCGCCTGCGGCAGGGCCATTCACCGAGGTGACGATCGGGCAATGCAGCTTGCGCAGCCGGCGCAGGAACGGATGGAAGGCGGTCTCGAGCGCGGCGCCCGCGCCCTTGCCGCTCTGGCTCATGTTGTTGCCGGAGTTGCGGCCCTGCAGATTGGCGCCGGTGCAGAACGCGCGGCCCGCGCCGGTGATGACGAGGCAACGTACTTCGGCGCGCTTGTCTTCGATCGCATCGAGCGCCTCGCCGAGGCCGCCCAGCATGTCGATCGACACCGCGTTCATCACTTCCTGATGGTCCAGCTTCAGGACGGCGACCGGCCCTTCGAATTCGAGCGTGACGTGTTTGAACTGCATAGTTTCCTCGCTGTGGACCGCGTTATTCCGCGGTGTGGAAGGACTTCGTTCTCCGAGGCCATATTTGATTTTTGCGACGCGCTTGTCCATGGTCGGACGACGATAGCAGCGCACGGCCGTGGTCACGGTTTAGCGCCCAACAACAAAAATGGAAACGCTGTATGAGCATTTTCGATCTGAGCGGCCGTGTCGCGGTCGTCACCGGGGGCAATGGCGGCATCGGTCTCGGCATGGCGCAGGCGCTCGCCGCGGCCGGTTGCAACGTCTCGATCTGGGGCCGCAATCCGGACAAGAACAAGGCCGCCGTGCAGAGTCTCGCGGGCGCGCGCGGCAAGGCCGAAGCCCAGGTCTGTGACGTCACCGACCCGGCGTCGGTCAAGGCCGCAATGGAAGCGACGCTGAAGACCTTCGGCCGCGTCGACGGCTGCTTCGCCAATGCGGGCATCGGCGGCGGCGGACGCCAGGCCTTTATCGATCGCACCGAGGAGCAGTGGCGCACAATGTTCGCCACCAATCTCGACGGCGTCTTCCACGCCTTCCAGGCCGCAGCGCGGCATATGACCGAGCGCGCCGCGAATGGTGATCCGTTCGGACGGCTGGTGGCGACCTCGAGCCTCGCCTCGATCTTCGGCACCGCGCGTAACGAGCACTACGCGGCCACCAAGGCGGCGATCAACGCGCTGGTGCGCGCGCTCGCGGTCGAGCTCGCGCGCAACGGCGTCACCGCGAATGCCATCCTGCCCGGTTGGATCAAGAGCGACATGACCGCCGGCATCATGGGCAACGACAAGTTCGTCGCCAACGTGATGCCGCGTATTCCGGTGCGCCGGTTCGGCGAGCCTGAAGATTTCGGCGGCATCGCCGTGTATCTGATGAGCAAGGCGTCCTCGTATCACACCGCCGACACCTTCGTGATCGACGGCGGCTACACGGCGTTCTGACGAACACAACCTCCACCAACAAGAAGAAAAGCAGATGGCCAGCCAACTTCCGCCCGAGCGCATTCCAGTCATCGTCGGTGTCGGCGAAATCGCCGATCATCCTAAAGACATCGCGCAAGGTCTGGAGCCGCTGGCCCTGCTGGACGCCGCCGTGCGGCGCGCCGGCGACGACAGCTCCGCCGCGCTACTACGCGAGATCGACTCGATCGATATCGTCAACTTCCTGAGCTGGCGCTATCACGATCCGGAGCAGCAGCTCGCCAAGCGGCTGGGCGTCACGCCGCGGCACTGCTTCTACGGGCCGGTCGGCGGCGAGAGCCCGATCCGTTTCATCCATGAGGCGGCGCTGCGCATCCAGCGCGGCGAAGCAAATGTCGCGGTGGTGTGCGGCGCCGAAGCGCAATCGACCGCGACCAAAGCGGCGCGCGCCAAGCTCGAACTGCCGTGGACACCGTTCGCCAGCGATGCCCCGGAGCCGAAGCGCGGCGCAGCGTTCCAGAAGCCACTCGCGACGCAGCTCGGTATCGCGCGACCAATCACCGTGTATCCGCTCTATGAAGCAGCAACTGCTGCGCACTGGGGCCAGACCCCGCGTCAGGCCCTCGACGAGTCGGGCGTGCTGTGGTCGCGCTACGCGCAGGCTGCGGCAGCGAACCCGAATGCCTGGATCAAGCGCGCTTACACGCCGGGCGAAATCACCACGCCGTCCGCCGACAACCGGCTGATCGCCTGGCCCTACACCAAGCTGATGGTCGCCAATCCGAGCGTGAATTTCGGCGGCGCAGTGCTGCTGACGTCGCTTGCGAAAGCACGCGAGGCCGGCATTCCCGAAGGCAAGCTGATCTACATCCACGGCGGCGCGTCGGCCGAAGAGCCGCGCGATTTCCTGGCGCGCGATCAATTCATGCAGAGCCACGCCCAGAACGCGGTGCTGGAGACGATCAAGGCGATGGTCGACGGCGACGGCCGCGCCTTCGATGCGATCGAGCTGTATTCGTGCTTCCCGGTGGTGCCGAAGATGGCGCGACGAACGCTCGGGCTCGGCGACGACGTGCAGCCGACCGTGACCGGCGGCCTGACATTCTTCGGCGCGCCGCTCAACACCTACATGACCCACGCCGCCTGCGCGATGGTGCGCAAGCTGCGCGACGGCGGCAAGCGCGGCCTGCTGTACGGCCAGGGCGGCTTCGTCACCAAGCACCACGCGCTCGTGGTGTCGCGCGAGGCGCCGGAGTCGGCACTCGATGAGAATGTCAGCGTCCAGGCCAGGGCCGACGCGGCTTACGGCGAGGTGCCGCCATTCGTCACCGAGGTCACCGGCGACGCAGCCATTGAGAGCTCCACGGTGATCTACACCGGCCGCGGCGAGGTCGAGCACGGCGTCGTTGTGCTGCGCACGCCCGATGGCGCCCGCACGCTCGCGCGGGTGCCGGCGCAGGACCAGGCGACGCTGGCGGTGCTGACGGATTTGGATCGCACCCCGGTTGGCGCGCGTGGCGCGATATCGGCCGGTGCCGATGGCGTGCCGGAGTGGCGGGCGAGTTAAGCCGCACCCACTGAGCCGCACCGTACCGCGGCGGGTATGCGCCATTCCTTCGTCATTGCGAGCGAAGCGAAGCAATCCAGCTCAGTGCACCGAGCTGGATTGCTTCGCTTCGCTCCTCGCAATGACGCCCAATGGAGGCGGTGCTACGCGACGATCGGCGTAGCAACCTACCCCTTCACGTCCTGCCTCTCCGACGCGGTCGGCTTGCCTTTGACGGCGTCGCCCACGACGCGGACCTTGTCGCCGCTGGACAGGCCGTCCGGCGGCGCGATGATGATGCGATCGTCGGGAGCGAGGCCGGAAGCGAGCTCGATTTCGCGGCCAAGATCGCGCGCGATCTTCACATCTTTGAACTGCACGCGATCGTCAGGGCCGACGGTGGCGACACGCAGACCGGCGCGGTTGAACATCAGCGCACTCGCCGGCACGTAGAGCGACACCTGATCACTGGTGAGGCTCAGCTTCACGTTGGCATAGCCACCGGGCATCAGCTCGCCTTTCGGGTTGTCGAGCACGAGTTGCATCCGCGTCGTGCCGGTCGAGGCATCGACCGCCTGGGACGAGGTTTCGACGGTGGCCGGGAAAGTCCGGTTCGGATATTCCGGCAGCGTGATCACCGCCCTGGCGCCGATCCGGATCAGCGGCACATAAGTTTGCGGCACATTGACGTACACACGTAGCCGCGCGATGTCCGACACCACGAACATCGCAGGCCCGGCGTTGGAGCCGGCGCTGACCAGTGCACCCACGTCGGTGTTGCGCTCGGTGACCACACCGTCGAACGGCACGGTGATTTTCTTGAAGCCAGCGAGCGCTTCGAGCCGCTCGACATTCGCCTCACCGGACTTCACCGCCGCCTTCTTGTTCGACAGGTCCGCGGTGCGCTCATCGATCTCCTGAGCGGAGACGAAGTTCGACGCCACCAGCGTCTTGCGGCGGTTGAGCGTCGCCTCCGAGAGCCGCGCGCTGGCCTGCTGGCTCAGGAGATCGGCGCGGGCCTGCAGCAATTGCTGATCGAGATCCGGAGCTTCGACCTCCGCGATCACCTGCCCGGCCTTGACCTTCGCGCCGATGTCGGCGCTCCAGCTCTTCACATAGCCCGACACACGGGCGTAGATCGGCGCGCGGGAATAGGCTTCGAGCCGGCCCGGCAGATCGAGCGTGCTGGCGCGCGCCTTTCCGTCCGGCTTGGCCACTGCGACGCTGGGGATCGCCTGCTCGTCGGTCCAGACGCGAAGGTCGGCGTTGCTTTTTTGCCGCGCGCTGATGCCCGTCACGACCACCGCGACCGCGCCGCAGGCGAGCAGCAGGCCGGCGATGCCGAGTCCGCGACGGGATTTGCGCGGCGGCGCTTCAGTGGACATGCGACAACTCCGGCGCCGGGGCGGCGTCCTGCGCCGGCTGTTTCTTGTGGACCATGCTGAACACCACGGGCACGAACATCAGGGTGGCGACGGTGGCGCAGATCAGGCCGCCGATCACGGCGCGGCCGAGCGGCGCGTTCTGCTCGCCGCCCTCGCCGAGCCCGAGTGCCATCGGCGCCATGCCGATGATCATCGCCAGCGCCGTCATCAGCACCGGGCGGAAACGGACGAACCCGGACTCGAGCGCCGCCTGCACCGGATCGCCGAGCACGGCGTAGCGCTCGCGCGCGAACGAGATCACCAGCACGCTGTTGGCGGTGGCGACGCCCATGCACATGATCGCGCCGGTGAGCGCCGGCACCGACATCGTCGTGCCGGTGGCGAACAGCATCCAGACGATGCCGGCAAGCGCCGCCGGCAGCGCCGTGATGATCACGAACGGATCGGCCCAGGACTGGAAGTTCACGACGATCAGCAGATAGATCAGCACGATCGCGCCGAGCAGGCCGAACAGCAGGCCAGAGAACGCGCTGTTCATCGTCTGCACCTGGCCGAGCAGCACCACCGACGAGCCCTTCGGCACCTCGGCCTTGGTCTCGTCGATCACCTTGCGAATGTCGGCCGACACCGCGCCGAGATCGCGCCCCTGCGTGGTAGCGAAGATCTGCACCATCGACTGGATGTCGTATTGCGAGATCACCGCGTTGCCGGCGGAGCGCGTGATGTCCGCGATGCCGCCGAGGATCGGCGCGCTGGCGCCGGCGGTGCCGGTCGCGGAAATCGGAATCGTCTCCAGCTTGCCGAGCGAGTCGATCTGATATTGCGGCGTCTGCATCACGATCGAATAGGACACGCCGTTATCGGGGTTGAGATAATAGGTCGGCGCGACCTGCGACGAGCCGGCGAGATTCACCACCAGGCTGTTGGTGACGTCGCGTGTGGTCAGCCCGACATACTGGGCGCGAGTGCGGTCGACGTCGATATTGAAGGTCGGATTGTTCGGCGACTGCTGCAGCCGCGCGTCGGCGACGCCCGGGATGCGCTTGATCTTGGCAAGCAGCTTGCCGGCATATTCGAAATTGGCCGCCAGATTGGCGCCGCGCACCTGCAGATCAATCGGCGCCGGCGCGCCGAAGTTCAGGATCTGGCTGACGATGTCGGCCGGCAGGAAGGCGAAGCTCATGCCGGGGAATTGCCGCGGCAGCTGCTCGCGCAGCAGCTTGACGTATTCCTCGGTCGGCCGGTGCTCGCCTTTCAGCTTGATCTGGATATCGCCGTCCTGGGTGCCGATTACGCCCGTATTGTTGTAGGTCAGATTGATGCCCGAGATCGGCATGCCGATGTTGTCGGTCATGGTCTCGATCTGGTCCGGCGGAATGACCGCGCGGATCGCCTTCTGCACCTCGGCGAGCTGGTTGGCGGTCTCCTCCACACGGGTGCCGACCTGGGTGCGGACGTGCATCAGGATCTGCCCGGCGTCGACCGACGGGAAGAAGTTGCGGCCGAGGAACGGCACCAGCACGAACGACACCGCGACGACTCCGAGGAAGCCGGCGACGAACAGCCTGCGGTGGCCCATCGCCAGGGTCAGCAGGTCGCCGTAGCCGTGGCGGAAACGCGCGAACAAGCTTTCGAAGCCCTGCTGGAAGCGGACCAGCGGATTGCGCGAACGCTGCTTGCCGTCGAGGCTGCCGTGATGGACATGGGGCTTCAGCAGATACTTGGCCATCGTCGGCACCAGCGTGCGCGACAGGATGAACGACCAGATCATCGCGAACATCACCGCTTCGGCCATCGGCACGAACAGGAAACGCGCGACGCCCTGCAGGAAGAACATCGGGACGAACACGATGCAGATGCACAGCAGCGACACGAAAGCCGGCGTCACGATCTGATGCGCGCCGTCCAGGATCGAAGTTTCGACGTCCTTGCCCTGCTCCAGATGCCAGTTGATATTCTCGATCGTCACAGTGGCGTCATCGACCAGAATGCCCACCGCGAGTGCGAGGCCACCGAGCGTCATGATGTTCAGCGTCTCGCCGATCGCCGCCAGACAGACGATGGCGCCCAGCACCGAGAGCGGAATCGACACTGCGATGATGATGGTGGAGCGCCAACTGCCGAGGAACAGCAGGATCATCACGCTGGTCAGCAGCGCCGCGATCACGCCTTCGACCGCCACGCCGGCGATGGCGCCGCGCACGAACACCGACTGGTCGCCGATCAAGGCGATCTTCAGCGACTCCGGCATCGCGTCCTTGACCTCGACGATCTTGCGCTTGATGCCGTCGATGATGTCGAGCGTCGACACCGCGCCGGCCTTCAGCACCATCATCAACACCGAGCGGTTGCCGTCGACATGGACGATGTTGGTCTGCGGCGGATTGCCGTCGCGCACCGAGGCGACGTCGCGGATGTAGACCATCGCGCCGTTCACCGCCTTGATCGGCAGATTGCCGAGATCCTCGATTTTGAGCGGCGAATTGTTGAGCTGGATGACGTATTCGAACTCGCCGATCTTTTGGGTGCCGACCGGCGTGATCAGGTTCTGCGCGGCGAGCGCATTGGCGACATCCTGCCCCGACAGACCGCGGGCCTGCAGCGCGCCGGGATCGAGATCGATCTGGATCTGGCGCTGCTTGCCGCCGAACGGCCAAGGGATCGCCGCGCCGGGCACGGTGACCAGCGGCGTGCGCAGCTGATTGATCGCGAGGTCGGCGAGGCTCTGCTCGGTCATGCCGTCGCCCGACAGCGCGAGCTGGATGATCGGAACCGTCGAGGCCGAGTAGTTCAGGATCAGCGGCGGCGTCGCGCCCGCCGGCATCTGCTTGAGCAGCGTCTGCGAAATCGCCGTCACCTGTGCGTTGGCGGTCCGGATGTCGACATTGGGCTGGAAGAAGATCTTGACGATGCCGAAGCCGTTATAAGAATTCGCGACGATGTGCTCGATGTCGTTGACGGTGGTGGTCAGCGCACGCTGGAACGGCGTGGTGATGCGGCCTGCCATCTGGTCCGGTGGCAAACCGGTGTATTGCCAGACCACGCCGATCACCGGAATGCGGATCTCGGGGAAGATATCGGTGGGCGTGCGCATCGCGGCGAGCGGGCCGACGATCAGCAGGAGCAGCGCGAGCACCACGAAGGTGTAGGGCCGGCTCAGTGCGATGCGGACCAGCGATATCATCCGTCGGCGTTCCCCGATCTTGGTGCGGGGCCACGCTGCCACGTAGCCTCTTCACGAGACTTACCGAACCGTCGCCCAATAGCCAAGCGGCAGGGCACGCATGGCGCCCCGCCGCATCG
This sequence comes from Rhodopseudomonas telluris, assembly GCF_042432815.1. NCBI lineage: Bacteria > Pseudomonadati > Pseudomonadota > Alphaproteobacteria > Hyphomicrobiales > Nitrobacteraceae > Rhodopseudomonas > Rhodopseudomonas telluris. The sequence continues at coordinate 330,273 of NZ_JBHLWM010000005.1, forward strand.
CACAATCTCGCGAGGTGATCAGTTCCGAGGAGCCACGCTCCAAGCCGGCCCGCGGCCGGCTCAAGAGGCAAGGTTGGTCGTGTCAGGCCGCTCGCACGGATTCGAGAAACTGCCCGACTTCGGATTTCAGCCGGTTGCTTTCGACCGAGAGCGACTGGGCGGCAGACAGCACCTGGGTCGAGGCCGCCGTTGCTTCGCCGGCGCCGCGCTGGACATCGACGATGTTGGCCGAAACCTGCTGGGTTCCGAGCGCCGCCTGCTGAACGTTGCGGGCGATCTCCTGGGTGGCGGCGCCCTGCTCTTCCACCGCCGATGCAATCGTCGAGGCGATTTCGGACATTCGGCCGATGATATCGCCGATGTCCTTGATGGCGCCGACCGAGTCCTGGGTGGCGGCCTGAATGCCGGTGATCTGCTGGCTGATCTCGCCGGTGGCTTTGGCGGTCTGTTCGGCCAGCGCCTTGACCTCGCTGGCGACGACCGCGAAGCCGCGGCCCGCCTCGCCGGCACGCGCCGCCTCGATGGTGGCGTTGAGCGCCAGCAGATTGGTCTGGCCCGCGATGGTGTTGATCAGTTCGACGACGTCGCCGATCCGGGTGGCGGCCTGCGCCAGTTCACCGACGCGAGCATTGGTGCGCCGGGCCTGTTCGACCGCCTCACTGGCGATACGGGCCGAGTCCTGCACCTGCCGACTGATCTCATTGACCGACGACGCCATCTCTTCCGTGGCCGAAGCAACCGAAGACACATTGTTGGAGGCTTCTTCGGACGCCGAGGCGACCAGCGTGGTGACTTCCTGCGAACGCCCAGCCGTCGCGGACAGCGACCCCGCAGAGGCTTCGAGCTGGGTCGAAGCCGACGACACGGTCTGCACGATCTCGCCGATCATCGACTCGAAGGAGCGGGTGATCGCGTCGACGCGCTGACCGCGCGCGATTTTGGCATCGGCATCCGCCGCGGCGGCCTGGTCGGCGGCGCGCTTGTCGATCAGCGCCTGCTTGAACACCTGCAGCACATCGGCCATCGCGCCGATCTCGGTCTTCTCTCCCTGGTGCGGCACCACCGCGGTGAGATCGCCACGGCCGAGCGCCTGCATCGGCTGAATGATCGAGCCGATGCCGCGTGACACATCGCGGACCAGCAGGATCCCAAGACCGATCGAAGCCAGCGTCGCGATCGCGAGAATGCCGATCACCATGTACAGCGCGGAGCGGAAGCTATCGGCCGCCGATTTGCTGGCCTGATCGCCGCCCTTGTTGTTGAAGTCGATGTCCCGCTGCAGCACCTCGTCGGCCTTGACGCCGATCGGGTTCACCACCTTGGCATTGTAGTCGCGGGTTTCTTCGGAAACGCGCCCGACGTCCTTGCGGGATCGCGCCAGCACCTCTTCGGTGCCGCGGACGTATTCGTCCCAGAGCTGAGACCATTCCCGATAGAGCGCCCGCTCTTCGGCAGACGTGATCAGGCGCTCGTAAGCGCTTCGAGCATCGGCGACGCGCGTCTTGACGGCCTCGACCGTCTTGTCCACCGCCTGCTTGTCTTCAGCCGAGAACGACAGCAGGTGCTGACGAATGACCGTTCGATAAGTGATTCCGGTCGCGCGCAGGTCGCCAAGCGCCCGGACGCTCGGCATCCAGTTGACGGCGATGTCATCGGTATGTGCATTGATGGACTGCATTTTCAGAATGGCTACGACACCGAGACCCATCATCAGGATCAGGAGTGAAGCCAGAACTGACATGATCTTGGCGCGGATCGAAAGGCGGTCGAACATCGTCGGATCCCCAAATACTCTGAAAGACGCGCCGCCCTGCCCCCACGGCTGACACCGCGCTGCGGCTTCTGCCGCACCTTTTGAATTAGTGGGGTAATCCTCACTCAGGACTTAAAATCGGAACCGTCAGCGCGAATTTTTCCGCACAACTACTCTGAGTGGACGAGATGTCAGGCCGGGCTAACACTCAGCATCCCGGCGACGAGCGGTGCATCCCGTGAATCGACTCCGGTCTTGAGTCGAACGACGTGCTTGGGATCACAGGCGGAAATGATCGACGACTGTCAGGTGTTGCCAGCCCGATAGGAGGCGAACCAGCCGAGCCCATCGGTGGTGGCGGCGCGCGGCCGATACTCCGCGCCGACGAAGCCCGCATAGCCCAGCCGATCGAGTTCCGAGAACAGGAACGGATAGTTGAGCTCCTCCCTATCCGGCTCCTGCCGTGACGGAACGCTGGCAATCTGGATATGACCGATGATCGGCATCAGCTCGCGCAGCCGCATCACCACATCGCCGTGCAGGATCTGGCAGTGATAAATATCGAACTGCAGCTTGAGGTTCGGAATGCCGAGCTCGCGGATCAGATCGCGCGCCACGCCGAAATCATCGAGAAAATAGCCCGGCACGTCTCGCCTGTTCAGCGGCTCGATCATCACGTCGATGCCGTGCGGGGCAAAGAAATGCGCCGCCACCGCCAGAGACCGACGGAACGCCAACGCGGCTGCGCCGTCGTGTCGATCCGCGAGCCCGGCCAACAGGTGAACCCGCTTGGCGCCGGTGGCCAGCGCATAAGGCAGCGCCGTATGCAGGCTCCGCTGCAGCTCCTCGAACTTGTCCGGCCGCGCCGCAAAGCCACGCTCGCCGGCGGTCCAGTCTCCCGGCGGCAGGTTGAACAGCGCCAGCGTGAGATCGTAGCGCCGCAGTCGGTCGGCGATGTCCTCCGGCGCATGGTCGTAGGGAAACAGGAATTCGACCGCCCGAAACCCTGCCACAGCCGCCGCCTCGAAGCGGTCGAGGAACGGCACTTCGGTGAACAGGAAAGAGAGATTGGCGGCGAAGCGCGGCATTTGCAGCCCGGCAGGAGATCGTCGTCATTGCGAGGAGCGAAACGACGAAGCAATCCAGCGTCACGTACTGAGCCTGTGGATTGTTTCGCTTCGCTCGCAACGACGTCGGCGACGGAAAAAGCTGCTGCACTCTATCCGGACAGTGGCTGTCTACAACCCCAAATACGCCTTCCGAACGTCGGGGTTGTCCATCAGCTCGGCCGCCTTGCCCTGCATCAGCACGCGGCCGGTCTGCAGGATGTAGGCACGGTCGGCGATTTCGAGGCATTCGGCCATGCGCTGCTCGACGATCAGCACCGTCATGCCGGCGTCACGGATCTTCTTCACCGACTGGAAGATCTCGCTGACCAGCTTCGGCATGATGCCCTGCGACGGCTCATCGAGCATCAAGAGCCGCGGCCTCGTCATCAACGCGCGGCCGATCGCGAGCATCTGCTGCTCGCCGCCGGAGAGCGTCTCGGCGCGTTGCTCGAGCCGCTCCTTCAGCCTTGGAAACAGGCTGAACACCAGCTCAAGCGGCTGCTCACGATCCGGCTTGCCGCGAAACATGTAGCTACCGAGCCGCAGATTGTCGTGAACCGACAGACGCGGGAACAGCCGGCGGTTCTCCGGCACATAGGCGATGCCGCGCGCGGTGATCAGGTGCTGCGCGGTGCCGTCGATGCGCTGGCCGTCGAACGCCACTTCGCCGGAGCGAATGCGCTCGGCCCCGGCGATCGATTTCAGCAGCGTCGACTTGCCCGCGCCATTGGCGCCGGCGACGCAGACGATTTCGCCCTTCTCGACCTCGATCGAGACCTGGGAAATTGCGACCAGCCCCTTATAGGCGGTGGTGACCTCACGCACCGACAGCATGACGATCCCCAAGATAAGCAGTGATGACTTTCGGATTGCGCACGACGTCGGCCGGCTTGCCTTCGGTGAGCACCTTGCCGAGATCGAGCACGATGGCGCGGTCGACCAGCGGCATCACGATCTCCATGACGTGCTCCACCATCAGCACGGTGACGCCGGTGTCGCGCACGCGGCGGACAAGCTCGACGCCCTTCTCGGCTTCGGTCGGCGTCAGGCCGGTCAGCACCTCGTCGAGCAGCAGCAGCTTCGGCTCGGTGGCGAGCGCGCGGGCGACTTCGAGGCGGCGCTTCTCCGACGGGATCAGCTGGCTGGCCAGCACGTCGGCGCGGGCATCGAGGCCGCAGAACGCCAGCACCTCGTGCGCCTTGCGGCGGGCCTCGCGCATCACCGTGGTGCGGATCAGCGCGCCGACGATGACGTTGTCGATCACCGTCATCGACTCGAAGCTCTTCACCACCTGAAAGGTGCGACCAATGCCGCGAGCGCAGCGCGCAGTCGCCGGCAGCTTCGTGACGTCCTCGCCGTCGAAGATGATCGAACCCTGGGTCGGCGGCAGCACGCCGGCGATTAGATTAAACAAAGTCGATTTGCCGGCGCCGTTCGGGCCGATCAGGCCGACTATCTCGCCGCGGCCGACCGAGATCGAGACGTCGCTATTGGCGACGAGGCCGCCGAAGCGCTGCCAGACACCGCGGGTTTCCAGAAGCGGCGCGGTCATTGCGGCACTCCCTTCGAGGCCGGGCGCCGCGAGAACAGGCCGATCAGGCCCTCGGGGCGCGCCAGGGAGATCAGCACGATCACAGTGCCGTAAAGGATCAGGTCGACGCCGCGGCCGGAGCCACCGATGAACGAGCGGGTCAGTTCAGTGAGCGGGATCAGGATCACCGCACCAAGCACCGGCCCCCACAACGTGCCGATGCCGCCGAGCACCGCCGGCAACGCCATCAGCAGCGAGAACTGGAACGTCATCACGCTCTCAGGATCGATGTAGGACACGAACATCGCGTAGAACGCGCCGCCGATCGCGGTGAGGAAGGCCGAGACCGCGGCCGCGCCCATCTTCGAGTTGAACACCACGACGCCGAGGCTTTCAGCCGCCTCCGGATTGTCCTTCACGGCGCGCCACCAATAGCCCCACTTCGAATTCTCGAGCCACCACGTCACCAGCCAGGCGACGCAGCAGAACACTAGCGCGAAGTAGTAGTAAGGCAGCTTGCTGCGGGTGAACTGGAACTTGGCCCAGCTGTCGCCGCGGACCGGGATGTCGATGCCGAGCGCCGCGCCGGCCCAGTCCCAATTGTGGAACAGCAGGAAGCCGATCTCGGCGATCACGATGGTGGCAATGACGAAGTAATGGCCGCGCAGCCGGAACGTCGGATACCCCAGCGCCAGCGCGATCGCCGCCGAGATCACCCCGCCGCCGAGCATGCCGAACCAGGGCAGCACGCCGAATTTGGTGAACAGCAGCACCGTCGTATAGGCGCCGAGGCCGAAATACAGCGCGTGGCCGAGCGAGATCTGGCCGCAATAGCCGCCCAGGATATTCCAGGCCTGCGACAGCGCCGCATACATCAGGGTGAGCACCATGATGTTCTGGACGTAGACGTCCTTGACGAACAGCGGCACCAGCGCCGCGATACAGGCGAGCACCGCGGCGACGATGAGGTCGCGCAGGCGGCGTTTGTTGTGAGCGTCGTCCATCAGATCGATCCGAACAGGCCACGCGGCCGAATGAAGACAACGAGCAGATACACCGCGTAAATGCCGACGGATTTGAGCGACGGCGGCAGGATCAGCGCGGTGGAGGCCTCGACCAGACCGACGATGATGCCGCCGGCGAAGGCGCCGAACACGCTGCCGAAGCCGCCGAGCGCCACGGTGACGTAGGCGATCAGTGCGAACGAGGCGCCGACGTCGGGATAGATGTAGAAGAACATCGCCATCACGGCGCCGGCCAATCCGACCAGCGCGCCGCCGAGGCCCCAGCCGAGCGCGAACACCTTGTTCTTGTCGATGCCGACCAGCGCCACAGCGCCGGCGTCCTCGCGGGTCGCCTCGAGCGCGCGGCCGAAGTCGGTCTTCTTGATGAAGAAGTACAGCGCCCCGAACGCTGCCAGCGACACCAGCGCGCCGACCAGTTGCGGCACCGGCAGAAACACGCCGCCGATCTGCAGCGTCTTGCCGCCGAGCCAGGAGACGTTGATGCTGCGATAGTCCGGCGTGAAGAAGTACTGCGCCAGGCCGCGCATCAGGATGGCGAGGCCGAAGGTGGTGAAGATCTGGACCATGCCGATATTGGCTTTGGCCCGCATCGCGAACCGGACCACCAATAAATACGCCACCGCGCCGAATACGAACATCGCCGCCCCCACCAGGGGCGCGGCGAGCAGCGGATCGATCGCGAAGAACGCGAACAGGAAAAAGGTGATGTACATCGCCAACATCAGGAATTCGCCGTGGGCGAAGTTGGTGACGTCCATCAGGCCGAAGATCAGAGCCAGGCCGACCGCGACCAGCCCGTAGAGAAGTCCCATCAGCAGGCCGCTGGCCAGGGACTGGATGATCGTGGCGGTGGTCAAAGGCAATGCTCCTGAACAAGAAAAAGCGCATCCCCGTCATTGCGAGGAGCGAAGCGACGAAGCAATCCAGATCAGTGCACCGCGCTGGATTGCTTCGCTTCGCTCGCAATGACGGTGAGCGGTAGCGATCTCCTTACGGCATCGGCCAGATCGCCTCCGCGACCTTGGCCTGTTCGGGGAAGATCGTGACGAACTTGCCGCCGACATATTGCAGCAGCACCGGGTCGGCGAAGGTGTTCTGCCCCTGCTCGTCGAACTTGACGCGGCTCCACGGCATGATGGTCTGTTCGCCCGGCATGTCGGTGGCGACCAGCGCTTCGCGGATTTTCTCGCCGTCGGTCGACTTGGCGCGGTTGATGGCGTCGGCCATCACGATCAGACCCATGAACTGTCGCGACGAGTAGTCGTTGAAGTCCTTGCCGGACTTCTCCTTGTACATTTCGTTGATCTTGCCGACCATCGGCCGCTTCTGCGCGAGGTCGAGCGAGAACGAGCCGCGCGAGATCACGCCCGGGATCTTGTCGCCGACCGCGTCGTACAGCGCCTTTTCGGAGAAGCCGGCGTCCTGCGCGACGATGTTCTTGGCCTTGTAGCCGAGTTCGCCCATGGTGCGGATCAACAGAATGCCGTCGGTGGTGTAGCTCGACGGCATCAGCACGTCGGCGTCGGCGGCCTTGAGCTGCTGCACTTCGGCCGTCAGCGACGGCGAGTTGGCGCGATACTTGATGTCGGCGACGACCTTGTAGCCCCGGTCCTGCGCGAGCTTGAGCTGCGCGTTCGACGAGTCGGTGCCGAAGATGGTGTCTTCGTGGAACAGCGCCAGCGTCTCGATCTTCTGGCCCTTCTTCTTCAGCGCATCGAAGAAATCGAACATCGCCTGCGAGAACATCTCGTCATGTGGCGCGGCGCGGAAATAGTACTTCAGACCACGGCGGTGCAGACTCGGCGAGGAGTTGTCGGCCGACAGGAACGGAACCTGATAGCGCTCGCAGATCTGGCTGACGGTGACCGCGACGGCACTCTGATAGGTACCGACGATAGCGCACACCTTCTCCTGCGTGATCAGGCGCTCCGCCTCGGCGCGGCCCTTCTGCGGATCGGCCTGGTGATCGGCGAACACCAGACGGATCTTGGCGCCGCCGAGCCCCGGCAGGCCCTCGCCGCGTGCGAGCGGCAGGTCGTAGTCATAGTTGCCATTGATTAGCTCGGCCGCGGTCTGGAACGCCTTCTGCGCATCGACGCCGATCTGCGCGCTGGCGCCCGACAGCGGATAGATCACGCCGATGACGACTTCCTTGGCCTGCGCGCGTGCGGCCGTGGCGAACGGCAGCACGGCCGCCGTCGCGGCGCCACCCAGCAGGAGATTACGGCGATCGATCTTCATGTCATATTCCTTTGTTACCAGCGCTGATGGTCAAGGGATCGAAGGTTTTGGATCGAAGGTTCGGTTGGCCTCACAGCACCGCAAGGTGCTTGTTCTTCAGGTCGGTGACAAGCATCAATCCGGGCGCGTGTGTAATTGCGAACGGGACCTTGGCGGCCGCGATCACTGCCTGCGGAGTGACTCCGCATGCCCAGAACACCGGAAGTTCGTCGGGCTTGATCGTCACCGCATCTCCATAATCCGGCTTGGCGATATCGGCGATGCCGATCGACTGCGGCAGGCCGATATGCACCGGCGCGCCGTGGACGGATGGAAAACGCGAGGTGATCTGTACGGCGCGGATCGCGTCCTTCGGCTTGAGCGGCCGCATCGACACCACCATCGGGCCGGCGAACGGTCCCGCCGGCGTGCAGGGAATGTTGGTACGATACATCGGGACGCGGACTTTCTCCTCGATGTGACGGATCGGAATATCGTCGGCGAGCAGCGCCTCTTCGAACGAGAACGAGCAGCCGATCACGAAAGCGACCAGATCGTCACGCCAATGCGCCATGACGTCAGCCGGCTCGTCGATCACCTCGCCGTCGCGCCAGACCCGGTAGGCCGGCACGTCGGTGCGGATGTCGAGATCGACGCCGAGCGTCGGGATCATCGGATTGCCGACGTCGGACATGCCGATGATCGGGCAAGGTTTGGGATTGAGCTGGCAGAAGCGATGGAAGGCGGCGGCGTACTTTTCAGGAAGGATCGCCAGATTGCCCTGGACGAAGCCGGGGGCAACGCCGGCGGTCGAGTCGGCCAGGCCAGCCCGATAAGCGAGCCTCGCCTGGTGAGGTGGACTCATCGAACCCTCGGACTGGAGCTGCTCGCCTGCCATAAAAACAGTCATCCTCTCATCCTGCCTCTCTCGACAGCAGTGGAGCGCAAGCGTAATATAATGTCTAATCTTTGTTTCTGATCAGAAACGATAAGCTCTCGTTATTCATGAGAGGAGCCACCCGATGGTGGACTTCAAAGCGCTCGAGACCTTCCTGTGGGTCGTGACGCTGGGCAGCTTCCGCGGGGCCGCGCATAAGCTCAACACCACGCAGCCCGCGATCTCCCAGCGGATCGCACAACTTGAGCGCGAACTCGGCGTCCGGTTGCTGCAGCGGGATCATCGCATGGCCTCGCCGACCCCGAGCGGCCGGCAGCTGATGCTCTACGCCGAAAAGCTGATCGGGCTGCGCACCGAAATGCTCGCGGTAGTCGGCGATCAGTCCAGCATGCGCGGCGTGCTGCGGCTCGGCGTCGCCGAGACCATCGTGCACACATGGCTGCCGCGGCTGATCGAGCGGGTCAATCGGCTGTATCCGAACCTGTCGCTGGAGATCGAAGTCGACATCACCCCGAACCTGCGCGCGCGCCTGCTGGCGCAAGAGATCGAGCTCGCCTTCCTGCTCGGGCCGATGACGGCCTCGACGGTGCGCAGCCGTGTACTGTGCGAGTATGCGATCGGCTTTTTGGCGAGTCCCTCACTCGGACTCGGCAGCGGCCCGCTGGCTGTCGAGGATCTCGCCAGATTTCCGATCATCACCTTCCCGCGCAAGACGCAGCCTTACGAGATCGTCCGCTCGCTGTTCAACAAACCGGAGCTGCCGCCGATCCGGCTGCACGCGTCGGCCTCGCTCGGCACCGTCGTTCACATGGCGATCGAGGGACTGGGCATCGCCGTGATCCCGACCGCGATCGTCGAGAACGAACTCGCCGACGGACGTCTTCAGTTGCTGCAGACCGACCTCAAGATCCCGCCGCTGCGGTTCTCGGCCAGCTGGCTCGCCTCTCCCGACACGGTAGCGATCGAGCGCGTTGCCGAACTCGCAGTCGACATCGCTCACACCGGCGGCTTCATGCCGGAAACTGTGCCCGAGGCTGCGCCCGATGCAGCGCAGCTCCGCGACATTCTGCCGGCGCGCGAACCCGCAATTGGTTGACGCGCGCAGCGGCGCGTTGAACTCTCTCACCTCTGCCGCGCCGCTCGGCGGCGTCTTGTCTTATTCGGAGACCTCATGACCAAGCCTGCCTCGAACCTGCAGATCGATTCCGCACGCCTGTGGGACACCATCCACACCACGGCAAAGTTCGGTGGCACGCCGAAAGGCGGCGTGCGGCGACTGACGCTGGGGCCGGAGGACAAGCAGGTGCGCGACTGGTTTCGCAGCGCCTGCGAACAGGCGGGGCTCGAGGTGCGGATCGATGCGCTCGGCAACATGTTCGCGCTGCGCAAGGGCCGCGACATGTCGAAACCGCCGATCGGGCTCGGTTCGCATCTCGACACCCAGCCGACCGGCGGCAAGTTCGACGGCATTCTCGGGACGCTCGGCGCGCTGGAAGTGATCCGCACCCTGAACGACGCCGGCATCGAGACCGAGCTGCCGCTGTGCGTCACCAACTGGACCAATGAAGAAGGCTCGCGCTACGCCCCCGCGATGATGGGATCGGCGGCCTTCGTCGGCGACTTCACCGTCGAGGATATTCTGAGCCGGAAGGATGCCGCCGGCATCAGCGTTGCGGAGGCGCTCGACAGCATCGGCTATCGCGGCGATCAGGCCGTCGGCACGCAGCCGTTCAGCGGCTTCATCGAGCTGCATATCGAACAGGGACCGATCCTCGAAGCCGAGGGCAAGACCATCGGCGTGGTGGAGAACGGCCAAGGCGTGCTGTGGTACGACGGCAAAATCACCGGCTTCGAGAGCCATGCCGGCTCCACCCCGATGAACCTGCGCCGCGATGCGTTGGCGACGCTGTCCGAGATCGTGCTTGCCGTCGAGCGGGTCGCGACCGAGCTCGGCAACGCGGTCGGCACCGTCGGCGAAGCGGTGATCGCCGCGCCGTCGCGCAACGTCATTCCCGGCGAAATCGCCTTCACCATCGACGCCCGCAGCGCGGACGCGGCCATTCTCGCGCAGCTCGATGCGCGCATCCGCGCCGCGGCCGCCGAGATCGCCGCCAAGCGCAAGGTCGAGGTGACGCTCGATCTGGTCTGGCGCAAGGAGCCGACGCATTTCGACACGACACTGGTCGGCGCGGTCGCGACGGCTGCGGAAACGCTCGGCTACGCCAATCGCCGCATCACCTCGGGGGCCGGTCACGACGCCTGCAACCTCAACGCCAAGGTGCCGACCGCGATGATCTTCGTGCCGTGCAAGGACGGCATCAGCCACAACGAGCTGGAGGACGCGACCCAGGCCGATTGTGCCGCGGGCGCCAACGTGCTGCTGCACACTGTGCTGTCGCTCGCCGGCGTCGCGAAGTAACAATCGGGGTTGGGGGGAAGCACACATGCACGCGGTGTTCGTCGATGCCAGCGACACGCTGGCGCTGATCATGGAGCAGCAGGCGCGGCCCGACGATCTTCCGATCGTGATCCATCGCGATCCGGACGTCAGCCCGGGCGACCTGCCCGCCGTGCTGGGCGACGCCGCGATCGCCATCATCGATCACACCTACCTCCCGACCGAGATCGCGCGGCAATGCACCGGGCTGAAGCACGTGGTGTTTCTCGGCACCGGCGCGCGCAGCTACATGAATATCGAGGAGCTCGCCGAACTCGGCATCAGCGTCCACCTGATCCGCGGCTATGGCGACACCGCCGTCGCCGAAGCCACCATCGCGCTGATGTGGGCGGCGGCGCGCAACCTCGCGCTAATGGACCGCGAGATGCGCGCCGGCCAATGGCTGCGCGAGGACGGCATGCAGCTCACCGGCAAGACCCTCGGCCTGATTGGCTTCGGCGGCATCGGCGCCGAGGTCGCGCGGATCGCACACGGCTCGGGCATGAAGGTGCTCGCCTGGAATCGGACGCCGAAGACCATAGCAGGCGTCACCTTCGTGGACATCGACACGCTGCTGCGCGACAGCCACGTCGTCTCGCTGCACCTGCTGCTCGACGACGCCACCCGTGGATTCCTGTCGCGCGAGCGCATCGCCGCGATGCGGCCGGGTGCGATCCTGGTCAACACCGCGCGCGCCGGCCTCACCGACGAGGCGGCGATGATCGACGCACTGCGCTCCGGCCATCTGCGCCACGCCGCGCTCGACGTGTTCGAGATCGAGCCGCTGCCGGCGGACCATCCGCTGGCGACGCTGCCAAACGTCACCCTCTCCGCGCACTCCGCATTCCGCACGCCGGAGGCGAGCGAAAACCTGATCGACGCTGCGCTGGTACATTGCCGGCGCATCGCCGCAGAGCCGTAACGGCTTCTCTCCTCTCCCCGTAATCCAGGCGCCGGCGGCAACTAATTACCCGCCAGCGCCGCGGTCCGCTCGCGGCGGCTGATCCCGATCAACGCAGGGCCGTGCCGTCCTGGTGCAACATCGCTGCGGCTTGCAGGGAGTTTGCCCATGAAGGACTGGATTGCGACTTGCGCCGTCGGGCTTGTGATCATCGTCGGCTGCGCAGCCGGACTCGGCGGCACGCTGGCTTTCCTGCTGGCCTTCGGCATCGCCTGGTATCTGTTCGCCGCGCGCGACCTCGGCTTCGCCCGCGCGCGCGACACGCTCGGCGTCAAGCTGCTGCCGCCGATCTGGCAGCGTGGCAACTGGCTCTGGGTCGAGCGCCTGCTCGACGACGGCGAGCGGCTGTTCAAGGCAGCATCCATCGCGCTGATCGTGATCAGCCTGGCACTGATGTTCTGGCCGGACATCGTTTACGGCGCCGCGTTGCTGATCGCCGCGTTCTACGTCTCGGAGATCCTGCGCGGCAACCCGGACCCGCGTCCGCGCCTGGTCCACATTCCTGATGCCGGCCTTACGACCGCCACCGCATCTTCGCCCGCGGCACTTCCGCCTGCCGCGTGCCCGACGGTCCGTTCTGTGCTTCCGGCGCCGGTCACTCCGGCCCGCGCGCCTGCGCCATCATCGCAACGGATCGGCACGATCGTCGAAATTCTGGAACGCACGCGGAAGCTCAACGTCAGATCTCGCGCCGCGCGAAAGCCGGTGCCGCTCAGCCAGCGCCGGCCGTCGCAGCGCCCCGTCGCCGCAAAACATCCCTCCACCGCGAAGCCGACGCCGCGCGAGAAGCTCAAGCGCCCGCTGCGAGCCCGGTTCGACTTGCCGAGCCGCAAGCCGGACCACCCGATCGCAACCCGACCGCACAAACCCAGGCGGCCGCAGACGGCGCTCCGCAAGCCAACGATGCGCAAGCCCGTGACACCGAACGGCCGCGGCACGTCGAAACGCGCCGCGGCCGTGCGCCACTGACCGTTCCGGGCAGGCGCGCTACTCGATCATCTCGGCCACGGCTTTGCCGCAAGCCGTCGTATCGGCCTGACCGCCGAGATCGCGGGTGCGCAGCGTGCGCTCGCCGAGCGTCCGTTCGATCGCCTTGACGATCGAGGCCGCCGCCTGCTTCTCACCGAGATGCTCCAGCATCATCGCGCCCGACCAGATCATCCCGATTGGATTGGCGATGCCCTGGCCTGCGATATCCGGCGCCGAGCCGTGAACCGGCTCGAACACGCTTGGGAAGTCACCTTCCGGATTGATATTGCCCGACGGCGCGATGCCGATCGTGCCGGTGCAGGCCGGGCCGAGGTCCGACAGGATGTCGCCGAACAGGTTGGAGCCGACCACGACGTCGAACCAGTCCGGATGCAGCACGAAATGAGCGGTGAGGATGTCGATGTGGTACTTGTCCCACTTCACCTCGGGATAGGCTTTCGCCATCGCTTCGACGCGCTCGTCCCAATACGGCATGGTGATCGAGATGCCGTTCGATTTGGTCGCCGAGGTCAGGTGCCGCTTCGGCCGCGACTGCGCCAGATCGAACGCGAACTTCAGAATGCGATCGACGCCGGTCCGGGTCATCACCGTCTGCTGCGTCACGAACTCGCGGTCGGTGTCGGGGAACATGCGGCCGCCCACCGATGAATACTCGCCCTCGGTGTTTTCCCGCACGACCCAGAAGTCGATGTCGCCCGGCTTGCGGCCGGCGAGCGGCGACGGCACGCCCGGCATCAGCCGCACCGGACGGAGATTGACGTACTGATCGAATTCGCGACGGAACTTGATCAGCGAGCCCCACAGCGAGATGTGGTCCGGAATCTTTTCCGGCCAACCGACCGCGCCGAAGAAGATCGCGTCGTGCATGCCGATCTTCTCCTTCCAGTCGTCCGGCATCATCTGGCCGTGCTTGGCATAGTAATCGTAGCTGGCGAAGTCGAAATGATCGAACTTCACATTGACGCGATGCTTCTTGGCCGCGGCCTCGAGGGCGCGGAGGCCTTCCGGCATCACTTCCTTGCCGATGCCGTCGCCGGGGATGACCGCGATCCGATACTCGCTCTTCGTTGTCTTCGTATTGTCCAAGGACGGTTCCTCGATGCGTGAGCTTCACAGAATGGCAGCACGCAGGATGTGGACCAAACCGCGCGCGCGATCAACGCTGCAGCGCACACATAAACAACTATCAGCAATCTCCCATTGTGCTTGCCTGCGACAAAACGCGCGCTACACTCTGCGCAGGCCGATCAACAAGGCCGTGGCCAACGCGCCCACAAAAACGGAGCCAAAGCGCCCGACAAATAAGAACAACGAGGAAACGTCATGACAGCAGCTCCCCCTTCACTCCGTTCGTGGTCGATGCGTGCCGTCGTGATGGCGACGGCGTTCGGCGTCGGCATCTCGTCAGCTTCGGCTGCGGATCCGATCAAGATCGGCGTGATCGCCGAGGCCCAGGCCATCGCCGGCGCCTCAATCCCGCAGGCCGCCCAGCTCGCCGCCGAGGAAATCAACGCCAAGGGCGGCGTCGACGGCCGCAAGATCGAAATCGTCACCTACGACAACCACTCCTCTTCGGCGGATTCCGTGCGGGCGTTCCAGCGCGCCGTCAACGAAGACAAGGTCAACGTCGTAATCGCCAGCTACATCTCCGAAGTGGTGCTGGCGCTGATGCCCTGGGCCTCGCGGTTGAAGACTCCCTTCATCACGCCGGGTGCGGCATCGAACGAAATCACCAAGGCGATCCATGCCGACTACGAGAAGAACAAGTACACCTTCCACGGCTATCTGACTTCGGGGGAGCTGGCCCAGTCGGTCTGCGACGCCGGCAAGGACCTGCTGGTCGACGCGCGCAAGATGAAGAGCGCCGTGATCATGAGCGAGGACGCCGCGTGGACCAAGCCGCTCGACGTCGGCTACAAGGAGTGCCTGCCGACCGCCGGGCTCAAGGTGCTGGATCACATCCGGTTTTCGCCCGACACCACCGACTTCACCCCGATCTTCAACAAGATCGAGTCCTCCAAGCCCGATGTGATCATCACCGGCATCTCGCATGTCGGCGTGCAGCCGACGGTGCAGTGGAAGAACCAGCAGGTGCCGATCCCGATGTTCGGCATCTCCTCGCAGGCCACCAACTCGACGTTCGGCAAGGACACCAACAACGCCTCCGACGGCGTGCTCTATCAGGGCGTGTCGGGAACGGGCGTCGCGGTGACGCCGAAATCGGTGCCGTTCGCCGACGCCTTCAAGGCCAAATTCGGCAACTATCCGTCCTACGCCGGCTACACCGCCTATGACGAAGTCTATTACATCGCCGATGCGGTGAAACGCGCCGGGTCAACCGACGGCGACAAGCTGGTCGAGGCGCTGGAAAAGACCGATTACGAAGGCACCATTGGCCGCGTCCAGTTCTATGGCAAGGACGAGCCGTTCACCCACGGCCTGAAGTACGGCAAGGGCCTGATCACCGGCCTGATCCTGCAGTGGCAGGATGGCCAGCAGGTCGCGGTGTGGCCGCCGGAAGTCGCCAAGGCCAAGATCAAGTTCCCGGCCTTCATCAAGGTCACCGAGAACTGAGTGGTGGAGGTTATGCTCCCGGTCGCAAGCCGGGAGCATTTCTTTATCGGCACCCTCACCACGTCATTCCGGGGCGCGCGGAGCGCGAGCCCGGAATCCATAACCACCGCCGGGAGTATGGATTCCGGGCCCGCGCCGAGAGGCGTGTCCCGGAATGACGAACGTGAAGTCCGTTTGCACAGAAGGCCCTGAATGCTCCCCCTGCAAATCCTGATCGACGGTTTCGCCATCAGCGCACTGTACGCGCTCGGCGCCACCGGCTTCACGCTGATCTTCGGCGTGTCGGGCGTCCTCAACCTGTCGCACGGCGCCATCATGGTGGCCGCAGCGGTGGCGGCGTGGGCGGCGTCGAGCACGTTCGGTGTCGGCAATTATCTCGGCGCCTTGATCGGCGTGGCCACCGCATTGGTCGCGGCGCTGCTCACCTATTTCGCGGTGGTGCAGCCGATCCAGCGCTCGCGACGAATCGCCAATGAGGAAAAGGAGATCTTCGTCCTCACCGGCACGCTGCTCTGGGGCATCATGATCCAGGAGGCCATCGCCTACTTCTTCACCAACAACGCCAAGACGGTGCTGCCGATCGTGCAGGGCGTGGTCGAAATCTTCGGCGTACGCACGCCGCGCAACGAGATCTTCACGGCGCTGGTATGCTGCCTGGTGATCGCGATGCTCTGGCTGCTGGTGAACCGCACCAAGATGGGGAAGGCGGTGCTGGCGGCCTCGATGAACCCGCGCGGCGTAACGCTGCTCGGGCTGGAGCTCACCAACATCTACGTCGTGGTGTGGGCGATCTACGGTGTCCTGGCCGGCATTGCCGGCGTGCTGCTCGGCATGTTCCTCGGCGTGTCGTCCTATAGCGTCGGCCCGCTGACGGCGAGTGCGTTCTCGATCGTGGTGCTGGGCGGGCTCGGCAGCGTCTCGGGCTCGCTGATCGCCGCCTTCGTGGTCGGCTATCTCGAAACCTTCACAGCTTACATGATCTCCCCGGCCTATCGGAGCATTCCGGCGCTGCTGTTGCTGGTGATCGTGATGTATCTGCGGCCGCAGGGCCTGCTGGGGAGGCGCTGAGATGGGATTCTTCAGGACGCGGCTGTTCTGGATCGCGCTGGTCGTGGTCGCGGTCGCCTCGACGCTGCCGCTTTACGTCTCGGGCTACATTCTCGGCTTGCTAACCGTCGCGTATTACTTCGGCGTGTTCGCGATGGCCTGGGACCTGTTGTTCGGCTTCGCCGGCGAGGTCAACTTCGGCCCGACCTTCCTGATCGGCGTCGGCGCCTACACCGCGGGTATCATCAACAACCAATATGGCGTCTCGCCCTATTTCTGCATCTTCATCGGCGCGATGGCGTCGGTGGTCGCCGGCTTCGTGCTTGCGCTGCCGGCGCTGCGGGTGCGCGGCCCGTATTTCGGCCTGACCACGCTGGTCGCGGTGCTGATGCTGCAGAACTTCATCGTGGTGTTCGCAGACCTTACCGGCGGCGAGATCGGCCTCACAATCCCGGACGTCATCACCATCAGCGCCAGCGCCAATTACTGGATCGCGCTCGGCTTCATGACCGTCAGCGCCGCGATCCTCTACGGCCTTTCGCAATCGCCGATCGGCCTCGTGCTGCAGGCCTCGGGCCAGGATCCGGTGCAAGCGGGCGCGCTGGGCTTCAACATCGTCAAGCACAAGCTGTTCGCCTTCGTGGTCAGCGCTTTCTTCTCCGGCCTCGCCGGTGCCTTGCTGGTGTTCTACTTCGGTACTGCCTCGGTGGGCACCGTGGTCGACATCGCCGTCGGCGTGAACGTCATCGTCGCGGCCGTGCTCGGTGGGCGGCGCACCGTGCTGGGCGCGGCGCTCGGCGCGATCTTCCTGATCGTCGCCGGCGAATTCCTGCGGCCGACCGGCGAACTCGCCACCTTCATCGTCTCGGCGATCGCGCTGCTCGTCGTGCTGTTCTTTCCCGGCGGCTTCCTCGGCGCCGCCATGTCTCGAGAGACAACTCCGCGAGAGGCGCGCACCTGATGGACGCCAGCAACTTCGCGCCGGTGCTCGAAGCGCGCGGCCTCACCAAGAAATTCGGCGGCCTCACCGCTGTGAAGAACTTGTCGTTCGAGCTGCATGCCGGCGAGATCTTCGGGCTGATCGGGCCGAACGGTTCAGGCAAATCAACCGCGATGAAATCGCTGATGGGGATCGAGCGGCCGACGTCCGGCGAAGTCGTGTTCGAGGGCGAGAACATCGCCGGCCTGCCCGCACACAAGATCGCCCGCAAGGGTTTCGGCATGGTGTTTCAACATTCGCGGCCGCTGAACAGGCAGACCGTGCTGGAGAACATCATGGTGGCGCTGCTGCCGGACAGCCTGCTGGCCCTGTTTCACGACAAGGCGCTGGCCGAACGTGCCGAAGCGATCGCCGAGCGTGTCGGCCTCGGCGCGGTGATGCGGCGCAAGCCTCCGACGCTGCCGTTCGCCGATCTGCGGCGTCTCGAACTCGCCAAGGCGATCGCACGTGATCCCAAGGTGGTGCTCGTGGACGAGCCGTTCGCTGGGCTGACGCTGACTGAAGTCGGCGTGTTCTCCGATCTGATCGCAAGCTTCCGCGACGAAGGCCGCGCGGTGCTGCTGGTCGATCACAACGTCAAGAGCGTCG
Source organism: Rhodopseudomonas telluris (assembly GCF_042432815.1). Lineage (NCBI taxonomy): Bacteria > Pseudomonadati > Pseudomonadota > Alphaproteobacteria > Hyphomicrobiales > Nitrobacteraceae > Rhodopseudomonas > Rhodopseudomonas telluris. Next base: position 348,406 of record NZ_JBHLWM010000005.1, read on the forward strand.
CCGCGCTGGTCGACCGCGTGCTCGCGATGTATCTCGGCGAAGAGATCTGCACCGGCGCCGCCGCCGACGTGATGAAGAACGAGACCGTGCGGCGGGTGTATCTTGGTGGCAAAATCGAGACCTCGGCGCGGCCGGAGACCAACTTCAAGGACAAGGTGCCGCTGCTGCAGGTCGAAAACGTCAGCGTGCTTTACGGCAAGGCGCAGGCGCTGGAAAACGTCTCGATCCACGTGCACGAAGGCGAGTTCGTCTCGGTCGTCGGCCTCAACGGCGCCGGCAAGACCACGCTGTTCAATACCATCTCCGGTTTCCTGCCCTACACCGGCGAGATCGTGCGCGGCGGCGAGAAGCTGCGCGGCATTTCACCGGCCAAGATCGCGCGTGGCGGCATCGTGCAGTGTCCCGAGTCGCGCGAGCTGTTCGGCGAGATGAGCGTGCGGGAAAATCTCGACCTCGGCGGCCAGGCGTTGCCCGACGCGGAGCGCGAAGCGCAGCTCGCCTGGCTGTTCGAGCTGTTTCCGATCCTCAAGGAGCGGCAAAGCCAGATGGCGCAGACGCTGTCGGGCGGCGAACAGCAGATGCTCGCGATCGGCCGCGCGTTGATGATGAAGCCGAAGATCCTGATCCTCGACGAGCCGACACTCGGCCTCGCTCCGGTGATCCTCGAACAATTATCGAAGGCGCTCGAGAGACTTCGGCAGACCACGCCGATCACCGTGCTGCTCGGCGAGCAAAACGTCACCTTCGCACTGCCGCACGCGGACCGCGTTTACGTGCTCGAACACGCGCGGATCGTGTGGGAAGGCGATCCGGCGCGCTTCGCGGCGGAAGCCGGCGAAGGCTACTTGTAGCCGCACTGCACATGATCTGACGCCGGCGCAATGCTGCCATGAGCGTAGCACGCGCCGACGCCGGGCTCCGCGTGCCACACCGGCGTCATCGCGGGCGGCACAACGCCGCGGTTTGATCCAGCGCAAGCGCCTCATCCTTTCGTGGGGCGTATCACAGCGCGGAGCAAACAACGCGGAGAGAGGCCATGGACGAGCTCGCAGCGAAGATCAACGAGTCGATGCAGGCTCTTCCATCGCTGTCGCACGTCAAGCCAAATTTCATCTGGGGTGCTTCGACCGCAAGCTTCCAGATCGAAGGCGCCGCGAACGAAGACGGCCGCGGCCCCAGCATCTGGGACACGTATTGCCGGACCGGACAGGTCGCCAACAACGACACCGGCGACGTCGCCTGCGATCACTATCATCGCTACAAGGAAGACGTCGCGCTGATGAAGGCGCTCGGCCTGCAGGCCTATCGGTTCTCGATCGCCTGGCCCCGCGTGCTTCCGCAGGGCACCGGCGCGGTCAACGAAGCCGGCCTTGCATTCTACGACCGGCTGATCGACGAGCTTCACGCCGCCGGCATCGAGCCCTGGATCTGCCTGTATCACTGGGACCTGCCGCAGGCGCTGGAAGATCGCGGCGGTTGGCTCAACCGCGACATTGTCGGCTGGTTCGCCGACTATGCGCGGCTGGTCGGCCGGCGCTATGGCCACCGTGTCAAGCACTTCGCCACCTTCAACGAGCCGGGCATCTTCAGCCTGTTCGCCCGCTCGTTCGGCGCGCGCGACCGCACCGCCGACGACAAGCTGCATCGCTGGATCCACCACGTGAATCTCGCCCACGGCGCCGCGGTCGATGCGCTGCGCGAGACCGTCAAGGACGCGAAGATCGGCCTGGTGAGCAACTATCAGCCAATCTGTCCGTCGAGCGACAAGCCTGAAGACGTCGCCGAGGCTGCGCTGATCGGCGATTACTGGAATCGCGCCTTCACCGATCCGCAATATCTCGGTGAGTACCCGGCCATGATCCGGGACGCGATCGCGCCGCACGTTCGACCCGGCGACATGCAGGCGATCTTTCGCCCACTCGACTGGATCGGCGTCAATCACTACAGCCCGGTCTATATCAACTCCGACCCGAATGCGATCGTCGGCCTCGGCTGGGGCCCGAAGCCAGCCGATATTCCGCGCACGCCGATCGACTGGACGATCGAGCCCGACGCCTTCCGGGATACGCTGATCGAAGTGAGCCACCGTTACGGCAAGCCAGTCTACGTCACCGAGAACGGCTTCGGCTCGACGCTGGAGAAGCTCGACGCCAATGGCCAAGTGATCGACTCCGGCCGCATCGCCTTCCTGCGCGACTACATTTCCGGCCTCGACGCCGCACTGGCCGCAGGCGCCGACGTGCGCGGCTACTTCGTCTGGTCGCTGCTCGATAATTTCGAGTGGGAGTCCGGCTACGGCGTGCGCTTCGGCCTGGTCTTCATGGACTATCCGACCCTCAAGCGAATCCCGAAGGCGTCGTTCGACTGGTACGCCGACGTCATCCGGCACGCGCGCGGCGCTACGACCGCATAGCCGTCTGCGTGTCACCCTGCGCCGGCATATTATCGATCGCGGCGAGCAAAGCCGCGACGCGGTTGGCGGACGAGCGCCAATCGGCGATACGCTGATAGTTGTCCACCAGCCAGTTCACGGCTCCCTGCACGGTGACGAATGCGGCGGCGCTCTGCGTGACTTCGCCCAGCGACATCGCGCCGCTGAGATATTTCGGAAAGCACAGGAAATACGCAGCCACCGGCGCGAACAGGAAGTTGGCGTGCGACACCAGCGTCATGTCGACGAGCTGCCAGCACAAGTCGCGCCATGACCGCAGCACGGCCTGCAGCCGATGATCGAGCCTCGCCATCCATTTGATTTCGCGGCCCTCGCCGCCCGGGTCGCAGCCGCGCAGCACCTCGGCAGCGGCACGGAATTCGGCCTCATTCTGATTACGCTGCTCGCTGATGCTGGTCATGCGGCGGCCGAACCAGAGCATCAGCGCCGTCATCAGGCTCGAATAGCCGATCACGCCGAGCACCAGATAGCCCGGGATGTCGATGCGGCTGCCGAACACGCTCACGCCGATGCTGCCGCCGACGCTCCACAGCACGCCGAAGAAGGTCAGCGCCGTCAGCACCGACGACAGCAGCGCCAGGATCAGGTCGACCGGCGCGTCGGTCGCGACCCGGACGTCCTCGGCGAGACGGTATTCCGGATTCTCGGCGCTGTGATCATGGCCGTTCATCGGCGCCGCATGGCTGCGCAGCGACCAGCGCTCGAGGATCGCACGGGTCATCGACTCGCGCCATTTGCGCTGCCCGGTCATCCGCGCCCAGACCGAGGTGGCGGCCAGGAAAATGCTGGTGCAGGCCAAGACCAGAAACACGAAAGTTTGAGTCCAGAGCTCGGCCCCGTCGCGCCGTTCCAGCGCGTCGAAAAAGTGCCTATTCCATTGGTTTAGATAGAACTGCACCGCCAATTGGGCGAGCACGACGCCGATCATCACGACGATCAGGCCGGTGACCCGGGGCTTGCCGCCGAGCCAGAACCGCTGCGACAATTGCCAGAACTCGGACAGGTTGTGGCCGTTCGAGTCGTTATGTGAGAAGAGACCCATGGCGCGATATAAGGCCCGAACCTGCGGCTTGGGAAGCGATCCGGGCTACCCAATGCGTCTAGTCTCGCGGCGGCATTCATGTAGTCGCATGGTGCCTACAATCAACTCAGGGGAGTTCACAGGGTGAGTGCAGATCCGGCTCTGGTGCGGGAAACCGCGTGTGCGATCGTCGACAAGCTGAAGGCCGGCGAGGTCACACCGCTCGATCTGCTGGACACGCTGGAGCAGAGGATTTCGGAGGTGGACGGCGCCGTCAACGCGCTGCCGACGCTGTGCTTCGATCGCGCCCGCGATCGCGCGGCCGAGCTGATGAAGAGACCGGCCGCCGAGCGCGGCCTGCTCGCCGGCTTGCCGCTGCCGATCAAGGATCTCACCGCGGTCGCGGGGGTGCTCACCACGCAGGGGTCGCCGATCTACAAGGATAATATCCCGGTGCAGTCGGATCTGATGGTCGAGCATCTCGAGCACAACGGCGCGCTGGTCTATGCCAAGTCCAACACGCCGGAATTCGGCGCCGGCGCCAACACGTTCAACGAAGTGTTCGGCGCGACGCGCAATCCCTGGGATCTGTCGCGCTCGGCCGCGGGGTCGTCGGGCGGTGCCGCCGCCGCGCTCGCCTCGGGCACGGCTTGGCTCGCGCAGGGCTCCGACATGGGGGGCTCGCTGCGCAATCCGGCGAGCTTCTGCGGCATCGTCGGCCTGCGCCCGAGCTTCGGCCGCGTCGCGCACACGCCAGCCGCGGCGATCGACCGCAATCTCGGGGTGAATGGCCCGATGGCGCGCAATGTCGAAGACGTCGCGTTGCTGCTCGACGCGATGAGCGGCGAGCACGCCTCCGACCCGCTGTCGCTGCCCTCGCCTGCCTCCTCCTTTCTTGCTGCAGCGCGGGCCCGCACCAGGCCGCTGCGCGTCGCCTACTCGCCGGATCTCGGCATCACCCCGGTCGATCCGGAAGTCGCCGCGATCACCCGCAAGGCGGCCGAGCGGTTCGCCGAAGCCGGCGTCATCGTCGAACAGGCACAGCCCGATCTCTCCGAAGCGCACGAGTGTTTCCACGTGCTGCGCGCTTTTGACTTCGCCATTAGCAAAGCGGAGCTGCTGCGCACCAAGCGCGACCTGCTGAAGCCCGAGGTGATCTGGAACATCGAGCAGGGCCTCGCGCTCAGCGTCGACGATCTCGCCAAGGCCGAAGCCCAGCGTGTCACGATGACGGCCCGGACCGTCGAATTCTTCAAGACCTACGACCTGCTGCTGTGCCCCGCGACGATCACCGCGCCGTTCCCGGTCGAGCAGCGCTACCTCGCCGAATGCAACGGCCACAAGTTCGACAACTACGTCGAGTGGCTCGGCATCGTCTATGCGATCACGCTGGTGTGCTGCCCCGCGCTGTCGCTGCCCTGCGGCTTCACCGCCTCGGGCCTGCCGGTCGGCCTGCAGATGGTCGCGCGGCCGCGCAACGAGGCCGGGCTGCTCGCCGGCGCCGCCGTGCTCGAGGACATCCTCGGCCTGCGCGGGGCGACGCCGATCGACCCGCGGCCCGCGCCCGCGAGCCTGTAACGCGGTCCGCAGGACACTGGCGGTTGTAACGCGCTGTGCTACTCTCGGCGCGTTACGACAACCCGACCTGCCATCAAGGCGGGCGATGAGGAAACGCCGCATGTCCGACACGCTCAAGATCCACGTCGATCAGGACAAATGCCAGGGCCACGCGCGCTGCAAGGCGCTGGCTCCCGAATTGTTCGACCTCGACGACTACGGCAACGCTCACGAGAAGGGCGACGGGACCGTCCCTGCTGAACTGACAGAGAAGGCCTGGCTCGCCAGGTCGAACTGTCCGGAAGTCGCGATCGAGGTCAGCGAGAGCTGATCTCCGCTTCGTACCAACCGCGGCGCAGACCGCAGCAGCAACGAACCCGAGGACACGCCCGATGACCGAGAGAGCACCTGTCACTGACTGGATTCACGATTTCGACCATACCGACCCGCGCTGGACCGAGAACCCCTACCCGATCTGGGACGAGCTCCGCAGCGCCAGCCCCGTCGTCCACACCAACCGCTATCTCGGCTGCTACATGCCGACGACCTTCGCGGCGGTGAAGGAAATCTCCTACGACACCGAGCATTTCTCGTCGCGACGGATCATCGTGCGCGAAGTGCGCCTGGCCTCGCCGCCGCCGGCTCCGCCGATCACCTCCGACCCGCCCGAGCACAAGCCGGCCAAACGCCTGCTGCTGCCTCCGTTCACGCCGGACGCGGTCGCGAAGCTGGAGCCGCGCGTTCGCGAGCTGTGCAACGAGCTGATCGACGCTTTCATCGCCGACGACAGCTGCGACGCCGCGGCGGCCTACAGCAAGCATATCCCGGTCAAGACCATCTGCCACATGCTCGGGATTCCGGAGAGAGACAGCGACATCTTCATCCGCTGGATTCACGAAGTCCTCGAGCTCGGTATCAAGGACGACGCGGTGCTGATGAAGGCGGTGTACGAGATGAGCACGTACTTCGCCGGCCATATCGCGCAGCGCAAGCAGCACCCGAGCGACGACCTGATCTCGACGCTGATGAATGCCCGCGACGACAAGGGCCAGCCGTTGTCCGACGCGCATGTGCTCGGCTCGCTCCGGCTGCTGCTGATCGCCGGCATCGACACCACCTGGAGCGCGATCGGCGCAGCGCTGTGGCATCTGGCGGCGCATCCGGACGACTGCGCGCGGCTGGTCGCCGAGCCTGAATTGATGCCGACCGCGATCGAGGAATTTCTGCGCGCCTATTCGCCGGTGACGATGGCGCGCGAAGTGATGAAGGACACCGAGATCGCCGGCTGCCCGGTGAAGGCGGGCAACATGATGCTGCTGTCGTTCCCGGCCGCGAACCGCGATCCGGCGATTTTTCCGGATGCCGACCGCGTCAAGATCGACCGCAAGGAAAATCCGCATGTCGCGTTCGGGCTTGGCATTCACCGCTGCGTCGGCTCAAATCTGGCGCGGATGGAGATGACGGTCGCGCTCGAGGAGTGGCTGAAGCGGATTCCGCAGTTCCGGCTCGATCCGACCAAGGCTGTGCGCTGGTCGGAGGGAACGGTGCGGGGGCCGCGGCAGTTGCCTCTGCTGCTCGGCCGCCCGAACTAATCGTCATCAGGAGAGCCATGTCGGATCAACCAGAACCGCCGGAGTCCAAGCTCACCCGCAGCAAGCAGCGTTGGGCTGCCGAGGGCAAGTTTCTCACCGGGCGCCATGCGCGCCCGGACGAGCAGCGCCTGCCGCCGGGCCAGCATCTGACGCAGGACTGGCCGGTGCTCGATCTCGGCACCACGCCGCCGATCAGTCGCGAGCGCTGGCGGCTCGACGTCTACGGCGCGGTGGCGCAGCCGCTGTTCTGGGACTGGGCGCAGTTCATGGCGCAGCCGCAATCGGACTTCGTCTCCGACATCCATTGCGTCACGACCTGGTCGCGCTACGACAACCGCTGGCAGGGCGTTGCCACACGCGATCTACTGGAAGCCTGCCAGCCGCACGATCAGGCGCGCCACGTCGTGCTGCGCAGCTATGACGGCTACACCACCAACCTCGCGCTCGACGACTTCGCCGCCGCCGATGCGCTGATCGTGCATGCGTGGTCGGGCGAACCGCTGGAGCCCGAGCACGGCGGCCCGGTGCGCCTGGTCGTGCCGCATCTGTATTTCTGGAAGAGCGCCAAGTGGCTGCAGGCGGTCGAATTCCGCGACGACGATGCGCCCGGCTTCTGGGAAGTCCGCGGCTATCACAATCGTGGCGATCCGTGGCAGGAACAGCGCTACTCGGACGATTGATCGCGATCGCACAATTCCTATCTCCGTCATTGCGAGCGAAGCGAAGCAATCCAGCGCAGTGCACGGGGCTGGACTGCTTCGTCGCTTCGCTCCTCGCAATGACGACCGCATGATGGAGCCCCCATGCCGACCGAACGTTTTCAATTCACCGGCAGCGGTGGCCATCAGCTCGCCGCGGCGCTCGATCTGCCGGAGTCCGCGCCGGTCGCCTTCGCGCTGTTCGCGCATTGCTTCACCTGCAGCAAGGACAACCTCGCGGCGCGGCGGATCGCTGCGGCACTGGCGGCGCGCGGCATCGCGGTGCTGCGGTTCGACTTCACCGGGCTCGGCGCCAGCGAGGGTGAGTTCGCCAATGCGACGTTCTCCTCCAACGTTGCCGATCTGGTGCTCGCCGCCGATCATCTGCGTCAGGTTCATCAGGCCCCGACGCTGCTGATCGGCCACAGCCTCGGCGGCGCCGCGGTGCTGGCGGCTGCGGCGCAGATCCCCGAGGCCAAGGCGGTCGCGACCATCGCGGCGCCGTCCGATCCGTCGCATGTCACGCATCTGTTCGCCGAGCATGTCGACACGATCCGCACAGAGGGCAGCGTCGAGGTGTCGCTCGCCGGCCGGCCCTTCACCATCAAGCGCGAGTTTCTCGACGACGCCGCCGAGCACAATCTGCTGGCGCAGGTCGGCAAGCTGCACAAGGCGCTGCTGATCCTGCACGCGCCCGGCGACGACACCGTCGGCATCGACAACGCCACCAAGCTGTTCCTCGCCGCCAAGCATCCGAAGAGCTTCGTCTCGCTCGATCATGCCGATCACCTGCTCGGCGATCGCCGCGATGCCAGCTACGCGGCCGACGTGATCGCCGCCTGGGCCGAGCGCTATCTCGACGCCGCCAAGCCCGTCGCAGCCCCCGCCGGCGCGCCGGAAGTGCCGCGCAGCGTCGTGGTGCAGGAGACCGGCGGCGGCAAGTTCCAGAACGCGATCAGCGTCGGGCCGCATCGGCTGCGCGCCGACGAGCCGGTCTCGGTCGGCGGTGCGGATTCCGGACCCGGACCTTACGACCTGCTGCTGTCGGCGCTCGGCGCCTGCACCTCGATGACGGTGCGGCTCTATGCCGACCGCAAGCAGCTGCCGCTGGAGCGCACCACCGTGACGCTGAGCCACGCCAAGATCCACGCCGAGGACTGCGCCGACTGCGAAACCAAGGTCGGCCTGCTCGACCGCATCGAACGCATCATCGCGTTCGAGGGAGATCTCGACGCCGAGCAGCGCGCCAAGCTGATCGAGATCGCCGACAAATGCCCGGTGCACCGGACGCTGACCTCGGAGGTGAAGATCGTGACGCGGCAGGCGGAGTGAGGAGCGGCGCATGACGGCAGGGTGAAGGTCGAGGCGCTCCCAAGAAAGAAGCCGTCATCACCCGCGAAAGCGGGTGCTCATGGATCGCAGAGCGGTGGAGGAGAAGGCACGGCGCTCCAACGAGCGCTCTGGGATACTGGGTCGCCCGGTCAAGCCGGGCGATGACGGGGGAGGATGCGGAAAGCCCGTGCTCCACGTCGAACATATTCAACTATCAAACAGCCCCTTCGACGCTCTTCAAAGATCAATCGCCATAGCTTTGCGCAGAACGAAACAGCCACGACTACGCAACAGCCCCACGCAGCCACGCGCCCGCATTCTCGCGGCGCGTCGCGCCCGAGGTTTGCTGCGATCCCTTCGCCCTCTTTGGGAAGAGGGCGCGCGGAACGCCGGGTGCCCGATGCACCCGCGGCCTCGTGTGCGTAAGTAAAAAGCACACGAGTTCAAAACCACGGTCACACCGGAGAACATCCGGCGTTCCGCGCGCGATGGTGCTTCCGGCTTATCTCGTGCTCTCCCCGGCGCCCGACACGGTTTTTGGTCGCCGTCGCGTCCGACTGTGGTGTCCGCTTCGGTGGAAGCATGACAGCTGGTCGGGGCTTGATGCCACGCGGGACATCAGGACCACACGCCTTTGCCGTCCGCGGCAACGTGGTCGTCAGCGCTTCGGTGTCGGCTCACGGGATCTTCCAGTGGAAGAGAGCCCGCCCTGCCTTCACGTCCCCGCCTGACGCTGCCGCGTCCATCGCCCCCCGCCCCGCGAACCGTGACGATCGCGTTTCGCCCCTCTCCCCGGGACGGGTTGAGGCGGACTATAGTCCTTTTAGGAATTTTGTCAAGTGCACCTGCGCCCCCATGCTACGTTCGTGAGTCCGGGGCGCGCGTTCATCCACCTCTCCCGCTTGCGGGAGAGGTCGGATCGCGCAGCGATCCGGGTGAGGGCACTCTGCTCCGCGAGTCGCGGATTCAGTGCTCGGGGCGCCCTCACCCCAGCCCTCTCCCGCAGGCGGGAGAGGGAGCGCGCTGCGACTCGGGGTTGGGCATTGAGCTACACGGATGGCGAACGCTTACTTCGCAGCAACTCAAGGCCTCTCGTTCGTCATTCCGGGGCACGCGCGGAGCGCGGGAGCCCGGAATCCATAACCCCTGTGCTGCGTTGTGAAGCTCGGTGTCGCCGCGCTGTGCGCTTGCCGTGACTCCAGGGGGTATGGATTCCGGGTTCGCGCTGCGCGCCCCCCGGAATGACCGGGAGAGGTGGGTGGAAGCGCGATAGGCCGGTGGATGGCGTCATCACGACCCACGTGGCTGAGCGGTGGATGCTACTTCGCTTCTATTCCGGTCGCAGCACGACACGGTCGCGGGAGGAGTTGGCGACGGCGTGGTAGGCGGCTTGCGCCTGGTCGAGCGGATAGATCGCGCCGGGAACGATCGGAAACGGCTGCAGGGCGCCGCTCGCGAAGCCAGGGCCGAGGGTGCGGAGCACGTCGCCGGTGGCGATCGACGAGAAGCCGAGCGTGTCGATGCCGACATAGGTGTGCTGGGCGCGGTAGAAGGCGAGGATGTCGAATTCGACGATGCGCTTGACGGCGGCGATCAAAATCTGGCGGCCCTTCAGACCGAGCGCTGCGTTCGCCGCGGCGAAATACGGATCGCCGACGGTGTTGAACACCACGTCGGCGCCCTTGCCGCCGGTCAGCTCGCGCACGCGCGCGGCAACGTCCACGGACGACGAGTCGATCATCTCGACCGGCGCGCTGGCGTAACCGGCGTAAGGCTCCGGCTTGCGCACCACGCCGATCACGCGGGCGCCGCGCCAGGTCGCGATCTGCGCGGCCGCCTGCCCGACCTTGCCGTTGATGCCCATGATCACCAGCGTCTCGCCGCTCGCCAGCGCGGCGCGTCGCAGGCCTTCGGCGGCGGTGACGAACGGCACGCCGATGCCGGCCGCCTCCTCCCACGACACGCTTGCCGGCTTCTCGACCAGCGCCGCGGCCTGCACCACCAGATGCGTCGCGTGCGTGCCGTCGCGGCGGATGCCGAGGTCGCCGGACGAGCCAAACACGTCGCGGCCGATCCAGTCGGTCGGGCCGTCGATCACCACGCCGGCGTAGTCGCGGCCCGGCGTGCGCGGAAACACCGCGTAGGGCATCAGCCCGGTCGCGGCCTTGACGTCGGACGGATTGACCGCGGCGGCGCGCAGCTCGATCAGCACCTCGGTCTCGGCGCGGCGCGCCAGCGGCAGACGCTCAATCGCGGGCGCGATCGCCGCGGCGTCGCTCGCCTTGGCGTGCAGGCGCACGCAGCGCGCCTCGACCGTCTTGAACACGGGGGTGGCGGTTTCGCTCATGATCGAACTCCGGCAGGACGCCGCAACGCGCGGCGCCGTGTTCTGCCAGATTTCGCCGTCGCGAGCTATGCGGCCGGACGTGCGCTCATCGTCAACAGATCATAGCGCGCCACCGGCTCGTTATTCTGGTTCACCACCTCGACGTCCCAGCGCACCTCGCCATATTCGGGCCGCCGCGCCGCGGATTTCTGCTTCACCGTCAGCTTCACCTTGATCGTATCATCGGGCGACACCGGCTTGAGGAAGCGCAGATTGTCGAGGCCGTAATTGGCGAGCAGCGGGCCCGGCGCCGGATCGACGAACAGGCCGGCGGCGAAGGCGAGGATCAGATAGCCGTGCGCGACGCGGCCGGGGAAGAACGGGTTGGCCTTCGCCGCCGCCTCGTCCATGTGGGCGTAGAAGGTGTCGCCGGTGAAGTGCGCGAAGTGCTCGATATCGTCGAGCGTGATCGGCCGGCTTTCGGTCTCGATGCTCTGGCCGATCTGGAGCTCGTTGTAGTTCAGCTTGAACGGATGCACGGCCGTCGCGGCGGCGGGGGCGCCGCGGGTCCAGGTGCCGGTCAGCTTGGCGAGGCGCCGCGGCGAGGCCTGGATCGCGGTGCGCTGCATGTAGTGAACCACGCTGCGCAAGCCGCCGAGCTCCTCGCCGCCGCCGGCACGGCCGGGGCCGCCATGCAGCAGCGCCGGCAGCGGCGTGCCATGGCCGGTCGATTCCGCCGCATCGTCGCGATCGACGATCAGCAGCCGGCCGTGAAACGGCGCGAGGCCGAGGATCATCTGCTCAGCGACGGCATCCTCATAGGTGAACAGCGACGCCACCAGACTGCCCTCACCGCGCCGGACCAGCTCGATCGCCTGACCGACGTCGTCATAGGCCAGCACGGTCGCGACAGGGCCGAACGCTTCGGTAGCATGGACGTGCTTGGCCGCCATCGGCTCGCGCGCGCGCAGCAGCACCGGCGCCATGTAGGCGCCGACCTGCGCGTCGATGCCCTCGCCGGCCGCTGTTTCCGGATCGCCGAACACGATCTCGGCCTCGCTCTGCAGCGTGGCGATCGCGGCGCGCACCGCGTCGCGCTGACCGCGGCTGACCAGCGGGCCCATCGCCTTGTCGTTGCTGCGCGGATCGCCGAGCTTGACCTCGGCGAGCTTCGCCTTGAGCGCATCGATCACCGCAGCCTGCTGCGCGCGCGGCACCAGCACGCGGCGGATCGCAGTGCATTTCTGCCCGGCCTTGGCGGTCATCTCGCGCACGATCTCGCGGACGAACAGGTCGAATTCCGGATCGGCCGGCGTGATGTCGGGTCCGAGGATTGCGGCGTTGAGTGAATCGCGCTCGGCGATGAAGCGAATCGCGTGGCGCGCGACGTTCGGATGCGCGCGCAGCTTCTCCGAGGTTTCGAGCGAGCCGGTGAACGCGATCAGATCCTGACCATTCAGATGATCGAGCAGATCGCCGAGCCCGCCGCAGACCAGCTGCAGCGCGCCCGGCGGCAACAGCTTCGACTCGTCGATCAGTTTGACCAGCGCTTCGGCCACATAGGCCGTCGCGGTCGCCGGCTTGGCGATCACCGGCACGCCGGCGAGCAGCGCCGGCGCCAGCTTTTCCAACAAACCCCAGCACGGGAAGTTGAAGGCGTTGATATGCACCGCGACGCCGTGCAGCGGGGTGAGAATATGCTGGCCGACGAAGCTGCCGCGCTTCGACAGCGCTTCGACCTCGCCCTCAGTGATGAAATTAGAATCCGGCAACTCACGCCTGCCGCGCGACGCGAAGGCCGCGAGCGTGACGAGACCACCGTCGATGTCGATGGCGTTGTCGCGGCGATTGGCGCCGGTGTCGGCGGCGAGCGCGTAAAGCTGTTCCTTGCGTTCGGTGAGATACGCGCCGAGCGCCTTCAGCCTGTCGGCGCGCTGGTGGAAACTCATCGCGCGGAGCGCCGGCCCGCCGACCTCGCGGGCGTGCCGCACCAGCGCGGCAAAGTCGAGCCCGGCGCTGGAGGCGCGCGCCACCACGCGGCCGTCGATCGCGCTGGGAATATCGACCAGCCCCTGCGCCGGCGTCACCCAAGTGTCGCGCGCGAAGCTTTGCAGCGTGTGGCTCATGATCGTCCTCCCCGTTGGTGCGGCCTTGTTGGTTGCGCGGTTTGACGCCCGCGGCGGCCGTTGACACGATGGTATGTTCGCATAATAATTGACTGACCGATCGTTCAATTCAAGAGGCTTTCGAAGCCCGGGACGACGAGGGAGAGAAACGTGACCGACGCCCCGACCACATTCGCGGGTCTGTCGCCCGACGCGCTAGCGCGCGCTTGCGCCGATGCGATGTGGGCGAACGATCATGCCAGCAAGGCGCTCGGCATGGAGATCGTCGAGATCGGCGCGGGCTTCGCGACGCTGGCGATGACGATCACCACCGAGATGGTCAACGGCCACGGCATCGCCCATGGCGGCTTCATCTTCACCCTCGCCGACAGCGCCTTCGCCTACGCCTGCAACTCGCGCAACGACAACACCGTCGCGGCGCAGGGCCAGATCACCTTCATCCGGCCGAGCAAGCTGGGCGCGCGCCTCGTCGCCAGCGCCCGCGAGATCAATCGCGCCGGCCGTTCCGGAATCTACGATGTCCGCGTCACCTCCGCCGGCACCGTGATCGCCGAATTCCGCGGCCATTCCCGCTCGATCGGCGGGACGCTGGTGCCGCCGACTGAGCCCCAACCACGCTGAGGGAAACCGCCATGGTCGCGACCGTTCACCAGATCAAGCCGGCCGGCTACGCCGCCGAACTCGACGATGCCGAGCGTGCTTCGCGCGACGAGATCGTGGCGTTGCAGACCAAGCGCCTCGCCTGGTCGCTGAAGCACGCCTACGACAACGTCGCGCACTACAAGGCCGCGTTCGACCGCGCCGACGTGCATCCGTCGGATTTCCGCGAGCTGAGCGATTTGGCGAAATTTCCGTTCACCACCAAGCTCGATTTGCGCGACAACTACCCGTTCAGCATGTTCGCGGTGCCGCGCGAGCAACTCGCCCGGGTGCACGCCTCGTCCGGCACCACCGGCAAGCCGATCGTGGTCGGCTACACGCTGAAGGACATCGACACCTGGGCAACCGTGATGGCGCGCTCGCTGCGCGCGGCCGGTGCGCGGCGCGGCATGATCCTGCACAATGCCTACGGCTACGGCCTGTTCACCGGCGGGCTCGGGGCGCATTACGGCGGCGAGAAGCTCGGCTGCACCGTGGTGCCGATCTCCGGCGGCATGACCGAGCGGCAGGTGCAGCTGATCAACGACTTCAAGCCGGACGTCATCACCGTGACGCCGAGCTACATGCTGGCGATCCTCGACGAGTTCAAGCGCCAGGGCCTCGACCCGCGCGCGTCGTCGCTGAAATACGGCGTGTTCGGCGCCGAGCCCTGGACCAACGCGATGCGCGCCGAGATCGAGCAGGCGTTCGCCATGGACGCGACCGACATCTATGGCCTATCCGAAGTGATCGGCCCCGGCGTCGCGCAGGAATGCGTCGAGACCAAGGATGGCCTGCACATCTGGGAGGATCATTTCTATCCGGAAGTGATCGATCCGGTGACCGGCGCTGTGCTGCCCGACGGCGAGAAGGGCGAGCTGGTATTCACCTCGCTGACCAAGGAAGCCTTCCCGGTCGTCCGCTATCGCACCCGCGACCTCACACGGCTGCTGCCGGGCACGGCGCGCCCCGGCATGCGCCGCATGGAAAAGATCACCGGCCGCTCCGACGACATGATCATCCTGCGCGGCGTCAACGTGTTCCCGACCCAGATCGAGGAAGTGCTGCTTGCCACCGACTGGTGCGGCGGCCACTTCATCATCGAACTGACCCGCGACGGCCGGATGGACGAGATGACCGTACTGGCCGAAGCCCGCCCGGAAAGCTGGGACGGCGCCGGGCTGGTGCCGCATGCCGAGCGGGTGGCGGCGTATATCAAGAACACGATCGGGATTTCGACGACGGTGAAGGTGGTGCCGCCGGATACGCTGGAGCGCTCGCTGGGCAAAGCCAAGCGGGTGTACGACAAGCGGCCGAAGGGGTAGCGCGCGAAGGGGAAGCGTCGCGCGCGCTCACCACGGCTGATCGAAGACACTCCCCCCTCGTTCGTCATTCCGGGGCACGCGCGTAGCGCGTGAACCCGGAATCCATAGCCCCTGTGCTCGTTGTTGGGCACGACGTGCGTGGGTCAGACTCAATAACATCGATAGTGCAGGGAGTATGGATTCCGGGCTCGCGCTGCGCGCGCCCCGGAATGACGAACTATCAACGGCGTTGCGAGGAGCACCCGGATCAGCGCTACGCGCTGTCCGGGCACAGGCTCCGCGACGAAGCAATCCAGCTTCGTGCACGGGGCTTCTGGATTGCTTCGCTTCGCTCGCAATGACGACGTTGAGGCGGGCGCACCAACCATCATCCTCTCGTTCGTCATTCCGGGGCGCGCGTAGCGCGAACCCGGAATCCATAACCCCTGGCCGCTACGTTCCGCGCAAGGACGGCAACCGGCGTCTTCCTGCACCAACGAAAACAGGGCGTATGGATTCCGGGTTCGTGCAGCTTCGCTGCACGCCCCGGAATGACGAACGTTAGTTCCTACAAATGATCGTAGTCCACCACCACACGCGCCGTCGTCGGCTTCGCCTGACACGTCAGCACGAATCCCGCCTGCAGCTCCCACGGCTCCAGCGAGTAGTTCAGGTCCATCGGGGCTTCGCCTTCGACCAGCTTGGCGCGGCAGGTGGAGCACATGCCGCCTTTGCAGGCGAAGGGCAGATCGACGCCGGCGCGCAGGGCCGCGTCGAGGATGGCTTCGCCGTCCGCGACCGGGACCTCGCGGCGCTTGCCATCGATGATCAGCGACGCGATCGCCTTCGGCGGCGCGCCGGGGGCGACCACCGTCTTCGGACGCGGCTTGCCGCCGAGGCCGGAGACGAAGCGTTCGACATGGATGCGGTCCTCGGCGATGCCGAGTTCGCGGCACGCGGCCTCGACGTCGTCGCTCATCCCGGTCGGGCCGCAGACGAAGACGTGATCGACGCCCGCCGCCGGCAGCATCGCGGTGAGTAGCAGCCGCACCTTGTCGCGGTCGAGCCGGCCTTGCATCACCGGCACGTCCTGCTCTTCCTGCGACAGCACGTGGAACACCGCGAAGCGCTGCAAATAACGATCCTTCAGCGTCTCCAGCGTGTCGCGAAACAGGATCTGTTCGGTCGAGCGGTTGCCATAGAACAGGAAGAAGCGGCTGTCCGGATCGCGCGCCAGCACCGCCTTGATCAGCGACAGAATCGGCGTGATGCCGCTGCCGGCGGCGAAGCCAACGTACGTGCGCGCCTCGCTTGCCGTGTGCGCGGCGCCGAACCGGCCGGTCGGCGTCATCACCTCGAGCGTGTGGCCGGCCTTCAGCTCCTCGGTGGCCCACACCGAGAACGCGCCGCCGTCGACCTTCTTCACCGCGATCCGTAATTCGCCGTCATCGGGGCCGGAGCAGATTGAATAGGAGCGCCGCACCTCCTCACCGTCCATCGTGGTGCGCAGCGTCAGATACTGGCCGGGCGCAAATCGATACGCGTCCGCCAGCTCCGGCGGCACGGTGAACGCCAGCGAGATCGCGTCGCGGCCCTCGCGGCGCAGGTCGGCGATGGTCAGCGGGTGGAAGCGCGGGATGGTGGCGGAGATGTTCATGGTGGCGCTCAATGGCACTTGAAGTAATCGAACGGCTCACGGCAGCTCCGGCAGCGCCACAGCGCCTTGCAGGAGGTCGAGCCAAATTCGGACAGCTGCTCGGTATCGACCGAACCGCATTGCGGACACGCCACCTCCAGCGCGCCGAACAGCGCGCGGCGGCCGGACGATACGAGCGGCGGCGCGATGCCGTAGTCCTTGAGCTTGGCGCGGCCGTCGGCGCTCATCCAGTCGGTGGTCCAGGCCGGCGCCAGGACGGTCTTGACCCGCGCATCGGCGATGCCGGCGCGGGCCAGCGCGGTCTCGATCTCCAGCGTGATCATGTTCATCGCCGGACAGCCCGAATAGGTCGGCGTGATCGTGACCTCGACGCGACCGTCCGTGACAGCGACCTCGCGCAGCACGCCGAGATCGGCGATGGTCAGCACCGGGATTTCCGGATCGACCACCGTCGCAGCGGCGTCCCAGGCACGGGCGCGCAGTTCGGCGTCGCTGTCCGCCAGCGTCACCATGTCTGGCCCGGATAGGTCCGCTGCATGTATTGCAGCTCGGTGAGCAGCCGACCGAGATGCTCGCTGTGCCGGCCGCTGCGACCGCCGCGCTGCACCCATGTGCCGGTCGGCAGGGTCAGCGTCGCTTCGCTCACCACCGCGCTGATCGTGCCGTGCCAGGCGTCGCGCAGGCTGGCCGGATCGATCGCGACGCCGCTGTCGATCAGCCGCTGCTCGCCGGCGTCGGCATCGAACAATTCGCCGGCAAAGGCCCACAGCGCATCGACCGCGTCCTGCGCGCGGTGGTGGCTTTCGGCGGTGCCGTCGCCGAGCCGGATCATCCATTCGGACGCGTGGCGGAGATGATAGGCGCTTTCCTTTTCCGACTTGGCGGCGATCGCCGCCAGCGTCGGATCGGCCGAGCGCATCATCGCCCGCCAATACGGATCGGCGAAGGCCGAGTAGTAGAGCTGCCGGGCGATGGTGCGGGCGAAGTCGCCGTTGGGCTGCTCGACCAGCAGCAGGTTCTGGTAGTCGCGCTCTTCGCGCAAGTAAGCCAGCCTGTCCTCGTCGTGCCCCCTGCCCTCGACGGCGCCCGCATAGCTGTACAGCTCGCGGGCCTGCCCGATCAGGTCGAGCGCGATGTTCGACAGCGCCATGTCCTCTTCCAGCATCGGCGCATGCCCGCACCATTCGGACAGCCGATGCCCGAGGATCAACGCATCATCGGCGCGGCGCAGGGTGTAGATGAACAGCGGGGAGTCGGTGATGGCGATCGAGGCGGTGGACATCGGTTGTTACTCGGGTTGTCTCAGGCTCATCGTTCGTTGTGGTGACGGCCTCATCCTGAGGAGCCTGCGCAGCAGGCGTCTCGAAGGATGACGACGCGAGGACAAGGCTTCGATTCGTGGTCCATCCTTCGAGACGCCCGGCCTCGCCCTTCGGGCGACGCCGGGCTCCTCAGGATGAGGTCGGAATGCGCGGCGGCCCCTCAGGATGACGTCGTGATGCGTGGCGGCCACGGCCGCGAACTACATGTGTCCGACTTCGTCCGGCACGTCGTAGAACGTCGGATGCCGATAGATTTTGCTCTCCGCCGGTTCGAACAGCATGCCGGACTCGGCGGGATCGCTCGCCGTGATGGCGCTCGACGGCACCACCCAGATCGAAAGGCCTTCGCCGCGGCGGGTGTAGACGTCGCGGGCGGCCTGCAGCGCCAGCGTGGCGTCGGCGGCGTGCAGCGAGCCGACGTGCTTGTGGGCGAGGCCGTTGCGGCTGCGGATGAAGACTTCCCACAGCTGCGTGTTCGGCGTGGTCATCACACTCCTCCCGGAGACTGAGATCGCGGGCGTTTACGCCGCGAGTTTCTTCTTGCGCTTGTCGGCGTAGGCGGCGGCGGCTTCGCGGACCCAGGCGCCGTCGTCATGCGCCTTGCGGCGGGCGGCGAGACGATCGCGGTTGCAGGGGCCGTTGCCGGCGAGCACCTGCTTGAATTCATCCCAGTCGATCGTGCCATATTCCCAATGGCCGGTGGCCTCGTTGTATTTGAGGTCGCCATCGGGAAGTGTCAGGCCGAGATAGTGCGCTTGCGGCACGGTGGCATCGACGAATTTCTGGCGCAGCTCGTCGTTGGAGAAGCGCTTGATCTTCCACTTGGTCGAAGTGTCGCTGTGCTGGCTGGCCTGATCCGGCGGGCCGAACATCATCAGGCACGGCCACCACCAGCGGTTCAGCGCGTCCTGCGCCATCGCCTTCTGTTCGGTTGAGCCCTTCGCCAGCGTCAGCATGATCTCGTAGCCCTGGCGCTGATGGAAGGATTCCTCCTTGCAGACGCGGATCATCGCCCGCGCATAGGGGCCGTAGGAGCAGCGGCACAGCGGGATCTGGTTCATGATGGCGGCGCCATCGACCAGCCAGCCGATCGCGCCGATATCCGCCCAGGTCAGCGTCGGGTAGTTGAAGATCGACGAGTACTTGGCCTTGCCGCTCAGCATCTGATCGACAAGCTCTTCGCGCGAGGAGCCGAGCGTCTCGGCGGCGGCGTAGAGATACAGGCCGTGGCCGCACTCGTCCTGCACCTTGGCGAGCAAGGCGGCCTTGCGGCGCAGCGTCGGCGCGCGGGTGATCCAGTTGCCTTCCGGCAGCATGCCGACGATCTCGGAATGCGCGTGCTGGGAGATCTGCCGGGTCAGCGTCTTGCGATAGGCCGCGGGCATCCAGTCGTTGGGCTCGATCCGCTCCTCGGCATCGATCCGCTGCTGGAACCGCGCGGCGCGGCCGGCGTCCTCGAGGCTGCGATCCTCGGCTTCTGTGATGTTGAGCGCCTGTGTGTACATGGCTGACCTCGGCGTTTCCTGATTGGCCGGAGCCTGCAGCCCCGCCTTGTTGGAAATATAATTGACCAATTGGACGGTCAATGCAAGTGTCGGAACCGGATCATCCGCAGCGCGTGCCGGCGCGCCGCGCCGACAGCAATTTGCACCAAGGACTTTGCCCGCCATGGCTCGCACGCGAGCGACCGACTACGATCAGAAACGCCTCGGCATCCTGGGGCGTTCCGCGAAACTGTTCGCCGAGCACGGCTACACCGGCACCTCGATCACCATGATCGCGGACGCTTGCGGCGTCTCCAAGGCGCTGATGTATCACTACTACCGCTCCAAGGACGCGGTGCTGTTCGATCTGCTGGCCGATCATCTGCAGCATCTGGTCAGCGTCGTGGAGGAAGCAACGCAGCAGGCCGAGCCCGGCGAGCGGCTGTTCGCGATTTCGGCGGCGCTGCTCGAAGCCTATCGCGGCGCCGACGCCGAGCATCAGGTGCAGATCTCCAGCCTGAAACTCTTGCCGGCGGAACAGCAGGACGAACTCAAGGCGCTGGAGCGCCGGCTGGTGGTGCTGATGTCGGACGCGATCGCCGCCGCGATCCCGGCGGCCGCGGCCAAGCCACAGCTCTTGAAGCCGCTGACGATGTCGCTGTTCGGCATGCTGAACTGGCACTATCTGTGGTTCCGCGAAGGCAAGGGCCTGTCGCGCGACGCCTATGCGCAGATGGCGACGACGCTGATGATCGCCGGCGCCGAACAGGCGATCGCGGTGGTGGATGGCGCGGCTGACAAGCCGGCGCGAGCAGCGCGGAAAAAGAGCGACGCGCAGGTGGCCTTGGCGCGGCGGGCGTGAGCTCGATCAGCTGCTACGCGACGAGAACAACCGAGACGTAGCAAATACAAACTCAGCGTTCGTCATTCCGGGGCGCGAGCGCAGCTCGCGAGCCCGGAATCCATACGCCGCAGCAGCCGCTGTTCGGCAAAGCTGGAGAGACCTTAGCGCGATCACGAAGCGCAGGGGTTATGGATTCCGGGTTCGCGCTTCGCGCGCCCCGGAATGACGGGGAGTGTTTGCGCTAGGAGCGATGGCTGACCCAGACCAACGCCTCAAAAAAATAGGCCCGCGTGAGCGGGCCTGAGGACTCGGGAGGTTCAGACGGTCGGCTCAGGCCGACTTGCTGAAGGTCTTGGTCAAATTGTCCTGCGCGGACTTCGCGGTGTCGGCGGCCAGCCGGCTGAAATATTCGGTGGCCGACTTGGCGCGCGACACCAGCACTTCGCCATGCGAGCGAACCAGATCCGACTGGATCTGCACCGCTTCGTTGATCGACTTCGCCGAAGCGAGCTTGTCGATGCCGGAGAAAAACGCCTGGGTGTCGTGATGGATCGCCTGCTGGATGTTGCGGGTGATCCGCGCCGCTTCGGTGACCGAATTGGCAACCGCTTCCTCGAGCGAAGCGGTGAGCTTCTCGGAGCCGGCGTGCAGATCGGCAGCCTTTTCCTTGGCGGTGCCGGCAGCACGCTTGACGAAGTCGCGGGTCGCTTCCGGAACTTCCAGGTTCTGGAAATTCTTGAACGCGTCGGTCACGGGCGCGAACGCCTGCTTGACCTGATCGAACGCGGCTTCGTGGCTGTCGGTATGGGTGTCAGTCATCGGGTGTCTCCATCCTCGTGTGAGCTATGGTCCTGCCCCGTCCGGATGCGGCCCGGGACAGGCTCAATATGACACAGGTTATGTTGCATTGCAATATAATTGGTGCAACGCAACAATGACAGGCCTCCTAAGCCTTTGATTTGATGAGACAAGACTTTCGTTGAAGACGCTCACCGGTCGGGAAGTAGCTTCGCCTCGGAGGCTGCAGCCCGATCACTTCGCCCGAGGCGGCTTGGTGGCGGACGCCCCAGCCGCTCCCTGCTCGACGGCGGCCACCAGCCGGTCCAGCTTGGCCTCGATCGCGGCCAACCGGGCCTC
Organism: Rhodopseudomonas telluris; assembly: GCF_042432815.1. Classification (NCBI taxonomy): domain Bacteria; kingdom Pseudomonadati; phylum Pseudomonadota; class Alphaproteobacteria; order Hyphomicrobiales; family Nitrobacteraceae; genus Rhodopseudomonas; species Rhodopseudomonas telluris. Next base: position 369,897 of record NZ_JBHLWM010000005.1, read on the forward strand.
GAAGTCGTCCATCTGGGCGCGGGTCGGCAGATTGAGGCCGGCGAGATAGTGCTCGACCATCGTGCCGAATTGCTTCTGCGCCTCGGCGGTGGCACCGCTCACCTGCCCGACCGCCTTGGCGATCTCGGGCGTCGCCATCGCCTGGTTGGCCAGCGTGGTGAAGCCCTTGCTCATTTCGCCGAGCATCGCCTGCCACGCCGATGCCGGGTCATTGTCCTTGTCGGCCATCGTGTCCTCCTGAATTTGATCCCGTCGATCCGCCGCAACTGCTCGCTTAGCGCTCGGGCGGCGCATAGGCCAGCGCGAACGGGCCACGACGGTCGAACGGGCTGAAGCGGCCTTCCGGCTGGGCCAGCCGGTCGGCGATGGCCCATAGCACGGCGGCGTTGACCGTCAGGCCGATATGGCTGGCCAGCAGCACTTCGATATTCTCGGCGGTCGGCGATGGCCGCACGAGCGAGGTGCGCCAGTTCACGATGCCGTCGGTGCGCGAATAGATCGAGCTCGCCGGCACCGGCATATCGCCCGCCAGCGCCTGCAGATCTTCCAGCCGGGCACCGCCGAGCTGCTCGCCGGACAGCTTCTCGTAGACGCGGCGCGCGTTGGTGGCGGTGATGTCGCCGGTGAACGGGCTGCCGAGCGTCACGATGCCGCGGATCGTTTCCGGCGCATGCAGCGCCAGATCGCGCGCATAGATGCCGCCGAGGCTCCAGCCGACCAGGCTGACCTTGCGGCCGGTCGCGGCGTGCACGGCGGCAAGCCGCCGGCGCACCCGTTCGCGCATCCGGTAGACGCCGCCGAGATTGCGGCCGAGCTCCCAGGCGAACGCCTGATAGCCGAGGTAGCGCAGGTAACGCCGCAGCGGCGCGGTCGAGAAGTCGCTCGCCAGCAGGCCCGGCAGCACCAGCACCGGATGGCCGTCGCCTTTCGCCGCCTGCATCAACAGCGGCGACAGCAGCACGCTCGCGTTGAACTCGACGATGCTGCGCGCCTCTGCGAGCAACAGCGCGAGGCTCGGCGGGCGCAGACGATCGTGAGCGTTTGCACGGTCGTCGAGCGGCATGCTGCCTCCTGCGAACTCCTTACTTCTTCTCCTTCGGCAGCGTGCTGCCGAGTCCGGCCATCGTCACGAACATTTCCTGGAAGCGTTCGGCGATCTTCGGATCGAAGGTGAACCAGCTCTGCATCAGCGCTTCGGGCGACACCTTCTCGATGTTCGACATCATCTGCTGCTGCAGCTTGTCCATCACCGCGTTCTGCATCGGCTGCACGTTCGGCAGGCCGAAGAAGGCCCGTGCTTCATCGGGGGTGCAATCGATCTCGACGTTGACTTTCATGGCCGCTCCAGACTTGCAGTGCGCGTGTCGGCGATGCGAACCATTCTCCGCACCGCGCGCTAAGGACGTCCCAGCGACGCCCCGCGGAGCATCCTGAACGCGACCAGTATCGCCGCGACAGGCGGTGCGATGCAAGCAATCCGAAGCGTGGCCCGTGGGCCTCAACCGAAACGCTCGAGCGCGAACGGCTTGGGATCGGCGAACGGCTCTGCGCCCGTCATCATGTCGGCGAGCAGCCGTCCCGTCACCGGGCCGAGCGTGAGGCCGTGATGCTGATGGCCGAAGTCGAACCACAGCCCCTCGTGGCGCGGCGCCTTGCCGATCACCGGCAGCATGTCGGGCAGACAGGGCCGCGCGCCCATCCAGGGCTGCGGCTCGATCGCGTCGCCGAGCGGAAACAGATCGCGCGCCAGCGCCCGGGCGCGCGTCACCTGCACCGGAGTCGGCGGCGCATCGCGGCGCGCGAACTCGGCGCCGGTAGTGAGGCGGATGCCGCGGTTCATCGGCGCCAGCAAGTAACCGCGATCGGCATCGAGGAGGGGATGCTGCAGCACCGCGTTGCCGTGCGGGGTGAAGTGCTGGTGATAGCCGCGCTTGACGCCCAGCGGGATGCGATAGCCCAGCGGCTTGTAGACCAGATCGGACCACGGCCCGAGCGTCACCACCACGTCGCGCGCCGACACGACACCGTCGTCGGTGGTGATGCGCCAGCCGCCGCCTTGCTGATGCAGCGTGCGCGCATCGCCGCGCAGGAAGCGGCCGCCCTTGCGCGCGAACAGCGCCGCATAGGCTTTCACCAGCGCGCCGGGATCGGGAATGAAACCGGGCTCGAGCCAGTGGATCGCGCCGGCGAAGCGGCCCATCAGATTCGGCTCGCGCGCGGCGATCGCCGCATCGTCCAGCACATCGGCCGTGACGCCGAAACGTTTGACGCCCTCGAGTTCGGCGACGCTCTTGCCCAACGATTGCTCGGAGCGAAACAACTTGATCCAGCCGGTCTTGCGCAGCAGCTCCGGCACACCGGCCTCGGCGATCAGCGCTTCGTGCTCGGCGAGGCTCTGCCGGATCAGCGGCAATGCGGCCTTGGCGATGCGCGCGGCCGATTCCGGCGACGACGCCATGAAGTAGCGCACCAGCCACGGCCCGAATTCCGGCAGGCCGGACAGATGATAGTGCACGTCGGCCGAGCGGTTGAGTGCGTAGCGCAGCAGATGGCCGAGATCGCGCGGGAAGAGATAGGGCTGCACCGAAGCGACTTCGATCAGCCCGGCATTGCCGTAGCTGGTTTCGTCGCCCGCCGCCGCATTGCGATCGACCAGCACGACGTCGCGGCCACGCTGCTGCAAGTGCAACGCCGCGCTGACGCCGACAATGCCGGCGCCCAGCACCAGAACATCAGTCTCGTGTTTCATGCTGCACCAGCTAAGCAGATCGCCGCGATTTCGCAAACAGCGGACCTCGGCAGAACCGGCAGATTTGCATACGTGCGACGATCGACCCCGGCTCGTCGCGCGGCATGTCGCCATAAGGTTGCAACGCGCGTGGACGTACAGCGATCGCTGTCCATCGTCGAGGTCGCCTTCCGCACCATCGATAAGCACGAAGCGCACAAGCCGATAAGACTGAAACGTGGATGGCCGGGACGAGCCCGGCCATGACGTGATTTTGCGGATCGACGTGGAGCCGAATCGTTCAGGTCGGCTTCAGCGACGGCGAGGCCTGCTCCAGTTCGTAGTCTTCGATCTGCTTGGCGCGATCGGACTCCAGCGCGGCGCGGTGATCGGTGCCGATCGCCACATAGACCGCCGGCAGCACGAACAGCGTGAACAGCGTGCCGATCATCATGCCGGACACGACCACCAGGCCGATCGAGAACCGGCTGGCGGCGCCGGCGCCCGACGCGGTGAGCAGCGGCAGCAGGCCGGTGACCATCGCGGCCGTGGTCATCAGGATCGGCCGCAGCCGCACCCGCGCCGCCTGCTCGATCGCGGTGCGCTTGTCGAGCGCCTCCTTGATCTGCAGTTCGCGCGCGAACTCGACCATCAGGATGCCGTGCTTCGAGATCAGGCCGACCAGCGTCAGCAGACCGACCTGGGTGTAGATGTTGATCGTCGCGACGCCGAAGAACAGCGGGATCAGCGCGCCCGAGATCGCCATCGGCACCGAGATCATGATCACCAGCGGGTCGCGCAGACTTTCGAACTGCGCGGCCAGCACCAGGAAGATGATGATCAGCGCGAAGCCGAAGGTGATGGCGAGCTGATTGCCCTCCTGAACGTATTGCCGCGCGTCGGCCAGATAGTCGTGGCCGAACCCGGTCGGCAGATTCTTGGCCTGCTTCTCGAGGAAGTCCACGGCTTGGCCGACGGTGACGCCCGGCATCGGCACCGCCTGGAAAGTGGCGGAGTTGAGCTGGTTGTAGTGCGACAGCGCGTTCGGATCGGTCGCGGTCTCGATCGACACCAGGGTCGACAGCGGGATCTGCTTCCCCGACGCACTCGCCACGTAGTAGCCGTCGAGCGACTGCGGCGACAGCCGGTCGATGCGCGGCACCTGCGGGATGACCTGATACGACCGGCCTTCGAGATTAAAGCGGTTGACGTAGTTGCCGCCAAGCAGCGTCGCCAGCGTCGAGCCGAGCCGCTGCATGTTGACGCCGAGGTCGCTCGCCTTGGTCCGATCGATTGTCACCCGCACCACCGGCTGGTTGAAGTCGAGGTCGCTGTCCGAGACGATGAACAGGCCGCTCTTGCGCGCCGCGTCCTTGAGCTTGACCATCTCCTCATAGACGGCGCGGAAGCCGGCGGTGGAGTTGATCACCATCTGGACCGGCAGACCGCCGGGCCCGCCCGGCAGTGGCGGCAGGTTGAAGGCGAAGGCGTTGACGCCCTCGATCTTGCTCAGTTCGGCCTGCACCAGCGGCTTCAGCTTCATGGCGCTGCGCGTACGCTCGTCCCAGGGCTTGAGCAGCATGCCGGCGATGCCGTTGTTCGGACCATTGGTGCCGTTGAGGATGAAGCGCAGATCGGTCTCGGGGAACTGCGCATAGGCCTTGTCGAGCTTCTCGCCATAGAAGTTCGAGTAGTCGATGTTGGCGTATTTCGGCCCCTTGGTCACCGCGAACACGATGCCCTGATCTTCCTCCGGCGCCAGCTCCTTCGCGGTGTTCATGTACATGAAGCCGACGAGGCCGAGGATCACGACGGCGAACAGTGCGGTGATCGGCCGATAGTCGAGCGAACGGTCGAGCTGACGGCCGTACCAGCGGGTGACGGCGCCGAACACGGAGTCGACCTTGCGGGCGAACCAGCCCTGGCTCTCCTGATGCTTGAGCAGCACCGAGCACATCATCGGCGACAGCGTCAGCGCGATGACGCCCGAGACGATCACCGACCCGGCGAGCGTGAAGGCGAATTCCCGGAACAGCGCGCCGGTGAGACCGCCGAGGAAGCCGATCGGCGCGTACACCGCCGCCAGCGTGATGGTCATCGAGATCACCGGCCCGACGATCTCTCGGGCGCCGATCAACGAGGCCTGGACGGGACTCTTCCCTTCCTCCAGATGTCGATGGATGTTCTCCACCACCACGATGGCGTCGTCGACCACCAGACCGATCGCCAGCACCATCGCCAGCAGCGTCAGCAGGTTGATGGAGAAGCCGAGCGCCAGCATCGCCGTACAGACGCCGATCAGCGACAGCGGGATCGTCACCACCGGAATGATCACGGAGCGCAGCGAGGCGAGGAACAGGAAGATCACCACGATGACGATGCCGACCGCCTCGATCAGCGTCTTCTCCACCTCGTCGATCGACGAGCGGATGAACTTGGTCGAGTCGTAGGCGACCTTCATGGTCATCGACGGCGGCAGGTTGCGCTCGATCTCCGGGAACAGCGCGCGGACGCCGGTGACGATGTTGAGCGGGTTGCCCTGCGGCGTCGCCTGGACGCCGATGAAGATCGCGCGTTCGCCCGAGAACGCCACGCTGCTGTCGGTGCTCTGCGCGGCAAGTTCGACCGTGGCGACGTCCTCCATCCGCACGAAGCCGCCGCCCTGCGCCTTGACGATCATTCGCTTGAACTGATCGACGTTCTGCAGGTCGGTGTTGGTGGTGATGTTGGAGACCGTCAGATAGCCCTTGGTCTGACCCGCGGCCGCCTGGAAGTTGTTGGCGGCGATAGCCGCGGAGATGTCGGAGGCCGCCACGCCGCGGCCCGCCATTCGCACCGGATCGAGCCAGATCCGCATCGCGAAGGTCTGGCCGCCGAGGATGTCGGCGGACGCCACGCCATCGACCGTCGACAGCACCGGCTGCACCACGCGCGTCAGGTAGTCGGAGATCGCCGATCCCGACAGCTCGTTGCTGGCGAAGCCGATATACATCACCGCCGTGGTCTGGCCGGTGGATTTCACGATCACCGGGTCGTTGGCTTCCTTCGGGATCAGGTACTTGACCGAATTGACCTTGGCGAGCACCTCGGTGAGCGCCTGGTTGGGGTCGAAGTTCAGCTTGACGTAGACCGTGATCAGGCTCTGGCCCTGGGTCGAGGACGAGGTGATGTAGTCCACGCCCTCGGCCGAGGCCACCGCCTGCTCCAGCGGCGTCGTGATGAAGCCCTGCATCAGGTCCGGAGACGCGCCCGGATAGGTCGTGGTGATGGTCACCACGGTGTTGGACAGTTTCGGATACTGCCGGATCGGCAGCGTCATCGCCGCGCGGAAGCCGATCAGCAGGATCAGCATGCTGACCACGAGCGACAGCACCGGCCGCTTGATGAAGATATCGGTGATGACCATCCGGACGCTCCGTGGCGCACAGCTCGCGCGCGATGCGCAGCGACAGTGCGGTTGATCAGTTGATCCCGGACGGCGACGATCGCCGGCCGGACCTTTTCAAGGTGAGCGGGGCGCCAGAAGAGCGCCGCCTGCCCTTTCGGATCAGTAGCGCGGCGGCGTCGCCGGCGTCGGCGGCAGCGGATCCTTCGAGATCGCCACCGCGGCGCCCGACTGCAGCTTGAGCTGGCCGACCGCCACGACGCGGTCACCCGGCTTCACGCCGCTGAGAATGACCGCACGACCGCCGACCCGTTCGCCGGTGCGCACGAAGGTCCGCACCGCGGAGAGATTGGTCTTGCCGTCTTCGGCCTTGTCTTCCTTGATGAGGAACACGGAGTCGCCATACAGCGTGTAGTCGACCGCAGTCTCCGGCACGGTGATCACCGCGGGCTTGTCCGGCAGCACCACCGTGGTGGTGGCGAACATGCCCGGCCGCAGCACGTGGTCCGGATTGTCGAGCGTGGCCTGCACCTTGATGTTGCGGGTGTCGGCGGAGATCTGCGGCTCGATCGTGGTGATCTTGCCCTCGAACTGGCGGGTCGGATAGGCGTCCACCTTGAGCCGCACGGTCTGGCCGACCTTCAGCGTGCCGGAATCCTTCTCGGTCACGGTGAAATTGGCGAAGATCCGCGACAGGTTGGTCAGCGAGACGATCTGGGTGCCAGCGGTGAGGTATTGGCCGACTTCGACCTGGCGGACGCCGAGCACGCCGTCGAACGGCGCGCGCACCAGCTTCTGCGAAATGATCGCTTCGGTCTTGGCGATGCCGGCATTGGCCTGGTCGAACGACGCCTGGGCCTGGTCGACGGTGGCCTGCGGGCCGAACTGGCGGGCGGCAAGCTGCTTGGCGCGATCGAGCGACAGCTCGGCGACCTTGGCCTGGGCCTTGTAGTTGGCGAGATCGCCCTGATCCGGCGCGTCGTAGAGCTGGACCAGCGGCGCGCCCTTGTCCACCTGCGAACCGGCCTCGAACATGATCGAGGTGATACGGCCCGAGACGTCCGAGGTGACGTTGACCTGATGCACGGCGGCGAGGTCGCCGACGGCGGTCAGCAGATTGGGCACGACCTCGGACTTCGCCTCGGCGACCGACACCGTGATCGGCGGCGGTTTGTTGTTGGCGAAGAACTGCGCGATCATGTGGTTGCGGAAGGCGTTGAAGCCGACGATCCCGCCGACCAGCAGCGCCAGAAGCACCCCGACGATGATGAACCAGCGGATGGTGCGCGCCGGGCGCGGGCGCGGCTTTTCAGGGGCCGACCGCGATGCGGGCGGAGTGTCTGCGGCAACCGTCATCTTGTGCACTCTCTGTCGTTTTCCGCACGCGCCGGACAAGGCGAAAGCTCACGGTCCAGATGCGCGGCAATTACGGCTTCGTTCAGTCCAATACCACGTAAAATGTATTCGCACGTTTGGCGCTCGAAATCCTGCTCGCCGCCAAAGGTCAGGCTGTGGATCGCGGGCAGCCGGCCCAACGCGACCATCAGCATCGTCTGATGGGCGAGCCAGAACAGGTTCATCGGATCGCTCCCGACCCGTACGGCGTCTCCCACGGCCACAGCGCGATCCAGCGACGCGCAGAACTGCGGCCCCATCAGGCTCGCGATCTTTTCGAACACCAGGCGGGCGAACTCGCCATCCTCGAGCTGACTGGTAATCAGCAGCCGCAGCCGCTGAGCCTCCTCCTCGTCCGGCTGATCCGAAACATGCAGGAAGTGTGCGACAAGATTTCGAATCAGCACCACCAGCGTTTCGGTCGACGCCGGCAGACCGAGAAACCCGGCCAGCACCGGATCGGCCTCGCATTCCTGAGCCAGAATCTCCGCATACAGCGCCGATTTGCTCGGAAAATGCTTGAACAGCAACCCTTCCGAGATCGCCGCCGCGGCGGCGACGCTCTTGGTCGTGGTCCCGGCAAAGCCATTTCGGGCAAAGCACCGCTTGGCTGCGCCAAGGATCAATTCCCGGCGCAAATCGCGCGTCATTCGCAGTGAACTCATTGTTGTGAGTAGGCACTCACCGACTGGATTGTCAATCGGCTTCGCTGTGTTCCACCATATCGTGAGCGTGAAAATTGCTCAAAAGCGCACAGTTAGCCATCCACATCCGCGTAGCGAACACCCACCCCCCATCCCGCGATGGGCCGCACGAACCGGTATCCCCTTCGGGACCGAAACCCTCTACAAGGGGGAAAACGAGATGCAGATGGAAACGACCGCAAGCGAGCTGGCGACGGCGTTCGAGATCGAACGGCTGACGCCCGAATTCTATGCCGACCCGTACCCGACCTACCGGGCGCTGCGCGCTCACCAGCCGGTCAAACGGCTGCGCAATGGCGGCTATTTCCTGACCCGCTATGACGATCTGGTCGCGGTCTACAAGAACACCACGTTGTTCTCCTCCGACAAGCAGCGCGAATTCGCCCCGAAATACGGCGCCTCGCTGCTGTTCGAGCACCACACCACCAGCCTAGTGTTCAACGATCCGCCCTCGCACACGCGGGTGCGGCGGCTGATCATAGGGGCGCTGACGCCGCGCGCCATCGCCGGCATGGAGCCGGACCTGATCGCGTTGGTCGATCGGCTGCTGGACGCGATGGCCGCAAAAAACGAGGTCGACCTGATCGAGGACTTCGCCGCCGCGATCCCGATCGAGGTGATCGGCAACCTGCTCGGCGTGCCGCACGGCGAGCGCGGGCCGCTGCGGGATTGGTCGCTGGCGATTCTCGGCGCGCTGGAGCCGGTGATCGGCCCCGAGGTCTTCGCACGCGGCAACGACGCGGTGCGCGACTTCCTGGCCTATCTCGAAACCCTGATCGCCCGCCGCCGCGCCGCACCGGGCGACCCGGAGAAAGACGTGCTGACACGGCTGATCCAGGGCGACGGCAGCGGCGAACAGCTGTCGTCGAAGGAGCTGCTGCACAATTGCATCTTCCTGCTCAACGCCGGCCACGAGACCACCACCAACCTGATCGGCAACGGACTGGTGGCCCTCGCGGCCCATCCCGCCGAGAAGCAGCGGCTGATTGCCGATCCCGGGCTGACCCGGACCGCGGTCGAGGAGATCCTGCGCTACGAAAGCTCGAACCAGCTCGGCAACCGCATCACCACCGCCGAGACCGAGATCGGCGGCATAACCATGCCGGCCAACACGTCGCTGACACTGTGCATCGGCGCCGCCAACCGCGACCCGGCGCAATTTCCCGATCCAGATCGCTTCGACGTCGGCCGGACGCCGAACCGGCACCTCGCCTTCGCCACCGGGCCGCATCAATGCGCCGGCATGGCGCTGGCGCGGCTGGAGGGTGCGATCGCGCTGCGCCGCTTCCTGGCCCGCTTCCCGAACTACGCGATCAGCGGCGCGCCGGCGCGCGGCGGGCGAGCACGGTTTCGCGGCTTTCTGCGGGTGCCCTGCCGGCTCTCGGCCTGAGCGGCCGGATCAATCCCGTGGCAGCTGCACCAGCAGCGTCGGAATATGGCAGGTGCCGCTGCGCACGGTGACGACGCGCGTGCCGGGCGTGCGGCCGGCGCGCGGCTCGGTCACGGTGAGCCCGGCCTCGACCAGGCGGGCGCGGGTGGCTTCGACATCGTCAACCCGCCAGCCGATTCCCCACAGCTTGTCGTGCTCGGCGTCAGAGCCCGCGACGGGGCGGTGCACGACCTCGAGATTGAGATCGCCGCAGCGAAAGAACATCAGGCGGCCCCACTCGTGATGGGCGCGGTCGAGAACCATGTCGAGCCCGAGCCTGGCGCCGTACAGCGCGGCCGCGCGGTCCGGATCGGTGGTCGAGATCACCAGATGGTCCATCGCCAGGATCGGGGCCGGCCCGATCGCCTCGGAGCGCGGGCGTTCGGCACCGAGCTCCAGAAAGAACATCCGCACGCCCCGAGTCAGCGCCGTGGCCGCGCGCGTCCGCTTCCAGCCCAGCGTCGCACCGGTCTGGGCGTCGCGCCGCTCGACCTCGGCGACAGGATCGGGCTGCAGCGCCAGACGTTCCAGCCGCCGCTGCGTCCGATCGATGTCCGAAACCCGGAAGCACAGGCTGGCGAGACCTTCGCCCTGCAGCTTGATCACCGTGCGGATCCGATCGGCATTGCCGCCGCTGCCGGCCGGCGCCATCAGCTCGAGCGACATGTTGTCGAGGGTGAACAGCACGGTCTCCGTGCCGTCGTCGGCGTTGCGCCACGCCGGCGCGCGGCCCAGCAGCGTCTGATACGCAGCCACAGCCGCGGGCAGGTCGCTGACCAGAACCACCAGATGATCGATCGCCGTGATCACGCGGCCTCGCACCGCTCCATCACCGGCTTCGCGCTGTTCGCTGCCCATGGCAACATCCTCGCCTGTCTGTCGGTCGAACGTGCCCGGCGAATCGCACCGGTCGCAATCGCCGCCTTTTTCTGCGCGACTCGCTGCACCGGGTCGCCGCCCGCGGCGCGACCATCGGATATTCGCGTCGCATTGCCCACCTCGTCCGATACCCGGTCGCGACGCAGCCGAATCTTGTCGGGCCGGTCGTCGGCTCCCAAAGCGCGTTTCCTCACTGCGACATTCCGCCGGGAACCAGGGCGGACGCCGCTTCGTTGGCCCGGGATTTTCGGCCCAAGGCGTCTCGCTTCCGTTCCGCCGCAGCGGAAAATTTTAGCCGATGCACTGCAACAAGCAGATGCTATGGTTTGAAGGTCGGGTCAGGCCTCGCAGTACGGGATACTCATGGACGCACTCTTTATCGGACAGACCTATATCGACGTCACGTTCATCACCGACCATCTCCCCACCGGCGACGAGAAACACGTGGCCTCCGACTACGCGGTTTCGTTCGGCGGCAATGCGGTGACGGCGGCGTTCTGCTGCGCAAAGCTCGGCGTCGTTCCGGACCTGATCGCCACCGTGGCCAACGACTGGCTCGGCCGGATGTTTCAGGACATGACGGCGAAGTACGGAATTTCCGTGCACCCGCGCAAGGTCGCGACGTCGTCGCTGTCGTTCATCATGCCGAAGGACGGCAAGCGCGCCATCGTGCGCTGCCGCGACGACGAACACATCCATCCGTTTCCGGTGCTCAATCTCGGCAATTGCCGCGCGCTGCATGTCGATGGCCACCAGCCCGACGCTGCGATCCACTACGCCAAACTCTGCCGCGAGGCCGGCATCCTGACCTCGCTCGACGGCGGCGGCCTGCGTACCAACACCCACGAGCTGCTGGAATTCATCGACGTCGCGATCGTCGCCGAGCGGCTGTGCGAGCAGATGGACATGACGCCGGAGAAGATGCTCGATTACTTGAAGTCGCGCGGCTGCCGCGTCGGCGGCGTGACCCAGGGCGAGCGCGGCCTGCTGTGGTACGACGAGGACGGCACCGTCCGCACCCAGCCGGCCTTCCCGATCCCGCGCGGGCGCGTCATCGACACCAACGGCGCCGGCGACGTATTTCACGGCGCCTATGTGTTCTCGTATCTGCACAGCCCGGACAAAGGCTGGCAGCACCATTTCGAATTCGCCCGCGCCGCCTCGACCTACAAGATCCAGCGCCTCGGCAACGAAGCCGGTCTGCCGACGGTGGCGGATATCGAAGCGGTGCAGCGGGAGTTTGCGGCGCTGGCGTGAGGCAGGCTGCGCTACTGATTTAAGCCACCCCACTCCGTCATGCCCGGGCTCGTCCCGGGCATCCACGCCTTGCAGCGTTCGAAAGGCCGGAAGGCGTGGATGGCCGGGACGAGCCCGGCCATGACGAACTAACTCTCCCCGTCATTCCGAGGAGCGCAGCGACGAAGCAATCCAGCCCAGTGCACGGAGCTGGATTGCTTCGCTTCGCTCGCAATCACGGAGGAGGCGTAGTGCGCAGCTACGCCATCGCCTTCTTCAGATCGAAGCTGACATCCATCGCCTGCTCGGGCGTGATCGACTTGCCGAGCGGCAGGATCTTGCGGCCGAACACGTGGTCGGCGGCGCGGTTGACGGATTCGATGCCGATGAGCTGGCCGTCCTTGTAGCAGAACGCCGAGAACGAGCGCTCGGCGACGCTGCCGCGGATCACCACCTGATCGAAGCCGGCGGTGAGGCCCGCGATCTGCAGCTTGTCGTCGCCCTGATCCGACCAGAACCACGGATAGCCGTCATAGGCCTTGGTGTCGCCGGTGAGCCGCGCGGCGACGCAGCGCGCCTGGTCGGTGGCGTTCTGCACCGACTCCAGCCGCATCACCTCGCCGAACCGCACGCTGTTGAACAGCGAGCAATCGCCGATCGCCGAGATGTTCGGATCTTCGGTCAGCAGGTTTTCGTCGACGATCACGCCCGATGCGGTCGGCAGCCCGGCCGCTGCGGCGAGCTCGACGTTCGGAATGACGCCGACGCCGACCACGACGAGGTCGGCCGGCAGCGTGCGGCCATCGCTCAGCGACACGCCCGTAACGCGGCCGTCCTCGCCTGCGATCTCGGTCGCGCGGACGCCGTAGTGGATGCGGATGCCCGCCGCGGTGTGGCGATCGTGGAAGTAGTTGGAAATCTCCGGCGTCACGGCGCGCGCCATCACCCGCGGCGCCAGTTCGACGACATCGACTTCAAGCCCCTTGCCGCGCGCGGTGGCGGCGAATTCGAGGCCGATGAAGCCAGCGCCGATCACCACCACCTGCTTCTTCTCCGGCATGCGCTGGCGCACCTGCTCGCTTTCGTCCAGCGTGCGCAGATACAGCACGTCGCCCAGCGTCGCGTTGGGCACGTCGAGCTGACGGTTGCGCGCGCCGGTGGCGAGCACCAGATGGCCGTACTCCATCTTTTCGCCAGAGCCGAGCAGCAGCGTCTTCGCCGCGCGATCGATCGCCACCGCGCGATCGGAGATCAGCTCGATGGTCTGGTCGTGAAAGAACTTCTCCGGACGGAACATCAGCGACGCCGGATCGCCGCCGCTCTTGAGGTACGCCTTCGACAGCGGCGGGCGCTGATACGGCAGATGCTTCTCGTCGTTGATCAGCACGATGCGGCCGGTGTACTTGGCCTGGCGTAGCGAAACCGCGACCTGAAATCCGGCGTGTCCGGCTCCAACAATCAACACCGTGTCGTTCATCGCATCTCTCGTCTCGTTTGGGCTCGGCGCGCCGTGCGTCGATGGACTTGAAAACCCGATCTGGATCGCGGCAGCCTCTAGCACAAAGCCCCGCGCGTGGTCAGCTTTCCGCAGGGCAGGTTTAGACTAAAGAAGCGGCAGGCGGCCGTTTCAATAGACCGGCGGCGTGAGGTCGAGCACGTCGCGCTTGGCGCCGTCGAGGATGTCGAGCTCCAGCGTATCGATCACCAACGGCCCGCGCCGGCGTTCGACCTCGCCGACCTTCTCGATCCGGGCGAACGTCGCCTTCAGGCCTGGATGCGCGGCGGCGTTGGTTTCGCCGACCAGCAGCAGCTTGCCGGCCAGTTGCTCGGGCGTCGGAGCCGGCTGCTGCAGCCAGCGGAAACGCTCGTTGCGCTGCAACACGCAGGTGCCCTTCGGCAGATAGAATGCCAGCCAGGCCGTGTTGCCGTAATCGTCCGCCATCACGCAGGTCGCCCCGGTCTTCTCGCGAACCGCGGCGATCTCGGCGGCAATCTCGGGAAAGCCGACGCCGACCGCGCGGACGCTGGCGTCGCGGCGATAACCGGTGAGCACGCCGGTGTTGGCCTGCACAACGACCAGCACGAACATCACCACGCCGACCGGCACCGCCCAGCGCATGCAGAACGCAGCGACACGCTGGGCGCGCGGCTCCCAGCTCGCCAGTCCGGCGGCAACGCCGCCGGCAACCGCGAAGGCCGGATACAGCGCGCCGAGCCAATTGCCCTCGACGCGGTCGTGGGTGGCCTGCCAGGCGAAATACAGCGCGATGGTCCAGACGATCGAGCTGACCAGCACGCGCGCACCGGATGCGCCCGCCCCGCGCGCCAGCGCATACAGCCCCATCAGGCCGAGAATGTAGACGAGCGGCGTGGTCAGCACGAACTGGGTCGGCACCAGCTCGAGCAGATAGCTCGGATTGAAGCCTTCGACCTGGGCACGGCGGAACTGCTTGATGAAGGAGATCCATTGGTGATCGGCATTCCAGATCACCACCGGCGAGAACAGCGCGAACGCGATCAGTCCGCCGAGATACGGCCACGGCGTCAGCAGCCAGCGCCGCAGCTTCGGCACCCACAGCAGCCAGATCAAAATCGCCGGACCGAAGAACAGCGCAGTGTATTTCGACAGCAGCGCGACGCCGACGGCGACGCCGACGCCGAGCCACCACACGCCCTTGCCCGACGACAGCACCTGCGCCAGCGTGTAGAGCACGAAGCTGGCCGCAACCAGCAGCGGCGCATCCGGCGTCACGATCACGGTGCCGATCGACACCATCATCGTGGCGTTGAGCAGCAGCGTCGCGTTGGCCGCAAGCCGCTGGCCGCCGAACAACAGCTCCGCCGACCGCCAGGTCGCCCAGCTCATCGGCAGCGCCAGCAGCACGGAGATCAGCCGCACGCCAAGTTCGGTGTCGCCGGCGATCAGCGTGCCGAGCCGGATCACCAAGGCGACCATCGGCGGGTGATCGAAGTAGGACAGCGCGAGATGCTTCGACCAGGTCCAGTAATAGGCCTCGTCGAAAGTCAGCGGCGTCACCGCGGCGGCAACGAGGCGCAGCGCCACCAGGACGGCGACGACGATCGCCGTGACACGGACGACATCCCGCGTCGCAGTCGGCATTGCGAACGTCAACGCTTACGCCAGACGAACAGGCCCGACATCGCGTAGTTCCAGACCACGCCCATCAGCGCGCCCGCGGCGCCGGCCAGCCACCAGGTGATGTGCTCGTTGTAGACCGCGAAGGCGACGCCGACATTGGCGAGCAGCCCGACGCCGCACACGAGATAGAACAGCAGCAGGCCGCGCAGGATCGCAAAGCCCTTCAGCCGCTGGTCGCGATAGGTCAGGAAGTTGTTGAGGATGAAGTTGCTGGTCATCGCCACCAGCGCGGCGACGGCCTGCGCCTCGGCGAACGGCTGGTCGAACACCTTCAACACGACGAACAGCGTGAGGAAGTGCACGAAGACGCCTGTCGAGCCGACCAGCGCGAACAGAATGAAGCGCAGCGACAGGATATCGTTGCTGTATTTCGCCAGGACCAGGCCGAGGAAATCGAGCGCCACCATGGAGTCGAGCTTGCTCTCGCCGTGCAGCCGCGAGCCGAAGCTGTACGGCACCTCGACGGTGCGGAGGCTGCCGCGGCCGGTGGCGACGACGTCGAGCAGGATCTTGAAGCCCTGGGTGGAGAGCTGCGGCGCCAGCTGTTCGAAGCGGTCGCGGCGGATCATGAAGAAGCCGCTCATCGGGTCGGCGACCTCGACCTTCAGCACCTGCCGCGCCAGCGTCGTGGCGAGGGCGCTGAAACCGGCGCGCTGCTTGTCGAAGCTGGCGGCGCTGCCGCCCTCGACGTAGCGGCTGCCGACCACGAGGTCGGCCGAGCCGCTTTCGAGCAGGGCCAGCATCTGGCCGAGCCGGGTCTCGTCGTGCTGCAGATCCGCGTCCATCACGGCGGCGAACGGCGCGCTGGCGGCGAGGATTCCCTCGATGCAGGCGCCCGCCAGACCGCGCCGGCCGATCCGCCGGATGCAACGCACCCGCGGCTCGCGCGATGCCAGCTCGCGCACCACCCGCCAGGTCCCGTCGGGCGAGTTGTCATCGACATAGATGACTTCCCACGCGATGCCGCCGAGCGCCGCTTCCAGTTTACGGAACAGCGGCTCGATATTGTCGCGCTCGTTGAAGGTCGGCACGACGACGCTCAGCTGGAGCGCCGGGGATGGCTGCACGCGTGTTTCTGCAACCGCTGGGCTGGCTTGGGTCATGGCGCCAGCGTATATCGAGGCCCATGGACGCTGCCAAGGCGCGTTCCGTTACAAATCCGAGGGACAATCGGGAAGCGGGTGGAAACGATGCGGCCAGTGGCCAATTGGACCCACCGACGCCAGCGCGGGCCGGTCAAACGTTAACGACCACGAACAACAGGTGCGCGTACATCCGGCGCTCCCTACTATTCTGTGGTCGTTCGGCGGGCGGTGCGTGGCGTTTGCCAGCAGCACCATCGCCGTTGCAACCAAGATAGGTACGGCCTGGGCGGCGCGCAAGAGGAAACGGGAATGAAAAGCAAGGCAGGCGACATCCGCATCGGCATCGGCGGCTGGACCTACGAACCGTGGCGCGGCGTGTTCTACCCCGACAAGCTCCCGCAGCGGCGCGAGCTAGAATACGCCGCCTCGAAGCTGACCTCGATCGAGATCAACGGCACCTTCTACGGCTCACAGAAGCCGGAGAGCTTCCGCAAATGGGCCAGCGAGGTGCCGGATGGCTTCGTCTTCTCGCTGAAGGGACCGCGCTACGCCACCAACCGCAAGGTGCTGGCCGAGGCCGGCGACAGCATCAAGCGGTTCTACGATTCCGGCGTGCTCGAACTCGGCGACAAGCTCGGCCCGGTGCTGTGGCAGTTCGCCCCGACCAAGAAATTCGATCCGGTCGATTTCGGCGCATTTCTGGCGCTGCTGCCACGCACGATCGACGGACGCTCCCTGCGCCATGTCGTCGAGGTCCGGCACGACAGCTTCTGCGCGCCGGATTTCATCGCCCTGCTTCGCGAGCACGGCATTCCCGTCGTGTACTCCGAACACGCGACCTATCCGGAGATCGCCGATGTGGTCGGCGACTTCGTCTACGCCCGGCTGCAGAAGGGCAAGGACGACATCACGGCCGGCTACCCGCCGAAGGCGCTCGCCGCCTGGGCCCAGCGGCTGGAGACCTGGGCAAGTGGCGGCGAGCCGGACGACCTGCCGAAGGTCGGCGCCGGACACACCAAGAAACAAAAGCGCGATGTGTTCGCTTATGTGATTCACGAGGGCAAGGTCCGCGCCCCCGCCGCGGCGATGGAGCTGATCCGCCTGGTGAGCTAGGCTGGCGACCAATTCGAGGCATTCATGAGCAAAGCTCCCACGCTGTTCACGATCGGCTACGAACAGACGCCGGCCAGCGCCGTGCTCGACGAGTTGCAGCGCGCCGGCGTCAAGCTGCTGGTCGATGTTCGCGCGGTCGCGGCCTCGCGCCGTCCGGGCTTCTCGAAATCCCAGCTTGCCGCGGGGCTCGATGCGCACGGCATCGGCTACCTGCATTTGCGCGGTCTTGGTACGCCGAAGGATGGCCGCGAGGCGGCCCGAGGCGGACAGATGCAGACGCTGCACCGAATCTACGATGCGCATCTGAAGACGCCGCAGGCCCGCGAGCAGCTCGACGAATTGTCGTCACTGGTGATGAAGGCGGGTCCGGTCTGCATCCTGTGCTATGAGCGCGACCACCGCCAATGCCATCGGCAATGGATCGCGGAGATCGTCTCCGCCCGCGATGGCGTCGGAGTCCATAATCTGGTGGCTCCGCAGCTCTGAGAGCCGGCCGTTGCGGCAAGCTGTCGCTCACGATTTTCGCTTGCGCGGGATCAATCGCACCGCCCTTCCCCGCTGGTACGATCTGCCCACCTCACGGATGGGAAAGTGACGATGGACAAACTCGATTTCATGAACGGCCAGATCAAGGCGTTGCTGAACTTTGCAAACGCGGTGATCAAGGCGCATCCGGCGCCGGAGAAGCTGCGCCATCATTTCGAAACCATCGCCCGCGCCGATCCGAATTCGCCCGAAGGTCTGTCGCTGTCAGAAGCCTACGTCGACGGCATGCACGACATCGACCGCAAGATCGCGGTCGCCCTCGAACACGCCATCGCGACCGCACCGCGCTGAGACAACAGCTGAACGATCGCCGCTCGATCACCTAACTGATCGTTCGTTTGGCCGTGGCCGGCGCGGCCATGGCCGCGCCTTCGCGCAAGCCCTCGATCGACTTCGCGTGACAAGATCGGACAGGACCTTGGTGGCGTCAGGGATGTCGCTCATTGATCGTGTTTATGTCAGGCGTTTCGAGGACGACGATCACTTTAAACGGTGATGAGATACGGCTTCCCGACGGTCGTATCGTAGTCACTGGACAAGGAATAACACCACTGCTCTAATCCGTGCATTGCCGACCAAGTCATTGCGTTCAGGATGAGTTGCGGTGCGTTGCGTGAGTTGGGTACGCGTGGTGAGCGTGGCCGCGGTCGTTACGGCCGGAGCCTTCGGCGCGATCGCCCAGACCACTCCGGCTGATCTTCCAAACATGGATCGTAACGTCGCGCAGCTTGCTGGCGAGAACGATGCAGTCCCGTCGGAGCCGGATGATTTCGACTCCGGCGATTTCCCCACCACCGGCCTGGAAGCGAGCCTCGAAGCAGAACTCGGCGCAGGACTTGGAGCGGGACTTGCCACAGGGCTCAAGTCTGGACTTGGTACAGGACAAGCAACTGATCACGGCGACAACACGTTCGGCGCCGCCGCCGATGCCAACGCGATGGCAATGCTCACTCCATTCCCCAGTTCCGCTCCGGCGCTGAGTGGCGGCTCGACTGCCGATCAGGTGCTGCTGTTCGGCGGCTACGATATCTGGAGTAACGGCCATTCGGCGTCGGCGGGTTTGCACTGGGCCCAGAACGGCTTGAACCAGGACGGCTTCGTAGTGCGCCTGATGCTCAGCAACGGCACCGAGTTCTATCGAACGCCCAACCGTCTCTACACCACCGATATCTTCCGCGCCGCCATCATGCCGGGTGTCCGATTCAAGACCGGCGAATTCGAACTGAAGTTGTTCGCCGGACCGGACCTCGAACAACACAACCTCACGCCCGACAACCCGACATCGAAGTGGCGCGGCGCACATCCGGGGCTGCGCATGGCAGCGGAGATCTGGGCGCAACCGATGCCGGAGCTGATGCTCGCCGCATCGGTCTATGCCACCACGATCGCGGCCGGGTACGGCTTTCGAGCCGCCGCCGGCTGGCGCGTGGCCGATGCTGTGTGGATCGGCCCCGAGTGGTCCGGCTCCTGCGACGAGCTGAGCCGGCAGACGCGCTGGGGCCTCCATGTCACAGGGTGGCCAACGGGACCGTTGGAGTGGTCGGGAGCGGTCGGCTTCGTCAGCGACAGTTTCGGCCGCAACGGCGCCTACACTCGGCTGGCCACCCAGCTCCGTCTCTAAGAGCGCGCCGCCTCAACGCGAGAATGGCTGCGCGCCAGCCTCCCACCGGCGATCACCATCGATCGCACTCGCTCCGATCTCCCAGCCCGGCCCACCCCACACCACATCCACCGTCCACAATTTCTCCTCGCGATCGCGCACGAAGAACAGATTCGGGATCGCATTCGTCAGCAGAGCGCCCTGCTCTCCATTCGGCTGGAGCGACAGCAGACACCATAGCTCGCCGAGCGTGACCTCGCCGCGATCACCGAGCCAGGCGACGATCTCGCTGGCGCGTGCAGGCCGGCGCAAACGGAGCGGCTGCAGCATGGTGCGCGCGGACGCAGGTTCGGTTTTCGTCACGAAGCGCTGGCGGAACATCGTCCCAAGCCAACTGATCGCCACGCCATTTCTCGCCGACGCCGTCTCACGGAAATGCTGTGCGGCCACAAAGCGGTCGCCAAGCGATGCCGTGGTCGCGGGATCGGACGGTTCAGCCGGCGGACAGCCCCGTGCCTCGAGTGGCTGCAGCAGCTCGGCCTCGGGCGCCACGCCGAGCAGCGCCGACTGCGCTTGGGCAGCTGCCTGCCAATTGATGATGCCGACAAAGACCAGCGCAGCCCCGCGCACGAATCCCACCATTTCCGTCTCCATTTCCCCACGGAGACGACAGTAAACAAAGTATTAATCGTGTAAACCAATGCATTAAGAATTGGTTAAGGATAACAATTCAGTAAAATTAGAATAAACAATACTATATATACACATCAATACATCGACAATTGCTATCAATACTTCTCCGGTCCCGAGCCCCCGACCGCCCGCAGCACATGAAGCCACGATCGGAGGATGGATCCGAGCGCGGAGCTTGGTAGCCGCAAGGGTGGCTGGATTGTTGCGCGTCAGTCGAGCGTCCGCCGGAATCGCGTCACCGCGATCGTCATCGCCACCAGCATCAGCGCGGCCAGCGCCAGCGTGTCGTAGCGCAGGTTCTCCAGCGTCGAGCCCTTCAGCATGATGGCGCGGACGATGCGAAGATAGTGCGTCAGCGGCAGACATTCGCCGATGTACTGCGCCCAGCGCGGCATGCCGGCGAACGGAAACATGAAGCCCGACAGCAGGATCGATGGCAGGAAGAACATCATCGACGCCTGCATCGCCTGCAGCTGGTTCTGCACCAGTGTCGAGAAAGTGTAGCCGATCGCCAGATTGGTGGTAATGAACAGCGTCGACAGCAGCGCCAGCAGCGGCAGGCTGCCGCGCAACGGCACGCCGAACAGCAGCACGCCGATGCCGATGATCAGCGACGCCTGGATGAAGCCGACACCCACATAGGGCAGGATCTTGCCGAGCATCACCTCGACCGGCGTGATCGGCATCGCCAGCAGGTTTTCCATCGTGCCGCGCTCGATCTCACGCGTCACCGAGAGCGCGGTGAAGATCAGCATCGTCATGGTCAGGATGGTGCCGACCAGCCCCGGCACGATGTTGAGCCGCGACGAGGCCGCCGGATTGTAGCGCGCGTGGGCGCGGATCTCGAACGGCGGATTGCCGGGATCGCCTGCGACGCGGTCGTGCTCCAGCGCCGACTGCACGATAGCGCCGAGCGCCGACAGCGCCGAACCGGCCGCGACCGGATCGGTGGCGTCCGCCGCGACCAGCAGCGCCGGCTTGTCGCCGCGCCGCACGGCGCGCTCGAAGCCGCGCGGGATCTCGACCCCGAACAGCACTTTGCCGGACAGCAGCAGCGCATCGAATTCGTCGACGCTCTGCACCTGATGCACGAACTGGAAGTACGCGGTGTTCTCCAGCGCCTTGAGGATCGAGCGGCCGAGGTCGCTGTCCTCCTGCAGCAGCACCGCGGTCGGCAAATGCCGCGGCGTGGTGTTGATCGCATAGCCGAACAGGCAGAGCTGCATCACCGGGATCACGATGATCATCGCGAAGGTGAGGCGATCGCGGCGCAGCTGGATCAGCTCCTTGACCAGCATCGCGTAAGTACGGCGCAGAAAGCCGAAGCGCTGCCGTGGAATCGGCTGGATGCGCGGCGGCGTTTTGTCTGTCGCCGCGCTCATTGGAAATTGTCCTTGCTGCGGCTCATCAGCTCGATGAACACGTCCTCCAGCGACGGCGCGCCGTGCTGCCAATGCTGATCGGCATTGCTGCGATACGGCGCGATCGTGGCCTCGAGCGCCGCGTGATCGCGGCCGGAGACGTGCAGGCTGCTGCCGAACGGCGCCACCATGTCGACGCCGGGCTTGCCGGCGAGGTCATGCGCCAGCGCGCCGAGCCCCTCACCGGTCACCACCCAGGTCGCGAGCTGCGAAGCGGCGATCACCTGCTCGACGGTGCCGTGCGCCAGCAAATAGCCGTAGGCGATGTAGGCGATCTCGTGACAGCGTTCAGCCTCGTCCATGTAGTGGGTCGAGACCAGCACAGTGAGGCCTTCGGCGGCGAGCGCGTGGATTTCGTTCCAGAAGTCGCGCCGCGCTTTCGGATCGACGCCCGCTGTCGGCTCGTCGAGCAGCAGCAATTGCGGATTGGGCAGCGTGCAGGCGCCGAGCGCGAGCCGCTGCTTCCAGCCGCCGGAGAGTTCGCCGGCGAGTTGCTCCTCGCGGCCGGACAGGCCGAGCCGCCGGATCATCTCGCGCGCCGCGCCGCGCGCGTCGGGCACGCCGTACAGCCGCGCCACAAATTCCAAATTCTCGCGCACCGAAAGGTCCTGATACAGGCTGAAGCGCTGCGTCATGTAGCCGACCTGGCGCTTGATCTTGTCGGCGTCGCGCGTGATGTCATAGCCTAGGCAAGTGCCCTCGCCGCTGTCCGGCGTCAGCAGGCCGCACAGCATCCGGATCGTCGTGGTCTTGCCGGAGCCGTTGGGCCCGAGAAAGCCGTAGATCGAGCCGCGCTTCACCTGCATCGACAGGTCGTGCACCACCTCGCGGCCATTGAAGGACTTGGTCAGCCCTTTGACATCGATCGCGATCTCGGGGGCCGCAGAGGTCATGACTTGGCGCCCGCCGCGGCTGGCGTCGGTTCCGGCGTCTTCGGCATCGGGAAG
This sequence comes from Rhodopseudomonas telluris, assembly GCF_042432815.1. Lineage (NCBI taxonomy): Bacteria > Pseudomonadati > Pseudomonadota > Alphaproteobacteria > Hyphomicrobiales > Nitrobacteraceae > Rhodopseudomonas > Rhodopseudomonas telluris. The sequence goes on from NZ_JBHLWM010000005.1 coordinate 392,218, forward strand.
ATGCTGACCGGCTGGCCGACGCGCAGGGCCGTCGGCCGATCCGGCCGCGCCTGGATCAGATAGACCAGCTTGTTGCGCTCATCGAGGCTGTAGATCACCGGCGGGGTGTATTCGGCCTGGGTGGCGATGAAGTAGATCTTGGCGGTCAGATCCGGCGCGCAGCCGTCGCAAGTCACGCGGACGGTGTCGCCGATGGCGAGCTTCGGCAGCACCGGTTCGGGCACGTAGAAGCGCAGCTTCATGTTGCCCGGCGGCAGGATCGACAGCACCGGCTTCTGCGCCGCCACCATCTCACCTTCGCGGAAGTAGATCTGCTGCACCGGACCGGTGACCGGCGCAAAGACCTGGCGGCGCAACAGCCGGGTCTTCGAGGTCTCGACCCGGGCCTCGGCGACGCGGAGCGCCGACACCGCCGCGTCGAGATTGGCCTGCGTGCCGGAGCCCGTCTTGGACAGAGATTGCGCGCGGTCGAAGCTCTGCTTGGCGTTCGCCAGCGTCGCGTTGTTTTGGTTGAGGTCGGCCTGCTGCAGGTCGTCGTCGAGCGTGTAGATCAACTCGCCCTTGCGGGCCTCGTCGCCCTCGCGCACCGTCAGCCTGGTGATGCGGCCGGACTCGTCGGGGCTGACGAAGATCAGGTCGGCCTCGACCCAGCCTTGGTAACCGCGATCGGCGGGGTTGCCGCAGCCGGCCAGCGCGAGCAGCGCGGCCCCAGCGATGGCGATGGTGAACGGGCGCGCGATCATGGCGCGTTTCCTTTGTCGAACATGATGTCGATGTGTGTCCGCAGCAGAGCGCGCGCATCGAGCGGCGCGAAGCGGTTGAACAGGCCCTGCCACACCACGGTCAGCATGGCCGGCGCCATGAGCAACTGCGGATAGTCGAGCAGCGCCTTGTTGCTGATCTCGCCGCGCTCGATGCCGTACGCAATGACACGCCGCATCGCGGCGATGCCGTGGACGACGACTTCGCGATAGTGAAACTCGGCCAGCGATGGAAACCGCTGCCCCTCGGAGATCAGCAGACGCAGCAGGTCGGCACGCTTGGTTTCGGTGACCTCGCGAACGAACACCTCGGCGAAGCTCTCGAACATCGCCCGTGCCGACACGCCGGGCGGCGGCGGAGCGCCGAGCTCGCCGATCAACGGCAGCAGCGAGAACCGCAGCAACTCCTGAAACAGCGTCTCCTTGTCGGCGAAATACAGATAGATCGTTCCCTTGGCGACACCGGCGCGCTTGGCGACGTCGTCCAGCCGTGTCGCCGCGAAGCCGCGCGCCGTGAATTCCTCGAGCGCCGCCTCGACGATCGCCGCACGCCGCTCGGCCGCCCTCAGCGCCCGAAGCGATGCCGACCTCGCCTGGCTCTTGGAGGAACGCCCGGACGTCGCCGTGGCCACCTGCCGACCCGGCTTGGGCTTTGGAACTGCGGATTTCCGCGAAGAGGGAGTCGACCTGCTCATCCTCATATTGTGACTGACTGGTCAGTCATAATCAATCCGGATCATCCCGGAGGGTGCGACGTCGTGCGTCGGGATTGTCACGGACCCGCGGGGAACGGGCGCTCCGACCGTCGATTGTCACTTCGCAACGACAATCACCGAGGGAGGACAGCTCATGTCGATCGAATGGATGTGGGGGATCGGCGTCGTGATCCTCGCAGGCGCGCTGATCTACGGGCTGATGCGCAATCGCCAACGGACGACTGCCGAGAAGCAGCTCACCGAAGCCGCGACCAAGGCGAATTATCGGGCCGAGGAGCGGAAGGAGACCGGCCAGCCCGTGCCCGGCGCGGGCGAGCGCGCACGGCCCATGCCGGAATAACAGAGGTGGAAACCGGCGGCCGGTTCAGGTGTGAAACTTGAGCCCGTCGAGGATCTTGTCGACCACCTTGCGGTCGGCCCTCACTGCCAGCCCGACCAGATCCAGATCGGTCCGCTGCACCGCCCGCACCGCCTCGCGGTTGGCTGCATCGTGCGTGGTCTTGAACATCTCGGCGGTGTAGATCGCCGGTTTCACATTGCGCGCGAGAGCCCGATCGAGGGCACGGGCCAGCGCCGGCCGATCGGCGCCATAAATCAGGATCGGCTGGCCGATCAGCGCATGATACGGCGTATCACTGCCGTCCTGATACGGCTCGCCGATGCATTCCGGGAACGCCGCGGCGATTCCGGAAGACAGGAACGCGGCGACGTTGAGCTTCTGCCAGGCTTCGAGGTCGGTGCGGATCACCAACGCGATCTTGGTATCGAACTGCATGGCGAACAACTAACCGAAATCGGCTTGGCTGTCAGCCTGCCATCATCCTTTGGCGTCGCAAGCCCATGCGCGGATGACGCATTCCTTGCCGCCGTATTCGTAGCACTTGCGGGTGGCCTCGTTGAGGGTCGAGGAAATCTTCGGCTCCACCGCGTAGCCGTGCGCGCCACACGGATTGCGCAAATCGATCGCCAGCGCCGCGCAGGCGCGCCGCATGGTGATCGTGGTGCAGTCGCCGTTGCATTTCTTGCGCGCCGCCGCGATGGCGGCGGCTTCGGCCGGATAGTCGAACGCCTGACCGTAGGCGCCGCATTTGCCGACCGCCATGGCGCCGGCGGCGTGAGCCGGAGCGAGTGCAGTGACGGTCATCAACAAGGCAGCACAAAGCGCGCGACGGCGTGCGGCAGCAAACAAGCTCAAGACGTCCTCCCCCGAGGTGATCCCCGAGGGAACTTATGAGCGAAGGACTTTCAACTTGGTGAATAATCCGTCGCGCTAGCCGCGCCGGGCGTCTTCGAGGGCATCGGGCGTATCGATGTCGACGAAGGCGCCGCGGCCGTCGACCGGGACCTCGGTGACCGCCTCGGCGTGCTTGGCGATCAGGTGCCGCGCGCCGACATCGCCGCCGAGCGTCATCAGCTCGCCGAAAAACCGGCGCGACCACAGTACCGGATTGCCGCGGCGGCCGTCGGCGACCGGCACCACGATCAGCGCGCCGCGATCCGGATCGAAGGCATCGATCAGCCGATCGAGCAGCTGGGTATCGATCAGCGGCATGTCGCCGAGACACACCACGGCGCCGTCGGCGTTCTCACCGACCGCAGCGATGCCGGTTTTCACCGACGAGGCCAGGCCGTCCGCGTAGTCCGGATTGTGCACGAAGCTGAGATCGAGCCCGGCCAGCGCCGCCTCGACCTTGTCGGCCTGGTGGCCGGTGACGACGATCGGGCGCGCGGCCTTGGATGCAGCCTTGGAAGCGATCACCTGTTCGGCGACGATGCGTACCAGCGGCTTGCCGCTCAGCTCCGCCAGAAGCTTGTTCGGCCCGCCCATCCGGGTCGAGCGGCCTGCCGCCAGAATGATCGCCGCCACGTTGCGACCGCCTTCGGCGACGGGCACGCGCGGCTGCGGCCGCGTCACGATCTCCATCAGCAGTCCGCCGACGCCGAGGCCGGTGATGTCGGCGCGCGTCACCTTCAGCCCGGCGAGCAGCCGCATCAGCACCCAGTCGAAGCCGTTCTCCACCGGCGAGCGCGCGCAACCCGGCGCGCCGAGCACCGGCACGCCGCCGGCGCTGCCGATCAGCAGCAGATTGCCGGGATCGACCGGCATGCCGAAATGCTCGATCGCGCCGCCGATCGCAGTGATCGCCGCTGGAATCACGTCGCGGCGGTCGGCGATGGCGGATGCGCCGAACACGATCACCAGCTCGGCGCCGAGCCCGAGCAATTCCGTCAGCGCCGCCGACAATGCGGCTTGATCGTGGGCGATGCGGCGCTCGGCGATGATCGACGCACCGGCCGGCGCCAGCCGTTCGGCAGTGACGCGGAGCGTCTTGTCGATCACCTTGGCGGCGAGCCCCGGCAACTGCGTCGAAACGATTCCGACGCGCTTGATGACATAAGGCGCGACCCGAAGCGCGCCGCCGGTCCCGGCTGCGACCGCAGCGTCCCGCAAGCCCGCCTCGACGCCGAACGGGATCAGCTTGACGGTGCCGATCATCTCGCCCTCGACCACCGGCTTGAATGCCGGCAGCGTCGCGAAGGTGATCGCCTCGTCGACTGCGTTGACGCGATCGACCGCGGCGCGATCGATCACCAGAACGCCGGGACGGTTTGCGAACAGATTGGCCCTGCCGGTGAAGGCACGTTCGACGGTAACGCCGTCGCCGGCGACGGCCTTGGCGACATCACCGGCGGCGACGTCTTCGGAAACGTCACCTGGTTCGAGCTGGACCACCACGATTTCGGCGACGCCCGCCTGCTCGAGCGCAGCGACTTCGGCCGGGCCGATCAGCGTGCCCTTCTTCAGCAGCAGTCCGTTCTGCCGCAACGAATGCACGGCGACACCGCCGATCGCCTCTGCCGGGCGCCGCGGCCCGAACTTCATGCCGCGACGGCTTTCGCCGCCGCCGGCAGGCGCAGCGTCGCGGTGATCTCGGCCATGATCGACACCGCGATCTCGGCGGGCGACACCGCGCCGATCGCGAGCCCGATCGGCGCGTGGATGCGGCCAACGTCGGCCTCGCTGGCGCCCTGCTCCTTCAGCCGATCGACGCGGCGGGCGTGGGTCTTCTTCGAGCCGAGCGCGCCGATGTAGAAACAGTCACGCGCGAAGGCGTGCAGCAGCGCCGGATCGTCGATCTTCGGATCGTGCGTCAGCGCGACGAAAGCGGTGTAGCGATCGATGTTCAGCGGCGGCAGCGCGACGTCCGGCCATTCGGCGATCAGCGGTACGTCCGGGAAGCGCTCGGGACTGGCGAAAGCCGTGCGCGGATCGACCACGGTGACGTCGTAGCCCAGCGAACGCGCCAGCGGCGCCAAGGCCTGACTGATATGCACCGCGCCGACGATCACCAGCTTGGCGGTCGGCGCGTAAACGTTGAGGAACAGCTTCTTGCTGTCGACTTCGATGGTCGCGCTCTTGCCCATGCGCAGCTGCCTGGACAATTCGGCGGCGAGGGGATCGGCGGCGATATCGGCGGCCTTCACCAGCCGCTGCTCGCCGGTCGCGGTGTCGGTGACGACGATCGCCGGACGACGCGCGGCGCGCTCGGTGTTGAGCTGTTGCAGTGTCTCGAACTTCACGTCAGCGCCCCACTTCTCTTATCGCAACTAAACCCCAGCCGAAGACAATGGCCTTGGTAGTTACCCCCCGTCATTGCGAGGAGCGAAGCGACGAAGCAATCCAGCCCAGTGCACTGCGCTTCTGGATTGCTTCGCTTCGCTCGCAATGACGGACGAATTCTCACGTCCTCGGTCGTAATCTCGCCGCCTACGAACTAAGCGACCTTTTCGACGAACACCCGGATGGTGCCGCCGCAGGATAGCCCGACCTTCCAGGCGGTCTCGTCGGCGACGCCGAATTCCAGCAGCTTCGGCTGGCCGCTTTCGATCACGTCGAGCGCCTCGGTGACCACCGCGCCTTCGACGCAGCCGCCCGACACTGATCCCAGAAACGTGCCGTCGTCATTAATGACGAGGTTGGAGCCGGCCGGACGCGGCGCCGAGCCCCAGGTCTCGACCACAGTGGCGAGCGCCACGCCGCGGCCGGCGCTCTTCCAGTCCTGCGCCGCTTTGAGAATGTCTTCGTCGCGATCGAGCATGGGTGTCTCCTCGGCGGTGGGGCGTCAGGCGGCGGAACGGATCGCGCTGAAATGGTGCGGCGGCGGCGCCGACGACAACGCCTCGACCAGCGTCTGCATCGAGGTCAAATTATGTACCGGACGGAATTCGTCAACGTGGGGCAGCATCATTTTGATGCCCTGGGCGCGCGGCTCGAACCCCTGATAGCGCAGCAGCGGGTTGAGCCAGATCAGCCGCCGACACGAGCGATGCAGCCGGTCCATCTCGAAGGCAAGCTTGGTGTCCGCCTCCCGCTCCAGCCCGTCGGAGATCAACAGCACGATCGCGCCCTGGCCGAGCACGCGCCGGGCCCACAGCTTGTTGAAGCTGTGCAGCGAGGTCGCGATCCGTGTGCCGCCGGCCCAGTCCTCGACCGAGGACGTACAGCTCGCCAGCGCCTCGTCCGGATCGCGCTGGCGCAGCGCGCGGGTCACGTTGGTGAGCCGCGTGCCGAACAGGAAGGTCGAGACGCGCTTGCGGTCGTCGGTGATGGCGTGGAGGAAGTGCAGGAACAGCCGCGTGTACTCGCTCATCGAGCCGGAGATATCCAAGAGCGCGACGATCGGCGCAGGTTTGTCGATCAGCCCGAGCCGGCGGATGTCGACGATCTCGCCGCCGCTGCGCAGCGAGGCACGCAGCGTGCGGCGCAGATCGAGCTTGAGGCCACGCTTGTCGGGCCGGACGCGGCGCGTGCGCAGCTCGGCCTGCGGCAGCTTCATCCGCGCGATCGCGCGGGTGACTTCGGCGATCTCCGCCGCGCTCATTTGCGCGAAATCCTTCTTCTGCAGGATTTCCTTGTCGGACACGGCGAGCCGCAATTCCTGCTCCTCGGCGGACGGCAGGTCGCGCGTCGCCGAGGGCGACATCGCCTCCTGCACGCGGCGCGACGCGGGCGGCGGTTTCTTCTTGGCGGCGTCCGGCAGCGGGATCGAGTCCAGCATGTTCTGCCAGTCCTCCGCGGCGCGGAAGAACAGCGCGAAGGCCTGCTCGAAGATTAGCAGATGCTCGCGGCGCTTGACGAAGATCGCTTCGAGCGTGGCGTAGAGATCGGCGCGCTGGCCAATGTCGATCAGCTGCAGCGCATCCAGCGCATCGATCACCGCACCCGGTCCGACCGGCAGCCCCGCGGCCCGCAGCGCCCGGGCGAAACCGACGACATTGTCGGCCATCCGGCCGGTCGCCGGATTGAGGTGATCCATCGCGGCCATCGGGTTACGCTGCATTCGCACACCCTCTCTATTATCATCCCGGGGCGCGCGAAGCGCGAGCTCGGAATCCATAACCACCGCCGGGAGTATGGATTCCGGGCTCGCGCCAAGAGGCGCGCCCCGGAATGACACTCCTAGTCAGTGCACAATATCGCTCTCAGTCAGTGCACGACCTTACCGCGAGCACGGCCTGCCCCCTCTCCCGCTTGCGGGAGAGGGCTGGGGTGAGGGCGACGCGAGCTCAGTGCCTGGGGCTCCCTCTCCCCAACCCTCTCCCGCAAGCGGGAGAGGGAGTGCGCTGCCGATGCGGCGAGCGCAGTGCTTCGCCGCAACTAGCTCTCGCTCGTCGCGTCCTTCACCAGCTTGGCCAGCGCGTCGCCCTGCATCCGCGTGATGTCGTCCTGATACTTCAGCAGCGCGCCGAGCGTGTCGCCGACGACTTCGGCGGTCAGCGCGCGGGCGTCGAGTTCGGTCAGCGCGGTCGCCCAGTCGATCGTCTCGGCGACGCCGGGGGACTTGTAGAAGTCCTGTTCGCGCAGTGCCTGAACGAAGCTGACGACCTGCGCGGACAGCTTTTCGGAAATGCCGGGCACGCGCGACTTGACGATCGCCAGCTCACGCTGCGCATTCGGATAATCGACCCAGTGATACAGGCAGCGGCGCTTCAGCGCGTCGTGGATCTCGCGGGTGCGGTTCGAGGTGACGATGACGATCGGCGGGGCCGGCGCCTTGATGGTGCCGAACTCCGGAATCGTCACCTGGAAGTCGCTGAGCACTTCCAGCAGATAGGCCTCGAACGCCTCGTCGGCGCGGTCGAGCTCGTCGATCAGCAGCACCGGTGGGCCGGACACGTTGGGCTCCAGCGCCTGCAGCAGCGGCCGCTTGATCAGATAGTGCTCGGAGAAGATGTCGCTGGAGAGCTGGCCGCGGTCAGTGTCGCCGGCGGCTTCGGCCAGACGAATCGCGATCATCTGCGCCGAGCTATTCCACTCGTACACCGCGGAGGCGACGTCGAGGCCTTCGTAGCATTGCAGCCGGATCAGCCGACGCCCCAGCGTCGACGACAGCACCTTGGCGATCTCGGTCTTGCCGACGCCGGCCTCGCCTTCCAGGAACAGCGGACGGTTCATCCGCAACGCCAGGAACAGCACCGTCGCGAGCGACCGCTCGGCGAAGTAACCGCGGCTGGTCAGCAGCTCGAGCGTCGCGTCGACCGAAGCGGGAGGCGCCGTGACGCTCATGAGCGATCCGATCGCAAGGTCACGCCTTGCCGTTGGCGGCATCGACCGCACGCTTCGCCAGCACGCCGATCAGATGCGCGCGATACTCGGCGCTGCCGTGCAGATCGCTGTTGAGGCCGTCGTGCGGGACGTGGATGCCGTCGAGCGACTTCGAATTGAAGCGCGCCTTGAGCGCCTCCTCGAACGCGGTGACGCGGAACACGCCCTCGGAGCCGGCGCCGGTGACGGCCACCGCGACATCCGAGGGACGCCGCGCGACGAATACGCCGACCAGCGCGTAGCGCGAGGCCTGGTTGCGGAATTTGATGTAGGCGGCCTTCTTCGGCAGCGGAAACAGCACCTTGACGATGATCTCGTCCGGCTCCAGCGCGGTGGTGAACAGGCCCTGGAAGAACTCTTCGGGCTTGAGCTTGCGCTTGTTGGTGACGATGGTGGCTCCGAGCGCCATCACGGCCGCCGGATAGTCCGCGGTCGGATCGTTGTTGGCGAGCGAGCCGCCGATCGTGCCCTTGTGGCGCACCGCCGGATCGCCGATCAGCGACGCCAGCTCGGCCAGGGCCGGGATCGCCTCACCGACGATAGGCGAATTGGCGACTTCGGCGTGCTTGGCGGTGGCGCCGATCACCAGCGAACGGCCCTTGATCTCGATGCCGTTCAGGCCCTCGATATGCGACAGGTCGACCAGATGCGGCGGCGCCGCGAGGCGCTGCTTCATCACCGGCAGCAGCGTGTGGCCGCCGGCGATCAGCTTGGCGTCCTCGTTCTTGATCAAGAGGTTCGCGGCCTGACGGACCGTCCCGGGGCGGTGATATTTGAATTCGTACATCGAGCTTCCCTAAAGCGTGTTCGGCTTCGGCCTGCGGTCGTGGTCGGACGCGCGATCAGGCGCGGTCGGAATTAGCCATCGCCTTGGCGCCGGCGGCGATCGACACCACGATGTTCTGATAGCCGGTGCAGCGGCACAGATTGCCTTCCAGCTCCTCGCGGATCGTCTCGTCCGAGAGGTCGTGGCCCTTGCGGTGCACCAGATCGACCGCGGTCATGATCATGCCCGGGGTGCAGAAGCCGCACTGCAGACCGTGATTCTCGCGGAAGGCTTCCTGCATCGGATGCAGCGGCGCGCCGTCGGCGGCCAAGCCCTCGATCGTCGTCACTTCATGGCCGTCCGCCATCACCGCCAGCGTGGTGCAGGACTTCACCGCCTTGCCGTCGAGATGCACCACGCAGGCGCCGCACTGCGACGTATCGCAACCGACATGGGTGCCGGTGAGCCGCAGGTTCTCGCGCAGAAACTGCACCAGCAGCGTGCGCGGATCGACGTTGGCGGTTACCGGATTGCCGTTCACGATCAGGGAAATCTTGGCCATCGGCCCTCTCGTTGGTTGCGCACCGCCGCGTTGCACGGCAGCGAATTCGCGCTTTAGTTGTGTTTCTTGAGGATATCTTAGGGGCCCCGATCCGGATCGGCAACCTCCGATCGGAACATCGGCGCGCGGCCGCCTGATAACAGCCGCGTGATAACGACAGCGTGATCGAAGGCGTGCCCGGGCAGAACGTTACGCCGCGCTCAGGCGGCGCCGTTGCCGTTCTGCACCGCCTTGGAGAAGTTGGCGAAGAACTCATCGGCCAGCTTCTTGGCCGAACCGTTGATCAGCCGCTGGCCGAGCTGCGCCAGCTTGCCGCCGATATGCGCCTCGACGTCGTAGGACAGCAGCGTGCCGCCGTCCTTCTCGGACAGTCCGACCACAGCGCCGCCCTTGGCGAATCCGGCGACGCCGCCCTCGCCTTCGCCGGTGATCTTGTAGCCGTTCGGCGGATCGAGATCGCTCAGCGTGACGCGGCCCTTGAAGCGCGCCGAGACCGGGCCGACCTTGAGCTTGGCGACGGCGCGAAAGCCCTCCTGGTCTTCGGTCTTCTCCAGCTCTTCACAGCCGGGGATGCACTGCTTCAAAACTTCAGGATCGTTGAGCTTGGTCCACACCAGATCTTTCGGCGCGTCCAGTTGGACTTCGCCGTTCATCGTCATGGCCATGGATCGTCCTCCCGCAATCAGTCGCACGCCTTGATCGGCGGCGTTGCCGGCCGAATAAAGCACGCAATTCGCAAAAGCAAAAGCTGCGCGCGGCCGCAAGTTGTTACGGACCGCGCATAAGAGCTTTGCGCATTGCGATATAAGTGGGCAGCGGCCGCCCGGTTAGAGCAGGGTCAGGAATTCTGGGCCGCGTGCGGGTAGTTGGTCATCAGCGGGCGCGTCGCGCGCGGCGCCGGCTCCGCAACCGGCATAACGACCGGCGTCGGCCGTTCAACCAGCATGACGATTCCGGTGCCGAGCAGCAGCAGCAGTTCGGTGGCGTGCAGCCGCATCGCTTCCATCTCGCCGGCCTGCGAGGCCATCAGCATGCTGGCGAAGCTGATGATGCTGCCGAGCGCCAGCGCGATCGACAGGGCTTCGTTGCAGCCACCGGAGGTGCGGATCGACGGCCGGGTCAGCAGCGCAACAAACAACGCGAAGAAAGCCGCCACCGTCAGCTTGGCCAAGGCCAGCAGCCACGCCGCCCGGATGGTCGCCAGCGCGGCGAGATGGAAGTGATCGCTGAGGAAGATCGCCACGGAGATGTTCGGCCGGTCGTACAGACCATGGATCGGCGACATGATGATCTTGAATGCGACGATCACCCAGCTCGGGATGAAATACGCCGCGATCAGCACGCCGTTCGCAGAGCTTATCCGCCAATTCGCCATCGTGGTTCCCGCTGCCGGCTGCCTCCACACGCGGAAAGCAGCAATTTCCGAGCTAAACCCGGTTAACGACATCCGACAACGGAAACGCTTTGTTAACCTTAATTTCCGTTAACCCTGTGGATTTGGTGCCCAACGACCTCTCTGGATCGAACATCGGCACGGATTTTGCCGTGAGGGCCCTTTAGCTCCAAGCCCGCCACCAAAAGAAAATCCCGCCTTTCGGCGGGACCTTCCGACTCCTGGAGAGAGTCCTGTTGCGGTGGACTAGCGGTCGCGCTGGCCGTGTTGGCCCTGCTGCGGATTGCCCTGCCGACCCGGATCCTGCTGCTGCTGACCCGGACGTGCTCCACCACCCTGCTGCTGCTGGCCGGGCTTTTGGCCTGGAGTCGGATTCTGCTGGTTCTGATTCGACATGATGATTTCTCCTTCGGCTGTTTGCATCAGCCGGCGAGATAACGCGGGTGCCGCTTTGCCGGTTGCCGGAACAACCTTTCCGGGGCGTGATCTTTACGAGGCATTTGCGCGGCGGCCCGGTGTCGCGGAACCAGGCGATTGCGACCATCGTCCACAGGGAAGAAGGTCGTAATCCCGCGCTGTTGCCGTAAACGCTTCGCACTGTTACAAAATCTGCAAGCGAAGCGACGTGCCGGCTGCCGGGGCTCTCGCCGCATCGTGTCTCCAGCGCGAGCGGGTGCTCTTGAGCTTTGCCTGTGCGCCGCGAGTATCGGATCCCTACGGACGTCTTCTTCCGGACGTCGGCCTCGATCGTCTGACAACGGCAGCGCATGGACTATTTCGCCCAGCAGCTCATCAACGGCCTCGTCCTCGGCTCGATCTACGGCCTCATCGCCATCGGCTACACCATGGTGTACGGCATCGTCGGCATGATCAATTTCGCCCATGGCGATATTTTCATGATCGGCGGTTTCATCGCGCTGATCAGCTTCCTGATCCTGGTCTCGTTCGGACTCACCTTCGTGCCGCTGATCCTGCTGGTCGTGCTGCTGGTATCGATGGCGATCACCGCGCTGTATGGCTGGACCGTCGAGCGGATCGCCTACCGACCGCTGCGGCATTCGTTTCGCCTTGCCCCGATGCTGTCGGCAATCGGCATGTCGTTCGTGCTGATGAACTTCGCCCAGGTGTCGCAGGGCGCCCGCGTCAAGCCGGTGCCGCCGATCATCACCGGCGGCTACACGTTGCATGAAAGCGCCGACGGCTTCGTGGTGCGGCTGTCCAACGTCCAGATCTTGGTCGTCGTCACCACCATCGTGCTGCTGGCGATCTTCACCTGGCTGGTGTCGAAGACGCGGCTCGGCCGCGACATGCGCGCCTGCGAGCAGGACCAGACCATGGCGTCGCTGCTCGGCGTCGACGTCGATCGCACCATCTCGATGACCTTCGTGATCGGCGCCGCGCTCGCGGCGGTCGCCGGCATGATGTACTTGCTGTATTACGGCCTGGTCGATTTCTTCATGGGCTTCGTCGCCGGCATCAAGGCCTTCACGGCCGCCGTGCTCGGAGGCATCGGTTCGCTGCCCGGCGCGATGCTCGGCGGTCTGCTGATCGGCCTGATCGAGACGTTCTGGTCGGCCTATTTCTCGGTCGAGTACAAGGACGTGGCGGCGTTCTCGATCCTGATCGTCGTGCTGATCTTCATGCCGACCGGCCTGCTCGGCCGCCCCGAAGTCGAAAAAGTCTGAGCGGATCGACGTGGCCAAACTCGCGCACGCCGTCGCCGCCCCTGCCGCCGCCAAAGCCGGCGCAGGATTCATTCTGAAGAAAGCCCTGATCAGCGCCCTTGTGGCGCTGGTTTTGTTTTCGCTGATGATCGGCGTGCGGACCGAGGCTGGTCCCGAAGGCGGACTGATCTACTGGACGCGCTTCGAGGAACTCGCCGGCATGGTTGCGGCGGTGTTTTTCGGCTCGATCGTGGTCGAACTGCTGCGGCGCTGGTGGGGACCGGTCGATACGCCGAAGCTGGTGCCCGAAGCCGCACGCAAGACGCTGAGCCTCGCCGGCCGGGTTGTCGCCCCCGCCCTGCTGGTCTTCACCCTGCTGGTGCCGGTGATCTTCTACGACCAGCGCTACATTCTCGACCTCGGCATCCTTGTGCTGACTTACGTCATGCTCGGCTGGGGCCTGAATATCGTGGTCGGTCTCGCCGGCCTGCTCGACCTCGGCTATGTCGCATTCTACGCAGTCGGCGCTTACTCCTACGCCCTGCTCGCCACCAATTTCGACCTGTCGTTCTGGGTCTGCCTGCCGCTCGCCGGCATCCTCGCGGCGTTCTGGGGCGTGCTGCTCGGCTTTCCGGTGCTGCGGCTGCGCGGCGATTACCTCGCCATCGTCACACTGGCGTTCGGCGAGATCATTCGTCTGGTCATCATCAACTGGCAGAGCCTCACCGGCGGACCGAACGGCATCAGCGGCATTCCGCGCCCCACCGTGTTCGGCATCCCGCTGACACCGGGCGAGAACGGCCTCGCGGCGATGCTCGGCATCCCGTTCTCGCCATCGCAGCGGCTGGTGTTTCTGTTCTATCTGATCCTGGCGCTGGCGCTGATCACCAACTGGGCGACGATCCGGCTGCGGCGGCTGCCGATCGGCCGCGCCTGGGAAGCGCTGCGCGAGGACGAAGTCGCCTGCCGCGCGCTCGGCATCAACACCACCACGACCAAGCTCACGGCGTTCGCCACCGGCGCGATGTTCGGCGGCTTCGCCGGCGCGTTCTTCGCCACGCGGCAGGGCTTCATCTCGCCGGAGTCCTTCACCTTCCAGGAATCCGCGCTGGTGCTGGCGATCGTCGTGCTCGGCGGCATGGGTTCGCAGCTCGGCGTCGCGCTGGCGGCGCTGACGCTAATCGGCGGCTTCGAACTGTTCCGCGGGCTCGATCAGTTCCGCATGCTGGTGTTCGGCCTGTCGATGGTGTTCCTGATGGTGTGGCGCCCGCGCGGCCTGATCGGCCACCGCGCCCCGACCGTGTTTCTCGAGCACAAGCAGGCAATCTCGTCCGACCTCGTCAAGGAGGGCCACGGATGAGCGACGATCGCGACATCCTCCGCGTCGACGGCCTGATCATGCGGTTCGGCGGCATCGTCGCCGTCAACGATCTGTCGTTTACCGCGCAGCGCGGCAAGATCACCGCGCTGATCGGCCCGAACGGCGCCGGCAAGACCACCGTGTTCAACTGCATCACCGGCTTCTACAAGCCGAGCGCCGGCGCGATCAGCCTCACGCACGAAGACGGCGCGACGCACCGGCTGGACAAGCTCAACGACTTCCGCATCACCAAGATCGCCAAGGTGGCGCGCACCTTCCAGAACATCCGGCTGTTTCCCGGCATGACCGCGCTGGAAAACCTGATGGTGGCGCAGCACAACGCGCTGCTCCGCGCGTCGGGCTTCACGTTGCTCGGCCTGTTCGGCACGCCATCGTGGCGCGCCGCGGAGAAACAGGCGATCGAGCGTGCCACCTACTGGCTCGACCAGATCGGGCTGCGCGGCCGCGCCGACGATGCTGCCGGCAACCTGCCCTATGGCGACCAGCGCCGCCTCGAGATCGCGCGCGCGATGTGCACCGAGCCGGTGCTGCTGTGCCTCGACGAGCCGGCGGCCGGCCTCAATGCGCGCGAGAGCGCCGAGCTCAGCGAGTTGCTGCGCAAGATCCGCGGCGACGGCACATCGATCCTGCTGATCGAACACGACATGAGCGTGGTGATGGAAATCTCCGACGCGGTGGTCGTGCTCGACTACGGCGTCAAGATTGCCGATGGCACGCCCGCGCAGATCCGCGACGACCAGCGCGTCATCGCCGCCTATCTGGGCGTCGAGGACGAAGAGGTCGAAGCCGTCGAGCAGGAGCTCGGGCTGTGAGGTCGTCACAACATACGCTCTCGTCATTGCGAGGAGCGCAGCGACGAAGCAATCCAGCGCCGTGCACTGAGCTTCTGGGTTGCTTCGCTTCGCTCGCAATGACGATCGGGGCTGGCCGGGACAAACCCGGCCATGACGGACGTGAGCGTTGTGAGGTCGCATCATGACTTCGACCGCTGCCACTACGCCCCTGCTCAGCATCGAAAACCTTCACGCCGCCTACGGCAAGATCGAGGCGCTGAAGGGTGTCGATCTCGACATCGCGCCGGGCGAGATCGTCGCGCTGATCGGCGCCAATGGCGCCGGCAAGTCGACGCTGATGATGTCGATCTTCGGCAAGCCGCGCGCCAAGGCCGGACGCATCGTGTTCGACGGCGTCGACATCACGCAGATGCCGACGCACCACATCGCGCGGATGAGCATCGCGCAATCGCCGGAAGGCCGCCGCATCTTCCCGCGGATGAGCGTGGCCGAGAACCTGCAGATGGGCGCCGACGCCGGCGACAGCACCGACGATCAGCGCGCCGCCATGCTGGAGCGCGTGCTGACGCTGTTCCCGCGGCTACGCGAGCGCACCAGCCAGCGCGGCGGCACGCTGAGCGGCGGCGAGCAGCAGATGCTGGCGATCGGTCGCGCGCTGATGAGCCGGCCGCGGCTGCTGCTGCTCGACGAGCCGTCGCTCGGCCTCGCGCCGCTGATCACCCGCCAGATTTTCGAGGCGATCCGCACGCTCAACAGGCAGGACGGCCTCACCGTGCTGATCGTCGAACAGAACGCCAACCACGCGCTGCGGCTGGCGCATCGCGGCTACGTGCTGGTCAACGGCCTGATCACCATGAGCGGCAGCGGCGCCGAATTGCTGGCGCGACCGGAAGTCCGCGCCGCCTATCTGGAAGGCGGCCGCAAGGTCTGACCTCGTTACCGCCTGCGGCAGAATGTGCCAGCGCGACGCAAGCGATGCGGCATTTTGTCGATGACTTGCCATCAAAATCTGCCAACAATGCCGCGAACGTCGCGCCTGCGATCCGGTCTGGCGCGGCCGATCAATTGCAGTCTCATCTCAGGGATCACTCCATGAAACTCAAGCTTCTCGGTTTGGCATTCGGCGCGTCGCTGGCGCTGTCGACGACGGCGCTGGCGCAGGACATCACGGTCGCGGTCGCCGGTCCGATGACCGGCGGCGAGTCGGCGTTCGGCCGGCAGTTGAAGAACGGCGCCGACCAGGCGGTCGCTGACCTCAACGCCGCCGGCGGCGTGCTCGGCAAGCAGCTCAAGCTGCAGACCGGCGACGATGGCTGCGATCCGAAGCAGGCGCGCTCGATCGCCGAGAAGATCGCGGGTGACGGCATCCCGTTCGTCGCCGGGCACTTCTGCTCGTCGTCGTCGATCCCGGCGTCGGAAGCCTATGCGGACGGCAACACGCTGCAGATCACCCCGGCCTCGACCAACCCGCTGTTCACCGAGCGCAAGCTGTGGAACGTGCTGCGCGTCTGCGGCCGCGACGATCAGCAGGGCCTGGTCGCCGCCGACTACATCCTGAAGAACTATCAGGGCAAGAACGTCGCGATCCTCAACGACAAGACCACCTACGGCAAGGGTCTCGCCGACGAGACCAAGAAGGCGCTGAACAAGGCGGGCTTCACCGAGAAGATGTTCGAGTCCTACAACAAGGGCGACAAGGACTTTAACTCGATCGTGTCGCGGCTGAAGCGCGACAATATCGATCTCGTTTATATCGGCGGCTATCACCAGGAAGCCGGCCTGATCCTGCGCCAGATGCGCGACCAGGGCCTCAAGACCGTGATGATGGCCGGCGACGCGATGAACGACAAGGAATTTGCCTCGATCACCGGCCCGCTCGCCGAAGGCACGCTGTTCACCTTCGGCCCCGACCCGCGCAACAAGCCGACCGCCAAGGCGATCGTCGAGAAGTTCAAGGGCAAGGGCATCGATCCGGAAGGCTACACGCTCTACACCTACGCGGCTTTCCAGATCTGGTCGCAGGCCGTCGAGAAGGCCAAGACCACCGACCCGAAGAAGGTGATCGCCGCCATCAAGGCCGGCGAATGGGACACCGTGCTCGGCAAGCTCGCCTTCGACGCCAAGGGCGACATCAAGGCGATCGACTACGTCGTCTACAAGTGGGACGCCAAGGGCAACTACGCGGAGATCGGCAAGGCGATATGAGGCGGTGGTTTGCTTTTATCGTCATTGCGAGCGTAGCGAAGCAATCCAGCCCCCTGCACTGAACTGGATTGCTTCGTCGCTTCGCTCCTCGCAATGACGCTGAAGCCCGGTGCAAAACCGTCGCCGCCCGGCTTGACCGGGCGGCCCAGTCTTTCGAAGCGTTCGTCAGCATAGCCAAGGCTCTGGGATACTGGATCCTCCGCTTTCGCGGAGGGTGACCAATTGGCGTGGTCACTCCTGATCTAGATCAGCGGTTCGGAATCGAGAGAGAGCTCAGAGTTTGATCTCGCCCTGGTCCTCGCCATCCCAATAATGGATGCGCGAGGCGTGGACTTTGATCAGCACGATGCCGGGCGTGTCGATGCCCTGCTCGAACCAGATCTCCAGATCCTTGGTCCAGTGCTTTTCGAACGTCGCCTTGTCGCGGATCAGTTCGGCCTTGCCTTCGACCGAGATGAAATTCGGCGGCTTGCCGAGAAACCCCTTGGCGCCGGTGAACGACAGGCCGACCTGCGGGTCGCGCTTGATGTCGTCGATCGTGTGGGTGTTTTCGTAGCTGAAGAAATACGAGTCGCCGTCATAGGCGACGTCGCCGTTGTTGCTCATCGGGCGTGCGGCGATCTGGCCGCCTTCGGCGCGGGTCGAGAGCATCGCAAAATCGATATCGCGCATCTTCTCCGAGAGGTCCGACAGGGTCATTTGGCTCATGCGTGGCTCCTTGCTGCAAGCTCACGCATTGACGCCCGACGGAAGCATCCGTTCCGGACGGTGGCCCTACCCGATATTCCCCAGCGCCGGGAACGTATTCAGCAGCCAGATGCTGACGTCGCTGATCGCGCCCGTAAGAAAGCCGACGCCGGTGAGGATCATCAGCACGCCCATCGCGCGCTCCACCGTGGCGAGATGTTTCTTCATCCGCGCGAACAGGCCGGAGAACTGCTCGACCATCAGCGCGGCGAGCAGGAAAGGCACGCCGAGGCCGAGCGAGTAGATCGCGAGCAGGCCCGCGCCTTTCGCCACCGTGGCTTCGGCCGCCGCCACCGACAGGATCGCGGCGAGGATCGGGCCGATGCACGGCGTCCAGCCGAACGCGAAGGCGAGGCCCATCACATAGGCGCCCCACAGTCCGACCGGCTTGGGGATCGGAAGCCGGCCCTCGCGCATCAGGATGTTGATCCGGGTCAGGCCGAGGAAGTGCAGCCCCATCAGGATGATGACGATGCCGGCGACGATCGCCAGCTCCGCCGACCAGGCACGGATCAGCCCGCCGACCAGGCTGGCGCTGGCGCCGAGCGCGACGAACACGGTCGAGAAGCCGAGCACGAACATCACCGCCGAGATCATCACCGCGCGCTTCGAGGTGCGCTCGGTTTCATCGGCCGCGACGTGCTCGATGGTCGCGCCGGTCAGATAGATCAAGTAGGGCGGCACCAGCGGCAGCACGCAGGGCGACAGGAAGCTGACGAGACCGGCGATCAGCGCGGCGGGGATGGAGACGTCGTGGATCATGGGGCTACATGCACCGGCGCGCCCGCGCGGCGCAAGGCGATGCGGCAACGTTCCGCGCCTTGTGATCGCCGCGTGAGGGTTGCTTCGACCAAGTGTTTAGACCGAAGATGCTGCCCTCACCTCGCCACATCCACGGACTTGCCTTGAAAAACCTGATCACCGATGTCGCCGGCGTTCGCGTCGGCCATGCCGACGACGCCAAGCTCGCCTCGGGCGTCACCGCCATCCTGTTCGACCAGCCCGCCGTCGCCTCGATCGACGTGCGCGGGGGCGGACCGGGGATTCGCGACGGCGTGCTGCTCGAGCCGGTCAACACCGTCGAGCAGGTCGACGGCTTCACGCTGTCCGGCGGCTCGGCGTTCGGGCTCGATGCCGGCGGCGGCGTGCAAGGCTGGCTCGCCGAGCAAGGCCGCGGCTTTGCGATCGGCAGCGCGACGATCCCGATCGTGCCCGGCGGCGTGATCTTCGACATGCTCAATGGCGGCGACAAGGCGTGGGGCCGTTTCTCGCCGTATCGCGATCTCGGCTACGCGGCAGCCGCCGCGGCGAGCGAGGACTTCGCGCTCGGCAGCGTCGGCGCCGGCCTCGGCGCCACCACGGCGAACTACAAAGGCGGCCTCGGCTCGGCTTCGGCGATGACGCCCGGCGGCATCACGGTCGGCGCGATCGCGGCGGTGAACGCGATCGGCAGCGTCACGGTCGGCGACGGTCCGTGGTTCTGGTCGGCGCCGTACGAACAAGGCGACGAATTCGGCGGCTGCGGCTTGCCCGCGAAGTTCACGCCGGAGCATCTGAAGATCCAGCTCAAGGGCGCCGCCGCCGCGACCGCGGAGAACACCACGCTTGTCGCTGTCGTCACCGACGCCGTGCTGACCAAGACGCAGGTGAAGCGGCTGGCGATGCTGGCGCAGACCGGTTTCGCCCGCGCGATCTATCCGGTGCATGCACCGCTCGACGGCGACGTCGTGTTCGCCGCCGCGACCGGCAAGATTGCGGTCGATCCGCTGGCCGGCCTCACCGAACTCGGCGCGATCGCCGCCAACACGGTCGCGCGTGCGATTGCCCGCGGCGTCTATGAAGCGACGCGGCTGCCGTTCGACGGCGCGCAGCCGGCGTGGCGCGACAAGTTCGGCTCGACGTCATGATGTGAGGCCACGACGCGACACCATCCGGGCCTTGGCGACTACGCGCTAAGCGAGACCGTGGAGTTCGCGCCGGCCTGAATCTGATTGGCCTGCCGATGGATCAGTTGCTCGACGAAATTGTACTTCGCGGTGGCGTTGCTGGAGGCGCTGTTGGTCGCCGCCGAGGTCGAGGTCACTTTCGATCCGTCCGGATAGGTGATCGACGTGGTCACGCTGCCGTCCGAATTGGTGACGCTCGTGGCGCTCGCGCCGGTGAGCGCATCGGCCGCGTTCGAACCGGAGCCCGATGCCGAGCCGGACGCCGAAGCGCCGCCGTGGTGATGGCCCTTGCCCTTCAGCGCCGATTTCAGCTCGCCCATGCTGACCGAGCCGTCGCCGTCGGTGTCGAGCTTGGCGAACACCTTGTCGGCATTGGCCACGTTGGTGCCGCCGGCGCCGAGCTTGTCCTCGAATTCCGCCTTGCTGATCGAGCCGTCGCTGTTGCCGTCGAGCTGCGCGAACAGATCCTTCAGCGCGGCGTCGCGGCTCTTGTCCTTGGTGGTCGTCGGATCGGCCGGCTGGTTCTGCTGCGCCGCGAGCAGCGCCTGCAGGGTTTCGGGCGACAGCGTGCCCGAGGACGACGACCCGCTGAGGCTGCTGGAGCCGAGCAGCGAACTGCTGCTGCTGTTGCTCGAACTTGAGCTCGCGGTTTCGAACGGATTGGTCAGGCTGGTCGTCTTCGACGACGAATTGGCCGACGAGGACGAGCTCAGGGAGCTGAGCAAGCCGGACAGCGCGCCGAGGGCGCCAAGGGCAGGAATCATGACCACACTCCGTTCAGCGCCGCGCCGCGGCCGCAACTACTCATCCGCATCCCTGCCGGAGCAGCAGCAACCGCCGTGCCAGCGCGCCGAGGCTTGGAAAGATTGAGGTTTTCGTCCCGACGCGGCGCCGCGGCCGCGGAAATTTCTGCCGCGGCGGCAGAACCTGCCGAGCACAATGCGCGCGCCGCGCCATGCGGGGGCGCATTGCGAGGCCTTCTTTCGCGTGTTAGCGAATCGGCCCCTCGCCGCTCGGCCGCGCGCCGCAGCGCCGCGACCGCTCAGGAAACGTCCAGGAAGCCGCCATGTCCCAGTTCGCGCCCCGTCCTCTCGCCATCGCGCCCTCGATCCTGGCGTCGGATTTCTCCAAGCTCGGCGAAGAGGTCCGCGCGGTCGATCAGGCCGGCGCCGACTGGATCCATCTCGACGTGATGGACGGCCATTTCGTGCCAAACATTTCCTACGGCCCCGACGTCATCAAGGCGATGCGGCCGCACACCAAGAAGATCTTCGACGCGCATCTGATGATCGCGCCGTGCGATCCCTATCTCGAAGCCTTCGCCAAGGCCGGCTGCGACCACATCACCGTCCACGCCGAAGCCGGCCCGCATCTGCACCGCTCGCTGCAGGCGATCCGCGCGCTGGGCAAGAAGGCCGGCGTCTCGCTTAACCCGGGCACGCATCCGAGCGTGCTCGAATACGTGCTGGACGATATCGACCTCGTGCTGGTGATGTCGGTCAATCCGGGCTTCGGCGGCCAAGCCTTCATTCCGAGCGCAGTCGAGAAGATCAAGGCGATCCGCGCGATGGTGGCCGGACGGCCGATCGATATCGAGGTCGATGGCGGCGTCAGCGACAAGGTCGCGGGCGAACTGGCTGCCGCCGGCGCGAATGCGCTGGTCGCGGGCTCGGCCGTGTTCAAGGGCGGAACGCTGGAAGCGTATAAGGCGAATATCGCGGGGATCAGGAATGCGGCCGCGATTGCGCGGGGGGAAATGGTTTAGTTGTTAGGTTAGGCTCATTTGGTTGCGAGAGGCGTTCTCGGAGGTCTCAGCGAATGACTGATCAATTGCTCGTTGCTGTCGGCATGCCGTTGCTGATGCTGGCCATCGCAGTCGGTGTCGCCGCATGGGCGCGCGCCGCGGCGAGACGGTCAAGACAAGCGTAGGGTGGGCCGTGATACGCCGCAGGCGCGTCGTGCCCACGCGTAACTTGATAACCAGAATCGTGTGAGCAAGCTTCGCTTGACCCGTCTGCTACACCAGCCGCAAGCCCGACCGCTTGACAACCGTCGCCTCAAGACCAAACGCCGCAACGTTCGCGTCGCGCCAGCCATCGATCAATTTCTGGAGGGCCGACGGACTGTATTCAAGCGCGGCCAGCGCCTGCTCGGCGATGCGCCGGTGGACCGGAAAGCTCTCTTGGCGCGTCGTCAATAATTTCAGCCTTCGAAGCGCTTCAGAGACATTCCCGACGAGGAAATGCGTGAGCGCAAAATCCAGCTGCACGGGCTCGGATTCACTGCCTCCCCTCCAGGCGATATGCTGCAAAAACTGAGCCGGCGCCTGGAGAGAACGCAATGGCCCGACTTCATTGCGAGCGTACTGCTCCACGACCTCGGCGGCCCGTTGCAGATCATCGACCTTCACGCGCGTGTTGTCGGGCCCGCTAATGATGTTACCGTAAGTGAGCGTGATACCGTCGAGCGGCCGATGCAGCGGGGTCACGACCCTCCACAAATCCATATGATGCTTTTGCGAGGTCGTATTGAGAAACAAGCCGCGCAGAATGAACTCGGTCGGCCCGACCACAAGAATATCCCGGCAAAGAGTTGTGCTCGGCAAATGCGGCTGAACAAGCTTCAGAATTTTCGCAGAACGCCCCATGCTTCAAGCTGGCCCCTCGCGCGAAATGAAGATCAATGACAGGTGTGTAGGCGCCTGCACCCGTGTGCTTCGTGTTTCATCGGCTCATGCCGAACGTAGCACAGCAGGCTCAGCGTGGGCACGCTTCGCTCTGCGCGATCGATAAAACGCCGTGTTGCAATGAACGCCGTCATGGACGGGCTTGACCCGGCAATCCATCCTCTTCGCAAGGTGCGTTCCGGTCAGCGCGCTGCCTCGCGCGATGGATGCGCGGGCCTTCGCCGCGCCGAAGGGGCTTCCCCCGCAGGCGAGTCGAGCCCGCGCATGATGGGAGTGAGTGGTGAGGAGGACGCGCGGCA
Organism: Rhodopseudomonas telluris; assembly: GCF_042432815.1. NCBI lineage: Bacteria > Pseudomonadati > Pseudomonadota > Alphaproteobacteria > Hyphomicrobiales > Nitrobacteraceae > Rhodopseudomonas > Rhodopseudomonas telluris. Next base: position 414,745 of record NZ_JBHLWM010000005.1, read on the forward strand.
CATCAAGTAACGCGCGGTGTCACCCAATTTTCCGTCATCCTCCGCGAAAGCGGAGGATCCAGTATTCCACGGCGCTTGTGGCGATGCCCAGCGAAGTAACAGACGCTCTGGGATACTGGGTCGCCCGGTCGAGCCGGGCGATGACGGGAGTGGGCCACACAGCGGCCGCTGTATCTCAGCGCCGTCATCCTGAGGCGCTGGCCCGCAGGGCGAGCCTCGAAGGATGCGGACACGGGTGCTGAGCTTGCGGCGCATCCTTCGAGGCTCGCTGCGCTCGCGCCTCAGGATGACGTCGAGTGCGTTGATCGGTTGATCACGATGTCAAACAGCCACGCCTCATCCTTCTCGCGGCTCCATCGAGCCCGAGGTTTGCGCCCGTCGCTTCACAGCGAGGGGTGGGGGCGCGCCGGTCGGCGCTAAGGGGTGGTGCTTGTCGCGAGGGCTTGCGTCCTCGCGCGACGCCTCGTCGGCGCGCCCACCGCGGCGCTTTCTGTCTTCGGGCCCGTGCTTCCGGGGGCAGGCAGGGGTAATGAAACCCCACGGATCCGGCGGATTACGCCGCCTTCGCCTGCCCGCGTCCAGCGAACTAACAAGTCGCAGAGCCTCGTAGTAGGCCCGGACGGGTACCCGAAGCCTCCCGGACGAATGGGTGCGAGCCACCCGCGCGGGACGCCGCGTCCGTTCGGCTTCGCTGACAACGGTCAGCTCCGCCGAACCATCGTTCCGGACCGGTTGCCCGGCCCGTCGATCTGTCCCGCTTGACGACGCCTCGCGAAGCGCCCCTCACGGACAGGACGACGCGGACTATAGTCCTCGTAGGAATTTTGTCAAGACCTGTAGCCCGGATGGAGCGCAGCGAAATCCGGGGCAGCACTGGCGACCTGCATCGCGCGCCGAACGCGTCGCTCGGCCCGCCCTCGATTGCGCTTCGCTTCATCGAGGCTACGGGTTACGGGGCCTGTCGTCATTCCGGGGCGCGCGGAGCGCGAACCCGGAATCCATAACCACCGGATTCGGAACTAAGGTACGGCGGCACGACGCGGCCCGCCACCGTGAAAGCCCGGGGGTATGGATTCCGGGTTCGCGAGCTGCGCTCGCGCCCCGGAATGACGATCGAAGGTCGAATATCCCAGTCCGGGCGACGGCCTGTTCGACTCGCCTCCCCGCTCCCCGTCTGCTAAAGCGCGGCGTAATCCCCCAACATCACGAGACACCGATGATCCCGCGTTATACCCGTCCGGAAATGGCTGCCATTTGGGAGCCGCTGACCCGCTTCAAGATCTGGTTCGAGATCGAGGCGCACGCCTCCGATGCGCAGGCGGCGCTGGGCGTGATCCCGAAGGAAGCAGCGGAGACGATCTGGGCCAAGGGCAAGGACGCGCAATTCAATGTCGAGCGGATCGACGAGATCGAGCGCGAGGTGAAGCACGACGTCATCGCGTTCCTGACGCATCTGGCCGAATTCGTCGGCCCGCTGTCGCGCTTCGTGCATCAGGGCATGACCTCGTCGGACGTGCTCGACACCTGCTTCAACGTCCAGCTCACCCGCGCCGCCGACATCCTGCTGGCCGATCTCGACAAGGTGCTGGCCGCGCTGAAGAAGCGCGCCTTCGAGCACAAGCTGACGCCGTCGATCGGGCGCTCGCACGGCATCCACGCCGAGCCGGTGACGTTCGGCCTGAAGATGGCCTACGCCTACGCGGAATTCTCACGCGCCAAGGAGCGCCTGATCGCCGCCCGCAAGGAAGTCGCGACCTGCGCGATCTCGGGCTCGGTCGGCACCTTCGCGCATATCGATCCGCGCGTCGAAGAACACGTCGCCAAGGCGATGGGCCTCGCGGTCGAGCCGGTGTCGACCCAGGTGATCCCGCGCGACCGCCACGCGATGTACTTCGCGGTGCTCGGCGTCATCGCCTCGTCGATGGAGCGGCTCGCCACCGAGATCCGCCACCTGCAGCGCACCGAAGTGCTCGAGGCCGAGGAGTATTTCTCCGAGGGCCAGAAGGGCTCGTCCTCGATGCCGCACAAGCGCAACCCGGTGCTGACCGAGAACCTCACCGGCCTCGCCCGCATGGTACGGGGCTACGTCAATCCGGCGATGGAGAATGTCGTGCTGTGGCACGAGCGCGATATCTCGCACTCCTCGGCCGAGCGCATGATCGCGCCGGACTCCACGGTGACGCTCGACTTCGCGCTCAATCGCCTCGCCGGCGTGATCGAGAAGCTGGTGGTGTATCCGGACAACATGACCAGGAATCTCGACCGCCTCGGCGGCCTGGTGCATTCGCAGCGCCTGCTCACCGCGCTGACCCAGAAGGGTTGCTCGCGCGAGGAGAGCTACAAGCTCGTCCAGCGCAACGCGATGCCGGTGTGGCGCGGCGAAGGCGACTTCCTGACGCTGCTGAAGGCCGATCCGGACATGAAGAAGTACATGACCGACGCCGAAATCGAAGAACAGTTCGACCTCGGTTATCACCTCAAGCACGTCGACACGATCTTCAAGCGGGTGTTCGGCGAGAGCTGAGGCGACGTCGCGACCTCTCTCTTCGTCATTCCGGGGCGCTCGCGCGGCGAGCGAGCCCGGAATCCATACCCCCTGGTCTCGCGGCCAGCGCAGAGCATGGCCGGCGCCGGGCATCAGTCGGCAGCACAGGCAGAATGGATTCCGGGTTCGCGCTTTGCGCGCCCCGGAATGACCATGAACGGGGTGTAGCCGACATCCCTATTCCCAACCCGCCTCCGCGACATTGCGGCGGCGCCGGAAAAACAACCGAAAACTAACCAAGCTGCGATAGACTCGCGTCGTGTCTGGGCATCCGAACATTCTGGTCTTCGATTCCGGCCTCGGCGGGCTGACGGTGCTGCGCGAGGTGGTGAAGGCGCGGCCGGATGCGCGCTACGTCTATGTCGGGGACGACGCGTTCTTCCCCTATGGCCAACGCAGCGAAGAGGCGGTGATCGGCCGTGTGGTGCCGCTGATGGGCGAGCTGATCGAAGCCCACGCCCCCGACCTCGTCGTGATCGCCTGCAACACCGCCTCCACCATCGCGCTGGCACCGCTCCGCGCACGCTACACCGTGCCTTTCGTCGGCACGGTGCCGGCGATCAAGCCGGCCTGCGCGCGGTCCAAGACCAAGCGGGTGTCGGTGCTCGGAACCTCCGCGACCGTACGACTGGAATATACCCGCGCGCTGATCCGGGATTTCGCGCAGGGCTGCGACGTCAAGCTGGTCGGCTCGGCGAATCTGGCGACGCTGGCCGAAGCCGCGCTTGGCGGCGGTAAGGTCGCCGACGAGGCGATCCTGGCCGAGATCGCGCCTTGCTTCGTGGCCGGCGACGGACCGGACAGCCGGACCGATACCATCGTGCTGGCCTGCACCCATTATCCACTGTTGCTCGACCGGCTGGTCCGGCTGGCGCCCTGGCCGGTGGAGTGGATCGATCCAGCGCCCGCGATCGCCCGCCGCGTCGTCAGCCTGCTCGGCAGCAGCAGCGCTAGTCATCATCATGAACAAAGTGCCGCCATCCTGTTCACTTCAGGACAGCGACATCGGCTCGTCAGCGCACTAACTCCATATTTCGGTGGCCTCGTCCCCGCCTGAGTACTTCCCGAGAGCTCCCGGCGCTGCTACTTTCATAGGCAGGGAGGACTGCCATGACCAACAGGCTTCTGATCGCGCGGGCCGTCCTCATGACAGCCGGTACGGCGATCGCAGAGCAGCATCCGAGCAGCATTGACGGTGCGGCGCTGCACGCGACCGAGTTCCATGACGGTGACGTGTCGGTTAGCAGCCTGACGGAACTCCCGGCGGAGATCATGCGCGACGACGAACATGGCGGCGCGAAGGTGATGGCTGTGTGGATGGTCGACAAGACCAAGCCGCTCGCGACTCCGGCGCTGTAGGTCGACGTGCGCGGCAAGATCCGAATCCTTTCGCTGCGGCGGCGGCTGATCGCCGATCTGATGCGGGCGTCGCGGGATGTGCCGCTGATCACTTATCAGCGCTCGCTGAACCTGACGCCGCTGGCGCTGGCCCGTGGCCGGCTGGCGGCGCCGCCCGGCTTTGCGGCGATCGTCGCCAAGGCCTGGGCGCTGGTGGCGCGCGATCAGCCGATGCTGCGTACGCTGGTGGTCGATTTCCCGTTCCCGCACCTCTACGAGCTGCCGCGCAGCGTCGCGATGATCGCGATCGCGCGTGATGTCGGCGGTGAGGATTGCGTGCTGATGCAGAAGGTGGTCGGCGCCGACGAGCTGTCGCTGCGCTGCGTGGACGCCCTGATCCGCGAGGCGCAGACCGCGCCGATCTGCAACGTGCCGATGTTCCGCAAACTGCTGCGGATCAGCGCCCTGCCCTGGCCGCTGCGGCGGATGGTATGGTGGGGCGGCATGGCGCTGGCTCGGCAGAAGGCGAATTTCTTCGGCAGCGTCGGCCTGTCCTCGGTGTCGGCGCTCGGCGCCGGCGATCTCTACCCGATCAGCCCCGGCCCCTACATGCTGAGCTATGGCCGGCTGCACGACGACGGCCGCTTCGACATGGTGATCCGCTTCGACCACCGGCTGATCGACGCCGCGCCGATCGCACGGGCGATGACCCGGCTCGAGCAGGTGCTGAACACCACCATCGCGAGCGAATTGCAGGCGATGTACAACCCGGCCACCGATCTGCCGCCGGTGCGGGTGGTCGGCGCCTGAGTCCGGCGGACGCCATTTCCGGCCTGTCGCCGAATTGACATCCGGCCGGTTTCTCCCTAGAACCCGGCTAACAACGCGGGCCTTTCGGCCCGCGTTGCGTTTCGCGACCCGTGGTCCACCCCTCTCAGCTTTGGGGCCGGATCTGTCGGCGGCAGGAATTCCGGCCGCAGCAGGAGGGCGCGTTTCCTCATCCAAGACTGAAAAACGCCATCGCGGTCGCGATGGCTATGCAAACCGAGGACGCGATGACAAAGCGCAGTGAAGCCAAGTATAAAATCGACCGCCGGATGGGCCAGAACATCTGGGGCCGCCCGAAGAGCCCGGTCAACCGTCGTGAATACGGCCCCGGCCAGCACGGTCAGCGCCGCAAGGGCAAGCTGTCCGACTTCGGCGTTCAGCTGCGCGCCAAGCAGAAGCTGAAGGGCTATTACGCCAACATCTCCGAGCGCCAGTTCCACGCCATCTACGTCGAGGCGACCCGCCTCAAGGGCGATTCGGGCGAGAACCTGATCGGCCTCCTGGAGCGCCGTCTCGACTCGGTCGTGTACCGCGCCAAGTTCGTGTCGACGATCTTCGCGGCGCGCCAGTTCATCAATCACGGCCACATCAAGGTCAACGGCAAGCGCGTCAACATCTCGAGCTACAAGGTGCGCGTCGGCGACGTGATCGAGGTCAAGGAATCGTCGAAGCAGCTCGCGATCGTGCTGGAAGCCAGCCAGCTCGCCGAGCGCGACGTGCCGGACTACATCGAAGTCGACCACAACAAGATGACCGCGAAGTTCGCGCGCATCCCGGCTCTCTCCGACGTGCCGTTCGCGGTGCAGATGGAGCCGCATCTGATCGTCGAGTTCTACTCGCGCTAAGCGCGACGGAACTGCTTTCTTCGTACTGATTGCTGCTCAGTCCGATGCAACGAGGCCCCGGTTCGCCGGGGCCTTTTTGTTTGTGAAGTCCGGTTAGATGTCGCGGCGCGTACCACCCTCCCCTGGAGGGGGAGGGTCGGCACGCATGCCGCGAAGCGGGATGCGTGACGGGGTGGGGTGAGCCGCGGGCACTGCGGATAAACTCTTCGCCACCCCACCCCGCTCGCTACGCGAGCGCCCCTCCCCCTCCAGGGGAGGGTGAAGAAGGCTCCAACTCGATCACCTCCCCGCCGGCCTGAGCGAGACGCGCGAAATACACGTCCGGCTCGATCAGCTGGTACGGGAAGTACAGGCCCGCCGGCGTTGAAGGGCGGCCGTCGAGACCGAGCAAGCGTTCGAGCACCAGCGCGACGCCGAGGCCGGTCAGCGGCATCTGGCCGCCGGGATGGACGACCGCGTGGCGACGCCGCAGCGGCCGATTGGCGCGATCCACACCTGCGAGTTCGATGATGATTTCGGTCGACAGCGGCTCACCGCGCCGGCGGCTGGAACTGACGCCGAGGGCAAGGCTGAAGCGAACGTTGGGCGCACCGGTCGCGGCGGCAAGGCCGAGCACGTCATTGGGCGACAGCGCCGAGGCCGCCATCGCGGTGCCGTCGACGGAGTGAAAGTTGGTCGTGAGTTCGTCACCGACGCGCCAGACATAGGCGCCGTCCTGCCGCAGCAAGGCCACCGGCATAGTCCGGGTCTGACGCTTCAGGTCGGCCTGAGCGGCCGGGCCGAACGCATCCTCCTCGTCGAGCAACGCGCCGATCGCGATGTCGTCGATGCGGCCGAACGCCCTGGCGAAGGCGAGCGTCGGCGCCGTCGTGCCGCCGACCATCCATTCCGTTCCCAGCACCACCGGCGCCGCCTGCGGGCGATGCATGTAGGCAGCGACTTCCGGACCAAGCTCGATGATCCCCGGCGAGATCGACAGATGCGGCACGCCGCGCGTCTGGGCGAGATGCAGCGCGGTCAGGCGCTGGTCGGTGAACAGCGTCGCGATCGCGCTCAGCGATCGATCCCCGAGGCCGAGATCGGCGGCCGTGTCGTCGATCGTCACGGCTTCAGCGTCGAGCTCGGCGGCGGCCTTCGCGGCGCGGGCTCGATCCCGGCTGCCGATCAGCAGCGGCAGCTCGGGATGCGCGGCGCGCAGCGATCGTGCGGTCCAGCGGCCGACATGGCCGGCTCCGCCGATCAGGAGAATCGGATCGTTCGACATTGCGGGACTCCCTCGTTCCATTTAACCTACCATCCGTAACATAACGAAGCTACCAAAGGTAGGTTGCATGGCGAGAGCAAAAACCGCCACCGCCTCGGGGGCGGGCGCGGAACCGGGCGAGCGGCTGCCGAAGGCGCAGCGGCGACGGCAATTGATGGAGACCGCGCTACAGATCGTGCGCGATGAGGGCGCCGACCGGCTGACGCTCGGTCATCTCGCCGAGCGCGCGGGCGTGTCCAAGCCGATTGCCTATGATCACTTCGGCACGCGATCGGGGCTGCTTATCGAACTGTACAAATCGATCGACGCCGAACACGCCGACGCGATGCGAGCGGCGCTGGCGAGCGGTCACCGCAGCCTGAAAGACACCGCGCAACTTCTCGCCTCCGCCTATGTGCATTGCTCGGCAAACACCAGCGGCGAATGGCAGGCGATCGGCGCCGCGCTGGCGGGCAGCCAGGAGAAGGACGCTGTGTATCAGCAGCTGCTTGACGGCTACGTCCAGCTGTTCGCCACCGCACTGAAGCCGTACACGACCCTGCCGCGCGCCGAGCTTGTGCGCCGCTGCGTCGGCATGATCGGCGCCGGGGAAGCGCTGTCGACCGCGATGATCCGTGGCCAGTGCCGCGAGGCCGAGGCCGCCGCAGCTTTCGCCGCGCTGATCCTCGGCGGACTGCGCCAGCCGGCCTGACCGGAGCCGCCCGCGGCTGAGGTTCTCGTTCTATCAGCGCGGGAAATGGTCTATTTTTCGGGGATGTCCTACACCCCGCCCCCGCCCGATCCGAACGCGCCGCCGGTGCGCATCAATCTGCTCTCGGACACCCAGACGCGGCCGACGCCGGCGATGCGGGAGGCGATGGCGCGGGCCGAGGTCGGCGACGAACAGACCGGCGACGATCCGACCACCAACGCGCTGAACGAGCGCGTCGCCGCGCTGCTCGGCAAGGAGGCCGCGGTCTTCCTGCCGTCCGGCACGATGTGCAACGTCACCGCGACGCTGGCGACCTGCCGGCCCGGCGACGAGATCATCGCGCATCGCACTGCGCACATCCTGTCGCGCGAGGGCGGCACCCACGCAGCGCTGGGCGGCTTCCAGATCACGCCGCTCGATGGCGACGGCGGCCAGTTCTCGCTGGCGGCATTCCGCGCCGCGCTGCATCCGCGCTCGCGCTACGAGCCGCCGCAGACCATGGTGAGCGTCGAGCAGACCGCCAATATCGGCGGCGGAACGATCTGGCCGCAGGCGACGCTCGACGCGATCGCCGCCGCCGGCAAGGCCGCGGGCCTGGCGACGCATATGGACGGCGCGCGACTGATGAATGCGGTGGTGGCGACCGGCATCGTGGCGCGCGAGATGGTCGCGGGCTGGGATTCGGCCTGGATCGACTTCAGCAAAGGCCTCGGCGCGCCGGTCGGGGCCTCGCTGGCCGGAAGCCGCGCGTTCATCGACGAGGTGTGGCGCTGGAAGCAGCGGCTCGGCGGGTCGATGCGGCAGTCCGGCGTCATCGCCGCCGCCTGCAACTACGCGCTCGACCACCACGTCGAGCGGCTCGCCGAGGATCACGCCAATGCGCGGGCGCTCGCGGCGGGTCTGGCGCAGCTTGCGGGCGTCGAGGTGCAGGAGCCGCAGACCAACCTGGTGTTCTTCAGGCCCGACGGCGCCGGCATCCCGGGCCCCGAGATGGTGTCGCGGCTGCGCGCCCGCGGCGTGATGCTGGCGATGATGGACGGCCGCATCCGCGCCTGCACCCATCTCGACGTCAGCCGCACGATGATCGATGAGACGCTCGACCTGGTGCGGGAGATCCTGCGGAAGGCGTAGGCGCTCGCGCCGTGCCGGCGCGCGGCGCTTTCTGAATAATCCGAAAACGCAAATGGCCGGGACGAACCCGGCCACTCACGTCTTGATCTATCAGGTCATGATCTGTCAGGCACAGCGGCCCGACGTCATTACAGGCAGATGCGCACGCCGGCTGCGTTGACGACGCAGGCGCCACGGCCACGCACGGGACCGCGAACGCCACGGCCGCCATAGCCGCGTCCGTAACCCCGGCCATAGCCGCGGCCGCCGCGATAACCCCGCCCGCGACCACGGCCCCAATCACCGCGCTGCGCGGAGGCGGAGGTGGTCGAGACGCCGGTGATCAGCGCGGTCGCGCCGACGAGGCTGAAAGCATAGATGCTGGTGAGCACCACCGCTGCGAGAACGCGCGAGACGAGGCCCTGACGGCCAGGCTGCTTGTAGGTCATGTGATTCCTTTTCGGTTGCGCGGGAACGGTGGCTGCAAAACGCCGCAGCGTCAATTCGGAACACAAAGATGCGAGGGAAGTTCCTGCGCCGTTGTTCGATATTGCCGGACAGGCCGCATCTATGCAGGGAGCAACCACAGAAGCGATCCCTTACCCTCCCCTGGAGGGGGAGGGTCGGCGTCCAGCCCGCCCGGCGGGATGGACGACAGGGTGGGGTGAGCCGCGGGCACTGCGGATAAACTCTTCGCCACCCCACCCCGCTCGCGACGCGAGCGACCCTCCCCCTCCAGGGGAGGGTGGTCTCCGGCATCAGCCGCTTCCGTATGCGATAGCCTGCCGTCATTCCGGGTTTGCGCTTCGCGCGCCCCGGGATGACTCATAAAGAGGTCGGTCGTCGGCGCGGGTGCTGCTTGATGGATGGGCCGGCTTACTCCAGCGCTTCGTAGACCAGTTTCTTGAGTTCCCGCTGCACCGGCTGGCGGTGCGAGGGGGTCTGTTCCATCAGCACGACGAACATGTCGAGCTTGGGGTCGACGATGAAATAGCAGCCGCTGGCGCCGTCCCATTTCAGTTCGCCGAGCGAGCCGGGCGGCGGCGGCTTGGCGTTGCCCGGATCAGTGCGGACAGCGAGGCCGTAGCCATAGCCGAAGCCGTCACCGGGGAAATAGAAGTAATCGCGCGCGATGCCGGAGGACGGGCCGACGTGATCGGTGGTCATGTCCTTGAAGGTCGCTTCGCTGAGATAGCGCTTGCCGTCGAGCTCACCCTTGTGCAGCAGCATCCGGACAAAGCGGATCACGTCGTGCGGCGTCGAGGTCAGGCCGCCGCCGCCGGATTCCCACTTCTTGACGATGTCCGGCCGGCTCGGACGCCCGACGCGGAAGTCGGCGTCGTTGGGCATCGGCTGCGCCATCCGCGCCTTCTGCTGCTCCTCCGGCAGGTAGTAACGCGTGTCCTTCATGCCGAGCGGATCGAACAGCTTCTCCTTCTGATATTCGTAGAACGACTTGCCGGATGCGACCTCGATGACGCGGCCGAGCACCTCGTAGGAATTGCCGTAGTCCCACAGCGTGCCGGGCTGCTCCTGCAGCGGCACCTTGGCGATGCGCTCGGCGAATTCGGCCGTGCTCGGATCGCCGTCGTAGATCTTCGCCGCGGCGATCGCCTTGCGGGCCAGGCTGTCGCCATAGAAGCCGTAGGTGATGCCCGAGGTATGCAACAGCAGGTCGCTGATCTTGATCGGCCGTTTCACCGGCTCGAAGTCGAGATATTTCTCGCCGCCCTCCTTGGTCTTCTCGACGCCGACTTTCACATCGGCGAAGGCAGGGACGTATCTGGAAACCGGATCGTCGAGTTTGATCTTGCCGTCCTGCACCAGCGTCATCACCGCGACGGCGGTGAACGGCTTGGTCAGCGAGGCGAGCCGGAAGATGGTGTCGTCGGTCATCGGCGCCTTGGTGGCGACGTCGCGCACGCCGAAATACTTACTATACACGGGCTTGCCGTGGCGCTCGATATACACCACCGCGCCGGGGATCTTGCCCTCCTCGATGATCTTGCCGAAGAATGCATCGATGCGGCCGAGCTTCTCCTGCGAGAACTGCGCGGTCGGCGGCGGATCGAAACTGCCTTCGGCGAGAGCCGGCGAGGCAATCAGCGCAGCGAGCGCTCCGGTCATCAGCAGGCGCGCGACACGGCGCAAGATCATCAAGTCCTCCCGAGTTGTGCAGGGAGGATGGTAGCGGCCGCGGTCAACTAATCAAGTGTCGCCGATAGCGCAGCCCGGTGCAGCGCGGCGCTCGGTTCCGAAAAGCAGCAGAACACCACTCGGGTGACGAACGGCGTTGTCTTCAGTGTCTCGATGCAGGTCCCGACTGCGATCGGCGCGGCGCGCTCGGGCGGGAAACCGTAAACGCCGGTGGAGATCGCCGGGAACGCGACCGAGGCGAGACCGTGCTGCTGGCACAGGTCGAGCGCCCGGCGGTAGCAAGACGCCAGGGCGGCGTCCTCACCCGAACCGCCGCCATGCCACACCGGCCCGACGGCATGAATCACATGCCGCGCCGGCAACCGATATCCCTGGGTGATCTTGGCATCGCCGGTGGCGCAGCCATCAAGGGTGCGGCACTCGGCCAGAAGCTGCGGGCCGGCGGCACGATGGATCGCGCCGTCCACTCCGCCGCCGCCCAGCAGCGAGCTGTTGGCGGCGTTGACGATCGCGTCGACCGCGAGCGTCGTGATGTCGGCGACGACGACCTCGAGGGTCGCCGCGCCGCTCAAGCGTTCGAAAGTGCTCAGGCCGCGACCTTGATGCCCTTGTCGGCGAACAGCTTCTGCAGCTCGCCGGCCTGGAACATCTCACGGACGATGTCGCAGCCGCCGACGAATTCGCCCTTCACATAGAGCTGCGGGATCGTCGGCCAGTTCGAGAACTGCTTGATACCGTCGCGCAGCTCGGCCGATTCGAGCACGTTGTGGCCCTTATAGGGGACGCCGATGTGATCGAGGATCTGCACGACCTGTCCCGAGAAGCCGCACTGCGGAAACTGCGGCGTGCCCTTCATGAACAGCACGACGTCGTTGGACTTCACTTCGGTGTCGATGAATTGCTCGATGCTCATGGCGGATCCCTTTGCGGCGCGGCCGGCTGACCACCAGCGGCCGGGTCGGTCTGTCATATATGTAGCGCGAAAACCATTCGCAGCCCAAGTAAAATGCCAGTCAGGCGTGCTGACGGTCTGATTTGCCTCAACATTCCGGCATCGCGAGCCGCGCCCACCAGCACCCAAGGGTTGCCAACGGACAGACCGAGTCGGGCTCCTGCCTTCCATTCCGGCCGCGAACACCTATTTGGCGAGTCTCGGAACCGCTTCTCGGAAGCAGCGTTTTCTCCCAAACCGGAGCTGCTCGTGTCGAATTTCTCCTCCGCCGCTGTTTCTGTAGCCGTTTCTCCCGAATCTCCTTCGACGCCAAGCGCGCTGGCGACCCGGCTGGCTGAGGCCTATCGGACGGTGCGGGATGAGACGGAGCGGCGGGCGGCGCCGTTGAGTGCCGAGGATCAGGTGGTGCAGTCGATGCCGGATGCCAGCCCGGCGAAATGGCACCGCGCGCACACGACGTGGTTCTTCGAGCAGTTCCTGCTCGGGCCGCACCAGCCCGGCTACCGCGTCTTCCATCCGGATTATGCTTATCTTTTCAACTCTTATTACGTTTCGGCGGGGCCCCGGCACACCCGTGCGGCGCGCGGGCTGCTGACGCGGCCGGGGGTCGAGGAGGTCGCGGCCTATCGGCGCCATGTCGATGCGGCGATGCTGGCGCTGTTCGCCGAATCCGATGAGGCAAAGTTGCGGCAGCTCGAGCCGCTGGTGGAAGTCGGTCTCAATCACGAGCAGCAGCACCAGGAGCTGATGCTGACCGACATCCTGCACGCCTTCGCCCAGAACCCCATACCGCCCGCCTACGATCCGACGTGGCGGCTGCCGGCGGCCGAGCACAGCGGCGACGCGCTGGTCGATCTGCCGGAAGGCATCCACGCGATCGGCCATGCCGGCGACAGCTTCCATTTCGACAACGAAAAGCCGGCGCACCGCGCGCTGGTCGGTCCGGTGACGCTCGCGCGCCACCTCGTCACCAATGCCGAATGGCTCGCCTTTATGGCGGACGGCGGCTATCGCACGCCGACGCTGTGGCTGATGGACGGCTTCGCCTGCGCCGAGCGCGAAGGCTGGGAAGCGCCGGGTCATTGGCGGCAGGTGGATGGCGAGTGGCGGATCATGACGCTCGGCGGCCTGCAGCGCATCGATCCCGACGCGCCGGTCTGCCACGTCAGTTACTACGAGGCCGATGCGTTCGCGCGCTGGAGCGGCAAGCATCTGCCGACCGAGATGGAATGGGAAGTCGCGGCGCGCGCCGGTCAGCTCGCCGACGCCTTCGGCATTGTGTGGCAGTGGACCCGCAGCGCCTACGCACCCTACCCCGGCTACAAGGCGATCGAGGGCGCGCTCGGCGAATACAACGGCAAGTTCATGGTCAATCAGCTGGTGCTGCGCGGCTCGTCCTGCGTCACGCCGGATGGCCACAGCCGCCTGACCTATCGCAACTTCTTCTATCCGCACCACCGCTGGCAGTTCACCGGACTGCGGCTCGCCGACTACGACGTCTGACGTCCTGATAACGAACGCGCGGCACGCGCATCCGGGAGATCGCCCATGAACATGCACGTCGCCGTGCAAGCCCGAGCGCATCAGCTCGATCCGCAGACGCAAAGCTTCGCCACCGACGTGCTGGACGGCCTGTCGCGGCCGCAGAAGTCGCTGCCGCCGAAATACTTCTACGACGATCGCGGCTCGGAGCTGTTCGTCGCGATCACCAAACTGCCCGAATACTACCCGACCCGCACCGAGCTCGGCATCCTGCGCGCCCGCGCCGGCGAGATCGGCGCGCTGATCCCGCCCGATGCGGCGATCGTCGAATTCGGCGCTGGCGCCACGACCAAGATCAGGCTGCTGCTCGCCGCCCACCAGGTCGCCGCCTATGTGCCGGTCGATATTTCCGGCGACTTCATCGCCGCGCAGGCCGAAGAGCTGTGCGCCGATTTTCCCGAGCTGGCGGTGTATCCGGTCGCGGCGGATTTCACCGCGCCGTTCGCGCTGCCGGACGCGGTGCGCGCGCGGCCGAAGGTCGGCTTCTTCCCCGGCTCGACCATCGGCAATTTCGAGCCGCAGGAGGCCGCGCATCTGCTCGGCACCTTCCGCGACATCCTCGGACGCGGCGCGCGGCTGATCGTCGGCGTCGATCTGGAGAAGGACGAGAAGCTGCTGGTGCCAGCCTATGACGACGCGGCCGGCGTCACCGCGCAGTTCAACCTCAATCTGCTGGCGCGGATCAACCGCGAGCTCGGCGGCGATATCGACCTGCGCGCCTTCGCTCATCGCGCGATCTACAATCGCGATCAGCACCGCATCGAGATGCATCTGGTCAGCCGCCGCGACCAGACCGTCCGCATCCTTGGCGAACGTTTCGCCTTCACGGCGGGCGAAACCATCCACACCGAGAACAGCTACAAATACAGCCTCCCCCGCTTCCGCACGCTGGCCGAACAGGCGGGCTGGACGCTGCAGCAAAGCTGGACCGATGCGGACGGGCTGTTCTCGGTGCATGCGCTGGAGCGGGCTGAGTAACAGCCGAGCTGTGTACGAGTGCGGACGTTGCTATAAAAGCAACTTATGTGCCCGCGTCGCCCTCACGCCCGCCCTCTCCTCTCCCGCAAGCGGGAGAGGGGGCGCGCTGCCGGCGGGGCGGCTGCAGTGATCTGGCCTTGGCCGTTGTTACTTATGAATTCCCTGCTCCGTCCAGCGACATCCTCCCTGCCTCCATCCGCAGCCTCCCTGCGTTAATTCGCGACCTCCCCGCACCGGCAGCCGGCTCCCTCTCCCGCTTGCGGGAGAGGGTTGGGGTGAGGGCGACGCAGGCAGTGAGCTCGTTGGCATCTCCTGATAGTTGACCTGAGCCTGTTCGCCACAAGCGCGCGCGTATCAGCGCTCAGTTCAGGCCCAACCTCGTCATGGCCGGAGGCGAGAGATACTATGCGGATGCCGTCTCCGTTGATGCTGCGACACGCGCCGCGCTGCGCCCTCTCGCCTCGCTGGCGCATTTCTCGACGTGGACCTCGCGGTTGATCATCTGCAGGTTCGGCAGCCCCCAATAGCCGAGCAGCTCCGGCCACGGCGCGTTGCGATGCTGCCGCCAGACCTGAAACAACGGCACCCGGTGATCGACCTCGGCGGCCTTGAACAGGCGCCGGTTGGTCTCGCGGCAACGCCGGCCCTGCAACCGGCGCAGCAGCTTGGTCTGGCCGCTCGGCGCGTTCCAGAATTGCCAGGCCGTGACGCAGGCGCTGTGCCAGGTCGCATTGTTGTTCGGCCCGGCGTCCCACAGATCGGCGTGCCAGCCGAACCGATACACCGGCTGGCCGCAGACGCAGCAGAACCCCGGTCCCTTCGCGAAGGCGTTCTCACGATACGGCGCGGGTGGCGTCCGAAACGTCGCCGGCAGTCCCGCGTCGGAATCCCCGACCTGCCACTGCCATCCCTCGGGCGCGCCGCTGCGAGCCGCCAGCGCCCGCGCCAACCGGTCGGCGCGCAGCGGATGCGTGCGCCAATAGCCGTCGATCGCGACGCGGAGTGTCGAGGGCGCCCACGAGCAGCTTCGCGCCCGCACCAGCACGGCCTGCGGAAACGCGTCCGGCAGCCGCTTGGTCAGCCGCGCCAGCGCCTGCGCATTGGCCTTCGCCTTCTCGTCCCGCCAGTTCGACAAACCCGCCCCTCCGCTCCGAGCCACGGTGCCGCGTCGCCCTAAAGCCTTCGTTAAGGCTGCGCGCCCGCGCGTCAACCGGCGAGCGGTCGGCGACGCGGTCCGTCGTCGAGTGGACGGTCTACTTGCCGGCTTTCGATGCCGCTGCCGAACTCGGGATAGCAAGTGACAAGCGCGCGTTCGTCGTTTGAACTGTTTGCCGCGCGTCACAGACCAACAGCATGTTCGATCATCTGATGATTGCTCTGGTTGTTCTGTCGTTCGGCTTTCCCGCCCTGCCGTGGCTGTTCGGGGCGCGATGGAGCGCCAAAGGACTCTGGCTCAGCACCGCCTTCGCCGTCGTGCTGCTGCTTGGGGGCTTTCCATATCTGTTCGGGACCGCATGCGTTGCCACGAACTGCGGCCAGGGCGCGATCGCCATCTTCGTGCTGGGACCGATCTGGATCGTGTCCGCCTTGCTGACGGTCGGCTCGGCGGTGATCGTACGGTCAAGATGCAAGAAGCAGCGTCGGTAACGCATCAAACGGGCGCTAGATGACGGCCGCTACGGGTCTCGCCCGGACATCGCGTATTCCGAGTCCGCCGCGCCCGTCACTCCAAACGCGGTGTTCGCCTTGAAGCCTTCCGGTTCTGACCCATCTCGGAAGGCGGCTTCTAACGCGGCCTTGTCAGTGCTGAGTGGCAAAAAACACTCAGCGCTGGCTAAGGTTCTCAAGGTCTGCCAACTTGCCGAGCTTCTCAAGCCATGGGGTGTCCATGTAAGTGAGCGCCCCAAATCCGCTCAATGGGATCAATAGCCCTGTCCGGCTCACAGAAGCGCAGAGAGCGCCAATCTCTCTCTTTGAATAGCCGGCTGCCTCTAACGAAGGTTCCAGCCGTTGCCAGAAATCGTTCGCAACATCTGTGCCGGCATTAGTGATATCTCGCCGGATTCGTAGCGATTTGCCGAGAACGAGCAATTCGTCACGCGTAAGCTGTTCCAAAATACCCGCCCACTTTCGAAATTGATCGGCATCTTCAAGCTCTTTATTTTTCTTCAAACCGGCAATTACTTGCGCGAGAAGTCTGAGGTTTTCACGAGCCGCGCCATCTTCCACCGCCTTCCAAAAACGATGAACAATTCCGATCAACGGATCAATATCGTGTTCGTCGAAATCAATCCTGCCATGGTATCCTTGAGACACTTCGCTGATGAAAATATCTAAGGCCTCTCTTCTCTTTTTCTCAGCGTAGTCGTCCGCAAATTTAGAAAGCGTACTGGCGCCGGGCATAAAGGTTGAAATGATATCGCTGGCGAGAGCACCGCCGTAAGTAATAAGTTTGTTCATTGATCCATCTTCTTCAATGCAATTGAGTGGCTGGTATCGGACGCGGCGCTCCTTCGGCCTGATCGCTCGTTTGCAGGCATTCACTATTTCGCGTTTTCGGCGTTCTGTTGGAACTGCTTTGTCCAATCCTCTTCGTCTTCATCGAAAAAGTACGGCAGCGCGAATTCCGATAACTTTGGACCGTCTTCGAGTGTCTCGGTTATCACTTTGGGCTCGGGAGCGTGCGCGGCGACAATATCCGAGATCAACCATGAGAATAGGGTGGTGATGTGCTTCGAGACTTCTAGCACCGCGTTGCTCAGCTCAGAGAACGCCTTGATATCCCCCGCAAGACCATCCTGTTCTTTTTCATCCATCTTCCCGGCAAGGCTCAACGCGCTGCCAGTCGCGACCATCTCACAAGCGTAGTAGAAGGTGTTGCCGTGCGTTTTTGAGAGGTAGAATTCCCAAGGCTCCGTCTCAGGAAGTCGCTGGAAATTCTCTTCCATCAGGCCGTCTTTATCTTTGTAATGGAACGCTACCTTGTTGCGGATCTCAGTTACAGCGTTCTTCTTGCCGAAATAGTCATTCAGCGTTTTGAGCGCCCGCGCAGCTTCTTCGTCGAGCTTCGTTAGGTGCTTTTCTGAGATTGCCTTGTTCGACTGCGCGCGCGCTTTGAACAACTCCCATGCCTCATGAAGCTTGCCGATCAGAGTTCGCATGATGATGAAAACCTGCCCACCCTCGGTAAAGTCCTCGACCTGCGTGGGCGGTTTATCTTTGCGCATCATCAGAATGAACTTAGAGAGGACGTTCAGCTCGTTGGTGGCGTGGCCCATGAGTAGGAGGAGTGAGCGCTCGTCCTTAGGTATGTCAGCAAGCTGCTTCTTCTCAAAAATAACTCGGTGAATCTCGATGGCCATATGCAGCCTCAAGGTTGGGTGGTGCAGCATAGTTGCATGAGAGTAGCTACAATCGGTTGGACTCAAGTCTGACAGATAACATGTGCCGGCGAGTGTGCGGTGCAGGCGTCTTGGAAATTACGGTAGACGCGGGAATGCCAAAGAATGCGCCCGCCCTACTGCTAGGTGGTTGATCTGACCACGATTACGGCCCCTGCGCACTAAGAAATTCTCCTGATTCATCGTTTCACGTTTCCTTCCGGCGCTAACTCCTGCACATTCGAAAAGCGGAGGTATCATTTGCGTTTGCTGCTGCTGAAGTTTGGATGCTAGGCCGAAAAAGGGGCGATCAATTCCGCCGTCGAGACTTCTGCGTTGAACGTCAGAGGTGATGTCTGGTTGTGGCCCTTAGCGGACCTCAGCGATACTCACCGACGTCTCTAGCCCACTCCCCGCCCCTCACTCCACCGGCGAGCGCGCGGCAGCGCCGAGCGAGACGGCTTCCCAGATGCCGACTGCCAGCAGGATCGCGGTGGTGGCGATCGACAGTGCCAGCGGGGCCATCAGCGGCGCGAACGGGATCAGTGCCAGCAGCACCGCGATGCCGGCCATGTGCGACGGCTGCAGATGGCCGCGGACTGCGCGCTTGAACAGCAGCACGCCGAGCAGAAACAGCAGCGGGCCGCCGATCGTGGTGAGGGTGACTTCGATGTTCGAATGGCCGGAGGGATGCGCCAGCACCTGCTCGTCGCTGACGGCGGTGACGACGATGCCGGCGACGATCGGCAGGTGGATGTAGGTGTAGGCGAGCCGCGCCAGCCGGCCGGGATCGCTCGATTGCGAGATCCGCTCGGAGCCGAGATGCACGCCGATGTGGAAGTAGATCCACCACATCGCGATCGCGCCGAGCAGCGTCGAGGCGAAAGCGCCGAACGTCGTCACCGTCCATTCGATGCCGGCGAAGGTCGAGCCGGTCACCACGATCGATTCGCCGAGCGCGATGATGATGAACAGCGCGCAGCGCTCGGCCATGTGGCCGCCTTCGACGCTCCAGTCCTGCGTGGTCGAGGCGCCGATCCACGGCACGTAGAAGCCGGCCACCGGGCCGGTGTATTCGATCGCCAGCGCGACCAGCCACAGCGCGATCTGCGCCGTGCCGTCGAGCGCGCCGCCGGCGAGCCAGAACACGCCGCTGATCACCAGCCAGCTCAGGATGCGGACAAAATTGAGCCGCAGCGGCTCGGAGCGCGGCGTCGTGAAGGTCGCGAAGGCGCTGCGCCCGACCTGCATCGCCACGAAGGCCAGCGCGAACGACAGGCCGCGGCTCTCGAACGCGCGCGGGATCGAGGTCGACAGCAGCAGGCCGGCGCTCATCAGCGCGAACAGCATCAGCCGCACGCGGGTGAGTTCGGGATCGAGCCAGTTGGTGATCCAGGAGGTGTAGACCCACACCCACCAGATCGCCAGCATCAGGATCAGCGACTGCAGCGCGCCGAGCGGCGTGAAATGCGCCAGCAGGAAATGCGAGACCTGTGTGACGGCGAACACGAACACCAGGTCGAAGAACAATTCGACATAGGTGACGCGGCTGTGCTCGTGCGGCTTGCGCACGCGCAGCAGGTTGCGGACGGCCGCCGGGGCCTCGGTCACGGCGAGACGCCCGGGCGCGGCCTCAAGCTTCCGGCACGCCGGTCTGCAGGGCGAGCGCGTGCAGCACGCCGCCCATCTGGCCGCGCAGCGAGGCGTACACGATCTGATGCTGCTGCACCCGCGACTTGCCCCGGAACGATTCGGAAATCACGGTCGCGGCGTAGTGGTCGCCATCGCCGGCGAGGTCACGAATCGTCACTTCCGCGTCGGGAATCGCGGCCTTGATCATGGCCTCGATGTCGCGGGCATCCATCGGCATTCGAAATCCTCCGAAAATTGATCGATTCCGGATGGCCCGGCCATCGGCCATCCCTTACCTGTGCGATACTATATTGCAGCGCGGCCCTTTCAAAGCCCGCAGAGGTCGCACATCTGGTTGGGCGCGGCGCCTGGCGCCCCGGCCACCGAGATCTGCCAATCAAGATCCGCCCATCGCGAGGAACGCCCATGAGAATTCCCGGTCCCGATCATCCGATCACGATCACGCCGAATCCGAAGCGGGTGCGCGTCACCGCCGGCGGCGTGGTGATCGCCGAATCGAGCAAGGCGCTGGTGCTGAAGGAAGCGAGCTACCCGCCGGTGCAGTACATCCCGCGCGCCGATGCCGACATGGCCCTGCTGCACAAGACCACGCGCACCACCCACTGCCCCTACAAGGGCGACGCCAGCTATTTCAGCGTCGCGGCCGGCGGCACCACGCTCGACAACGCGATCTGGAGCTATGAGGAGCCGTTTCCGGCGATGACCGAGATCGCCGGCTACCTGGCGTTCTATCCAGACAAGGTCAAAATCGAAGAATTGCCGGCGTAAAGCCGAAAGCTCGACCACGTTTTCAATCTTGCCCGACCGGCATTTCGCGGACATTGTCGTGCCGCGGATGGACGGGAGACCGACCGTGACCACAACCTATCCGACCCGGGACGACGTCGCGCCGGCCGTATCCGCCGCCGTTCGTGTCCGCGACCTGTCGCTCGACCGCGCCCGCACCTTCCTCACCATCCTGGTGCTGATTCACCATTCGGTGATTCCCTACACCCATTTCGGCCACACCGACCCGGCGTCCTGGATCGGCTTCGACTGCGTCGTGCTCGCCACCGACAGCTTCTTCATGGCGATGTTCTTCATGCTGTCGGGGCTGTTTCTGTGGCCGAGCCTCGACCATCGGCCGAAGATCGGCACGCTGACGCGCGACCGGCTGATCCGGCTCGGCATCCCGTTCGTGATCGCGGCCTTCACGGTGATCCCGATCGCGTACTACGCGATCGCGCTCCGCGCCGATCCGGTGCTGAGCTTCGCCGATTTCTACCGCAACATGATCACGGTCGGCCCGTGGCCGAGCGGCCCGCTGTGGTTTTTGTGGGTGCTGTTCATCTACACCTTCATCGGCGGCACGATGTACCGGATCTCGCGGCACACGCTCGATCCGCTGAACCGGCTGGCCTATCTCGGCTATCAGCGGCCGTTCGTGTACATCCTCGCCACCTTCGCGATCACCGCCGTGCTGTACGTGCCGGCGCGGGTGTATTTCGGGCCGAACCAATGGTTCGAAGTCGGCCCGTTCTCGGTGCAGGAGAGCCGCGTCCTGCTGTATGCGGCGTATTTCTTCATGGGCGCCGGAATCGGCGCCTGCCATCCGGAGCGCGGCGTGATCAGCGCCGGCGGCCGGCTGGCCAAGCAATGGTACATCTGGGCCATGCTGGCGGTGCTGCCCTATGCGGCGATGTGGGGCTTCATCGGCATCAAGCGCGGCATCCTCGACAATCCGCCGGACTTGCCGATCTGGTACGAAGCCGGCTACGGCCTCGCCTTCGCGGCGTTCAGCGTCACCGTGATCTTCGCGATCCTGGCCTACTTCCTGCGCTTCCAGCGCGCCGGCTGGAGCATCCTCGATCCGCTGCAGCACGACGCCTACGGCATCTTCCTGGTGCACTACGCCTGGATGCTGTGGCTGCAATACGCGCTGTTCGACCTCGAATGGCCGGCGATCGTCAAGGCCAGCGTGGTGTTCGTGCTCGGGCTGGCCCTGAGCTGGGCAACGACGGCGCTGCTGCGGAAGATACCCGGATCGTATCGGGTGTTGTAGCGAGCGAAGTCGGCACGCTCCGGCGTCCCCGCCGCGGCCCACCACCTCTCGTTCGTCATTCCGGGGCGCGCCTCTTGGCGCGAGCCCGGAATCCATAATCACTGCGGCTTGTTACTTACGCACAGCGGGACTTAGGCACTGCTTCGCCGCGACTGCGGTGGCTATGGATTCCGGGCCTGCGCGCAAGAGCGCGCATCCCGGAATGACGAACGTGAGGGTTGGGTTCGCGGCTGATGCGCGGGAGAAATTCCGGGTTCGCTCGCTACACGAGCCCCACGAAATGACGGGAACAGCCCACGCTGCGTCATTGCGAGCGAAGCGAAGCAATCCAACGCAGTGCACCGCGCTGGATTGCTTCGTCGCTGCGCTCCTCGCAATGACGGCGGCAGGCGTCTGGATGCGCTGCTTACGCCTTCCCCGCCATGTAGTCCGGCAGCCAATGCTCGTGGGCGTGGCGCAGGGCCTTAAGGTCGACGGTGCGTTCGCCTTCGATCTTCAGCGTGTGGCCGCCGGTGGTGCCGAGCTGGACACAGGGGACGCCGACGTTTTTCAGCTTCGACAGCGTGGTCAGCAGATCGTCCTGCTTGACGGTGACGACATAGCGGCCCTGATCCTCGCCGAACCACCAGGCGTGCGACACGGTCTCGCCGGGCGGCGCATCGAGCGAGGCGCCGATGTTGCCGGCGATAGCCATCTCGGCCAGCGCGACCAGCAGGCCGCCGTCGGAGACGTCGTGCACCGCCGTCACGGTGCCGGCGTGGATCATGCCGCGGACGACGTCGCCATGGCGCTTCTCGCAGGCGAGATCGACCGGCGGCGGCGCGCCTTCTTCACGGCCGCAGATGTCGCGCAAATACACCGACTGGCCGAGCCAGCCCTTGGTCTCGCCGATCAGCAGGATCGCCTCGCCCTCGGCCTTGAACGCGAGCGTAGCCGACTTGGTGAAGTCATCGAGCACGCCGACGCCGCCGATCGACGGAGTCGGCAGGATGCCGCGGCCACTGGTTTCGTTGTAGAGCGAGACGTTGCCGGAGACGATCGGCGAGTCGAGCGCGATGCAGGCTTCGGAGATGCCGCGCAGACAGCCGACCAGCTGGCCCATGATCTCGGGCCGCTCCGGATTGCCGAAATTGAGGTTGTCGGTGATCGCCAGCGGCTTGCCGCCGACCGCGGTGATGTTGCGATAGGCTTCCGCCACCGCCTGCTTGCCGCCCTCGAACGGATCGGACTCGCAATAGCGCGGCGTGACGTCGACGGTCAGCGCGAGGCCCTTCGGACCGTCCTCGATGCGGACCACCGCGGCGTCGCCGCCGGGGCGCTGCAGCGTGTTGCCGCCGATGACGTGGTCGTACTGCTCCCACACCCAGCGCTTGCTGCACAGGTCGGGCGTCGCCAGCAGCTTCTCCAGCGCCTCGGCCGCGCCCATCGGCGCGTTGATGTCGCGGGCGTGGATCACCGGCAACTTCGGACTCTCGACCCACCGCCGATCATACAGCGGAGCTTCGTCGCCGAGTTCCTTGATCGGCAGGTCGGCCTTCACCTGCCCGCCATGCTTGACCACGAAGCGCTTGGTCGGCGTGGTGTAGCCGACGATGGCGAAGTCGAGGCCCCATTTGCGGAAGATGTCCTCGGCTTCCTTTTCCTTCTCCGGCTTAAGCACCATGAGCATGCGCTCCTGGCTTTCGGAGAGCATCATCTCGTAGGCGGTCATGCCGGTCTCGCGGGTCGGCACCGCGTCGAGATCGAGTTCGACGCCGAGGTCGCCCTTGGCGCCCATCTCGACCGCCGAGCAGGTCAGGCCGGCCGCGCCCATGTCCTGGATCGCGATGACGCAGTCCTTGGCCATGATCTCGAGGCAGGCCTCGAGCAGCAGCTTCTCGGCGAACGGGTCGCCGACCTGCACGGTCGGGCGCTTCTCCTCAGAGCCCTCGTCGAACTCGGCCGACGCCATGGTGGCGCCGCCCATGCCGTCGCGCCCCGTTTTCGAGCCGAGATAGACGATCGGCATGCCGACGCCCGAGGCGGCGGCGAGGAAGATCTTGTCGGCATCCGCAAGGCCGACCGCCATGGCGTTGACCAGGATGTTGCCGTCATACCGGGTGTGGAACCGGGTCTGGCCGCCCACGGTCGGCACGCCGAACGAATTGCCGTAGCCGCCGACGCCGGCGACGACGCCGGACACCAGGTGCCGCGTCTTGGGATGCTTCGGATCGCCGAACGACAGCGCATTGAGGCAGGCGATCGGCCGCGCCCCCATGGTGAAGACGTCGCGCAGGATGCCGCCGACGCCGGTGGTGGCGCCCTGATACGGTTCGATATAGCTCGGGTGGTTGTGGCTCTCCATCTTGAAGACCACCGCCTGATTGTCGCCGATGTCGATCACGCCGGCGTTCTCGCCCGGCCCCTGCAGCACCCACGGCGCCTTGGTGGGCAGCCCGCGCAGATGGATGCGCGACGATTTGTACGAGCAGTGCTCGTTCCACATCGCCGAGAAGATGCCGAGCTCGGTGAAGGTCGGCTCACGCCCGATCAGATCGAGAATGCGCTGATATTCGTCCGGCTTGAGGCCATGGCTGGCGATCAGTTCCGGGGTGATCTTCGGCTCGGGAGCGGACATAGGGCAGCATTCCTCGGCACGCCGGAGGGGCCGGCGCGGACCGCTGTTATGTAGAAACATCGGCCCGGTGGGGAAAGGGTTTTCTGCGCGGCTGGGGATGGCGCCGCACGCGGCCAATTGACCGCAAGTCACTGATTAGACGAGACATTACCCCGTATCCCCGTCATGGCCGGGCTCGTCCCGGCCATCCACGGCCGCGGGCACTGTGCCTCAGAACGTGGATGCCCGGGTCAAGCCCGGGCATGACGTTCTTAAGGGAGGCGTCGTCATCCTTGAGGTGCTCGCCCGCAAGGGAGCCTCGAAGGATGCGGCGACGCGTGCTGTGGTTCATCCTTCGAGGCCGCCGCCGCGCGACGGCACCTCAGGATGAGGTTGGGCAGGCAGCAGGCCGCCCTCAGGCCGCCACCGCCGGCAGTCCCGCCAGAGCGGTCGCGAGGTCGGCTTCGTCGTAGTCCTGATCGACCAGCTTGCCTTCGAAGTAGTTGATGTAGGCCTGCATGTCGAAATGGCCGTGGCCGGAGAGGTTGAACAGGATCGTCTCCGACTTGCCCTCCTCCTTGCAGCGCAGCGCCTCGTCGATTGCGCAGCGCACCGCGTGGGTCGATTCCGGCGCGGGCACGATGCCCTCGGTGCGGGCGAACTGCACGCCGGCCTCGAAGCAGCCGACCTGCTGATAGGCGCGCGCTTCGATCAGGCCGAGTTCGTAGGCGTGCGACACCATCCCGCTCATGCCGTGATAGCGCAGGCCACCGGCGTGGAAGCCCGGCGGCATGAAGGTCGAGCCCAGCGTGTGCATCTTCACCAGCGGGGTGAGATGCGCGGTGTCGCCGAAGTCATACGCGTAGGTGCCGCGGGTCAGCGTCGGGCACGCCGCCGGCTCGACCGCGATGATGCGCCGCTTGCGGCCGCCGCGCAGCTGCAGGCCGAGGAACGGGAATGCGAGGCCGGCGAAGTTCGAGCCGCCGCCGGCGCAGCCGATGATCACATCGGGATCGTCGCCCGCCATCTCGCATTGCTTGATGGCCTCTTCGCCGATGATGGTCTGGTGCAGCATCACATGATTGAGCACCGAACCGAGCGCGTACTTGATGTCCGGATTCTTCGCCGCGACTTCGACGGCCTCGGAGATGGCGATGCCGAGCGAGCCCGGGCTGTTCGGCGTCTTCGCCAGAATGGCGCGGCCGGAGTCGGTCTCGGTGGACGGCGAGGCGATGCAGCGCGCGCCGTAGGTCTCCATCAGCGCGCGGCGATACGGCTTCTGATCGTAGGAGACGCGAACCTGGAAGACGAGCACGTCGAGCCCGAACAGCGAACCGGCGAACGCCAGCGACGAGCCCCACTGCCCGGCGCCGGTCTCGGTCGACAGCTTCTTGATGCCGGCCTGCTTGTTGTACCAGGCCTGCGGGACCGCGGTGTTCGGCTTGTGCGAGCCGGCGGGCGAGACGCCTTCGTACTTGAAGTAGATCTTGGCCGGCGTGCCGAGCGCCTGCTCGAGACGGCGCGCGCGGATCAGCGGCGCCGGGCGCCACATCCGAAACACGTCGCGCACCGGCTCGGGAATCTCGATGTAACGTTCGGTCGCGACTTCCTGGAGGATCAGCTCCATCGGAAACAGCGGCTCCAGATCGCTCGGACCGACCGGCTGATGCGTGCCCGGATGCAGCACCGGCGGCATCGGCGTCGGGAAGTCGGCAGTGAGGTTGTACCAGGACTTCGGGATGTTCTCCTCGTCCAGCACGTACTTGATCTGGTCGCTCATTCTGTTCTCCCTGAGGCGGCCGCGCGGGCGGCCGGAAACCTATACTGTGGCCGGATGCACGCCCTTTGCGCAGGGTCAATTCGACGCGCCCAGATCGCCGCGGCATTTGCATTGCAGCGCGGCATCGGTTTTATGGAGCAGACCCGACGAAAGGATAATTCCGCCGTGCAGCAAGCCGCCCCGCCCCGCTCCCACCGCCCGGACCTTCAGACTGCTACCGAGGGCGAGTTCGCCGGCTGGCGCACCTGGACGCGCGACACCTTCGAATCCCACAACGGGCCGTTCTGGCACCGCATCGACGACGACGGCCGCGTGCGCTGCGCCTTCCGCGTCGAGAAGAAGCATCTCAACGGCATGAAGGCCGTGCACGGCGGCTGCTTCATGACCTTCGCCGACTACTGCCTGTTCGCGATCGCGACGCGCGAGCTGGAAGGACCGGGCGTGACGGTGGCGTTCGGCGCGGAGTTTCTCGACGCGGCGTTCGAAGGCGAACTGATCGAAGCCACCGGCGAAGTCACCCGCGCCGGCAAGTCGCTGATCTTCGTCCGTGGTATCCTGAAATGCGGCGACCGCCCGCTGTTCACCTTCTCCGGCACCATCAAGCGCGTGAAACGCAAGGTGCCGCCGACCGAGGTGGCGGATAGCCATTGAGGCACAGCCTCTCCCCGTCATTCCGGGGCGCATAGCGCGCCCCGGAATCTCGCAGGCTGCACAACCTCTCCTCGTCATTCCGGATTGCGCGCCTCGCGCAAGTCCGGAATCCATAGCCCCTGGACTGACGATGTGTCGGGGCGGCAACGCAGCGTATCCACCGAGCGCACGGGGGTTATGGATTCCGGATTCGCGCTGCGCGCGCCCCGGAATGACGAACGAGAGATGCTTGTGCGGAGACGCAGCTATGGCTTCGTCGCGGGGACGGATTACTTCGTCGCCAGCCCGTCCAGAAACGCCTCCGCCTCGGCCGTGATCGCCGCCTTGCGCGCGGCGTCCCAGCCGGCCAGCGTGCGATACGGCATCGCCAGGCGCTGGTTGCCGCGCAGCTGGCGCGCGTTGCGGATCAGGAAGGCCCAGTACAGATAGTTGAACGGGCAGGCCTTCGGCCCCGACTTCTGCTTCACGTCATAGACGCAGCTTTTGCAGAAGTCGGACATCCGGTCGATATAGGCGCCCGACGACGCGTACGGCTTCGACGCCAGGAGGCCGCCGTCGGCGAATTGCGACATCCCCTGCACGTTCGGCAGTTCGACCCATTCATACGCGTCGATGTAGACGGCTAGGTACCACTCGGCGACCTGCTTCGGATCGATGCCGGCCAGCAGCGCGAAATTGCCCGTCACCATCAGGCGCTGGATGTGATGCGAATAGGCGTGACGCCGGGTGTGGGCGATCGCTTCGGCCATGCAGTGCATGTCGGTTTCGCCGGACCAGTACAGCCACGGCAGGTCGCGCGTGGCATGCAGCGCGTTGGTCTGCGCGTAGTCCGGCATCTTCAGCCAGTACACGCCGCGGACATATTCGCGCCAGCCGAGGATCTGGCGGATGAAGCCTTCGACCGCGTTCAGCGGGGCGCGCTTTTCGATGTATTCGCGCTCGGCCGCGACGCAGACCTCGCGCGGCGTCAGCAGGCCGGCGTTGAGATAGGGCGAAATCGCGGCGTGGAAGATGAAGGGCTCGCCGCTCGCCATCGCGTCCTGATAGGCGCCGAAATTCGGCAGCGCGTGCCGCAGGAAGTCTTCGAATGCGCGCAACGCATCGGCGCGCGTCACCGCCCACTCGAACGGCTCAAGGTCGCCGAAATGATCGGCGAAGCGGCGCTCGACCAGCTCGATCACCTCGCGCGTGATCGCGTCCGGCTCCACGCCGAAGCGTTGCGGCACCGCGACAGAGGCCGGCAGGCGCTTGCGGTTGTCGCTGTCGAAATTCCACTGCCCGCCGGCGGGCTCGTCGCCCTGCATCAGCAGATCGGTCTCGCGCCGCATCTCGCGATAGAAGAACTCCATGCGCAGCGCCTTGCGCCCGGCGGCCCATGCGGCGAACCGCGCGGTGGTCGCGAAGAAGCGACCGTCGTCGCGGATCTCGACCGGCACGCCGAGATCGAGGTCGCGCAACTCGGCAAGCAGCCGCCATTCGCCCGGCGATGTGATCACCACGCGCGACGGCTTGTGTCGCTTGACCGCGCGGCGCAGTTCGCCGGCAATCGAGCCGGTGTTGCCGCGCGCGTCGAGCTGGATGTAATCGAGGGTAAGGCCATCGCCGCGCAGCTCCTCGGCAAAGTGCCGCATCGCCGACAGCACGAAGGCGATCTTCTGCTTGTGGTGCTTGACGTAAGTAGTCTCGTCCGCGACCTCGGCCATCAGCACGACATCGCCCTTCGCGACATCACGCAGCGCCGCGACCTCGCGCGTCAACTGATCGCCGAGCACGAGCCGAAGCGTGGTCATGCGCGGGCGACGTCCACAGCTCGCGCGTCGCGGTTGGCGCGGCGCAGCTCACTCTTGCAGCGTTCCGAGCAGGTCTTCACCGCATCCCAGTCCCGCGCCCATTTCTTGCGCCACACGAATGGCCGCCCGCACGCGGCGCAGGTCTTCCGAGGTAGATCGGCTTTGGTTCGCATCCGGGGCATCGGGTTCGGCGGCAGCAAGGTGGCGTCGAACCAACTACGCATCGGGTTGGAAAGGGTTGCATCGACCTGCGCCGCACAGGCCCCGCATAGCATCTCCCCGTCATTCCGAGGCGCGCTTGCGCGAGCCCGGAATCCATACCCCCTGGACTCGCGGCTTTGCACGAGCCGCGCACCGCCCCTTTAATTACGACCACAGGGGATATGGGTTCCGGGTTCGCTCACTGCGTGAGCGCCCCGGAATGACGAACCTGAAGGGTGGGGTGCGGAACTGGCCCGCCTGCGGGGCCGAGGCCCGTTCGGCGCGGCGAATGCTCGCGCATCGATCGCTCGTGAAGCGAGCCGTGGTGCAGTCGTTGTTGCGAAGAAGATGGGTTTTGCCGGGTCGAGCCCGGCAATGACGGCCGCTGACTACGCCGCCGCCTTCAGATGCGCCGCCAGTCCCTCGAACAGGCCGCGACCGTCGGTGCACCCCATGATCGGTTCGACGTGGTTTTCCGGGTGCGGCATCATGCCGAGCACGTTGCCGCGCTCGTTGACGATGCCGGCGATCGAGGCGGCGGCACCGTTGATGTTGTGGCTCTCGCCGATCTCGCCCTCGGGCGAGCAGTAGCGATACAGCACCCGGCCGTCGCCCTCGAGCCGCTTCACGGTGTCTTCGTCGGCCTCGTAATTGCCCTCGCCGTGCGCGACCGGGACCTTGATCACCTGGCCGGCGGTGTAGCCGCGGGTGAACGGGCTGTCAGCGCGCTCGACGCGCAGATGCACGTCGCGGCAGATGAATTTCAGCCGCGCGTTGCGCATCAGCACGCCCGGCAGCAGGCCGGATTCGCACAGGATCTGGAAGCCATTGCAGACGCCGAGCACCAGGCCGCCGTCGGCCGCAAACTTGCGCACAGCATCCATCACCGGCGCCCGCGCCGCGATCGCGCCGCAGCGCAGATAGTCGCCATAGGAGAAGCCGCCCGGCACGACGACGAGGTCGGTGCCCTTCGGCAGCTCGGTGTCGGCGTGCCACACCATCGCTGCATCGTTGCCGGAGACGAGCTTCAGCGCCCGCGCCATGTCGCGCTCGCGATTGATACCGGGGAAGACGAGAACGGCGGATTTCATGAGGTCGACACTTCGTTGATTTCAAGACGACGTTCGATGCGGTCGAGGCGCTGTTCGTGGCGGACCAGCGTGGCGTGAATGCTGCCGAGTTCGGTGTGGATACCGACGATCTCCTGACGGAGTCCGTTGTGCGAGTGCCGCAACGCCTGCATGTCCTGCTTGAGCTCGTCGACCTTGCCGTCGACCTGCGCGAGACGTGCCTGGACCGATTTCAGGACTTCGTACATCAGTTCGGGAGTGACTTCAGCCATCGCAGAACCCTCAGCTCCACGCGAGGATGCCGAACTTAGCCCAGCACCTCGACGCGATAATTCTCGATCACGGTGTTCGCCAGCAGCTTGTCGGCGGCGTCCTTCAGGGCGGCTTCGGCCTTGGCCTTGTCGGCATCGGCGGCGAGTTCGATGTCGAACACCTTGCCCTGACGCACGCTGGCGATGCCGGCGACGCCGAGCGACTTCAGCGCGCCCTCGATCGCCTTGCCCTGCGGGTCGAGGATGCCGTTCTTCAATGTCACCGTCACGCGCGCTTTCATCGTCCCCTCGTCATGCCGGGCGCTCGCCCTGCCCTTCTGTCATTCCGGGGCGCGCGAAGCGCGAACCCGGAATCGTTGTGCGTACCAACTTCTCGACTCCGGCTTCGCGCTACGCTCGCCCGGAATGACGTCGCTTGCGACTCTCATCCTTCGAGACACCCGGCTGCGCCGGGCTCCTCAGGATGAGGGCTGCGGCTCGGCGCCGGCCCTGGACGCGTCCTCATGGTGAGGAGCGTCGCGCAGCGACGCGTCTCGAACCATGGGCCACGCGCCAATGCGGCCGCGCTGGTCGCCGTCAGCCCTTCACCAGCACCGGGCCGGAGCCGACCGGGCGCTCGTTTTCCATCAGGATGCCGAGGCGCTTGGCGACTTCGGTGTAGGCCTCCAGCAGGCCGCCGAGGTCGCGGCGGAAGCGGTCCTTGTCGAGCTTCTCGTTCGACTTGATGTCCCACAGCCGGCACGAATCCGGCGAGATCTCGTCGGCGACGATAATCCGCATCATGTCGTTCTCGAACAGCCGGCCGCACTCCATCTTGAAGTCGACGAGGCGGATGCCGATGCCGAGGAACAGGCCGGTGAGGAAATCATTGACGCGGATCGCGAGCGCCATGATGTCGTCGATCTCCTGCGGCGTCGCCCAACCGAACGCGGTGATGTGCTCTTCCGAGACCATCGGGTCGTTGAGCTGGTCGTTCTTGTAGTAGAACTCGATGATCGAGCGCGGCAGCTGGGTGCCCTCCTCGATCCCGAGCCGCTGCGACAGCGAGCCGGCGGCGACGTTGCGCACCACCACCTCGAGCGGCACGATCTCGACTTCGCGGATCAGCTGCTCGCGCATGTTGAGGCGGCGGATGAAATGGGTCGGCACCCCGATGTCGTTGAGGTGCTGAAACAGGTACTCCGAGATCCGGTTGTTGAGGACGCCCTTGCCCTCGATCACCTGATGCTTCTTGGCGTTGAACGCGGTGGCGTCGTCCTTGAAGTGCTGAATCAGGGTTCCGGGTTCCGGACCTTCATACAGCACCTTGGCCTTGCCTTCGTAAATGCGACGTCGCCGGCTCATGGGGATGTACCGTGTTTTGTTGAAATCCATGGATGGGTGGCTCCGTCTGAGGATGTGGACCCACGGCGGAGCTGCCGTGAAGGCCGGAACCGGAAACAGAACAAGAACCTAGCCTTGCCGCAACCTAGCTGATTGGCCGGTCCGGCACAATCGATCCGGCCGGGTGCGGCCAAGTTTTACCCGTTCGGCTGCGTCCTTGTTGGCAGTTGTCTTGTCGTTCCGCTCTGGATATCTAGGCATCGAACCCGCCCACCGCAAACCGGCCCGTTCCCGCGGCCGGCTGACAAGATCGGAACAAGACATGACCACGTTCGACAAGCGCGAGGAAGGATTCGAGAAGAAGTTCGCGCTCGACGAGGAGCTGAAGTTCAAGGCCGAGGCCCGCCGCTCCAAGCTGCTCGGCCTCTGGGCCGCCGAAAAGCTCGGCCTGACAGGCGATGCCGCCGCGGCCTATGCCAAGGAGGTCGTGGTGGCCGACCTCGAGGAAGCCGGCGATGCCGACGTCGTCCGCAAGGTCACCAAGGACCTCGCCGACAAGGGCGTCTCGGTCACCGAGCAGGAAATCCGCCTCAAGCTCGGCGAGTTCCTCGCCCAGGCGGTGATCGAGATCAAGGCCGGGAAGTAAGGCGGCCGGCGCGTCCCCGCAGCGCGCACCATCCCTTCGTCGCACAAGCGATGCTGAGAATGCCCGGGCTGGTCCCGGGCATTTTTGTTGGCGGGGCCGTTGGTCGGTCATGAGAGCCGATTCGCACTATCTGGAATCGCCGGGGT
The DNA here is from genome assembly GCF_042432815.1 of Rhodopseudomonas telluris. Taxonomy (NCBI): domain Bacteria; kingdom Pseudomonadati; phylum Pseudomonadota; class Alphaproteobacteria; order Hyphomicrobiales; family Nitrobacteraceae; genus Rhodopseudomonas; species Rhodopseudomonas telluris. The sequence continues at coordinate 446,544 of NZ_JBHLWM010000005.1, forward strand.
AGGAATATTACGATCGCCGCTGGTTCCTATTCCCTGCTGAGAGCGGCGCCCGGCGCCGAAGCCATCCGCGAAGCCAGGCGCCCGGTCGAACTGGCACGAAGCCTGGAACCCGGCGCCGCACACGTCGACAAGCGCCGCCCCAAAGGCAACTTGTAAGCAATCCTTACGGGTTCGGCTTAGGATGCGAACGCCAGTCCGGCGGACCGCAAATCTTGACAAGTACGCCGCCAAGCTTCGACGGCTCCTTGCCCAGAGCTGCCACGATCCCACCAGCGGTCTAGTTGAGCCGCTTCGCTGATCGATCTTTGCTTCCAGATTTTGCAGTCCCTTCGCCTAGCCGCGGGTCTACCCATTCGAACCGATGCGGCCCTCCCAACTACAATTAGACGAACAAGAACAAAGCATGTACTGTTTTGGTTTATTTAACCGTTGGCAATCAATCTCCGCGGGCGGAGAAAAAAATGGCTGAGACCTCTATAGAGTGGACGGACGCAACTTGGAATCCGGTTGCGGGCTGCACGATTATTAGCGCTGGCTGCACAAACTGTTATGCAATGGAAATGGCTCGCCGCCTTCAGGCCATGAACATACCGAAATACAAGGGTCTCACACGGAAGAGCGGCAAGAGAACGATTTGGAATGGCGTCGTTCGCGAGGACCACGAAGCGCTGAACATCCCAATGCGATGGAAAAAACCTCGCAAAATATTCGTCAACTCAATGAGCGATCTGTTTCATGATCGCGTTAGCGACGATTTTATTCTCCGCGTGTGGGAAGTGATGCGCGACACGCCGCACCACAACTATCAAATACTGACTAAGCGCCCTGACAGAATGGGCGCGCTGCTTCGCTCTCGAATTCCTAAAGCGCTGGCGAACGTGTGGCTAGGTACGAGCGTTGAAAGCGGCGAAGCGACAGAACGCATCGACTATTTGCGAAATGTTCCTGCCGCCATACGTTTCATCTCTTTCGAACCCCTGATCGCTCCGGTGGGGCTTGTGGATTTGCACGAAATTGATTGGGCCATCGTTGGAGGCGAGAGCGGTCGGGGAGCAAGACCGATCAAAGAAGCATGGATTGACGACATCTACGACCAATGTCAGCTCCACAACACCGCATTTTTCTTTAAGCAATGGGGTACATGGGGCAAAGATAACAAACGCCGCTCCAAGAAAGACAACGGCCGCGAATATCGTGGCCGCGAGTGGGACGAAATGCCCAAGTCCGCACTCGCACTAGGAGCATAAACGGGCGATCAATTGCACTGGGGACAGATGGTCGGAAAGCCCTATGAGTGGAAAATTGGCGCCGAACTTGAAGAACATTCGCGCCGCAAGCACAAAATTGTTCGCCAATATTTCTCGCGCTATCTAGCCGTCCGCTGCCAGAGACCACAACAGGCTCGCTTCCGAATTGCAATTGTGGACGGCTTTGCTGGGGCTGGCGCATATAATTGCGGCGCACCGGGATCGCCGCTGATTTTCCTCCAAGAGCTTGAAATAGCCACCGAAGCATTCAACATCAAGCGCGCGGCGGAAGGCATGTCGCCTATCGACATCGAGTGCTTACTTATCTTTAACGATTTTAACCCGGACGCAATTGAGATCCTAAAAGATCGAGTAGAACCAATAATTGCAGCATCGAAAGACAGGCTGCGGCGACTGCATCTCAAAGTCCAATATTTCAACGACAAATTCGAAGCTGCCTATCCAGATATTAAGAGCCTAATCGAACGCGGAAACTACCGCAGCGTGATCTTCAATCTGGACCAGTGTGGCACCAGCCACGTTGAATACGAAACAATTATTGATATTTGCAAATCTTTCACGTCGGCCGAAATCTTCTATACCTTCATGATCACGTCACTTCTCGCATTTCTGCAACGCACAGATCGAGCACAACTAAGCAGACAACTCAGACCATTCGGGCTCACGGAAGACGACTTAGTCAACCTTGACGGCGTCATGAACAATAAGGAATGGCTGGGCGCCGCCGAACGGATCGTATTTAACTCCTTCAACAGGTGCGCCGCTTACGTAAGCCCATTTTCGATTAACAATCCAGATGGATGGCGATATTGGTTTATTCACTTCGCTAACAACTACAGAGCTAGACAAGAGTACAACAACGTGCTGCATGAGAACGCCACCATGCAGGCGCACTTCGGTCGTTCCGGCCTAAATATGCTGTCTTACGACCCTTCACATGATGGTGCGCTGTATCTATTTGATCCCCCCGGACGCGAAGACGCCAAGCAACAGCTTCACAAAGATATTCCGCGATTGGTTACAAGCTTCGGCGACGCGATACCGGTCAGTGAGTTTTACAGCAGCATTTATAACTCAACGCCGGCACACACGGACGATGTCCACGCTGTGATAATCGAGAATCCAGATTTGGAGATTTTTACCGAACAAGGTGGCGAGCGAAAGCGCCCCAACACAATCAAGCCGGGCGACATCCTTCGAGTGAAGCGTCAGCGCAGTTTCCCAATCTTTTATTGATTACTTCCCCCCAAACACCCCGTTCAACTCCGCCCCCTTCGCCGCGCCCGCCAGTGCCGTGAACGTCCCCTGCGCGGCGATCTCGCGCGCGGCGGTGAGGAACCCGCCCCAGGCGGCGCGCGCGAGTGCGCCGCCGACGCTGATGCGGCGGACGCCGAGGGCGGCGAGGTTGGCGACGGTCATGGTGGCCGGCTGCACCGTCAGGACGTTGAGGGGCTTCGGCGCGACGGCCTGCACCAGCGTGGTGATCTCGGCTTCGGTCGAGATGCCCGGCGCATACAGGCAGTCGGCGCCGGCCTCGGCGAACGCCACCAGCCGCGCCGCGGTCTTGGCGAGGTCGCGCTCGCCGCACAGAAAACCTTCGCAGCGTGCGACCAGCAGCACGTCTTCGCCGGTGGCGTCGATCGCCGCGCGGGCCGCCTTGATGCGCTCGGTGCCGAGCGCGTCGTCGTAGAGCGGGCGCGCCGCGTCGCCGGTGGAATTCTCGATCGACAGGCCGGCGATGCCGGTCGCCACCGCGCGGGTGACGTTGGCGGCGACGCCTTCCGGCGCGTCGGCGAAGCCGCCCTCGAAATCGGCGTTGATCGGCAGATCGACCGCGGCGCTCAGCGCCGTCAGATGCGCCAGCACGTCGTCGCAGGTGACGTGATTGTCGGCGCGCCCGGTCGACCACGCATAGCCCGAGCTGGTCGAGGCCAGCGCCTGAAAGCCGAGATGCTGCAGCAGCCGCGCACTGCCGACATCCCACGGATTGGGCAGCACGAAGCAGCCCGACTGATGCAGCTGACGAAACGCGGCGCGCTTCTGCGAGGTGGTGGTCATCGGCGATCTCCCTGATTTTCGGACAGGCTAGCAGACCCGGTGCGCGCTCGCGCCCGGCGGCTGCAGAGCAGGACGATCGGCACAAGGCCGATGTGACAGCGGCACGCGCCGGGTCGCCACGCGCCGCGACCGTCCCAGCTTGTGACGCCATGGCGGACGCGCGTTAACACTTCGAACGCGGGCGGAACAAAGGGGCGACGAATCGGCCGAATCGGGCTCAGCGGGACGAGGCGGGCTGGATGTGGTTGCTGGATCACCCACGCCCCCGCTAGCGCTAGGAGCGCACGCGCCCATTCACGCGGCTCACGGCCGCCGAACAGTTAACGCGCGTCGCGCTCAGCCTGCGGGCGCCGAGTGCGAGAACGATCAGGCCGATTTTCTCCGTGTACGCGCCCGCGCTCGCCCGGGCGACGTTGGCTGTCCCATCCTGTGACGCGCTTTCGTCTGCGCGTTAACACTCCGAACACTGGCGGAACAAACCACCGACGAATCGCTGCGAATCGGGATGAGCGAGATAGCGCGCCTGTATGTCGGGGTTCGAGTGTTGGAAGGCCTACAACACCTGGGAGGCGCGTGCTCGCTTGGCGACGAGCGGACGGCGAAAGCGTTAACGCGGCTAACTCGATGTGAGATTGGGCCCGGCGGCTTGCGTGGGGAGCTTCATCCCCGAGGTCGCTTCGCTCGCCCGGGCTACAGTCGGTGCATCCACCCGCCGCATATATCAGCGCAGCAATCCGCTTTCTCATCGACGAGTCCGCTACGCCGGGCGACGCAGTCCCCTACTCGATCTCCATCACCTCGAGCTCCTGTGCGCCCTTCCCCACCACGTCGCCGACTTCCTTGCCCATCAGCAGCCGCGCCACCGGTGCGGCGAACGAGATCGTGCCCTGCTTCGGGTCGGCCTCGTCTTCCCCGACGATGCGGTAGGTCTGCACGCGGCCGTCGGGGCGGCGGAAGGTGACGGTGGAGCCGAACGCGACGACCTCGTTGGTTTCCGGCTCGGGCATCAGCTGCGCGCTGCGGACGCGGATGTCGAAATAGCGCAGGTCGCGCGCCGGGATCGCCTCGGCGCGGCGCCGTTCGTTGACGTCCTCGATCGCAGCCGCGGCCTCGACGCCGGCGCGCGCTTCGGCCAGCTGCGCCTCCAGCGCCTTCAGCCCCGCCGCCGTGACGAGATTGGGATGCTCCGAAATCGGCCGATCCGGCAGCATCGTCTCCGCTGCGGTCTCGGCACTTTCTTCCTTGGTAAAGGCGACGCTCACTCACAACTCCAGATCAAGCGGCAAGACCAACCGGACGCAAACGCAGATGCGCGGCTCTCACCGAGATTCGAGGCAACGTGCGGCCTCGGCTAATTCGAACCAATATTTCTCGTTTGAGTTCCAATTCCAAGCCGCCATTGGCGAGGTCGATGGCAGCACGAAGATCCTCGTATCTCCGATGCACTCGGACTGCCGGCCGAAGTCCACGCGACGACCAAAGAACCTCTTGCCGGCCTCCAGACTCGTAAAGGCCAAATAGGTCGGGCGATGTCGCTCGATCTTGTCTCTCAGAACGATCCGATGTTCCGGCTTCGGCCGAACGTCGCGATCGCTGCCGGCTAGATCCTTGCAAAGGTCCGTCAGTCCGATGCCGAATTTGACGACCTCGTTGAAGGCTGTGGGATCAAGCTTCTCGTTCGTGATGGTCGTGTCGTGGAGCACGCTCCAAAACTTGTTCCGCTTGTGCGCATAGTAACAACCGGCGGCCCCGGACGCACGCCCCGCCGCGGTGCCACAAAATACGATCCGTAGTCCCGTCTTCAGGACATCCGGCAAGACCATTTGTTCTGTAACTCGCAAGACCGCCTCAGTTACTCCGCGTCCAGGTTGAGGATTTGCAGATCAGGCCGCCCATCGCGCAGCCCTGGGTGGTCAGCGTGCCGCCGGACAGGGTCATCTTGCCCGCATAGGTCTTGCCGTCTTCGGGATTGAAGGCGCTGCCGCTCCAGGCGTCCGGGCCGGTCGGCTTCATGTCAAAGAACACCTTCTGGCCGACCTTGGCGGGCGTGTCGGTGCCGGGCTTGATCCAGGCCAGCGTGCCGCACAACGCGCCGCCGCAGGGCGCGAACTTCACCTTGGAGGCGCCGGTGTCGCGCAGCCAGATGCCGGCGACGTCATCGGCGCGGACGGCGGTGCCGCTCATGGCGGCGCCGAGCGCCGCCAGCACCGCAATGCCGAGCGCGCGGCGACCGATCGAGAGCTGTCGCATGTTTGCTTCCCCCATTTTGAACGCGGCGCATCGCCGCTTGTGAGCCAGCCAATCGCGGGATGTGGCGCAAGTCAATCGGCGCGGATCGCCCCGCCCTGCTGGAGCGCTTCATCGATTGATGGAAGCGATACGGTCTTTCCAGAGGCGATGTGTCCTCATCCTGAGGAAGGAGCCCGGCGAAGCCGGGCGTCTCGAAGGATGAGGGAACGCAGCACGGGTGGCCCATGGTTCGAGACGGCGCTGCGCGCCTCCTCACCATGAGGCTTTCCCTGCGGCAAGAGACCCGGATCGTCAGCTCCGATTCCATCGGAAACAAAACTGCTCTAGCCGCGCGAGGGAGACTGGACGATGCGGTTTCGTCCCTGGTTTTTCGCGTCATAGAGCAACGCATCCGCTGTCTCGAACAGACTGTGCGACGTCTTGTCGGCCGTGCACGTCGCGGTGACGACGCCGAAACTCGCGGTGACGACGCGCGCGGTCGGCGACGCTTCGTGCGGGATGGCGAGGTCGAGGATGGCCTCACGCAGAGCCGTCGCCACCACCAGCGCGCCGGCCTCATCGGTGTCCGGCAGGATGCAGACGAACTCCTCGCCGCCCCAGCGCGCCGCCAGATCGGCCGGCCTGAACATCCGCCTGTCGATCACTTCGGCGACGCGCTGCAGGCAGCGATCGCCCTGCAGATGCCCGTAGCGGTCGTTGAAGGCCTTGAAGTGGTCGATGTCGAGCAGGATCAGCGACAGCGGGGCGCCGGACCGCACATGCCTAGCGTAGCTGGTCGAAAGCACGCTGTCGAAATGCCGGCGGTTGGCGATCGCCGTCAACTCGTCGGTGAGATTGGCCTGCACCAGTTTGCGGTGCATCTCCGCGAGCTGTTCGGCGGCGCGCTTGCGCTCGGTGATGTCGCGGACGATCGAGCAGTTCATCTTGCGGCCGAGACACTCGACGAAATTGACCGTCACTTCGACCGCAATGTCGACGCCGTCCTTGGTCCGGTTGACGGTTTCGAGCGTGAACGAGCCGCGGGATTCGACGTCGCGCCAGTGGTCGCGCCAGATGTCGGCGTTGAACAGCGGATCGAGATCCAGCACCGTCATCGACAGGAACTCGGCCTGCGAGTAGCCGAGCAGCTTGGTCGCGGCCGCGTTGACGAACATCACCCGCCCGTGCTCGTCGAGCCAGATGATCATGTCGGCGATCCGGTCGATCGCATATTTGGCGAGCAGCGCGTTTTCGTTGAGGCACTCGCACATCGTCACCTGGCACAGCGGCTCGGACGAGGCCGGCTGCCCGGGTCCGCCGTGTCCACGATCTGGCATGTCATGTATCAAGCTCGGAGCCCTTGTCGCAGTTTCGCGCGCCCCCCTCGCAAGGGGCTTTCCATCGCGGTAAGCGAATTGCTCGGACAAATACGTTACAAATGCGGTACCAGTTGGGAAACCGGTCGCGTCGTCGGTGGCATGCTTAACCCGAGGTGAGCCCTACCCCGCCAGCACCGCTTCCAGCCGCGCCAGCACGGCGGCGATGTCGCCGGTGACGTCGGTCGCCTCGATCAGCGCCACGCGATAGTCGCGCGCTTCGAGCCATTCCTTGCGCATCGCCCGGTCGCGGACGATCGCGTCGCTCTCGTCCGGATTGACCAGTTCGATCGCGATGCGGTGGGGGAACGAGACGAAATCCGGGATGTGGCGGCCGACCGGGGTCTGACGCTTGAAGGTGCCGGCGAAGCGGCGGTCCTTGCGCAGATGTTCCCACAGCAGCCGCTCGGCATCGGTCGGGTTGCGGCGGAGCATGCGGGCGAGCCCGCGCAACGAGCCGCCTTCGGCATCGGAGCCGCCGGCCGCCGCGCGCTCGGCCAGCAGCGCGCGCAGCCGCGTCGCCTGCTCGCCGTCGAGCACGCCGCCCTTGGCCGGCCCCTTGCGGCCCTCGGCGATCGCCATGATGGCGCCGTGCAAAGTGTGGATGTCCTGCTTGGTCGGATCCATCCGGGTGAAGATGTTGCGCAGGTTCACCAGCATGGTGTCGCGCTTCTCCGGCGGGCGGAGGAACTCGACGCGGTCGAGCTCGGCGACGAGGTTGTCGAAGAACGCGGTCATCTGGTGCTGCGACGCCGGCTCGGAGCGCTCCGGCATCGCGAAGGGCAGCGCGCCCCCCGTGGCGTGCTTGAACCATTCGTAGCCCATCAGCAGCACCGCCTGCGCCAGGTTGAGCGAGGCGAAGGCCGGGTTGACCGGGAAGGTGACGATGCGGTTGGCGAGCGCCACCTCGTCGTTCTCGAGGCCGTGGCGCTCGCGGCCGAACATGATGCCGGCGGTGACGCCGGTGGCCGTCGATGCGACGATCTCCTGCGCGGCGGCTTCCGGCCCGACCACCGGCTTGGCCTGGTCGTGCGCGCGCGCCGTGGTGGCGAACAGCAGCGTGCAATCGGCCACCGCGGCCTCGACGCTGTCGAACAGCTCCACCGCATTGAGGATGTGATCGGCGCCGGCCGAGGCGCGGGTCGCGGCGATATTCGGCCAGCCGTCGCGCGGTTTTACCAGACGTAAACGCTTAAGGCCGAAATTACCCATCGCCCGCGCGCACATCCCGATGTTCTCGCCGAGCTGCGGTTCAACAAGAATCACAACAGGCCCGGCGAGGTCCGCCGCGGGCTTGGATTTATCGGTGCCTGAACCGGCCATCGGACGAGCTTTCGGAAGGGCGCCCCGGTGTCGCACGAGGTCGGCGGCCAGAGGCGCGTTGAGATTCTAGCGGAGCTTGAACAAGGCAACCGCGCAGGCGCCGTTCCGCGCCCTTGCTGGTGCCAAGGCTGGCGCGTTTTCTCAAGCGAAATAATACATTTACCAAGAGTTTTGACGATTCGTTAAGAACTTGAGGTTCCCGCTCATCCGACGCGTGAGCAAGGGCCGTTATGCGCCCTGCCGGACAGCCGCCGCGCATGCGTCCCCGCCATGCGCCGGAGCGTTGCGAATCCTGCGCAATTGCCCGCCCATTCAGCTTTCCAGCGCGCGCCGGGCAGTGCTATAGCGGGCGCGGCTCAAGCCCAATCCCGCCCCCGAAGCGCTGTCTCAAAGAAGGCCCGATCCCGCATGGCGAAAATCAAGGTGAAGAACCCCGTCGTCGAACTCGACGGTGATGAAATGACCCGCATCATCTGGCAGATGATCAAGGACAAGCTCATCACCCCTTTCCTTGATGTCGAGCTGATGTATTTCGACCTCGGGATGGAGCACCGCGACGCGACCGACGACCAGGTCACCATCGATGCGGCGAACGCCATCAAGCAGGTCGGCGTCGGCGTGAAGTGCGCCACCATCACCCCGGACGAAGCGCGGGTGAAGGAATTCGGCCTCAAGAACATGTGGAAGTCGCCGAACGGCACGATCCGCAACATCCTCGGCGGCGTGATCTTCCGCGAACCCATCATCTGCAAGAACGTGCCGCGGCTGGTTCCGGGCTGGACCAAGCCGATCGTGATCGGCCGCCATGCCTACGGCGACCAGTATCGCGCGACCGACATCAAGTTCCCCGGCCCGGGCACCCTGACGATGAAGTTCGTCGGCGAGGACGGCTCGGTGATCGAGCGCGAAGTGTTCAAGGCGCCCGGCGCCGGCGTCGCGATGTCGATGTACAACCTCGACGAGTCGATCAAGGACTTCGCCCGCGCCTCGCTGAACTACGGCCTGATGCGGAACTATCCGGTCTACCTGTCGACCAAGAACACCATCATGAAAGTGTATGATGGTCGCTTCAAGGACATCTTCCAGGAGATCTTCGACGCCGAGTTCAAGAAGGAATACGACGCCAAGGGCCTGACCTACGAGCACCGCCTCATCGACGACATGGTCGCGTCGGCGCTGAAGTGGTCGGGCGGCTACGTCTGGGCCTGTAAGAACTACGACGGCGACGTGCAGTCCGACACCGTGGCCCAGGGCTACGGCTCGCTCGGCCTGATGACCTCGGTGCTGATGACGCCGGACGGCAAGACGGTGGAAGCCGAAGCCGCCCACGGCACCGTGACCCGCCACTATCGCGAGCACCAGAAGGGCAAGGCGACCTCGACCAACTCGATCGCCTCGATCTTCGCCTGGACCCGCGGCCTCGCGCATCGCGCCAAGCTCGACTCCAACGAAGAGCTCGCCCGCTTCTCCGACCTGCTCGAGAAGGTGTGCGTCGAGACCGTCGAAGCCGGCGCGATGACCAAGGACCTCGCCCTCCTGGTCGGCGCCGACCAGCGCTGGCTCTCGACCGAAGGCTTCCTCGACAAGGTCGCGCAGAACCTCAACAAGGCGATGAGCGAGACCAAGGCCGCCTGATCGGGCGCACATCTCAAGATCAGAAAGGCGCGGATGCCCTCCGCGCCTTTTTCTTGGCCGGTGCCGGCCTTCCCTCTCGGCCACCGCGCTCTATGCTGGACGTCCAACGCCTGACGTCTCCCCTCCGAATTCGAGCCCGCGCGCGACCGCAAGATGACCTCCCTCCTCACCTTCTGTGCCGCCGCGGTGATGGAGATCGCCGGCTGCTTTGCGTTCTGGGCCTGGCTGCGACTCGACAGGTCGCCGCTGTGGCTGATCCCCGGCATGGTCGCGCTGGCGTTGTTCGCCTATCTGCTGACGCTTGCCGAGAGCCCATTTGCCGGCCGCGCCTACGCGGCCTATGGGGGCATCTACATCGCCAGCGCGCTGTTATGGGGCTGGGCGATGGAGGGCCACCGCCCGGACAGCTGGGACATGATCGGCGCGGCGATCTGTCTGGTCGGGATGAGCGTGATCCTGTTCGCCCCGCGCTCGCTGCCGGCGTAAGCCGGCGCGATCTCTTTACTGCGGCAACGCCCTGCACGCGGCGGCACGGGACGCTGGCCGCCCCATCCATTGCGATGTTTTGACGCAGTTCTCCAAGAGTTTGATTTAGCCCCGAGCCGCGGCGTCGGTCGCGTGATCTGGAATCAAAATGACAACTGCAAGCGATATCGGAGTCTACCGCGAAGCACTGGTGTTTCTCGGGACCGCCGGCGTGGTGATTCCGCTGATGGCGCGGTTGCGCATCAGCCCGGTGCTCGGCTTTCTCGTCGCGGGCCTCGTGCTCGGCCCCTACAGCCTCGGCCGCATCGGCACCGGCATCCCCTGGCTGGAAGCGATCACCATCACGTCGCAGGACGCGGTCGACCGCCTCGCCGAACTCGGCGTCGCCTTCCTGCTGTTCACCATCGGGCTCGAACTGTCGTTCGATCGGCTCTGGACGATGCGCCGGCTGGTGTTCGGGCTCGGCATGCTGCAGGTGGTGCTGACCACCGCGGCGATCGCCGGCATCGCGATCGGCTTCGGCAACACGGTGGAAGCCAGCCTGGTGATCGGCGCCTGTCTGGCGCTGTCCTCGACCGCGATCGTGCTGCAGCTTCTCGCCGAGCAGAAGCGGCTGGCGACGCTCGCGGGCCGCAGCATCTTCGCGGTGCTGCTGGCGCAGGATCTCGCGGTGGTGCCGATCCTGTTTCTGATCGTGGTGCTCGGCCAGGCCAATAGCGACGCCGCGCAGGGCGCCACCTCGGCCAGCTCGGTGTGGTTCGGCCTCGGCATGGCGCTGATCCAGGCGATCGCCGCGATCCTGCTGATCATCGGCTTCGGCCGGCTGGTGCTGCGCCGGCTGTTCCGGCTGGTGGCGCACACCCGCAACCGCGAGCTGTTCATGGCCACCATCCTGTTCGTGGTGGTCGGCACCTCGCTGCTGACGCACGTCGCCGGCCTGTCGATGGCGCTCGGCGCCTTCCTTGCCGGTCTCGTCCTGGCCGAGACGGAATTCCGCCGTCAGGTCGAAGTCGATATCGAGCCGTTCAAGGGCATGCTGCTCGGGCTGTTCTTCATCTCGGTCGGGATGCGGATCGACGTCGCCGAAGTGGCGCGCTACCCGCTGATGGTGGCGGCTTCGGTGTTCGGCATGGTGTCGCTGAAGGCGGCGCTGATCGCCGGCCTGACACGCGCGTTCGGCCTGTCGTGGCCGGTGGTGGCGGAAGCCAGCCTGCTGCTCGCCGGCGGCGGCGAATTCGCCTTCCTGGTGCTCGGCCTCGCCAGCTCGTCGGGGCTCGTCACCCACGAGGTTGAGCAGTTCATGCTGCTGGTGTCGTCGGGCACGATGATGCTGACGCCGTATCTGGCGCGGCTGTCGCGCAAGGCCAGCACGCGGGTGCGCAACGCCACCGCAGTGGCGGACGGTCACGCCGAGCCCGGCCCGGCTGAAGACGGCCGCATCATCGTGGTCGGCTACGGCCGCGTCGGCCGCATCCTCGGCGACATCCTGAAGAAACAGGACAAGCCGTTCCTCGGCATCGAGATCGACCCCGAGGCGGTGGCGAAGGCGCGCCGCGCCGGGCACAACCTGGTCTATGGCGACGCCACCCAGCGCGCCTTCCTGCGCAGATGCGGCCTCGCCGGAGCGCCGGCGCTGGTGGTGACGATGCACGATGCGGTGGCGGCCGAGCACGTCGTCGCCGCCGCCCGCGCCGAGCGCCCCGACCTGCCGGTGATCGTCCGCGCCCGCGACGCCGAACACGCCCGCCGGCTGTTCAAGCTCGGGGCCACCGACGTGATCCGCGAAGTGCTCGAAGCCAGCTTCGAGATCGCCTCCACGGTGCTGCAGACGCTCGGCACCCCGGTCGGCAAGGTGATCGCCATCATCCACGACGAGCGCGACACCCGGAAGAAGCAAGTGCGCGAAGGAATGGCGACGGACTGATAACCGGCAATCCGATTTGCGACGCCCGCGCGTGTTCGTTAGACGGCCGACGCGCCGTGCGCGTGCGCGTCCTCCACATCGAGCCACCTGCCCCGCTGTTTCGTTTTGACCGCGGCGGGCAGGGCCTGCGCAAGTCTTGGCCCGCGCAAGTCTTGGCCCGCGCAAGGAACTCAGCACCTCGACTGCACTTATCGATGATCGGCGCTCTGCCGTACGGAGAGCTTCCTTCATGAACATGTCCGGCGAAAGCCTCGTCGTTATTCTCCTCGTCGGCATCGTCGCCGGCTGGCTGGCCGGCCAGATCGTCCGCGGTGCCGGCTTCGGGCTGATCGGCGACCTGCTGATCGGCATCGTCGGCGCTTTCATCGGGAGCTGGTTGCTGCCGAAGCTCGGCATCCATCTCGGCGCCGGCATCGTGCGCGCGATCATCAACGCGACGATTGGCGCGATCATCCTGCTGCTCGTCCTCCGGCTGGTCCGGGGCGGCGGCTTCCGCCGATACTAATCTGCCGCGCCGCCGTCAGCGTCAGTCCGGTCCGCATCCTGCCGAGAGCGTCGAAGTGATGAAGCTGGGGAAGCCGCAAAGTCTGGAAGACGTCGCCGGTCTCGTCGGCGCGTGCGCCGTGACGATCCTGGCCGTCATCATCATTTCGGCGCTGTATGTCGGGCGCGAAGTGTTCGTGCCGGTGGCGCTGGCGATCCTGCTGAGCTTCGTGCTGGCGCGCCCGGTCAACTTCCTGCAGTCGCTGCGGGTGCCGCGCGCGGTCGCGGCGATCACCACGGTGCTGCTGGCCTTCGCGGTGATCTTCGCGCTGGGCAGCCTGATCGCCACGCAGCTGTCGCGCCTCGCCGGCGACCTGCCGCAGTATCAATCGACCATCCAGGCCAAGATCACCTCGCTGCGCGGCGTCACCGGCGGCTCGACGACGCTGGAACGCGCCGAGGGCATGCTGCAGGATCTCAGCAAGGAGCTGAACAAGCCGAAGAATGCGCCGACGCCGTCGCTCAACACGCCGACGACGCCGTCGCGGCCCGTCGCCCCCGTTCCGGTCGAAGTGCTGCAGCCCGATCCCGGAACGCTCGCCAATCTGCGCTCGCTGATCGCACCGCTGATCTCGCCGTTGGCGATGACCGGCATCATCGTGATCTTCGTCATCTTCATCCTGTTGCAGCGGGAAGATCTGCGTAACCGGCTGATCCGCCTCGCCGGCACGCACGACCTGCAGCGCACCACCGCCGCGCTGGACGACGCCGCCAGCCGGCTGAGCCGGCTGTTCCTCAATCAGTTGCTGATCAATTCCGGCTTCGGCGTCCTGATCGGCGTCGGCCTGTGGATCATCGGCGTGCCGAGCCCGGCGCTGTGGGGCATCCTCGCGGCGGTGCTGCGCTTCGTGCCGTATATCGGATCGATCATCGCGGCCGCTTTCCCGCTGACGCTTGCGGTCGCGGTCGATCCCGGCTGGTCGATGCTGGCCTGGACGGCGATCCTGTTCTTCGTGATCGAGCCGGCGATCGCCCAGGTGATCGAGCCCATGGTGTACGGCCGCAGTACCGGACTGTCGCCGGTCGCCGTGGTGATCTCGGCGACGTTCTGGACCGCGCTGTGGGGACCGATCGGGCTCGTGCTCGCCACCCCGCTGACGGTGTGTCTGGTCGTCCTCGGGCGCCACGTCGAGCGATTGGCATTTCTCGACGTGATGTTCGGCGACAGGCCGGCGCTGTCGCCGCCGGAGATCTTCTATCAGCGCATGCTGGCGGGCGATCCGACCGAAGCCGCCGAGAAGGCCGAGCAATTCCTCAAGGAACGCTCGCTGTCGTCTTACTACGACGACGTCGCCCTGAAGGGCCTGCAGCTCGCGCAGGCGGACCTCGACCGCGACGCGCTCGACGCGGTACGCCTCGCGCGGATCAAGGACACGGTGCTGGAATTCACCGAGGACCTCACCGACGAGATCGATCAGGAGCCGGTCGGCGACGACGCCACCACCGATGCCGAGGCGGCCGCCGCCGTCGAAGAGACGCCGACCGACAGCGCCGACGACGACATCGCCGTGCTGAAGCCGACCGACCTCAAGCCCGGCTGGCAAGGCGATGCGCCGGTGCTGTGCATCGGCGGGCGGTCGCAGCTCGACGAGGCCGCGGCGCTGATGCTGTCGCATCTGTGCCGCGTGCACGGCATCGGCGCGCGCGTGGAGCCGTCGAGCGCGCTGTCGACCAAGAACATCTTCAGTCTCGATGTCTCGAACGTGGCGCTGATCTGCCTGTCGTATCTCGAAGCGTCGAACACCACGCACATCCGCTACGCCGTCCGCCGCCTGCGCCGCAAGGCGCCGCACGCCAAGATCATCGTGGCGCTATGGTCGGCGGATGCCCCGAAGGTGGCCGATACCAACGAGTCCGCTCAAGCCGACGCGACCGTGCTGACGCTACGCGACGCCGTCAAATACTGCGTCGAGGAAGCCACCAACGAACCGCCGCCGCAGACCATCGAGATGCCGGTGATCAGCGCGGCGGTGTAGGAGCGAAGTACGGACTTCGCAATACGTCCACTCCTCCTCTCGTCATTCCGGGGCGCGCGCAGCGCGAACCCGGAATCCATACCCCCTGTGTTCAGCGGCAAAAAACGGGACTCAGTCCGTCCCTCGACCGCCACTGCTGCGGCGTACGGATTCCGGGTTCGCTCGCTACGCTCGCGCCCCGGAAGGACGGGGTGAGGCTGTTAGTTCTGCGGCGCCCGCCGATAGGCGTAGCGGTACAGTTCCTGGTCGAAGCCCAGGCTCGCATAGAGGGCGCGGCCCGCGGTGTTGTCGGCAACGACTTGCAGGCAGACGGCCTTGGCGCCGTTGCCGATGCCCCAGGCGAACAGCGCCTGCATCAGGCGGCGGCCGAGGCCCTGGCCGCGCAGCGCTGCATCGACCACGACGGACTCGACCACCAACAGATCGCCGGACACCACGCCGTAGGCGGTCGCAACGATCGCCTTGTCGCGGCGAAGCGCGAGGAAGCCCGCGGGCAGCGCGATCGCATCGACGACGCGGGCGTACACGGCCGCATGCGACGACGACCGTGCCTGCAGCCGCGCGATCGCGGCCAGCCATTCGGCGTCCGGGCGCGGCGCCAGTGTGATGTCCAGCGCGGCGGCGGACGTATCATCGGCGAAACGCTCGCCGGCGAACTCGCGCAGCAGCGTGCAGGTCTCGCCTTCGCTGGTGAAGCCGTGCTGATCGAGTTCGCGATTGACCTGCGCGGCGCCCGCGATCAGCGTCGGGACGCGGACGATCAGCGGCAGGCCGTGGTCGCGATACAGCGCGGCGAATCCATCGAGCTGCTCCGCGATGCTCGCGGCGCGGCCGTGCAGCGGATTGACCGAGTTCGCGCGGCGCGACACGCCCTCGCCGAACCGCAGCAACCAGTCGCCCTGCATCGCGCTGCGCAGCGCCGGCCAGGCGTCGAGGCAGGCCTGCTCGACCCGCCACGCCAACGTCGCAGTCATGCTACCCGCCGATTGCGGCCGCGATCGCTTCCAGCGCGGCGTCGGCCTTGGAGCCGTCGGGGCCGCCGGCCTGGGCCATGTCGGGCTTGCCGCCGCCGCCCTTGCCGCCGAGCACTTCGGACGCCTTGCGGACCAGATCGACGGCGGAGAACCGCGCCACCAGATCCGGCGTGACGCCGACCACGATCGAGCCCTTGCCGTCCTCGCTCTTGGCGATCAGCGCGATCACGCCGGAGCCGATCTGCTTCTTGCCCTGATCGACCAGGCTCTTGAGATCCTTGATCTCGATGCCTTCGACCGAGCGCGCCATCAGCTTGACGCCGCCGATGTCGCGCACGTCGCTGCTGCCGCCACCGGCCGCAGCGCCGCCGCCCATCGCCAGCTTCTTGCGCGCCTCGGCGAGTTCGCGCTCGAGCTTCTTGCGCTCCTGCACGATCGCGCTGGCGCGCGACGTCACGTCGCCGAGCGAGGCGTTGAGCTCCGCCGAGACGACGCGCAGATCGTTACGCAGGTTGTTCAGCGCCTGCCGTGCGTGGCGGCCGGTCAGCGCCTCGATGCGGCGGACACCGGAGGCGACCGCGCTCTCGCCGGTGATCGACACCAGGCCGATGTCACCGGTGCGCTTGACGTGGGTGCCGCCGCACAGTTCGACCGACCAGCCGAGCGCGTTCGAGCCATGCTCGCGCGCCGCCTTGCCCATCGAGACGACGCGAACTTCATCGCCGTACTTCTCGCCGAACAGCGCGCGGGCGCCGGCCTCGCGGGCGTCGTCGACAGCCATCAGACGCGTCATCACCTCGTCGTTCTCGAGCACGATGTCGTTGGCGATGTCTTCGACCTGGCGCAGTTCGTCGGGCGTGATCGGCTTCTGATGCACGAAGTCGAAGCGCAGCCGGTCGGGCGCCACCATCGAGCCCTTCTGGGCGATGTGATCGCCGAGCACCTGGCGCAGCGCCTCGTGCAGCAGATGCGTCGCCGAGTGATTGGCACGGATCGCCGAGCGGCGGGCATGATCGACATCGAGCGCGAGCGCGACGCCCGACTTGATGGTGCCCTGCTCGACCGTGCCGAAATGCACGAACAGATCGCCGGCCTTCTTCAGCGTATCGGTGACGACGAAGCGCACGCCATCGGCGGTCAGCACGCCGGTGTCGCCGACCTGGCCGCCGGACTCGGCATAGAACGGCGTCTGGTTGACGACGATCGCACCGCTGTCGCCGGCCTTCAGCTCATCGACTTCAGCGCCGTCCTTGACCAGCGCGGTGACGACGCCCTCGGCGGTCTCGGTGTCGTAGCCGAGGAACTCCGTGGCGCCGAGCTTTTCGCGCAGCGAGAACCAGACGGCTTCGGTAGCGGCTTCGCCGCTGCCGGCCCATGACGCGCGCGCCTTGGCGCGCTGGCGGTCCATCGCGTCGGTGAACGAGGCGATATCGACGTTGATGCCGCGGTTGCGCAGCGCGTCCTGCGTCAGGTCGAGCGGGAAGCCATAGGTGTCGTACAACGTGAACGCGGTCTCGCCGTCGAACATGTCGCCCTTCTTCAGGGTCGCGCTCTTCTCGTCGAGGATCGACAGGCCGCGCTCCAGCGTCTTGCGGAAGCGCGTCTCTTCGAGCCGCATCGTCTCCTCGATCATCGCCTCGGCGCGCACCAGCTCGGGATAGGCCTGGCCCATCTCGCGCACCAGCGCCCACACCAGCCGCCACATCAGCGGCTCCTTGGCGCCGAGCAGCTGGGCGTGGCGCATCGCGCGGCGCATGATCCGGCGCAGCACGTAGCCGCGGCCTTCGTTCGACGGCAGCACGCCGTCGGCGATCAGGAACGACGACGAGCGCAGGTGGTCGGCGATGACGCGGAACGAGGCCGCATCGTCGCCGCTCGGACCGCGGCCGAGCGCCGAGGACGTCGCGTCGATCAGGTTGCGGAACAGGTCGGTGTCGAACACGCTGTCCACGCCCTGCAGGATCGACGCCATGCGCTCGAGGCCCATGCCGGTGTCGATCGACGGACGCGGCAGCGGCACGCGCTCATCCTTCGTCACCTGGTCGTACTGCATGAACACCAGGTTCCAGAATTCGAGAAAGCGATCGCCGTCCTCGTCGGGCGAGCCGGGCGGGCCGCCGAAGATGTGCTCGCCGCGATCGATGAAGATCTCCGAACAAGGGCCGCACGGACCGGTGTCGCCCATCGCCCAGAAATTATCGGAGGTCGGGATGCGGATGATGCGGTCGTCGGAGAAGCCGGCGATCTTCTTCCAGAAATTCGCGGCCTCGTCGTCGGTGTGGTACACGGTGACGAGCAGCTTGTCCTTCTTCAGGCCGAAATCCTTGGTGATCAGATTCCAGGCGAGCTCGATCGCGCGTTCCTTGAAGTAATCGCCGAACGAGAAGTTGCCGAGCATTTCGAAGAACGTCAGATGCCGGGCGGTGTAGCCGACATTGTCGAGGTCGTTGTGCTTGCCGCCGGCGCGCACGCATTTCTGCGAGGTGGTGGCGCGCTGATAGGGACGCTTCTCCAGCCCGGTGAAGACGTTCTTGAACTGCACCATGCCCGCATTGGTGAACATGAGCGTGGGATCGTTGCGCGGCACCAGCGGCGACGACGAGACGGCCTCGTGGCCGTTCTTGGCGAAGTAGTTCAGAAACGCAGACCTGATTTCGTTAACGCCGCTCATGTTCGTCCATTCAGTCCGGAATGCCCGCGAAACGCCCGCCGGACCCCACTGTCCCGGAGTCCTGCCTTTTAGACGCGGGGCCGGCCGCTGTCCAGAAAGTGGGTGCTGATTCAGTTGTTTGCCACCTGGCGAGGTCCCGCCTGGGGCCAACCTGGGGCGGTTGCGAACAGCCGTTGATAGCTCGCTGCACTGCGTTGACAGCCTTGCTGCGGCCGTGTTTGTGTCCTACCTGTTGAGACTAAGTCGCGTCGGGAGAGATCGGCCCAATCCTTCAGTGAAGGGGGGCCGGCGCCGAAGGAGCAACCGCCCCGGAAACTCTCAGGCAAACGGACCGCGCGACTTGATGACATCTGGAAAGAGACCTGGTTGGGCCCTGCCCGATGCAGGTCCGCCGACGGGATAATGCTCTCAGGCACAGCGACAGATGGGGCTCGAAATGGTGACGAGAAATCGGTCTCGGGAACCGTGGGAGCCTGGATATGCTGGCCCGTGATGATGCGGCTGCCTTGAAACGAACTCCGCTGCATGCGCTCCACCTGGCGCGCGGCGGAAAGATGGTGCCGTTCGCCGGCTACGACATGCCGGTGCAATACACGCCCGGCGTGCTCAAGGAACATCTCCACACCCGCGCCGCCGCCGGCCTGTTCGACGTCTCGCATATGGGGCAGATCGAGCTGCGGGCGAAGTCCGGCAAGCTCGAGGACGCCGCGCACGCGCTGGAGCGTCTGGTGCCGCAGGACATCGCAGCGCTGGCGCCGGGCCGTCAGCGCTACGCGCAGTTCACCAATGAAACCGGCGGGATTTGCGACGACCTGATGGTCACCAATCTGGGTGACCGGCTGTTCCTGGTGGTCAATGCCGCCTGCAAGACCGAGGACGAGGCGCATCTGCGCGCGCATCTGTCGGAGGCTTGCGACATCACCGCCCTGCCCGAACGCGCCCTGCTGGCGCTGCAGGGGCCGAAGGCCGAGGCCGCGCTCGCCAAATTCTGTCCGGACGTCGCCAAGCTGAAATTCATGGACGTCGCCGAGCTGACCGTGGCAGGCCTGCCCTGCATCGTGTCGCGCTCCGGCTACACCGGCGAGGACGGCTTTGAGATCTCGGTGCCGGCCGACGGCGCCGAAGCATTCGCCGAGAAGCTGCTGGCCGATCCGGACGTGCTGCCGATCGGGCTCGGCGCGCGCGACAGCCTGCGGCTCGAAGCCGGGCTTTGTCTCTACGGCCACGACATCGACACCACGACGACCCCGGTTGAAGGCGCGCTGAGCTGGTCGATCCAGAAGAGCCGGCGCTCCGGTGGCGCGCGGCCGGGCGGCTTCTTCGGCGATTCGGTGATTCTGCAGCAGCTGGGCGGCGGCACGTCGCGCATTCGCGTCGGCCTGCGGCCGGAAGGCCGCGCCCCAGTGCGCGAAGGCGCGCCGCTGTTCGCGAGCGCCGATGCGGCCGAGCCGATCGGTAGCGTCACCTCCGGCGGCTTCGGCCCCAGCCTGAACGCCCCGGTGGCGATGGGCTATCTGACGCGATCGCACGCGACGCTCGACACCCAGGTTTTCGCCGAGGTGCGCGGCCAGCGTCTGCCGCTGCGCGTCGCCGCCATGCCGTTTGTTCCGAACACCTACAAGCGCTGAGGATTCCGCATGACCACCCTCTACACCTCCGATCACGAATGGCTGAAGATCGAAGGCGACGTCGCCACCATCGGCATCACCAACTACGCGCAGGAACAGCTCGGCGACGTGGTGTTTGTCGAGCTGCCGAAGGTCGGCCGCAGCGTCAAGAAGGCTGAAGCCGCCGCGGTGGTCGAATCGGTGAAGGCGGCCTCGGACGTCTACGCGCCGATCTCGGGCGAGGTGCTCGAGGTCAACGAGACGCTCGGCACCGAGCCGGCGCTGGTGAATTCTGACGCCGACGGCGCCGCCTGGTTCTTCAAGCTGAAGATCGCCGACAAGAGCGAACTCGACGGCCTGATGGACGCCGCCGCCTACAAGGCCCACACGGCTTAATAACAAGCCGTCCGTTCGCGTGAATTCGTCATTGCGAGCGAAGCGAAGCAATCCAGCTCCGGGGCACTGAGCCCCTGGATTGCTTCGTCGCTTCGCTCCTCGCAATGACGCGGTTGAGCATTTCTCGAAACGAGGACCAGAGCATGCCGCATCGCCGACCGATCGACGCCGCCAATGACTTCGTGCGCCGGCATATCGGGCCGTCGCCGCAGGACATCGGCGCGATGCTCTCCACCGTCGGAGCCGGCAGCCTCGACCAGCTGATGGCCGAGACGCTGCCTTATGCGATCCGCATCAAGGAGCCGCTGTCGCTCGGCGCGCCGCTGTCGGAGACCGAAGCGCTCGCGCACATGACCGAGCTGGCGGCGCAGAACCAAGTGTTCACCTCGCTGATCGGCCAAGGCTATTCGGGCACGGTGCTGCCCACCGTGATCCAGCGCAACATTCTGGAAAATCCCGCCTGGTACACGGCCTACACGCCGTATCAGCCCGAGATCAGCCAGGGCCGGCTGGAGGCGCTGTTCAACTTCCAGACCATGATCTGCGACCTCACCGGGCTCGACGTCGCCAACGCCTCGCTGCTCGACGAGGCCACCGCAGCCGCCGAAGCCATGGCGCTCGCCGAGCGCGCTTCCGCGGCGAAATCGAAGGCCTTCTTCGTCGATCGCGACGCCCATCCGCAGACGCTGGCGGTGCTACGCACTCGTGCCGAGCCGCTCGGCTGGACCATCCTGGTCGGCGATCCCGAGACCGATCTGGACGCCGCCGACGTGTTCGGCGCGCTGCTGCAATATCCCGGCTCGTCGGGCGCGCTGCGCGATCCGCGTTCCGCGATCGCCAAGCTGCACGAGAAAGGCGCGATCGCCGTGATGGCCGCCGACCTGCTCGCGCTGACGCTGATCACGCCGCCCGGCGAACTCGGCGCCGACATCGCGATCGGCTCGGCCCAGCGCTTCGGCGTGCCGATGGGCTATGGCGGGCCGCACGCCGCCTATATGGCGGCGCGTGACAGCCTGAAGCGCAGCCTGCCCGGCCGCATTGTCGGCCTGTCGATCGACAGCCACGGCCAGCCGGCGTATCGGCTGGCGCTGCAGACCCGCGAGCAGCACATCCGCCGCGAGAAGGCGACCTCGAACATCTGCACCGCGCAGGTGCTGCTGGCGGTGATCGCCTCGATGTACGCGGTGTATCACGGCCCCGACGGCCTCGCTGCGATCGCCCGCCGCGTCCACCGCCGCACCGCGACGCTCGCCGCCGGGCTGAAGCAGCTCGGCTTCGCGCCGGTGAACGAGACGTATTTCGATACGCTGACGGTGGAGGTCGGCGACAAGCGCGACGCCATCGTGGCCCGCGCCGAGGCCGAGACCATCAACCTGCGCATCAACGCGACGTCGCTCGGCATCGCGCTCGACGAGACCACGACGCCGGCGACGGTCGAGGCGCTGTGGCGCGCGTTCGGCGGGGCGCTCGACTATGCGAGCGTCGAGCAGGATGCGTCGGACACGCTGCCGGCAACGCTGACGCGCAGCAGCGATTACATGACGCAGGCCGCGTTCCAGGACTATCGCTCCGAGACCGAACTCTTGCGCTACATGCGCAAGCTCAGTGACCGCGACCTCGCGCTCGACCGCGCGATGATCCCGCTCGGCTCGTGCACCATGAAGCTGAACGCCACCACCGAGATGATGCCGCTGACCTGGCCGGCATTCGGCAGCCTGCATCCGTTCGTGCCGCGCGCGCAGGCGGAAGGCTATCACGCGATGTTCGCCAAGCTCGAAGCCTGGCTGGCCGAGATCACCGGCTATGATGCGGTGTCGCTGCAGCCGAATTCCGGCGCGCAGGGCGAATATGCCGGCCTGCTGGCGATCCGCGGCTATCATTTGTCGCGCAACGAACCGCATCGCAAGATCTGCCTGATCCCGTCCTCGGCGCACGGCACCAACCCCGCCTCGGCCGCGATGGCCGGCATGGATGTCGTGGTGGTCGCCTGCGACAGCCATGGCGACGTCGATGTCGACGATCTGCGCGCCAAGGCCGAAGCGCATTCGGCGAATCTCGCCGCGGTGATGATCACCTATCCGTCGACCCACGGCGTGTTCGAGGAACACATCCGCGAGATCTGCGACATCGTCCACGCCCATGGCGGACAGGTCTATCTCGACGGCGCCAATCTCAACGCGCAGGTCGGTCTCGCCCGGCCCGGCGACTACGGCGCCGACGTCAGCCACCTCAATTTGCACAAGACGTTCTGCATTCCGCATGGCGGCGGCGGCCCCGGCATGGGGCCGATCGGCGTCAAGGCGCATCTGGCGCCGTTCCTGCCCGGCCATCCGGCCGAGGGCGAGCCGACCAGCGGCGTGCTGCACGGCGGCGGCACGGTGTCGGCCGCGCCCTATGGCTCGGCGTCGATCCTGACGATCTCCTACATCTACATCCTGATGATGGGCGGCGCCGGCCTGAAGCGCGCCACCGAGATCGCGATCCTCAACGCCAACTACATCGCAGCGAAACTGCAGCCGCATTTCCCGGTGCTGTATCGCAACCTGCGCGGCCGCGTCGCGCATGAATGCATCGTCGATCCGCGACCGCTGAAGACCACCACCGGCGTCACCGTCGACGACATCGCGAAACGGCTGATCGACTACGGCTTCCATGCCCCGACCATGAGCTTCCCGGTGCCGGGCACGCTGATGATCGAGCCGACCGAGTCGGAATCGAAAGCCGAGATCGACCGGTTCTGCGACGCGATGATCGCGATCCGCCGCGAGATCGCGCAGATCGAGGAGGGCCGCTTCAAGATCGAGCAGTCGCCGCTGCGTTTTGCCCCGCACACGGTGCACGACGTCACCTCGGCGGAGTGGACGCGGCCCTATCCGCGCACGGAAGGCTGCTTCCCGGCGCCGCATTCGCGGACCGACAAATACTGGAGCCCGGTCGGCCGCGTCGACAACGTCTACGGCGACCGCAACCTGGTCTGCTCCTGCCCGCCGATCGAGGACTACGCACTGGCGGCGGACTACGCGCGAGCCGCGGAGTAAGCGCGGTAGTGGAGAAAGCGAGGCAACGGGTCGGCGGAAACGTCGACTCGGGACCGGGCGCAAGGAGAATGACCGCCACGGCCGCAGTGCCGGAAAAATCCGCATGCCGGGCGCATCGCGTCGAACGTCGACATCACCCAAGGCGTCGTTGGCGGGCCTGACCCGGCTATCCATCCGCTCCGCAAGAGGCCGTCCTGCAGCGCGCTGCGCGCGCGATGGATGCGCGAATCAAGCCGGCGCATGACGGGGATGGATGACGCAACGCCATACCCCAGAATCTCCCGTCATCACCCGCGAAGGCGGGTGATCCAGTATCGCAGAGCGTTAAGCAGAAGCCCGACCTCTCAACACGCGCTCTGGAATACTGGGTCGCCCGCCTTCGCGGGCGATGACAGCCGATTTTGCTGTTTCAGCCTCAGCCTCAGCCTCAGCCTCAGCTCAAAAATGCGGCGAGCGCTGCGGGATCCCCGGCAACAGGGGGCGCAGCGCTCGCCGTCTTGAATTTCCTCAGCGCGGAGCGTTGTCCGCGCTGTCGTTCACAGCATCGCCGATGCCTCGGCGCCAAGCCTTATTCGTCGACCGGCTCCTCGCCTTCGGCGTCGCTCTCGGGCGAGCCGGCGAGGATCTGTTCGGCGATCAGGCCGGAGTTCTGCCGGATCGACGCTTCGATCTTGGCGGTGAGATCCGGGTTGGCGCGCAGGAACGCCTTGGCGTTCTCACGGCCCTGACCGAGCCGCTGGCTGTCGTGCGAGAACCAGGCGCCGGACTTCTCGACAATGCCGGCCTTGACGCCGAGGTCGAGGATCTCACCCATCTTGGAGACGCCCTCGCCGTACATGATATCGAACTCGACCTGCTTGAACGGCGGCGCGAGCTTGTTCTTCACCACCTTGACTCGGGTCTGGTTGCCGACGACTTCGTCGCGCTCCTTGATCTGGCCGATGCGGCGGATGTCGAGGCGGACCGAGGCATAGAACTTCAGCGCATTGCCGCCCGTGGTGGTCTCCGGCGAACCGTACATCACGCCGATCTTCATCCGGATCTGGTTGATGAAGATCACCATCGTGTTGGACTTGTTGATCGAGGCAGTGAGCTTGCGCAGCGCCTGGCTCATCAGGCGGGCCTGCAGGCCGGGCAACGCGTCACCCATCTCGCCTTCGAGTTCGGCGCGCGGCACCAGCGCCGCCACCGAGTCGATGATCAGCACGTCGATCGCGCCGGACCGCACCAGCGTATCGGCGATCTCAAGCGCCTGTTCCCCGTGGTCCGGCTGGGAAATCAGCAACTCGTCGACATTGACGCCGAGCTTGCGGGCATAGACCGGATCGAGCGCGTGTTCGGCATCGACGAAGGCGCAGATGCCGCCCTTCTTCTGTGCCTCGGCGACGCAATGCAGCGCCAGCGTCGTCTTGCCCGAGGATTCCGGCCCGTAGATCTCGACGATGCGCCCCTTCGGCAGACCGCCGACACCGAGCGCGATGTCCAGCCCGAGCGAACCGGACGAGATCGTCTCGATATCCATCGAGCGATCGTTCTTGCCGAGCTTCATCACCGAGCCCTTGCCGAACTGGCGCTCGATCTGAGACAGCGCGGCGGACAGCGCTTTGGATTTGTCCATGGAAGAACCTTCGACGATACGCAGGGCAGTGGGGGCGGAAGCCATGTGATGCTCCTTATGGACGGGATTCGCCGGTGGGACAAACCGCGAGGGGCCGATAATCAATGGATAAGAACGTACACTCTTTGTTCTCTGTTCGCAATATGTTCTTTGCAGATAATCACGGCCGCCACCCATCGCGATCCACCGTCACCGCCTCGCTAGATCGGTTGGAATCGCGATTTTTGCGTGAAACCCGGCCCGACTCGGCCCGTAATTGATTGGGGACAATGCTCACGGAATAGGACAGCGCACCTTTAGTCGTATGTGGGAGCCCATCGGCACAGAAAGCTTCGACGTGCAGCTGGAACTGGCAGTCATTGTCGACGGCCGGGTCGAGTGGACCATGGAGCCGTGCCGGCGGGTGATCGGCGGATGGGTGCACTGCGAAACCCATGAATTCGTGCCGCGGCGACCGACGCATTGGCGGCCCGCGCACGCGACCTCGCGGCTGGGCTTTGCCCCCCTCCCCGAGATCACAGGTTTGCCACAAGACCCGCACCCCGAGCCCTGAGCGCGCGCCGTTCATCGTTTCTCAATCGTCCCCACGCAGAACTAGGGGATGACCATGCAGCTCGCTCCGACCAAGCCGCCGGACAAGATTCGGGTGCTGTGTACCAAGTGCCGCGTGCCGTTCCGCGAGAAGATCCGGAACATCCGCGAAGGCGTTCAGGTGCAATGCCCCAACTGCAACAAGCTGATCACCTTCTCGACCGACTCCGCCGATCTCGGCGTGCAGCGCGCTTTCACCGAAGCGCGACGGATCAAGAACGGCATGATGCTGTCGATCAACCGGAGCGACGGAACGAATTGAGCCGCCGCGCCCGCAATGATTCCGGCATGCTTTCTAGCGCAGGCTCTGAACACCCCACATCACCAGCAGCATCGCCGGAATGCACGGCACGGCCCATTTCGCCCAGGCAATGAGGCCGCTGGCGACGCTGGAACGAAAGGCTGCGATCAGCCGATAGGTCACGATGATCCAGGGCAGAATGATCCCGACCAGGATGGCGTCCACGTACCACGTCATAGCAACAACTCCCGTGCTTTCTCGGTACCTGCTTAACGTCTCGGCGCGCCAGTCCCCATCCACCAATGGAATCATGACGCACGCATCCGGCCTCGGAGCCGGCGAAATGGAACTTCCACCGCCCGCGAGACTTGTTGTCCCGGTCGATGCCTGTGGCAGGGGTTCGTCTTGGAAAATTCGATCGTGATCCTGGTCGTCGAAGACGAACCAATGATCCAGAGTGTCGTACAGGAAGCCCTCGAAGAAGGTGGTTTCAAAGTCGAAGTGGCCGCGTCGGGCGAGCAGGCTCAGCAGCTGCTTGAGGATCCGCAGCGTTTCCGTGCGGTCCTGACCGACGTCAATCTCGGCCGCGACCGCCTGGATGGATGGGACGTCGGCCGAATCGTCCGGGAGATCGATCCGGGCTTTCCGGTGGTTTACATGACCGGCGACAGCGCCGCCGAATGGGCCTCGCGCGGCGTCCCCAACAGCCTGCTCATCACCAAGCCGTTCGCGCCCTCGCAAGTGGTGGCGGCAATCACCCAATTGCTCAACAATCCCGCCCCCGGCGCGCCGCAGGGCGCTTGAACGACGATCCGGACAAAGACCAAGGCTGCATGTAAGGCTTCACCTTACAACGTCAGTTAAATTATGTGCGTCCTCGTCTGTGCCTCTCGGATCGACAGCCATTCTCAGGCGCTGTATTTTTCCACCATTCGCTTCATCGCAGTCAGTTCATGCCGGTCGCGGACCGGATGGTTCAGTGCCTGAAACGAACGGGGACAACACCATTGGACAAGTTTGTTCGCGAGGAAAACCTCAAACTCTATCGCCGCCTGCTGTCGGAAACCCATGACGAAGAGCGACGCCGGGTCCTGATGCAGTTGATCGCGAACCTCAGCGAGCGCGATCGGCCGAGCCGTGGCGGAACGTGATGCGGGCCTTTGTAGGCAGCACAGTGGCGTGACAAGTTCTCCGAGCGCCCGCGATGCGATTGGCGCGTGGTTACGCTCCAACGCCGGAGGCTCTGCAGAGCGCTGCAAACACAGAGGTATTTGATTCTAAGCAATGCGAGCCGCACCTCGCTGGATAGCTTACCAGCCGTCATTGCCGAGCTTTCTAGAGGTGGGGAGTTCCGACGCTGACGGGAGCCCCGAACATGGCCTCGTTCGGGGCTCTTTCATTTTGGCCTGCCGGTACGCCGAAACTGCGCCACGGAAAATCGATGCACGCGCAGCTTCTGCAGCGTGTTCGCTCTTGCGCCACTCCGTCCCGATCGATCGTCTTGCGCCATCTCAAAGTTTTGAGCCCGGTTCTGACCTAGACGTCGAATGCTCGGCAGGTTTCCAGACCATCGCTGATGGCCATCGCCGGAGCTTCGACAGCGCGGTCATCGTGCTCCTGCCCGCGGCTGCTACGGGTCGATTATTCACAGGGGGATGGGCAGATGCGTCTCGGGACTTTGATCGGACTGACGGCCGCGGCTCTTGCGCTGGGCGGATGCGACCTCGGCCAGGGAACTCCGGGCCCGCGTGGCGAACAGGGCCCCGAAGGTCCCGCCGGACCACCCGGCCCGGCCGGCAAGGACGGCGTCTCGGCCTCCAGCATCCGCACCGTGACTTCTGCCAGCTGCGTTTCGAACGGCTGTCCGACGAGCTGCGACAGCGGCGAAACCCTGGTCTCGGCGCTGTGCGTCGGCAGCTCCTCGGCACGCTTCAGCGATACGATCACGGTCGAGCGCGGCGTGCTGACCGCGCGCTGCGGTCCGACCTCGAGCAGCATCGTGGTGAGCTGCGCCCGGCAATAGCCGCTAGACAAACCTTCTATCCGTCCACGCGTTGCAACGTCCGGTCGGCATCCCTGAGGATCCCGCTACCGGGCGTATGCGCACGCTGCGCATTGCCAAGAATTCACGCTAGTTTTGAGGTGTAAGAATACTACAGTTGATCTAGATCAAAAGACGAAGAGGCCTGGCCGGCAATGGTCCAGAAAATTCCCGCAGAGCTCCGGCCCTGATGCCTCATGTGATCTACAAATGTCCGCGGACTGCCATGAAGGTTCAGGCCTGGGTTGCTGAGGACATCACCCCTCCGACGGCCACCACCTTCGAACTGATCCGCTGTCCCGCCTGCACGCAGGTCCACTTCGTCAACCGTGTCGACGGCAAGCTGCTGGGCGATAAAAGCTGACGCGCGCCTCCGCCGCGCCCCTGCGTTTGCATCGGGAGATGCGAGCATAGGCAGGCAAGAGCCGTGCAAGCCGCGCCCGAGAACGTGCTCGGTTTCGGCGTGTCTCTTGTCAGGAGTGTCCGCGTGCTGACCACCGCCCGCACACAGTTCTGAAGAGCGCGATCGCGCTAATCGGAGCGGCGCGTGTCGCCGTCCTGCAGCCGCGCCTTGTCGGGCGACACGGTACTACGCAACGACGGATAGACTTCGATGTGGCCGTTGTAGTTGATGAAGCCGAGCTTGCGGAACTTGTTCATGAAGTGACTGACGCGCGAGCGCGTCGTCCCGATCATTTCAGCCAGCGTTTCCTGGCTGATATCAACAGGCAGCGACTTCGCACTATCACCTTCGCTCAAATCCGCGAGCAGCAGTAACAGTCGTGCCAGACGCTTCTCGCTGGAATTGAACAGCTGATCGATCAGGTCTTCTTCCACGCGGCAATTGCGCTTGAGCAGGTGCGTCATGAAAACTTCGCACATGCCGGGCTCGCGCTGGATGGTAGTAATCAGCATCGGACCGGTCAGCGCCGTGACCATGCAGTCTTCAAGCGCCACGGCCGTCGACAAGCGTCGCCGTCCGATGAGCGCGCTCTCGCCGAAGAACTGCCCGGCTTCGAGGATCGCGACGACGCCTTCCTTGCCCTGCTCCGACATCACCACGAGCTTGACGCGCCCCTGCTGCAAATACAGCACGCTGTCGGCCTTATCGCCTTGCGCAAAGATGCTTTGGTGCTTGCGGAATTGCTGGATCGTCCGACCCGGTCCCGCGCTACTCAGAAACGCCATTGGATCGAACGCCACATCGAGAGACTTCACGTGTTGTCCTACAATCGCGAAATACGACCTCCGCCGTGTAGGCGCCGATAGCCGCGCGTCGAAACATTCGCCGCGACGGTCCATCAACATCAATTTCAAAGAAAAATCTGTGCCGTTTTGACCACGCTATTCGACGGTGGTCGTAGTTGGCACTGAAATTAGTTCGCAGCCTGTCCTGATTTCTTCGACTTCGTAGTCGCAGTCTTCGGCTTGGCGGATGCAGCCTCGTTGCTACGCACGTCACCCCAGGGATCGTTCGGAGCTTTGGCATCCGGAATCTTGCGCAGTGACTCGCGATAGGCCTTTTCGCGGATGGCGTCCTGCGCCTTCTCCTCGGGCGACTTGTGCTGAATCTCGGGAACCAGATTCACGTGCGGGGCCTCCTGGGCCACGGCCACCGCGGGCCCCATCAGCAAAACCAACACCGCTGCGCCGCGCAGTACCTTCATGTCACTTCCCTCTTCTTGCGGCAGGCTGGCGCCGCCATCAGAGGCGATCGGACCTGCAAGACTTCGGCGACTGCGTCCAATCCTCCCAGATTGGACCACAGCGGGTACAACCATTGAGGAGAATTGCCGCAGCAACGACGCCGAACACGAGTATCGAACGCTTGACCATACGCCACCCTGTCAAACCGCCAAAAGCTTAAGGGATCGACCGTGGCGTTTTCAAGCCGCCCAGAATCGGCTCCGATGCGACAAATCACACGCCGTCCGTGCAATCGGCACGGTCGGCAACGTCCAGCAAAGAAAAAACGCACAGGGAGGGACAATTTATGGCGGAAGCCCCGCAGGCAACGGAGTTCGGCCTCGAACAGGCCCGTCAAACGCTCGGTGAAGTGTTCGCGCCGTGGGTGCTCGATCTCGGTCTGACGGTCGAGGCGATCGAAACCGACCCGCCCCCCGGCGCCGCGGCCGATTGGCAGCCGGGCGCGACCCTGCGGATGGCATTCTCGGAGCGGCTCTGCCGCAGCGGCGGCATCGTCTGCGGCCAGGCCCTGATGGCCTTGGCCGACACCGCGATGGTCTTCGCGATTCTCGCCGCCAATCGCGGCTTTCGGCCGATGACCACGGTCGATCAGACCACCCACTTCCTCAAAGCGGTCGCGTCCAGCGACGTGCTCGCCGAGGCCCGCGTGGTCCGGCTCGGCCGCACCATGAGCTTCGGCCGCGTGACGCTGCTCGGCGCCGGCGACGGCAAGCCCGTGGCGATGGTATCGAGCGCATTCGCAATGCTGTAGGGGCAACTACTCTCCTAATTACCTCCGCCGCTACGATGCTCAAGCTCTGGCTTGCGCTGAACGTCTTGGCGTCAGGCGGCGAGCATGTCGGCATCGATGATCACATCGCGCGGGCAAGCGCCTGGCGCCGGGGTCCGCACAGGCGGGATTCCGGATCACGGTAAACAACCTCTGAATAGGCGCGGCTTTTCATCGGCAATCACATCAAACTCTTTCTAATTTCCTTGTGGGACATTCACGTCGCTCACGGGGGCAATGGGAAAGACGAGATGATCGAGCGACGAGAATCGCCCCGCCAACGGGTCTACAAGCGCGGCACAATCGCCTTCAACGGCGCCGGCTTCGATTGCACGGTTCGCAACCTGTCGGGTGGCGGTGCGCGGATCGACATCGACGGCCTCGTGCGGCTCCCCGAGCACTTCGTGCTGGTGATCGAGAGCGACAAGGTGATGCACCGGTGCCGGCCGGTCTGGAGTATCGCCCAGCGTATCGGCGTCGCCTTCGAGTAGTCGCTCGGCCGATCCCGAAGGACTCATCGCCGATCAGTAACGACTACCCCGTCCTCCGATGTTTCCGCCGATCGGCCCACGCGGTCCGATGCTGCCACCCCGATAGCCGCCGATCGAAATCGTGGGCCCACGCGGGACATCGGCATAATCGGGAGGCGGCCGGCGCACGACCACCACGTCATCGACATCGTCATCGTAGTACACCCGCCCGCGCGACGGCTTGGACGCGGTCCGCTTTGGCGGTTCCTCGCGCTCGGCGCGCTTCGCCTTGGACTTGTCGATCTTCTTGTCCGCTTTCTTCTTGATCGCCGGCGGCGTGCTGCACGGACAGGTCGCGCCGGACGCCGGCGTCAGCGCCGCGACCGGCGTCGGACTCAACGACGTGGCGACCGGAACCGACACTGCGACTTCGGGCTTGTTACGCAGCCGCAGTTCCAGCTTCCTGGCTGTCGCGGTCAAGTCGCTGTCGGGATACTGATCGAGAAATATCTTGTAGGCCGCCGCCGTGTTGGCGAGAACCGCCTTGTTCCAGGCCTGCATCCGCCGATGGCGATCGAGCCAGCGTTTCGCCTGCGTGCCGAGCGGCGGCTCGGCAAACAGCGACACGAACGCCTCATAGGCGTCGACCGATCCGTCCGAAACGATCAGCTCATTGGCCTCCTCGACCTTCTTGCCCTTCAGCAAGCTACGCCATTCCTCGACCGTGCGTTTCTTCTCGGGCTGCGCGGCCGGCTGGGCCGGGGTCTCGACAGCGCCAAAGAAGCGAAAATCGTCGATCAGCGACGAGCTGTCCCACGGCGTCTGCCGTCCCTCGGTGGCCTTGTTCACAGCCAGCCGGACGCGCTTGAACGTATCCTCGATCTGCAGCCCGCTCTCGCGGCCGGCCTTCAGCAGCGCCGTCGTGTACGGGCTGTTGGCGCCGCCGCCATCCTCGGCTTCGGCGCCCGGCGAGGTCGAGAATGACACGAAGGTGCCGGGCGAACCGGTCTTGGTATCGACCAGCGCCAGCCCCTGCCCGGTCGTCTTGCGGATTTCGGGGAACGGATTATTGCGACACGCATCCAGCATGATGATGCGGCTTCGGGTCGGCACCGAGGTCAGCGTATTGAGCACGTCGTCGAGCCGGACCGCCTGCAGCGGGATATCGGTCTCCCGCTTGGGATCGATATCGACCGGGATGAGATAGTTCTCGCCGTCGACCTGGATGCCGTGGCCGGCATAGAAGACCAGCGCGACGGTGTCCGGCCCCTTGGCGGCGATCTTGGCGGCGAAGTCGCCGACCATTTGGCGTAGCTCGGTCTGGCTCAGATCGTTGGCGGCAGTGACCTCGAAGCCGGCCTCGCCGAGCATCTTCTCCACCGCCTTGGCGTCGTTGGCCGGATTGGGCAAGGGCGGTACCGCCCGATAAGCCGATTGCCCGACCACCAGCGCGACGCGGCTCTCCGCCAGCGCCGCCTCCGTTCCCAACATCAGAGCCGCAGCCACCGCCGCGTTCCACAGCATCGCCCGCACCATCGGCTCTCCTTCCCGATCGACGTCCCGCTGGTTGGTCGGCGCGATCAGGAAAGCGGTTCAGGCCCGTGGCAATTCGACGCCACGGCCGAGCCAGCGCGCCGTCCGCGAACAACCAACGCGGGTAAGACGGGGTTAACATTACCCGACAAATCAGAGCTACGCCTTACGCAATCGAACACTTCGTCCGGTACGTTCGGCGCAAACACGGCGCTGCTCCACGGCGCCGCCAGACAACGCAGGACGTAAACGTGGTGGACATCTCGCAGGCACCTCCGGTCGCTCGGGGCGCGTCGCATGGCGAAGCTCATGCTCTGCCGTCGATCACCGCACTGGACGCGCAGGCCTGGCGGGATCTGGCGGATCGCGTCGTCGAACCGAACGGTTACTACCTGCCGGAATGGACGCTGGCGGCCAATGGCGACGAACGAGCCAGCCGAGGGACCCGCGCGCTGACCGCGCAGGATGCCGCCGGTCGTCTCACCGGGCTGCTGCCGGTCCTGTCATGCTGGCGCGCCTTCCGGCTGCCGCTGCCGGTGCTGATCTCGGCCGACCCGTTTCGCTCGCTGGATACGCCGCTGCTCGACCGCGAGGACGGCACCAAGGCCGCTGTCGTGCTGCAGGCAAAGGCGCGCGCCACGGGAGCTCGCGCGCTGCTGCTGCGCGACGTCTCGCGGGACGGCGAGGCGGTGCGGATGCTGACGCAGGCGGCACAGGCCGAGGGCCTCGCGCCCGTGCTGCTCAACGGCTGGTCGCGCGCCTGCCTCGATGCGACGCGCAACAGCGAGGACCTCCTGCGCGACGCGCTGGGCGGCAAACGGCTCAAGGAATATCGCCGGTTGATGCGCCGCCTCGGCGATCATGGCGAGGTCCGCTTCAGCGTGGCACAGGCGCCCGATGATGTGGCTCGCGCCTACGATGTATTTCTGGCGCTCGAAGCCAGCGGCTGGAAGGGCCGCCGCGGCACGGCCCTGCTGCACCAACCGGAGCTGGCGGCACGACTGCGCCAGGCCGCCGTTACTCTCGCCGCGCGGGGGGCCTGTGAGGTCGCACTGTTGCATGCCGGCGATGAGGCGATCGCTGCCGGCATCGTGCTGCGCCACGGGGATCGCGCTTACTTCTTCAAGCTCGGGATCGCCGAGCAGCACGCGCGCAGTTCGCCCGGCGTGCTGCTGACGCTGGAGCTGACGCGGCACCTGTGCGCCGATCCGGCCATCAAGCTGGTCGACTCGACTGCCGCTCCCGATCATCCGATGATCGATCCGATCTGGCGCGGCCGGTTCGCGGTCGGCGACGTACTGATCCCGCTACGCGCCCGCGATCCGCTGTTCGGACCGATCACGCTGGCGCTACGCGCCCGTGAGGCGCTGCGCCAGACCGCCAAGCGGCTGCTGAAGCGCTGATTACTCCGCCGCCTGGGCGTTGATCTCTTCGGAGATGTGACGGATCGCCTTGGCGAGCTGTGCCGGATCCTGCGCCCCCGATACCGCATACTTCTGCGCAAACACGAAGGTCGGCACGCCCGAAATGCCCTTCTCGGCCGCCTCATTGGCCTGCCCCGAGATCAGGTCGACGTCCGCATCGGTCGCGAGCTTGGCGCGGACCTCGTTTGCATCGAGGCCGATCTCGGCTGCGGCCTGCACCAGCACATCGATGTCGGTGAGGTCGCCGCCGTCGCGGAAGTACAATTCCATCAACCGCTGCTTCATCGCCGGGCCCTTGCCGATCGCGTCCGCCCAGTGGATCAGGCGGTGGCAATCGATCGTGTTGGGCTGCCGCTGCACGCGATCAGGATGATACTCGAGCCCCTCCTGCGCGGCGGCATCGACGACGCGGCTGGCCAGTTCCTTGTAGCGCGCGGGCGAGCCGAATTTCTGCGTCAGATAATCGTCGCGCGAAACACCCTCGCGCGGCACCCAGGGATTGAGGAAGAACGGCCGGAAGGTGAGCTCGACCGGCACGTCGGGCGCGAGCGCCAGCGCCTGCTCGATGCGTTTCTTGCCGATATAGCACCACGGGCAGACGACGTCGGAGACGACATCGATCTTCAGCGGCTTCAGCGCGCTCATCGGCGCCTCCTTGTGTTGTTCCCTGCCGAACACTCCCATACAGATGGGCGCCCAGCAAGCACGCGCAAGGCGTTACAGGGCTGCAGCGATGTTGCGCAGCGTCGCCGCGGTGGCATCGTCGGCCGGGAAAAACGTCTCGATCGCGATCTCCGACAGCGTGACATCGACCGGCGTGCCGAACACCATGGTGGTCGAGATGAAGCTCAGCGTGTGGTCGCCGAGTTGGAGGCGGAACGGGACCGCGACGGCATCCGGGGCCACCGGCGCGGCGCGGGCGGGCACCGGATAGGTCTTCAGCTCCTGATACAGATCCAGCAGCTTCGGATCGGCGGTCGCCTCGCATTGCCGGTGCAACCGCTCGAGCAGATGCGCGCACCATTCGCCGAGGTTGGCGGTGCGCGCCGCCAGTCCTTCCGGATGGAACGACAACCGCAGCACGTTGAGCGGCGGCGCCAGCAGCGACGGCGGAACGCCCTGCAGCATCGGCGCCACCATGCGATTGGTCGAGACCAGGTTCCAGTGGCGATCGACAGCCAGCGCCGGGCTCGGCTCGTGGGCTTTCAGCACCTGATCGACCGCGACCCGCGCCGCCGCGAGCGCCGGGTCGTCGAGCGTCCGCTGCGGAAATGCCGGCGCGAACCCCGCCGCGACCAACAGCACGTTGCGCTCGCGTAGCGGCACATCGAGCCGCTCGGCAAGCCGCATCACCATGTCGCGCGACGGCGCCGCGCGGCCGGTTTCGACAAAGGACAGATGCCGCGCGGAAATCTCGGCGTCGAGCGCGAGATCGAGCTGGCTGAGCCGGCGGCGCTGCCGCCATTGCCGCAAGTAATCGCCGATGCGCACCGGCTGCGCGCCGGCGGCGGCCTGGGCCGAGGAGATCGAGGTGTTCATGACCGAAAAGCTAGCATGCAGCCTGCGCGGCTTCCATGACCTGCGAGGTAATCGATTTCGGCAGCAAGCCTGCGCATCGTCCGGTCATGGTTCATCGCACCGAAGGAGACGACCATGATCCATCCGTCCTTGCTGCTCCGCCGCGCCCTCCAGGCCGACGCGCTCGTCAGCGGCGCCATGGCGCTGCTGCTCGTCACCGGCGCGGGCGCGCTTGCGCCGATGCTCGCGCTGCCGCAACCGCTCTTGCTGGAAACCGGTCTGTTCCTGATCGCCTACGCCGCCTTCGTCGGCTGGCTCGGCACCCGCGCGGCCCTGCAGCGCCCGCTGGTGCTGCTGGTGATCATCGGCAACGCGCTGTGGACTCTCGCCAGCATCGCGCTGTTACTCAGTAGCGCCGTGGCGCCGAACGGCGTCGGCATTGCCTTCGTGGTCATTCAGGCGATCGCGGTCGGCGTGTTCGCGGAACTGCAGTATATGGGGCTGAAGCGGAGCCGGTCGGCGGCGTTGATCTAACTCCGTCATTGCGAGCGCAGCGAAGCAATCCATCCGCCGAGCATGATACCGGATTGCTTCGTCGCTGCGCTCCTCGCAATGACGCTGAAACACTCCGACCAAACCGCGTCGGCCATCCACATTCTTTGCCGATAATCTTGCCCTAGACGTGGATGCCCGGGACGAGCCCGGGCATGACGGAGATCTTATGTCGAGGTCGGTCGAGCGGCCGAAGCCGCCTACTTGGCCTTCTTGCCGGACTTGGCCTTTGCAGCCTTCGACGCTGTCTTCGCTTTGGAGTCCTTGCCGGCAGCTTTTCCCGTCTTTCCAGACTTCGCGCCGGCCTTGGAGGTCTTCACCTTGTCGGACTTCGCCTTGCCGGACTTCGGAGCAGCCTTGCCCTTGGTCTTGCCCCTGGACGTTTCGGCGGCTTTTCCTTTGGCCGGCTTCGCGGGGCCCGCGGCCTTCTGCTTCTTCTCGGCGCGGGCTTCGGCGGCCTTCTTCAGGCGCTTCTTCTCGCAGGCGTCACACTTGCAGCCGATCGGCTTCAGATATTCTTTGAAGTACTCGGTGCCGTAGTCGTAGTTGATCTCCTCACCGGGCTCGATGTTCTTGATCGCCCGGATGATGATCTTGCGCTTCTTGACGCTGACGTCCGACTCCGCGTTGGGCTTGCAGGAGTGATTGATGTAGCGCGCGATGTTCTTGCGCACCGAGCCGTCAATCGTCCAGCGCTTGCTGATCTGGAACAGATACTTGTTCTCGACCGCGTCGTCCTTCTTCTTGTTGCAATCGAGCATCGGCCCGAAATAGCGGATGATCTTGCTGCCCTTCTTGATCGGTTGGGTGGCGAACAGGCCGAGACCGGTCTTGGAGCGGCCGATACGGTAGGGCTTGGTCGAAAGATCCGGCATGAGCTTTGTACGTCGCGAGCGGTGAAGGGAACGCAAGCGGTTCTTCTAGATCGATTCCACCGCGATTGGCAGGGGTTTCCGGCCTTTCCGGCGCACCGTCCCCAGCCTGATGCCTCGAATCTCCGCCGGGATTCGTGCGCCCCCCGCGTCAGGCCGCGCCTTTGTCCTTCAGCCGATGATAGCGTTTCAGCAGCCGCTCGCCCTTGGCGGCAATGCGCCGGGCCGCGGCCTCGGTCTTCGGCACCGGCTCGCCCCAGGCGTGTGCCGATAGCGCAAAGCGGGTCGGGCGGCCTTGTTTGTCCTGCAGCGCCGGCAGCTTGGCCCGTCCATAGAACCGCACGGCCCAGCTTCCTTTGCGACGCATCTCGGCGGGCGACATCTCCGCGGCCTTCTTGGTTACGCCCGGCTTGAGATGCGCCCCTTCGCGCTCGGCAAACGCCTTGCGGCCTGCCGCGGTGAGGCCGCCGCGGGGATCTTTCTCGGACGGACCGCCCGCAGATGTCCGGATTGGAGAGGTTCTGGATGCCGCAGCCTTGCGCGGCGCGGTGGCTGCGCTTTTCTTCTTGGATGATCCGCCGTTGCGCCCAGACGACTTCGTCTTGGCTTTCCTGGCGGAGGAGGTCTTGGCCGACCTTCGTTTCGACGACTTGGCCTTGGAAGCCTTGGCCTTGGACGACTTCGATTTTGAAGCTTTGGACTTCGAGGACTTGGATGATTTCGACTTCGACGCGACGGCCATGTTGTCCACCAGGTTCGGATACGGGCGGCCGGCGCGATTGGCGCGGGCCTTGGCGGCGGCCTTCTTGGCCGGCGACAGATGTTTTGAGGCCTTGCCGGTGCGCTTGCGCGGATTCGCGCGCGACCACGGCGCCTTCTTGGTGGCGGCTTTCGCCTTTGTCTTTGCCCCGGAGGACTTCGATGCTGATGTCTTCGTCGACTTGGCCATGCCGCATCAACGCCAGAAAAGCCGGGCGGTTTCACGCTGACGTGAGACAGCCACCTCGCGCCGCTGCGCGGTTTACTTCGTTGTCCGTCCCGCGCAATATCGCGCCAACCAGCCCGCGCCGAGGCGCGGCCGCCGCTGCGAGGAACCTGCGATGAAGGCCGTGTTCTCCAAGCTCGGCAATGACTTCTTCTCCACCATCATCTTCGTGGTGCTGTATTTCTCGACCGGCAATGTCGCGCTCGCTACCATCGTGGCGGTGATCGGGGCCGTCGGCCAGTTCGCCTATGCGCGCTACAAGGGCTTCCGGCTCGACGTGATGGCCTATGCGAGCGTCGCGATGGTGATCGTCCTCGGCGGCGCGACGCTGCTGACCAATGACCCGCGCTTCGTGCTGATCAAGCCGAGCATCGGCCATATCGCGGTCGGCGCCATCATGCTGCGGCGGGACTGGATGCTGCGCTACGTGCCCCCGATCGTGACGACGACGATCCCGGACTACGTGCGGGTGTCGGGATATTTCTGGGCCGTCCTGATGATCACGCTCGGTGCCGGCGTGATCGCTGCAGCGATGACCGGCGACATCAAGGTGTGGACATTCTACGTCATGGTGATCGCTCCGGCCGCGAAGGTTGCGGCCGTGGCGACCCAGTATCTGGTGTTCCG
Organism: Rhodopseudomonas telluris; assembly: GCF_042432815.1. NCBI lineage: Bacteria > Pseudomonadati > Pseudomonadota > Alphaproteobacteria > Hyphomicrobiales > Nitrobacteraceae > Rhodopseudomonas > Rhodopseudomonas telluris. Next base: position 484,996 of record NZ_JBHLWM010000005.1, read on the forward strand.
GCTGGCGATCCGCAGTCGGCGCCGAGCCGAACCCGCAGCCGCCGTGTCGATGGCCGAATAGCCGGGCCTAGCGGCGCTCGACCGCGGCAAGCGGCGAGGTCACCTGCTGCTCGATTTGCGCCGTCGCCTTGGCGTAGCGGGTATCGCCGTCGTACTGCACCACGATGGTGCGGGAGCCGGATGACAGCGCCGATGTCGTGAAGGCCGCCGTCCCGGCATGATCGAGCGGCACACGCGCCGCGATCACGCTCTCACCATCGCGAAATGTCACACAGCCGCCAGCGACTCCGGCGTCGCCGCTCACCGTGACAACGAATGTCACCAGATCGCCGGGCGCGATCAGTTCGCTCGACGACGACAGGGTCAGCGCCGGTTGCATCGTGACATCGAGCGGGACTTCGGCCGACTGGCTCGGCAGGATGATCAACGGCAGATGTGCGGCGCTGCCGCTGTAATCGGCGCGTAGCATGTGACGGCCGGGCGCGAGGCCCTGCGCGGTGATCTGCGGCTGCGCCACGCTGGTCCAACCGAGCACCTGCAGGGTCGTCATGTCGATGAAGGTGATCCGCCCGTCCGCCACGCCGGTGCCGACCGCACTGCTGAGTTCGGCGCGCAAGCTGACATGGCCCGGTGCGTCCGGGTCCATGGATGCGACAAGGCCGATCCGCGTCGGCTCGCTGAATACTTCATATTGGGCGAAGGCCGTGCCCGGCAGCACGATCAGCGCCAGCACGGAGACCTGCATCAGGGCTCGCCAGAATGACATCCGCATGTCGAGTCTCCACCATTTGCGGTGAACCTCGAGGCGTCCTCCGAGCTGCATCCTATCACCTGATCGACTCCGCACCATTGGTATCTGTATCCGTAGAAGCGCGGAGGTTCAGCCCGGGGCGCATGCGGCTGCGCCATCCTGCCCTACTGGCGGCCTGCCGGTTCTGAATTATCCTGAAACTGCGCTGGCATTTTTCTGAAAGCGCGCGTTTTCTTCGGGCGCCCCGAATTCCGTTTCGCGCGAAAACGCTCTAAAGCAGGGTTGCCGGCCGTGTCCCGTGGTCGGCTCAAGGGAGAAACAGATGGCAGTCGACGGAAACTGGAAGATCACCATGAGCACGCCGATGGGCGAGCGGCAGGCCGACCTGACGCTGAAGGCCGACGGCGGCAAGCTCACCGGCACGCAATCGGCCGATGGCGACTCCGGCGAAATCTTCGACGGGTCGGTGAACGGCGACGACGTCGCCTGGAAGCTCGACATCACCAACCCGATGCCGCTGACGCTGACCTACACCGGCAAGGTGAGCGGCGACAGCATCTCGGGCGAAATGGGCATCGGCCCGATGGGCTCGTTCCCGTTCACCGGAACGCGGGCGTAAGCAGGCCATCGCGCCTGCGGGTGCAGGCGCAACGTCATGACCACGCGAGCGCGCCCGACGCGGTCGCGTGGTTTTCACTGACAGAGGACTGCAGCGCCTCAGACTAAACGGCATATTTGAACGCGCGATCTTGCTTCATTCTTCTTGCGGGGTTGCCCGTCGATCGCTCCGCACGGACGATTTCATCGACCGATTGCCCCACAGCTTCCTGGGAGGCAGTGATGAGCACGCATCTTTTCGTCGGATCGTTCGACCTGTCCCCTCGCGCTCCGATCGCTGCCGCCATCATGGGCCTGGCAGGGTTGATGTTCATGGGCCTCGTCCCGGCCGATGCGCGCGACGGAGTGCACCCTGAGCCGAAATGGAGCGTCAGCGAGGACTTTGCCAAGAGCAAGAAAGCCAGGATCAATCTCAGCGGCGCGGCCTGCGCCCCGACCTCGCCGCCGCTCGCCTCGTGCGTGATCGTCAACGACGACAAGAAATACGCCCAGACTTTCGCGATCGAAGGCACCACGCTACGGCCCGGTCGCGTGGTGCGGCTGATGCCGGACGGCGCCGAGGGCGATCCGGACGCCGAGGCCGCCGCGTATGACGACGGCTACTTCTACGTCACCGGCTCGCACGGCCGGCCGCGCCATCAGCCTGAGGCCGGGAATCCACCGAGCTACACGCTATTCCGCTATCCGGTGGACAGGCAGACGCTGCAGCCCGACTTCGTGTCCGACGAGGACGTGAAGGGCCTCGAGACGACGACGCGTCTGCGCGGCGTGTTAAAGACGCTGCCGCCGACGGCCGACAAATACGACAAGCCGCTCGAAGACGGCGGCATCAACATCGAAGGCCTCGCGGTCCGCAACGGCCGGATCTATTTCGGCCTGCGCGGCCCGTCGCTCGACAAGCGGGCCTTCATCATCTCGGTGGACCGCGACGCAATCTTCACCGACAGAGAGCCGCTCCACGCCAAGTCGCACGACCTCGAGCTGGGAGCAGACACCGGCATCCGCGACCTTGCCAAGGTACGCGCCGGATTGCTGGTGCTGTCCGGTCCGGTCAACGACCAGCCGGTCAAGCCGGCAATCTACCTGTGGGTCGATGATGGCGCGTTGCAGAAGCTCGCCGACCTCGACATCGCACAAGCCGGCAAAGGCGCCAAGGCCGAGACCCTGCTGGTGCTGCAGGACGACGAGCGCGGCCCGCTCCGCGTGCTGGTGATGTTCGACGGTCCGGAGAACGGTCATCCGTTGGAGTACGTACTGAAGCGGTAGAGCGCTTCATCGTTCGATTGAAGCAATCCGGCCTGTCCAGAGGCACTGCGTCCTCACCCTGAGAAGCCCGGCAAAGCCGGGCGTCTCGAAGGATGAGGCCACGGGTGCTTGCGGCCCATGGTTCGAGACGGCGCTACGCGCCTCCTCACGATGAGGATGTACTTGTGGCATGAGCTGCGCGTCATCAAGCTTGTTTCTACCTGAAGCAGGACCGCTCTAGCTCAGCCTCATCAGTACCAGATCCGCATCGGCAGACCGTGTTCGTCCCGCGGCGGCTCGCCGGGTGGCAAGTAGCCACCGGGGTCGCGCGCCGCCAGCGCGCAGGCGCAAGCGTCGAGCACATCGTCCGCCGTGGCGCCGGTGCCGATCCTCGTGCGATCGACCCACTCGTCGATGAGAACGATGCCCTGCGCGCGGATCAGCTCGCGCCGAAGCCGAAGGCCGTCTGCGCTTCGCTTCGACGGCAGCGGCCGGCCGCCGTTCAGCCTTAAGAAGACCAACTCCGGATGAGCCTCACGGACGTCGAGGTCGCGGTGAGCGCGCATAAACGCATCGACCTCCATGATCTTCGGACCGAGATGCCAGAGCTGCAGCGACGCCCGCGGCTGGCCGCGCGCGGCCGCAGCCCGATTGGCCTGCGCAAATTCGTCCGGGTAGCGAAACTCCGTCCACAGCCAGCGCCGTGCGCCGGTGAATACGCGGCTCGCATGCGGCCGCAGCAGCGTGCGGGCTTCGAGATCGCAGGCGCGCGTCCCATCGGCGTCGAGCCCGATCGGGATGTCGATCGCTGCTCTGGTGAAGCGTTGGCTCGCGAGCCAGCAGATGTCGGGGATGAAGTCGATCGCATGGCGATCGCCGTCGAGCGTGACGGCGACCCAGCCGTGTCTGTAGCCGTCGAGGCCGACGGCGATCATCGGCGACGCCGGCGCGTCAGCCGAGGTTCAACTCCTTGAAGAAGTCGTTGCCCTTGTCGTCGACGATGATGAAGGCCGGGAAATCGACGACGTCGATCTTCCAGATCGCCTCCATGCCGAGCTCGGGATATTCCAGCACCTCGACCTTCTTGATGCAGTGTTCGGCGAGGTTCGCGGCGGCGCCGCCGATCGAGCCGAGATAGAAGCCGCCGTACTTCTTGCAGGCCTCGCGCACCGCCGGCGCGCGGTTGCCCTTGGCGACCATCACCATCGAGCCGCCAGCCGCCTGGAACTGATCGACGAACGAATCCATGCGGCCCGCGGTGGTCGGGCCGAACGCGCCCGAGGCGTAGCCGTCCGGGGTCTTGGCCGGGCCAGCATAGTACACCGGATGGTTCTTGAAGTAGTCCGGCAGCGGCTCGCCCTTGTCGAGCCGCTCGCGCAGCTTGGCGTGGGCGGCGTCGCGCGCCACGATCATCGTGCCGGTGAGCGACAGCCGGGTCTTGGTCGGGTACTGCGTCAGCTTGGCGAGGATGTCCTTCATCGGCTGGTTGAGGTCGATCTGCACCACCTCACCGCCGAGCGCCTGCTCGACCTCCGGCAGATACTGCGCCGGGTTGTGCTCGAGTTCCTCCAGATACACGCCGTCCTTGGTGATCTTGCCGAGCACCTGACGGTCGGCCGAGCACGACACGCCGAGCCCGATCGGCAGCGACGCTCCGTGGCGCGGCAGCCGGATGACGCGGACGTCGTGACAGAAATACTTGCCGCCGAACTGCGCGCCGACGCCGAGCGACTGCGTCATCTTGTGGATTTCCTGCTCCATCTCGAGGTCGCGGAAGGCATTGCCGTCCGCCGAGCCCTGGGTGGGCAGCGCATCGAGATAGCGCGCCGAGGCGAGCTTCACGGTCTTCATGCACAGCTCGGCCGATGTGCCGCCGATCACGATGGCGAGGTGATAGGGCGGGCACGCCGCGGTGCCGAGCGTCAGCACCTTCTCCTTCAGGAACGCGAGCAGCCGGTCTTTGGTCAGAACCGAGGGCGTCGCCTGAAACAGGAAGCTCTTGTTGGCCGAGCCGCCGCCCTTGGCCATGAACATGAACTTGTAGGCATCGTCGCCCTCGGCGTAGATCTCGCACTGCGCCGGCATGTTGTTGGCGGTGTTCTTCTCCTCGTACATGGTCAGCGGCGCGACCTGCGAGTAGCGCAGGTTGCGGCGCAGATAGGCATCGCGCGCGCCTTCAGACAGCGCCGCCTCGTCGTCACCCGCGGTGATGACGTTGCAGCCCTTCTTGCCCATGATGATCGCCGTGCCGGTGTCCTGACACATCGGTAGCACGCCGCCGGCGGCGATGTTGGCGTTCTTCAGGAAGTCCAGCGCCACGAACTTGTCGTTCGGGCTGGCCTCGGTGTCGTCGAGGATCTTACGCAGCTGGGCGAGATGGCCCGGCCGCAGATAATGATTGATGTCACCGAACGCCGCCTCCGACAGCGCCCGCAGCGCCTCGCGCTCGACCACCAGCATGTCCCGGCCGAGCACCTTCTCCACCCGCACGCCGTCGCTGCTGATCTTGCGATACGGCGTCTCGTCCTTGCCGAGCGGGAACAGCGGCGTGTGCTTGTAGGGCGGAACCGGCGTGGCGGCGGACGGGACGGGGGTGGGTGCGTTCATGGGCGGGGCCTCGAATGGGGAAATTCGGGGCCCTGTCTAGGCGGTTTCGGCGGGATTTTGAAGGGTTCAAAATGGGGGAGCCCCCGCGCAGTGGCGTGCTCACCCCCCTCGCTTAGGCTCCTGCTTCTCCGCATAAGCATCCACCAGCGCCCTGATCATGCGCTGATACGGCACCTTCTGCTTCGCTGCGGCGCGTTTGAAGAAATCGACCGAGCGCTGAGACAGGCTGAGGGTGACCTTGACGTTGTCCTCGCGCAGCACGAGTTGGTCCGGCGATGGCAGAAAGTCGTCGACGATCCGCACCCGGCCGATCTCGCCTTTGCTATACTTCGCCGTTGATTTCTTCATAGATCGCCTTTCCTTTGCGCCAGTAACCGGAACCGAAGATCCTGATCTTCCCGCCACGATAGGTGAACCGCACGGTGACGATACCGCCCAGGACTCTGCCAAAACAGAAATAGCGCTGCTCGTCCCGGCTGTGGTCGACGTCTTCAGCGATGACACGGCGAGGATCGAGAAATGCCGATTGGGCGATCTCGAAACCAATGCCGTGCTTGGCCTGGTTCAGCCGGTCTTTGGCAACGTCCCACTCGAAATCAGACATCGCGTCCACGGCCCGAGTACGGCGATACTGCCATACTCCTGTATGGCTCGCAATTGCGGCCAGGAGCGCTGCTTGCATTCCTGCCCGGCTCGACTATGAAATTTGATAGCATTGCCGCCCGGAGAACATTGATGCTCACCAAATCAGATGACTCAGCGCTCCGAAGCTCCTGCCGTCTGGTGAAAGCCGGCGGACTGGCCGGCGCCTTTGTTCTCGCGGCCGCCCTCGCCTCCCCCGCCCATGCCGATCGCTGCGATGACCTTGCGCAGCAGCTCAAGTCGCAGATCGATGGGGTGATGATCGGCAAGACCGTCGCCAATGTGATCTACCTGGCCCATCCGGCTGCGAAGTCGTTGCGGCTGGGGTGCCCGAGCCGGACGGTGAAGAACGAGGTGTTCGGGATTGCGCCGTCGCGAAAGCCGTCGGCGGAGTTTCAGGAATTGATCGCGAGTGCGTCGGCGATCGTGTTCACCATCCCGAAGGCCGATACGCTGCGCGGCGTGAAGCGGTGCTTCGGCCGGGTCGGCCTGTTGCGCGGCAACGACGTGAAATCGCGCTATCGCCGGCTCGACATGCGCTGCATCCGCGGCAAGACGGACTCATCGATCGCGGTGTCGCGCGACAAGAGCGAGTAAGCGCCGCCGCACATTTCGGCCGGCGACCGGAGGCCCGTGGACCGCCCGGGAAGCGCTGCATTTGAAGCAAATCCGATCGCCGAGCTGCGCGCAAAGTTCACCGGACAGCGCGATGCTGCCGATCGTCCGATGACGGGCGCGATCAGGCCACCGGGTGTGGCAAGGCCGCTTCCAAGAGTTGTCGGTGACACTCGCAACCTACGAGGATCGATGATGAGTAGCATTTCGAGCGTGTCGTCGACGCCCGTCTCGAAGCCGGCTGCCGAGGCAAGTCCCCCGCCTCCGCCGCCCCCGCCGAAGGACAAGGACGATTCGACGACGACGCAGCCGGTCAAGGCGGCGCTGCCGCCCGGCCAGGGCACGCGGGTCGATCAGCTCGCCTGAGCCTGTCACTCCGATGCCCGATGACCAGCCCCGCCTCGCGCGGGGCTTTTCATATCCGCCCCTGGTGCCTGCTCGGCGCGCTATCCATGCCAGTAATCGCTCTGGTAGAATAAACGCGGCAGGACAACGACCAGCGAACCTTCTCATGAGCGGACTCAAAGTCTATACCGGCGGCTGCCATTGCGGCCTGGTGCGGTTCGAATGCACCACCGACCTCGCGACGGTGACGGCCTGCAACTGCTCGATCTGCACCAAGAAGGGCTTGCACTTCACCTTCCTGCCGCCGAAGAGCTTTCAGCTCCGGGCCGGGCAGGAGAGCCTGAAGGAATATCTGTTCAATCAGCGGGCGATCAGCCACCAGCTCTGCGGCGAATGCGGCGTCGAGGTCTTCGCGCGGGGGACCAAGCCCGATGGCAGCGAAGTCATCGCTCTCAACGTCGCCTGCATCGACGGCATCGACCTCGCCACGCTGAAGCTGACGCCGGTAGACGGGCGGAGCAGATAGCGGCGGGCCGGGCCCTCCCGGTCTTCATTCCGGGGCCCGAGCGCAGCTCGCGAACCCGGAATGACGGGGAGAGGCATGATTACTTATCCAGCGCCTTGTAGTGGCGGAAGATGCCGTCTTCGTTGAACGGGATACGGCGGTCGCTGGCGAGGTAGGCGGCGATGTTGGGGCGGGCTTCGACGCGGTCGTGGAGCGCGACGAGACTCGGGATCTCGCGTTCGAATTTTTTCATGTGCTTCGGAAACGCGTAGCGTAGCCCCTCGACGATCTGGAACAGCGACAGGTCGGCGTAAGTGAGCTTGCGGCCGGTCACGAACGTCCCGCCGCTCCCTGCGATCAGCCGCTCGAAATAGCCGCAGTACTTAGGTACGCGCTCCTTGCGGAATTCAGCGGCGCGCTGCTTCGCCGCGCCTTTCTGATCTTCGTAGTACAGCGACGTTCCGATCGGATGGTGGGTGTCGTGCACTTCCTGGACGAAATCGGCGATGGTGAGCTGGAGCTGATGCACCCAGAGCCGGCCGGCCTCGGACTTCGGCGCGAGGCCGTGGCGGCTGCCGAGAAACAGCAGGATCGCCGCGGTCTGGCCGATCACCTGCGAGCCGGACTTGAGAAACGGCGGCGCGAAAGACGGCGTGCCGGTCCTGGCCTGCATCATCTTCATCATGGTCGAGACGCCGGCCTTGTTTCGTCGCGCAACATCGACGTAGTCGGCGCCGGCTTCTTCCAGCGCCAGACGGACGAACTCGCCGCGTCCCTGGATGGTTGGCCAGTAGTACAGGTCGTAGCGCATCGGCGATCCTTTCCTCGGCGCGGCCGCAAGGCACGTCGTCGTGCAACGGCAGTCTCGTCAGGATAGTCAATGCGTCAACGCGGGTCCGGTTCACCGCCGCGGAACCCGGCTGCGGCCAAGAAAAAAGCGCCGCGGAAATCCGCGGCGCTCGGAGACTTCAAAAGGAGAGACGAAGCTCAGTTCGTCTGCTGGATCGCCGACAGCTCCCAGTCGGTGCCGGGACGACGCGCAAAGGTCCAGACCTCGGTGACCTCGATCGGCGTTTCGCTGCCCGCGACGAGGCGATTGGTGCCGCGCTCGAGCGTCTTGTCGACCAGCGAGAACCGCATCGCCACGGTGGCGTAGTCGGTTTCGCCTTCGCGCCACGCTTCGGCGAGATCGCCCTGCAGCAGCTTGACGTCGGACACCTTGTTGATGTCGTTGTTGGCCTTGTTCTCCGCCAGATCCTTGGCGAAATACGAAGCCATTTCCGGCGTCGCGAGCTTGTTCAGCCGCTCCTGATCCTCGTTCGACCAGGCCGCCTGAATGTCGCCGAGCAGGCGTTCAAACGACTCGTAGTCCTCAGGCTTGATCTCCAGCGGCGGCTGGTTGGGCGCGCTGCCGCCGCTGCCGAAGCCGAACCCGGTGCGATAGGCGGGCGCGGGCTCCGGACCGGGGCCGACGGTCGGGCCGGCGTTGGACGCATAGGCCGGCGCCGGCTGCGGGTTGTTCCGCCGCTGCCACCACGACCAGGCCAGGCGGGCCAGCACGACCACCAGGACGACCTGCAGGATCAGGCCCAGGATCGACGCGAAGCCGCCGAGGCCGGACATGAAGCCGCCGCCGAACAGCATGCCGAGCAGGCCGGCACCCAGGAAGCCGGCGGCGAGGCCGCCGAGCATGCCCATGCCGGGCCGGTTGAAGAAGCCGCCCTTGGCGGCCGCGCCGGCCGCGGGGGCACCCATGCCCGGGCTACCCGGCTGGGTCATGGTGCGGTTGAACGGTTGCGCGGCGCTCGGTGCGGTCGGGGTCGACTGCGGCGCCGAGAAGGTGCGCGAACCGCGCGACCCCGAGCTGCCGCCGCCGCCGACGCGGGCTTCGGCCGCCGACGAGAGCGCAAGCGCCAGCGGCATGGCCAGCGACAGGGTCACGGCCAGTGCAGCAACAGCGCCACGCGTGCGATGCAAAAACTTCATTGGTTTCCCTCGATTCCCCGGCAGGGGGAAAGCTCCCTCAAAATGGGCAGCGGCGTGGAAAAGTGAAGGATGCGCAACGCCGCAGGGGCTGTCGCAACCTGCGGCCCTCGGTCGCGGGAAAAGCGGCATCGGCTGTTGAACCAGCAATTGCGTCGCAGTTTCATGGCTTGGATCAGCCACGAATGCCGGCTCGCGCACGACGTCCCTGAAGCACGAGCCGCGGACGCAGCGTAGTAACGGTCGGGATGAGCCGCTGCCCGCGCATCAATGCGCCAGGCAGCGGTGGAACGTCCTCACAGCGAAATCAGCGCTCGTACTCCGGGTTGATTATCAGGCTGCTGTCGGCGGGCGCCGCGAACCGCGCCCGCCGCAGGCAGCTCAGGTCTGCAGCGCCCAGTCGGCGGCCTGCCAACGCAATTGCCCCCGGTCGGAGACGATCCGGCCGAGCCCTGGGAAGGGCATATGCGTCGCGGCGATCAGCGCGCCTTCGGAAGCAGCGCGCGGGAAGAAGCGTTCCCGCATCGCCTGTGCCGCCGCACGGTCCTGCTCGAACAGGAAGCAGACATCGGTCGCGGCCGGATGCACGACCGGGAAGATCATGTCGGACACCATGATCAGGCTTTGGCCGCCGTCTTCGATCCGCACGCCGATATGGCCCGGCGTATGTCCGGTGAGGTCGACGATCGAAACGCCGCGGACGATTTCACGCTCACCATCGATCGCTTGCAGCTTCGGATAAAGTCGCACGACGTCCTTGGCCATCCGAAAGCTCGGTTGCAGATAGTCGGGAGCGCCGTTCGCCTTCGCCTGGTCGGTCCAATGGGTGACGTCCCGGCGATCGATATACAGCTCCGCTTTCGGATAGTTCTTCTTCCCACCGACGATCAGCCCGCCCATGTGATCCTGATGCATATGCGTCACGATCACCGCATCGATCTGGTCGCGCTGCAGGCCGACGGCGCCGAGCGCCTTGGGCAGCGCGCCGGTTTGGCCGATCGATCCCGCCGGTCCGGAATCAATCAGGATCCGGCGCTGACCGTCTTCGACCAGATACTGGTTGAACAGAAAGCGCACGCCGCTCTGCCGTGCCGTGAACTGCGCAGTGGCAGCTTGCTCCACCTGGGCCGGCGACCGCCCCGGGAAGAACGTGTAGGGCATATCCGCATACCCATCCGTCAGCGCGGTCACCGTGAAGCGGCCGATCTTGATTTGTGCAAGTGGCGTCACGCTCACCGGCGCCGCTGTCGCGGAGGCGGACCGCTCCGTCTTGGCGTGGACTGGCGCCAGAGCGCCACTGATCAGGCCGCCCCCGACGAGGCTCCCTCCGAGAAGGCCGCTGGCGAAGGTGCGGCGGGACAGTTGAGGCATTCGCGCTCTCCCATGTCGTTGCAGGTGGCAGGAGCCGGTTGCTCCGCGGGAGAATCTAGGACACTTACAATCTATGGAAGTATCCTGCTAATTTGGAAGCTAGCCTCCCGAATTTTGGAAGAGCGCCATGGATCGTTTCGAAGCGATGGCGGTCCTGCTGGCCGTTGTCGACGCGGGCAGTCTCTCGGCCGGCGCGCGGCGGCTGCACGCGCCTCTCGCGACGGTCAGCCGCAAGGTCAGCGAGCTGGAAAAGCATCTCGGTGTCCGCCTCGTGCTGCGGACCAGCCGTGGCCTCACGCTGACCGAAGAAGGCCGCGGCTTCGTCTCAGCGTCGCGCCGCATCCTGGACGAACTCGATGCAGCGGAGCGACAAGCCGCCGGTGACTACGGCGCGCTGCGCGGCGGACTACACGTGACGGCACCGATCGCCTTCGGCGAGCGCTATCTGCTGCCGATCGCGCTGGAGTTTCTGAAGGAGCAGCCCGAGATCAATCTGCGCCTGACCCTCGCCGACCGGCAGGTCAGCCTCACCGACGAACAGATCGATGTTGCCCTGCGGATCGGGCACCTGGCGGACAGCGCCTTGATCGTGACGCGCGTCGGTACGGTGCGCCGTGTCCTATGCGCCAGCCCGGCCTATCTTGCCCGCCGCGGCACGCCGCAGCAGCCGGACGACCTCGCCGAGCACGACGGTATCAGCTTCCAGGGCTTCGCGACCGCGCCGGAATGGCGCTACCGCGGAGACAGCCCTGCGTTCGGCGTCGATCCACGGCCGAAGCTGGCGGTCAACACCACCGAGGCAGCCATTCAGGCGGCCGTTGCGGGTGTCGGCATCATCCGCGCGCTGTCCTACCAGGTGCTCGACCAGTTGCGCGACGGTCAATTGCAGGAGTTGCTGCCGGAGTTCGCACCGGAGCCGCTGCCGGTGAATCTCATCCATGCGCCGGCCTTTCCGCTGCCGCGGAAAGTGCGGAGTTTTCTCGACTGGACCGTGCCCCGCCTGCGCGCCCGGATGGGCCGCTCGACGACGACTTAGTTCGGCGCCATCGTTTCCTTCACCTTCGCGACCAGCGCGCTCAGCGCGAACGGTTTGGCCAGGAAGGCGAACTGCTCGTTCTCGGGAAGGCTCTTTTCGAACGCGTCTTCGGCGTAGCCGGAGACGAAAATGATCTTCAGATCCGGATTGCGGCCGCGCATTGCCTTCAGCAACGTCGGCCCATCCATCTCCGGCATCACCACGTCGGACACCACGAGGTCGACAGCGCCGCTGACGGCGTCGAATTCCTCCAGCGCCTCGATGCCGTTGGAGGCTTCGATCACCTCGTAGCCGCGCGACCGCAGGCCGCGGGCGTTGAGCGAGCGCAGCCCCTCCTCGTCCTCGACCAGCAGGATCGTGCCCTGCCCGGTCATGTCGCCGCGCGGCTTGGCGGCCGCAGCCGCGGCCGCGACTTCGGCGACGCTGCCGCTGGTGGCGGTGGCCTGCGGCTCCGCCACGACGTCATGGCGCGGCAGGAAGATGTGGAAGGTCGTCCCCTTGCCGACTGCGCTGTCGACATAGACGAAGCCGCCGGTCTGCTTGATGATGCCGTACACCGTCGACAGGCCGAGGCCGGTACCCTTGCCGACTTCCTTGGTCGAGAAGAACGGCTCGAAGATCTTGTCGACGATATCGGCCGGAATGCCGGTGCCGGTGTCGCTGACTTCGATGCGCACATAGTCCGCGGCCGGCATGCCCTTGTGGGCGAGTTGCGCCACGTCGGCCGCGGCGACGTTCGACGTGCGAATGGTCAGTTTGCCGCCGTCCGGCATCGCGTCGCGGGCGTTGACGGCAAGATTGACGATCACCTGCTCGAATTGCGAGACGTCGGCTTTGGTCCGCCACAGGTCGCGGCCGTGCTGCATCTCCAGCGTGATCTTCTCGCCGATCAGCCGCTTCAGCAGCCTGTCGATATCGGTCAGCGCCTCGCCGAGATCGAGCACCTGCGGCCGCAGCGTCTGCTTGCGCGAGAATGCCAGGAGCTGCCGCACCAGCGTCGCGGCGCGGGTGGCGTTCTGCTTGATCTGCATGATGTCCTGGAACGACGGATCGGTCGGCTTGTGCGCGTTCAGCAGGAAGTCGTTGGCCATCATGATGGCCGAGAGCACGTTGTTGAAGTCGTGCGCGATGCCGCCAGCGAGCTGGCCGATGGTATCCATTTTCTGCGCCTGATTGACCTGGTTCTCCAGCGCGCGCCGCTCGGTGGTCTCGAGCAGATAGACGATGGCCGCCTCGGCATCGCCGTCGTCCGCCACCGCGGTGACGAAGAACTGGCCCCAGCGCTCCTTGGCGCCGTCGAGCAGCACTTCGACCGGGGCGATGTCGGCCTGGCCCTGCGCGGCCTGTTCGATCGCGGCGCCCAGCGTGGCGCGATCACGGGTCGAGACCGCGGCGAGAATCGACTTGGCGGCGCCGCCCGAGGGATCGAGGCCCTGGGCGAGCTTGGCGAAGCGGGCATTGGCGCGCACCACCACGCCGGCTTTGTCCACCGTGGCGATCGCCATCGGGGTGTGGTCGAAGAACCGCATGAAGCGGATCTCGGCGGCGCGCTGCGGATCGAGGCGCTCGTCCCGCGCCCGGCTAATCACCAGCGTGCGCGACGCGCCCGGCACGCCGTCTGCGCCGAAGGCCAGCTTGTGATACAGCCGCACCGGCATGGTTTTGCCGCTGCGCATCTTCAGGTCGATATCGAACACCTCGGTCTTCACTTCGCCCGGTTCGGGCACGATCGAGGTGAGCAGCGCCGAGCCGTCGCCGGACACGATGTCGCCGAGCTTCAAGCCGCCCGAGCCGATCTCGGCGAGGTCGTGATCGAGCCAGTTCGCCAGCGTGGCGTTGACATAGACGAGGTTGCCGCCGGCATCGACCGAGAAGAAGCCGCAGGGCGCGTGGTCGAGATATTCGATGGCGTGCTGCAGCTCCTGGAAGACGTCCTCCTGGTGCTCGCGATCGCGGGTGATGTCGGCGATCGACCACACGGTCTGCTTCGCCTCGCGCTTGCCGGTCCCGAGCGGGCGCACGCGCAGCCGCATCCAGCGGCCCGCCGCGCCGTCGGCCCCCGCGACCCGGACCTCCTCCTGCAGCCGCTTGCCCTCGCGCGACGCCTTCAGTAGCCGGAACACCGCCTCGGACACATCCGGATTACCGATGAACACCCGTTCGACCGGACGCACGTCCTGCATCGAGGTCGCGCCGGTGAGCGCCAGATAGGCCGGATTGGCATAGACGACATGGCCGCGCGGGTCGGTCACGGCGATACCGTCGAATGCGCTCTCGGAAATCGCGCGCAGCACCGGGTCGGCGGCGGCGTGATCGGCAAAGCCGACAATGCCGGCCGCGAAGGCGAACAGCATGAACAGGCCGACCATCGCCAGCAGCGCCAGCAAACCAAGAATGTAGGGCTGCGCCTCGGCGCGGCCGAGCGTCATGAAAGCGACTGCAGCCGCGATGATGGCGCCTGCCACCAGCAGCACCAGCGCGATGCTGCCGCTACGGCGTGCCGGCTCCGCGGCGGAAGAAGCCTGCTGGTCGTTGATGGTCATGGTCACCGAACCGATCCCTTGCCTGCCGGCGCAGCGGCGGCCAGCTTCCACCTGCCTGAATCGGAGCCGCCCGCGCAAGTACAACCTCGCGGAAAACCGCCCGTTTGGCAGCTTTCCCGGGCCCGTTTGAAGGCCGGCGACGGGCGCCGGCGGGCGCAACGGCTCCGCCACAGCTCGGGCGCCGCGCCGACGCGGAGCCGCGGCGGCTTCGACCTCAGGTCCGTCGCCCGAACAGATTGCGCCTCAGGTTCATCACGTAGCCGATCACCTCGGCGACCGCCTGATAGTGCTCGACCGGAATTTCCTCGTCGACATCGACGGTGGCGTAAAGGGCGCGCGCCAGCGGCACGTTTTCGACGATCGGCACGTTGTTGGCTTTGGCGACTTCCCGGATCTTGAACGCGACCGCATCGACACCCTTGGCGACGCAGATCGGCGCCTGCATGCCGCGCTCGTATTTCAGCGCCACCGAGAAGTGGGTCGGGTTGGTGATCACCACCGAGGCGCCCGGCACCGCCGCCATCATTCGCTTTTTCATGCGCTGATAGCGGATCTGGCGGATGCGGCCCTTGATGTGCGGATCGCCTTCCGACTGCTTGAACTCTTCCTTGACTTCTTGCAGCGACATCTTTTGCCGCTCGTGCCAGGTGCGATACTGGAAGAAGTAATCGCCCGCGGCCACGAAGGCGAGCGCGGCTGCGACGGCGCCCATCAGCTTCAGCGTCAGCGACACGGTGACGCCGAGCAGCGCGGCGGGGTCCATCTGCAGCAGCGCGTCGAGCCGGTCGCGCTCCGGATACAGCACCGCGACCATGATCACGCCGAGCGTGATGACTTTGAACAGTCCCTTGAGAAAATTGGCGAGCGCCTGCTTGCCGAACAGCCGCTTGGCGCCCTCGAGCGGCGACAGCTTGCTGAATTTCGGCGTCAGGCCTTCGGTCGAGAACACCAGCCGGTGCTGGATCAGATTGCTGCCGACAGCCACCACCGCCAGCAGAAACAGCGGCACGCCGAGCACCGAGATCATCATGTACATCAGGCTTTTGGTGAGCGCCAAAAGGCCCGCGCCGTCGACCTTGAGCATCCACGACTTCTCGATCAGGGTTTTCATCGGGCCGGTGACGCCGGTGCCGATCGAACCCGAGAAGCTGGACAGCAGCAGCGTGCCGCCCGCGATCACGAACCAGGTGTTGACCTCCTGGCTCTTGGCGACGTCGCCGCGTTTGAGAGCGTCGTCCAGACGCTTCTGTGTTGGCTCTTGTTGTTTCTCTTCGTCGTTATCGTCGGCCATCGCTCAGCCTTCCCGAAGGGTGAGGCTCAGCGCAGTGTCATGTCCTGCATGACGCCGCTGAAATAGCCGATGAAGGTGCCCATCATCGTGGTGAGCACCGCCGCGAGAATGATGAAGCCGATCACGATCGAGAGCGGCACACCGACGAAATACACCTGCATCTGCGGCATCAGCCGTGCGAGAATGCCGAGCCCGATGTTGAACACCAGGCCGAACACCAGGAACGGCGCCGCGAGCTGCATGCCGATCTTGAACGAGGCCGCGAACGCCCGCGTCGCCAATGCCGCGACGTCGCCGCTGTTGAGCAGTTCGCCGGGCGCGAAAATCCGGTAGCTGTCGCTCAGCGCCTCGATCACCAGATGATGCGAGTCGGTAGCGAACAGCATCGTCACACCCAGAATGGTAAGGAAGTTGCCGATCAGCAGGCCCTGCTGCCCTTGCGTCGGATCGACCGCCGTGACGAAGCCGAGTCCGAGCTGCTGCGCGATCACTGAGCCGGCGACCTGCAGCGCCGCGAGCGTCACGCGCGCGGTAGCGCCGAGCACGATGCCGATGATAATCTCCTGAATCATCAGCACCAGCAGCGGCGTCAGCGACGACATGTCGACCTGATAGGCGTTGCGATGCAGCGGCAGGATGATCAGCGTCAGCCCGAGCGCGATCGACAGCTTGACGCGGGTCGGAATGTTGGTCTCGCCCAGCGTCGGGAACAGCATCACCATCGCGCCCACGCGGGCGAACACCAGCATGAAGGCGGCGCCGAGCGCGGGCAGGAACGAGATGTCGATGCGCATGGCCGGGTTCTGCGTCGGGACAACTCGCCTTCACGGCGGCGCAGACGTCACGCACGACGAGGGCCGTCGCGGACGCTGCATACCGGCCGGAGGCGCGGGTCCCGATCATGCGTCAACCGCCGGTGATTCGCGACGAGATCCGCATCATCTCGAGATGGAGCTGGTCGGCCATGAACGGCAGCGTCAGCACGAGCGTGATGAAGATCGCGATGATCTTCGGCACAAACACCAGCGTCTGTTCCTGGATCTGCGTCAGCGCCTGCACCAGCGACACCGCGACGCCGACCACAAGGCCGACCACCATCAGCGGCGCCGACACGATGACGATCGTCCAGATCGCATCGCGCGCGACGTCGAGAGTTTCAGGACCGGTCATGGATGATCTTTCATATGATGCTGCGTCGGGGCGAGAAGCGAACGACGCAGCAGTTCAATTCCCTGCGCGTCTGGCCGGCCTTGGCTCGCCCGCAATGACGGGGATTCTATCGGCCGGCGAAAGTTCAGATCGGCATCTTCAGAATGTCTTCGTAGGACTGGATGACGCGGTCGCGCACCGACACCAGGGTCGAGACCGCGACGTCGGTCTCAGCAACCGCGGTCACGACGTCCATGATGTTCGACTTGCCGTTGGCCATCGCCACCGTTTGCGCGTCCGACTTCCGCCCGGCGTCGAGCACGCTGTTCATCGCGTCCTTGACCAGCGCGCCGAACGACGGGCCGTTGTCGGTCGGCTTGCCGGCGCCGCCGGGATTGGCGAGTCGCGCCAGGCTCGCATAGGCATTTGCTGCGGAAATCGGGGATGCCATCGATGGTCTCCTGGAGAGGTTCGCTCAGGTCCGGTCAGGACTTGAGGATGTCGAGGGTGCGCTGGATCATCCGGCGCGTGGCGCTGATGACGTTGAGGTTGGCTTCGTAGGACCGCTGCGCTGCGCGCATGTCGGTCATTTCGATCACCGAATTGACGTTCGGGTATTTGACGTTGCCGGTCGCATCCGCGGCCGGATTGGTCGGCTCGTATTTGAGCTGGAACGCCGACGTGTCCGGCTTGACCCGGCCGAGCGCGACGGTGCGCGCGTCGAGCGCACGATCGAGCGTCGAGGTGAAGGTCGGCACCTTGCGGCGATACGGGTCGCCGCCCGGCGTCTGCCCGGTCGAATCGGCGTTGGCGATATTTTCCGAGATCACCCGCATCCGCCCGGCCTGCGCCCGCAGCCCGGAGGTGGCGATCCCCATCGACCTTGCGAAATCTCCTGCGTCGTCGGCCATGGCTCAGGCTCCCCGATTATCGTCAGCGCTTGCCGATCGCGGTCTTCAGCAGACCGAGACTGCGGCTGTAGAGCGAGGTCGCGGCGGCGTAGTCCATCTGGTTGGCCGAGACCTTCATCATCTGATCTTCGAGATTGACGGCATTGCCCGCCGGCCTCGTCTGGAACCCGACCCGGCGGTCCTCCGAAAACGAGGTCGTGCCGCCGGGCGGCTTCAGATGGGAGGCGCTGGTCATCATCATGGGAAGCGAGCCGCCCGCGGTCGGGCCGGTCAGCTGGCCGGCGGAATCGAACTTCGGCTCGACCAGGTCGCGCGGCCGGAAGTTCGGCGTGTCCGAGTTCGAGACGTTCTCGGCCAGCACCTTCTGCCGCTCCTGATGCCATTGCATCTTGGTGCGCAGAGCCGCCAGCATCGGAAGATCGTTGATCGCCATCGCCGCCTCCGTCCCGGTCACGGATGCGTCGCGCGTCCGCCGGGAGTAGGCAGAATTTGCCGAGTGGATGGTTAACGGCCGGTTAAGATTCGTTACGAAAGGCTTGAGACTTCGTTACGAAAGCGTTGCCGCTGGCCGTGCGCCAGCCGGGATGCGGCCGATCGCACGGTTTGGTCCCCATGATTCGTGGCGTATGAGAAAAATCGGATGGCAGTTCCGGCCGCCGGTTATTAAGAAGGAGTTAAGGAGCGCGCCGCGCGTCGCGGGGCCCTGGCCCGTTTGGGGCGGCTACCGACGAAGGCAAGACCGACGCGCTTCTCCGGGGATCGAGCATGCAGCAGCCATTGATGTTCTTTTTTGCGTTTCTGGCCGTTCTGGCGATGATCGGCGCGGCCGCCTGGCTGGTCCGCCGGTTCGCCGGCAACCGCCTCGGCACGCACACCAAGAGCGGCCGGATGCCCCGACTTGCGGTGATCGATGCCGCAGCGGTCGATGGCCGGCGCCGGCTGGTTCTGGTCCGCCGCGACAATGTCGAGCATCTTCTGATGATCGGCGGCCCCAGCGACATCGTCATCGAGACCAGCATCGTGCGCGCCAACCCGGCACGCGAGGCCGTGCGTACGGGGCCGAGCGTCGAACCCCGGCTCGGACCGGCGGATTGGGAGACGGAAACCGCCCCCGAAGCGCCCGAGCCGGTGATGCCCGAGCTGCCGCCGCGCCCGGCGCGGCCGTCCTTCGCCGACGAGCCCCGCCGGCCAGGTCCGCCTCCGATGCCGCCGCGCCGCACCAGCGAGTTTCCGGCCAGCGATCCGTTCGCCGGCCTCGCCCCGGAGCCCATGGTCCGTCCCGAACTCCCGCCGATCGGCAGACCGGAGCCGCGTCCCGAGCCGCGCGCGCCTGAGCCGCGCCTCGAGCCCGCGCCGCGCCCGCGTCAGGATCCGGTGATGCCGCGCCCGCCGCGACCGGAGCTGCCGAAAGCGCCGCCTCCGATCCGCGCCGAGCGTCCTGTCCCGCCGCCCCCTGTTGCGCCCCCCGCTCCGCCTGCGCCGGCCGTGGCCGAGCCGCCGTCCGCCTCCGCGCTGTCTGCTGCCGACCAGAATCTCGCCGAGATGGCCAACCGGCTCGAAGCCGCGCTGCGCCGCCCGCCGGACGTCAAGCCGGACGCGCCGGCTGCCGCCGAAACACCAGCTCGCCCCGCGCCACGCGCGCCCGAGCCACGAGCGCCTGAACCGCGTCCCGAGCCGCCGGCTGCCGCGCCGGCGACCAAGTCCGGCTTCGAGAGCCTCGAAGACGAGATGGCGTCGCTGCTGGGCCGCCCGAAGACGCCTTCGTGAGCCGGACGACCAACCCGCGTAGAGTTTTCCATTTTCTCGCCGTCCTGATCGCCAGCGTTGTCGCACTGGCGGCACCGGCGCATGCGCAGGACGTCAGTATCAATCTCGGCGCCGGCGGCGGTACCGGCGTCACCGAGCGTGCGATCCAGCTGATCGCGCTGCTGACGGTGCTGTCGATCGCGCCGTCGATCCTGATCATGATGACGTCGTTCACGCGCATCGTCGTGGTGCTGTCGCTGCTGCGCACCGCGCTCGGCACCGCGACCGCGCCGCCCAACACGGTGATCATCGCGCTGGCGCTGTTCCTCACAGCTTTCGTGATGGGACCAACGCTGCAGAAATCCTACGACGACGGCATCAAGCCGCTGATCGCCAACGAGATGAGTGTCGAGGACGCGCTGGTCCGCGCCTCCGGCCCGCTGCGCATCTTCATGCAGAAGAACGTGCGGGAAAAAGACCTCAAGTTGTTTCTCGACCTCTCCGGCGAGCCGCCGCCGGCAACTCCCGAGGACCTGTCGCTCCGCATCCTGATGCCCGCCTTCATGATCTCGGAGCTGAAGCGCGCCTTCGAGATCGGCTTCCTGCTGTTCCTGCCGTTCCTGATCATCGACCTCGTGGTCGCCTCGGTGCTGATGTCGATGGGCATGATGATGCTGCCGCCAGTCGTGGTGTCGCTGCCGTTCAAGCTGATCTTCTTCGTGCTGGTCGACGGCTGGTCGCTGGTGGCGGGAAGCCTGGTGCAGAGCTACGGCGGGAGTTAGTCAGCTCAGTCGCGCGTTGGGCAAGTCCTCGTCCGCGGCCGACGCCGTCGCACGTGATAACATCTATCTAAACACCACGCCTGTTTGATGTCTGTGGCCGAGTTGACGGTCTTCGCGACGCTGCGCCCCTTGGGGCTCGGCTACGCCGCGCCGAGTCGATACCCCTGAGAATAAGGTCGATACCAGCCAGAAAGTCGGCCCGGTCGTCGTGAGTGAGCAACCGTCCCGCGATGCCTTGCGTGAAGGGATATTCGGCAGGATCTAGCTCGGACCAGGCCGTCGACACCGATCCCAGGAAGTGGGAGCGATCCAGGCCGAGGGTCCGGGCAAGTTGCCCGTTGGCTGCGTTCTGCCCGCCGACACCGAGGATGTAGTTCAGCAACGCCCCGACCGTCGCCCACCGCTCCTCGTCCGGCACACCAAGAGCGCAAACCGGCTGAGCGATGCTTTCGAGAATGCGCACCATCGGCAACCGTCCAGGCGCGCGTGCCAGTGCCGAACCGACCCACGGATGCGCGTCGATCATGTCGAACACCCCCCGAGCGAGGCCACGAATGGTCGCTTCCGGCGTCGCGCCCGCCAAAGAGGCGTTGAGCGTGCGGGCGACGATGGAGTCGCAGGCGGCGATCAGCAGCTCGCTCTTGTTGGGGATGTGCCCATAGATGGCGCCCGGCCCGGTGGAAAGCCGTTCGGACAGGGCGCGGAATGTCAGGCCGTCCTCTCCGCTGCTGTCCAACAGATCGATCGACGCTTCGATAATGCGCTCCCGCGAGAGCGCTTGCAGCCGTCGCCGGGTGCCACCTGCATGTCTGACCATGCCGCATCTTGACAGGTTTGGAATGCCGTTCCAATAGACTGGAACGACGTTCCATAGGCGCCTTGGCGCGTCCCCAATGGCGACCCGCAACGGAGCAACAATGAACAACCCGATCGCGATCATCGGCGCCGGGCTCGGCGGGCTGACGCTTGCCAGGATCCTCCACGTTCACGGCATCGCAGCCACGGTCTACGACGCGGAAGCATCAGCGGCCGCGCGGCCACAGGGCGGCTTGCTCGATATTCACGAATACAATGGGCAGCTCGCGCTTAAGGCCGCGGGACTGTTCGATCGGTTTCGTGCGATCATCCAGCCCGGCGCCGATGCAAAGCGGATCGTCGACAACGCCGGCAACATCTTGCTGGACTGGCCGGATCGCGGCGGCGGCGGTCGGCCCGAGGTCGACCGCGGCGATCTCCGGAGGATTCTGCTCGACTCTCTTCCCGCCGACACGGTCCGCTGGGGACACAGGCTGGCAGCGGTGTCACCGATGGGCGGCGGGCGGCACATGCTGACGTTCACCAACGGCTCGACGGTGAGTACCGATCTGCTGGTGGGGGCCGACGGCGCGTGGTCGAAAGTTCGACCGCTTCTTTCCAAAGCAACGCCCGCCTATGTCGGCACGACGTTCATCGAGACCGAATTGTTCGATGCCGACACCCGCCACAAGGCCAGCGCTGAAGCGATCGGTGGCGGCACGATGATGGCAATTGCATCGGGCAAAGGCATCCTTGCTCACCGCCACGCCAACGGCACGCTGCATACCTACGTGGCCCTGAACAAGCCAGAAGACTGGTTTGTCAGCATCGACTTCACCGACCGGGCGACGGCCTTGGCCACGGTCGCGTCGGAATTCAGCGGTTGGGCTCCGCAGCTGACGGCCCTCATTACCGACAGCGAGACCGAACCCGTGCTTCGCCCGCTCCATGCGCTTCCAGTCGATCACCATTGGGATCGCCTGCCCGGCGTTACGCTGCTCGGCGATGCGGCGCACTTGATGTCGCCGTTTGCCGGCGAAGGAGCCAATCTCGCCATGTACGACGGCGCCGAGCTTGGCAAGGCGATCGCCGCCAATGCCAATGACGTCGACGCCGCGCTCGTCGCTTATGAAAAAGAACTCTTCCCCCGCAGCGCGTCCGCGGCGGCCGAGACTGACCGGAACCTCAGATTGTTCTTCAGCAGCGCCGCGCCTCAGTGCGTGGTCGACCTCTTTGGCAACTACCTGCCCGTCACGTAGTCGCCCGTCCGCCGCTGTCGCGCAGCGCCGGGGGATTGCTGGTCCGCCGCAGCCTCGCGCCGCTTGCCGGTGATCGCCGGCACAGACCCGGTCGACGTTATATCCGCACCCGGCGGCGTCGCACGCGCGCTGGCGTCGGGGAAGCGCTGCTTCATCTCGCGCAGGAAGCCTTCCAGCGTGTCGACGCTGGCGGCCATCTTGGCGATGGCCGCAAAGGCGGCACTGTCGCCGGAGGTCGGCTTGCTGGCGATGTCGAAGGCGGCGAGATCGGCCGGATCGGTCATCAGCGGCGCGAATTTCTCGCGGAAGCGGCCGAGGCCGAGCGCATCCTCGGCCAGCGCGTAACCGACCACGGCGCGGATCACGTCGCTCTTCTCGTCCGACGACAGCGGCGTGAAATCCTTCCAGCGATCGCCGAGATACAATTCGATCTGCTCCGACGACTCGCGCCAGCGCCGCGCCGCCCAGTAGATGTCGGAGCGCAGACGGATCGCCTCGCGGCCCCCAATATTGCTGATGATATCGAGCGCGAGATCATGACGGCCGATGTCGCTCTGCGCGCGGGCCTCGATCAGCAGCCGCTGCTGACGCAGTTCGCCGGCGAGGTCGGCGATGCGTGACGAGTGCAGCGCTGCGATCGCGCGATCCGGCTTGCGGTTCATCAGATAGACCATCGCCAGTCGCGCCGCGACCTGCGCGCGCGCCGCGCCTTCGAGCCGCTTGTCGACCTGGTACTGCAGCAGCTCGCTCGCCTGATCCAGCAGATCGACCGCCACCAGGCGATCGGCCAGCCGGCGGATCATCTCGTCGCCGCGGCGGCCGATTGGCGTCAGTTCGCGGAATTCGTAGAAGGTCGCGAGTGCCTCGATCGGCGGAATGTCGTCGCCCTTGTTGCCGATATACATTTGGGCGAACAGCGCGCGGCTGTCGTCCTGCGCCTGGCGCGCATATTCGGAATTCGGCGCGAGCTGCGTCGCGGTCTTGGCCGCCGTCAGGGAGTCGCGATAGCGACCGGCATTGGCATAGAGTTTCGACAGCAATTGCTGAGTGCGGACTTCGAGATCGTCGCCGCGCCAGGTCATCGACAGCCGCTCGAGCTCCGGCAATGCTTCTTCCGGCGTGAGCTCGTTGCGCTTGCTGCGCAGCACGATGTCGCGGAATTTGGCTTCGCTGGCCGCCTGCCGGTCCGGCGAGGCCATCGCCTCCTTGTAGCGGCGCAGCGCGTCCTGATCGCGGCCGAGCGCTTCGTCAAGCCAGCCACGCATCATCGTGAGCTGCGGCGCCATCGCGGGCGGCACGCCGACCAGATCGAAGTCGCTGCTGATCTTCGCGGCACCGGCATAGTCGCGCACTTCCAGCGAGGCGCGCATGGCGGTCTCCAGCACCTCGCGCTGAATATCCAGCGGCAGCGCCGTGATGGCGAATTGCACCGACTTCAGCTTCTCGCGCGCCTCGGCCCACTTGCCCTGGCGCGCCAGCGCAACGCCCTTCCACATCTGCGCGTCGTAGGTCGACGCGATCGCCGGGTTGGCGATGTCCTTCAGCGTCTGCTCCGGCCGCTCCATCAGGGCGCTGGCGGCGGCGTGGCCGATCATCGTCGCCGCGTCCTCCTGCCCGGACTTCATCCCGAGCAGCGCCAGATCGAGCGCGCCCTTGGATTCCTGATACATGCCGCGCGCCATGTAGAACCGCGCCAGATCCAGCCGCGCCGGCAGAACGTCGTCGCCGGTCGCTGCCGAGAGCGCGTTGATATGGGCGTCGAGGGCGGGCAGATAGCGCCCCTCCTGATCCTTCGACCACTGCGTCACGTCGAAGAAGGGCCGCTCGGCCGGCGTGCCCGCCTGCCCCGCCGGCTCTGCGGACGACAACGTCAGCCCGCCCGGGCGCGTCAGCACCACCGCGTCGGCTGCCGTCTCGACCGTCACGTCGTCGGACTTCAGTTCGACCACGACGCCGTGCAGCGTCTCCAGCAGATTGAATTCGACAAAGGTCTGCCGCTTGATGAAGCCGCGCGGCGGCGGCAGCGCCGTCACCACCGTCAGTGCGTCACCGGCTTCCGGATCAATCAGGCGATGCATCTGGCCGAGCCCGCTCAACGCGATGCTGACGGTCGCCCGGTTCGGATCGGCGATGTTGCGTACCGCGGTCAGTGGTCGTGACGCGGAGCGGCCGGAATCGGCCAGCGTGATCGACCAGGATTTCCCGGCACCATCCTCATCGTTCAGGGTCGCGAGTTGCGGGCGGTCGAGCCGGATACGGATGGCCTGTCCGTTCGGCAGCGGCACGCGGCTCACGTCGCCGACGATACCGCCGCCTTCGCGGCGGATCGCGGTGAGATCGAACGGCACGGTGTTATCGAGCACCAGCCACAACACCTCGCCGCGCCGGAACAGCGCCGCCGGCGTCGGTTGCGCGAAAGCGAGATCGAGCTGCAGTCCGTCGGAGGTGCGGCGCGCCTCGACCGGGCGGGCGGCGCCGGACAGGGCGGGATTTGCAGCCGCCGCGGGGGCACTCGGCACATTGGCGGAAGGAGTGGCAGGCGGGGCAGCCGGCGCGACCATCGCGGCAACGGCAGGTCCGGCTGCGGCGACGACCGCGGCGGGAGTGGCCACTGCCGGCGGCGCGGCCGGGGCAACAGCTTTGTCGCCGAGGCGGGACGAAGGGCCGGCGGGCGACGGCTCCACCGCCGGTTTCGGCGCAGCGACGGCGGGTGCGGCCGGCTTCGCCACAGGTTTCGCGTCGGGCTTTGCCTCGGACTTGGTTTCAGGCTTGGCTTCGGCCTTGCCCCCAGCCTTGACCTCGGGGGCAGCCGCCGGCTTGATCTCCGGCTTGGCGATCTCGGGCTTTGCCTCGGGTTTGCCAGAATCGGTTTTCGCTTCCGGATTGGCGGTCTCGATCTTGGCGATCTCCGGCAACACCAGCGCTGCGCCGTTCTTCTTCGGCGGCTCGCTCTCCTGCGGCTGGAAGCTGACGTCGACGATGAAGTTCTTGTCTTCGCGGAAGGAGCGCACATCGGCGCCGCCGATCAGCGCAAAGTCGACGCTCGAGCCGTTGCCGTCGATCTTCTGGCTGATGGCGCCGACATTCGGTGCACCGGCGAGCTGTGCGTCGGCGAGATCGAAATTCAAGCCGGTGTTGAACTGCACCGTGAGCTTCCTCTCGGTCAGCGTCGACGACACCTGAACGCCCGGCGGGACCTCGAACACGTAGCGCACGAAGGTCGGTTGCATCGAGGCCCGCACGCGGATCGGCGGCCGCTTCTTGACCTCGGCCTTGGCCTGCTGGGCGCGCAGCGCACGCTCGGCGGCCCGCGCACGTTCGGCCAGCGCCTTGACCACGTCCTGCGGCAGGCTCGGCGGTGCGCCGACCCAATTGTCCGGCAGGAAATCGATATAGAGGCGCTCACCGGCCACCATCGGATTGACGGTGAACTTGCGCAGCAGCGCCAGCCGCACCGCATAGCCGTCCGGATCGAGCCGGGCCGAACCGATGTACTCGCGCGCGGAGTCGGCCAGCTTGTCGATCGGGATGTCGACCGGCTTTTTGAACCTGATCACCACGATCAGCCCGGCCATCACCACGTCGGAATCGACATCCTCGGCGAGCTTGAACAGCAGCCGGCCATAGCCGCCGGTCGCCTCGAAACTCGCTTCGCCGCGCACCGCTTGTGCGGCAGCCGGATGTGCCGACAGCAACACGCCGAAACAGACGGCCAGCGTCAGGCAGACTCGTGCGAGGCGCCACCAGAGCACCTGCGACCAGCTTGCAACGGCAGCCATCCGCGCCATCGGTTTCTTCCGGTCAACGACCCTTTTGGCGGGCGAACCGAAGCCGCCCTCTCGCGTTATCCGACGCATCGCGTCCCGCGCGGCACGCCGCGCAGGCAATTCGACGTTACTTCATCATGAAAGCCGTTAACGCTGGTTTAACCATCGCCCCAACCCGTTGGTATCAAAGCAGTGCGACAACCGGGCGGGCAGCTGGGATGCGCCGAGTTTGATTCAAATAGATCGGCTAATCCCGTTTTTTGTAGTATGACCTCGCGCAGACATCCTCCGTTTCTCCCACATCCATATCCGCACCCGCACAGACCAGACTCAGACCAGCCGTTCAATTGGGGACCGCTTTAGTCATGCTGTTGAAGGGATTGTACAAAGTCGAATTTGAAACGCCGCGACGCAAAGCCGTCGGCGTCATTTTCGCCGAAGACGGCAAACTGCGGGGAGGCAGCTCCGCCTTCGCCTATATCGGCACCTACGAACAGGATGGCGGCAAGATCCGCGGCAAGATCAGCAGCCGCCGCCACACCAACGATCCGAACATCGCGTCGGTGTTCGGTGTCGATGAAGTTCGCGTCGAGTTTCACGGCTCGTCGATCGGCGATTTCGCGCAGGTGGAAGGCGTCGCGGCCGAAGCCCCGGCGCTCGGCTTCAAGGCCGTGCTGACGCGGATCTGCGATTAGGATATCGGCCCCCGCAGCTCGCAAGATGACGAGTTCAAGACACGATGAAATCACCCCACGCGGGACGGCGATCTCGCCGCGGATCGCTTTCCTCCCGGTCGGTATGGTCGAAGGTGCGCGTGCGGCGGTTCTCGACATCGTAGCGTGACCAGGTCGGGCGACCACCGTGCGCAAAGTCGAGACATGCGCCCTGGAAACGCCGGCTCATCTCCCGCGACGCCTTCTTGCTGAAGCGATCGAGCTTGCCGAGATCAGCCGGCCGCGCGCACTCGCCTACTGCCGCGCCGGCACCGGCCGTCCCTCGATCTTCGGAAGCGCTGCCGCCGAGGCCGTGGCTGCGCCCTTGCCGCTGGCGCGGCGTGCCAGCTCCACCGTCAGCTTCTCGGCGGCTTCCGGCGTCATCAGGCCGAGAATGTCGGACATCTTGCGCGGCGCGATCTGAGACGCGATTTCGATCAGCACCGGCATTTCCAGCCGATCGAAAATCTTCGCGGCATCCTTGGGCTTCATCGACTCGTACATCGTGATGATGCCCTTGAACCGCGTCGCATCCGCCTCGCTCTTCTGCTCGTTGGCCTTGCCGATCTGGCCCTCGGTCGCCTTCATCTCCTCGACGCGGGACTCGATGCGCTTTTCCGCGGCTTTCAGCAGGCTCTCGCGAATCTCGACCTCACGCGCGCGGGCGTCGAGCTCCTGCCGGCGCGCCTGCAGGCGTTCCAGGATGGCGCGCTCGGACGGCGAGATACCGGCGGGCTGATCGACCGGCGGCTCGGATGGCTTGACCTCTTCGGGCGCCGCGACGGCCGGCTTCGGCTCTTCCTTCTTCGGCGGCGCCTGCACCGATCCGGTGATATCGGAGTTCAGATCGGGATCCGCGGCCTTGACGGTGGCTCCGCCCGGATAGTTCAGGTTCGCCTGCGCCCATGACGGCTTGCTGGTGTTCGGATCGTAATCGAACACGTAGCCGCCATCCAGCAGCAGGCCGGCGATCTTCAGCACGGCGAGGCCGAGGATCGCGACCAGCACAACCGGAAGGATGCGGACGTCCCGAAATGCGTTCATGCAGCGAGGCCGCTGTGTCGTCGCCGTTCGGCGAAGGCTTCAGCCGCCGCGGCGTTGGCGCGCGCCGCCGATAGCTGCGGCTGCGCGTCCGGCTGCTCCGACGACGGCCGCGCGGCGGCGACGATCTTCGACAACCGGCGCAGCACGGCGTCGCCTTCGGCGAGCTGCTTCTTGAGATGCTCGGACAGCGTGCTGGCCGAGGCGATCTCGCGGCCCAGATTCTCGTTGACCTCGCGCACGGTGAGCTTGAGCCCACCGATCGCGCGTTCGGCGATCTCGGTGACGGTGATCAGTTCGCCGATCGTCGCCTTCAGCGACTGTTCGTCGGCTTTCAGGCGCAGCAGCCGCTTGTTGAGCAACCAGCAATAGCCGATCGTCAGCAGCAGCAGCATGGCGACGAGGCTTTCGATGACGAGTCCCAGGGTGTGGCTCATTGTGCCTCCATCATTTTGCTTTGCTCATCGGTCCGTTCGAACATCGCGTAGGTCGTCACCGGCTTGCGCAGCGGTTTGGTAACGCGGATGGCGACGCGGTCACCGACACGGCCCATGCGGCCTTCCGTCAGGGTCACGTTGCCGCAGCGGACTGCGACCAACGCGTCGGCGCGTAGTTCGAGCGGCAGCGTGTCGCCGACCTGCAGCGCCATCAGCTGCTTCAGCGGCACTTCGGCCTCGTACAGCACGGCGTCCACCGAGATGTCGGCTTGGCCGATCTCGGTCGCGAGATGGCCTTCCCAGACCTGATCACGGCCGAATTTCTCGCCCATGAACATCTGCATCAGCACGCCGCGGATCGGTTCGATCGTGGCGTAGGGCAGCAGCAGCTCGATGTTGCCGCCGCGATCTTCCATGTCGATGTGCAGGCGGACCAGGATGGCCGCGTTGGCCGGTCGGCTGATCGCGGCGAAGCGCGGATTGGTCTCGAGGCGGTCGATCGAGAATGCCACCGGCGACAGCGGCCGGAACGCCTGCTCGGCGTCGGCGAGCACGACTTCGAGCAGCCGCTTCACCAGATTGGTTTCGATCGTCGTGTAGGGCCGGCCCTCAATGCGCAGCGACGCCTGGCCGCGGCGGCCACCGAGCAGCACGTCGATCATCGAATAGATCAGACTGGAGTCGACAGTGGCCAGACCGAAGTTCTGCCACTCCTCGGCCTTGAACACGCACAGCACCGCCGGCAGCGGGATCGAATTCATGTAGTCGCCGAACCGCACCGAGGTGATGCGGTCGAGCGAGACTTCAACGTTGTCGGAGGTGAAATTGCGCAGGCTCGTCGTCATCAACCGCACCAGGCGGTCGAACACGATTTCGAGCATCGGCAGACGCTCGTAGGAGACCATCGCCGAGTCGATGATCGCGCGGATGCCCGAGTTCTCGTCGAGACTGACCTCGCCGACGCTGAAGCCGAGGAGATTGTCGATCTCCTCCTGCGACAGCACGCGTTCGCCGCCGTTCTTGCCGCCGCCGAGATCGCGGCCGCCGTCGTCGACCATGGCGGCCCATTGCTCCGCCATCGTCCCGGTAAGTTCGTTCTCCTGCGCGGCCTTCGCTGCGGCCTCGGGATCTTCCGAGGCCATGGACGCTTCCCATTGGGCAGCGATGGCGTCTTGGTCGAGTTGTTCCTGGCCGGCCATGTCAGCTCACTGCACCAGCACTTCCTTGAACAGCACCGCGTTCACCTGGGCAGGTGCGATCGCGACGTTGACCCGGCGGGTCAGCTCTTCCTTCATCCGGAACATGCCGACCGACCCGTTGAGGTCGTTCGAGCGTAGTTCGCGCAAGTACGTCTGAAACAGATCGGTGATCCGCGGCATCGTCGGCTTGATCTGCTCGGCGAGCTTGTCGTCCTTCACCTCGAGCACGATCTTGGCCTTCAGATACTGCACCCGCTCGCCCGGCGAGCCGGCGAGGTTGACCATGATCTCGGGCACCTCGAGGAAGTTCGGCGGCTTCACCTTCTCGGCGGCCTCGGCGTGCTGCTTGTCCTTGTCGTGGCCCTTGGACATGAAGAACCAGGCGCCGCCACCACCGCCGACCAGCACGAGCGCGGCGGCGGCAATGATGATGATCAGCTTCTTCTTGCTTTTAGGCGCAGCGCCTTCGGCGCCCTCGGCGCCTTCTTCCGGTTTTTCTGTATCCGCCATCGGCCGCGTCCGCCTGCAAGAAGAGCCGATGTGCCGTCCAGGCGAACCGTCAACGCGATACTAAAGCCGCCAGCGCCTCGAGCCCTGATTGCACGACGCTAATGTCGCAATGGTTAACGGAACCTTTCCAGACCGCTCCCAGCTAGGAAGTTTTTGCCGGGCAACATGGTCAACAAGTCCTTATTGCCGACCGCCGGGCGACCGAGAAAACAGACAACCAATTGAAATAATTTAACTTTGTAAGTTGGCACGCCGCTCGCAAGACGATGGGGCGAGCCGCGCTTGGGAGAGCATCGGTTCGCGGAGATCCGCGGATGGTCTGGGAGGACCGGAGGCAGATCCTTAAAGGGAGAACCACCGATGCAGAATACGCTTCTGGTCGGCTTGTCGCGGCAGGTCGTGCTCGAACGACAGATGGATGTCGTCGCGAACAACCTGGCGAACATCAATACCAACGGCTTCAAGGCCGAGCGCTCGATGTTTCAGGAATTCCTGAACACCGGGGCGCACGAAGACAATTTCCCGTCGCCGGACCGCCGCGTCAGCTTCGTGCAGGACCGCGCCGCCTATCACGATTTCTCCTCCGGGCCTCTGGACGAAACCAAGAACCCGCTCGACATCGCGATCGACGGCTCGGCCTTCCTGGTGGTGCAGACCCCGGCGGGCGAGCGCTACACCCGCGACGGCAAGCTGACGATCAATCCGCAGGGCCAGCTCGTTAACGCCTCGGGCTACCCGGTGCTCGGCAATTCCGGCCCGATCGTGTTCCAGCCGACCGACAGGGCGATCAACATCGCCGCCGACGGCAATGTCAGCGTGCTCGAGGGCACCGCCACGATCGACTCGCTGCGCGGCAAGCTTCGGCTGGTGTCGTTCGCGCGACCGCAGAGCCTGGAGAAGCAGGGCGGCAACTTGTTCGCCGCCACCAACGATCCAGGCGCGCCGGACACCAAGGCCGTGGTTCGCCAGGGCTTCGTCGAAAAATCGAACGTGAATTCGGTCGCCGAGATGTCTCGGATGATCGCCGTCACCCGCTCCTACCAGTCGGTCGCTTCCCTGCTGCAGCAGGAGGGCGATCTGCAGAAGACCGCCATCGAGCGGCTCGCTGATGTACCGGCGTAAGGAGACCTGAGATGCGCGCACTCTACACCGCAGCGACCGGCATGGCCGCTCAGGAGCTCAACGTCCAGGTGATCTCCAACAACATCGCCAATATGCGGACGACCGGCTTCAAGAAGCAGACCGCGCAGTTTCAGGACCTGATCTACGATCACGTCCGCCGCGTCGGCGCGCAGGCGTCGGACCAGGGCACGATCATTCCGGTCGGCGTCGATATCGGCGGCGGCGTCAAGACCGTCGGCACGCCGCGGCTGATGACGCAGGGCACGCTGTCGACCACCGGCAACGATCTCGACCTCGCGGTCCGCGGCGAAGGCTTCTTCAAGATCCAGATGCCGGACGGCACCTTCCGCTACACCCGCGACGGCTCGTTCACGACCGACAACACCGGCCGCGTGGTGACTGCGAGCGGCAATCCCGTGCAGCCGACCATCACAATCCCGAACGGCGCCTACGGCATCACGGTCGCAACCAACGGCCAGGTCTCGGTGACCGTGTCGGGCTCGACCACGCCGACCGTGATCGGGCAGATCGGCCTGACGCGGTTCATCAACAAGACCGGCCTGCAGCCGGAAGGCGACAATCTGTTCCTCGAGACGCAGGCGTCCGGCCCGCCGCAGGACGGCATCGCCACCAACGATGGTCTCGGCGACATCATGCAGAAGACGCTCGAACAGGCCAACGTCGAAGTCGTCAACGAGATCTCCGACCTGATCGCCGCACAGCGGGCCTACGAGATGAACGCGAAGGTCGTCAGCGCTGCCGACCAGATGCTGCAATCCACGTCCAACATGTTCCGCTAAGGGAGCTGACCGATGATCCGTTCACTCCTCGCCGCCGCCCTGCTCGCAACGCCGCTGGCCGCCGTCGCCGCCGAAACGGCGCCGCAGAGTACGGCTTCCGGGCTGTCGCCGCAGGTCGAAGAAGTTCTCCGCACGCCGGTGCTCCGCGCTCATGTCGATGTTGCCGACGAATTGGTGCGGATCGGCGACCTGATCGACAATGCCGGCGTGGCGGCGCAGATCCCGGTGTATCGGGCGCCCGACCTCGGCACCACCGGCGCACTGTCGACGACGGCGGTGATCGCCGCGCTGCGTGCCCATCAGGTGATCGGCGTCGACACCCGCGACATCCGCGAGGTCACCGTGACGCGGCTCGCGCGCAACCTGGCGGCCAAGGAGATCGAGCAGCAGGTGATCGAGACTCTGCAGCGACGTCACGGCTTCGGTGAGGCCGAGGATCTCGCGCTGAACTGGGACCGCGAGATCGAAGCACGCACGCTGCCCGCCAACTTCGACGGCGCGCCGCAACTGGTCGCCGACCGCTTCGACCGGCGCAGCGGCCGGTTCGACTTCAGCTTCGAAATCGCCGGCGGCGCAGATGCCGCACCGGTGCGGCTGCGCGTCACCGGCACGGTGGTGGAAACCACGCCGGTGGCCGTGCTGACCCGACCGGTCGAACGCAATGAAGTCATCAAGACGTCGGATCTGGCGATCGAGCGCCGGCCGAAGGCCGAAGTCGCTTCCGACACGGTGGCTCGCGACGCCGCGATCGGCATGCAGACCCGGCGCACACTGCGCGGCGGCCAGATCCTTCGCACGGCCGACCTCACCAAGCCCGATCTCGTGACCCGCGACCAGGGCGTGACGCTGATCTACCAGGCCGCCGGCATCTATCTCACCTCGCGCGGCAAGGCATTGGAAACCGGCACGGAGGGCGACGTCATCAACGTGCTCAATCTGCAATCGAAGCGCACCGTGACGGCGACCGTTGTCGGACGCGGCCAGGTGATGGTGTCGGTCGCCGTACCGCGCGTCCTTGCCAGCGCCGCACCGACCCCAGCGCCCGAACCCGCGACCGTCCGCACGTCCGCCTCAGCGAAGCCCGAGTGAGTTCAATGTTCAAGTCAGTTCCGACCAACCGCATCGTCCTGATCACCGCGCTCATCGCGACGGGCGGTCTCGCCGGCGGTTGCTCCTCGATCGACCGGCTCGCCTCGATCGGCGAACGGCCGGCGCTGAGCGCGATCGAAAACCCGACGACGCAGCCCGGCTACAAGCCGGTGCAGATGCCGATGCCGAAGCCGGAGGTCGCGTCCTACAACGCCAACTCGCTATGGCGGAACGGCTCGCGCGCGTTCTTCCGCGATCAGCGCGCCGCCAAGGTCGGCGACATCATGACGGTGACGGTGAACTTCACCGACAAGGCCAACATCGCCAACGAGACCCAGCGCAGCCGGAAGAACTCCGAAGATTCCGGTATCACCGATTTCGCCGGCAGCAAGCTGCTGACCGGCGACGCCGCCAAGGTGCTGCCCGGCCGCATCCTCACCACCGACTCGACCTCCTCGAGCGACGGCAAGGGATCGGTGCAGCGCCAGGAAGCCTTGCAGACCAGCGTCGCCGCGGTGGTGACGCAGGTGCTGCCGAACGGCAACCTGGTGGTCGAGGGCAAGCAGGAAATCCGCGTCAACTTCGAAGTCCGCGAACTGATCGTCGCCGGCATCGTCCGGCCGGAAGACATCCAGAGCGACAACACCATCGACAGCAGCAAGATCGCGCAGGCCCGCATCGCCTATGGTGGCCGCGGCCAGATCACCGACGTGCAGCAGCCGCGCTACGGCCAGCAGGTGATGGACGTGCTGCTCCCGTTCTGATCGTCATGACCTGACAACGAGCTCCCACACCTGGCCGCGAACCTAGGCGCGGCGAGGTGTCTCCAGCGCGGCCTCCTCCGGCTCTCCCTCCGGACGGAGGCCGCGGCCTTTTCATACCACGCGACAGCAGAGCTTCGTCTGTTCGTCTTGTAGTGCCGGGCTTGCCGTGGGCATCCACGAACTACGACGTCAACCGCCAGCAAAACGTGGAGGGCCGGGACGAGTCCGGCCATGACGGGTCAACTCACCTCACCTGTTGGACGATGCAAAGACGCGCGGTGGCGGTCGTCACCTTACGGTCGAGGAAGCGTCGCCGACTGCAGCTCGCCGTCGCCCGTCGTACTCTTGCCGTCCGCCTGCTTTCGCCGTTCGACCTTGCGCAACACGAACACGTAGAACACCGGCACGAACAGCACGGCCAACAGAGTTGCCGACAACATGCCGCCGAACACGCCGGTGCCGATCGCGTTCTGGCTGCCGGCGCTGACGCCGGTCGCGAACGCCAGCGGCGTCACGCCGAGGATGAAGGCGAGCGACGTCATGATGATCGGCCGGAAGCGCACCGCTGCCGCCTCGACCGCCGCCTCGCGCAGCGACCTGCCCTCGGCGTGCAGATCCTTGGCGAATTCGACGATCAGGATCGCATTCTTGGCCGACAGGCCGATGATGGCAATCAGGCCGACCTTGAAGTAGATGTCGTTCGGCATATCGCGCAGCATCACCGCCAGCAGCGAGCCGATGATGCCGAGCGGCACGACCAGCATCACGGACAGCGGGATCGACCAGCTTTCGTACAGCGCCGCCAGCAGCAGGAAGACAAACAGCACGCTGAGTCCGAGCAGGAACGGCGCCTGATTGCCGGACTGGATTTCCTGCAGTGACTGCCCGGCCCATTCGAAGCCGAAGCCACTCGGCAACTGCCCCGCGAGCCGTTCCATCTCCGCCAACGCTTCGCCCGACGAATGCCCCGGGGCGGCGTCGCCGGTGAAGCGCACCGACGGATAGCCATTGAAGCCGACCACCTGGATCGGGCCCTTCGACCATTCGGTTCGGGCGAAGGCCGAGAGCGGCACCATGCCGCCGCTGGCATTGCGGACGTTGAG
Source organism: Rhodopseudomonas telluris (assembly GCF_042432815.1). Classification (NCBI taxonomy): domain Bacteria; kingdom Pseudomonadati; phylum Pseudomonadota; class Alphaproteobacteria; order Hyphomicrobiales; family Nitrobacteraceae; genus Rhodopseudomonas; species Rhodopseudomonas telluris. The sequence continues at coordinate 519,735 of NZ_JBHLWM010000005.1, forward strand.
CTTCAACAGATCGTCCGCCTGCATCCGACGCTTGTCCATCGCCTGGATGGTGACGCGCTGCATCCGGCCGGCGTTGGGGAAGTCATTGACGTAGGCCGAGCCGAGACTCGCCGTGATGGTGGAGTTGATATCGGCGAACGACACGCCGAAGGTGTTGGCCTTCTCGCGGTCGATGACCAGATGGAGTTGCGCCGAATTGGCGAGACCTTCGACGCGCAGGCCGGTCAGCACCGGACTGTTCGCGCCAGCGGCCAGCAGTTGCGCAGCCGCCTCGTCGAGCGCGGCCTGCCCGCGGCTGCCGCGATCCTGCAGGCGGAAGGTGAAGCCGCTGAAATTGCCGAGGCCGTCGATCGGCGGCGGCGACAGCGCGATCACCGAAGCGTCGCCGATCTTCGCCAGCTGCACGTTGGCGCGTTTGGCAATGGTCTCGGCATCGTCGTGGCCGCGCACGCTCCAGTCCTTCAGCGTCACGAAGGCGACCGCAGCGCTCTGGGAATTGCCCGAAAAGCTGAAGCCCGACACGGTGAACACCTGCGCGACACTCGGATCGTCGAGGAACACCTTCTCGGCCTGCTCGATCGAAGTCATCGCGCGCGTCTGCGTCGCCTCGGTCGGCGCCTGGATATCGACGATCAGATAGCCTTGATCCTCGGCGGGCAGGAACGCCGCGGGCAGCCGCATATAGGCCCATCCGAGCGCGGCCAGCAGGGCCAGATAGATCACCATCACGCGCCCGGCCCGCCCGGTCGCCCAGCTCACCGCGAACCTGTAGCGGCCCGCCAGGCGATTGAACGTGCGGTTGAACCAGCCGAAGAAGCCGCCCTTCTCGTGATGATCCGCCGGCACCGGCTTGAGGAACGTGGCGCACAGCGCCGGCGTCAGCGTCAGCGCCAGGAAGCTCGAGAACAGGATCGAGACCACCATGGTCAGGCTGAACTGCCGATAGATGATGCCGACCGCGCCGGGGAAGAACGCCATCGGCACGAACACGGCGGTCAGCACCAGCGTGATGCCGACGATGGCACCCTTGATCTGCTGCATCGCCTTTTCGGTCGCGGCCCGCGGCGACAGGCCTTCGGTCGCCATCAGCCGCTCGACGTTCTCGACCACCACGATGGCGTCGTCGACCAGGATGCCGATCGCCAGAACCATCGCGAACATCGTCAGCACGTTGATCGAGAATCCGGTGGCGAACATCACCGCGCAGGTGCCGAGCAGGGCGATCGGCACCACGATGGTGGGGATCAGCGTGTAACGGATGTTCTGCAGGAACAGGAACATCACGACGAACACCAGGCCGACCGCCTCGAGCAGCGTGTACAGCACCTTTTCGATCGACGCCTGGATGAAGGGCGATGTGTCGTAGGGAATCTCGTAGGTCATTCCCTTGGGGAAGTACTTCGACAGCTCCTTCATCTTGGCGGTGACGGCCTTCGATGTCGCCAACGCGTTGGCGGTGGCGGAGAGCTGAATGCCAATGGCCGCAGCCGGCTGGCCGTTGAGGCGGCTCTCGGTGTTGTAGTCCTCACCGCCGACTTCGACGCGCGCGACGTCGCGCAGCCGAACGGTCGAGCCGTTCTGGTTGGCGCGCAGCACGATCGCGCCGAACTCTTGCGGCGTGCCGAGTTGGCCCTTGACCAGCACCGGCGCCGAGACCTCCTGCGAGACCGGATTCGGCGTGGCGCCGATCCGGCCCGCCGCAACCTGCGCGTTCTGGGTGGCGATCGCGCCGGAGACGTCGGCCACCGTGAGACCGAGGCCGAGCAGCTTGTCCGGATCGATCCAGACCCGCATCGAACGCTGCGTACCGAACAGCTGCGCCTTGCCGACGCCCTCGACGCGGCGGATTTCGCTGAGCAGATTGCGGGTGATGTAATCGCCGATGCCGATGCTGTCGATCGAGCCGTCGGTCGACTGCACCGAGATGAACATCAGGAACGCGCTGGAGGCTTCGTCGACCACGATGCCGCGCTGCGTGACCGCGCTTGGCAGCCGCGACTCGACGCGCCGGATTCGGTTCTGCACGTCGACCGTGGCCTGCGCCAGCGACGTGCCGGGCTGGAACGAGACCTCGATCGAGATCGCGCCGGTCGCGTCCGCGGTCGACTCGAAATACATCAGGCCCGGAATGCCGTTGAGCTGATCCTCGATCAGCCGCGTCACGCCCTGATAGATCTCTTCGGACGACGCGCCCGGATAGTTGGCGGTGACCGAGATCTTGGCCGGTACGACATTGGGATATTGCGCGACCGGCAGAAACGGAATCGCCAGCACGCCGGCGATCATGATGAAGATCGCCACCACCCACGCGAAAATGGGCCGCGAGATGAAGAAGCTCGACATGGTGATGGCCTCAGTTCGCGCGCGCCGCGCCGACCGAGGTCGCGCTGTGCCACGGCTTGGGTTCGACGGCGGCGCCGGGCGACAATGTCTGGAAGCCTTCGACCACGACGGAATCCCCGGCTTTGAGCCCGTTGGCGATGATCCAGCGGCCGTCGACGAGCCGCGCCGGACTCACCGGCTTCAGCATCACTTTGTTGTCGGCGCCGACCACGTAAAGCTGCGCCTGACCGCCCGGGTCGCGGCGCAGCGCGCGCTCGGGGACCGTCAGCGCGTTGGTCTGCTCGCCCTGCACGATCTGCACCCGCACATACATCCCCGGCAGCAAATCGCCGTCGGGATTGGGAAACTCGCCACGCAGCGTCACCTGTCCGGTGGCCGCCTCGACGGAGGCTTCGGAGAACAACAGTCGGCCGCGCCGCGCGTAGTCCGAGCCGTCGTCGAAGCGCAGGCGGACTTCGGCCTCGATCGGCTCGCCGCTACGCGCCGATTTCGCCGCCGCACGCTTCAGCGCCAACAGATCGTTGGCCGACTGCGTGAAGTCGGCATAGACCGGATCGAGTTGCTGGATGGTGGCCAGGCTCTCGCTGCCGCCGACGGTGAACAGCGCGCCCTCGGTGATCAGAGCACGGCCGATGCGGCCGGTGATGGGAGCGCGGACTTCCGTGTATTGCAGGTCGAGTTCGGCGGCCTGCAGGCCGGCGCGCGCCGACGCTTCGTCAGCCTCGGCCTGCGCCAGTTCGGCGACGGCCTTGTCGTATTGCTGTCCCGTCGTCGCGCCGCGATCCTTCAGTTGCGTCTGCCGCTCGGCCTGTTGGGCCGCCAGCGCGCGGGTCGCCTCTGCGCGCTGCAGCGCGGCCTTGGCGCTGGCAACGCGAACCTGGAATGGCGCCGGATCGAGCCGGTACAGCACGTCGCCCTGCTTGACGATCGTGCCCTGCTTGAACACCCGCTCGACGATAATGCCGGAAACCCGCGGCCGCACTTCGGCGATCCGCGTCGGCGCGATGCGGCCCGGCAGATCGTTGACGATCCGCACTGTCTCGGGCGTCACCGTCACTACGCTCACCACGACAGGCGGCTTGGCCTTTTCGGCCTCGGCCTGCTTGTCGCCGCATCCTGCCAGGCTTGCGCTCATCATCAGAGCCAGGGTCGGGGCAGCGGCCGCTCGCAAGCGGACCATGATCGTCATCGTCACTGAACTCACCTCTGGTCGAAACGGCGTTGCGCGTCGCGCCCCACGCCGCCGCGTGCGCCTCAAAGATACCGGCCGGTTGGTATATTACATTCTTGACAATGACAACCGGGCGACATCAAGACTTCGTCAGGCCCACTTAGAAGGTGTCGCGACGCATGAGCACCGCCTATGAGCGCAAGAAACAACCTGAGGTCGTGCGCCGCGCCTTGATCGACTGCGCGGCCAAACTTGCGCTGGAGCGTGGCTTGCAGGCCGTCACCGTGCAGGCCGTGGCGTCCGCGGCAGGCGTGACCAAAGGCGGTTTGTTTCATCATTTTGCCAGCAAGGAGAAACTGATCGAGGCCGTCTTCGATGCGCAACTCGACGTATTCGGCGCCGCCGTGGACGAGGCGCTGCAGCACGACAACGGCAGCTATGGCTGTTTTACCCGTGCCTATGTGATGGCCACCTTCACGCTCGGCGAATCTGACGATGGCCAATGCGGCGGCGCTCTGGCGGTGTCGATGATGACCGACCCGCTGCTGCGGCCGCGCTGGTCGGTCTGGATGCGCGCCCGCATGAGCAAGCACAAGAAGACCGACTCCGCGCCCGCGCTCGAAATCGTCCGCCTCGCTGCTGACGGCGCTTGGCTGGCCGACCTCACGGCGCTCGCGCCCGACCTGCGGATGAGCCGCAAGAAGCTGCTGGCGCGACTGATGGCGATGACCCAGAAGGACTGATCGTCCGGTAGCAGCCCGCCTGGCTGGGCCGCGTGGTGGACCGCTCGCCGCCGTCTTGACGGCGCGCATCGCGCGTATGCCGCTCTCGTGGTTGTATCAGCCGCTCAGATCCCCCATGTGTGGCCTTGGCCCGATCAGCCCCGCCTCCGCGGGCGCGGGTACGATGGAGAGACGAGATGACCAGGACGGGCGCCGCCTTGATCGCGGCCGCAACGATCTTCAGCTTCGCGGGAGCGCCGGCTCACGCGCGCGATTTTCCCTACTGCCTGCAGGGCGGCGAATGGGGCTATCCGGGCAATTGCCAGTTCGATTCCTATCAGCAGTGCATGGTGACCGCATCCGGCACCAAGGCGTATTGCGACGTCAATCCGGTGTTCGCTTTCGGCGCGCAACGACAGCAGTCGCAACCCGAGCCGCGCCGCTACCGGCGCTGAAGCTCCAGCGCTCATGATGCTCCGTCGCCAGCGCGGCGGATCCGGTCTTTAGGGCGGTCGCCTAGTCTGCCTGACGCAGGCGATAGCCGATGCCGACCTCGGTGAGGATGAAGTGAGGCCGCTCCGGATCCGGCTCGATCTTCCGGCGGAGCTGCCGCACATAAACTCTGAGGTACTGCGCGTCGGTCAACTCGCCCCACAGCTCTTCGAGCAGAAAGCGATGCGTCAAGACTTTCCCGGCATGCTGGACCAGCACGCGAAGTAGCTCGTACTCCTTCGGCGACAGCTTGATGTGGCTGTCGCCGATCTTGACCATTCGCCGAACCAGATCGACGGACAGTCCGCCGCTGCGAAAGACCGACCGCTCGCCATGCGCCTGCAAATGGTGGCGAAGCGCCGCGCGCAATCGGGCGAACAACTCATCCATACCGAACGGCTTCACCACGTAGTCGTCTGCGCCGAGGTCGAGAGCCCGGATTTTGCTGGCCTCGTCGTCTCGACTCGACACCACCACGATGGGAACGCTGGTGTTACGCGCGCGAATGATCTCGATCAGATCGTGCCCCTGAATGTCGGGCAGGCTGAGATCGAGGATGATCAGCGCCGGGTCCTGCGCCAGCCGTTCGAGAGCCGTCTTGCCGTTCCCCGCATCGAGGATCTGATAGCCTTGCGTCGCAAGCCCCGTGCGCAACAGTTTACGAATTGGCATGTCATCGTCGATGACCAGCACTTTCATGGGGTTGGCAATCATGCGGCGGTGTCCCTCACTTCGGTATGTGGGGGACTTGCTGCCACGCGTGTAAGTTTTCGATGTGAAACGGCTACCCGCAGCATAAGCCGATCGTAAAGATCAGCCCGCGGGTCGTGCCGCCGCGCTCGCCATTATGCCGCGCTTATATTTTGCGCCACGGTTCGATCTCGAATCTTAACATCGCGCGCCCCAGTTTAGCGCAGTGAGACCGCTGACGGATCGAACTGCTGCCATGACGAGATCACCTGACCGTCCCCCCTCGCCGCGCCCTGCGTATCTCCGGAAGCGAAGATCACGTCATTGCGGCGCATCGCCGACTTGACGGCTTTGTTCCCCGCTTGGCGGTTTCACAAGTCAAGTCTTCACTCCGCAACCTTTACAACAACCAAGGACGCCACCGTGACCTTTGCAGAACCTCCCTCGCGTAGCTCGTCTATCGTCCTGATCGGAAAGAACAGCCGCGGCCAGTGGGTCGCACAGCACCGGGACGGCCTCTACGGCGGGCTGTTCACGCATCACGGCGACGCCGTGCGCTACGCCCTGTTCGAGAACGGGCACCATCCGGAAGCCGTCATCACGATCGGATGCGTCCTCGAACTCAATATGACAACCGCCCCCTCCGCCGCCCAGGCCGTGCCGCCTTTATCCGCCGAAGCATCACGGCACGCCGCCTGAGCAACGATCCCATGAATTCGATCGAGACCTCGTGGCTCACCGGCGTCATCGCCGATTTGCCTTCACCATTCGATGCAAACGACGCGATCGATATCGGAGTCTTCGAGAATCTCTGCGCGCAGCAGATCGCGGCGGGCGCGACCGCGCTGCTCCTTGGCGAGACCGCTGGCGAGATGGCAACGCTGACTATGGCCGAGCACGACACCCTCGTCCGCACAGCGGTGAAGGTGTCGCGCGGGCGCGTCAAAATCATCGCCGGGGCCGGCAGCAACGGCACCGGCCAGGCGATCGCCCTGACTCGGCGCGCCGAGGCAGCCGGGGCCGATGCGGTGATGTCGGTCGTGCCTTACTACAACAAGCCGACGCAGTCCGGCATCGAAGCGCACTTCGATGCAATCGCCAGTGCCACGAGGCTGCCTGTCGTCATCCACGACAATCCAACCTGCTGCGCCCGAGGGCTCGACGACGAGACGTTGATGAGACTTTGCGATAATCCACGCATCGTCGGCCTCCGCGACAGCAGCGGCGATGCGATGCGGCCGCTGCGGCTTCATCCGCACGTGCCGCCGGGCTTCCGGATGGTGGCGGGAGACGATGCGACCGCCTTGACCTATCTCGCGCACGGCGGCGACGGCTTCGTCTCCACCGTCGCCAACATCCTGCCGGCGCTGCCGTTCGCGATGTTTCGCGCGTTTTCGCGCGGCGATGTCGCGCGCGCCGCAACGCTGATGGACCGGATGGCTCCGCTCAGGGACGCGTTCGCGACGGACGGTTCGGTCGCATCTCTCAAATATGCACTCGGGCTGCGCGGCCTTTGTTCACCACGGGTGCGGCTGCCGATGGTGCCTTTGATGAGCGATCAGAAAGCCGCCGTCACCGAGGCGACGGCGGCGGCTCTGAGAGGTACGCCTTGAAGCACCAGCCCTCTCAATGCTTCGGCTCGGGCCGGGTTTCCAGGCGATGTTTTTCTCGCCACTTCGGCCCGAGCCCGCGCATGTAATGGGCCTCCCGCCGATACCGATCTGGAGCATCGCGGAGCATCCGCAGCTTCTGGATCAGTGCAGGTATCAACCTGCCGTACGAACCAATCCGGTCAAAGATCGCCGCCGAACGATCGCGGTTCATGAGCGCCTCCCGGACGGCGCGCGGCCGTCCAGTCGTACAAATGCACCACGTGCGCGCCGCACCTTATGCGCCACGACGGCGATATGAATCGCCGCAAAGAAGCTCGCAATGCGGCTGGTGGCGCGACGTAGCAGCGCGCGCAATCGCCTCCAGGCGATGTCGCTGGACGGGTACACGATCGGCGGATCGTTGCGGCTGATCAGCCAAGACCGGTAGGCGTCGCTGCCCAGGATGTCGTGAAACTCGTTGTGGCGCCAATGAGACATGTCGGCACTCGCCTTTCCCAAATCGCCGGGCTCCAGGCCCGGCTGAGAAAGGACGATGCAGAGACGCGCATAAGGAATCGAGACGACACAAGACGCTCGAACATAAGGACGAAATAAGTATGCGGTCCGGCCCGACGCGCGACCTCGGCGAGATATTGCGACGCCGCCACACGCAAAAAATAAAAGCGGGCACGAGGCCCGCTTGAAAGACTTGAAGATCGGCGAGCCGACCGCGGCGAGAACTACTCGTCGCGATACACCTTCTCGCGCTTCTCGTGACGCTCCTGCGCTTCCACCGACAGCGTTGCGATCGGACGAGCTTCGAGCCGCTTCAGGGAAATCGGCTCACCGGTCTCTTCGCAATAACCGTAGGTGTTGTCTTCGATGCGCTGCAACGCCGCGTCGATCTTGGAGATCAGCTTGCGCTGCCGATCGCGCGCGCGCAGTTCGATCGCGCGGTCGGTTTCCGACGAGGCGCGATCGGCCAAGTCGGGATGATTGACGTTTTCTTCTTGAAGGGTCTGGAGCGTGAGCTTTGCTTCCCGCAAAATCTCGTCCTTCCAGGCCAGCAGCTTCGCGCGAAAATACTCGCGTTGCCGTTCATTCATGAACGGCTCTTTCTCGGAGGGTCGATAGCTTTTCAACTTATCCAAGGGGCAATCCATGATCTCGTTGGGCGGCAAAAACCCCGCCTGCGCGGCAGCTTATATAGCGCGCGCCGATGACAGACAATATCGACTGCAGCCCGGACACAGCGGGCTGCACAGGCAGAAAAAAGCCGGAACTTCAGCGAGATGGTCAGTATTGTCCGGCCTTGGCCAGCTCGACCTCGACCCGCAGCTCGATTTCCGACAAGACCGCATCAAGACCCGGATCCCCGGACGATGTCTTGAGCTCCGCGGCGGCTGCACGGAGCCGAGCCACGGTGGCAGGATTGAAGGTGCCGGCCAGCAGGCCAATTTTGAGATCGTCGAGCACGTCAAGCGCGGAGCGCCCCCGGGCCACGGAGCGCTTGCGGCGCTCTGTGGCGTCCTCGACTCCCTGCATGGCCAGCAGCGCCTCGAGGCCAGTCGGCGCGAGCGGGGCGTGGACAGCGCGCGCTTCTGGCTCTGGCTGGGTCGTGGTGCTGGTTGGTAGCGAAAACGTGCTCGATCCGGTCCGACGAGCGGGACCGGACGAGGTCGACGTGGTGGTGCCGTTCGGGCCGTAGATTCGCATGGTCTCTCTCGCCGGACAGTTCCTGGCTAGGCGCCGCGCCTGAACAGCATACACCCAAGCTGGCAAGGGCGCTCAGAGCCCTGGAACCCACCGTCGCCAGATATGGTTAACACCACGTAAACGCCCGGCAAATTTTGCCGGGCCAGAGGCAGTTTTGCCGTGGCCTCCGCCCCGATCAAGCGGCCAACGCCAAACTTATTCCATTAAAAACAAATGCTTAGATTGCATCGCCGCAGTGGCACGGGTCTCGCAAGACGATAGCGAGGCCGAGTCACGCGTGCGCGCGACGGTCCCCGAGGAGCCCGAGAATGCCGAGCCTTTCGACCGCGATCTTGAAGCTCGCTGCAGCCGCCCTGTCCGCGCTGCTGCTGTCGGGCGTGGCGGCGAGCGCGACCTCGCGCATCAAGGATTTGGCCAATATCGAGGGCGTCCGGCAGAACCAGCTGATCGGCTACGGCCTCGTGGTCGGCCTCAACGGCACCGGCGACACTCTGAACAACATCCCCTTCACCAAGCAGTCGCTGCAGGCGATGCTGGAGCGGATGGGCGTCAACATCCGCGGCGCCACCATCCGCACCGGCAACGTTGCCGCCGTGATGGTCACCGGCAACCTGCCCGCCTTCGCGACGCAGGGCACCCGGATGGACGTCACCGTCTCGGCGCTTGGCGATGCCAAGAATCTGCAGGGCGGGACGCTCCTGGTGACCCCACTGCTCGGTGCCGACGGCAACGTCTATGCGGTGGCGCAGGGTTCGCTCGCCATCGGCGGCTTCCAGGCCGAGGGCGAGGCGGCCAAGATCACCCGCGGCGTGCCCACGGTCGGCCGCATCGCCAACGGGGCGATCATCGAACGCGAAATCGAATTCGCACTGAACCGGCTGCCGATGGTGCGGCTGGCGCTGCGCAATGCCGACTTCACCACCGCAAAGCGGATCGCCGCCGCGGTCAATGATTTCCTCGGCACCAAGAGCGCCGAGCCGATCGATCCCTCGACCGTGCAGCTCTCGATCCCGGCGGAATTCAAAGGCAACGCCGTCGCCTTCCTCACCGAGATCGAGCAATTGCAGGTCGAGCCCGATCAGGCGGCCAAGATCATTATCGACGAGCGCAGCGGCATCATCGTGATGGGGCGCGACGTCCGCGTCGCCACAGTGGCGGTCGCGCAGGGCAATCTCACCGTGTCGATTTCGGAGAGCCCGCAAGTCAGTCAGCCCAATCCGCTGTCGCGCGGCCGCACCACAGTCACGCCGAACTCCCGCATCGGCGTCACCGAGGACGGCAAGAAGCTCGCGCTGGTCAAGGATGGCGTATCGTTGCAGCAGTTGGTGGACGGTCTCAACGGGCTCGGCATCGGCCCACGCGATCTGATCGGCATCCTGCAGGCGATCAAGGCGGCGGGCGCCATCGAAGCCGACATCGAGGTGATGTGATGTCGATCGTCCCGACGCCGGTCTCGACCTCCATCCCGATCCGCAACGGCCGCCCCGATTACGATCTCGCCGCGGCGCTGCCCAAGGTCTCCCCGGAGGCGCAGGCGAAGGCGCGCAGTTCGGCCCGCGATTTCGAGGCGATGTTTCTCAACTCGATGTTCTCGCAGATGACCAGCGGCCTGAAGGGTGAGGGCCCGTTCGGCGACACCGTCGGAACCGGCGTGTGGCGCTCGATGCTGACGGAGCAATATTCCCAGACCGTCGCGAAAGCCGGCGGCGTCGGCATCGCCAGCGATGTCTTCCGCACCCTTATTCTTCAGCAAGCGAACGCCAAGGCTTGAGTGGACAACGCCGCTCGAGTGGAAAGGACCACGCGATGATGCAGATGCAACGCCAGCAGGCCCCCGCCCCGGCCGCCTCGGTCGCTTCGCCGGCTGATGCGCGCCAACTGGCCAACGCGCTGACCGAAGTGATGAACGAGCTGCTGGCCCTGATCGAACGCGAGACCGAGCTGGTCCGCGCCGGCAGGATCCCGGACGCGATGAAGCTCGAGGCGCAGAAGAACGATCTCACCAAACGCTACATCGCGGCGATCACGCGGGTGCGCGCAAGCCAGCCCTATATGGCCAAGGCGACGCCGGATCTGCTTGGCGCACTGCATCGCCATCATGAGGTTTTCCGCGCGATGCTGCAGGTCAATCTCACGGTGCTGGCGACCGCGCATGCGGTGTCGGAAGGGATCGTGCGCGGCGTGAATGCCGAAGTGCAGCGTCGCAATATTCCGCAGACCTACACGGCCGCCGGCCGGCAGGCCACGCCGGGACCGCGCAACCTGACGCCGATCGCCGTCAGTCGCTCGCTGTAGTCTGCCGGTCCCGCAGCGGTATCCAATTACGTTTTTGCGAGCCTATGGCGGCTTCGCAGCCATGAGGCAAACCTGTGGCAGGGCATCAAGCCCTGCTGCAGCCGCCTCGCGGACCTGTCTCTACACTTTAAATCAAATGCACGCCCAGATTGCAGGACTAGATTCAAGCGTTCTGTGCAGCATGCTGAACCGGAGGGGTGGACTTGTCTTGATGGAGCCAGGAGGCTGCCATGAGTTTCGACTTCACCGTGAAGCCCGTCGGGCAGCTGGTGATCCCGCCCGTTGTCAGGCCGGAGCCTGAAGCGGTCCAATCAGCGGTGGCGACGCAGTTGCCTGCGCCGCAGAGCGTTTCCGCGACGGCGAATGGCGCCAGCAGCAATGCGATCGCCAGCAACGCCGCCCGGGTCGGTGCCGACAGCATCTCGCGCCAGGTGATCTTCGATCAGGCCGCCGCCGCGATGGTGTACGTATCGGTCGACGAATCGACGTCGGAAGTCGTCAACCAGTATCCTGAATCCTGGCAGCTCAAGGCTCGCGCCTATTTCCGAGAGCAGGATCAGTCGAAACTGCAGCAGCGCTCCGGTCCGATTCCGACCAATCGCATCGCCTGAGCAGACGTCGTCGATTGTCGATGCCCCGGCTTGCCCCTGCAAGCGCGGGTGATGACGCATGTCCGGAGCAATCGGGATGAAGAACGACGCGTCAGGGCCGGCCGCTGAGGCCGGCGGCGATATTGCGGTTGATCTCGATCAGCGAGTTGAGCGGTTCGAGCTGCGGAGCCATCTGCAGCGCGGCCGACTGGCTTAACACGAACACGCCGATGTTGGCGATGTTCTGCCGGATCTCGAGGGTCTGAGGATTGTCGTCGCGCAGCGCATCGCTGACGAACAGCGACCAGAGCTTGCGGTTGAACATCAGCGCCTCGTTCAGGCCGATGGCGCCGCGTTCGTCCCAGTTGGTCACGACGTCCTGAAGCTGTCGTGCGGCTTTGAGCAACGCCTGGGCTTCGATTTCGCGCGGTGAAGCCGTTCGTTGTGCAGTGCGGGCGTACGCTTGAGCAGCACTCGACATCGTTACCTCTGCAGCAATTCTTCTTCACGCTTGATGAGAGGCCGCAGCTCCCTCAATGCCTTATAGAGTTGGCCGCTTAAGATTAGATTACTCGTCGCCTCGATCGTGTCGTGAAAACTCGGCACGGCTTCGAGCAACTCTTTGATAAAGCCGAGATAGAGATCCTGATACGCCGGGATGTCGTTCTGCAGATACATCATCTGCACGCAGAGATAGACGCGCTTCACCGGCGTGTTGGCCGTCTCGGCCGTGAGGATGTCCTTCTCGCGCATGATCGGCGCGTCGCCGTCGATCAGAAACGTGGTGCGCGAGTCGGAATTGGTGATCACGCTCTGCCCGATCACGATCCGCTCGAACGGCTTCAATTCGACTCGCAATGGCATCGTGTTTTCCTTTGATTGCGTTGAATGCGACCAAGGACGAATCGTCCCGCCAGACCGTGCGCCCGTTATGCGCCGGCTTTGCGTCGCGATCCAATGTCGTGTTTCGGGGGATAAGTCGAGTGCGGCGTTGCGGGTCGACGAATCGCGGCTGTTACGCGAGGGTGCGACCGGCGCCCTCGCGGTTCACCGCGACGATTACCTGAGCAATTGCAGCACGCTCTGCTGCGACTGGTTGGCCAGCGACAGCGCCGAGACCGCGATCGACTGACGGGTCGACAGCGCCTGGCTGTTCGCTGCTTCTTCGTTGGTATCGGCCAGCGTCAGGTTCGACGAGCCGGTCTGCAGCACGTTGATCAGGTTCTTGGCGAAGTCCTGGCGGATCTGCACGATCGACAGGTTCGAACCATAGGACGACGCCTGCGAGCGCAGCGTGGTCGATGCGGTGTTGAGCGCCGCCAGCGTCTTGTTGGTGGCGGCGTTGTCGATGAAGTCGACACCCGACACCAGCGTCGGCAGGCCGAGCGCGGCGGGGCTGAGCGCGGTGCCGACGATGTTCAGCGTCGACTTGCCGGTCTCGTTGAACACCAGCTTCAGCGTATCGCCGTTCAGCAGGTTGACGCCGTTGAACGAGGCGTCCTGCGACGTGGTGGTGATCTGCTGAATGACGTTGTTGTACTGCTCGACCAGCTTGGCGCGCGCCATCTGCGAGGTGACGTCGGCGACCGGCGGGTTCGGCGTGCTGAAGGTCAGCGTCGCCGTGATGGTGCCGCCGAGCACGCCGCCGTCGGCGATCGAGCCGAGCGTCGACGACGCGTAGTCGTTGTTCGACGAGATCGTCAGCAGGCCGTTGGCGTCGATCTGCGCGATCATGTTGTTGGTCGCGAGCTTGGCGTTGAGCTGCGCCAGCGTCTTCACCGTGCCGCCGGTGCCGTCGCCGAAGGTGATGTTGACCGGCGAGCCGCCCTTGAACGAGGTGAAGGTCAGGCTCTTGCCGGCGACGCCGCCGCTGCCGGAGGCGCGTGACGCCTTGAACTCGGTCGAGGTGCCGGTGTTGCCGGCCAGGCCGAGCGCCAGCATGGCGTTGCCGGTGCCGCTGATCGTCAGATCGGAAGCGCTGCCTGTCGAGATCTTCAGCGAGCCGCTGGACAGCGACGAATTCGCCGAGCCGGTCTGGGTGGTCAGCGTTGCCCCGCCCTGCGCCAGCTTCGCGGTCTGCACGCCGGTGGCGAGGTCGATCGCGGTCAGCACGTCGGCCATCGTGCCGCCCTGCAGGAACACGGTCGAATTGCCGAGGCCGTCGGTTTCGACATGGCCGGTGACGCCGGGGTGCGTGAGCGACGGCGACGGCGTCGGCGCATTCTTGAAGGTGATGGTCTTGCCGTTGACGTTCAGCGTCGAGCCGTCCTGGATCAGGGTGCCGACGGTGGACGCGCTGGTGGTGCGGGTCGCGGTGATCGTCGCCGGGCCTGGACCGGTCGAGCTGGTCAACCGCAGCGAGTTCAGGAAGTCGGCCGGACCCGTGATGCTGAGATCGGCACCGGTCGAGGTCTGCAGCGTCACGACGCCGCTGTTCAATTGCGACGGGGTGCCGTTGGCCGAGAACGTCGCAACGCCACCCGAGATGGTCGCCGTCTTCACGCCGCTGGCGAGATCGATCGCGGTGAGCACGTCGCCGACGGTGGCCGAGGTGAAGGTGTTGCTCGTCCCCATATAGATCGTCGAGTTGCCCGACGTATCCGTGACGATATTGCCGAGCACGCCCGAACCGGCGAGCAGACCCGCGGCGCTCGGCGGATCGCTCGACTTGAACACCACCGACTTGCCGTTGACCGTCAGCGTGGTGCCGTCGGCGATGGCCGGCCCGAGGCCGCCGACCGAATTGAACAGCTTGGTGGTGGCGGTGATCGCAGTCGCCGCGCCGGTGCCGAGCGCGACGTTGACGGTGGCGCCGAAGCCGAGCTTGGCCAGCACCAGACCGCCCGTCGAGTCGCTGATCGACAGCGCCCGGTTGGTGCCGGTGTGGAGCTGGATGTGGCCGTTGGCATCGATCACCGACGGGTTGCTGGTGTTGCCGTTGATGGTGTCGACGGTGGACAGCAGCGCGCTGATCGGCTGATTGATGCCGATCGTGTAGTTGCCGTTGCTGTCGGCGCTGGCCGAGCCCGTGGTGGTGAAGGTGATGGTCTTGCCGTTGACCGTGATCGAGTCGCCGGCCTGCGGGCCGCTCGGCGTCACGGTGGAACCGTTGGTCAGCGAGCTGATCAGGTCGGCGCTGGTGGCGGTCGCAGTCGCGGTGCCGGTGTAGAGCACGGCGCCGGTCGCGGTGGCGTCCGCCGCCACAGCCTTGGAGATCGCGGTGCCGCTGAGGCTGCCGACGCCGCCGCCGAGCGTGTCGGTCGGCGAGACGCCGGTGGTGCCGCCGGCGCTGCCGTCGTTGACCACGGCGCTGGTGGCGGTCGCACTGGCGAAGGTCTGAGTGCCGCGCAGATCGTCCGGAGTGGCGCCCGCAATGGTCGCCGAGACGTTGGATTTCGTGGAGTAGCCGACGTTCGACTGCAGCGCCTGATTGGCGATCGACTTCGCGGTGTCGATCAGCTTGTTCAGCGAAGTGATGCCGGTGTTGGCCGCCTGCAGGATCTGGACGCCGTTGCTGATGCCGTCGAGCAGGTTGTTGATGTCGCTGGCGCGGCTGTCGAGCCCGGCCGCGGTGAAGAAGTTCGTCGGATTGTCGAGCGCCGTGTTGACCTTCTTGCCGCTCGCCAGCCGATTCTGGGTGGTCGACAGCAATTCAGCAGTCGATTGCAGCGAAAGCAGATTCTGGCGAACCGCTGCCGAGAGAACCACATCAGACATGGTGCAAACCTTCCTGATCCGCGCTGGGCGACGACTTCGGTCGTACGCTGCTGCTTGCGTCGGGGCTCTGCCGCGACGCTTGCCGGTTGTGTTTAGACGCCTGTTCTGGAGAGGGACCTCGGCCGCACTCGCGCACGATCCGGATCAACACGGCCGATTCTCGGCCAACCTTCTTCCTGAGCATCAGGACTATGGCCAGCGGTCTTTAAGATATGGTTAACAGCGAATTAAGAGCCCGCCGGACGGAAAAAGCGCTGATTTTTCAATGATAGGAAGCCTCGGGGCTGGGTAAGGGCGCCGCCGAAATGGTGGCTGAATGCCGCTGATTCGAGCTTCCCGGCCCCATGATCGGGCCCAATGGGTGGGTCCGTTAAGGGACTGGTGAGACTCCATCCGGCGGCCATCATGGTTAATGGATAATTTACGCCGGGGCCCGAGTATCAGCGCGATCTACACGATCGACTCGGAGGTGCGTAGGATCGCCCGAAGAGCATGATTCCTCAGGCCGATTCGGACACGCCATGCCGCCCACCAAGGCCTCTGCCGCCTCTTCGTCTCACGACAAATCCTACGAGCCGGTGCTGATGCTGATGCGCGCCCGGGTGCTGCATCAGGGCGGCCAATACGACGAGGCCAAATCGCTCTACAAGAAGGTGCTGAAGAAGAGCCCGAGCCATTTTCAGGCGCTGCACTTCCTCGGCCTCGCCGAGTATCAGAGCGGCCATCTCGACGCCGGCATTCGCTCGCTGAAACGCGCGTTGATCGAGGACCCGAAGTCCGCGCAGGCGCATTCCGATCTCGGCAGCGTGCTTAATGCCGCGAGGCGCTACGACGAGGCGCTGATCGCCTGCGACAAGGCGATCGCGCTCGATCCCACGCTCGCCTTCGCCCACGCCAACCGCGGCAATGTGCTGATCGCGCTCGGCCGCTTTGACGAGGCGCTCGTCAGCCTCGACAAGGCGCTCGAGCTGCTGCCGAGCCATGTCGATACGTGGAACGACCGCGGCAATGCGCTTCACAAGCTCGGCCGCTACGAGGAAGCGCTGACCAGCTACGCGCGCGCCATCGAGCTCGATCCGCAGCACGACATCGCCTACATCAATCGCGCCACGACGCTGAAGGAACTGAAGCAGTTCGACGAGGCGCTGGCGTGCTACGACCGCGCGCTGGCGATCGGCAAGCGACCGATGGACGCCGGCATCGCCCGCGCCGACCTGTTGCTGCAGATGCGGAACGTCGAGGGCGCGCTGGCGACCTGCACGGCGCTGCTGAAGATCGAGCCGAACTCGGTGCAGTCGCTGACGCTGCTGGGCAACTGCATGGCGACGCTCGGCGATGCCGACACCGCCACCGCGCTGCACAGCCGCGCGCTGGCGTTGCGGCCGGACTACGAACCGGCGATCTCCAGCCGGATCTTCTCGATGGACTTCTGCTCCGACGCCGACTTCGCCTCGCAGCAGGCGGCGCGCGCGAGCTGGTGGCAGCATGTCGGCGCCCGGATCTACAAGGCGCATGCGGCGCCGTTCGCGAACGATCGCGATCCGGACCGGCGCCTCGTCATCGGTTACGTCTCGGCCGACTATCGCCAGCACTCGGCGGCGTTCTCGTTCCGGCCGATCTTCGAGCACCACGACCGCAGCAAGGTCGAAGTGATCTGCTACTCGGGCGTGGTGCTGCCGGACGCGGCCACCAAGGCGTTCGAGACGATGGCCGACAAATGGCGCGACTCGTCGCAATGGACCGATGCGCGCCTGACCGACACCATCCGGGCCGACAAGGTCGATATTCTGGTCGACCTTTCGGGCCACTCCGCCGGCAACCGCCTGCGTGTCTTCGCGCGCAAACCCGCGCCGGTGCAGGTCACCGCCTGGGGCCACGCCACCGGCACCGGACTGCCGGTGATCGACTATCTGTTCGCCGACCCGGTCGCAGTGCCGAAGGACGTCCGGTCGTTCTATGCCGAGGCGATCTACGACCTGCCGTCGATCGTGATCATCGAGCCCCCGCCCGCCGGGCTGGGCTCGCCCGAGCTGCCGTTCGACCGCAACGGCTATCTGACCTACGGCTCGCTCAACCGCATCAGCAAACTATCCGACGCCGCGATCGCGGTGTGGGGGCGGATCATGACCGGCAATCCGACATCGCGGCTGATCCTGAAGGATCACCAGATCGACGACCCCGCGGTGCGCCACACGCTGCTGGAGAAGTTCGCCGCCCACGGCATCGCCGCCGATCGCATCACCCTGCTCGGCTCGACCTCGCGGCAGCAGCACCTGCAGACGCTGCGCGACATCGATCTCGCCCTCGATCCGTTCCCGCAGGCCGGCGGCGTCTCGACCTGGGAAGCGCTGCATATGGGCGTGCCCGTGGTGAGCAAGCTCGGCAACACCGTCGCCAGCCGCGTCGGTTCGGCGATCCTGGCGGCCGCCGGCCTGCCGGAATTCATCGCCACCGACGAGGAGCGCTATGTGGCGATCGCGCTCGATCCGGATCGCGAACAGCTCCGCTCGATCCGCCGCGGCCTGCCCGCCTTCATCGTCGAGCGCTGCGGCCCGGCGGCCTACACCCGCGCCGTCGAAGACGCCTACCGCACCATGTGGCACCGCTGGTGCGCCACGCCGGCGGATGCGAAGGTGGTGTTAACTGGGAAACGCTGAGCAACGAGTCAGCCCCTGAGCAACGAGCCAGCTACGGCACACTCCTAACTGACACGACGAATAATCGTTTTCATGTCGTCATGGCCGGGCTCGTCCCGGCCATCTACGTCTTCAGCACTTCGACACACAACAACCTCATGGTGCGGAGGTGCGCAGCGCCGTCTCGAACCATGGGCCGCGGGGGATGCGTGGCCCCATCCTTCGAGACGCCCGGCTTCGCCGGGCTCCGCAGGATGAGGACTCAGTACATGTGGTAAGCGCCGCAGGGTTGGAGAAGGAGTCCGATCGGCAGCCCCCGGGTCACACCCCCGCCCCGCCGCTCTGGCTCGGCGGCGCGCCGGGCTTGAACGGCGCAACGATCATCTCGCGCGCGATCAGGGCGTCGTCGATCGACGGCAGCTGGCTCTCCAGCGGCGCGCCGAATTTCAGCACCGGAAACAGCTTCTGCGCCGGGTTGATCTCGACATTGCAGAACACCGGTCCCCTGCGCGCATAGACGTCCGCGAGCTGCGCGGCGATGTCGCCGCTGCGGCTGATGGTGACGACCGGCAGGTCCATCGCCTCGGCCACCTTGGCGAAATCGACGAACGACAATCCGCTCGGCGCATCGACGCCGACGTAGTTGCCGTCGAGCCAGGTCTCCAGCGTCTGCTTCTGGATGCCGTGGCCGTGATTGTTGAACAGGAACAGCCGCAGCGGCAGCCGGTGCCGCGCCAGCAGCGCCATCTCGCCGAGCGTCAGCATCAAGCCGCCGTCACCGATGATACACGTCACGCCGCCCTTGGCCTGCACGGCCGCTCCGATCGCGGCCGGCAGCGCGTAGCCCATCGCGGTGTTGTTCCAGTCCGAGATCAGCCGCTGGCCGCGCTGGATGCGGAAGCCGTTGCAGGTCCAGGTCAGATTGCCGCCGGTGTCGACATAGATCAGCTCGTCGCTCGGCGTGGCGTCGCTGAGCTTGTCGACGAAGTCGTAGGCATCGACATGGCCCGCATTGGCGCCGGCCGGCCCCGGCCGATCGTCCGGCAACGCGCTGCGCCAATGCGCGATCTTCGCAAGCCACTCCGCGCGCGGCGGCGCCGCCTCGAGCGCGCCGAGCAGCTTCGGCACGAAGTCATCGAGCCGCGCCGCGATGCGCGTGGCGATGCGGATGCCACGGCTGTCGAACTTGTCCATCTCGCCGCGGCTGGCATCGACCATCACGATCGTCGCCTCGCGCGCGAACGACGGCAGGATGCCGCCGGTGACGTTCTGCGACAGCCGGCTGCCGAGGCACAGAATCAAATCGGCGTTCTGGATCGCGAAGTTGCCGAGCCGCGGCCCGTACACGCCGAACGGCCCGACGCGCAACGGATGCGCGTGCGCGATCAGATCAGTCGCCGCCCACGTCGTCAGCACCGGCATGCCGAGCCGATCGATCAACTGATCGAGCGCCGCGCCGATCCTCGGCGTCGACAGCCCGCCGCCGAGCACCAGCACGGGCCGCCTGGCCTGCGCGATCAGCGGCAGCAGCGCGGCGATCTCGGCGTCGAGATCGCTGATGGCGATCTGCGCCTCAGGCACGAACGGCGCCAACGTGTCCGGATCGATCTCGGCGCGCTGCAGATCGTCGGGCAGATCGATCAGCACCGAACCGGGCCGGCCTTCGAAGGCAAGATAGACGGCCTTCTCCAGATGATAGCGGATCGTCGCCGGATCGCTGATCTGCACCGCGTATTTGGTCACGGTGGCGAAGATCGACGGCACGTCGGTTTCCTGGAAGCCGAGCTGGCGGACGTCGTTCTGGCCCTTGAGCCGATGTGTCGCCACCTGGCCGGTGATCATCAGCGTCGGCACCGAGTCGTAATACGTACAGCACACGCCGGTCAGCAGATTGGTGGCGCCGGGACCGCTCGTGGTGATCGCGACACCGAGCTTGCCGGTGGCGCGCGCGTAGCCGTCGGCCGCGATCGCGGCGGCCTGCTCGTGCTGCGGGAAGATCGGCGTGACGTCGGGATGCTTCGCCGCCGAGTCGAACAGATGCACCGCGGCGCCGCCGGAGATGCCGAACACATGGGTGACGTCGCGCCGCGCGAGAAAATCGATGACGTAGTCGGAGAGCTTCACGCGAACCTCCTGGCGCAGACGGCGACGTTCAATTGCCGTGCCGCCGCAGCTTGTAGATGTTGGGATCGGCCGCCAGCCGCGCAGTCAGCGCCGCACCGCCATCGCGCCAGCTATCGTGCACGACCGAGAAATTGCGGCCGCCGGTGGCGGCGCGGCCGGCCGCGAAAGCCCATTCGATGCAGCCGAAGATGTCCTCGATCGTCGTGCCCTGCTGGCCGCTGTCGAGAAACTCCAGCGTGCGGCGCAGATTGATGCCGGCGTCATCGCCGGCCTCGACGGTCTGGCGATGGATCTTGGTATTGACCCAGCCGGTGCCGACCGCGATCGCGTGCACGTCGGCATACTCATCGTCGAGCAGCTCGCACAGCTTCACCAGCATCACCTTGCCGAGGCAGTAGGCCGAGTAGTTGCGGAACGGCCCGTTGATGCCGCCGCCGACCAGGAACGCGACCTTGGCGGCCGACGACTGATCGCGATGCGGATACAGCGCATGCAGCAGCCGCATCTGCGCGACGGAGTTCAGCGACAGCGACGCGGCCCACTCGTCGAAATCACGGCCGAAAAAATCGCCGATCGGCGACAGCTGCCCGGCGGCGCTGATCAGCCGCTCCCACGGATTGCCGAACGCCGCGATCTGCGCCGCCGCGCTGCGGACGCTCGCGGCATCGGTCAGGTCGCAAGGCACCAGATGAATGCCGGCATCGGCCTTCAGCTCGGCGAGATTGTCGCTCGACCGATAGGTGCCGATCACCTCAACGCCCTGCGCGCGATAGAGCTGCGCCAGCTTGACGCCGATGTCGCTGGAGATCGCCGCGATGATCACGCTGCCCGGCATCTAGCGCGCTCCGTCGTTGCTGTAAGTCTTCGCCGCGGCCTGCGCGAAGGCTTTGGCGAGGGCATTATCGTTGTCGGTCATCAGACCGAACCAGGGATCGTTAGCTTCCGTCATTGCGAGCGAAGCGAAGCAATCGAGAGTCCCCTGCATCGGGCTGGATTGCTTCGTCGGCAGCGCCTCCTCGCAATGACGGGGAGAGGCTGCAAACCGGGTCGCCGCCAGCGGATAGTCGAGCTGCGCCAGCGCCAGGCTCGATGGATTGCCGATGTCGCGGTGATAGCTACCGTTATGGAACGAGCCGATCCGGCCCATGAACGCCGGCAGCACCTCGGTCGAAAAGTCGACGATCGGCTTGCCGAGCGCCGCGATGAACGCGATCACCTCGGGCTCGACGAGATACACCGCCGCATTGGCGAGGTTGCCTTTTGGATGCTGCGGCTTCTCGTCCATCTCCAGCACGCGGCCTTGCGCATCGAGCGAAAGGATGCCGCAGCTCTGCGGATGATCGGTGACGAAGCTCATCATCGTCATCGCGCAGTCGCCCGGTCGCGCCGCGTGGGCGGCGAGGAAAGCGCGTGGATCGAACAGGCTGAGATTGTCCGCATGCGCGAACAGCGTCGGTCGCTCGGCGAAACGCTCGCGGTGCCGCCGCAGCGTGCCGGCGGTGCCGAGCAGCGTTTCTTCCGGCGCGAGGATGACGCGGTCGGCCCACGGGCTGCGGCGGATGTAGTCGCTGACCAGGTCGGCGTGGTGATGCAGATTGACGACGATCTCGCTGAAGCCGGCGTCGTACAGCATCTCCAGCCACAGCCCGAGCAGCGGCCGGCCGGCGATCGGCATCAGGCATTTCGGCAGCACGTCGGTGAGCGGCGCCAGCCGCGTGCCGAGCCCCGCCGCGACCAGCAGCGCCTTGGCGGGCGCGCTCACGCGTCGAGCTCCTTGATGATGTCGGCGGTGGTCACCGGGATGTTGCCGATGCGGCCGACCTGGCAGGCGGCGGCGATCGACGCCAGATACGCGCTGCGCCAGATGTCGCTGCCGACCGCGAGCGCCAGCGCCGCGCAGACGAAGAACGAGTCGCCGGCGCCGGCGGCATCCTTCGGCGCCGTGTTGAACGCCGGCAGACGATCAGTGAGCACCGAGCCGCGGCCGGCGGCGGCATGCACCAGAAGTCCTTCGGCGGCGAGCGTGAGGATGACGTTCTTGGCCTTCGCCTTCTGCCGCAACGCCTCGACCAGCACGACGAGGCCGGAGTCGAAATCGCGCAGCGCCAGCCGCGCCTCGCGCTCGGTCGGCTTGATCAGCAGCATGTTCCTGAAGCGCGAAATGTCGCCGACCTGCGACGACGACTGGCTGTCGGCGACCATCGGGATCGACCGCTCGCGGCACAGCGCGCTGATCGCCTCGACCAGCTTGGTCGGCAGGCAGCCATAGTTGAAATCGGAGAACACCACGAGGTCGGTCGTCGCCAGCCTGTCGCGCACCGCCGCCAGCATCGTTTCCTGCAGGTCGGCGTCGATATCGTGCTGCTTGAGATGGCTGACGCGCAGCAGCGTCTTGTTGCCGGCTCGGAAGCGCTGCTTGTTGGTGGTCGGCCGGCTTTCGTCGGTGAGGATGGTGGCGTCGACCTGATAGGAGGCCAGCCGCTCGCGCGCCAGATCGGCCATCGCATCCTTGCCGCCGACGGTGAGCAGATCGACCTTGCAACCCATGCCGGCGGCGTGGCCGGCGACGATGCCGGCGCCGCCGACGAACAATTCGCGCAGCACCGGCGTGACCACGATGGTCGGATCCTCCTGCGACATGCCGAGCGGATCGCAGGCGATGTACTCGTCCATGATCAGATCGCCGAGCACCAGCACGCGCAGCGCCGGAAACTGCCCGAGGATCGCCTTGAGATCGGCGAAGCCGAAGCGATGGCGGCGCGGATAGTCGAGCGGCTTGAAGATCGACGTCGGATTGAACTCGCGAAACTCGCGCCGGATCAAATCGAGCGACGAGAACGCCACCTCGCCGGACGAGAACAGCAGCCGGCCGCCGTAACCATCCAGCACCGGCTTCTCCGGATTGTCGACCCCTTCGTGTTCCTTGCCCTTCACCACCACGGCCGGCTTCAGCGCGGCGATGAAATCTTCCGGCCTGTCGTCGAGCAGGAATGCGTGGTTGACGAAGCCGATCGCGTTGACGCCTTCGAGCCGCAGATCCTTCGGCAGCATCCAGTCATAGCCGGGATCGGCCGCGACGCCGACGACGAGGAAATCGCCGCACTCCGCGGCGAACTTCAAGAGACGCAGATGGCCCGGATGCACGATGTTGAAATTGCCGGAGACGAACACGATGGCGCGGTCCGGCCCGGCTTCGGCCCGGATGCGCTGCAGCGTGGTTTCTGTCTCGGGATGCAGCATCGCGGTCACCCCAGCGTCGGATCGATTTCGATCAGCGGCCGCACGCTGCGGCGGTGCTCGAGATCGTCGAGTGCGGCGTTGATCTCCGTGAGCGCGTAGCGGCGCGTGAACATCGACGCCAGCGGCAGCTTGCCGTCGCGATACAGTCCCGCCAGCAGCTCGATGTCGTGGCCCGGACGGCTGTCGCCGCCCCAGGTGCCGAGGATACGCTTGCCGCAGATCAGCTCGAACGGATCGAGCGCGATCTTCTCGTCGCTCTTGGGATGCGACGCGAACACGCACAGCCCGCCGAACCGCCGCGTGGCGTCGAACGCCTGCTCGATCACCCGCGTCAGGCCGGCGGACTCGATCGCGAAGTCGACGCCGAGGCCGCCGGTGAGCGCGCGGATCTCCTCGACCGGATTGCTGCGCGAGGCGTCGATCACCGCGGTGGCGCCGAGCTCGCGCGCCATTTCCAGCTTGGCCGGCTCGACATCGACGGCGATCAGCTGCTTGCAGCTGAACAGCTTGCAGGCCATCAGCGCCGACAGCCCGATGCCGCCGAGGCCGAACACCGCAAGCGTCGATCCCGGCGGCGGCTTGGCAATGTTGATGACGATGCCGGCGCCGACCGGCAGCGCGCAGCCGAACAGCGCCGCGACGTCCATGGGCACGCCCGGCGGCAGCGGCGTCACGCGGTTTTCCGCGACGACCGCGTATTCGTTGAAGGTCGTCACCGCGCCGGCATTGATATAGCCGTTGCGGCCCTTGTAGCGGATGCCCTGCGCGTCGGCGCCCGCGCCCTTGATCCAGCCGAGGATGACGCGATCACCCGGCCGCACCTTGGCGACGCCCTCGCCGATCTCGACGACCACGCCGGAGCCCTCGTGGCCGAGCATATGCGGCAGATAGCGATCGGGCCCGCGGCCGCCGCGCGCTTCCATCACCTGGCTGTGGCAGACGCCGGAGTAAGCGAGCTTCACCAGCACCTGCCCGGCCGCCAGCGCCGGCGCCTCGACGGTTTCGATCGACAGCGGCTGATTGAGCTCGTGCAGCACGGCGGCGCGGAAGGTCACGGACATGACGGGCTCCGCAGGTTCGAGTCCTGCCCTCTCCCCGTCATTGCGAGCGAAGCGAAGCAATCCAGCGCTCCGTGCTCGGAGCTGGATTGCTTCGTCGCTACGCTCCTCGCAATGACGGGGTGAGATTGTGCCATCATCGCGCCCTCAGAACGGCCCGGAGAACCAGGTGCCCGGCACGTCGTGCGGGAATGTGCGCTGGGCGATCAGCGACGCGGTCTCGACCTCGCGGCCGAGCATGCGGCCGACGGCGTCGGCGATGTGTTCGGCGCGGACGTGATAGTTCTTGGTCAGTGCCGGGCTGGTCGCCTCCGGAACGTCCGGCGCGGCGAGGCGTTGCGGCGCGGCCTTCAGGCTGGCGAAATGATCGGTCGCCATCCGCGCCACGATCTCGCCTGCGACGCCGCCGGTGAGATGCCCCGGGTCGAGCGCCAGCAGCCGGCCGGTCTTCTGCACCGAGGCAATCACGGTGGGCCAGTCGAGCGGCCGGATGCTGCGCAGATCGATCAGCTCGCAGGCGATGCCCTGCGCGGCGAGATGATCGGCCGCGTGCAGCGCCTCGACCGTCATGTAGCTCATCGCCACGATCGTCACCGCGTCGCCGCTGCGGACCACGCGCGCTTTGCCGAGCGGCTCGCGGACGTCGCCGGCGGGCACGTCACCCTGCATGTTGTGCAGCCAGCGATGCTCGAGGAAGATCACCGGATCGTCGTCGAAGATCGACCCGAGCAGCAGCGTCTTGGCGTCCGCGGCCGTGGTCGGCATTACTACTTTAAGGCCGGGAATGTGGGCGAACCAGGATTGCAGGCTCTGCGAATGTGTAGGCCCCTGGCCCCAGCCGCGGCCGATGATCATCCGGATGGTGATCGGCACGCCGCGCCGGCCGCCGAACATGAAGCGCCACTTGGCGGCGTTGTTGACGAGCTGATCGAGCGACAGCAGCGCGAAGTCGAGCCGCTGATGCGTCAGCACCGGCCGCATCCCGTTCAGCGCCGCGCCGATCGCAAAGCCGGTCATCGCCGCTTCCGAGGTCGGCATGTCGAACACGCGGTCGGAGCCGAACTGCTTGTGCAGATCCAGCGTAGTGCCGAACACGCCCTTGGGATCGTCGGTGCCGAGCCCGAAGCAGATCACGCCGGGATCGGCGGCGAGCGCGGTGGCGAGCCCATCCCGGATCGCGGCGGCGAAGCTGGTTGCCATCGCGCCCTCCTCAGCCCGCCGCCGCATAGACGTCGGCGAAGGCGTCTTCGGCCGGCGGGAACGGCGAGGCTTCGGCGAAGGCGAACGCCTCGGCGATTTCGGCGTCGATCGTCGCCTGCATCGCCGCGACATCGGCGTCGCCGATCACGCCCTCGGCGATCAGCGCGCGCTGCAGCGCCGGCACCGGATCGCGCAGCTTCCACGCGTCGTATTCGGCGACACTGCGATAGCCGATGTCGTTGTCGTAGTTCGGCCCGCAATGTTCGCGCCAGCGATAGGTCTCGAATTCGTAGAACCGCGGTCCCTCGCCGGCCCGGATTGCCGCAACGCCCTCGCTCAGCGCGGCATACACCGCGCGCGCGTCGTTGCCGTCGCCATGATGGGTGGTCAGGCCGAACCCGGCGACGAGTTCATAGAGCTTGCGGCCCGGCGGCTGTCGCACGCCGAGCGGCGAATACACCGAGTAGCCGTTGTTCTCGCACAGGAACAGCACCGGCAGCTGCTTCACGACGGCGAAGTTCACCGACTCGAAGAACACGCCGGTTTCCGGCACCGCGTCGCCGAGGAACACGCAGGCGATCTGCCCGGTGTTGTTCAGCTTCATCGGATAGGACAGACCGACGCCGACTGGCACGGTGCCGCCGACGATCGCGGTCGAGCCCATGAAGCCGACGCTCTCGTCGATCAGATGCATCGAGCCGCCCTTGCCGCGGGCGCAGCCGGTGACCTTGCCGTAGATCTCGGCGATCATCGCCTTCAGCGATCCGCCTTTGGCCAGATAGTGCGCGTGGGCGCGATGGCCGCTGACGGCCAGATCGGTCTTTTCAAGCACCACGCCGGCGGCGGCCGCGACGGCCTCCTGTCCGACCGACAGATGCGTCGGGCAGCGCATTTTCTGCTCGCCGTAGCGCGCCGCGATGGTCTCCTCCACGCTGCGGATCCGCAGCATGTCGAACAGCAGGCGGCGCGACGTCTCGGCCGTCATGGGATGAACCAGTAGTAATCGCCGGTGTAGCCGATCTCGGCGAAGAACGCCTTCCACTCGTCGACATGCATGATGGTCTGCGCCGTGAGATTCCACGCCATCATCCGGCGCTTTTCCTCGTCGTCGCGATAGGCATCGACGGTGATGAACGCACCCCCGCGCGCCACCCGCTCGATCTCGCGCAGCGCGGTCGCGCAGTCGTCGCGGACGAGGTTGTGCACGGTGTTGATCGAGATCACCACGTCGAACGACTTGTCGGCGAACGGCAGCTTCGTCGCGCTGGCGACGCTGACATGCGGCTTCATGTCGTCGATCGCGTGCGTGATCGCATACTCCGAAATATCGACGCCCTTGACGGTGATGCCGGGGATCAGTTCGGCCATGTCGTGCAGCATGAAGCCCTTGGCGCAGCCAACGTCGAGCACGGAGGACGACGCGTCGAGGCCGAAATGCGACTGGAACGTCGGGATCACCGGCTGCCAGAACCGCGGCATGTAGTTGAAGCCGCCATAGCCGTGGCGGCGGTCGCCGTCGAAAAAGTCCTGGCCGAACTTTCGTGCGACGGCGCGATCCTCTTCCGACTTGGTCTGGCCACGCTCGTCGACATTGCGCTTGGTGCGCGGATAGTTGACGAGCAGATCGATTTCCTGGCCCATTCCCGGCCTCACGGCTTGTGCTGATAGTCGAAGGGTTGCGTCTTGAGCACGTCGAGCCAGCGATCGACCCAGGCGATGGTCTGGTCGATGCCCTGCTCCAGCGAGACCTGGTCGCGCCAGCCGAGTTGGCGGCGGATCTTGCCGCTGTCGAGCTTGTAGGCGGCGTCCTTGCCGAGCCGGTCGCCGACGATCTCGACGTGATCCGCGAAGGCGACGCCCATGCGGGCGCAGATCATCTCCACCAGTTCGCGGATGGTGACGATGCGGTCGGTCGAGATGTGATAGGTCTCGCCGAGCGTGCCATTCGCGGCGATCCGCCGCGTCGCGTCGGCGACGTCGGAGGCGGCGATGAACGAGCGCTCCGAGGTGCCGCCGCCGTGCAACTGGAGCTTGCGGCCGAGACGGATGAACAGGATGGTGCGCGGCACGATGCGGTACAGCCGCTGTCCGGGGCCGTACACATTGGCGGCGCGGGTGTACAGCACCGGGAAGCCGTAGGCGCGGAAGTACGAACGCAGGCTCATGTCGCCGGCCGCGCGCGACACCGCGTACGGCGTCGACGGATCGAACGGCGCATCCTCGGTCAGTGTTCCGGTCGCGCCGCCGTAGACTTCGGGCGTCGTGACGTGGACGTAGCGATCGAGAAAATCGCAGTGCCGCAGGCGCTCGTGCAATCGCACGGTGGAGACCACGTTGGTCATGAACCAGTGATCGGGGTTGGCCCAGCTCTCGCCGACCATGCTCTGCGCGGCGAAGTTGATGATGCAGGGAAACCGCTCGGCCTCGATCAGCGTCATCAGCGCGTCGAGGTCGTGGTTGAGGTCGAGCTGACGAAACCGGAAGCGCGACGTATCGGTCCAGCGATACGGCAGGAACGCCTCGTGCGGCTCCGGCGAGCGGCTGACGCCGACGACCTCCATGCCGTGATCCAGCAGATCGCGCACCATCTCGGCGCCGGTGAAGGAGTTGCTGCCGAGCACCAGAACCTTTCCGAACGCCGCGCCGGCCTTCGCATCGGGCGACGACGCAGGGATCGGTCCGGTCACGCCCCGATGCTCCGCTGCATCCAGCGCAGATTGTAGGCGCGATCCTCGTTCTTCAGTTCGCCGCGCTGGAACTTGACGATGATCTCGCGGATCGCGTCGTTCACCGTCTTCTTCGGCTTGAAGCCGGTCGCGAGCAGCTTGTCGGAGTTGATCCGGTACGAGCGCGGATCATTCGACTCCGTCACCGTGATCTTGGTCGGCACCTGCGCGTCGACCATCCGGGCGATGTCGAGGATCGAGATGTTCTCGAAGCCGGCATTGTAGATGCCGCGCAGTTCGGGCCGATCCAGCAGCATCACGTAGAGATCGGTGATGTCGTCGATATGGATGTTGGGGCGGACCTGATTGCCGCCGAACACGGTGATCTCGCCGTTGGTCAGCGCCTGCATGGTCAGCATGTTGACCGAGACGTCGAGTCGCATCCGCGGCGATGGACCGCACACGGTCGCGGGGCGCACGATCTGCACCGCCATGTCGCCGCCGTAGCTGAGCATCACCCGCTCGGCGACCATCTTGGTCTTGTTGTATTCCGAGATCGGCTCCAGCGTCAGATCCTCGGTGACGTGCTCCTCGTCCTTGATGCCGTAGACGCTGCCGGACGACGCGTAGATGAAGCGCTCGATGCCTTCGCGCGCTGCGCGGTCGGCGAGCTGCATGGTGGCGAGCGCGCTGATCTCCCAGGTCAGCTTGGGATTGAGATCGCCGCACGGATCGTTGGCGACCGAGGCCAGATGAATGATCGCATCGATGCCGTCCAGCGGGATCGATTTGGCGTCGCGAACGTCGCCGCGCACCACCGTCAGCGCCGGATGCTGCGGCAGGTCGTTGCCGAACCACATGATGTCCAGCGCCACCACCTCGTCGCCGCGCGCGAGCAATTTCGGCACCAGCGTGGTCCCGACATAGCCGCAGGCGCCGGTCACCAGGATCTTCATCGCATCATCCTAACGAGATCATTCAAGAGCAGATGTGTCGGGCCGCGGCCGGACCGGGACACCCGGCTCCGCCACCAGTCGCTACGCAAGGTCGCTACGCAAAACGCCACACCGGGACACGGCTGTGCCGCGTCCACGAATCACTGCTGTCTATGTTTCCAGAGATACACGCATTTCTGCACGCGCTGGTAGGGCCGCGCGACGCGATCAGCCGGCCGCCGGCAACGGAACGCGCTGGCCGCAGGCAAAATCGAGGATCGCGTGGCA
Organism: Rhodopseudomonas telluris; assembly: GCF_042432815.1. Taxonomy (NCBI): domain Bacteria; kingdom Pseudomonadati; phylum Pseudomonadota; class Alphaproteobacteria; order Hyphomicrobiales; family Nitrobacteraceae; genus Rhodopseudomonas; species Rhodopseudomonas telluris. Next base: position 549,210 of record NZ_JBHLWM010000005.1, read on the forward strand.
CAGCGTCAGATGACCGATCTCCACGAAGCCATATTGGTCGGAAGCCAGATAGAAATTGATGTCGCCCTGGCTGCGCAGCGGGTTGTCCGCCGCAAAGCCGCTCAGCGTCACGATGCGGCAACCACGCTGCTCCGCCACCGCGACCGCATTGAGGATATTCGGCGAGCGTCCAGAGCTCGAGATCGCGATCACAAGATCGCCGGGCTGAGCGAACAGATCGATCTGCTTCGCGAACACCTGCTCGTAGCCGAGATCGTTGCCGAGGCAGGTCAGCATCGCACCGTCGTTGAGACAGACCGCGCGTAATCCGCCGTTCTTGGAGTAATCGACGGCCATATGGCTGGCGATCGCGGCGCTGCCGCCGTTGCCGATGAAGATCAGCTTGCGACCTTCGGCATGCGCCTCGCGCGCCCAGGCGATCACCAGCGAAGCTGCGACTTCCTGACCGAAAGTATGACCGTCGCGGTTCGAAACCTGGGTGGCGGCCAGCGCGTTGCGGAGCACGTCGAAATAGCCGAGCATCTGCTTGCGCGACACCAGCGGGCTCGCGGCGACATCCGTCTGGATATCACCCGAGGACTCGTGGGAGTCCGACTCCCGGGCCTGCGTCTTGCGCGAGTTCATCATCTGTGCCCCAGGCGCCCAAGATGCGCTTGATTCGTCACTAATGACTGAATCGCAATCAACTGGCAACGCACAGACATCCACAGACATAAACGAGCGCGCGCCGGTCCTCCTCACGCTATCCGCGCAGCCGCCCTCGGCATTCTACGAGGGGCCCGGGCCGACCATTCAGGACAGCTCAGCGGGCTGCGGCGGCTACGCGAGCGACAGGCCCGGCATCGCGTCCTTGCGCGTCAGGAAGGCGCTGCCCTGCTTGTACGACGTCGGCAGATCCGCCAGCGACTCCGCCTTGCGCCAGCCAGTCTTCTGGGTGAACAGCCGGACGCCCGCCTGGGTCGCGTAGTCGAAGATCGCCGCGGCGTTGGCGTCGCTGCCGATCTCCAGCATGACGTCGAGGCTGTCCCACCGCGCGGCCGGCAGCGAGGTGATGATCACCGCCTCGTGGCCCTCGGCGTCGATCTTGGCGAAATCGACGGCGGCGGCGATCCTGGCGAAGGCCTCGAGCCGCACCTTGAAGCGGTCGATCTCACCATAGGGATCAAGCTTGGCGCCGGCGATGTGGCTGCCGGTGGTATTGCCGCGCAGACGAAGGAACTCGGCCTCGCCGGCCTGCGCCGAGACGGCCGCTTCGTTGACGTGGACCGTGGTGACGCCGTTGGCGCGCAGATTGGCCTGCAGCAGCGCGACGTGTTCTGGATCCGGCTCGTAGGTTTCGACCGCAAAGCCGCAGCGCGCCATGACCAGGCTGTGCAGGCCGATATTGCCGCCGATATCGGCGGTCTTTTGGTAGGTGCCGCGGTTCTGCCAGTAGAACGCGAACAGGATCAGTTCGTCGAGTCCGAACAGGTCCAGCGAGTCGACCGCGCCCATCGCATGATACGGGAAGCTGATCCGACCGAACGGCCCGAACGGAACGTCCCTGCCGCCTTGTGCAAATAGCGTCACCACCGCCTGCCGCGCCGCGGCGGCCAGGGCCTGATAGGTGGCGCTTCCCGGCGCGTGGTGGTGCGTCAGTTCGGGCAGTGCGGCGATGATCGCGGCAAGAACTTCATCGGCCGCCGGCGCGTGCGGCGCGGCCGAGGGCTGAGACGACGCGGTGCTACCTGGTACCGGGGCGGTCTGGTTCATGGATCGACGCCGTCGCTGATGAGACGATGAATCACTCCGACCACATTTCTGGCGAGAGGGCAAGCAAATGCCCGCCTGCGACACCGGCCGGAAGGCTGCGCAAAGCCGCAGCCACCACAAACGAAAGCGGCGGGGTTTCCCCCGCCGCCTCCAGATCGTTAGTTCGACGCCTGCCGCGGATCAGCGCAGGAGCTGGAGCACGCCCTGCTGCGACTGGTTGGCCAGCGACAGCGCGGACACCGCGATCGACTGGCGGGTCGTCAGCGCCTGGCTGTTCGCCGCTTCCTCGTTGGTGTCGGCCAGCGTCAGGTTCGACGAGCCGGTCTGCAGCACGTTGATCAGGCTCTTCGAGAAGTCCTGACGGGCCTGCACGATCGACAGGTTCGAACCGAACGCGGAGGACTGCGACCGCAGAGCGGTCGAAGCGGCGCTCAGCTTCGTCAACACCGCGTTGGTGGCGTTGTTGTCGATGAAGTCGACGCCCGAGCTCAGGGTCGACAGGCCGAGGCCGGTCGGGTTGAAGGTCACGCCCTGGATCGAGATCGTGGACTTGCCGGTTTCGTTGAACACCAGCTTCAGGTTGTCGCCGTTCAGCAGGTTGACGCCGTTGAACGAGGAGTCCTGCGCGGTGGTCTTGATCTGGTCGAGCACGTCGTTGAACTGCTTGACCAGGCCCGAGCGGGTCGTCTGGGCGTTGACGTCGACCACCGGCGCGTTCGGCACCGAGAAGGTCAGGGTCGAGGCCAGAGTGCCGCCGATCGCACCGCCGTCCGCGCCGCCCAGGGTGTGGGAAGCGTAGTCGTTCGACGCCGAGATCGTGAGCTTGCCGGAGGCGTTGTCGATCGACGCCGTCAGGTTGTTGGAGGCCAGCGCAGCGTTCAGCTGAGCGAGCGACTTGACGGTGCCGTTGGTGCCGTCGCCGAGCGTGACGTTGGTGGCCGCACCGCCGTTGAAGGAGGTGAAGGTCAGCGTCTTGCCGTTCAGGCTGCCGGCCGCCGCACCGCGAGCCGCGGTGAACGAGCTGGCGTTACCGCTCGGGCCGGTGAGGCCGAGGGCAGCGAGCGCGTTGCCGGTGCCGTTGATGCTGAGGTCCGACGCCAGGCCGGTCGACAGCTTCAGCGAGCCGCTCGTGATCGACGAGTTGGCCGTGCCGTTGGCAGTCGCGATCGTCGCGCCGGAAACACCCAGCGAAGCGGTGCGGACACCGGTGGCAAGGTCGATGGCCTTGAGGACGTCGTCGACAGTGCCCTTCTGCAGGTACACGGTCGAGTTGCCGTTGCCGTCGGTTTCGACGTTGCCGGAGATGCCCTGGTGGGTCGACGACGCGGTCGGAACAGCGGCGTTCTTGAAGGTGACGGTCTTGCCGTTCACGTTCAGAGTCGAGCCGTCCGCGATCAGCGTGCCCAGCGTGGTGCCGCTGGTGGTGCGCTGCTTGGTCAGGGTCAGCGGACCCGTACCGGTCGCGGAGGTGAGGCCGAGGCTCTTGAACAGGTCGGTCGAGGCCGTGATGTTCAGGTCGGCGCCGGTCGAGCTCTGGATGGTGGTGATACCAGCCGCCACGGCCGAAGCAGTCTGGCCGGAGTTGGTGCTGATGGTGGCAACGCCGTTCGAGATCGACGCCGACTTGACGCCGTTCGCGAGATCGACCGCGGTCAACAGATCGCCCACCGTCGCGTTGGTGAACTTGGTCTGGTCGCCGAGGTAGATGGTCGAGTTGCCGTTGCCGTCGGTGCCGATACGGCCGAGAACGCCAGTGCCCGACGGGATGTTGTTGCCCTGCGGAGCATCGGAGGTCTTGAACGTGATCGTCTTGCCGTTCACCGAGATGGTGGTGCCGTCAGCGATCGCGGTGGTGGAGAGACCACCATGGGTGTTGAACAGCTGAGTGCTGCCGGAGATGTTGGCCGACGCGGTCGAAGCGGCGGTGTCAACGGTCTGCGCGGTCAGGCCGAGCTTGGCCAGCACGGCGCCGCCGGCGTTGTCGCCGATGGTCAGCGGGCTGTTGGTGCCCGAGTGCAGTTCCAGCTTGCCGCCCGTGACGGTCGACGAATGGCCGGTGTTGCCGTTGATGTCGTCGATGGTGTTGGTCAGCTTGGTCAGGGTCTGGTCGAGACCGATCGTGTAGTTGCCGTTGCTGTCCTTGCTGGCAGCGCCGGCGGTGGTGAAGGTGATGGTCTTGCCGTTCACCGTGATCGAGTCGCCCGCAGCCGGACCAGTGGCCGTCGCGGTGGTGCCGTTGGTCAGCGCGCTGATCAGGTCGCTGCCGGCGGCCGCAACCGTACCAGTGCCGACGCTGAGGACGCTGCCGAGCGCGGTGTTGTCAGCCGCACCGAGAACGGTGACAGCCGCGGACGCCGCGATGCTGACGATCGCACCGCCGAGCGTGTCGGTACCCGACGCAGCGGTGGTGCCGCCGGCGGTACCGTCGAAGATCACGTTGCCGGTGGCAACGGCGTTCGAGTAGCTCTGGGTGCCGCGGAGGTCGTCCGCGGTCGCACCGGCGATGGTCGCCGACACGTTCGACTTCGTGGCGTAGCCCGAGGTCGTCTGCAGAGCCTGGTTGGCGATCGACTTGGCGCTGTCCACCAGCTTGGTGAGCGAGGTGATGCCGGTGTTGGCGGCCTGCAGGATCTGCACGCCGTTGCCGATGCCGTCGAGCAGGTTGTTGATGTCGCTGGCGCGCGCGTCGAGCGAAGCAGCGGTGAAGAAGTTGGTCGGATTGTCGAGAGCCGAGTTCACCTTCTTGCCGGACGAGAGGCGGCTTTGGGTGGTGGCGAGCAGATCAGCCGTGGCCTGGAGCGACGAGAGATTCTGGCGAACGGCGTTCGAGAGAACGATACCTGACATGTGATGCTACCTTCCTGGTGCGCAAATACGATCTTCTTGATCGACCGCGGAACCATGACGGTGAGACTCTAAAAATGCGTAAAGGAGAGGCAGCGGCTTTAACGGACCAGAACGCGCGTAAAACCCACGGGGTTATCGCTCGTATAACAACGAGGTTGTGAGTGACGGCGCCGACCTCGGGCGCGCGGCTTTCGACGAAAGATACTGGTTTTGGCGGGACTTGCGCGGTTCGCGGCTTATCAGCAAGCAAACCCAGGCCGCTGCGCGATCAACGCAACGGCGATCTATTCGTTGACGGATCTTTAACTAGGCTGCGTCTTCCGAATCTCTTTGCAGCCCGGTTCGTCTCGCCGGCGCCGCTGAGTGAGACCCGCGCAGATGCGGCCTCAGAGCGAGGACAAGCGGGACGATCAGCGCGGCTGTTGCCGACGCGGCCAGCACGCCGACCGTCCGGCTGCTGTGGTCGGCAATCGTGCCATAGAGGATCGGCGCGAGACCTCCTGCACAGATGACGCTGGTATAGAAGACTGCGAAAGCTCGCCCCGTATCGCCGTCGGACAGCTCCGGCACAGTGCCGTAGAGCACCGACGACGTCCCGTTCAGCACGATGCCGAGCAGCGGCAACAGCACGAAGGTCAGCGCGAGCGGGGTGAACAGCGTCGCCGCGATCAGCAAGGCGGTCGCCGCCTCGGTGATGATGACGGTGCCGACGACGCCCAGCCGGTCACCCAGCCAGGCGCATGTCGCCTTGCCGAACGCGCCACCGATGAACAGCAGGGCGAGCGCGACGCCGACAGCCTGCAGGCCGCCGCCCTGCCCGTGGATCAGGAAAGGTAGAAAGAGCAGGTACCCCATGCGTGTCGAGGTATCGAGCGCGCCGATCGTGGTGAGGATGCGAAAGCCGCCGCGGCCGCCAGCGGGCTTCGCATCTTCGACGGCGTGGTTCGGAGCGGGCGCCGGTGGTGTCAGCACCGCGAGCGCGGCCGCAATCACCAGCCCAAGTCCCGCCAGCAACCCCAGTACTGATTGCCATGCGAAGATCGGCAGCAGCATCGCGATCATCGCGGGCAACGCGGCTTTGCCCAGGTCGCCGGAAAAATTGTAGATGCCGAGCGGTTGCCGTGAGGACGTGCCAAAGCTGTCGACGACGAGCATCGAGCCGCGCGGATGCTGAATGCTCGACCCGATGCCGGCCACGACCAGCCCGACGCACAGCCCGGCAAATCCGAACGGCAGCGCCATCAGCAGCAGCCCGGCCGCAGCCGCAAGCGTGGACAGGATCAGCGCTGCGCGTGGCGATACGCGGCGCAGAATCCGGTCGGCCGGGATCTGCAGGCCTCCCATCGTGCCGAAATACAGCGCCCGAACGACGGCGAGCATCGCGTAGGACAAGCCGAACTGCGCCTGCCAGACCGGCAGGAAGGCATAGAGCCCATCGGTGTAGCCGTCGTGAAGCGCATGGGCGAGGCACGCGGCCAGCAGGCTGCGCGATTGCTCCCGGCGCGATGATCCTGACGCAGCATCGCGGGGATGGCTTGGAGTCGTTTTCGCCGCGGCGCTCATGTCGAAGCGTCGCGGACCAGGTTGGCGTGAAAGAAAATCTGCATCATGATCCGTTTTCAGACTCGAAGACCGTGTCGAAACGACCATGGACGATCGATGCAGATGTCACAAACCAGTAATAATCGGCCGATGGGTTAGGTTTTCTATCAATGGCTCAGCGCAGGACCCTGCCGCCGCTCAATGCCGTCCGCGCCTTCGAGGCGGCCGCCCGCCTCGAAGGCTTCAAGCAGGCCGCGCTCGAACTGAACGTCACGCATGGGGCGATCAGTCAGCAGGTGCGCCTGCTCGAGGACCGGCTGGGAGCGCCCGCGTTGTTTCGGCGGACGACGCGGCGCGTAACGCTCACGGCCGCCGGCAAGGCTCTGCTCGACGAGATCGGCCCAGCGCTCGATCGCATCGCCAACGCCGTCCAGCGCCATCGCGCGACAGGCGGCGACGTGCCGGCGGCGGTGCTCCGCGTCAACGCCCTGGCGACTTTCAGCATGCGCTGGCTTCTTCCCCGGCTGAAACGTTTTCGGGACGAGCACCCCGACATCGAGGTTCGCCTCGCCACCTCGAACGAACCGATCGACGCGCTGCCGGACGTTTTCGACGTCGTCATTCGCGGCGGACCGGATGCATTCCACGGCTTCACATCCCGGCTGTTTCTGTCGGAGCGCCGCCTGCCGGTCTGCAGCCCCTCGCTGATCGCGAAGCTGCCACTCGACGATATTTCCGATCTGGCGCCGCACACCTGGCTGAACGTCTCGTCGATGCCGCGGCTTTGGCATGACTGGCTGGTCCAGGCTGGGCAGCCTCGCCTCAGCCCGGCCGAGACGCTGACCTTCGATCACTTCTTTCTCTCCATCCAGGCCGCGCTGGACGGTCTGGGCGTGGCCATGGGGCCCACCGCGCTGATCGGCGACGACGTCGCGGCCGGCCGCCTGATCGCGCCGTTTCCCGATGTCAGCCTTCCTGCGCGGAGCTACTTCGCCTACGTGCCCGACGGAAGCGAGGCTGGCTCACCAACCGCTGTGTTCTGTGATTGGCTGGAACGCGAAGGGTGGCCGACTGCCGGCAATGCAGCCTCCGCGCCGTGACAGCTCGCGGCGCGAGGCTAACCGAGCAAGGTTCTAGAGAAACTTGACCAGGCTCATCTGATAGAGCTGCGAGGTCAGCTGATACGACGCCTGCAGGCTGGTCTGCAGCGCCAGGATCTTGGTCGCGACCTCGTCGTTGTTCACGCCCTCGATCGAGTCGAGCATGGTCTGCGCCAGCGCCTTGGTCTGGGTCTGGCGATCGGTGGTCGCCTTCATCGACGCCTGCGCGCCGGCGAGATCGGCCTGGATGTTCTGGATGGTCTGCTGGCCCGGCACGGTCGCAAGGTTCGCCGCCACCCGCTGATTGAGCGCGGCCAGCTTGTTGGCGCCGTTCGGATCGGTCGCCGAGGTCGTCACCGCCGCGAACACCGCGACCGTCTGCAGCTGCTTGCGCAACGCCTGCTCGTCGGCGCGGATGCCGTATTGCACGGTGATCGTGTCGTCGACGCGGCCGACCGCGGTGCCGCGGGCCGGGTCGCTAGCTGAGTCCGGTTCGCCATTGTACCAGAACACGGTATTGGCCTTGGTGCCGGCGACCTGCGCGGTGGCGGCGCCGAACGGCGCCGTGCCGGCGACGCGCAGCGGCGGCGTGTTGTTGAAGAAATCGTCGCCGGCCTTGACAGCCGAGGCGGCGGCCAGCGCACTGCCCGACAGCTTCTGCACCGCGTTGGTGAGAGCCGTCTTCAGATTGCTCGCCGTGATCGAGGGCGACGCGGCCACGGGCGGCACCGCGAGCGGGTCGCCGGGATCGATCGCGAAGCTGTTGGCCGGCAGCGGCGTCTGCGACGACGCCGTGAGCTTCACCGTCTCCTGCGTGCCGTCCGGCAGGTTGAAGGTGAAGGTGACGGTGTCGCCTTCCTTCGGCAGATTGCCGTTCAGGTCGATCCCCATCGCCACCGGATTAGGCGCCGTCGGCGCCGTGGTGGGCGGCGTTTCGGTCGGCTGCGTCACGGTCGCGCCGGCGATCGTGGTCGCGATCGAGAAAATTTTCAGGCCGAACGGCGAGGCGCCGATCGGCGTCGGCGTCGCGTAGGGATTGGCGGCGAAGTCCTCGCCGATCTGGACCGAGGTCGCCGTGGCTCCTGTCGAGACGATGGTGCGTCCCATGCCGTCGGTGCCGACATCGGCGTCGTGGCGCTCGCTGATCACCTGCTTCAGCCCGGCGATCGCCGCACCGTTGCCGTTCATGATCTGGTCGGCCGCCGTCACCGGCGCGGTGTCGGTCGCGCGCCCCGAAAACAGATAGCGGTCGCCCGACTGCGCGTTCAGCATGTCGACCGCATCGAAGAAGTCCAGGCCGGCGGTCTTCTGGCCCGACGACTGTCCGGTATTGTCCAGCGTCGCGCCGGCGCTCGCGGCCGCGCCCTTCACTTCGCTGCCGATCGCATTCAATCGCTGCAGCGACAGATTGGCGACGCTGATCCGGGTGTTGATGTTGGTGATCGTGTCCGAATAGCTGGCGATGTTCGCCACCTGGGTGCGCATCCCGATCGCCAGGCTGCGGCCGGTGCCGTCGCCCGCATAGGTCGTCGAGATCCGCCCATTCGCAAGCTGCCCGGTCAGATTCTCGATCTGACTGCGCAGGTTCAGAATGCTGGTGCCGATATAGGAAGTACGCCCGCTTACGCCATCGATCGCCATTGCTGCCTCACATCGCCTGCATCAGCGCCTGATACATCTGGTTCACCGTCGACATCACCCGCGCATTCGCCGAATAGGCGTTCTGCAGCGACAACAGGTGCGCCATCTCCTCGTCCATGTTGACGCCGGAATTGGTCGCGTATTTCTGCTGCAGCGTGTTCAGCACCACGTTCTGGCCGTCCGCGAGCTGCGAGGCCGCCTGCGCGTTGGAGCCCTGCTGCGAGACGAACTGCTGCAAGTAGTTTTCCAGCGTGCCGTTGTACGGCGCGGTGGACGATCCGACGCCGGTGGACGGCGAATACAGGTACTTGCTGGTCGTGAGCTGCTTGAGGATGAAGTCGGGCCGCGTCGTGTCGCCGGCCGTGGTCGCTGCCGAATACGACACCAGCTTCGACGGGTCGTTGACCAGCGCCGGATTGACCGCGATCCGCTGCGCGAGCCCGGTCATCTGCGCCCCGGTGCTGCTGAGCGCGCCGGTGTAGACCGAGGTGCCGTCCGTGAACAGCGGCAGCGCGGCGCTGCCGCCGGCCAGCGACGTCTCGGTGGTGGTCACCGACGCCGAGGTGACGGTGGAGAAGCCGGCATTGTTGAGCACCGTGATGTTCGGCGCGGTGCCGGTGAATTGCAGGTTCTGGCTGTTCAGCGCCGCGTTGAGCTGCGCGGTGATCGATCCGGACGCGCCTGAGAAATCGATGCCGACCACGTAGTCCTTGGAATCGAGCGTCGCGGTCTGCGGCAGCGGCAGCACCGCCGGATCGTCGACGCGCATCACCGTGACGGTGCGCTGCGCGCCCGTGGTGGTGTCGGTGTAGCTGATATTGACGGTGTTGCCCGACTTCATGTTCGACAGATCGAGCGCGAAGCCGGCCTGCGTACCGGACGTCACCGCGGTGCCGGCCGTGGTCTTGTCCGACAACGCGCTCGCCATCGAGGCGGCGAACTGATCGAGCTGGGTCTGCGCCTGCACCAGCGTCTTGTCGCGCAGCTCGATATAGGCCGCCATCTTGCCCGACTTCAACGAACTGGTCAGGTCCATCGTCGAGCCGTCCGGATAAGTGACCTTGACCGATCCGAGCTGGCTGGAGGCCGGGTTCGAACTCCAGGTCGTGCCCGGCGTCACCGTGCCCTGCGCGTCGAACGACAGCTTGGCGGCCTGCATGCCGGCAAGCTGCATCCCGGAGCCGGTGAAGATCGTGACCTGATTGCTGCCGTCGGTGACGACGCGGATATCCATCAGCTGCGAGAGCTGACTGATCGCCTGATCGCGCTGGTCGAGCAGCGATGCGGTCGCCGCGTCGGTCGAGGTGCCGCCGGCCGGATTGGTGCGGATGTTGTTGTTGATCGAGGCGATCTGCTGCAGCAGATTGTTCGCGGTCGTGACGCTGTCCGACAGTCCGGTTTCGGCCCCGGTGCGCAGCGCCTGGATGCCGTTCGACATCGAATTCAGCGAGCCCGACATCACCTGCGCGGCGTTAAGCAGACCGATCCGCGCCGACGTGCTGTCCGGACTGGTCGAAAGCGCCCGCACGGCTGCGGTCAGGCTGTTGAAGGAACTCTCCAGCGTGCCGGTCGAATTCGGGTCTCCGAACAGCCCCTGGAGTTGCTTCAGAAAGTCCGCCCGCAACGATGCGTAGGAGGCTCCGGACGTTTCGGTTCGAAGTTGCGACTGCAGATAGGCGTCGAGTTCGCGATTGACGCCGATGATCGACACGCCACTGCCGGACGCGCCCGAGCCGGTGGTGATCTGATCGACCGTCTTGCGGACGTAGCCGGGCGTCTCCGCATTGGCGACGTTGGACGACACCAGCGACATCGCGGCCTGGTTTGCACGCAGGCCGGCCATTGCGATCGAAAGTGCGTCTCCGAGACCCATGACAGACTACCGGTTGGACGAACGAAACAGAACGGGGTGTGATGCGCCGCTCAGCGCATCACGTTCAGAAGGTCCTGCACCATGGTGTTGGCCGTGGTGATGACCTTGGTGTTGGCCGAATAGGCCTGCTGGGTGACGATCAGCTTGGTGAATTCGTCGGCGATGTCGGTGTTGGAGGATTCCAGCGAGGAGCCCGAAACGCTGCCGCCCTTGCCGTACAGCGCCTCGCCGGATTCGTTGGTGACCTCGAACGCGCCGCCATCGGTTCGCTTCAGGAAGTTTGCGCCGTTGAAGGTCGCGATCGAAACTTCCGCCAGATCGATATTGCGGCCGTTGGAGTACGAGCCGACCACGCGGCCGGCATTGCTGACCGACACGCTGACGAGCTGGCCGGCCGCGTAGCCGTCCTGCTGCAGCTGGTTGACCTGGACGTTGCCGTTGGTGTCGGCGAACTGCGTGAGGCCGCCGGTGCCGAACGACATCGTCACGTTGCCGAGCGAGACGCCGGACACCGTAAGGTTCGGCAGCGTGAGCTGGCCGATCACCGGATTCATCTGACCGGTGGAGTTGAACGTGAAGTTGGTGTTGACGTTCTGCCAGGCGACCTGGGTGCCGGTGGCGTTGGGATTGATCTGGTAGAACAGGTTCCAGGTGTCGGTGTGGCCGGTGCCGAGCGTCGACGAGTCGACCTTGGCCCAGCGGAACTGCACGTTCACCGGAGCGCCGCTGCCGTCATAGGCCGTGGTGGCGCCGCCCGAAATCGATTCATCGAGGAAGGTCTGGTTGTCGGCGCCGGTCACCTGGCCGGTGCCCACCGTGCCGCCGCCGGTTCGCGTCACGGTCACCGGGCTGGTCAGGCCGAGCGCCGCAAAGCCGCCGGCCGTCGAGGTCAAGAGCAGATCGGACGCGACGCCGGTGTGCAACGTCACCGAGCCGGCGCTGACCGAGGACGCCGTGCCGGTGTTGCCGTTCGCGGTGTCGATCGCGCCGAGCAGGTCGGTGACCGTGGCCGAGTTGAGATCGAGGTAGGTCGTGTTCGCCGCCGAGCCGGCAGAGCCGCCCGCGCCGGAGTCGTAAAACGCGATGGTCTTGGCGCTGGAGCCGCTGCCGACCGTGACCGTGTCGGTGATGGTGAAGCTGTTGGTCACGGCGTTGCCCGACGCCCCCTTCAGCAGCGTCGCGCCGGTGATCGCGGTGCCGGCCTTGCTGTTGACCTGCAGGCCGACCTTGGTGTTGTCGCCGAACGGCGGCGGCGACGTGCCGGCGACCTGCGGGTTGGAGGCGAAGTCGGCCGCGCGCAGCAGTTCGGAGCCGGGCCGCGAGGTGTCGTGCTTGGTGGTCAGCGGATAGCTCGCCAGGTTGGCGCGATAGCTGATCTTGGTGGTGGCCTGCGACGGCAGGAAGTCGTTCTGGAATTTCAGAACCGTCGGCGTGCTGCCGACCGGGTTGCCGGTGGTCGGATCGATCGGCACGCCCTGCAGATAATAGCCGGCGCCGTTGACCAGATAGCCGTTCTTGTCGAGCGAGAAGTCGCCGCGGCGGGTGTAGTTGTTGACGCCGGTGAACACCGGATTGTTGTCGGTGAACGACCCGGGCTTCTGCACGGCGAAGAAGCCCTCGCCGTTGATCGCCATGTAGGTGGACACCGAGGCCGACTGCACCGAACCGGACTGCGTGTTGGTCAGGCGGGACTGCGAGGTCACCGAACCCGCAACCTGCTGGCTCGTCCCGGCCTGCGGCACGAGATCGAGAAACGAGGTGTCGACCCGCTTGAATGCCGTGGTCTGGGAGTTCGCGATGTTTCCCGAGATGTTCTCCAGCGCGTAGGAGTTCGAGCGCAGGCCCGCGACCGAGGTGGTGAGAGCGCCGAAAATACCCATTACTCACTTCTCCCAATTCGAGCCGCCGCGCGGCCTTTTGCTGTCCGGTGGTGCAACGATCCGGAACAAGCTCCCGCAAGCCTTGTGCCAAGGCTCGGAATCATATGATTTCAAGGGCTTAGCTCCGCGGGCAGCAGCCCGAGCGCGTGGCGGAATTGCCGGCTCGGGCAATATTTGCCGGTCCGCCGACGCGGCGACCGCGAAAAGTTCCCGAACGGAACCAGGCTCAGGAACTTTTTGCAGATTGATGCGTTCGCATCGGTCATTCGTGTCGGGGGAAGAGTTGGCCGACCTTAAATTGCCGGTTGTATCGCCCACGGAAGGATCGGCCGGTTACGAGAATCTTTTCCTCGGGCAAGGCGAATTGACCGCGCTTTCGCGCGACTTCGACTGGCAATCCACCGCGCTGGGACCGCCGGAGCATTGGCCGCAGGCGCTGAAGACGGCGGTCCGCATCATGCTGACGTCGCAGCAGCCGATCTGGATCGGCTGGGGCCGCGACCTGATCTTCTTCTATAACGACGCCTACAAGACGATCATCGGCGGCAAGCACCCTTGGGCGCTGGGCCGTCCGACCCAGGAAGTCTGGCGCGAGATCTGGGACGACATCGCCCCGTTGCTGGCCAAGGCGACCAGCGGCCACGAGGGCACCTATGTGGAAGCCCAGCTCCTGATCATGGAGCGCAACGGCTTCCCGGAGGAGACCTACTACACCTTCTCCTACAGCCCGATCCCGACCGAGGACGGCTCGCCCGGCGGCATTTTCTGCGCCAATACCGACGACACCCAGCGGGTGATCAGCGAACGGCAATTGTCGCTGCTGCGCGAGGTCGCGAGCAACGCGGCGCAATCCCGCAACGCCACGCAGGCGTGCGAAAGCAGCGCCGCCGCGCTGGCGACCGACCCGCGGGACTTGCCCTTCGCGCTGATTTACCTGGTCGAGACCGGCGGCGAGACGGCGCACCTTGCGGCCTCGTCGGGCATCGACGCCAACCATCCAGGCGTCAAGCCGGTGCTGTCGCTGGCGCCCGGCGCCGAGGCGTGGCCGCTTGCCGTTGCACTGAAGACCAACGAGGCCCAACTGGTCACCGGCCTCCACGAGCGTTTCGGCTTCGACTTCCCCACCGGCGGTTGGCGCAGTCCGCCGAACCAGGCGATCGTGCTGCCGATCCAGTCGAGCGGCGAAACCGGCCGCGCCGGCGTGCTGATCGCGGGGCTCAATCCGTTCCGCCTCTATGACGCCGGCTATCGGGATTTTCTCGCGCTGGTCGCCGGACAGATCGGCTCGGCGATCACCAATGCCGATGCATACGAGGAAGAGCGCCGCCGCGCCGAGGCGCTGGCCGAAATCGACCGCGCCAAAACAGCGTTCTTCTCCAATGTCAGCCACGAATTCCGGACGCCGCTGACGCTGATGCTCAGTCCGCTCGAGGAGGTGCTCACCCAGAGCGACCTATCTGGCGACCAGCACGCGCTGCTCGGAATCGCGCATCGTAACGGCCTACGGCTGCTGAAGCTGGTGAATACCCTGCTCGACTTCGCGCGGATCGAGGCCGGCCGGCTCACTGCTCATTTTCGGCCGGTCGATCTGTCCGCCTTCACCGCCGAACTCGCCTCGAACTTCCGCTCGGCGATCGACAAAGCCGGGCTGAAGCTGTCGATCGATGCGCCGCCGCTGCCGCAGCCGGTCCATGTCGATCGCGACATGTGGGAGAAGGTCGTCCTCAACCTGCTCTCCAACGCCTTCAAGTTCACCTTTGAAGGCGAGATCGCCGTGACGGTCGGCGTGACGGCGGACGGCAAGTCGGCCGAGATCGTGGTGCGCGACACCGGCACCGGCATTCCAGCCGAAGAGATCCCGCATCTGTTCGAACGCTTCCGCCGCGTCGAGGGCGCGCGCGGACGTTCGATCGAAGGCAGCGGCATCGGACTGGCGCTGGTGCAGGAGTTGGTCAAGCTGCACAGCGGCAGCATCAGCGTCGAGAGCGCGCTCGGCCGCGGCAGCGCCTTCCGCATCACCTTGCCGTTCGGCACGGCCCACCTGCCACTCGACCGGCCGAAGCCCGCCACGCATCAGGTATCAACCAACGTCCGCGCACAGGCCTATCTCGACGAAGCGATGGGCTGGCTCGAAGGCGGCGATGCGTCCGACACCGACCGGCCCTACGCCTCCACGGCCGAAGATCTCGGCCTCGGCAGCGCCCGCACCAGCGGAACGCGGCCTCGCGTGCTGCTCGCCGACGACAATCCGGACATGCGCGACTACGTGGTCCGCCTGCTGGGCGAGAGCTACGAGATCGAAGCCGTCGCCGATGGCATCGCGGCCCTCGAGGCAGCCTGGAAGCAGCGGCCGGATCTGGTGCTGTCCGATATCATGATGCCCCGGCTGGACGGCCTGAATCTGCTGAAGGCGCTCCGCAACGATCCCAAGCTGGCCGACGTTCCGGTGATCTTTCTGTCCGCCCGCGCCGGCGAGGAAGCGAAGGTCGAAGGCCTCGAGGCCGGCGCCGACGATTATCTCAGCAAACCGTTCAGCGCTCGCGAATTGCTGGCGCGGGTCCGCTCCAATCTCGACACCGCCGAAGTCCGGCGCGAAGCACTCCGCACCGAGCACGCGCTGCGGCAGGAAGCGCAAGCCGCGCGCGAGCGCGCCGAGAGCATCCTGGCAAGTATCAGCGACGGATTCGTCGCGATCGATAGCGACTATCGCTTCACCTACATCAACGCCGCCGCCGAACGCATGATGCGGCGGTCGGCGTCGCAACTGATCGGACGGATCTGCCAGGAAGCGTATCCGGCGTTGATCGGCAGCCGCATCGAGGACAGCCTCAAGCTGGCGATGACCGGGCGAACCGGTTCTGAATTCGAGATCGAGCATCAGCCGACACGGCGCTGGTTTCACCTGCGCGTCTCGCCGACCAATGCCGAAAGCGTCTCGGTGTACTTCCGTGACATCACCGAACGAAAGCGCGCCGAGACCGCGATGCGCAACCTCAACGAAAAGCTCGAGGAGCAGGTCGCCCAGCGCACCGCCGAATTGCGCCAGAAGGAAGCGCGGCTCCGCACGATCTTCGCCGCAAGCTACACCTATCAGGCGCTTCTCGGCGTCGACGGCGTCCTGATCGACGCCAACCTCACCTCGCTCTCGGGCATCGGCAAGGCGCTGGACGAAGTCGTCGGCAAGCCGGTGTGGGACACTCCCTGGTTTGCCGCGACGCCGGGCATGCCGGAGATGATCAAGGAAGCCGTCGCCAGCGTTGCGGCCGGCGGAACGATCCGGCGCGAATTGCATCTCAATCTCCCGGTCGGCGGCTGGCGCTGGTTCGACTTCCAGATGCGCCCGGTTCACGATGCGCAGGGGCAGGTCATCGCCATCGTGCCCGAGGCCGTCGAAATCACCGAGCGTCGCAAGGCCGAGGAAGCCTTCCGTCAGGCCCAGAAGATGGAGGCGATCGGCCAGCTCACCGGCGGGGTTGCGCATGACTTCAACAATCTTCTGACCGTGATCCGCTCCTCCGCCGATCTGCTGCGGCGGCGCGAGCTGCCGCCGGACCGGATGCGCCGCTACATCGATGCGATCTCCGACACCGCCGATCGCGCCGCCAAGCTCACCGGCCAGTTGCTCACCTTCGCACGCCGCCACGCGCAGAACCGGCAGGTCTTCGACGTCGCCGCGCAGATCGAGCAGATCGCCGAGATGCTCAGCACCGCGCTCGGGTCGCGTGCCGGCTTGACGCTGACGATCGACGAGCGCCCGCTCGCCGTCGAAGCCGACGCCAATCAGTTCGATGCTGCGCTGGTCAATCTGGTCGCCAATGCGCGAGACGCGATGGACGGCCAGGGCGAACTCGAGATCCGCGTCGCGCGGTTACGCCCGACGTTGCAGGAGGCCGCCGGCGGCGTTTCCGATGTGGTCGCCGTATCGGTCGCCGATACCGGCTGCGGCATCGCGCCCGACCAGATCGATCGCATCTTCGAGCCGTTCTTCACCACCAAGGACGTTGGCCGCGGAACCGGGCTCGGCCTGTCGCAGGTCTACGGCTTCGTCAAACAGTCCGGCGGCCACGTCACCGTCGACAGCGAGTTGGGCGCAGGCACCACCATCACGCTGCGGCTTCCGCTCAGCGACAAGCCCGTCGTGCCACGCGAACGCCCCTCGCCGGGTGAGAGCGACAAATCGCAGGACCGAAACCGCGTTCTGGTCGTGGAAGACAACGCCGAGGTCGGCGAGTTCTCGACTCAGCTTCTGCACGACCTCGGCTACGAAACAGTGCTGGCGTCGAGCGCCGAGCAGGCGCTGCAACTGCTCGATCAGGACGCCGCGCGCTTCAACCTCGTGCTCAGCGATGTGGTGATGCCCGGCATGGACGGCGTGGCGCTCGGTCGCGAAATCCGGAAGCGCTGGCCGAACCTGCCGCTGGTGCTGAATTCCGGCTACGCCAACGTGCTGGCCGACGACGGCCACCACGGATTCGAGCTGCTGCACAAGCCGTATTCGGTCGAGGACCTGTCGAAGGTGCTTCGCCGGGCGCTGGCGGCATCCGCCAAGGTCGGCTGACCCGGTTCCGTCTTGCGCCAGATCAGGACATCCGCCCCTGCATCATGGTATCAGGCGACCAGAAATCACGGTCGAACGGGTTGAGCATGAGTGAAGGCGAGATGGCGCAGCATGTGCTGCAGTGTTTGCGGCAGACCGAACTGACCGATCCGAAGTCAGCGCTGGGCATCCTCAATGGGCTGGTCGGGCTGGTTCAGGGAGACGGCACGCCGCATTCGTTCGAGGTCGACGAGGCGCGCGCCTCGACCTTCATGGCGGTCTGCGAATACGCCAAGGCGCTGCACCGCGGTCAGCCGGCCGACGCGCTGCGTCCGGCCGCAATCGAGGCCGCAGAGAAATGGCAATCGCTGGTCGGCTGATCCGAGTCGAGCCGGTCCTCAGCCGCCGCAAGCCTTCGGCGCAACGAAGCGATAGAAGTACTCTTTGGTCTTTCCGGTGTGAGTCCGCAGCACCGGCACGCTGATCTGCTTTTCCTCGGACATCGGCAGATCGGGAAACTCCGCTGCGAAACTATCCGGCACCTGCGGCAGCGTGTAGATCAGCACGGCCCCCTGCGCGGCCAGTTTCCTGGCATCGAACCAGCGGGCCTTCGGGATGAATTCGATCGTCATCGAATCGCCCTCGGGACCCGCCGCGATGCCGATTCCGTACACCGTCTGACGGTCGCCGAGGAAATAGGCCGGGCCGCATTTGTACCTGCTGTTCCAGTCGGCCAGCACGAGCCGGGCGGCCTGTCCGGTTGCCTCCTGCAATCCGCTGTGCGAGGCAAAAAAGATGTAGATCACCGAGGCCATGATCGCCAGCACCGCATACAGCGCACCGAGCGATTGCGCGGTCTGGCGCATGACGGCATCGCGCTTGTCCGCAGCCCAGGAAAATAGCGGCGCCAGCGTCAGCACCGACAATTCGGCAAATGGCGCGCCATAGCGAGCGATGTATTCGAGGCCGAATCCGACGATCATCACGGTCAGCAAGGCGAACATCGCCGCATTGACCACGACGACGAATTTCAGCTCGTCGCTCCCCTCGGCGAAACGCGGCACCCGCCAGATCACCATGCGGCGAGCCACGGCGGTCGCCAGCACGATCGCGCCGGGGATCAGCAGCGGAAGATAGCCGACGACCAGCCAGCCGAGCCGCCGCGCGGTGTTCGGGACGGAGCCGAAGCCGGTGAAGTGGCGCTCGCCATAGTGGATGGTGGTCCCGACCTTCAGCGCCGCGATTACATGCGGCAGGAACAGCAACACGCCAACCAGCGCTGCGACGTAAAACCCCGGACGGCGCAGGCAGGATCGGAACGACGGCACCGCGAGAACCCCGGCCGCCATTCCGATGAACAGCACCAACGCGTTGTACTTGGTCAGCGCAGCAATCGCGGCCCATACGCCGAGAAGGATCCAGTGCAGCCAACGATCAGTGCTGCGGCCACGCAGGAAGTGATAAAGCACCGCCGGCCACGAGGTGAGCTGCAGGATGTCGGCGTTGAGCGCCCAGGACAGCGGACCGAACACCACGTAGAACGACGCCGCCGTCAGCGCGATCATGTAGGCGGCCATCGTGCGTTCGACCAGCAGACGCAGGATGGCGTACAGATAGGCGAGCCCGATCGCGAGGCAGATCTGATTGACGAAGACGATCGCGGTACCGGACGGGCCGAACAGCAGATCGACGACCCCGCCGACCCATACCATCACCGGCGGATGCACCGGGGTGACCAGCGGGAAATGGCGGCCCCACGCAACCAGCTCGCGTGTATCGTAGAGCGGCGTGGGAAAAACGAGCGCTGCAAGCAGGACGGGCAGCAGAAGCGCGAACGCGACCAATACCATCAAGCCAATGGAAAATCCCGACCGGGACGACGCTCGCTCCATCTGGCCTGCCGTCAACATATCCAAAAGTTAATGTTGGCGGCTTGATGCGGACGGGGGGCGGTCTTGTCAATCGCCGTTGCGCCTTTCCTCTCGGAAAACCTCCACACTGAGACGCTGCGGCAAGGCAACCAGACCGGAGGAGCCGAGGGTTGCAACCCTCGGCGTGCAGGAACGCCCCCTTAGCTCGGGTTCGATGTCGCCGGCTTGAAGGTCAGCGCATAGCCATCCATGCAGTACCGCAGCCCCGTCGGCTTCGGACCGTCGTCGAACACGTGTCCGAGATGCCCACCGCAGCGGCGACAGTGCACTTCGGTGCGAACCATGCCCAGCGTCGAGTCCTTCCGTTCGCCAACGGCGTTTGGAAGCGGCTGCCAAAAGCTCGGCCAACCGGTGCCGCTGTCGTACTTCGTGTCAGAAGCAAACAGCGGCAGGTCGCAGCCAGCGCAAGCGAAGGTGCCCTTGCGGTGCTCCTTCAGCAGCGGGCTGGAGAACGGCCGCTCGGTGCCTTCCTCGCGGAGGATGTGATACTGCATCGGCGTCAGCTGCGCCCGCCATTCCTCCGGCGTCTTCTCGATCTCGAACTTCTCCGCGGCGCGCGCATCCTCGGGCCGCAGCCACCGGAAGCCGAACACCGCTGCGAGGGCGGCGGAAGCAAGCAGCAGGCGACGATCGATCATGGCTGTCTCCGTACGATGCAGGCCCAGGCGGCCGCAGTGATGGTCGAACGGAGATACGCGGCCGCAGTCCCGGAAGTTACAGCACGGCGTCCGGGCCGCGCTCACATTGTCGCGAGCGTCGGCAGCTAATGCTGCCCGCCGGAATCGGCGCGATGCTCATCCTGCACCGCATGATCGGGGCTCTCGGCTGGCCGCGCCGTCGGTGTCCGCTCGGCCGGGAAGCGCCGCACGCTGCGATTGGCGGCTTCGAGCCGCTCTTCGCGCAGCCGGCGACGCTCGGCGGCCCGTTCGCGGTAGCGCGCGAGCATGCCGGCCGCGATCGCCGTCCGCCGCTCGGCAATCGCGACGCCCTGACCGACGACCCGGCCGATCCGGCCGCCCGCCCAGACCAGCTCGAACGGATCGAACAGCTGCCAGCGCCGGTCGCCATGCACAATGCCCCGCGCGATCAGCCGACCGGCGATGGTGGTGGCGGCGAGCCCTTGGCGGCCGAAGCCGCTCGCCACCCACAGGCCGCGCCGCAATTCGCCGATCTGCGGCATCCCATGAACGGTCTGGCCGATCACTCCGCTCCAGCTCCGTTCGATGGCCACGGCCCCGAGTTGCGGATAGAGCGCGGCGATCCGCCGCCGGATCAGCCCTTCGAGGCGTCTGGGCGGGATCTCGAAAGTGGTCTCGGGGCCGGTCCACAGCAGTCGGTCGCCACCGACGATGCGGTAGTGATCGACGCCGTGCGTGTCGGCAATCGAGCCGGGGAAGGCGATCGCCTCGGCCAGCCGCTCGCCGAGCGGGGCCGTCAACACGGCGGTGCGCCACATCGGCAGCAGCGTCCGCGTCAGCCGCGGCGACGCCGCGCCGAGATGCACATTGCCGGCGAGGACGATATCGGACGCCCGCAGCCGCGCATGCGGGGTGACGATGCGCTTGCGGATGCCCGAGGAGTCGATGCCGAGCGCCGGCGTGTCTTCGAAGATCCGGACGCCGGCGCGGCGCGCCATCGCCTCGAGGCCGCGAATGTAGCGCCGTCCGTCGAGCTGGAACGCGTCAGGAAAATGAATGGCGTGGAAGTAGCGCTGCGTCCGCAGCACCTCGCGGACGCGGTCGATCTGCCAGCCTTCCACTTCGCTGCCGAAATCGACGCCGAGCGTTTGCAGCCGCGTGATCAGGCGGTCACCGAGGTCGACGTTGGAAACCTCCAGCGCGCCCGCGGACAGTGCGATGCCGGGCATCGCCTCTTCGGTGGCGCGCGCACGGACGATCGCCATGCCCTCATGGGAGAGCTTCCACAGCTCGCCCGCATGGGCGACACCAACCCGATCGATCAGGTCGCCGATCGGCACGCCGTAACCCGGCAGCACGCTGCCGAGCGTCGCGCCCGAGGCAGCCCAGCCGACCCGCCGTCCTTCCAGAACGGCGACGCTGAGGCCGAGCTGAGCCGCCTCCAGCGCCACCGACAGGCCGGCCAGACCGGCGCCGATCACGCACAGATCGACGTCGAGATCGAAGGTCAGCCGCGCGTGCAGTTCGGCGGCCGCTTCGGTCGGCAGCGGGTCCGGTCCATTCGTCGCACTTGTGACGGGCGGGGTCATGACGTTTCCTTACGGACAGCCCGTGCGATTGTCACCTTGTCCTGCCCGGGCACTTCGATTAATCCGCAAGCTCGCCCCCCGCTGGAAGGGACACATGCGCCGACTGATCCTGCTGCGTCACGCCAAAACCGAAACGGATGCGCCCACCGGCAACGATCACGACCGCCGGCTCGAGGACCGCGGCCGGGCCGATGCGGCCGCGATGGCGGAATGGCTGTCGGAGCAAAGGCTGGTGCCGGATCAGGTTCTGGTCTCGACCGCAGCGCGCACACGGGAGACGTGGGACATCCTCGCCGGCCTGTTCCCCGCGGGCGCCGAGCCGCAGGTCGAACATCTGCCGGAACTCTACAGCGCCAGCGCCGCACAATTGCTGCAGGCCGTGCACGAGGTGTCGGCCGGCATCAACCGGCTGATGCTGGTCGGGCACAATCCGGGCCTGCAGGAACTGGCACTCGGCCTGACCTGCGGGTGCAACGAATCCGACCGCAAGCTGCTGTCGGGCAACATGCCGACCAGTGCCATTGCGGTGATCGATTTCCCGATCGCCGACTGGGCCGACGCCCGGTTCGGCACCGGCAAGCTGCAGCACTTCGTCAGCCCGAAGATTCTGCGCGAGGCGAGTTAACAGATCGCCCGTCGAGACGACTGGCGCGCATCGCAGTGCGCAACCCAGCGCCTTCTCATTGCCGTCCGCCGCGCCCTCGCGCCATACTGCAGCGCATCGCCATGCGGCGCGGGAGGCTGCCAATGTTCAAATCGATCCTGGTGCCGATCGATCTCGCCGATACTGCACTGGCGAAGAAGGCCATCGACACGGCCGCGACGCTGGCCCGGACCTATGACGGCAAGGTGCGGCTGCTGCACGTGATCTCGCTCACGCCGGTGGTGCTGGCCGAGTACGTGCCGGCGGATTTCGACGAGCAGCAGCGCCACGATGCCGAGACAGCGCTCGCCGAGGTCGCGGCGGCTTCGGGCATCGAGCCGGCGCGGCTCTCCACCGCGGTGCGTCAGGGCGGCATCTATCACGAGATCATCGAGGAGGTGACCGCGATCGGCGCCGATCTGATCGTGATGAGTTCGCATCGCCCGGCGATGCGCAGCTACTTCCTCGGCTCCAACGCCGGACACGTCGTCCGCTACGCGCCCTGCTCGGTGCTGGTGGTGCGGGACAGCTAGTTTCAAGCTGCCCCGCGGTGGTGCGCGTTCCGCTTGCGACTCCCCACAGGCGAGGAGCCGGCAAGGAAATTAGCGATGAGAACGGCTGACGATCGCGGCCGCTCTAGTGCGCCTTCCCGCCAAAGCTCTCCCGCAGCTTGGCCTGGATCTTCGCCATGCCGCCGATCCAGCGGCCGTAGTTGTCGGTCTTCTTGCGCATGTAGTCGAGGACCTGCGGGTGCGGCAGGATCAGGAAGGTCTCCTGCTCGATGCCCTTCAGCGCGTCCTGCGCCACCTGCTCGGGCGACAGATTGCCGTCGGCGGATTGCGGGCCCTTCGGCAGGCCGCGCAGCATGTTGGTGTCGACGCCCTGCGGACACAGGATCGAGACGCGGATGTTATCGGCCTTGTGCGAGATCGCGAGGTTCTCCGCGAAGCCGACCGCGCCGTGCTTGGTGGCCGAATAGGCCGGGCTGCCGACCTGCGACAGCAGGCCCGCTGCCGAAATCGTATTGAGGAAATAGCCGCCGCCGCGCGCCTTGTAGCGCGGGATCAGATGCCGCGCGGCGTAGACATGCGCCATCACGTGGATCATCCAGCTCTTCATGAACGGCTCGTCCGAGGAGCCGCCGGCGTTCTCCGATAGCGGATCGAAGCCGCCGCCGATGCCGGCGTTGGAACAGAACAGGTCGATCGGCCCGAACTGGCGCTCGGTTTCCTCGATGACGTGCTGGATGTCGGATTCGTTGGCGACGTCGCATTTGAACGCCGCGCCGCCGATCGACTGCGCCACCGCGTCGGCGCGCGCCTGGTCGAGATCGGCCACGACCACCTTGGCGGCGCCCGCCTTGGCGAAAGCCTCGCACAGCGCCTGACCGATGCCGTTGCCGCCGCCGGTGACGACGACGACCTTGCCTGCAATCTGCATGTTTCCCCCGTGTTGTTGTTGCCGGGGTGTCTTTATCGCAAAGGCTGCGCGGCCGCTATGCCGCCAGCACCAGATCCATCACCGCCACATAGTGGCAGGCGGCGGCGAGCAGCACGAAGGCATGCCAGATCGCGTTCTGAAACCGTAGCCGGCGCCACGCATGGAAAATCACGCCGAGCGTGTAGAGCGCGCCGCCAATGCCGAGAAACCACATCGCCGTCGTCGGCAGCGTCTGGACCACCTGATCGTAGGCGATGATGCCGCTCCAGCCGAGCGCGAGATAGAGGCCGACCGAGAGCTTGTCGAACTTGCCCGGCTTGAACAGCTTGAGCAGGATGCCGACCGCCGCGACGCCCCAGACGCCGGCGAGCAGCGCCAGACCGAAGCTCTGGTCCGGGATCTGGCTGATGATCGGCGTGTAGGTGGCGGCGATCAGGATGTAGATCGCCGAATGATCGAACCGGCGCAGAACCCATTTGCGCGGCGACACCGGCCACAGATTGTAGGCTGCCGACAGGCCGAGCATCGCCAACAGACCGGTCGCATACACCGATACCGAGACGATCGTGGGGGTCGAGGCGAACACCCCTGTCAGCGTGATCAGCGCCGTCACGGCGATCAGGCCGGCGACCAGGCCCAGCACGTGGACCACACCGTCGGCGATCAGTTCGGCACGATCGTAGTTCCAGTGCACCGAGCCCTTGGCGTCGATCCTGGCGTGCGAAACGATTTGCTTCAAGCGGAACACTGTCATAGGCGGAGCGTGGGCCCTGTCTTTCGTTGATCTGGCACATACATGGCGATGCACAACGGTGCGATACAGGCCGGCCGCCTGCAATTGCCTGCCAATTTTATCCGTCGGAAAGGCGGCAAAGCCAAGGCCCCCCGCAGGTCGGATTGTCGCATTGCGCGTTTTCCGGCTAACGTCCCCGCCACCCTATCTTCTGATTGAATAATCGCCCGCATGGCCTTCAGTTTTTCAGATCTGGTCGAAGAAGCGTGGCTGTCGGCGCGGGCGCTGAAAGACTACAGCGAGAACATCTTCAATCCGACGGTCCGGCTCGGCGTCACCGGCCTGTCACGCGCCGGCAAGACGGTCTTCATCACCGCGCTGGTGCATGGGCTGTGCCGCGGCGGACGGTTTCCGATCTTCGAATCGATGTCGACCGGCCGGATCGCAACGGCCCGGCTGGCGCCGCAGCCCGACGACGCGGTGCCGCGGTTCGCTTACGAGACCTTCCTGGCGACGCTGATCGAGCAGCGGCAATGGCCGAGTTCGACCGTGGATATCAGCGAGCTGCGGCTGGTGATCGACTATCAGCGCAAGAACGGCGCCGAGCGGACGCTCACGCTGGACATCGTCGACTATCCCGGCGAGTGGCTGCTCGACCTGCCGCTCTTGAACAAGAGCTACGAGCAATGGGCCACGGAAAGTCTCGCGCTATCGCGGCAGGATCCGCGCGCCCGGGTGGCGCGGGAATGGCACGCGCATCTGGCGACGCTCGATCCGAACGGCCGCGAGAACGAGCAGGAAACGCTGACCGCGGCGCGGCTGTTCACCACCTATCTGCGCAACTGCCGCAACGAGCAGTTCGCCATGAGCCTGCTACCGCCCGGCCGCTTCCTGATGCCCGGCAACCTCGCCGGCTCGCCGGCGCTGACCTTTGCCCCATTGGACGTGCCGATCGACGGGACGCCGCCGGAGCGCTCGCTGTGGGCGATGATGCGGCGGCGGTTCGAGGCCTACAAGGACGTGGTGGTGCGGCCGTTCTTCCGCGATCACTTCGCCCGGCTCGACCGGCAGATCGTGCTGGCCGACGCGCTGAGTGCCTTCAACGCCGGGCCTGAGGCGCTGCAGGATCTCGAGGCCGCGCTGGCCGGCATTCTCGACTGCTTCCGCGTCGGCCGCTCGTCGCTGCTGGCGACGATGTTCCGGCCGCGGATCGACAGGATCCTGTTCGCCGCCACCAAGGCCGATCACCTGCACCATTCCAGTCACGATCGGCTGGAGGCGATCCTGCGCAAGCTGGTCGAGCGCGCCATGCAGCGCGCCGAATTCGCCGGCGCCACCGTCGACGTCGTCGCGCTGGCCGCGGTGCGCGCCACCCGCGAGGCACAGGTGCAGCGCGGCCGCGACCGGCTGCCGTCGATCGTCGGCACGCCGATCAAAGGGGAAATGGCCGAGGGCGAAGTGTTCGACGGCGAGACCGAGGTCGCGACCTTCCCGGGCGACCTGCCGACCAATCTGCAGGGCCTGTTCAAGGGCGAGGACACCTTCCGCGGCCTCGCGGCCGGCCCGCATCAGGACGCTGACTTCCGCTTCCTTCGCTTCCGGCCGCCACGGCTCGCCACGCACGACCCCGAGGGGCCGGCGCTGCCTCACATCCGCCTCGACCGCACGCTCCAGTTCCTGATCGGAGACAAACTGCAATGACCGAGCGGGTCCCTCCGCGCCGGCCGGCGACCTTCAAGCTGACCGACCCCAGCGTCGTGCTGATCGACTCGGACGACACCGGCCCGAGCGCCCGCCCCACTGCGCCCGACCCGGCGCCCTCGGCGCCACCGCCACGCGCCCGCGTGCAGCTCGCGCAGGAGAAGGAAACGCCGATCGTGGCGCCCAAGGCCCCGCGCAGCATCATCAATCCGAAGAAGGGCTTCAGCTGGGGCACGCTGTTCTGGACCGCGGCGACCGGCCTGCTGTCGCTGGCGTTCTGGCTGTGGGTCAGCAAGCTGGTCGAGGATCTGTTTGCGCAGAGCACCACGCTTGGCACCGTCGGCGCGATCCTCGCGACGCTGGCCGGCGGCTCGCTCGCGATCATCATCGGCCGCGAGGCGTTCGGCCTGATGCGGCTGTCGCGGATCGAGCAACTGCACAGCCGCGCCGCCCGCGTGATCGAGACCGACAACCGCGCCGAAGCGCAGGCGATCGTGCGCGAGCTCCTGAAGTTCGAAAGCCCCAATCCCCAGCTCGCCCACGGCCGCGCCACGCTCACCAAGCATCTCGACGACATCATCGACGGCGCCGACCTGATCCGGCTCGCCGAACGCGAACTGATGACGACTCTCGACATCGAGGCGCGCGCGCTGATCTCGAAGGCGGCGCAGCGCGTCTCGGTCGTTACCGCGATCAGTCCGAAGGCGCTGATCGACGTGCTGTTCGTGGCGATCGCCGCCACCCGGCTGATCGGCCAGCTCGCGCGGCTGTATGGCGGGCGCCCCGGCGCGCTCGGCATGATGAAGCTGATGCGCCAGACAGTGTCGCACCTTGCCATCACCGGCGGCATCGCGCTCGGCGACAGCGTCATGCAGTCCGTGCTCGGCCACGGCCTCGCCTCGCGGCTATCGTCCAAGCTCGGCGAAGGCGTCGTCAACGGCATGCTGACTGCCCGCCTCGGCCTCGCCGCCATCGACCTGACCCGCCCCCTGCCCTTCAACGCCCTGCCCCGCCCCGTGCTCGGCGATCTGGTCAAGGACCTGCTGAAGAAGCGGGAGAAGGAAGAGTAAACCAGCGCCGACGCCGTGGGGGCCTAAGCCCTCCTTAACTTTCACTAACCGTCCGTTAACAACGGCGCTGTCACTGGCTCCCCACCTCACCTCAAGCACTGCGCGCCGCCTCGCCTATGCGGGAGAGTGTCGGGTGAGGAACGGCCGCGGGTCGCCGATGCTTGGCGGAGCTGAACCGCGTCCTCGCCGCCGACGGACCCACAATGTTCTCGGCGCTCACGAAGCTTCAATTCGAGCCATCACCGTCGTTGGTAAGTTGACGCCATCCGGCAGACCTTTCAAAAGTCGTCATTCCGGGGCGCGAGAAGCGCGCCCCTCGGAATTCATGAGCACTGCAGGGAAGGGACTGGATGAAGCGCCGAGCCAGCGAAGCGGACGGTCCGCGCCCGCGGACGTTCGGGTGGCTCCGCCGCATCGGCGTCCGACAGCTCCGGATGTTCACCGGGCTGGTGATGTTCGCTTACTTGCTCAGCCATTTCCTCAATCACGCGCTCGGCAATATCTCGCCGGAGGCACTGCAGGCCGGCGTGCTGTGGCATCTGGAGATCTGGCAGTTCCTGCCGGTCGCGATCCTGTTTTACGGGTCCGTGACGATCCACGCGGCGCTCGGCCTATGGGCCTTGTATCAGCGGCGCCAGTTCCGTTGGCGCACCGTCGAGCCGCTGCAGCTCGTGCTGGGTCTCAGCGTGCCGCTGCTGATCTACACCCATGTCATCGGCCTGCGGCTGAGCCACGTGCTGTACGGCATCGACAAGCTGTATCCGCAGGTGCTGTACGCCTATTGGGTGGCGTGGCCGACGTACCGGATCTGGCTGATGGTCACGGTGATGCTGGTGGCGTGGATTCACGGCTGCATCGGACTTGGACTCTGGCTGCGTATCAAGCCCGCCTTCCGCAAGGCGATGCCGGCGCTACTCGTCGTCGCCGTACTGATCCCGACCCTCGCATTGCTCGGCTTCTATGAAGGCGGCCGCGACGTGATCCGCGTCGCCGCCGATCCCGCCTGGCAGGACGCCAACCTCTCGATCAAGCAGATGGGCACGCTGCAGCAGCAGCGGACGCTCGACCGGATCGGCGATGCATTCGTGATCGGCTATCTCGGCCTGATCGCGCTCGCTCTGGTGGCACGCGCCATCCGCGGCCTCAACGAGCGCCGCGGCGGCATGATCCGGCTGACCTATGGGGGCGATCGCACCGTCCGCGTGCCGAAGGGCATGAGCGTGCTCGAAGCCAGCCTGCGCCATAACATTCCCCACGCCAGCGTCTGCGGCGGCCGTGCCCGCTGCTCGACCTGCCGCATCCGCGTGATCGGCGATGTCGACGAATTGCCGCCGCCGACGAGCCGCGAGGCCTTCGTCCTCGGCAGCGTGGGAGCGGCCGACGATCCGACCATCCGGCTCGCCTGCCAGCTCCGTCCCACGCACGACCTCACCTTCCTGCCGGTGTTTCCGCCACGCAACGTCGCGGCCGCGCGACAGGCCGCGCGGTCGGCGCGGATCGGCGACGAGCGCTATCTGGTCAGCATGTTCGTCGATCTGCGCGGCTCGACCCAGATCGCCGAGACGCGTCTGCCGTTCGACACCGTGTTCATCGTCAACCGCTTCCTCGGCGCGGTGTCTCGCGCGGTGATCGCCTGCGGCGGCCAGCCCAATCAGTTCGTCGGCGACGGCGTCCTGGCGCTGTTCGGCATGAACGAGCAGCCACGCGACGCTTGCCGCAACGCGATCCGGGCCGCGGCTGCGATCGCCGCATCCGTCGATGAACTCAACGGCTTCATCGGCCACGACCTCGGCTCGCCGATCCGCTTCGGCATCGGCATCCACGGCGGCCTCGTGATCCTCGGCGAGATCGGCTATCGCGACCACATGGTGTTCACCGCGCTCGGCGATTCCGTCAACGTCGCGGCGAGGCTGCAGGACATGACCAAGGCGCTCGGCTGCGAGACGCTGCTCTCCGATGAACTCCGCGCCACCGCCGGCCTCCCCGCTGACGCGCTGCCGACCCAGCAGGTGGACATCCGCGGCCGCGCCGAGCCGATGCTGGTCTGCCCGATCGCCCAGTCGCGCGAACTGACGGCCGCGCTGGACGCCAGCGAACTGACGCTGGCGTAGCAAGTAACTGACGTCACAAAGACGGTTTCTTTCATTGCTGAGCTTCATCCTGAGGTGTCGTCGCGAAGCGACGGCCTCGAGGGATGGGCCACGAGTCGCGTGCAGCCGCATCCTGCGCGTCGGCCGCGACAGAAAACAACCGGACAGCGTGAACCCGTCTGATTTTCGTGACGACGAAGGTGCGATGGGCAGGATCTAGCAGTCAGGATCCGACTGGACTAACAACCGCGCCTCGTGCGCATGAGGAGGAGTACGACCATGTTTCGCACACTCGCACTCGGACTGATCGCTGCCGCTTCGCTCGGCGTCGCGGCGCTGGCACCGACCGCGGCCTCCGCCGGTGGCGGCTGGGGCTGGCATCCGCACCACCATCATTGGCATGGCCCGGCGTTCGGGATCGGCTTCGTCGGCTATGACAGCGGCAGCTGCTACGTCACCCGCCGCGTCGCGACGCCCTATGGCTGGCGGTGGCGGACCTTCAACATCTGCGACTGATCGATCCCCATCGCAGTTGCAGATGCGGACGTCCCGGTCGCCGGCGCGACCGGGACGTCCATCGCGTTGACTGCTTTCGGGATGCTCAGTCGAGCTTGACCCACTGGTCCACCGGCATCACCTCCGGAGACTGCGCATAAGCGCGGGTCCACATATCCACCACCCATTCGGCGCCGGTGCCGCGCTCGACCAGCACGGCGGTGTTGTGCGGCGTCTGCAGCACCAGCACGTTGCCGCGATACTTCGGATCGCCGACGCTGTGATACTTGAGCAGGCCCCACTCCTGCATCACCAGCAGCAGACTCGTCGTGTTGCGCGTCGTGTCCCAGCAGTCGTAATTGTGCTTGTCGTCGAAATAGCGGAAGTCGGCGCGGGCGATGCGCTTGTCGGTGCCCAGCACCGGGCCGAGCTTACGGTCGAGCCACACCACCGCGGCCTGCACCGCCTTGCGTTCCGCCGCAGCGGACGCCTTGCCCGCGGCCATGATCCGGGTCAGCGCCGCACGGTCGCCGGCGGTGAAGGTGAACTCGTGACGACGGCGGCAAACGAAGCCGTAGCAGACCGTCATGGTCGAGGCCGTCGGCGGGAAGATCGACACCGAGGTGTAGAGCTGCGCCACCTGGGAGCTGAGCTGACCGGCCCGCGCCGGCATCAGCATCTCACCGAGAGCGACCACCGCCGTCATCGCGGCGAACACGCCACGTCTCGCGTCTGACCTCAGCTTTCCTGCCCGCATTCCGTTCTCAGCCCTGTCGAAAACCCTGCGAACGCTAGCGTGACCGGCTGCCGGTGCCAATATGGGAGTGAGAGACCGCCCGATTTGCTGCACAGGCTGATGCGGGCCGCACACACTCGAGGATCGTCAATGTCGCCCCATCCGCCGATCCCCACCTTTGCGGCACCCTATGCGCCCGATGACGGGACGCTCGCCGCCGAACTGCTGCACGCGGTTCCGCGCGAGCCTGCGAGTGAGGCGCGGATCGATGCGACCGCCACCGCGCTGATCGACGCGATCCGGGCCGACGACCGGCTCGGCAGCGTCGAGGCGATGCTGCGCGAATACGCGCTGTCGACCAAGGAGGGGCTGGCGCTGATGGTGCTGGCCGAGGCGCTGCTGCGCATCCCGGACGCCGCGACGGCCGACGCATTCATCGAGGACAAGCTCGGCCAGGGTGATTTCGCGCATCATCGCATCCAGTCCGACGCGCTGCTGGTGAATGCATCGGCGTGGGCGATCGGCCTCTCGGCCCTCGTCGTCCAGGCCGGCGAGACACCGCAGGGCACGCTCGGCGCACTGGCAAAGCGGATCGGCGCGCCGGCGGTGCGGGCGGCGACGCGGCAGGCCATGCGGCTCATCGGCAATCACTTCGTGCTCGGCGAGACGATCGAGGCCGCCCTCACGCGCGCCCAGGCGCATGAGCGTGAGGGCGTGCGCTACTCCTACGACATGCTTGGCGAAGGCGCGCGGACACGGGAGGATGCCGAGCGGTACTACGCCTCCTATGCGCACGCGATCGCAGCGATCGGGCGCGCGGCCGCCAATGCACCGTTGCCGGCACGGCCCGGCATCTCGGTGAAGCTGTCGGCGCTGCACCCCCGGTTCGAGGCGGTGAGCCGGGAACGTGTCCTGGGCGAGCTGACGCCTCGGCTGATCGAGTTGGCGCGGCAGGCAAGACAGCATGATCTCGCCTTCACGATCGACGCCGAAGAGGCCGACCGGCTCGAACTGTCGCTGGAGGTGTTTGCTGCCTGTCTGGCCGATCCGTCGCTGAGCGGATGGGATGGCTATGGGCTCGCGGTGCAGGCGTATCAGAAGCGCGCGGCCGCCGTGATCGATCACGTCGCTGAACTGGCGGAGCGCTTCGACCGCCGGCTGATGCTGCGCCTCGTGAAGGGCGCCTATTGGGACACCGAGATCAAGCGCGCGCAGGAGCGCGGGCTGGACGACTATCCGGTGCTGACCCGCAAGGCGATGACTGACCTCAACTACGTGCATTGTGCGCACAAGCTGCTGGCGCTGCGACCGCGGATCTATCCGCAATTCGCCAGCCACAACGCGCTGACGGTCGCCACCGTGCTCGAACTCGCCGGCGGCAGCGACGGCTACGAATTCCAGCGGCTGCACGGCATGGGCGATGCGCTGTATGCGCGGCTGCTGGCCGATCACCCCGCGCTGGCCTGCCGAATCTACGCGCCAGTCGGCGGCCACCGCGACCTGCTGGCTTATCTGGTGCGGCGGCTGCTGGAGAACGGCGCCAATTCGTCCTTCGTGGCGCAAGCCGGCGACGACCGCGTGCCGGTCGAAAAGCTGCTACAGCGGCCGGCCACGATCATCGGAACGCCGAAGCAGGCGCGCAACGACCACATTCGGCCGCCGCGCGCGCTGTATCAGCCACAGCGCATCAACTCACGCGGCATCGAACTCGGCGACCGCGCGGCACTGCAGGCCTTGCTCGGCGACATCGGTGCGGCGCGGCGGCCGCTTTCGACGATGGCCGCAACCACGGCGGAGCAAGCTGTGGCGGCAATCGCTGCGGGCCGAAAAGGCTTCGCTGTATGGAGCACCACGCCAGCTGAGGTGAGAGCGGCCGCGCTCGAGCGCGCGGGGGACCTGCTGGAACAGCGGCGCACCACCTTCATCGCGCTGTTGCAGGACGAGGGCGGCAAGACGCTGGACGATTGCATTTCGGAAGTGCGCGAGGCGATCGACTACTGCCGCTACTACGCGGCAGAAGGCCGGCGTCTGTTCGGGGACGGCGTGGCGCTCCCCGGCCCCACCGGCGAGAGCAACACGCTGCGGCTGCGCGGCCGCGGCGTAGTCGTCGCGATTAGTCCCTGGAACTTCCCGCTGGCGATTTTCCTCGGCCAAGTCACGGCGGCGCTGATGGCCGGTAACGCTGTGGTGGCCAAGCCGGCAGAGCAAACGCCGGTGATCGCGGAGCTCGCCGTGACGCTGCTGCATGAAGCGGGCGTGCCACCCGAGGCCTTGCAGCTTGTGCAAGGCGACGGCGCGATCGGCGCCGCGCTGGTCGCGCATCCCGACATCGCCGGCGTGGTGTTCACCGGCTCGACCGAGGTGGCGCGCGCGATCAACCGCGCGCTCGCCGCCAAGGACGGGCCGATCGTGCCGCTAATTGCCGAGACCGGCGGCATCAACGCGATGATCGTCGACGCCACCGCGCTGCCCGAGCAGGTGGCGGACGATGTGGTCGCTTCGGCATTCCGCTCCGCCGGGCAGCGCTGCTCGGCGCTGCGGCTATTGTTCGTGCAGGACGACGTCGCCGATCGGACGATCGAACTGATCACCGGCAGCGCGCGCGAACTGCGTCTCGGCGATCCACGCGATCCGGCGACGCATATCGGCCCGGTGATCGACGCCGAGGCAAAGGCCAAGCTCGACGCTCACATTGCGCACATGAGACGCGACGCACGGCTGCACTACGCGGGCGATGCACCGACGACCGGCACCTATGTGGCGCCGCACATCTTCGAACTGCGCAGCGCCGCGGAACTGACCGAGGAGGTGTTCGGCCCGATCCTGCACGTGGTGCGCTACAACGCTTCGGAACTCGACGCAGTGGTCGGCGCCATCGCGGCAAGCCGCTACGCGCTGACGCTCGGCGTGCAGTCGCGGATCGACGAGACAGTTGCGCGAATCGTCGATCGGCTGCCGGTCGGCAATGTTTACGTCAACCGCAATATCATCGGCGCGGTCATCGGCGTGCAGCCGTTCGGCGGCTCCGGACTGTCCGGCACCGGCCCGAAAGCCGGCGGCCCGCATTATCTGCCGCGGTTCGCACTGGAACAGACTTTATCGATCAACACAGCCGCTGCGGGCGGCAATGCCGCCCTGCTTTCGGGCGACGCGTGAGCACCGGCATGCAGAGCGGCATGCGGGTTCGAATATTGCATCGCTGCGCGAACGCGGTTCATATGCGCGAGACGCGGAATGCGCACGGCGCATATTCCGGCCGACGAAACAAGAAACGCCAAGGGAGCAGTTTGCGATGGACGACGGCATCTTCAAGGGACTCAAGGTGCTCGACTGTGCCAGCTTCATCGCAGCCCCGGCGGCCGCCACCGTGCTGTCCGATTTCGGCGCCGACGTCATCAAGATCGAACCGCCCGGCGCCGGCGATCCCTATCGCAACCTGCCCAATCTTCCCGGCTATCCGCGCAGCGAGCATAACTACGCGTGGATGATGGAATCGCGCAACAAGCGCAGCCTCGCACTCGATCTCGCCAAGCCCGAAGGCAAAGAGGTGCTGCGCAAGCTGGTCGCCGAGGCCGACGTGTTCATCACCAACTTCCCGCCGCCGGTGCGCGCGCGGCTCGGGATCACCTACGCGGATCTCGCGCCGCTCAATGAGCGTCTGATCTATGCGAGCTTCACCGGCTATGGCGAGCGCGGCGCGGAAGCCGACAAGCCGGGCTTCGACAGCAACGCCTGGTGGGCACGCTCCGGCATGATGGATCTGGTCCGCGCCGACGAGGAGTCGACGCCCGCCCGCTCGGTCGCCGGCATGGGCGACCATCCCTGCGCAATGGCGCTGTACGGCGCGATCGTCACCGCACTGTACAAGCGCGAGCGTAGCGGCAAGGGCAGCGAGGTGAAATCCAACCTGATGGCCAACGGCATCTGGTCGTCGAGCGTGCTGGCGCAGGCCAAGCTGGTCGGCGCCGAATTCCAGGAGCGGCGGCCGCGCGAGCGCGCCCTCAACGCGGTGGCCAATCACTATCGCTGCCGCGACGGCCGCTGGCTGATCCTGTCGCTGCTCAACGAGGAGAGGCAGTGGCCGACGCTGACGCGCTGTCTCGGCCGTGAAGATCTCACCAATGACCCACGCTTCGCCACCAAGCCCGATCGCCACGCGCGTTCGATCGAGCTGATCGCGATTTTCGACGAGATCTTCGCGACGCGCGATCTCGCGGAGTGGCGCAAGGCGCTCGACGGAAACGGCCTGGTGTTCGGCGTCGTCGGCATTCTCGACGACATCCCGAACGATCAGCAGATGATCGAGAACGAAGTGCTGGTGCCGTTCGAGAACAACACGATCATGACGATCAACAGCCCGATCTGGGTCGAGGGCAGCACCAAAACCAGGCCGCGACTTCCGCCCGCCGTCGGCGAACACAGCGACGAAGTGCTGCGCGGCGCCGGTTACGACGACGCGGCGATCCGCGCGCTACGCGCGGCGGGCGCGGTCGGATAGTTAGCGGCGGAAGAAAACCCAGCCGAACACGACGATCGCAATCACGATGGTGATTGCGATCGCGAAGGCAGAGATGCGGACCGAACTTGCGGTCTGCCGGGCGCTTTCATTGTCGGCGATCTCGCTATTGATCTGTTTGGTGTCAGAACCTGGATCACTCACCGGCCCCTCCTTGATCAGGTCCGCAGCGGATCAGCGCGGCGCTACGAAGCACATGCCGATGGGAAACGCCTTGGCACCGCGGACCGGCTGGCAACTCAACCCGGCCGCACAGGTCCAGTTCCGGAAGCTCGGATCGACGATGCCGGCATGAGACAAACCGCAGGAAGCGCCCCAGCCATTGCGCGGGCCATCGCCCGCGGCGGCCGTGCCGCGCAGTTCCGGCCGATCGCTGAAGCCGCGCGCGTAGTTAGGCGAGCGCCCCTCCCCCACCGCGGCGACGATCGCGCGGCGGCGGTCCTGGTCGGCGATGAAATGCGGCGATCCGGCAGCGGCCGCGCGACGCGCTGGATCGGCCGTCCAGTCCACGCCGGGGAAATGAAAGCCGCCGATCCCGAGGGTCTGGTGGCAGCCCGAACAAGTGATGTCGTTGAGCCGCCGCTCGAAGCCTGCCGGCGAACGAACCGATTGCAGTTCAACTCCCCGATCGGCGGCGCGTTGCAGGGCCGCGACGATGTCCGCATCGCTGATCAGGGGATCGGACGTCGCCGGGCCGACCAAGCCTGCGGCCGGCCGCTCCGACGCATGGGAAAAGGCTGTCGGCGTCGCGGCGATCGCGCCGCGGGCCAGATAGGCGTCGGGGATGATCAGCGTGCCGCGATCGAACGCGGTGAGTGTGTCCGGCTGCAGCAGCCAGCGCTTGAACGCCTCCCCCAGATCATGATCGGCCAGCAGACGATCGCGGTCGATCTGGTTTTCCATCGGCGCAGCTTCGTAGCGGCCGCTCGTCCGATCGAAGCGAAACACCTTGAGCAGATAGTCCGCGCCAAATGCTCCGGCTGCCGCATTGCGCTGGATTGCGATCTGCAGGTTGATCTCGAGCCGATCGATGGCGGCAGGCCCGAGCGGCGCCAGCGGACCCTCCGCAGCCAGCAGCCGCCGCGCGCGATCGGCGCCAACTTCCGGCCATGCCTCCGCCGCGAGCCAGCGCTGCGCAACCTCGCGGCAGGTGAGCGCATCGCCTGCGCCGCGGGCGCGCAACACCAAGTTCAAGGTCATGGGCAGCCGTTGCGCGCCGTCATTCGTCTCCTGGACAGGCCGATAGATCAGCCGGATCTCGCCGCAACCGTCGACGGCCACATAGCCGCGATCCATCCGGTTGACGATGCCGGCAAGCATGAAGCGCGTCGTCGGCGCTGCCAGTTTGTCACGATCGAACAACGTCCATTCGGAGGCGGGGCGCGTCAGCTGATAGCGCTGAAATTCATCGTCGAGCGCCATGCGGAGCGCGCTGACGGTCGGCGATGCGAACAGCCGAGCATTGTCGAGGGGACGTGGTGGCCTCGCTTCGCCTGGCTGCGGGTCCAGCATCTGTCCCAAGCCGAAGCCAGGGTGCGGCGACGCTTCATTGCGATGGTCGCGCAGATCGAGTTCGCGCAGCGTATGCGGATCCGTGACGGTCAGCGCACGCGACGACTCTTCGGCCGCTCCCGCGACGAGCGGGACGAGACCGCCGATCAGCGCGATCAATCCAAGCAGGCGTCGCACGCGGCCATGCTCCCTGAACGCTGCCGGTGCAGCACTATGCTAGGAGCCTAAAGCAAAAGGGCGCAGCGTGTCTGCCACGCCGCGCCCTCGCAAAGCATTTCGTGATGATCAGCGGGCGACGATCAGGCCGCGGCTCGTCACCACCACCCAGCGCCCGTCCTGACGACGGATCGCGTCGACCCGGCCAAGGCCCGGCAGCGGGTCGCCGGCATAGACTTCGAACGTGCCCTCGCGGCCGACCACCACCGCGGCTCCATCATAGACATCGCGCAGCACCCAGCCATCGACGGTCGGCAGGCGGCCGACATCGTTCGGCCTGGGCGCGGGCTTCGGCGACACCGAACCGGTCACGTCCTGGGAGGCCGAAGCCACTTGCGTCGGGGCGGGCGCGGGCTTTTCGACCTGCGCGGTCCGCAGCTTCTCGACCGTCTCGGTCAGCTTGGCGATCTTCTGCGCCGGCTCGGCCTGCGCCTTCTCGATCTTGTCCAGCCGGTCGGCGGTCTTGCCGAATTGCGCGCTCGCGCTCTTGTTGGCCTGATCGACGCTGGCCTTGAGCGCGGCGAGCTCACCCTGCAGCTTGCCCAGTTGATCGTCCAGCGCCTGGGCTTGTGTCTGCGCTTGCTTGGTTGCGTCGCCGCCGCCGAAATGGACGAACCCGGCATTCGTTAGCGCACCGGCGGCCGCGCCGGCGAAGGCCGCGAAGATCACCGCCACGGCGACCATCGCCAGTTGGCGCTTGTTGTGCGGCCGGCCGGCGTTGGCAGGTTCGTCCGGCGCTTCGACTTCAATCTCGTCGTCCCAGTTGCGATACCAGTTCTCGTGGCGGGACGGCGCCATGATGGTGACCTTGCCGAGGCGATCCGCATCCCGCGCGGCCGCAGCGTTGTCCTTGCGCCGCTCGACCTGATTGGAAGCGGCGGCTTCCTTGCCGGGCTCAGAAGACGCTTCGGTCCCGGCTGCGTTCACAGCGTCGCTGTCGTTGCCGTCAACCGCACCCGCTCCGGACGACGCAACGCCGGCGCCAGCCTGGTCTTCGCTGATGGGCTCTTTGCGATGCTCGTCCACGTCACAATCCTCCTCGTCCGCTTGACCATTCGGTAACTTTGATTACTTGCGAATTCGTTACTTCCCTCGGTGCTTACCGAAATTTCATGAATCACAAATCTCGGCACGCAGTGTGGCGCGCACGGGCCATCGCCGCGCGGCTTTGCGCCGCACGCCGTCTCGCGCTAGGACAGTCACCGAGCACGGCGCAGCAAGTCGCCGGGACAGGGGAGACGACCATGAAGCTTTACGATTCGATCGGACCCAATCCGCGCCTGGTGCGGATGTTCATTGCCGAGAAGGGACTGACGATCCCGACACAGACCGTCGACATCCGCTCCGGCGAAAACCGCAAGCCCGAGCATCTGGCGCGCAATCCGCACGGGCAGACGCCAACTCTGGAACTCGACGATGGCAGCTTTTTGTCGGAGATCACCGCGATCTGCGAATATCTCGAAGAGATCCATCCGACGCCGCCGCTGATCGGCGCGACGCCGAAGGAACGCGCCGAGTGCCGGATGTGGACGCGGCGGATCGACCTGACGATCTGCGAGCCGCTAGCCAACGGCTTCCGCTTCAGCGAGGGGCTGAAGATGTTCAAGGATCGCGTTATGTGTATTCCCGAAGCCGCACCGGGCCTGAAGAAGATCGCCGCCGACCGCCTGCAGTGGATGAACACGCAGATGCAGGGCAGGGAGTTCGTCTGCGGCTCGCGCTTCACCCTGGCCGATCTGTTGCTGTTCGGCTGGATCGAGTTCGGCAATCAGGTCGGCCAGCCGCTGGACCCGGCCAACACCGTGCTGGCCGATTGGCACCAGCGCGTCGCGGCGCGGCCTTCAGCGAAGGCCTGACCTTCACGAGTGGTGGCGGCGTTCGGCGCCAGACGGCTCGATCGGCTCACGCATCGGGCCACACCAACGACCGATGCAGACTGGCGCCGGCCCACGCGCCGTCTGCGACGGCCAGCGACAGCGAATGCGGCACCCGTGCCGCATCACCGCAGGCGAACGCCCCGGGCACGCTGGTCTGCTTGGCATCGTCGGTCTGGATTTGCGTGCCGAACGGCGTCTCGCTCAACGCGCAGCCCAGCGACTGCGCGACCGGCGTCGCCGGAGCGTTCCGCGAAGCAGTGAAGATGCCGGCGAAGGGCAGTCGGCGGCCGTCGCTCAGCACGACATCGGCATGGTCCTCGATCCGCGCGATCGGCGTTTGTTCGATCGTCACGCCTCGGGCGCCGAGATCGGCGCTCACCGCTTCATCGGGCACGACGGCGCCGTTGGTGAACAGCGTGACCTCGCCCCATTCCGGAAGAAGCTGGGCCTGATGCAAGCTCATCAGGCCGGTGGCGATCACCGCGATGCGGCCGCGGTCGAGTTCATAGCCGTGGCAATACGGACAGAGAAAAACGCTGACACCCCAGCGTTGCTGCAGGCCGTCGATCGCGGGTAGCGTATCGGATACGCCGGTCGCGAACAGCAGCCGTCGACCGCTGTACTGGGCGCCATCGCGTAGTCCGACAGTGAACTCATCCTTTTGTCCGGACGCGACGTCGGCCACGCCATCGATCCAGTTCAACGTCTGGTAGGCTTGAAGCTGGCGCCGCGCCGAGGCGGCGATCTCCGCGGGATCGGCGCCGTCCTGTCCGAGAAAGCCGTGCGAGTGCGCGGCGAAGCGATTGCGACGCTGACCGGCGTCGATCACCAGCACGCTGCGGCGCGCGCGGAGAAGCTGAAGCGCCGCGGCCATGCCTGCGTAGCTGCCGCCAATGACGATGACGTCGTATTGCATGTCGATCCTTTAACTGCGGGCGCGATGCGCCGCGTGGCGCCGGTTGAAGTCAGCCGAGAGCTTCGCCAGCGTCACCTTGGCGAAGCGCTCGAGCAGCATCGACTCGGCCTCAGCGAACGCGCCGTCGAGCGCGGCGTTGACGGCCTGCTCGACGAGACACTCCGGCGTCCCGTTGCGGTTGCCGATCGCGAAGATCGCAGGCTCACCAAGCGCGTCGTGCAGGTCACGCAAGGTGACCGTTGCGAGATCGGCACTGATCAGCCAGCCGCCGGCCGGGCCACGCGCCGAGGTCACGAGGCCTGCGTCACGCAGCAACCCCATCGTGCGCCGCACCACCACGGGATTCGTGCACATGCACGCGGCCAGCGTCTCGGACGTCATCGGCTCGTTCTGCTGCGCCATATGCAGCAGGGCATGGAGCACCGACGACAGGCGGCTGTCTCTTTTCATGTAACTTCGATTATTACGATTCGGATGCGCTTGCAAGACGCCTCCGCTGGTCGGATCTCAATCGGGCGTGATCGGGGGCAGCATCGCGCGCAAGGTCCGCGATGTAGTTGGCACGGAGCTTGCTGCGCCGGAGGCGATCCAGGACAAGGTTTTGATGGCGATGCTCGGCATTCCCAGACGGTTCAGCCACTTCGTTTACGCGATCCTGCAGTCGGGGATCACTACCTCGGTGGCCTCACTGATCGCCAGCGCGCATTTGCTCGGCGACACGGTCTTCGTCACGCATTGGCTGACCGCGTGGGCGGCCTCGTGGATGGTGATGCTGCCGATTGTATTGTTCGCCGCGCCGGTGCTGCGCCGTCTGACGCTGGTGCTGACGACCGACGACTGACGGCGCGCGCCGCCGCCTCAGACTACGACGGGCGCGTCCGGCAGTTCGTTGGTGCCGGTGCTGTCCTTCGGAAAGTGCTCGACCAGATGCGCGGTGATCAGCTCGATGCCGCGCAGCACGCCGGCTTCATAGCGACCTTCGCGGAAGGCTCCCTCCATCTCACGGCAGATGCTGTCCCAGGTGCCCTCGTCGACGCGCGCATGGATGCCGCGATCGGCGATGATCTCGACGTCGCGGTCGGCCAGTAGCAGATAGATCAGGACGCCGTTATTGTGTTCGGTGTCCCAGATCCGGAGCTGCGAGAAAATGTCGAGCGCGCGCTCGCGTGCGGGCTGATCGCGAAATAGCGGCGCGTTGTCGAGCGCGCCCTCGACGACGAAGCGGATCTGCCCGCCGTGCCTCGTCTCACTGTCCTTGATGGCGCGCTCGATCCGATCGAACGCGGCGGGGGGAAACGCGCGATAAACCTTCCCGCGGCTGGTGAAGAGATGCTTGCCGATGCGCCGGATGCCCATGCCCGCCTCCTCACCAGCTGCCGGAGGCGCCGCCGCCTCCGAAGCTGCCGCCTCCACCGCTGAAGCCACCGCTGCTGCTGCTCGAGCCGCTCGACCAGGACGAGCCGCCGCCCGACCAAGAACCGCCGGATGAGCCGCCGCGCCGGCCGGACGGCATCGCTCCGCTTCCGAACAGATCCATCACCAGCGTCAGGACGAACGCGGCCACGCCCGCCAACAGCGAGAGAAACCACACCAGTCCGAACGCCCAGGCGGCGATGGCGATAAGCCCGCCGGTCAGCGCCGACGCCACCATTCGGCCAAGCATCGGCTGCAGGAAGCCGTTGACGAACAACGTGCCGAACAACAGGGGAATCGCCCAGCCGGAGAGTTGGTCGAACGATTCCGGCGCCGCCCATTCGTGCTGTGGCTCCGGCGTCGGCAACGGCTCGCCGTCGATCACGCTCATCATGCGGTCGACGCCGGCCTCGATGCCGCCCGCTAAATCGCCGGCCTTAAATTTCGGCGTGATGATCTCGTCGATGATGCGCTTGGCGGTGACGTCGGGAAGCGCACCTTCGAGGCCATAGCCGACTTCGATCCGCAGCTTGCGATCGACCTTGGCGACCAGCAGGATGGCGCCGTCGTCGACTTTCTTACGGCCGATCTTCCACGCCTCGGCCACACGGATGGAGAACTGCTCGATCGCCTCGGGCTGCGTGGTCGGCACGATCAGCACCGCGATCTGGCTGCCCTTGCGATCCTCGAACGCCTTCAGCTTCTGATCAAGCCGCGCGATCGCGTCGCTCGACAGCGTGCCGGTCTGATCGACCACACGACCGGTCAGCGTCGGCACAGCCACGTCCGCGCGCGCGAATTGCGCGGACGCCGCCATGACGAAGCCCAGCAGCAGCGCGATAACCGAAGCCCGCACGGCGTTCATCGCCGCAGTCCCGCGCTTACTTGGCCGGAGCCGGCGTCGGCGTGAAGTCGACCTTCGGCGCGGTCGAGATGTCTTTCTCGTTCTCGACCGTGAAGTTGGGTTTTTCCTTGTAGCCGAACATCATCGCGGTGAAATTGGTCGGCACCGACCGAACCGTGACGTTGTAGGCCTGCACCGCCTTGATGTAGCGATTGCGCGCCACCGTGATGCGGTTCTCGGTACCCTCGAGCTGGGCCATCAGGTTCTTGAACAGCTCATCGGATTTGAGCTGCGGATAGTTCTCGGTGACGACCAAGAGCCGCGACAGCGCGCCGGACAGCTCGCTCTGGGCCTGCTGGAACTTCTGGAAGGCCGCCGGATCGTTGAGGACTTCCGGCGTCGCCTGGATGCTGCCGACCTTGGCGCGGGCGTTGGTGACGCCGAGCAGCACGTCCTTCTCCTGCTGGGCGAAGCCCTTCACGGAGTTGACCAGATTGGGAACCAGATCGGCGCGGCGCTGATATTGGTTGACCACCTCCGACCAGGTCGACTTCACCTCCTGGTCTTCACTCTGGATGGTGTTGTAGCCGCAATTGGTCAGGCTGAGCGTGGCGAGAGCCGCCAGCACCGTCAGGAACTTCCGCATCGAATCTTCTCCCGGGCGAACCGGCGCAACATAGCACGCGCCGGGCGACAGATTGTCGGTTCTTCGCCGGAATTGGTTCAGATCATCGCGCCACCCCGTCATTGCGAGGACCGCGGCGACGAAACAATCCAGTCTTACCGATCGACATGGATTGCTTCGCCGGCGGCTCGCAGTGACGGAACCAGCGCGGAATGGCCCTTAGGCTGCCTGCGCTGCCTTGGCGTCCTGGATGGCGCGCCAGACCTTCTCGGGAGTGAGAGGCGTATTGAGCGCTGTGACGCCGAGCGGAGCCAGCGCGTCGAGGACGCCGCTGACGATGCAGGGCGGACCACCGATGGCCCCGGATTCGCCGCAGCCCTTGGCGCCGAGCGGGTTGGTCTTGCACGGCGCCGACGGGTCGAGGGTGACGTTGATCGGCGGCAGATTGTCGGCGCGCGGAATGCAGTAGTCCTGATAGCTCGCCGTCAGGAGCTGGCCGTCGTCATTGTAGGCGGCGTTCTCGTACAGCGCCTGCCCGACGCCTTGCGCGACGCCGCCGTGGATCTGGCCGGCGACCAGCATCGGGTTCACCGCGTTGCCGACGTCGTCGACCGTGGTGTAGCGAACAACTCGCGACACGCCGGTTTCCGGATCGACCTCGATCTCGCAGATATGCGCGCCGTTCGGCCAGCTCGGGCCATCGACCTCGCCGGTCGTATCAACGCTGAGCCGCGCGCCCTTCTCCTTGGCGGCGATCTCGAACAGGCTGATCTTGCGGTCGGTGCCCGCGATGGTCAGCGTGCCGCCGGAATACTCGATGTCCTCGATCGAGGCTTCGAGGATGTTGGCGGCCTTCTCGCGCGCCTTGGCGATCATGTCGACGGTCGATACAGCGACGGCGGTGCCGCCGACAAACAGCGAGCGCGAGCCGACGCTGCCGAAGCCCTGCGCCAGATCGGTGTTGCCCTGCACCACGTCGATCTTCTCGATCGGAATGTCGAGGGCCTCGGCGATCATCTGCGAGTACGTTGTCTCCAGCCCCTGCCCCATCGCCTGCGTGGCCGAATGCAGCACGATGCGGCCCTCCGCGGTGGCGTGTAGCTTGACGTTCTCGGTGTGGGCGCGGCCGCCGGTCCACTCGATGTAGCTGGTGACGCCGCGGCCGTAGAGCAGGCCCTTCTTCTGCGCTTCCTTCTTGCGCGCCTTGAAGCCGTCCCAGTCGGACAGTTCGGCAGCGCGCTCCATCAGATGGGCGAAAGCGCCCGAGTCGTACACCTGGCCGACCGCATTGGTGTAGGGCAGCTGCGTCGGCTTGATGTAGTTAGCCTTGCGGATCGCGCGCGGGTCCATCTTGAGCTGGCGCGCGGCGGCGTCCATCAGCCGCTCGATGATGTACACGGCCTCGGGACGACCGGCGCCGCGATAGGCGCCGACCGGCGCGGTGTGGGTCATCACCGCCTTGATGTCGAAATGCACCAGCGGCAGGTCGTACACGCCGGTCTGCACGAACGGGCCGAGCACCAGCGGAATGATCACGCCGGCGCCGGCCAGATAGGCGCCGGTGCCGCCGATGGAGGTCACCCGATAGGCCAGCACCTTGCCCTTGGCGTCGAGCGCGATCGAGGCGGTCGAGGTCAGATCGCGGCCGTGGGTGCCACCGACGAATTCGTCAGTGCGATCGCCGCGCCAGCGGATCTTCTTGCCGAGCTTCACCGCCGCATAGGCCACCAGCGCGTCCTCGGGATAGACGCCGGTCTTCATGCCGAAGCCCCCGCCGATATCGCCGACCAGCACCTGGATCGACTCCTTCGGCCGCTTCAGGATGGCGTCGGCGAGCGCGTCGCGGGTCTGCGCCGGGGTCTGCGACTGCACGTGCAGGATCAGCCGGCCGGTCTTTTTCTCGATCTCGGCGATGGTCGCGCGCGGCTCCATCGCCGACGGGATCAGACGCTGGCTGACGATGTCGAGCGACACGGTGTGGGCGG
The DNA here is from genome assembly GCF_042432815.1 of Rhodopseudomonas telluris. Lineage (NCBI taxonomy): Bacteria > Pseudomonadati > Pseudomonadota > Alphaproteobacteria > Hyphomicrobiales > Nitrobacteraceae > Rhodopseudomonas > Rhodopseudomonas telluris. The sequence continues at coordinate 593,352 of NZ_JBHLWM010000005.1, forward strand.
CCTTGGCGAAGGCCTCGTCGACCTTGGCGGCGTCGCCATAGCTCATCGCCGCGACGATGTTGTCGGGCGCGGTCTCATACACCACCGGGGCGCCGGGCTGGATTGCCGCGGTCGGATCGGTCACCGCCGGCAGCTCCTTATAATCGACCACGATGGCTTCGATCGCGGCCTGCGCCGCATCGCGCGAGGTCGCGATGACCGCGGCGACCGGCTCGCCGACGAACCGCACCTTCTCGTGCGCCAGCAGCCGGCGCGGCGGCAGCGCCATCGGCGAGCCGTCGGGGCGCTTGAAGATCGGCAGGGTCGGAATGGTGCCGATGTCGTCGGCAACGAGATCGGCGCCGGTCAGCACCGACTCCACGCCCGGCATGGCCTTCGCGGCCTCGGCATCGATCGAGACGATGTCGGCATGGGCGTGCGGCGACCGCATGATCACCAGCCACAACGCGCCGTCGGCGGGCTTGTCGTCGAGATAGCCGCCGTGCCCGGTGACAAGACGCTTATCCTCGAGACGCTTGACGGGCTGGCCCGCGCCGAACCGCATGGAGCCGGGAAGAATGTTCATGCCGCTTCCTTCTGTTGCTTGCTTGGTCAGGGTTTTAGCGGAGAACCCGGCGGTACGCCAAGAGGGGGCGGAAATGGCGAGGCGCACGACCTCCCCTCCCCCTTGCGGGGAGGGGTCGGGGGTGGGGGTGCCGCGAGCGAGGCGGTGCGATTGTCGGCACGGGGCGAGCGACAATCTGCAACTCAGAGAGTGCAACTCAAAGAGAGTCTGTGCCTGGGGACCCCGACCCCCAACCCCTCCCCGCAAGGGGGAGGGGAGCGCGCCGCGATACGTGGCGTCCGCTCGAGACTATGCAATCTCCGCGAGCACGGCCTCGACCGCCTTGCGCTCGTCCGCCGTCAGCGCGGCTTGCGGCGGGACAGGGTCTCCAACGTCGTAGCCCTGTAGCGTCAGGCCGGCCTTGATGCAGGCGGCGAGGTTGAATTTGGCGAAGGCTTCATTCACACGCCACAGCCTGCGCTGCAGCGTCAGCGCCTCGTCCCAGCGTTGCGCCTTGCACAGCTCGTACAGCTGCACGCTCTGCCGCGGCGCGATGCAGGCCGGCCCGGCCATCCAGCCGACGCCGCCGATCAGCATCACCGCGGCCGGAATATGCGCCGAGGCCGAGAACACCTGCAAAGACTCGCCGCAGCGGTTGATGATCGACAGCAGCCGCCCGGTGTTGGTCGAGGCATCCTTGATGTAGCGGATGCGCGGATGCTCGGCGAGCCGCGCGATGACGTCGAGCGTCAGATCCGAACGCTGAAATTGCGGATTGGTGTAGATCACCACCGGAACATCGACCGCATCGGCGATAGCGCGGAAATAGCTTTCGATCTGCGCATCCTTCAGTGGAAAATACGCTTCGAGGATCGCCAGGATGCCGGTTGCGCCGAGCTTTTGATACGCCCTCGCCTGCGCCACCGCATCGGCCGTCGAGGTCGACGCCACGCCGGCGACCACCGGCACGCGGCCCGCCACGGCCTCGATCGTCGCTCGCACCACCGCTTCGCGCTGCAGCGCGCCCAGATAGGCGAACTCTCCGGTCGAGCCGAGCGGCGTCAGACCGTGTACGCCGGCCTTGATCAGATCGTCGCACAGCCGGCCAAGCACCTCGCTGCGAACGCCACCGTCCGGATCGAGCGGCGATACCAGATAAGGGAAGACGCCGTGGAATTCGGACATAATCTCAGCCACTTGCACACTCCGCGAAGGTTGGGCCGGCAGCGGAACCGGCCGCGTCCTTTCGACCGCAAACCGGCACGCGCCGCAAGGGCCAAACTCTGCTAAGCCCATTCGCCAACCCACGGCCTCCGCATGCAACGAGACCTGCCCATGACCCAGTCCTCCCGCGACAGCCTGACGCCCCCCGTCGCGCCGCGCCGCCCGCACAGCTTCACCACGCACGGCATCACGCTGACCGACGACTATGCCTGGCTGAAGGACCCGAACTGGCAGGAGGTGCTGCGCGACCCGTCGCTGCTTGAGCCGGACATTCGCAACTATCTCGAAGCCGAGAACGGCTACACCGAGAGCGTGCTCGGCCACACCGACGCGCTGCAGAAGAAGCTGGTCGCGGAAATGCGCGGGCGCATCAAGGAAGACGATTCCAGCGTGCCGCTGCCGGACGGGCCATACGCTTACTTGCGCAAATATCGCGAAGGCGGCCAGCACCCGCTGTACGGCCGCACGCGGCGTGATGGCGGCGAGCTCGACGTGATCCTCGACGGTGACGAATTGGGCAAGGGGCTCGAGTACTTCGAATTCGGCGGGCGGCGGCATTCGCTCGACCACAAGCTCGAAGCCTGGAGCGCCGACACCAAGGGCTCCGAATACTACACCATCCGCGTGCGCGACTGGGCCACCAAGCAAGACCTGCCCGACGTGGTCGAGGAGACCGACGGCGGCGTGGTGTGGACGGCGGATTCGTCGGCGTTCTTCTACGTCAAGCTCGACGACAACCACCGGCCCATGCAGGTGTGGCTGCACAAGCTGGGCACCGCGCAGGCCAATGATCTGCTGGTGTACGAAGAACAAGACTCCGGCTGGTTCACCCATATCCACGAGAGCACCAGCGGCCGGTTCTGCGTCATCGCAGGCGGCGATCACGAGACGTCGGAACAGCGGCTGATCGATATCGCCGATCCGACTGCGCCGCCGCGGCTGGTCGCGGCGCGTGAGCTCGGCGTGCAATACTCGATCGGCGATCGCGGCGACGAGCTGTTCATCCTCACCAATGCGGACGGCGCGATCGACTTCAAGATCGTGACCGCGCCGCTGGCCGATCCGGTGCGCGCCAACTGGCGCGACCTGATCCCGCATCGCGCCGGCATCTACATCATCGACTTCGACCTGTTCTCCGGACACATGATGCGACTGGAGCGCGCCAATGCGCTGCCGTCGGTGACCATCCGCGATCTCGCCAATGGCGACGAGCACGCGATCGCCTTCGACGAAGCCGCCTACTCGCTGTCGGCCTCCGGCGGCTACGAATTCGACACCACGACGATGCGGTTCTCCTATTCGTCGATGACGACGCCATCGGAGGTCTACGACTACGATATGGCGGCGCGCGAGCGCGTGCTGCGCAAGCGTCAGGAGATCCCGTCCGGCCACAATCCGGCCGACTACGTGACCACCCGGATCACCGCCAAGGCCGATGACGGCGCCGAGGTGCCGGTGTCGATCCTGCACCGAAAAGGCCTCGCGCTCGACGGCAAGGCACCGCTGCTGCTCTACGGCTACGGCTCCTACGGCCACGCCATGGGCGCCGGGTTCTCGGCCAACGCGTTGTCGCTGGTCGATCGCGGCTTCGTCTATGCGATCGCGCACATTCGCGGCGGCGCCGACAAGGGCTGGGGCTGGTATCTGGACGGCAAGCGCGACAAGAAGACCAATTCGTTCGACGATTTCGCCGCCAGCGCCCGCGCGCTGATCGCGGCGAACTACACGTCGGCCAAACGCATCGTCGCGCATGGCGGCAGCGCCGGCGGCATGCTGATGGGCGCCGTCGCCAACCGATCCGGCGATTTGTTCGCCGGCATCGTCGCCGAGGTGCCGTTCGTCGACGTGCTCAACACCATGCTGGACGACAAGCTGCCGCTGACGCCGCCGGAATGGCCGGAGTGGGGCAACCCGATCCAGAGCGAGGCGGACTTCAAGACCATCCTGTCCTATTCGCCCTACGACAACGTCGCCGCGAAAGACTATCCGGCGATCCTGGCGATGGGCGGCTTGACCGATCCGCGCGTCACCTATTGGGAGCCGGCCAAATGGGTGGCCCGGCTGCGCGCCACCATGACGGGCGGAGGCCCGGTGCTGCTGCGCATCAACATGGGCGCCGGCCACGGCGGCGCCTCCGGTCGCTTCAGCCGCCTCGACGAGGTCGCCATCGTCTACGCCTTCGCGCTGTGGGCGGTGGGCCTGGCTGACGAGCAAGCGTGAGCGTGTCATAAAGCCCGCAATACACCCTCTCCCCGTCATTGCGAGCGCAGCGAAGCAATCCAGAAGCGCCGAGCACCGAGCCCCTGGATTGCTTCGTCGCTTCGCTCCTCGCAATGACGGAGCCCAACTAACGAACACACCAGGAAACAACCCGAGCACATCATGGCCGCACCCAAACCGCCCGGATTTGAAACCCTCAGCCTGCACGCCGGGCAACATCCCGACCCGATCACCGGCTCGCGCGCGGTGCCGATCTATCAGACGACGTCCTACGTGTTTCAGGACACCGACCACGCCGCCGCGCTGTTCAACATGGAGCGGCCCGGGCATCTGTACACCCGCATCTCCAACCCGACGATCGCCGTGCTCGAAGAGCGCATCGCGGCTTTGGAGAACGGCGTCGGCGCGGTGGCGACGGCGAGCGGCATGGCGGCGCTGCATCTCGCCATCGCCACGCTGCTGAACGCCGGCGATCACATCGTGGCGTCGTCGTCGCTGTATGGCGGCACGATCAACCTCTTGGCGCACACGATGCCGCGGTTCGGCATCACCACGACGTTCATCAATCCGCGCGATCATGCAGCACTGCAAGCGGCGATCCAGCCGAACACGCGGCTGATGATCGGCGAGACCATCGGCAACCCCGGGCTCGAAGTGCTTGACATTCCGAAGGTCGCGGCGATCGCGCACGAGGCGAAGATTCCGCTGCTGATCGACAACACCTTTGCGACGCCCTATCTCAGCAAGCCGATCGAACTCGGCGCCGACATCGTGATGCATTCGGCGACCAAATGGCTCGGCGGCCACGGCATCGCGATCGGCGGCGTGCTGGTCGATGGCGGCCGGTTCGACTGGCGCGCGAGCGGCAAGTTTCCGACGCTGACCGAACCCTATGCGGGCTATCACGACGTCGTCTTCGACGAACAGTTCGGCCCGCCGGCCTTCGTCATCCGCGCCCGGATGGAAGGCCTGCGCGATTTCGGGGCGTGTCTGTCGCCGACCAATGCATTCCAGCTGCTGCAGGGCATCGAGACGCTGCCGGTGCGGATGGATCGCCACGTCGCCAACACCAAGGCGGTGCTGGAGGCGCTGCAGGCCAACAAAGCTGTCGACTGGGTACTGCATCCGACGCTGGAGAGTCATCCGGACTACGCGCTGGCGCAGCAGCTGTTGCCGAAGGGCGCCGGCTCGATCATCTCGTTCGGCATCAAGGGCGGTCGCGAAGCAGGACGGAAATTCATCGAGGCGCTGCGGCTGACCAGCCATCTCGCCAATGTCGGCGACGCCAAGACGCTGGTGATTCACCCGGCCTCGACGACGCATCAGCAGATGAGCGCCGAGCAACTCACCGCCGCCGGCATCGGCGAAGAGCTGATCCGGCTGTCGGTCGGCATCGAGACCGCCGACGACATCATCTCCGACCTGGCGCAAGCGCTGCGCGTTTCGCAGAAGGGCTGAGCCATGCAGATCAAGGTCAACGGGACAGACACCTTCCTCGCCACCGGCGGCAAGCCGTTCGACGCGTCGCTACCAGCCGCCGTGTTCATCCACGGCGCCGGCTTCGATCACTCGGTGTGGGCGCTGCAGACGCGCTGGTTCGCGCATCACGGCTTCGCCGTACTGGCGCCCGACCTGCCCGGCCACGGCCGCTCCGGTGGCGAGGCGCTGAAAAGCATCGCCGAGATGGCCGACTGGATCGCCGCGTTGCTGGATGCCGCTGGCGCGCAGCCCGCCAAGCTGATCGGCCACTCGATGGGCTCGCTGATCGCGCTGGAAGCCGCCGCGCGGCATCCAGCCAAGGTGGCGTCGCTGGCGCTGATCGGCACCACCTCGACGATGGCGGTCGGCCCCGATCTGCTGAAAGCCGCCGAGGCCAACGACCCCGCGGCGATCGCGATGATGACGATCTGGGGTCTCGGCCCCGATGCCGAAATCGGCGGCAACCTCGCCCCCGGCCTGTGGATGCACGGCGGCTCGGTGCGCGTGCTCGAAGCCAACAAGCCCGGCGTGATCTTCAACGACCTGTCGGCCTGTAACGACTACAAGGACGCGCTGACGGCCGCAGCGAAGCTCAGTGTGCCAACACTCTTCATCCTCGGCGAGCGCGACATGATGACCCCGACCAAGAACGGCAAGACGCTGGCGGCCGCGATCGCAGGATCGCGCACCGTGATCCTGAAGGGCGCCGGGCATACAATGATGGTCGAGCGGCCGGACGAGGTGCTGAAGGCGCTGCAGGCATAAGCAAAGCCTTAAGTTCGTCATTCCGGGGCGCGCGCAGCGCGAACCCGGAATCCATAACCACCGAAGTCGCTTTCGCGCACCGCGTCGCGACGCCGACCTCAAAAGCAAGTAGAGGGAATATGGATTCCGGATAGTCTCGCTTCGCGAGCCTTCCGGAATGACGAACGAGAGGTCGATCGCGTGGGCTTGTTGCAGCTCACGCCCCCTCCCCCTTCCCGAACACCCGGCTCGCCAGCACGTCACCGGCTTCGATCGTCATCAGATCTTCCGCGCTCAGCGAGCGGTCGAGGTCGGCGATCAGGCGGTTGGCCTGGCGGAGGCGGATGCGGTCGAGCGCGTTGCGAATCGAGCGGGCGTTGGCGAACAGCGGCTGGGTCTTGCGCACCGCGATGTAGCGTTCGAACGCGGCGCGCGCGTCCGGGTCGAAGTGATAATTCTGGTCGCTCAGCATGCCCTCGGCGATGCCGAGGAGCTCGCCGTCGGTGTAGTCCGGAAAATCGATGTGGTGCGCGATCCGCGAGCGGAAGCCCGGATTGGACGCGAAGAATTTCTCCATCCGGTCCGCATACCCGGCGAGGATCACCACCAGATCGTCGCGCTGATTCTCCATCACCTGCAACAGGATCTCGATCGCTTCCTGGCCGTAGTCGCGCTCGTTCTCCGGGCGATACAGATAGTACGCCTCGTCGATGAACAGCACGCCGCCCATCGCCTTCTTCAGCACTTCCTTGGTTTTCGGCGCGGTGTGGCCGATATATTGCCCGACCAGTTCGTCGCGCGTCACCGAGACAACGTGGCCGCGGCGGACGAAGCCGAGCTTGTGCAGGATCGAGGCGATCCGCAGCGCCACCGTGGTCTTGCCGGTGCCGGGATTGCCGGTGAATGACATGTGCAGCGTCGGGTTGCCGGTGGCGAGCCCCATCCGCTTGCGCAAGCGTTCGACCAGCAGCAGCGCCGCAATCTCGCGGATCCGCGTCTTCACGGGCTTCAGCCCGATCAGCTCGCGGTCGAGCTGGTCCAGCACCTCGCCGATGCCGACGGCATCGAACTCGGCGCGGAGGTCGACGCGCTCAGGTGGCGCGTCGCTCTCATTGGTCGCTGCGGGCGTCATCGTGTCCACGATCAGCCTCCGTAGCGTCGGCCTTCGGGCTTATCGGCCGAATAGGCGCGCGTGGTGTAGCGCATGTTGCGGCCGTCAACTTCCTGGCGGTCCAGCCGGAAGCCGGGCTCCTCCTTCGGGCGGTTGACGATGAAGGACAGCCGCACCGATTCCCAGCCGTGCGATGAGTCGAACGCCGACAGCCGGATGTAGCGGTCGCCGTACACCTTGCGGCATTCGTTCAATTCCATCATCACGCCGGCGGCGTCCTGCAGATCGAACATCGGCAGGCCCCACATCTCCCAATAGGTATTGCGGGGATGCGGATCGTCGGTGAATTCGAGGTTCACCGCCCAGCCCTTGCCGAGCGCGTATTGCACCTGCGCGGCGATCTGCTCGTCGGTCAGATCGGGCAGGAACGAGAAGCAGCCTTGGGTCAGTCGCATGGGTTCTGCTCCTTAGACCGAAACCGACGGGGTCGGCGCGTAGTCGGGGGTGTCGGTGGATTCATAGTTGAAGGTCACGTTCTTCCAGGTGTCGAGCGCGGCCTTCAGCGGCGTGCAGGTCTGCGCCGCCTTCGCCAGAATCTCTGGCCCCTCATGCACGTAGTCGCGCCCCTCGTTGCGGGCGAGGATCATTGCCTCCAGGGCAACGCGGTTGGCGGTGGCGCCGGCTGCGATGCCCATCGGGTGGCCGATGGTGCCGCCGCCGAACTGCAGCACGACGTCTTCACCGAGCAGATCGAGCAACTGGTGCATCTGGCCGGCGTGGATGCCGCCGGACGCGACCGGCATCAGCTTGTTGAGGCTGGCCCAATGCTGATCGAAGAACACACCGTGTTCAAGCTGCATCGGGTTGTAGTCTTCGCGGCAGATGTCGTAGTAGCCCTTCGTCGTCGCCGGATCGCCCTCGAGCTTGCCGACCACGGTGCCGGCATGAATGTGATCGACGCCGGCAAGCCGCATCCATTTGGCAATGACGCGGAACGACACGCCGTGATTGCGCTGCCGCGTATAGGTCGAATGGCCGGCGCGGTGCAGATGCAGGATCATGTCGTTCTTGCGCGCCCACTTGGCCATCGACTGGATCGCCGTGTAGCCGATGACGAGATCGATCATCACGATGATCGAGCCGATCTCCTTGGCGAATTCGGCGCGCTCGTACATGTCCTCCATGGTCGCCGCGGTGACGTTGAGGTATGTGCCCTTGATCTCGCCGCTCGCCGCCTGCGCCTTGTTGACCGCCTCCATGCAATACTGGAAGCGCTCGCGCCAATGCATGAACGGCTGCGAGTTGATGTTCTCGTCGTCCTTGGTGAAGTCGAGACCGCCCTTCAGCGCCTCATAAACGACGCGGCCATAGTTACGGCCCGACAGGCCGAGTTTCGGCTTAACGGTGGCGCCGAGCAACGGACGCCCGAACTTGTCCATACGCTCGCGCTCCACGACGATGCCGGTCGCCGGGCCCTGGAAGGTCTTCACATAGGCGATCGGGAGCCGCATGTCCTCGAGCCGCAGCGCTTTCAGCGGCTTGAAGCCGAACACGTTGCCGATGATCGACGCGGTGAGGTTGGCGATCGAGCCCGGCTCGAACAGGTCGAGGTCGTAGGCGATATAGGCGAAGTATTGGCCGGGCGCATTCGGAACCGGATCGACTCGGTAGCACTTGGCGCGATACTTCTCCGCCGCGGTCAGGCGGTCGGTCCACACCACCGTCCAGGTCGCCGTCGAGCTTTCGCCGGCGACCGCCGCGCAGGCTTCGATCGGATCGACGCCGTCCTGCGGCGTGACGCGGAACAGCGCGATGACGTCGGTGTCCTTCGGCTCGTAGTCGGGCTCCCAATAGCCCATCTTCTTGTATTCCATCACGCCGGACCGATAGCGGTCCTTGCCGCGGATGGTGACTGACTCGTTCATGTCGTCCTCCTTCAAAGCCTGGCAGGCCGTAGCCACAGGATGTCGGATGCCGTTGTGGACGCCGCTCACGAGGCCCGCGTCCGGTCGGCATCGCGAATGCGTTGCAGGGGGACTTTGATCACGCGGGCAGAAATAAGAGAAATTTCATTATCTTCGCCATCATCAAAGTAAAACTTATATGGCGATGAACGGTCAGGCGATCTCTTGCAGCGCTTCGAGCTGGACCAGCGCATTGTCGATCGCTTGATGAAGCGCCGCATAGGCGAAGGGGATGTCCTGCGCGCGGTCACTGCAAGCCGTCTCCATCCGGCGGCACGCTTCCGCGAGTTGGCCGAAGCCGAGCTGGCCGGCGAGCGATATCGCCTTGTGGGAGATCGCTCCAAGTGCCTCGCGTGCCGCGAGATCGAATACGTGATGATCGAGCGAGCGCGGGTCGACGTCGCGCGGCCATTGCGCCCTGATCCGCGCAATCGTCTCGCAGAGCTGAGCCGCAAACCCCGCGATCACTTGCTCGTTTGCGAACAGCCGGAGATCCTCGAGCACGTCCTGATCACAGACCGGCTGGTCGATCTCGACGGCAGACGGCGCCAGCGGCACCTCCGCAATTCCTCCCTCGATCCATCGGCAGACACAGGCGAGCAGTTCGGCACGATTGATCGGCTTGCCGAGATGATCGTCCATACCCGCCGCCTTGTAACGCGCCACCTGTTCGGGGAGCACGTTCGCCGTGAGGGCGATGATTGGCACAGAGCTGAGGCCGTCGCCCAGCGCGCGGATGCGACGGGTCGCTTCCATGCCGTCCATCTCGCCCATCTGCACGTCCATGAAGATCAGGTCGTAGCTGCGGCCGCAGGCCATCGCGATCGCCGTGCTGCCGCTGTCCGCGAGATCGACCTCGTGTCCCACTCTCCCCAGCATGGTCTTGCAGAGATCGCGGTTCATCTCGACGTCATCGACGATGAGGATGCGCGCTCTCCGGCTACTCTGAACCGGGGTATCGTGCCGCTCGATGTCGATCTGCTCGGCGATCGGCAAGTCGATTTCGAAGTAGAAGGTGCTGCCGAGGCCCGGCTGGCTCTTGATCTTCAGGTCACCCTGCATCGCTTGCACGATGCGTTGCGAGATCGCCAGACCGAGACCGGTGCCGCCGTATTTGCGGGAGATCGTCTCGTCAGCCTGGCTGAACCGCTTGAACAACCCTTTCTGCTCGTCCTGCGAGATCCCGATGCCGGTGTCGGTCACCGCAATCCGCAGACGGGCGACGTTGTCGACGCGCGAGATGCAGGAGACCACCAGTTCGACCGAACCGGCCGCGGTGAATTTAACCGCGTTATTCATCAGGTTCAGCAAGACCTGTCGCAGACGGGAGGCATCGCCGAGCAGCACCGGCGGGGTGGCCCGCGCCGTTGCGACCAGCTTGAGCCCCTTCTCGTCAGCCTTCGGTTCGATGATCGACGCGCAATTGGCGATGAGTTCGTTGATGTAGAGCGGCTTGCTCTCCAGCTTGACGCCGCACGCCTCGATCTTCGAGAAGTCGAGAATGTCGTCGATGATCACACGTAGCGAATCGCTCGCCTCGAAGATGCGCGTCACCTGCCGACGGGTGTCCGGGGCAAGCGTCTGATCTTCGAGCACGAGATCGGCATAGCCGATGATGCCGTTGAGCGGCGTTCGGATCTCGTGGCTCATATTTGCCAGGAAGTCCGCCTTGGCGGCACTCGCATGCTCCGCACTTGCCCGCGCCGCCTTGAGCTCGTCCTCATACTTCAGCTGCTCGGTGAGATCGATGGCGATGCCGAGCACGCCCAGATTTGTGCCGTCTTTGGTCCGCAGCAGGCTGAGTGTCAGCCTTGTGGGAATGCGGTCGCCGTATTTGTCGATATAGGTCCAGACCGCCGTGTCCGGATCATTGCGGGCGAGGCGCGCCTGAAGGACGCCGAGATTGGAGGCGACATGAACACCCTCCTGTCTCATTGCTTCCGCCCGCTCGGCGAGCTCATCCGGATCGTGAAACAGCATCGCCGTCGCACGGCCGATCAATTCCTCGGCTTTGTAGCCCAGCATCCGTTCGGCCGCCGGATTGAACAGGGTAATCGTTCCCGCGACATCGGTGGCAATCACCGCATAGGCCGCGCGCTCCAGGATTGCGGCTTGCAGCGTCGAGGTCTTTTCGAGCTGCGCGGTTCGCTCGGCAACTTGCCGCTCGAGCGACGCGTTGAGGTTGTGAATCTCCCGCTCGGCCTGGACGAGATCGGTGATGTCGCGCGCCGACGCCGCCATTCCGATCAACTCACCATCGTCGGCCCGGATCGGTGAAATGCTCACGGCGACGTCGACCAGCTCGCCATTCGCCTTCTTTCGCTTCGTCCAAAGATAGGCAAAAGACGTTCCGTCCCGAATGCCGGCGAGCATCTGCTGCTCTTCCTCGCGGAGGTCATCGGGAACGATGAGTTGGCTGGCATTCCGGCCGATCGCCTGCTCGGCGGTGTAGCCAAACAGTCGCTCCGCCGCCTTGTTCCAGCTCAGCACTATGCCGTCCATCGACGTGCCGACGATCGCATAGCTGGAGCCTTCCACGATCGCGGCCAAATGCATGTACTGACGCGTACGGGCGTTGCGGCGCTCCAGTCCCGCCAAATGCAGCTCGATCAATCCGGCGATCAGGAGGCCGATCGCGAGCGAACTCACGAGTATCCACCACGGAATATCGAGCGCCCAGGTACCGAATGTTTTCCAGGATAGTGTATCCTCGGAGGCGATGCGTCCGGCCACGAGGCTCAGAGCAACGATCACCGCCACCCCGCCGAGGCGCACGATTGAGCGCCCGCTTCTGCGCTCGGGCAGACGCCGGCTCGGCATCGGGGCGCCTTCGAACTTGCGCTTTGCGGGATCCAGGGGGGTCACGTCTGCGGCCTGTCCTCGGCGATCGGATCCACCCTTGGTCCAGGGCAGCAGTAACGCTGAATCGTCTCAAACAACGCGCTGACGTCGAACGACTTTTTGAAGATGCCGATTGCCCCCGGATAACCCAGCACATCGCGCGTCAGCAGCTTCCCGGTGGATTCGTCGATGTCTCTGCCGCTCAGGACAATCACCGGGGTCTGCGCAGTCGCCGGATTGCTCCGGAGCCGGGTGATCAGAAAGCCGGCGTCGCCTTCCGGCATGTGATAGTCCGTCACCACGACGCTCGGATACTGACCGGCGGCAAGCCGCAGGGCGCGCGCCGCATTGGACGCATAGAGCACCTCGATGCCGAGCTTCCTCAATCGGCTCGCGAGGAACTCGCCGATCTGCTCGTCGTCATCGACCACCAGCACCCGCGGCCGCGTCGGTACTTCGCCCGGGGCCCTTGTCTGTGGGCCGGTCTCTGCGGCGATCGCTTCAGCCATCTGGGGAAAGATCTGTATCAGCGCGCGACCGATGTCCTGCCAAAACGCCGGTCGCTTGCAGGCGTAGAACATCCCCATCGCTTCGCAGCGTTCCAGCGTTTCGGCGCTCGAGATGCCCGTGACCACGATGACATCGACGGGCGGCCCTCCCGGCTCCAGCAGATGGAAGGATGCCGTGAGGCCATCGAGCTCAGGCATGTTGACGTCGACGATGATCAGATCCGGCGAGGTCCGTCGCGCCTTCAGCAGCATCTGCAGGCCATTGGCTGCGGTATCGACTTCGAATCCCATTTTCCGGCAACGCGTCGACAGCGCGGCCAGAATCGCCGGATCATCGTCCGCAATCAGAATTCTGCGCGCATCCATTGGTTTCTCTCCGGGTTCTCATTCAGCTCTGGTTGCGGTGTCGCGATCGAGCTGTCCCAGCAATGCATCAAGGCGGAACAGAACGTCCGTGCGGGTCGCGAGACCGCGCGCAAAGCTGTCGAGCTCTCGCTCCAGACAGGCTGCTGCTTCACTGATCGCCTCATATCCGTAGAGCCCGGCGACCCCGACGAGCTTGTGCACGACGTCGCGCATCGGCACGGAGGTGTCACCCGCTACGAACGCGCAGCGGAATTCCCGAAGACTGGACTTGTCATCCTGGAGCCGGCGGTCGATGGAAATCTCGGGAAGCTCGACGTTCCCCTGATCCGCCACGGCGAGATCGAGATATCTGCGGACGTTGCTGACGAGTTCACGCAGATTGAACGGCTTGGCGATGACGCCCGAGACGCCGCGCGATACGAACTGCTCGATATGATCCAGTCGGCTGCGGGATGTGGTGAAGACCACGGGAATTCCCATGGTACTTGCCCGATTACGTAGTCGTTCGAGCAATTCGAAACCATTGACGCCAGGCATCGAGACGTCGCTCAGAATCAAGTCCGGGAGCCATTCCGCCGCCGCGCGCACGCCCTCTTCGCCGGAAAGACAGCCTTTTGTTTCGAGGGTTGGATCGACTGACAGCACCGCGGCGACGATTTTCAGCATCGCCGGATCGTCATCGATGTGCAGAATACGACTCCTCACAGACAAGCCCCTATGCCCGTAGCGCAGTTGTCGATTGGTCTGATCGAAACAATTCGATTAGTTTACAAATTACATCGATCGCGCGAACTCTGGTCGTTTGCACGCTAATTTACCGTTTAAATGAGGGTGATTCTTGCTGCAGAGGAAGCCATTTCGCTTGTTACTCGTCATAGAACGGGGAAACGTCACAATCGATGTATTCCCTGAATTTGTACGAGGTCGGCGGCGAACTGATTACTTAATAAATACTTCAACGACACGTAGCGGACCGCGTCAGAGCACACTTTGGAATTTTCCAACTAACCACGAGAGAGCCGACGGAGGGGCGTCGGCTGGGGTGACGGTCGACCGCCGACTCTCGTCGCCCCCACGGCCGGCCTGGGAGTCGCGCCCCTCGGTCTGCGGTCCTGTGCCGGCGCAGCAACGAGCGCCACATTGTTCAATGTTGACCGCGTTTGGCGAATAGCCGAGACTTCCCCAGTATCCCTCCGTGCGCAGTATTCGCTCGATGAGCCGTCAATTCCGAACCGTCTCGATCCGCCAGCTTCGCGCGCTCGCAGCGCTGGCCGAGACCGGCAGCATCACCGCGGCGGCGAATAAGCTGCATCTGACCCAGCCGGCCGTCACGCTGCAACTCCGCAATCTGCAGGCGCTCGCCGGCCTCCCGCTGATCCAGCGCCGCAACGACGGCATGCAACTGACGGACGCTGGCCTCGAGGTGCTGGCGCTCAGCGAGCGCATCGAGGCGGCGATCGCGGCCTGCGACACCTCGCTGGAGATGATCGCGGGCAAGACAGCAGGGCGCATCTCGATCGGCGCGGTGTCGACGGCAAAGTACTTCGTGCCATTCGCGATCTCGGGATTTCTGAAGCAGAATCCAAAAATTGATGTGCGGCTGTTCATCGGCAATCGCCAGGACATCGGCGCGGCCCTTCGGGGCTACGAGCTGGACATCGCCATCATGGGGCGGCCGCCGATCGATCTCGAGGTCGAAACCCATCTCATTGGTGACCATCCGCACGTCATTATCGCACCGACGGCCCACCGCCTGGCACGCAAGTCCGATATCGCACTGACCGAACTCGCCGGAGAAACGTTCCTGACCCGCGAACCCGGCTCGGGGACACGGAGCCTGATGGAGCAATTGTTCGGTAGCGCCGGCATCCGGCCGACGATCGGCATGGAGATGGGCAGCAACGAGACCATCAAGCAGGCGGTGATCGCCGGCCTCGGCATCGCCTTCCTGTCCGCCCACACGGTCGCGACCGAGCTCGATGAACGCCGGCTGGTGATTCTCGATGTTGTCGGGCTGCCGATCGTGCGGCAATGGTTCGTCGTAACACGCAACGACAAGGTTTTGCTGCCGCCGGCGCGCGCGATGCTGGACTTCCTCAAGGTGGAGGGTCCGCATTTCCTGCCCCGCACCGACCGGCGAATGCGGTTGACGCGATCATCGTCCCCGCCAGCGACGCAACGCGGCAAGCGCTGAACAAAGATGGTCCAAGACAACGGGGCCGCGGACCTTGCAGTCCGACTCACTATTCGAAGTGAAGTCTCCGCGGCGTTCCAGATCGCTTAGTGTTCTCGCCAACGCGGCGTGACTGGGCTTGTCGCGGCCATCCAAGCTATCCCGCATTTCCGGCAGCAAGACGTGGATGCCCGGCGCAAGGCCGGGCATGACGGGCGGAAACGGAACGGCCCGATTTCAAATGCTGTCGTTCTGTCGGGCTCTCAGGATCGCCTTGTAAAGCTGTCATCGTGCGAAGCAAACTGACGAAGCAATCCAGCTCCATGATCGGAGGCCTTGGATTGCTTCGCTCGTAATGACGGCGATCGATAGCCGGTCCTGGGCTGACGGCCGTTGCGCTTACGCGGCCTTGGCGAGACCGACGCGAGCCCAGATTTCACTGAGGGCTTGCACCAGATGCTCGATGTCGGCGTCGCTGTGCTGCGGCGATGGCGTGATGCGCAGCCGTTCGGTGCCGCGCGGCACCGTCGGATAATTGATCGGCTGCACATAGATGCCGTAGCGGCTGATCAGCTCGTCGCTGATCTGCTTGCACAGCGAAGCGTCGCCGACCATCACCGGCACGATGTGACTGGGGTTCGCCATGTGGGCGACACCGACCTGGTCGAGCCGAGCCCGGAGCCGAGCAACTCGGTCCTGATGACGCTCGCGCTCCGCAGAGCTGGCGCGGAGATGCCGGATGCTGGCCAGTGCACCGGCCGCAACCGCCGGCGGCGGCGATGTCGAGAAGATGAAGCCGGACGCGAAGCTGCGAACGAAGTCGCACACCGCAGCCGAGCCGGCGATATAGCCACCGACGACGCCGAACGCCTTCGCCAGAGTCCCCTCGATGATGGTGAGACGATGGCTCAGCCCTTCGCGATCGGCGATGCCGCCGCCATTCGGGCCATACAGGCCGACGCCGTGAACTTCGTCCAGATAGGTCATCGCATTGGCCGCGTCGGCCACATCGCAAATCTCGGCGATCGGCGCGATGTCGCCGTCCATCGAGTAGACCGATTCGAACGCGACCAGCTTCGGCGCATGCGGGTCGAGATCGGCCAGCTTGCGCTCGAGGTCGCGCGGGTCGTTATGGGCGAAGATGCGCGTCTCGCTGCGGCTGTGGCGGATGCCTTCGATCATCGAGGCGTGGTTCAGCTCGTCGGAGAGAATCACGCAACCCGGCATGCGCGACGCCAGCGTCGACAGCGATGCCCAGTTCGAGACATAACCGGAGGTGAAGAGCAGCGCGGCTTCCTTGCCGTGCAGCGCGGCGAGTTCCTGTTCGAGCAGGACGTGATAGTGATTCGTGCCCGCGATGTTGCGGGTGCCGCCGGCGCCGGCGCCGCAGCTGTCGATCGCCTCGTGCATCGCCCTCAGCACCGCGGGATGCTGGCCCATGCCGAGATAATCGTTAGAGCACCACACCGTGACTTCGCCGGTGCCGTCGGGCTTGTAATGCGTGGCGCGCGGGTAAGAGCCGGCGTGGCGCTCGAGATCGGCGAATACGCGATACCGACCCTCGCGATGGAGGCCTTCGAGCTGCCTGCGGAAATAAGCTTCGTAATTCATGACGTCCTCCCGTTGATCGTTGCGACCGGTTCGGCAGCGATGCCGACACGGGCCGGAGCCAGTCCGCTTCGCGGATGCTGTTCGAGGAAAGTCTGTCGGAACTGATCCTCGAGTCGCTGGCGGGCGCAGCTCGAACGCGCCTTCGGCGCTTCTTCCTTGCGAGCGGTTGGGACGACGACGAGCTGCGGTCCCACGATAGTCCGGGCCTCGGCGCTGGCCTGCGTCTCTGAAACCTGCGTCGGCGCGGCATGCACGGACGCAGCGGCGATGGTGGACGGATTCTGTTCCATGATGATGCTCTCCGGCGAGAAACCTGGACGGATGCCCCAGCTCCAAAGTGTGATGGCAGGCAGCGGTAGCAGCATGAACCAATGTTCGACGACGCCAAGTGCGAACAAAGTCGATACCAGCGTCAGGCCGACCACTTCGAACGGCGTATCTGCGACTTCGACGATGCGCTGGATCATCACCACCAGCACGGCCGTGGCCGCAGTCACCGAGATCGGGAAAAACGCGCTGACCGGCTTGCGCGCGAAATAGGTCTTCAGAAACTGGACGGCGTCCGGCATCAGTTCGTCATTGGTGACGGGCACACCGAGAAACAGATTGATCTTGGCGCTCTGGCGCAGCACCCACAGCGCCAGATAGGTCCAGCGGCCGACCTCGTTCTCGGCGCCGAGCGTCACCCACACCACAACCGCACCGCATGCCAGCAGGCAGATCTCGTGATAGATGATCGCCTGCAGCGCGTAGCTGAAACGCGAGAAGCCCTTCGCATCCGGCGGACAGGGCTCGGCGCGGGGGCCGGTCAGCCAGCCGGAGAGAAACGCAATCTCCTGGGCACCCCACAGGAAGATAATGCAGCTGAATGCCATATAGGCCGCGCCGACACTGGTGTCGTGCGCGGTGACCGACAGGCCGCACAGCGCAATCGTGACCATGCCGCCCGCACAAACCGCCCGGAGCAGTTCCGAGCGGCCGACGCTGCCGACCAGCAGCAGCACTGCACCGGTGGAAAACCACCAGACGAAGGCCGCGAAGATCGGTGGGCCGAGATAGGACACCATTGCGCCAGTCTCCTCACCAGGCCGGACGAAGGCCGATGACGCGGGGCAGTTCGTTACGCTTTGCCGGCAGCAGAAACAGCCGGCCGAAGGCAATCGCCGCCGACGCGGCGTAGAACGGCCGCTTCAGGCTGCCGACAAAGCCTTGACTGCGGGTTTCGGCAATCTTGTCCGCAGCCTTCCGCAGCCGCTCCAGATTGGCGAGGAAGCGCGGATCGTCCAGATTGATCGTCACCGGGAAGACCTGCTTGGAGATCTCGGTGGTGATCCGGAAAACCTGCATGCCGTAGTCGGTGGCGTCGACGCCCAACGCCTCGTAGAACGCCGGCCGCATGTGATCGCGCACATACATCGTGGCGAACACTGCGAGCAGGAAAAACCGGATCCACAGCTTGTTGACGCCCGACAGCAGCGACGGGTCGGCGCGCATCAGCAGCGCGAACGCCTCGCCGTGGCGGAACTCGTCGTTGCACCAGCGCTCGAACCATTTGAAAATCGGATGGAAGCGACGATCAGGATGGCGCTCCATCTGACGATAGATGGTGATGTAACGCGCGTAGCCGATCTTCTCCGACAGATAGGTCGCGTAGAAGATGAACTTCGGCCGGAAGTAGGTGTACTTCTTGACCTTGGTCAGGAACGACAGATCGACGCCGATGCCGTGATCCTTGAGGATTTCATTGATGAAACCCGCATGACGCGCCTCGTCGCGGCTCAGCAGGCCGAACAGTTCGCGGATCTCGGGATTCTTGATCCGCTTCTTGATCTCGGCATAAAGCACGCAGCCGGAGAACTCGGCCGTCAGCGACGAGACTAGGAAGTCCTTGAACTCGGCCCGCAGCTCCGGCGGCAGCTTCTCGAGATCGCTTTCGCGGAATTCGTCGGTCTTCTTGAAGTGCGACTTGTTATAGTCGGCACGCATCTCGTTCATCATCGCGGTCCATTCGGAACGCACCAGCGTGACGTCGAGCTTGTCCATCGCCGCGTAGTCTGTGGTGTAGAACCGCGGCGTGAGAATGGTGTCCTCTTTGGCGATATTCAGGCTGTCGACACTGCCCTTGATCGCGGGTCGGGACGTCGGCCGGAGCGCGCCCTGCGCGCCTCCCTCCATTGGAATCATGAAACCCTCCCATCTGAGAAGCTGACTTCGTAGAGTTCGGTCAGTTCGCGATAACCTTCCAGCCGCGCGCGGATCTTGTCGAGCCAGGTGGCCCGCACCACGGTCGCGGTGCGGCGAACGACAAGCCGTTCGCCGAATTCGACGTGGGTCGGCGCGTCGTGAACCATCACTTCGTCGCCGGGACCGATCTCGATGTCGCCATCGAGGATCACGTGGGCATGGAGAGTTTCCGACGTCTGCTCGATTTCCACCGTGCAGGGTACGTCGAAGCTTGTGCGTTTCCCGATCCCGAACGTGCTCATTGTGAGCCGTCCTTGTGTTTTTCGTTGGCTGTACCGACCGTCGGGCCGGGCATCAATTGAGAGAAGGCGCGGAGATTATCGGCGCCGAAGGCGTTGAGGTCGAGCACCTTGCGGGTCGCCGTGTCGGTCAGCGTGTACTGGCCGTTGCTGTGGCGGGCGAGCACGAAGGGCGGCGCCGAACCGACGCCAGCCAGCATGCGCTCACGCGCAAGTCCGCGCATCGCCACTCGGACGAAGCCGGACTCGCCAGGATGGATCGAGCGCACCAGGCTGTGATCAGCGGCACGGTAGATGTTGACCAGCCCGTTAGGACTGTCCTCGAACGTCAAGTCCACGCTCTCCACGACGGCCGGCGGCGTCATGTGAGAGTGTCCGTAACCCGTCAGGCGGACGGTCGCGCCGGCGCCGATCGCAAACAGCACGATCGCGGCGGCGCCGATCAGCGCGCCTTTGGGGACGGTGAAATTTTCGGCGGCCTCACTCATCTCTGTCTCCGGTTCAAGCGACGGCGGGGGCCGTCGAGTTCGACAACGGGCCTTGAGAAGGTCCGCTGGTAGCCGTTTGAACGAGAGAGACTGCGGCGGGATCGAGCTGCGCCTTCACCGCCTCGGTGAGCGTGGCAGCCACCTTGGCGACGTCGGGGATCGACGTCAGCATCGGCTCGGGCTCGCGCAGGCGCCAGGGCCGGATATGCGGCCACAGCAGAACATACGAGGTGCGCTTGGTATCGATGATCCGCAGCGGAATGTCGCCGCTGCCATCGCGAAGAACGTTGACATCGGCGTTGGCGATCCTGCCGAGCGGAATGTTCAGCGTGATCGGCAGCGCCACACCGGTCTGGATCAGCACGCGCTTGGAGGTGATAGTGTAGCAGCTCGCGCGCCGAAACAGGTAGGTGAGCAGCGTCAGCAGTGCGAGACCGCCGATCGCCGGGACGAGAAGCGTCGCCGCGGACGCCGACGCTTCTCCGAGTGATTGACCGTGTGACCAGTTCGACCAGGCCTTCCACACGATCAGCAGGACGAAATAGATCGCCACTGCCCGCATGTGGAAGGTCCGGAACGCCAACCCTTTGAAGGTCGGCTTCCCCTGCCAGAGAACGCGCTCTCCCTCCGGCAGTGGCGACGGAAGCTCACGAAACTGGCTGGGGGAATCGGTCATACGATGGGCTCCTGACGCAGCGGCGTGGCGTAGAGCGTACCGGCGCCGTAATACGCGCAGACCTTGTCTTCTTCGAGCTTGGTGACCTGATCGGCCTTCGCCAGAGCCGGAACACCGGCGAACTGCTCGCCGCGGATGGCGTCCACCGACACCTTGCCGACCGGGCTGTTGATCAGCGCGAACGGCACGGGCAGCAGCACCTTCTTCTTGGTCTTGACGACCTCGACTTCGAGATAGCGTGCCAGCACTTCGGCACGATCGACCCAGACTTCGGTCACCGTGCCGCCGACCTGGCCGTCACAGCCGACCACCGGGAAACCGATCGGGTTCGGGTCGCGCGGATCGAGGAACATGCCCTTGGCGGCGCGAAGCGGCGCGATGATCGGCAGGTTGTCGAGGCCGAGCTCCGGCACGTCGGCGCGCTGAGCGTAGGAGCCCGGGCCGACGCCGTCGGCGAACGGGTTGCCGGTCGGGACGAACGGCGAACCGGGCCACGGCGCGGCCGGGGTGAGCGCCACATTCGGGCGGTCGTTGCCGGTCGACGGCACGGTCTTGGTCGCGCCGCCGCGCAGCAGATAGGTCTTCGGATCCGGCGGGGCCGGAACGCCGATCTTGGCGAGACGCGTGCCGGTGCCCACGTCGGCAACCAGCGGATAGCCCTCGCGCTTGTCTTCGCGGCGAAGATAGAAGAGCAAGCCGGCGAAGAAGATCCAAAATACGTACAGGGTAACCTGTGCTAAGTCCAAATACGCTCCGGGTTGCATGAGCGGACCCCTTCCTCTTTGTTAACCTGGAAATTCGGCGAGGCCGAACTTGGTAGCAGGCTGCGCTCCGGCCGATCGTGCCGTGCGCACGAGCGGGCCGACCGCAACCAACGTTGCGAACAGCAACGCGATCTCGATGTTGTAGACAAAGCCGTAACCGATCGCCGGCCCCGACAGCACGCTGCCAAGGGCACCGCTATCCGCGAGCGACGCGACCAGATCGCGAATGCCGCCGCCGAGCAGAATGCCGCCGCCGGCCGCGGTCGCCTGCACGGCGCCCCACGTCCCAAGCGCCAGGCCGGGATCGCTCTCCGACGCCACCGCCATCGCGGCCGTCAAGGTGCCGGCAGCGAACAATCCGCCGCCCAGACCAATCAGCGCCGTGCCCACGCGAAACAACGTTGCCGACTGCGCCGGCGCGGCAAGCACCACGGCGGCGAAAGCAAAGATGCCAATCAGCGCGCCGAAGCCGGCAAGCCGATAGGGATTGCCGCCACGGCCGAGCGTGCGCGCAGCAAGGCCGAAACCGACCAGCGTGCCGATCGCGAAGAACGCAGTGAGCGCCGTGGTCTGACCGACCGACAGCCGCAGCACTTCTGCCCCATAGGGCTCCAGCAGGATGTCCTGCATCGAGAAGCCGGCAGTGCCGAGTGCGACTGCAATCAGCATACGCGACGAACCGCCGGCGGCGCGGAAGCGCGCCCAGGACTGATTGAACTGCGGCCGCTCGCGGCTTGCCGACGTCAGCGCCGGATTCCGCGCTTCCTGCTTCCACAGCGCCACGATGTTCAGCAGCAACTGCGTAACAGCGACGCCCTGAATCACCTGGATCAGTTGCAGCTCGCTGAAATTGCGCAGCAGCTCGCTGAAGATCAGCGCACTGCCGGTCATCCCGACCAGCAGCATGACGTAGAGGAATGCGACGACCCGCGGGCGCGACTCTTCGGGCGCGAGATCGGTCGCCAGAGCCAGGCCTGCGGTCTGCGTGGTGTGCATCCCGGCGCCGACCAGCAGGAACGCCAAGGCGGCACCGATCTGGCCATAAACTGCCGGATACTCACCGCCGCCGGAGAGCACCAGCAGGGCGAACGGCATGATGGCGAAGCCGCCGAACTGCAGCAGCGTGCCCATCCAGATATAAGGAACGCGGCGCCAGCCGAGCACCGAGCGGTGATTGTCCGACTTGAAACCGATCAGCACGCGGAACGGCGCAAACACCAGCGGCAGCGACACCATCAGCGAGACCAGCAGCGTCGAGACGCCGAGCTCGACGATCATCACCCGATTCAGCGTACCGTTGAGCAGCACCACAGAGGCGCCGACCGAGACCTGGAACAGCGACAGTCGTAGCAGACGGCCAAGCGGAAGCTCCTTGGTGGCGGCGTCGGCAAACGGCAGGAAGCGCGTGCCGAGACGCATCCAGCCTTTCGCTAATGTTGCCGCCATCTGGCTCATCGTCGAACCATCTCCAGCGCCTGCGAAGTGTAGAATCCGGACGACACGCGATGCGTCCGGCCCGGCTGCCAATGAGCCAGCGCAGCGTCCTCGGAAATCAGCTTGAGCAGCTTCTTCTCGCTAACCGGCTCGATCGCCGGAGCACGGTCGGCGCGCGGGAAGAAACCGCCGACGAAATGCATCAGCGCCAGCGCCGGGGTCTTCGGCGCAAACGTCACCGCCATCGATTGCCGCGTGCGCGACGCCAGCGTCGCCAGGATCCGGCGGATGTCGTGCGGCAGATAGTGAATCAGCGAATCCATCGCGACGGCGAAGTCGAATTCGCCGAGCGCCGGATCGAGCATGTCACCGGAGCGGAAGTCGATCGCAGCTGGATCGATATCTTCCGGCAGGCGCTCGCGCGCGACGCCGACCAGCGTCGGCGACAGATCGATCGCCAGCACCTGCGCGCCACGCCGCGCCGCCGCGATCGACAGCGCACCGGTGCCACAACCAGCATCGAGCAGCCGCGTGCCAGTCATGTCGGCCGGCAGCCACGACAACAGCGTGTTGCGCATTTCATCGCGGCCTGCGCGCACGGTGGCGCGGATGCCGCTCACGGGGGCATCGGAGGTCAGCTTCGCCCATGTATCGGCCGCGGTGCGGTCGAAATAGGTCTCAAGCTCTCCGCGTCGCTCGATGTAGCTGCCCAACGCCATCAATCAAATCCCAAGAGATCAAAGATGTCGCGATCCTTCAGCGGCTTGCCCTGGACCGGGGGCTCCTTCGCCTCCCACAATTCGGTAGCGAGCCGAAGATACTCTTGTTGCACAGCCAGAATTTCGTCGGTGTGATCCATCTCAAAAAGTGTCATTTTTTTCAGACGGCTCTTCCGGATGACATCGAGGTCCGGCAGATGCGCAACGCGCTTGATACCCGTGCGCTCGCCGAACTTGTCAATCTGGTCCGTCTCGCGGCTGCGATTGGCAATCACTCCCGCCAGTCGGACGGCATAGTTCTTCGACTTCGCCTGGATCGCCGCGGCGATGCGGTTGGCGGCGAAAATCGAATCGAAGTCATTGGCGGCGACGATCATCGCCCGCTCGGAGTGCTGCAACGGGGCAGCGAAGCCGCCGCACACCACGTCGCCGAGCACGTCGAAGATCACCACGTCGGTGTCTTCGAGCAGATGATGCTCCTTGAGCAGCTTCACGGTCTGGCCGACGACGTAACCGCCGCAGCCGGTGCCGGCCGGCGGACCACCCGCCTCCAAGCACATCACGCCATTGTAGCCTTCGAACACGAAGTCCTCGGGGCGCAGCTCTTCGGAGTGAAAATTCACTTCCTCGAGCACGTCGATCACCGTCGGGATCAACCGCTTGGTCAGCGTGAACGTCGAGTCGTGCTTGGGATCGCAGCCGATCTGCAGCACGCGCTTGCCTAGCTTGGAGAACGCCACCGACAGGTTCGACGACGTCGTGCTCTTGCCGATGCCGCCCTTGCCGTAGATCGAGAACACCTTGGCGCTGCCGATCTTGACGTTGGGATCGAGCTGCACCTGGACGCTGCCCTCGCCGTCGCCTTCGGCGCATTTCGACGCGTTCAGGTCGGCGCAGCCCGAAGTCTTCAGCTTGAGGGGATCAGTCAGGATGTTCATGCGGCAACTCCTACGCCTTCAAGGCGATCCTCGAGCTCTTCTCCTGCCTTGCGCAGGACTTCGAGCATTTCCGGGTCCGGAGACCAGTAGTTTCGTTCGTGGGCTTCGATCAGGCGGTGGGCCACCTTCGCCGAAGCGACCGGATTGAGTGCCGCAAGACGCGCGCGCATTTCCGGATCGAGCACGAAGGTTTCGGTGAGCTGCTTGTACACCCACGGCGCGACTTCGCCGGTGGTCGCCGACCAGCCCATCGTATTGGTGACGTGTTCTTCGATCTGGCGCACGCCTTCGTAGCCGTGCTTCAGCATGCCCTCGTACCACTTCGGATTCAGCATCCGGGTGCGTGTTTCGAGCGCGACCTGCTCGGACAGCGTCCGCACCGTGCCGGCGCCGCGAGTCTGGTCGCCGATATACACCGGCGCAGCCTGGCCGCCCTTCGCCTTGCGCACCGCGCGGCTGATGCCGCCCAGCGTGTCGAAGTAATGATCGACCGTGGTGACGCCGAGCTCGACCGAATCGAGGTTCTGATAAGCGAGATCGACGTCCGCGAGTGCGCTCTTCAGCAGCTCTGCATGCTGGACCGGCTGGCCCTTGAGGCCGTAGGCAAAACTCTTGCGCTTCGTGTAGGTCTCGGCGAGTTCGTCCTCATCTTCCCAGCGGCTGTTCTCGACCAGATGGTTGACGTTGGAGCCGTAAGCGCCATCGGCATTGCCGAACACGCGCAGCGAGGCCGTCTCCATGTCGCAGTTGTGCACGGCCTGATAGGCCAGCGAGTGCTTGCGAATGTAGTTCTGCTCCGCCGGCTCGTCGGCGCTCGCCGCCATGTAGGCGGCTTCGGCCAGCAACTTGATCTGCAGGGGCAGCAGATCGCGGAAGATGCCCGACATGGTGATGATCACGTCGATGCGCGGCCGACCAAGCTCCGCGAGCGGAATGAGGTCCGCGCCCGCCAACCGTCCGTAGCCGTCGAACCGCGGCCGGGCACCCATCAGCGCGAGAGCCTGGCCGATCGGCGCGCCTTCGTTCTTGAGGTTGTCGGTGCCCCACAGCACGATCGCGACCGTCTCGGGCAAGGGATTGCCCTCGGCGATGTGCTTGTCGATCAGCCGCTGGGCCTGCTTGGCGCCGTCCTGCAGCGCATAGGCCGACGGGATCCGAAACGGATCGAAGCCGTGCAGATTGCGGCCGGTCGGAAGCACCTGCGGGGTGCGCAGCAGATCGCCGCCGGGCGCGGGCCGGATGAACTTGCCGTCGAGCGCGCGCAAAATCGCCGCGAGCTCGTGATCCTCGGCCAGCAGCTTGTCCATGCCGGCCAGCTCCTTGAGCATGTCGAGATTGGCCTGCGCTTCCGGACCGCTGCCCGACAGATGTTCAGGATGGCCACCGCGCACCAGCGCCTCGAGCAGCGCCTTGTCGGGGCGCTTGCCGTGCATCGCGTCGGCAATCGCTTCCAGCGTCTCGACGCGTTCTTCTTCCGACGGCACATTGCCGACGACGTGGAGGCCGTGCGGGATCAGCGCGTACTCCATCTCGAGCACTGCATCCGCGAGCTTGGCGATGGTCGCGCCGGCCTCTTCGGCGGTCCAGGCCGGTTCGGCCGGCGCGAGATCCAGACCGGCGGCTTGCGCTTGCACGAGCACGGCGAGGTTCGCGCGCTCGGTCTCTTCTTCCGGCGTCAACCCGCGCCAGCGCTCAAGCGAGGATTTCAGTTCGAGCAGGCCGCGATATAGGCCGGCATGCGCGACAGGCGGCGTCAGATAGCTGACCAGCGTCGCCGCCGAGCGCCGCTTGGCGATCGCGCCTTCGGACGGGTTGTTGGAGGCGTACAGATACATGTTCGGCAGATCGCCGATCATCCGATCCGGCCAGCAGGTGCCAGACAGGCCGGTTTGCTTGCCCGGCATGAATTCCAGCGCGCCGTGGGTGCCGAAATGCAGCACTGCATGCGCGCCGAAGTCCTGCTTGAGCCAGCGATAGAACGCCGAGAAGGCGTGCGTCGGTGCAAAGCCCTTCTCGAACAGCAGCCGCATCGGGTCGCCTTCGTAACCGAACGCTGGCTGTACGCCGACGAAGACGTTGCCGAAGCGCTCACCGAGCACAAAGATCGAACTGCCGTCGCTCTGATGCTTGCCCGGCGCCGGACCCCACTGCCCTTCGATCTCGCGCAGCCAGCGCTCCGCCTTGACGTGATCGCCGGCGGTGACGCGGGCGTGGACGTTGGCGTTGGCGCCGAACCGCGCCGCATTGCCGTTGATGATCGACTCGCGCAGCGCGTCGACGCTCTCGGGCACCTCGACCGTGTAGCCCTCGCGCTTCATCGCGCCGAGCGTATTGAAGAGAGACTCGAACACGCCGAGGAACGCGGCCGTGCCGGTGTTGCCGGCGTTCGGCGGGAAGTTGAACAGCACGATCGCGACCTTGCGATCCTTGCGCTCACTGCGGCGCAATGCGATCAGCCGCGCGGTACGCGAGGCCAGCATCTCGGCGCGCTCGCCGCAGATATGCATGTCGCCGCCGGTCTCGCTGCGCTCGAACTTGCAGAATTTCTCGCAACCCGGGCACGCAACGTCGCCGCCGTCGGACCGGCCGCCATAGACCATCGGTCCGGACGAGCCGTCGAGTTCGGGGATCGCCACCATGATGGTGCTTTCCACCGGCATCAGGCCGCGATCGGACGCCGCCCACTGCTCCAGCGTCTGGAATTCGACCGGATGCGCCGACAGATACGGCACGTCGAGCGCGGCCAGGATGTCCTCCGCCGCCTTGGAGTCGTTGTAGGCCGGGCCGCCGACCAGCGAGAAGCCGGTGAGCGACACCACCGCATCGACCGTCGGACGGCCGTTGTGGATGAAGAACTTCTCGATCGCGGGACGCTGATCGAGACCCGATGCGAACACCGGAACGACTCGCAGTCCCTTGGACTCGAACGCCTCGAGCATCCCGTCATAATGACCGGCATTGCCGGCGAGCAGATAGGAGCGCAGCAGCAGCACGCCGACCGTGCCCTTGCTGTCGGCCGGGCCCGCCGGCAGCTTGTCCAGCGTCTCGGCGATCCGGCCCTTCATCTTCGGATGATACACACCGATATCGGCGTAATCGATCGGCGGCTCGACCTTGACCGCGCCGCGCAGCGCCTTGCGCGGACCGTTCGCGTAGCGGTCGATCAGCAGCCGCACCATATTGGCGATGTTCTGCTCGCAGCCGGCCAGCCAGTATTGCAGCGTCAGGAAGTAGGCGCGCATGTCTTGCGCGGTGCCGGGGATGAACCGCAGCAGCTTCGGGAGCTGCCGCAGCATCTTCATTTCGCCCTTGCCGGCGCTGCCTTCGTGCTTCTTGCCGCGCAGCTTCTTCAGCCAGTTGATCATGCCGAGCGCTTCGGCGCTCATGTCGAACTTGCCGATGTGCGTAAGCTTCACGACCTCCGACGCCGACATGCAGCAGACCATCGCGTCACACTGCGTTCGGCGCGCCTGCAGCGCAGGAAGCACCGCGCGCACGTGATCGTCCATGAACAGCATGGTGGCGATGATAATGTCGCCAGTCGCGATGTCGGCGAGGCAGCGCTCGAGCGCATGGCCATCGCTGCCCCACTCGTCAGCCGAGTGCACGGTCAGATCGAGGCCGGGATAATCCTTGCGCAGCACGTTCCGTGCACGCGCGGCGGCTCCGGACAAATGGCTGTCCAGTGTGACGATGACGACCCGAACCGGAGTCTTGTCAGCGGGCGAAGTGCGCTTTGGCATCGTACAAGGTCTCGACAGTAATGGTTGCGACGCCATTCTCGTTGGCGAATCGCTCGGTATTCCGGCGGGCTTTCCCGCGAACGAAGAATGGGATCTTCTGTAGTTCCTTTTCTGCTTCGGGAGCCCAAACCGCCCCCGTGGCCGCACCATTCGCAGCAGGCGAGACGGATGCTGCGTCGCGTGGAGCTGCCGCGCCTTGCGGCAGCGCAATTGCTACCTCGGCCATCTCGGGTGCCGACTGCGGCGCATGGGTGCCGAGATGCGACGGCAGCGCGCCGTCCTTGAATTCGAAATCGTCCTTGAACATCGTCAGCAGATGTTCCTCCAGGCCCATCATCAGCGGATGGACCCAGGTGTCGAAGATCACATTGGCGCCTTCGAACCCCATCTGCGGCGCGTAGCGCGCGGGGAAATCCTGGACATGCACCGGCGCGGAGATCACCGCACACGGAACGCCGAGACGCTTGGCGATGTGGCGCTCCATCTGCGTGCCCAGCACCAGCTCGGGATGCAGCTCCGCCACCTTGGCTTCGACTTCGAGATAGTCGTCAGTGATCAGCGCTTCGACGCCGTATTTCGCCGCTGCCTCGCGAAGGTCGCGCCCGAATTCTCGGCTGTAGGTGCCGAGCCCGACCACCTTGAAGCCGAGTTCTTCCGACGCGATCCGCGCCGCGGCGATCGCGTGCGTAGCGTCGCCAAAGATGAAGACGCGCTTGTTGGTCAGGTAAGTCGAGTCGACCGAATGCGAGTACCATGGCAACCGGGTCGAGGCTGCGGCGAGCACCGGCTCGGGATCGACGCCGGCGAGACCGGCGACTTCGCGAATGAACTCGCGCGTTGCCGAGACGCCGATCGGAATCGTCTTGGTGAACGGCTGATGGAAGATGCGATGCAGCCAGGACGCCGCCTGCCCCGCGATCTCCGGGTACAGCACGACGTTGAAGTCGGCATCGCCGAGCCGCGCGATGTCCGCCGGCGTGGCGCCCATCGGCGCGGCGACATTGACGTCGATGCCGAGCTGGCCGAGCAGCTTGGTGATTTCGGCGACGTCATCGCGATGACGGAAACCGAGCGCGGTCGGGCCCAGCAGATTGCATTTGGCGCGCGTACCCGGCGCACGCTCGGCCCGCTTGGTGCCGGGCGCCGGCGCCCTCGGGCCGGCGAGCGCGCGCACGAGCTGATAGAACGTCTCCGATGCGCCCCAGTTTTCCTTGCGCTGATACGCCGGCAGATCGATCGGAATCACCGGGATCGGGAAGCCGAGCGACTTGGCCAGTCCGCCGGGATCGTCCTGGATCAGCGAGCCGGTGCAGGACGCGCCGACGATCATCGCCTGCGGCTGGAACCGCGCATAGGCTTCGCGCGCGGCGGTCATGAACAGTTCTGCGGTGTCCTTGCCGAGATCGCGCGCCGCGAAGGTCGTGTAGGTCACCGGCGGCCGCTTGGCGCGGCGTTCGATCATCGTGAACAAAAGATCGGCGTAGGTGTCGCCCTGCGGCGCGTGCAGCACGTAGTGCAAGCCTTCCATGCCGGTGGCGACGCGCATCGCGCCGACGTGGGGAGGTCCTTCATAGGTCCAGACGGTGAGCTGCATCTCAAGCCACCAGCTTGGCGCGGCGCACGAGCGGGCGCGCGAACAATTCAGCGAGGTCGGCCGCCTGCTCGTAGCCCTGGATCGGGGTGAACACGAGTTCGATCGACCATTTGGTCGTGATGCCCTCCGCCTCGAGCGGATTGGCGAGGCCGAGACCGCACACCGCGATATCGGGACGCGCCGCGCGGCAGCGGTCGAGCTGAAGATCAACGTCCTGGCCTTCGGTCAGGGCAACATCGAGCGGCAACATCTTCAGCTCTTCGGCCAGATGCTCGCGATGCAGATAGGGCGTTGCGACTTCGACGAGCTGCATCGCCAGCTCACGCGACAGGAACCGCGCCAACGGAATTTCGAGCTGGGAGTCGGGGAAGAAGAAAATGCGCCGACCAGCGAGTTCGGTCTTATATGCCGCCAGCGCGCGCTCGGCGCGGGCGCGGTTCGGCTCGGTGACCTTGTCGAATTCAGCAGGCGACACACCGAACGCATCGGCCGCGGCACGCAGCCACGCCGTTGTGCCTTCGACGCCGAGCGGGAAAGGCGCGACGAGCCGCTTGGCGCCGCGCTCCTGCAGCGCGCGCACCGTATCCGGCAGGAACGGCTGAGCCATCAGGATCTTGGTATTCGGACCGACGCTCGGCAGCGCGGTCGATCTGCGCGGCGGAAAGAAAGCGACCGGACCGATGCCGAGCGCATCGAACATCCGCTTGAACTGATCTTCGACCACGTCGGCGAGCGAGCCGATAACGAGCAGCGACGGCGTGTCGTCCTGCGCGGCCGGTAGGGCCGGTACCAGCGACGCCAAGCAGGCATCTTCGCCTTGGGTGAAGGTCGTCTCGATGCCACTGCCCGAGTAATGCAGGATGCGAACGTCGGGGGAGAACCGCTGCGACAGCCGCAACGCCGCGCGCGAGAGGTCGAGCTTGATCACTTCCGACGGGCACGAGCCAACCAGGAACAGCAGCTTGATATCGGGACGACGCGCCAGCAACTGCGTCACCACGCGATCGAGCTCGTCATTCGCGTCGGTGAGACCGGCGAGATCCTTCTCTTCCATGATGGCTGTGCCGAAGCGCGGCTCGGCGAAGATCATCACGCCTGCGGCCGACTGAATCAGATGTGCGCAGGTGCGCGAGCCGACAACGAGGAAGAACGCGTCCTGAATTTTCCGGTGCAGCCAGACGATGCCCGTGAGTCCGCAGAATACCTCGCGCTGCCCGCTTTCGGTACGAACTTCACGGGTCGTCGGATCGGCCGTCGGAGCGGCGCAAGGAGCGACATGCACGGTCATGCGCGGCTCCCGGACACATCAGCGACGCCCATCGCCGCAATCCGCTCATCGCGGCGCGCGGCACGAAGCTTGAGCACGAACTGCGTGGCATTGACGACGTAGGTCGCGTAGGCGGCGAGCGCGACCAGCATTTGCTGGCGCGGATCGCCGAGGCCGGCGAACAGCATCACCAAATAAGCGGTGTGCAGAGCCAGCACCAGGAAACTGAAGACATCTTCCCAGAAGAAGGCCGGCGCAAACAGGTAGCAGCCGAAGACTTCCTTCTCCCAGATCGCTCCGGTGACCATGATGGTGTAGAGCACCAGCGTTTTGATCACCACCGAGGCGGTCGCAACGGTGTAACCGTCCCCCGTCCAGAGATAGCGGACCACGAGTCCGAGGCTGATCAGGAAGACCAAAAACTGCACCGGGGCCAAAATGCCCTGTACCAGGGTCCATTTTGTTGCATCGCGGCGAACACGTTCTTCGGGCGTGTAGAGCATCTTAAGCCTTTGCGAAGGCTTCTGAACGCCCGTTCCCACAGCGCCAAAACCATGCGGCGCTGCAGCAGATGTTTTGACGCCATCGATGTAAAGAATGTTTGACACATCCCGGTCGCGGTGATGCGATACCGACGGATGCGAGGAAGAGGCAGGCACCATCGCACCAAGACCCTCATTTTCTTGATCTGATGCTTTTCTGATGTGCACCGCGCCACTCCCTAAGTGCGGCTGATCGACAAAGGCTAGTCCCCGACGATGAGACTGTCAACCAAACCATACGTAAATTAAACTTGACGGTCGAGAGGCCGGTCGGGTTATCTGAGGAGAAGGGGGTATCTAATGACCAACCGGAAAGAGCTCTCGATCTCGAATGTCACCGCGACCGATCGACCCCGATTACCTGTGGCGCCTTTGGACTTTTCGCCGCCCGAGCCGATCTGGCGATACCGGGCGCCGATAGCCGGCGATGGCATTGCGCGCTCGATCCACACTCAGATACTCCCCAAAGTTGGCCTTGCGCTGCGCTCCATGTCCTTCCCGAAAACTCCGGCGCCGGCTGAACCGGCCGCACCGTTCGAAGTGCAGCAGTTCACACTTCTGATCGTCAGCGCCGACGAACGTGCCGCCTTCGCTTATGTTGAGAATCTTATCTCGCGAGGCACGCCAACTGATTTGATCTTCCTCAACCTGCTCGCGCCGGTCGCGCGGCGGCTCGGCGAGATGTGGGAAGACGACACGACCGACTTTGCAAACGTGACGCTCGGTGTGAGCCGTCTCCAACGAATCCTGCGCTCCATCGGCGAAAACTATCTGGAAGCGAACGACGTTCAGCGCATCGGCGCCGTGCTGCTCACGACGATCCCCGGCGAACAGCACAGCTTCGGCCTGGCCATGGTTGCGGAATTCTTCCGGCACGATGGCTGGGATATCTGCATGGGGCCGTTCGGTTCGCATCGTGAGCTTGCATCGCTGGTCGCGGAACGCTGGTTTGATCTGGTCGGCTTCTCGGTCACCAGTGACCGGCGGCTCGACGAGCTGAAGCGGCTGATTCAGGACATCCGTCGCGAATCCCGCAATCGCCGGATCGGCATCATCGTTGGCGGCCCAATCCTGGTTGATCGGCCGGAACTTGCAAACACGCTGGGCGCCGACATGAGCGCCACTGACGGCGCTCATGCGCCGCAGCTTGCACGGGCGCTTCTGCCGATGCTGAAGGGACGCGGCTGAGGCTGTTGTGCATTCGCCGGCTCGCGTTGGCTCTGCTATAAGGCAGCGTCAAGCCGGGGAGTTGAAATGGCCGCAGTTATCGCGGAGAGCGCCGCACCGAGCGTCGTGACCGCCCTCTACGTTCGAACGAAAGCGTTACATCTCGAAGCCGAGCGCACCGGGTTCATCGCCGACATGCTGCGCGGCGCTGGCAGCCGGCGCGGTTATGCGCTGCTGCTGCGCAATCTTCACCCTGCCTATCGCGAGATCGAAGACGGTCTCGAGCGTCATCGCGACAATCCAATCCTGGCGCCGCTGGCGCATTATCGACTCGCACGAACGGCGACAATCGAAGCCGACCTAGCAGCGCTGGTGGAGCTGAACGGCGATGACCAGCCGCCGCTGTTGCCGGAGGGCGAGGCCTATGCGCGCACCATCGCGCAAGCCGCCGAGGGCGACGGCAGTCGGCTGATTGCGCACGCCTACACGCGCTATCTCGGCGACCTCAATGGCGGACAGATCGTGAAGCGGCTGCTGGAGAAATCGCTCGGCCTCGGTACGCGAGAGCTGACGCATTACGATTTCTCGGCAGTCGCCGAGCCGGCGACATTGAAGGCCGGCTATCGCCACGCCTTGGAGCTGGCCGGTGCCGCAGCGCCGGATCCCGAGGCGATCATTGCAGAAGGCGCACTGGCCTTCGAATGCAACATCGCGCTGTCGATCGCGGTGCAGCGCAGCCTTGCCGGCGAGCCAGCAAAGACCTGATTACTTCTTTGGCTTGCGAGGCTTGCTTGCGGCCTGATCCGCCGAGGTGCGTGAAGCATGCAGCAGCAGGTGCTGCAGCACTTCAGCAGTCCGCAATGTGGAATCGCGGACGCCCTCGAGCATATCGGCGATCCGTCCGGTCTCGACCCCGTAGGTGATTTCCAGCGCGGCAAGCTGCGCGTTCTCCACGACGGAGGACAGCAGATTCTGGTAGACGAGGCCGGTTTGCGCGTCGAGCCGCAAGCCACTGACGCGGCTGCTCTCGAGGATGCCTTCCTGAAATCGGCCACGCGCCGCTTCCGCGGCCCGTCGGTCGGCGTTGTCATTGAAGATCAGCACGAAGCCGAGCGCGCGATCGCGCGAGGGTACAACGGGGTCCGCCCGCACCACCAGCGACCGCGTTTCGCCGCCGGGCCCCCGCAACATCAGTTCACCGCGCCAGGCACGCTGCCGCTCGATCAACTCTCCGATGCTGCGCCTGAAGTCGAAGGGATCGAGAAACGCCAGCGCCAGATCCTCGAGCCGATGAACGGGCGGATAGCCCTGCGGCAGCATCGCGGTGAACGCGCCGTTAATCAGAAGGATCTTGCCTTCAATGTCCGCGATCACCACCGGATGATCCGATGTCGCGACCTGACGGGAGAACTGATCGAGTTGCTCCTGGGCGATGAGCGTCCGCACCGCGCGAAACTGCAGAACGATGTCGGCCACCGACTGGCCGATCGTCCGCGCCGCCGCAAGATCGGCCGGCGTCCACGGATCGGACGTGCCCTCCACCACCTGATTCCATTTCGCGAAGGAGCGGCGCGGCGACAAATCGGCCGGAGTGTTGCCAATCACGAACGGCTTCTTCGGGTCTCCGCCCCAGGTAACGGTGCGCACGCGCTCCGGCCTGAACCACATCAGGAATTCGCCAGGATGGTTCGAGACAGGTGCCGCGGCGAGGCCGCTGGCGACTGCCGTCAGCGGCGAGAAATCACGGACGTCGAGACCTAACGACGAGGTCGAGAGGACGGACGCACGCGGCTGCTTGGTGAGCCAGGCGGCGATCTCGCGGATGTCGTGCGTGCCTGGGACCTCACCGATGGTGGCCACCTGCCCTTCATAGACGAGCGCGGCACCGCTGGCCCGGACCGGCTGCAGGATCGACTGCGACGCATCGAAGATGGCCGCGCGCCAGTCGCCCTCGCGCGAGATCGCCTCGATCATGCGCTGCTCGAGCCGCTGCACGAACAGCTCGGACTGGCTCTGGGCGAAGCTCTCCAGCGCGGTGATGCGAGTCGCGATCGCCTCAGCGAGCAGCTCACAAACTGCGCGCAGTTCGAAATGAATGAAGCGCGGCTGATAATGATGGCAGGCGACGAGGCCCCAGAGCTTGCCGCCGACCATCAGCGACACGACCAGAGTGGCGCGCACGCCCATGTTCTTCAAATACTGAAGATGGATCGGCGACATCGACCGGAGGAAGCAACTCGACATGTCGAGGTCGCGTCCCGTGAGCGGCGACAGCCGCGGCTGCAGCGGGACCGGCTCATAGCCGACATCGACCAATACGCGCACCCGCTGGCGCTCGTAGAGCCGCCGGGCCATCTGCGGGATATCGGAAGCGGGATAGCGATTGCCGAGATAGGATTCGAGCCCGGCCGTGTGGCGCTCGGAAAAGACCTCGCCATGGCCTTCTTCATCGAACCGATAGACCATCACCCGGTCGTATCCGGTGCGCTCCTGAAACAGCAGCGCGGCTTCATCACACAGGCTACGGATCGAATTGGAAGTTCTGATCTTGTCGAGCGCCTGTCCGACAGTGGTCTGGAGGTCGAGCGGCGGCCCCGCGCGCTCGAGCTCGATGATCAATCCGCCTTCGGGTGGCCGGTGGATCAGCCCGTCGAATTCGATGCTCGGCTTGCCGATCCGACAACGCACTGCGACCGGAATGCCTTCGAGCGTCGGATCGAGATGCGGCAGAATGCGAATCAGCAGATCGCCTTCGAGGTCCGAGAGCGGCAGCCCCAGCACCCGGGTGACGTTCAAAAACTCCGCAGCATTGGCGCTGGCCTGGATGACGCGATGATCCGGCTCGCTGACGACCAATAGCGCGCCGTGCGGCTGAATCGAGGCCGCAAGGTGAATCTGTTCCTGTTCGCAGTTCGAAAGGTCGGCGGTTCCGAATGCGGGCAAGCTGGTCGGTTGAACGGCCAATCAGTCCTCAGCGTCGTCGTCGGGTAAGTCGTCCTGAGACAGGGACCCCTTGTCGTCGAGTCCGTAGCGGGCAAGCTTGGCATAGAGGCTTTGCCGGCTCAAGCCGAGCAATTCGGCGGTGGCAGTGCGATTACCTTTGGTCAGTTCGAGCGCTTCCTTGACGTAGTGGCGCTCGACGATACCGACCGTATTCTTGACCAGCTTGCGCAGCGACGAGCGGCCGAGCTGCTTGCTGATCGGCCCGAGTGCTGCGCGCAGCGCATCGGTTTCGCCGCCGGTCAGGCGGCGCGAAACGTTGCGGATCAGGACGCCCACATAGTTGTGGTCGTCGCCATCGACCGCGGAGATTTCGACATCGGTCTCGCTGCCGAGTTCACCACGGATCGTGGTCTGAAACAGGCGCACGGTCTTGTAGCGCTGCAGATGCGACAGCAGCGCCGCGAGATCGGCGCCCGGCTGCGTCAGCCAGCGTCCGAGCGACTCACCGATCGCCGAGCCTTTCGAACCGATTTGGACGAGATCGAGAAAAGCCTGATTGGCGTGGCGGATGACTCCCGCCGCGTCGAGCGCGACGAAGCCATCCGGGACGCGATCGATCAGCGTCTTCAACACTGTCGGCTCGGAACGGTCGTCACCACGCGGTGTCGACGTCACCGGCGTAAATTGCAGCAGGAACACCTGCCCGCGTTCAGACGACACCAGAGAGCCACGGACCATCCAGGGACGCACTTCGCGGCCGAGATGGACGAGGATGCTCAGCGCCTTGCCGCGATCGCGGACGCGCACCAGCATCTCGCGCACCGCCTCCCGATCCGCTTCGGCGATCTCGAGCAAGAGATCGCGGCCGGTGACCTCCTCGTTGCCGCGATCGATTCCGCTCAGCGCCTGAACTGCGGCCCGATTGGCTTCGACCACCTTCAGATCATTGGCGGAAACGATTAGGACCGCTTCGGTGGCGGCATCGAAGACCAGCCGATAGCGCGTCTCCATTTCGCGCAGCCGCCAGTAATCGCGCTCGATGGTCTGCTGCGCCGCGATCAGTCTCGAATGCAGTTCAGTGACGGCCTGAAGATTCTTGCCGACAGCCAGCATGCCGGTGCGATCGCCCAGCAGCATCGTGGTGAATTCGATCGGGATTTCGGTGCCGGAGGGGAAGCGCTGATTGATCTGCCGAAATGCCGAGATGCCGCTTGTACGCGCGTCCTCGACCATGCGGCGCACTTTGTCGCCGCCTTCCTCGCCCGCGATATCGGTCCAGGGGCGACCGAGCCAGGCCTCGACGCTCTCTTCAGACAGAGCGGGTGATAGGCTGGCGTCTCGGATCACACCGTCCATATCGAGCAACAGCGTGATGTCAGGCTGAACTGGTTTGGCAGACATCGCTCCACTCGCAGGCGGTTCCGGCGTCGGGAGACGGCATTCGAACGGTCGCGCCCAAACGAATTATGCAGACATTATGCCAATGACAAGTGGAAGCGCACTGGAATATCGACGAAATTCGCCGAATTGCCTATTCCGTAACTTTATTGCGCAAAATCAAGGCGATAACTTCCAAAGTCGTCCAGTTCGAAGGAACGTTCGGTGTCAGAATAGCTTTACAGATTACCTTAGAAAGAGTTTGGATAGCGCGTTGGTCCAGGCCCCATGAGGGCCATTATTCCGTGGGCGCAAAACGACGAGATCTAGGAGAGAGACGTGGTCCGTAAACTTCTCGCAATTGTCACTATCGCCGCAGCCGCAGGATCTCTGTCGACCGGCATCGCCTCGGCGCAGGACGCCGCCAAGGGTGAAGCGGTGTTCAAGCAGTGCCAGACCTGCCATCGCGCCGACAAGAACATGGTCGGTCCGGCGCTCGGCGGCGTGATTGGCCGCAAGACCGGCACCGCGGCCGGCTTCAGCTACTCGCCGCTGAACCACGCGGCCGGTGAAGCCGGTCTGGTGTGGTCGCAGGAAAACGTCGTCGAGTATCTGGCCGATCCGAACGCGTTCCTGAAGAAGTTCCTGACCGACAAGGGCCAGGCCGACAAGGCGACCGGCTCGACCAAGATGACCTTCAAGCTCGCCAACGAGCAGCAGCGCAAGGACGTCGCGGCCTATCTGGCGACCCTGAAGTAAGCTGATTGCCGCGCTGACCAAGGTCAGCCGCGTTCAAGAGCTCCGGCCCGCAAGGACCGGAGCTCTTTGCTTTTCGAAGACCGGAAAAAGAGCCGCGAGCGGCCGGCGGACCGGCCTCCTGGCCCCTGTCAGGAGCGCCAGCGGCGGAGGACGTCGACGAGGTGAGCGAGCCCCGCAACCATGAGGCAAACTGAAGGCAGCACCCACGAGGCGCCACTGAGAACCGCTCGCAACGCCAGCAGCATCAGGGCGCCGGAGCACAGGCCCGGGAGGAAGTCGGCCGGGGCGATCCCGCGTTTGCGCCATACCCAGTAACCGATGATGCCGACGGCCTCGAGCACCAGGAAGCCGAGGATCAGATCGACGAGAAGGCCGTCGGCGAACAGGTCGGACATCATCGACATCGCGGGGATCCCGGAAGTTGAGACAGCGGGGCGCCGCCGGTCATGAGAACGGTGCGTTGAGCCGCACGACCGTCCAGTTCAGATACGCCGCGAAGCTCACCCACAGTAGATACGGCACGAGGTAGTAGCTCGCGGTGCGGGCCCTGCGCCAGAACGCCACGATGCCGATCAGCACCGACAGCCACAGCAGCGGCACCTCCAGCAATGCCCAGTCGGGCCGCTGGATGGTGAAGAACAGCATGCTCCACAGCACGTTGAAGAAGCCGTTGGCGGCGAAGATGCCGACCACCCATTCGCGCTGCGCCCGCGTGGCCGCGCCGCGCCAGGCATAGACCGCCGACATCGCGGCGAGCGCGAAGATCACCGTCCAGGCCGGACCGAACGCCCAGTCCGGCGGCTGCCACCACGGCTTGATCAGGCTCTGATACCAGGCACCGGTGTCGGTGAGCGATCCGCCGAGCAATCCCACCAGGATGGCGACGGCAAAAGCGACAAGGATCGGATTCAAAGTAGGACCTGCAGGTAGTTGTCCCCTCGGCGCGCCTCGCCTGCAAGACGCGCCGAAGAAGAATCGAAGTCTGGTCCTCAGACTATCAGACTCCGGGCGCCGGCGCGCCCATCGGAACGCCAGCGCGACGATGGGCATTCGCGGCCTCGATCGCGGGACCGCCGCCCCGCATCGATCAGCCTGCCCGGGTGTCACACCGAAGCAAAGCCGGTCATGTGCGCCAGGTTCTTGAAGAAGATCCGGACATGCGCGATCGGCTTGGCGCGGACCAGCTTCTTGTTCATGTAGGCGTCCCAGGTCAGCTTCTGGACGTCGCGGTCGCGGCAGATGTTGACGAACTGCTCGCGGCGCTTGTCGCTCGCGTACCAGTACCACTGCATCAGGCCGAGGATGCGGAACACCGAGCCGTTGGCGCGCATGAAGCGCTTGCGCGCGCCCTTCAGCGCTTTGGCCTCCGCGGTTTCGAGAAACTCGCCCACCGCCTCGGCCGCAAGCCGGCCGCCGAGCAGCGCGTAGTAGATGCCCTCACCCGAAGCCGGCGCCACGACGCCCGCGGCGTCACCGGCGAGCAGCACGCTGTGGCCGTCGTCCCAGCGCGGCAGCGGATGCAGCGGGATCGGCGCGCCTTCCTTGCGGATGGTCTCGACCTCTTCGA
The DNA here is from genome assembly GCF_042432815.1 of Rhodopseudomonas telluris. Taxonomy (NCBI): domain Bacteria; kingdom Pseudomonadati; phylum Pseudomonadota; class Alphaproteobacteria; order Hyphomicrobiales; family Nitrobacteraceae; genus Rhodopseudomonas; species Rhodopseudomonas telluris. The sequence continues at coordinate 632,599 of NZ_JBHLWM010000005.1, forward strand.
GCCCGGTCTGCTTGCGCAGCTCGGCCACCGAGTCGCGCAGCGAGAAGCCCTTGTGCATCGAGCCGGTGCCGACGCTCACGGTGTCGCCGTGCGGAAACACCCAGCCGTAGAAATCCGGCGACACCTTGCCCTGATAGTACACGTCGCAGCGCCGGCTTTCATAAGCGGCGCGTTGCTCGGGCTGCGGCGCCTTGATGATCTCGTGATAGGCGAACACGAACGGCACCCGGTCGGCATCCGGCAGGAACTGCCGCGCCACCGCCGACACCGCGCCGTCGGCGCCGATGATCGCCCGCGCCCGCACGGTCTCTTCCTGCATCGAGCCATCGGGCTGGCGCGCTTCGTAGTGGACGGTGTTGACGCCGCTCTCGTCGCGCGTGAAGCGGCGGAACAGGCCGGTGCGGCGCTCCGCGCCGACGCTGGCGGCGCGCTTGCGCAGCCACTCGTCGAAATGCTCGCGATCGACCATGCCGACGAAGCCGCCGTCGATCGGCATGTCGACTTCGACATCGGTCGGCGACACCATCCGCGCGGCGTTGATCTTGGCGACCAGCATGCCGTCCGGAATCGCGAAATCGCGGATCGCGCGCGGCGGGATCGCGCCGCCGCACGGCTTGATGCGTCCGGCGCGGTCGAGCAGGACGACACGTTTGCCGGCGCGCGCGAGGTCGCAGGCCGCCGTCGCACCGGCGGGCCCTCCCCCGACGACGACGACGTCGTAGATTGCGGAATTCTCGCTCATCCTATCCTCCCGCCACAGCTGCATTCGACAAATCGACGCCCCGGCCCGCAGCGCGCGCGGAGCGCTGCTGCGCGCGATGCACCCACACCGCCATCACCGCCGACACCACGAACAAACCGGCCTCCGCGGCGAACACCGACGCGTAGGACAGCGCCGGCGAACTCAGGACCAGCCGCGCGACGTCGCTCGCCAGCGTGCCGATGAAGCCGCCGATGCCGAACGCGATCGCCTGCGCGGCGCCCCACAGTCCCATGCGCACGCCTTCGCGCTTCTCGCCGCCGGCGCTCACCAGCTCCATCATCGAGCCGATCGCCGCCACCGCATAGGCGCCATTGGTGACGCCGAGCAGAAACACGTTCTCGCGCAGCGGCCAGGTGCCGCCGACGATCGCGGCGGTGGACAGGCCCAGCAGCGCGATCGCCGAGGCGATGCAGCCGCCCACCGTCCAGACCTTGAGATTGCCGCGCGTCTTCGGAAACAGCGCCCCGATCAGCGGCACCAGCGCCATGCCGAGCAGCGTGCCGCCATGCTGCACGCTCGACAGCTTGGTGGTCTCGCCCGGCGTGAACGCGAACACCGCGCCGGCGAACGGCTCCAGGATCAGATCCTGCGCGCTGTAAGCGAGCATCGAGACGAACACGAAGATGGCGAAGCGGCGTGCCTGCGGCTCGGCCCAGACTTCCTTGATGGCGGCGCGGAACGAGCCCTTCTCGGGCGGCGGCGCGGCCGGAGCGGCGGCGACCTTGCCTTCAATTCCCCAGACGCCGACGAGCGTCAGCAGCATCGCGATCAGCGACACGCCGCCCGACACGGCGACGAGGCGCGACGGCGAATACGGATCGAGCAGATGGCCGGCGAAGCCGGTGGTGACGATGAAGCCTGCGATCATCATCACCCAGACGATGGTGGCGGCTGCGGCGCGACGCTTGTCGTCGACGCGCTTGGCCAGCAGCACCAGCAGCGAGGTGCCGGCTGCGCCGACGCCGCCGCCGATCAGGCAGAACGCGACGATCGCCAGCGCGACGCCGAACAGCGGCTGCGTCGCCATCCAGGCGGTCGCGACCGCGGCGAGGAAACCGCCGAGCGCCAGCACCGCCATGCCGCCGATGATCCAGGGCGTGCGACGCGCGCCGCGATCGGAGCCATGGCCCCAGGCCGGACGAAACACCTGCAGCGCGTAGTGGATCGCCACCAGCGCTCCCGGCAGCATCGCGGGCAGCGCCAGCTCCACCACCATCACCCGGTTGAGGGTCGAGGTGGTGAGCACGACGATGGCGCCGAGGCCGGTCTGCACCAGCCCCATCCGAACAATGCCCAGCCAGGACAGCGGCCGCATCATGATCATGCTACTCCGATCGCAGTGAAACTCATGCCGGGGCTCCGAACGAGGAGACCGCGACGGCGCTGGCCATCATGCCCATGACGTAGAGCGCGACGCCGAGACCGCTGAACCAGGTGGCGCGCTCGACCGGCGTGCGCAGGAAGCGGACCATCAGAACCAGCTGCAGCAGCAGCACCAGGCTGACGATCGCCGCGCCGATCGGCCGATCCCACGAAAGCAGCAGCGCGATCACTACCACCTGCGGGATCGCCATCACCGCGCAGGCGGTGCGCGCCGCGTTGTCCACGCCGAGCTTGACCGGCAGCGAGCCGACGCCGGTCTTGATGTCGCCCTCGATCGACTTGAAATCGTTCAGCGTCATGATGCCGTGCGCGCCGGCGCTGTAGAGCAGCGCGAGCGTCACGATCCACCACGGCGGCAGGCCGCCGAGCATGACGGCGGCGCCGGTGAACCAGGCGAAGCCTTCGTAAGTAATCGCGCAGGCGCCGTTGCCGAGCCAGCCGTTCTGCTTCAGCCGGAAGGGCGGCATCGAATAGATCCAGGCCAGCACCAGGCCGAGCACGGCGGCGCCGAACACCCAGACGCCGAGCTGGCTGGCGAGCAGCAGCGAGGCGGCTGTCCACATGAACGACAGATAGAGGCCCCAGCGTCCGGGGATGCGGCCGGAGGGGATCGGCCGGTTCGGTTCGTTGATGGCGTCGACGTCGCGATCGAACCAGTCGTTGACGACCTGGCTGGTCGCGACCAGCAGCGGACCGCACAGCACGATGCCGGCGATCACTTCGACCCAGCGCGACGAGATCGGCACGCCCGACGACACCACGCCGCAGGCGAAGGCCCACATCGGCGGAAACCAGGTGATCGGGTGCAACACTTCGAGCACCGCCGACGGCGCCGGGCGCAGCGCCACGGCGCCGGCCGGCGCGTTGCTCATCGGCGCGTTGCCTAATGGCGCATTACTCATCGGCAGCCTCTCCTTCGGGCGCATGTTCCGCGAGGCCATAGCGGCGCAGTTTGACGTAGAGGCTCTGGCGGCTGAGGCCGAGCATGTCGGCCGCCGAAGCGCGGTTGTCGCCGGTGAGTTCGAGCGCCGCCTCGATCGACAGCTTCTCGATCACGTCGGTGGTCTCGCGCACGAGATCGCGCAACGGCACGCGGCCGATCAGTTCGGTCAGCTGCGCGACCGAACGCGGCAGCTCGCGCTTCGAGCTGGGGGCTGTCGGCAACCGCTTCTCGACATTGCGGATCGCGAAGCCGAAGCACGGCTTGTCCTCGAGGTCGTTGAGCGCCACGGCCGAGACTTCGACCTCGGCGGCGGCGCCGTATTCGCCGCGCAGCACGGTGGCGAACAGCTTGATCGTGCCGTTCTGCCGCAGATTGGCGAGCGCGACGCTGAGGTCCACCCCGGTGCGGCCGAGCCAGCGATCGAGCAACTCGCCGCGCGCCTGTTCGGCGCTGCCGAGCTGCGCCATTTCGAGGAAGGCGAGATTGCTGCGCACGACGCGGCCGTCGAACTGGGTGATCACCAGCGCATCGGCGGCGGACTCGAAGTACTTCAGCAGCAGCGACGCGTTCTTGGCGGCGCCGACTTCCGGCACGGCGGACTGCGAGGTCAGCCGGACCAGGAACAGCGACGCGTTCTCCTGCCGGAACAGCGAGGCCGCCACGTCGCAGCTGCGCCCCGACGCGGCGAGGCGCACCTTGGCGCGGCCGTCGCGGCCGGTGGAACGGACATCCGCCAGCAGGCTGAGCACCAGCGGCTGGTCGGCGGGATCGAAATGGCTGGCGACCGGGGAATTCTGCGTCTGCGGCGCGGCGGAATCGAACAACGCCAGCGTCGCCGGATTGGCGTCGAGGATCAGTTCGCTGGTCGCATCCACGATCATGACGGCTTCCGAGGAGACCTGAAACAGCAGGCGATAGCGGGTTTCCGCGTGACGCAGCCGGATGTAGTCCCGCTCCATCGATTGCTGTGCGTTGATTAGCCGTTGCTGCATGATCGCGAGTTGACGCAGATCACGACCGACCACCAGAAGCCGATCGTCACGGCCGAAATTGATGGCCGAGTACAACACCGGCACGTCGTCCCCGCCTGGCGAGGGGTGGTTCACCTGACGCCACGTCGCGGTGTCGCGCACCGTCGCGTCGAGCAGCAATTCGCGTATTTTCGGCTGGGTGTCGGATGTCACGACATCGACCAGCCGCGATCCGAGCCAGCGGCCCTGCCCGTCGAGTTCGAGCGCCAGCTCGTCCTTGTTGAACGCCACGTCCCGGATGACGCCCTGCGGATCGATCACCAACGCGACGTCGGTCGCTGCGGCGATCAGCTTCGCTGCAGATTCAGCACCGAGATCGCCCAGCGCCTCCTTCGGAGATTTGAACACTTGCACCAGGGCAAATATCCTCCAGCAAAAACCCCTCCCTCTGTCCGGCGCCTGTGTCCGCCAAGTCGAGTCTTCTTCTTGACCCCGGGCCTTTGGGCGGGCTGCGGGTTGGCTTTTGGCTTGTTTCGGACTTCCAGGCGCGGGTGGGAAGCGCTTCCTTTACCTCACGTCGCTCCGCACGTCATTATCCGGCGTTGAAGTTTGGAGCGGGCGCGGCTGTTCGGGGTGGTCAGCGTCCTATCAAAGCAACACGCACGCCTGATCGGAATTTTTCAATCAGGCGTGCGCAATCTTGGGTCGAGAGCGTCAGAGTGCGCTACCGCGGCGGGGCGAGGCCATGCTTCACACCCCAGTCGAACCAGTTATCGACAACCGGGCCGGTCAGGATGATGCCGATGGCACCGGTCAGCGGGCAGAGCACCGCAAACCACCAGGCCCAACGATGGATCGATTCGGCCGTGGCGTTGAAGCCCATCGTCCAGCGCCAGAACAGAGCAGCGCGTTCAAGTGCGGTACCGCGGTCCAGCATCTGCTCGATTTCGCGCTCGCCGCCGTAGCGGCTCACGGCCAGGATGGTCGCACCGTGCATGGCGAACAGCAGGGCAGAGCCATACAGGAAGGCGATCGAGAGACAGTGGAAGGGGTTGTAGTACAGGTTGCCGTACTTGATCGAGAAGTTGTTGGTCCAGTCGAGGTGCGGGAAGATGCCGAAGGGCGGCGCTTCGCTGAACGAACCCATCAGCACCGGCTGGATGAAGCCGAGCGACAGATAGAGCAGGATCGCCGAGGCGAACGCCCAAGACACGTGGGTGCCCATGCCGAGCGCCCGCGAGCGGCGATAGGTGCGAACCCACCACAGCGCGATCGACACGGTGAGGAAGAAGCCGGCGATCAGCCACCAGCCACCTTCCTTCAGCGGCGGGATCGAGAGGCCGTATTCCGGCTTCGGCGGCTCGAGCGCCAGCCAGCAGAACTGGCGCAGGAATTCGATCGGGCTCCAGTCCACCGACGCCAGCATGTTGAGGCCGATGATCTCGATCGCGACGAAGCCGCACAGCAGCGAGCAGACACCGGTGAACCCGAGATAGACGGGGCCGACCTGCGCGTCGCCGATTTTGCCGAGCCAGTAGTTGAACGTCGTCTGGGTCTCGCGGGCAGAGCTGCCGGGTCGTAGCGGCACCCCCGCATAGGCAGGTCCCTCAACCTGGACCTGCGTAAAGATGTTCTGATATTGGGCCATGACAAGACTCTCTTGTGACCGGTTGAATTACGAATTCCAGATCGGCAGGTTGCGCCACCAATTCCACCACTCCGGCCACGAACCGCCTTCGGCGAGCACCGGACCGCTGAGGATCATGCAGACGGCGCTGAAGAACACGGCGGCCAGGGCCAGGAACAGGCCGAGACGATGAATGCCGATGGTGCCGATCGAGTAGCCGACGAGGTCACGGAACACGGTGTTCTCATGCTCGGGCGACTTCACCGGTTCGCCACGGTCCGGATTGAGGGCCGACAGAACCAGACCGCCATGCAGCGCCAGCGCCAGACAGGTCGTGAAGAAGAAGGTGATCGCGATCATGTGCGCGGGATTGTAGTGGAACTGGCCATAGGAGTAGCCGGTGTTCGACACCCAATCGAGATGCGTGAAGATACCGTAGGGGAAGCCGTAGCTCCAGGAGCCCATCAGAACCGGACGGATCACCACGAGGGTGACATAAGCGAAGATCGCGAAGCTGAAGGCGAACGGCACGTGATAGCCGATGCCGAGCTTGCGGCAGATTTCAACTTCACGCAGCGCCCAGGAAATGAATGCGCCGGTCGCGAAGATCGAGACCCATTGCCAGATGCCGCCTTCGGTCAGCGGCGCGAAGCCGAGGCCGTATTTGGCGTCCGGCGGATTGACGCTGATCTGCCACAGAACCCAGGTCGGTCCCATCGCAGTATTCCAGATGATCAGCGCGGTCCCCATCACCGCACAAAACACCGTCGCGACCCCGAAGAACCCGACGTAGAACGGGCCGACCCAGAAGTCGAACAGGTCGCCCCCGATTAGCGTTCCGCCACGAACGCGGTATTTTTTCTCAAAGCTGAGCATTGCCATCGATCGTTCCTCCGCGAGCGCGCCAGGGAAAATCCATCGTAGTATTCCAGTCCAGGTAGCTTCCCGGAAGCGGGCGAGCCCGGCAGATGGGTCCGTTTCCCGCCCGTTTCCGGTAAGCAGTTCACCATGCCGTTAGACGGGCATGCTGGTGTAGGTCTGAGAGATCTCAGCCGTCTTCTTCGGGCCGTCCAGCCAGTTGAAGCGGCTGGTGCTCAGCAGGATGAAGTGGATGATGATGGCCAGGCCGAACAGGAACACGAACAGCAGGACCAGCGCGCGACGCGGATCAAACAGAAGCCAAATTCGCCACATAGTAGTCGTCTCCCCTTAGCAAAGATACGAAGTCAGCTGATGGACAGTGTCCATCGCGTAACCGGTGGCCTTCGGCAGCCACGGACGCCACATCCAGGCGAGGATGTGAGCAACAACCGCGACGACGATGAAGAGGAAGAAGCTCGTCACGAAGATCGAGTGGAATTCCTTGGCTTCCGCTTCGGAAAGTCCCGAGATGGAACCGTCACTCATTTGGTACACCTCCTAGTGATGGCCTTTCGGCCGACTCGCCGCCCGAAGTGAGGGCGGCAAACGATTGCCGTATCGTTTCCGAAACGACAGCGAGTTACCGTTTCGTTTCCGAGACGGCAGTGTTCCGTCCGGCGAAGCCGGACGAAATTCGAATTACATCCCCATGAACGAGGAGGTCACCAGAACGCTCGCGGCGTTGTGGGCCTCGCTGAACACGGATTGAGATTGTGCGTTTTGCCGGCGCCAGGGCATCGCGCGTGTCACGATCGCGCGGACGAGGAACAGCGCGTAGCACGCGCCGAACATCAGCCTGCACTCGATGGCAGCGTTATCCTGAAGCACCCTGGAGCGACGGCCGGTGTGGACGTAGTCGGACATCGGTTATCTCCTAATTCTCGGATTGCGCATATTTGGTCGCGACATTGTGAACCGCATTGTTCTAGCTCAAATCATCGTTACACCGATTGCCCGTCGAGCAACGCAGCACGTGCTTTAGTGACGAATTCGGTAGTGACTTTTTCCTGTCCGGCGCGGCGCGCGCTGTTTTCGGCGGCATCGCGCAAGCGCTTCGCCGCGGAAATACGCACCAGCACCGGATGAGATTCGAGAACCTGGTCGAGCAGGGCTTTCGCCTCGTCGCTCCACAGCAATTCTTCGTGGCGGCGCGCCGGCGTCGGATCGACCCGGTCGAGATCGCTGCCGAGCGGCAGGATGTTGAACAGCGCGTCGAACAGCGCGTTGCAGACTTCCTGCACGAGGTAAGTCGCGCCCGAATAGCCCATGAACGGCGTGCCGGTGTGCCGGCGGATCACCGCGCCCGGGAACGACGCCGGGATGTACACTGCGCGCGCGCCGGCTTCGGCCAGGTACATTCTTTCGTTGTAGCTGCCGAACATGATCAGCGGCGGCGTCTGCCGAATCGCGGCCCGCACCGCGTCGTTGTCGGGCTTGACCCCGGCCTTGCGCGAGAACGCGAAGCTGCACGGCAGGCCCATCTCCTCTTCGAGGAAATGCCTCAGGCCGCGCGCATAGGTGTCGGTCGCGACCACCGCGAAGCTGGCGGTGCCGAAGAAGTCCTGCGTCACCGAGCGCCACAGATCCCACAACGGCTTGATCGTGGTGTTCTTCTCGCGCTCGATGAACGGCTCCGGGTCGAGCCCGGTGAGCTCGCCGAGCTTGCGCAGGAAGCGCGTGGTCGAATGCAGCCCGATCGGCGCCTGCAGATACGGCCGCTCCAGCGCTTCGCACAGCAGCCGGCCGAACTCGCGATACATGCAGACATTGACGTCGGCGTTGACCAGCTTGGGAATGTCGGCCAGATGCGTACCGAGCGGAAACACCATGTTGACTTCGGCGCCGATGCCTTCGATCAGGCGTCGGATCTCGGCGAGATCGGACGGCATGTTGAAGGTGCCGTAGATCGGCCCGATGATGTTGACGCGCGGCTTCTCGCCGTCCTTGCGGGTGCGCTCCGGAATCTTCTTCGGGCCGTATTCCTTCCACAGCCAGGAGATCGCGCGGTCGGCGCTCTGCCACTGATCCTCGTCGATGGTGCGCGGCAGGAATCGCTTGATGCCGGTGCCCTCCGGCGTGACGCCGCCGCCGATCATCTCGGCGATCGATCCGGTGACCACCACCGCCGGCAGATAAGGATCGAGCGCGCGATGGGCGCGCTTCATCGCACCTTCGGTGCCGAGCTTGCCGAGTTCTTCTTCGCCGAGCCCGGTGACGACGATCGGCAGTTCGTGGGGTGGCAGCGCGTCGGTGTAGTGCAGCACCGAGGTCACCGGCAGATTCTCGCAGCCCACCGGACCGTCGATGATCACCTGCAGGCCCTTCACCGCGGTGAAGGCATAGACGGCGCCCCAATAGCCGCCGGCGCGATCGTGATCGAGAACAAGCATCAGATCATCTCCTCCGCCTTGCGCTTCTTGGCTGCGGCTTCGATCTGCTTGCGATATTTGTCGCGGAAGGCGGGGTAGTCCTTCGGCGTGTCGGTCCAGATGCCGGCGCCGGGGCCCTGCCCGACGTCGCCGAAGAACTCTTTCATCTCGTCGAAGCGCGCCTGATTGGCGAGCGCCGCGTTGATCACCTGCGCCAGCGAGCCGGCGCCGGCGACGCCGAACAGCGGCCGCGCCGAAATCAGATTGGTGAAGTACAAAGACGGGATCGCCATGGTCTTGGCCTTCTGCACCACCGGAGTGGTGCCGATCGCCAGATCCGGACGGAATTCGTCGACCGCCGCGAAATCCTGCTCGAGCGAGGCGCGGTACTGCACCCGCACGCCCTTGGCTTCGAGCCACTCGCGATCGAGGTCGGACCACGGCGTGCGTGGCACCGCCGTGCCGACATACGGCACACGCGCACCGCTTTCGATCAGCAGCCGCGCCACCAGCAGCTCGGAGCCTTCGTAGCCCGACACGGTGATCCGCGCGTCGATCGGCTTGGCGGCGAGCGCGGCCTTGATGGCCGGCAGGAAGCGATTCTTCGCCGCGTCGATCTTGTCGCGCGATACGTTGCAGGCGGTGCCGATCGCTTCCAGCCAGGTCTCGGTGCCGTCGTGACCAACCGGCCCCGAGCCGACGGCCTTGCGGCCGGCGAGTTCGAACTGACGGATGCTGGCTTTGTAGAACGGATGAATCGCAGCGACGACTTCGCAGTCGAGCGCCGCATAAAGCTCACGCCATTCGCGGGTCGGGACCACCGGACCGGCGGCGAGGCCGAGCGGCTCCAGCATCATGTTGATGCCGACCGGATCGGCCGGAAACATTTCGCCGAGCAGCGTCACCGTCGGCCGCTCGCTGCGGCCGCCGCGCGGCGCCTGCACCGGGCCCTGTTCGGCTTCCTTGCGGGCGTATTCGAGCATCGCGCCGGCCAGCACGTCCTTGGCCTCGGCATGAGTCGGCACGCCGAATCCCGGCACGTCGATGCCGACGATACGCACGCCGTTGATCTCGTTCGGCAGCAGATCCAGCGGCACGCCGGACGCGGTCGGCACGCAGAGATTGGTGATGATGATCGTATCGTAGTGCTCGGGATCGGCGAGCTTGTAGACGGCGTCGCGGATGTCTTCGAACAGCTTGCCGGTGACCAGCGTCTCCGAACTGAACGGCACGTAGCCGACGGTGCGGCGCGCGCCGTAGAAATGCGACACGAAGGTCAGGCCGTAGACGCAGCAGGCCGAGCCGGACAGGATCGTCGCGGTCCGACGCATCCGCAGGCCGACGCGCAGCGAGCCGAACGCCGGGCACATGCTCTGCGGCTGATCATGCGGCCCCTTCGGATAGTCCGCGGCGTAGCGGTCGAGGATTTCGCTCTTGCCCGCGGCCTCCGCGGCGGCCTTCATTTCCGCCGCGCCGGCGTGGCAACCAAGCCCATCCGTCTTGGTCGCAGCGACGTTCACCGCGGCGTCGGCGCCGTCCGCCATGGCGTCGCCATCGGCGGGATCGGTAACGATCGAATCGCCGATGGGACCTGAATAGCGAGACATTGCGTTCATGACGGACTCCCGGACACGCTGTGGATCAGACCGCGTCGTAGATCACTTCGAGCGACGGCTTGTTCAGCACCGTGGCGCCGCACATGTCTTCCATCGTCGCAGGCAGGAGCACGACGTCGCGCCCCGTGACATCGCTGGAGAACAGGCCGAGCAGGCCGTCCTGCGTGAGCGGCTTCGGCCGGACCGGCGGCGCGATCGCGACGTTCTCGGCCAGGGTGGCGAACAGCGGACCCCACTGCCCGTCGGGCAGGCCGACGATCTCGTAGTTCGCGCTCTTGCGGCGGATGTCTTCATCGGCGGGAATCGCCGCCAGCACCGGAATGCCGGCCGCATTGGCGAAAGCCTGAGCCTCGCCGGTGCCGTCGTCCTTGTTGATCACCATGCCGGCGACGCCGACATTGCCGCCGAGCTTGCGGAAGTATTCGACCGCGGAGCAGACGTTGTTGGCGACGTAGAGCGACTGCAGATCGTTGGAGCCGACGACGATCACCTTCTGGCACATGTCGCGGGCGATCGGCAGGCCGAAGCCGCCGCACACCACGTCGCCGAGGAAGTCGAGCAGCACATAGTCGAAGCCCCACTCGTGGAAGCCGAGCTTCTCCAGCGTTTCGAAGCCGTGGATGATGCCGCGACCGCCGCAGCCGCGACCGACTTCCGGTCCGCCGAGCTCCATCGCGAACACGCCGTCGCGCTTGAAGCAGACGTCGCTGATCGTGACTTCCTCGCCGGCGAGCTTCTTCTTCGACGAGGTTTCGATGATGGTCGGGGTCGCCTTGCCGCCGAACAGCAGCGAGGTGGTGTCGCTCTTCGGATCACAGCCGATCAGCAGCACCTTCTTGCCCTGCTGGGCCATCATGTAGCTGAGGTTGGCGAGCGTGAAGCTCTTGCCGATGCCGCCCTTGCCGTAGATGGCGATGATCTGAGTCTCTTTGGTCACGGGAGTCGTCACCGGGGCGTCGGGCTCGATCGACGCCTCGGCCCGGAGTTGTGCGTCTTGCAGGCGGATCTGCGGAACGACGTTCATCAGCTCGGTCTCCAGTTCAGAACCATTTTGAGGCATGCAGGGTCTTCGAAAGCGATCCGATAGGCGTCGGGGGCCGACGCCGCCTCCTGGTGGTGCGTGATTAGTCCGTCGAGCGAGAGCTTGCCGCTGTCGATCAGCGCCTTGGCGGCGACGATGTCCGGCGGCTGCCATTCCGCCGCGATCCGGATCCGGGCTTCACGCATGAAAGCCGGAGGGAAGGCGAAGGACAGCGGCTCGCTGTAGAAGCCAGCGAGCACGATCTCTCCGGTCGCCGCGATGCGCGAAATCAAAACGTCCAGGAGTTTCGGGTCGCCGCTGACGTCGTAGATGCTACGATAGTCGCGTCTGTCGTCGGTTTCGGGGTCGATCACCGCGTAACCGTCGGCGCCGCCGGCGCGGACCGGGTTCTTCTCCCAGACCGTCGGCGGCGGATTACCGAGCGCGACCGAGATGCGCGCGAGCAGGCGGCCGAGCACGCCGTGACCGACGATGCAGTCCGGCGGTGTCGCGCCACGGGCCGCGATGGCATGGTAAGCGGTCGCGGCGAGAGCTATCAGGATACCGCGCTCGCCGAGCTGCTGATCGAGCGGCACGACGCGCTTGGCCGGAACGACGAGGCGCGAGGCGGAAGCGCCGAACAGGCCGCGGACTTCGCCGAAGCATTTCGCGCCCGGCACGAATACCATCTGGCCCGGCTGCAAGTCAGTCGCAACGCCCGCCTCGACGACTTCGCCGACCGACTCATACCCGGGCACCAGCGGATAACCCATTCCGGGGAATGGCGGCATCCGGCCGGACCACAACAAACGCTCGGTCCCGGTGCTGACACCGCTCCAGGCAACATCGACGACAACGTCGTCAGCAGTCGGCGCCGTGAGGCTGAGCCGGCTGAGTTCGACGTGTTGTGGCTGCTTGAGTACGACCGCGATGGTTTCCATCGCCTACTCCAAATCCCAGGCGGCAGAGTCCTGCCGCTGAGTGTCAGAGTAAACTGACGGAATGCAGTGTCAAGCTAGATTAACACATCGGGGCGCTTGATTGCGGTAATTACGGAGGCGACCATGGGCATCGGACCCGAGTGCAACCGGATGTCGCCGAAGCCGGCCTCCTCCAGAAGCTCGCGCAGCCGGGCGAAGGTCCGGCCCTGCCCGGTGCCCATCGCCCGCAGGTAAACCGCGAAATAGGCGTCGGTGCTGGATTCGCGGCCGGGCGGACCGGCGAGCGGTTCGGCGATCACCAATTTACCGTTGTCCGGCAAGGCCTTGTGGACGGCGCGCAGCAGCGCGGTGACGACGTCATCGTCGTGGTCGTGGATGATGCGGACCAGCGACACGATGTCGGCACCCTCGGGCAGCGCATCGTCGCGGAAGCTGCCGCCGATCGCGCTGGCGCGGCCCGCGAGACCGTTCGCGTCAAACCGCTCGGCGGCTTTGGCGGCGACCGCCGGCAGATCGAACAGCATGACACGCAGGCCCGGCGTCTGCGCGGCCACTGCGGACAGGAACGAGCCGTCGCCGCCGCCGACATCGAGCAGGCAGCGGTGGTCCTTGAACGACACCACGTGCAGCACTTCGCGGGCGATCATCGGCTGCGAGGCAGCCATCAACGCGGTGTAAGGCAGCACCTGATCGGCGCCGAGCTCGGCCGCGCCCTCGCCGCGCACATAGGCCCAATAGGCCGCGAGCTCGCCGCCGCCGCGCGGTCCGCGCAGCACGGCGAGCGGATCGGCGAGGTCGCGGTACAGCATCGCGTGATGCTCGACGAGCGCCAGCACGCCGGGATTGCCGCACAGCTCGGCGCCGAGCTGGCCGAGGCCGTAGCGGCCGCCGCTGCGCGGCTGCACCAGCTTCAGCGCGGTCGCGGCGTCCAGCAGCATGCGCATCGACTCGGGCGGCAGCGACAGCCGCAGCGCGAGCTCGTCGACGCCGAGGGGGCGATCGCGCAGCAGATCGAACAGCCGCAGTTGCACACAGGCGAGCAGGATCTGGGAATAGACGAAGCCGGCGACGATATCGAACATCGCGCCCGCACGGCGGCGCGCCACGCCGCGCGTCAGCGGAAACACCGCGGCAAAGCGCTGAAACCGCGGACTCGACAGGATCGCATCGCGCCAGCCGAGCAGCCGGTCGCGCAGGCTGAAGGAACTCATCACTCCTGCTACCACCGGCCGGCCATAAAGGCCAAGCCGGGAAGCCTCACGCCGCGGTCGCGGCGAGCTTGGCCGGCACCAGCCGGGTCGCTTCCGACATGATCAGCGACCGCAGTTCGTTGCCGTTGGAGCAAGGCGGCATCGCATCCACCGCGCCGCGCACCAGCGACTTCAGGTGATAGATCGCGCCGTCGATGCCCATCTCGCGCACCGCGCTGGGGCGGTCGTGCGCGATATCCTGGCCGACCGGCTTGCCGATCTCTTCCTCGTCAGCGGCGGCATCGCGCAGATCGTCGGCGACCTGATAGGCCTCGCCGATCTTCTCGCCGACCATGCGCCACGGTTCCGGATCGGCGCCGGCCGAGGCCGCACCCGCCGCGGTCGCGGCGACGAACAGCGCGCCGGTCTTGGAGCGGTGATAATGCGCGAGGTTGATCTCGGACTCGCATTCCCACGCCTGACCGGCGACGATGCCGAGCGGCACGCCGACGGCGCTGCCGATGATCTGGGTCAACTTCAACAGCCGGTCGGGCTGGCATGACACACGGGCGATCGACTGGAACGCCAGCACGATCAGCGCGTCGCCAGTCAGCACGGCGAGCGGCTCACCGAACGCCTTGTGCACCGAGGGACGGCCGCGGCGCAGATCGGCGCCGTCGAAACAGGGGAGATCGTCGTGCACCAGCGAGGCGCAGTGCATCAGTTCGAGGGCGGCGCCGGCGGCTTCGGTCGCAGCCGGGTTGTCCTCGCCGCAGGCCGCCGCGACGCTGTGGCAAAGCCGTGGCCGCACCCGCGCGCCGCGCGGGAATACGGCGCTGCGCATCGCCGCCGCGAGACGGGGCGGACAGCCTGCGAGGTCGGCCTGGTTGAGAGCCTCGGTGAGGGCACGCTCGATCCGGTTGGTCACGTCCATGGCAGACTCCCGCTCTCAAGCCAGCAAGTGTCAATTTAACTTGTCATCGGTGACTGTAAGTTATTATGGACACCTGTCAATGACATGGCGCAATGACACTTAAGGCGAAGCAGGAATCGGCATGAGAGATCTGGCCGCACGGAATCGGGTGGTGATCGTCGGCGCCGGGGTGGCAGGACTGACGTCCGCGCTGGCCTTGTCGGCGCGCGGTCTGGACGTGACCGTGGTCGAGCGCGCCGCCGCGCCCGGCGGCAAGATCCGCGAGGTCGGGATCGGCGCCGCGCGGATCGACAGCGGTCCCACCGTCTTCACCATGCGCTGGGTGTTCGAGGAATTGTTCGCCGGCGCCGGGCTCAACTTTGCCGACTCCGTCAAGCTTCGCCCGCTGTCGGTGCTGGCGCGCCACGCGTGGGACGAGCGCACGCGGCTCGACCTGTTCGCCGACGAGGCGCGCTCGGTCGATGCGATCGGCGCGTTCGCGGGCGCCGCCGAAGCCAGGCGCTACAAGCAATTCTGTGCCGATGGCCGCAAGATCTATCAGATCCTCGAGACGCCGTTCCTGCGCGCCACCGCGCCGAGCCTGCCCGGCCTCGCCACCGCGGGCGGCATCGGCGGACTGATCGAGCTGCGCAAGATTCGGCCGTTCACCACGATGTGGAACGCGCTCGGCGATTACTTCAAGGATCCGCGGCTGCGGCAGTTGTTCGGCCGCTACGCGACCTATTGCGGCTCCTCGCCGTTCCAGGCGCCCGCGACGCTGATGCTGGTCGCGCATGTCGAGCAGCAGGGCGTGTGGATCATCGAGGGCGGCATGCATGCGCTGGCGCGCGCGCTCGCCGATTGCGCCACCAGGCTCGGCGCGAGCATCCGCTACGAGCAGGAGGTGCGCGAGATCATGGTGTCGGGCGGCCGCGCCGCCGGCGTGATCCTGGCCAATGGCGAGCGCATCGAATCCTCCTCCGTCATCGTCAATGCCGATGTCGGCGCCCTGCCCGGCGGCCTGTTCGGCCAGGCGGTGCAGCGCGCGGTGCCGCCGCTGGCGCCGAAACTGCGCTCGCTGTCGGCGATGACCTGGAGCATGGTGGCGAAGACCGATGGCTTTCCGCTCAGCCGGCATTCGGTGTTCTTCTCGCGCGACTACGCGCGCGAGTTCACCGACATCTTCGGCCGCGGCGAGGTGCCGGGCGAGCCGACCGTCTATATCTGCGGCCAGGATCGCATCGACGACACCGCCATGCTCGGCGACGACGGCGGCGAAGAAGAGTTGCTGGTGCTGGTCAACGCGCCGCCGATCGGCGACCGCAAGCGCTTCGATCAGGACGAGATCGCGCGCGTGACGCAGCGGACCTTCGCGGTGCTCGAACGTTGCGGCCTGCGCGTCGAGGCGCAGCCCGACAAGACGCAGGTGACGACGCCGGAAGATTTCAACCGGCTGTTTCCGGCGACCGGCGGCGCGCTGTACGGCCGCGCCTCGCACGGCTGGAGCGCATCGTTCGAACGCCCCGGCGCACGCACCAAGGTGCCGGGCCTGTATCTCGCCGGTGGCAGCACGCATCCCGGCCCCGGCGTGCCGATGGCCGCGTTGTCGGGCCGCGCCGCCTCGGCCAGCCTGCTCGCCGATCTCGACGCCGAGCAACAGCGGCTGCGGCCGGCCGCAACCAAAGCCACCTGAATCTTTCGACCCACGAGTGTAGACCGACCCGATGATTGCCTGGCCCAACGAGACCGACGAACGCCGCGCCGGCTTCAACCTCGACGTTCCGCCGAACGGCTATGCCTGGTGGTACGTCGACGCGATCAGCGACGACGGCCGCGAAGGCCTCACCATCATCGCCTTCATCGGCAGCGTATTTTCACCCTACTACGCGTTCGCGCGGCGCGGCGGCGCGGCGGATCCGTTGAACCACTGCGCCCTCAATGTCGCGCTGTATCACCAGGGCAGCAAGCGCTGGACGATGACCGAACGCTCGCGCCGCAAGGTGGCGCGCAATCTCGGCTCGTTCCTGATCGGCCCCAGCGATCTCGGCTGGGACGGCCGCGCGCTGACCATCAACATCAACGAGATGAGCGCGCCGATCCCGGGCCGGATCAGGGGCCGTGTCCGCGTCGTCCCGCAGGTGGTGACCAAGAATCACTTCGTGCTGAACGAGGACGGCAATCACCGCTGGTGGCCGATCGCGCCACGCTCGCGGATCGAGGTGACGCTCGACCAGCCGAGCCTGTCGTGGCAGGGCGAGGCCTATCTCGACACAAATGCCGGCGACGCGCCGATCGAGACCGGATTCACCCATTGGGAATGGGCCCGCGGCGCGCTGCGCGACAAGACCGCGATCCTCTACGAAGCCGAACGCCGCGACGGCAGCCGCATCGATCTGGCGATTACTTTCGACGCCCAAGGCAACATGGAACGCTTCACCCCGCCGCCTTTGTTGCCCCTCCCCCGCTCCGGCTGGCGCATCGAGCGCAGCGCCCGCAGCGAAGCCGATGCGCGTATCGTCCGCACCGTCGAAGACACCCCATTCTACGCCCGCTCGATGGTCGAGACGACCCTGCTCGGCGAACGCGTCACGCTGATGCACGAAAGCCTGTCACTGGACCGCTTCAAGATGCCGGTGGTGCAGGCGATGCTGCCGTTTCGGATGCCGAGAAGGAAGTGAGCAAGGGCGCTACGCCGGCCGCCGACTGGCGGGGCGCTTCTCGTGCCCTGCGATGTCGAATGCTCATCCGGCGCTTTCGTGGATGGCCGGGACGAGCCCGGCCATGACGGCTGCGAGGCGGTCTCTCCAACTCCAAGAACTATCAGAAGTAGCAGACGCCCGCCCCAAATTCCGTCATGGCCGGGCTTGTCCCGGCCATTTACGAAACACACACTCGCCATATGGGTATCGGCTACGTGTACTTCCTGACCAACCGACCCAACGGCATCCTGTATGTCGGGGTGACGAACGACCTCGTGCGCCGGGTCTATGAGCATCGCAGCGGTGCCATCGCCGGTTTCACCAAGCGTTACGGCCTCAAGCGGCTGGTGTATTTCGAAACCTATGACGACATCCGAACCGCGATTCAGCGCGAGCATAACCTCAAGCACTGGAGCCGGACCTGGAAAGTGCGCCTGATCCTGGCGACGAATCCGACCTGGGACGATCTGTACGATTCGTTGTGAGGATGTTCGTGGATGGCCGGGACGAGCCCGGCCATGACGGCTGGGGTGGGCTTGGATGCTCGACGCGACGTCTGTCGAAAGACGCGCCGAGTCCGGAGCCCGTGATAACCAGGCAGACAGCCGTCACCGCTACACGGCCCGCCAAAATGCAGCAGGGATCCCCACCCCGTCATGGCCGGGCTCGTCCCGGCCATCCACGAACGGCGGTGCCGCACAGATGCGTCTTTAAGAGCGGCAATGAAACGGAAACAATGTGCGCGGCTCGTTGAGAGGCTGATCGTGGGTGGCCCGGACGGAGCCCGGCCATGACGGACTCAGTGCTTGTCCGGAAGGACCTCGCTCCGCGCCTTCTCCGCCTCGCGTTTCTTGTCCAGCCGCTTGCCCTGCCATTCCAGCACCAGCCAGCTGGCCGCGAACATCCCGAGCATCAGGATTTCGAAATAGTTGAAGGCGCTGTCGCTGGTCATGGGGCCTTGCCCTTGTCGCGTTCGGCGCGGGCGCGGTCGAGGCGTTTGCCTTGGCGTTCGAGGATCAGCCAGCCGACGATCAGGCACAGGAACACGGCGGCGAGTTCGATCAGTCCGTAGTAGTCCTCCACGGCGCACTCCCCAAGGCTGGCGGATCGATCATGCGGGCATGATCGATCACGGTGGACGCTTGCTCCCAGCTACGCGCCCTTCCCTGCGCGCGTTTCAGCTCCAGCTCACCAGCGGCGGCATCGAGCTCATGATGGTTTCGGTGTTGCCGCCGGTCTGCAGGCCGAACATCGTGCCCTTGTCGTACAAGAGATTGAACTCGACATAGAGGCCGCGGCAGGCGAGCTGCTGCGCGCGCTCCTCCTCGGTCCACGGCTCGGCCATGCGCTTGCGGACGATCTTCGGATAGATGTCGAGCAGCGCCGCGCCGACGTCGCGCGTGAAGGCGAAGTCGCGTTCGAAATCGCCGCTGTTGAGGTGATCGTAGAAGATGCCGCCGACGCCGCGCGCCGTGCCACGATGCGGCAGGAAGAAGTAGGTGTCGGCCCACGGCTTGAATTTCGCGTAGTAGGTCGGATCGTGGGCGTCGCAGGCGGCCTTCATGGCGGCGTGGAAGATCACCGCGTCCTCCGCCTCCTGGCTGCGCTGCTCGGGCAGCATCGGCGTCAGGTCCGCGCCGCCGCCGAACCAGCCCTGCGAGGTCGAGAGAAACCGCGTGTTCATGTGCACGGTCGGCACGCGCGGGCTACGCGGATGCATGATCAGGCTGATGCTGGTCGACACGTAGTCGAGCGTCACGCCGTCGCCCGGCAGATTCTTCGCCATCTCCGGCGTCAGTCGGCCGTTGGCCGACGAGGTGTGGATGCCGATCTTTTCGAACAGCCGGCCGTCCGACAGGAAACCACCCACCCCGCCGCCGGCGCCGGTCTTCCGCTGCCATGGCTTGTAGGTGAAGGTCGCGGGCGTGCCGGGAAACAGGTCGGCCGGCGCTTCGCGCTCCAGCGTTTCGATCTCGGCGCAGATCCGGTCGCGCAGGCCCTCGAACCAGACGCGGGCACGGGTGCGGCGCGCTTCCACCGGGTCATCCGAAGTGGTGGGCGTGCGGTCGAGGTCGGTGTCGATGGTCATGGCGATGATCCGTTGCAAGTGAGCATCGGTACCACGCCAGTGTGGCGGCTTCGAGAGTTTTTGCAAATGGGTGGCGGATGACGCGTGGTTTGGTCGAGCGCGCGGAGCCCATCCTTCGAGACGGCCGCTACGCGGCCTCCTCAGGATGAGGTTTGATCGTGTTGCAGCGCTTCAATGCACACAGCCTCATGGTGAGGAGGCGCGAAGCGCCGTCTCGAACCATGGGCCGCGAGCGACGCGGATGCCAAAGTAACTACACCCGGCTGCGTTGCAGCATCTGGTCGCGGCGTTCGAGGCGGGTGAACAGGTCGACGAGCCATGCGACCTTCTGCTCGATCGGGTTGACCTTCTGACGCTGCGGCACGTCGCGGACCGGATAGGCCACCACCGCATCGACCAGGAAGCGGGTTTCTTCCATGTCGCCGAACTTGGCCGGCAGATACTTGGCCGGCGCCCATTCG
Organism: Rhodopseudomonas telluris; assembly: GCF_042432815.1. Lineage (NCBI taxonomy): Bacteria > Pseudomonadati > Pseudomonadota > Alphaproteobacteria > Hyphomicrobiales > Nitrobacteraceae > Rhodopseudomonas > Rhodopseudomonas telluris. Next base: position 652,506 of record NZ_JBHLWM010000005.1, read on the forward strand.
GTTTCCTGCAGCGCCAGCATGCGCGCCAGCACGGCCAGCTTGCGGCCGGTCGAGACCACCGCGCGGCTCGACACCGAATCGAGGCCGGAGCGTTCGACCTCGCGGCCGATCTCGGCATACAGCGCGCGCGCCGCGAAGATGCCCGGGCGGCACGAGCGCGGCAGATTGGCGATGCCGAGCGTGGCGCGGTCGTACAGCGCGTCCGCGGTGTCGATCAGGCGCTTGACGATGCCGGCGATCTCCGGCGTGAACTTCGGATCGGCGAGCCACGTTTCCGGATCGAGTCCGGCTTCGCGCATCCACGACAGCGGCATGTAGATGCGGCCGTTGCGGGCATCCTCGCCGATATCGCGGGCGATGTTGGTGAGCTGCATGGCGCAGCCGAGATCGCAGGCGCGGGCGACGATGTCGGGACGGCGCTGGCCCATCACCAGCGTCATCATCACGCCGACGGTGCCGGCGACGCGGGCGCAATAGGCATACAGATCGGACAGCGTCTCGAAACGTCGGCCCTGCGAATCCCATTCGAGGCCTTCGATCAGCGCCTCGGGAATCGCCGGCGGAATCGAGAACCGCGCGATCACGTCGGCGAAGGCGCGATCGGACGGATAGGCCCGCGGCAGGCCGCGGCAGGCGCGGTCGAGCCGGTCCTTCAGCACGTCGACCGCGTTGGAGCGATCGAGGCCGAGATCGACGGCGTCGTCGGCGACGCGGCAGAACGCGTAGAGCGCGATCGCCGGATCGCTGATCCGGCGTGGCAGCACCATCGAGGCGGCGTGGAAGGTCCGCGAGCCTTCCTTGATCATCTCGCGGCAGGCCAGCAGGTCGGATTGGGCCAGCAGGTCGGATTGCAGACTCATGATGTCACCAGACTGTTGGCCTCGGGGACCAGGGAATCGAGCACGCGCGCGGAGGACAGCACGCCGGGCAGCCCGGCGCCCGGATGCGTGCCGGCGCCGACGAGATACAAGTTCTTGACGTCTTCGCTCTGGTTGTGCGGCCTGAACCAGGCGCTCTGCCACAGCACCGGCTCGAGCCCGAAGGCAGCGCCGCGGAACGACGACAGCCGATCCTGGAAATCGAGCGGCGTGGTGATCTTCGAACTCACGACCTGATTTTCCAGATCGGGCAGCACGGTGGCGCCGAGCATCTTGGCGATCGAGGCGCGGTACGGCTCAGCCTTGCTGTGCCAGTCGACATTGCCGAGCAGGTTCGGCACCGGCGACAGCACATAGAAGGTGTCGCAGCCGGGCGGCGCCAGCGACGGATCGGTCGCGGTTGGGCGATGCAGATACAGGCTGAAATCGTCGGCGACGATCTTGCGGCCGAAGATGTCGCTGATCAGCTCGCGATAGCGCGGGCCGAGCAGGATGGTGTGATGCTTGACGTCCTCGTAGCGCCGCTTCGTGCCGAAGTACCAGACGAACAGGCTCATCGAGTAGCGCGACTTCTCGATCTTGGCGTCGGTCCAGCGCCGGCGCGCCTCCGGTGCCAGCAGATAGCGATAGGTCGAGGCCGAATCGGCGTTCGACACCACGATGTCGGCCTTGATCACTTCGCCATCGGCGAGCTTGACGCCGGTCGCGGTGCCGTTCTCGACGACGATCTGGCGGACGTCCTGATTGTACAGGATGCGGTTGCCCTGCCCCTCGATCAGGCCGACGAGGCCGGTGACGAGTGCGCCGGTGCCGCCCATCGCCGAATGCACGCCCCATTGCTTCTCGAGATAGGTGATCAGGCAGTACACCGAGCTCGACATGAACGGGTTGCCGCCGATCAGCAGCGGATGGAAGCTGAACACTTGCCGCAGCTTCGGATCCTTGAAGTGCTTGGCCACCAGGCTGTAAACGCTGCGATAGCTCTCCAGACGGATCATCGCGGGCGCGATCTTCAGCATGTCGGTGAAGCGGTTGAACGGCTGGTCGCCGAGCTGTTCGAAGCCGACCTTGAAGATCTCGTGCGACGCCGCCATGAAGCGGTCGTAGGCCGGCACGTCGTCCGGACAGAACTTGGCGATCTGGTCCAGCACCGCGTCGCGGTCGTCGGAGTAATCGAAGAAGGTGCCGTCGTCGAAGCGGATGCGGTAGAACGGCGACATCGGCTTCAGCGTGATGTCGTCCGACATCCGCTTGCCGCACAGCTTCCACAGCTCCTCGAACAGATACGGCGCGGTGACGATGGTCGGCCCGGCGTCGAACGAGAAGCCGTCCTGCTTGTGGACGTAGGCGCGGCCGCCGGCGGCGTCGAGCTTCTCCAGAACGGTTACTCGATACCCCTTTGCACCGAGACGAACCGCAGCGGCCAAGCCGCCAAAGCCGGAGCCGATCACCACCGCATGCGGCGCGCGATCATCGGGGGTACGAGGAGCAGGTGTTGGACCAGGATCGAGCATGGGCACCACTGTAACGAAAAATTGACAGCCGAACCAGTCCAAATGTGTAATGCGAAACTTACAGTCCCGTCTTTGATCTATTCGATATTTGCCCCTTCCTGGTGCGAATATCGCGCAATGATGTCGGCAATGAGCTGCGGCTGCTCCTCGTGGGCCAGGTGGCCGAGCCCCGGAATCCGCTCGATCACCGCTCTCGGCTGAATTTCCTGGACCTTACGGGCCACGGAAGGCGGAATCGCCCGGTCGCCGTCGGCCGCGACCAGCACCAGCTGCGGCTTCAGGCCGGGCAGCGCGCGCAGCAGCGGCTCCAGATCCCAGTTCGCCATCATCCGCAGCGCCGCGGCGACGTGGCCGGAATTGCCGACCAGCTTGCCGTAGAGCTTCAGCCCCTGCGCATCGAGGGTCGAGCCGGTATTGCCGATCAGCCGCTCGACCGCGCCGCGCGAGCCGGCCTGCCAGGCGAACAGGCTGGGCACGAACGGGTTCAGCACCAGCATTTTGGCGAGCGGCGAGAAGAAGTTCGCCGCCGGCCCGCCATAGGGCAGGAAGGCGCCGTTGAGGCTGATCAGCAGCCGTGGCGCGATCGTGCCGTCGAGGCACATCCGCGCGGCGATCGCCGCCCCGGCCGAATGCCCGACCACGATCTGCGGCGAGACGTTCAGCACCCGCAGCAGCGCCGCGAGATCGGCCGCCATGCCGGGTAGCGACAGCCGGTGCGCGCGCGGCGACTGGGTGAAGCCGTGGCCGGGCAGATCCGGCGCGATGACCTGATAGTCCTTGGCCAGCAGCGGCATCAGCCCGCGCCAGGAATGCGACGCCGCGCCGGTGCCGTGGATCAGCAGCAGCGCCGGCGCGTCCGCCGGCCCCATCTGCTGCACATGCCAGCGGAAGCCGCCCGCCTCGACGAACCGGCTGGCCTCCCGATGCGGCCAGTCGGCGCCGTCGCGACTCCAGACGAGATCGCTCATCGCCTACCCCGGCTGCAGGCCCCTCATGGTGAGGAGCCCGCTCTGCAGGCGTCTCGAACCATGAGGATGCGTGGCGCCATCCTTCGAGACGCGGCCCTGCGGGCCGCTCCTCAGGATGAGGCCTCTTGTGGTGTGAGGCGTCGACATGGCCCGCTTCCGCTATGGCGTGCCCGAACTCGCAGCCGTGCGCGCGAGGAATTCGTCGTAGGCGCGCATGAATTCGGCTGGCACTTCGAAGTGCGGCATTGCGCCGGTCTGGAACACCGTGACGGTCCAGTTCGGCCGGCCTTCGACCGTGCTCTTGAAGCCGTAGTCGACGAAGTCGCCGCGCACGCCGTGGCTGAACCACACCGGCATCGGCAGGTCCTGATAGATCCGCAGGATGTCCTGGCTGAACAGGAAGCCTGAGACGAAGTAATAAGGCGCATGCTGCGCGCCGGGCTGATGCGTCGTCAGATAGTCGTAGTCGAGCATGCCCTGATCGATGTTGGGCGAGCCGAACGCCTTCTTCAGGAACCAGCTGATCACCGGCTTGGCGGTGAGCGCCTTGAAGATGCCCTCGCTCCACAGCGGATTCTCGAAGAACGAATGCAGCCACGGAATCGCGCGCGAACCGCGCGTCCAGCGCTGGTTTCGCTTGTCGAAGCCGGTCGGCGCGACCAGCGCGAGGCTGCGGAACGCGTCCGGCGTCTCGCTCGCGGCGCGCGCGAGAAACTCACTGCCGAGCGACAGCGCCAGCGCGTCGATCTTCGCGCCCGGATGCGCCTTTTGAATCTCGGCAACTACGGAATGTATCGCATCCGTCATCATCCGAATTGTGTATTGACGCTTGGCACGCGACGAATGACCAAACCCCGGCAATTCAACCGCGTAGACCGGGCGCTTGGCTGCGTAGTGCTCGAAGATCGGCCGGACTTCGTAGGCCGATCCGGCGGCGTTGATGCTGTGAATCAGCAACAGCGGAGGCTCCGACGACGGCTCTGCCGGCGCAGCCGACCAATAGGTCAGCCGCCCGCCGAAGCTGTCGATGTCGTGCTTCTCGCCCGGCACCGGCGGAGGCAGGGCCGGACCATCGTTGCGCGTTGCGGGGGATGCTGGGGTGGTTGCAGTTGCGGTCATCTCGAAATTCCTGTTCGCGGCGCCTCCGCCGCAGGTCGGCGTGGTCAAGACGGTGTTCGCAGTGTATCAGACCGTCAAGGTCGCTTGTCGTAAAACAGTGGGTAGCTCTCTTGACACAGAATCTGGTGACGAAACCGTTCATGGAAGTGCTTTCCGGTAACCGGCAGGCCTCTCCCCCGATGTGGATGATGCGGCAGGCCGGCCGCTATCTGCCGGAGTACCGCGCGACCCGCGCCGAGGCGGGCAGCTTCCTCGATCTGTGTTACAACGCCAAGCTGGCCGCCGAGGTGACGCTGCAGCCGATCCGGCGGTTCGGCTTCGACGCCGCGATCATCTTTTCGGACATTCTGGTGGTGCCCCATGCGCTCGGCCGCGCGGTGCGGTTCGAAGTCGGCGAGGGCCCGCGCCTCGACCCGCTGAACTCGCCCGACCTGGTCGGCACGCTGAACGGCGCGATCGATCTCGGCAAGCTCGAGCCGGTGTTCGAAGCGCTGCGCATCGTGCGCAGCGAACTGCCGAAGGAAACCACGTTGATCGGCTTCTGCGGCGCGCCCTTCACGGTCGCCACCTATATGGTGGCCGGCCAGGGCACGTCGGATCAGGGCCCGGCGCGGCTGATGGCCTATCAGCACCCCGGCGCCTTCGCCAAGATCATCGACGTGCTGGTCGAGAGCTCGATCCAGTATCTGCTCAAGCAGCTCGAAGCCGGCGCCGACGTGCTGCAGCTGTTCGACACCTGGGGCGGCATTCTGCCGCCGCGCGAGTTCGAGCGCTGGGTCATCGAGCCGACGCGGCGCATCGTCGCGGGCGTGCGCAAGCAGGTGCCGGGCGCCAAGATCATCGGCTTCCCGCGCGGCGCCGGCGCATTGCTGCCGGCCTTCATCGAACGCACCGGCGTCGACGCTGTGAGCATCGACTGGACCGCCGAGCCGAAGCTGGTTCGCGAGCAGGTGCAGACCAAGGTCGCGGTGCAGGGCAATCTCGACCCGCTGCTGCTGATCGCCGGCGGCGCGGCGCTCGACGAAGGCGTCGACGACGTGCTGAAGAATTTCTCCGGCGGCCGTCACATCTTCAACCTCGGCCACGGCATCACGCCGGACGCCTCGATCGCAAACGTCGAGCAGATGGTGAAGCGGGTCCGCGCCTTCAAAGGCTGAGCCGCCTCCGTCTCGAACCATCGAAAGCCGGTGCGCAAGCGCCGGCTTTTTTGTCGGCGGATTTGAATCGAATTATTCTCTCGACGTCCTGCGAGTTCCGTTTGCTCCGCGTTGGATATGATCCGGCGGGCGTTCCTGCATCCCTACAACTCGATGCACACAACTTGCCGATAAAGCGCTTGGAGATGCGCGCGGCCGCCTAAGCCTTCGATAACCAACCCGCCAGCCCTTCGCAATTCCGCTAGGCACAATTACGAGGCGAGACTAGTTAGGTCCCGAGGGCAGCTTGGGAGACTCTCGCCTTGTCAGTTCGGGCTTTCTTGAAGCAGCGCGCCGTCAACATCGCGGTCGGCGGCAACTACTCGCTCGCCAACTGGTACGACCAGCACGGCAAGCCGCGGAACTTCGCCTGCCGCACCAGCCGCGTATCGCCGTTCCGCATGATCGTCGACGTGCCGGTGGTCGGCCGTGTCGGCGATTCGATCTCGTCCTACTTCAGCGACTTCGGCAAGCTCGAAGGCCATATCAGCGACACCGTGCCGGGCGGCTTCCTGCTCGAACTCACGGTAACACGCGCGATGCGCGAGCGGCTGTCGAATCAGCTCACCTGGCTGGAGAAGCGTCTCAGCGATCCGGCGATCGTCGACGCGCGGCAGCAGGCGCGCATCGTGCCGGCCTGCCCGCATTCGAGTCTGATCATGGCCGACGGCAGCGTGCACACCTGCTTCGTCATCGACATGTCGATTTCGGGTGTTGCGGTGTCGGCCGACGTGCAACCGGAGATCGGTACGCCGCTGGCCGTGGGAGGTTGCGTCGGCCGCGTGGTTCGCCACCGGCCCGACGGCTTCGCGGTGAAGTTCGCCGAGCTGCAGAACCGCAACGAACTGGAATGGCGGATCGCCCGCCCTGCGGGGCGAACCAACACCATCGAGTCCCGCGTCGAACGCCTCGCCTCGACGGACTCGTCGCAGTGGAAAGACGGCGAGGCGCCGAGCCACGGCAGCAGCGAAACCGTCGAGCTCGACGTGTGAGCAAAGTCTTTCGTCATTGCGCGCGACGCGAAGCTATCCGGCTCACTGCGGCGCGCTGGATTGCTTCGTCGCTGCGCTCCTCGCAATGACAATGAACGACGAAGCCGATGTCAGCAGATCGCTCGGAGACGTCGATCAGCCTGCCCGCGCGGCGGCGGTGACGGCCTGTGCCAGCACGGTCGCGTCGGCATGCGGCAGCGGCAGATAGCGCGCGTCCATTTCCTTGGCGAAGGCCTCGGCCTGCGGGCCGGGACGCGGCGACATGTCGATCACCACCGAATTGATGCCGGCGACGCGGAATTGCCGGGCCGACGTTTTGGCGTCTTCCTCGGCCTGCGGCCGGCCCGGCGCGCCGTCGCGCGCGATATTGGCGCGGCCGTCGGTGAGCACGATGACGGTCGGCGTCTGGCCTTTGCGCTTGATCGAATCGGCCATCATGAAGGCGGTGTCGAGCCCGGCCGCCAGCGGCGTGCCGCCGCCGCCCGGCAGCCCGGCGAGGCTACGCTTGGCGCGCGCCAGCGACCGCGTCGGCGGCAGCAGGATCTCCGCGATGGTGCCGCGGAACGACACCATCGCGACCTGATCGCGGCGCACGTAGCAGTCGGCAAGTAACAACTCGACCGCGCCCTTAGCCTCGGCGAGGCGATGCAGCGCCGCGGAGCCCGACGCGTCGACCACGAAGATGGTGATCGTCTCGGTGCGCTGTTTGAAGCGCGCGATCCGGAAATCGTCCTTCTCCACCAGCACGCGCGGCTTGGTGCCGGGCCGAGCCTCGGCCTGACGCCGGCGCAGCGGCTGCCACGGCGCCGCGGCGCGCAGCGTTTCGATGACGTTGAGCTTGCTGCCGTCGCGCAATTCGCCGCGCAGCGAGCCCGCAGGACGGCCGCGCTTCTTCGACTTCTGCAGTTCACCTGCCTTGCCGGCAGAGCGCGACCGCGAGCGGCCTGCGGAGGCGCGTAGCGCTTCCAGCACGCCGGGCGGCATCGCGGCCTTCACGGCGGCGAGGATCACTTCGTCGAGCGCCTTGTCGAGATCGGGAGTCGGCGGCTCCTGCTGATCATTGTTGTCGGAATTGTCGTCCGGCGGCGGCGGCTCGGGTGGCGGCGGCTCGTCGGCCTGATCGGGCTGGTCCTGCTGCGGGAAGATGGTCGCGCGCGGCGCAAGCACCAGACGCGCGGCCAGCGTGATGTCGTCCTGCTCGATGGTGCGGCGATCGAACAGCGCCGCACTCGCCTTGGCGGCGCGAATCGCCAGCAGCGGCGCGCGCAGCGAGACAATGCCGAGCGCGGCGGCGGCGGTGCAGATCGCCTCGATCTGCTCGCTTTCGACTTTGATACCCGCCAGACGTCCGCGCGCGGCGACGATGGCGTCGAGTTCAACTGGAAAATCCTCGGTGTCGCGCCAGGCGAACTGATCGAGGTCGAGATGGAAGCCGAGCCGGTCGCGCAGGCCGGCGGGCGCGAACTCGTCCTCGATGCCCTCGTCGAGCGCGACGACGCCGAACCGCGCCGGCATCCGCAGGGACAGTCCATCGCGCTCCACCGCGGTTTCCTGCGAGTCCATCGCCGCGGTGAGATACACGTTGGTGGAGGACTGCAGCCGCTCCGCCATCGCCACGACCAGCACGCCGCCATCGGTTTCCGCCAGCAGGCCGCGCTCGGCGACCGGACGGCCGGCGAGCAGCGTCGCGGACAGATCGAGGCCGCCGAGCAGGCGGCCGTCGGCGATGTGCAGCGGCAGATTCCGATAGGGCTGATCAGGCGGCAGCGCGGCGCGCAGCAGCGCCATCCAGCGATCGCGCACCGGACCGGCGCGCGAGCGCAGCAGCACGCCGCCGGTGCCGACCGGATCCACCGCGAACAACTGCGCCGCGGTCACCGCATCGGACCATGCTGGCGAGATGCTCATCCGAAGATTTCAGCGAGCGCCCGATCGACACGCACGCTCGATCCGGCGTCGTCCAGAGGATTTCGGCGCAGCCGATGCCGCAGCGCCGACGGCGCGATCCGCTTGAGGTGATCGTCGGTGACGGTCTTGTCGTGCTCCAGCGCCGCGAGCGCACGGGCGGCGCGCATCAAGGTGAGCTCACCGCGCAGGCCATCGGTGCCGAGCGTCATGCACAGCTTGGCGGCACGCTCCAGCGCGGCGTCGGGCACGGTTACTTCGGGCAACCGCTCCTTGGCCTGCGTGATCTTACGGCGCAGCTTGGCCTCTTCCTTGGTCCATGCCTCGATGAAGGCGGCGGGGTCGTTTTCGAACGCATCGCGGCGGCGCACCACCTCGATGCGTTCCGGAAGCGTATCGGGCGTCTTCACTTCCACCGACATGCCGAAGCGGTCGAGCAATTGCGGACGCAGCTCGCCCTCTTCCGGGTTGCCGGTGCCGACCAGCACGAAGCGCGCCGGATGGCGGATGCTGAGACCTTCGCGTTCGACCACGTTCTCGCCGCTCGCCGCGACGTCGAGCAGCAGGTCCACGAGATGATCTTCAAGCAGGTTGGCTTCGTCGATGTAGAGGAAGCCGCGATGCGCGCGCGCGAGCAGGCCCGGCTCGAACGCCTTCTCGCCCTTGGCGAGCGCACGTTCGAGATCGAGCGCGCCGACGACGCGATCTTCGGTGGCGCCGAGCGGCAGATCGACCACCGGCACAGGCACTTGCGCGGTCTTGACCTTGCCGTGCTTGACCTTCTCCTTGCACTCTTCGCAATAGCGCTCGGGCTGGTCGGGATCGCAATTGTAGCGACAGCCGACGACCGTCTTCATTTTCGGCAGCAGCGCGGCGAGCGCGCGCACCGCGGTCGACTTGCCGGCGCCGCGGTCGCCGAACGCCAGCACGCCGCCGACCTTCTGATCGACAGCCGCAATCAGCAAGGCGAGCTTCATCTCTTCCTGGCCGACGATGGCGGAGAACGGGAATACGATCGCCATGGGATGAGTTACTCCGGCCGCGTTTTTTCGATGATCGCGGCGGCGCCCTTGCCGAGCAGATCGAGGCCGATCGCACGGCCGAGTTCGCGGGGCCGATCGGCCGGTCCGCTGCGCTTGGCCTCGATGAACAGGCCGCCTTCCTGATCCAGCACCGAGGCGCTCAGCGTCATCTCCGAGCCATTGATAGTGGAGTAGGCGGCCATCGGCGAGTTGCAGTGGCCGTTCAGCACCCACAGCACTTCGCGTTCCGCATCGCAGCACAGCCGCGCCTTGGGATCGTCGATCAGCGCCAGATATTTGCGGGTCTGCCAGTCGTTGATCGGGCACTCCACCGCGACGATGCCCTGCCCGGCCGACGGCAGCATCTCGTCGGGCGTGAAGTCGTGCACGATGCGGTCGGCGAAACCGACGCGCTCGAGGCCCGAACGCGCCATGATCAGCGCATCTGCGGGACCGACTTCGCCGCCGTCCGGCAGGCGCTGCTTTTCGCGATTGTCGAGCTTGCGCAGCCGCGTATCTGCCGCGCCACGGAAGTGAATGACGTTGACCTCGGGGAACAGCCGCTTGGCATAGGCCGCGCGCCGCACCGCATTGGTGCCGATGGTGTAGCCCTTGCCGCGCGAGGCCTTCAGCTCGTCGAGCGTCAGGCCCTTGCGCAGCACCAGCGAGTCGTTGGCCGGATCGCGCGCCAGCGTGGCGGCGACGATCAGGCCGGGCGTCTCTTCGTTGGCCGGCATGTCCTTGAGCGAGTGCATTGCGCAATGCAGATCGCCGCGCAGCATCGCGGCGCGGATTTCCGCCACGAATGCCCCGCCCTTGCCGCCATGCGGCAGAAGTTTGCTGATCTGGTCGCTGTCGCCGACGGTTTCGAACTTGACGATCTCGGGATCGAGTTCACTCGCGGCCGCGCGCAACTGGCTGGCAATGTCCTCGGTCTGGGCAAGCGCCATCACGCTCTTGCGCGTCCCAATGCGGACTGGAATTTTCACCACATGCTCCATTCGACGACCGCGAAGGGCCCGCGGCGACTGACGGCCGAACCATACCAGTCCGAGCCAGATTGCAAACAGATGACTACCGGATTTTTCGTAAGACCGGGCGGGGGGCTGCGGTCGTTGATTTCGAACAATTCGGGCGTCAGCGACGGCCTTACACTGCCTGCGCAGGTAAAACCTTTCGGCTTCTGTCCATCGCGCCACAATGCTACTCAAGTCAACCGACGCAATGTTGAGCAAGGTCAAAACCCTCATGACGGCAGAAGTTCGGATCGGTGACGGCGATAGTAGACTTTCGCCGCATCCATTGCGGGCAGTCGTGCTCGGCGAGGTTCACGCGCGGCCGTTCACCGCGCTGTCGGTGCCGGCGCGCGTGCTGCACTTCGCCTTCGACACATCCGGCGAACGAGCCGCCGCCGATCGCGCGGCGATGACGCGCTTCTGCGAATCGCGCGGACTGCAGCCGCCGGCGATCGGCGAGAAGCATCATCGCGCCAGCTTCGGCACGACGATGCTGCGCTGGGAGCAGCACTCCGAGTTCACCACCTACACCTGGGAATTCACCGCCGACGCGACCACGACGCCGTTCCATCCGGAAGCGTCGTCGCTCGCCTCGCCGATGCGGCTGTTGCCGCAGCCCGGCCCGCTGCTGGTCGCGGTGGATCTGCATCTGCTCGCCGACAACCCGCCGGCCACCGCGCCGGAGCGGCTGTTCGATCGCGCGAGTCTCGCGGTCGCCGAGAACTCCGACGGCGCCGCGCTGTATGCGACCGACTTCCAGCCGGGGCCGTCCGGCTTCGTGCGCGTGCTGGTGATCGATCGCGGCATGGCGCCGGAGCGCGCCGGCGCGCTGGTGCAGCGCGTGCTGGAAATCGAGACCTATCGGACGCTGGCGCTGCTCGGCCTGCCGGAAGCGCAGCGGCTCGGCCCGTCGATCAGCAACGCCGAACGCCGCCTCGCGGAAGTCACCGCCGAGATGCGCAAGGCCGGTAACCTCGCCATCAACAACCGCCTGCTGCGCGAATTGACCGAACTCGCCGCCGAAGTCGAAGCCGGCGCCGCCGCGAGCCTTGGCCGGTTCAGCGCCAGCCGCGCCTATGAGGAGATCATGACCGGCCGGCTCGCGACCTTGGGCGAGCGCAAGGTCGGCGGCCTGCCGACCTGGTCGTCGTTCCTCGCGCGCCGCATGAAACCCGCGATGCGGACCTGCGCCACTACCGAAGCGCGCCAATCGGACCTGTCGCTGAAGCTCGCCCGCGCCGCCAATCTGCTGCGCACCCGCGTCGACGTCGAGCTCGAACAACAGAACCAGGAACTGTTGAAATCGATGAACGCGCGGACGCGGTTGCAACTGCGCTTGCAGACCACCGTCGAAGGCCTGTCGACCGCGGCGATCACCTACTACGTGGTCGGACTGTTCGGCTATCTGGTGAAGGGCCTCTACGAAGCCGGGCAGATCAAGGTCGACCCGAGTCTCGTCACCGCCGGATTCGTGCCGATCGCCGCGCTCTCGATCTGGTGGACCGTGCGCAGCATTCGCCGAAGACACATCGCGGGTGAGGAGGAATGACGCGCGGCCGCAGGTTCGGCCCCGCCCGCATCGTCGTCGCTCTCCTTGCGGTGATCGCCATCGCGGTGGCGCTGTGGCAATTGCAGCGCGGCATCGGCGACCTGATCATCACGCATACGACCGTCGGCGATACGCCGCTGACTGTGTTCCGCGCGCCGACAACGACACGCGCGCCGGTGGTGGTGATCGCCCACGGTTTCGCCGGCTCGCAACAACTGATGCAGCCGTTCGCCCAGACCATGGCGCGCAACGGCTACATCGCGGTGACATTCGACTTCACCGGCCACGGCCGCAACCCCGTCACCATGCAAGGCGACGTCGATGAGCCGACCAAGATCACCGGCGTGCTGGTCGACGATCTGGCGCGCGTTACCGACTACGCACGCGCGCTGCCGCAGAGCGACGGCCGCGCCGCGGTGCTGGGCCATTCGATGGCTTCCGACATCGTGGTCGCCTACGCGGTGGCACACCCGGACATCACCGCCACCGTCGCGGTCTCGGTCTTCACCCGAAAATCGACGCCGACCCTGCCGCACAATCTGCTGGTGATCGTCGGCGATTGGGAGCCGCAGATGCTGAAGGACGAGGGCTTGCGCATCGTCAATCAGCTCACCGGCGGCGGAGCGGTGGCCGGGCGCAGCTATGGCAGCTTCGCCGACGGCACGGCGCGGCGCGTCGCGTTCTCGTCCGGCGTCGAACATATCGGTGTGCTGTACAGCCAGGACTCCCTGCGCGAGTCGCTGGCCTGGATGAACGAATCGTTCGGGCGCACGAGCAGCGGCTGGATCGACCGCCGCCCGATCTGGCTGGCGCTGCTGTTCGGCGGGCTGATCGCGCTGGCGTGGCCACTGTCGGCATTGCTGCCGCGTGCGGCGCCGGTGCCGATGGGCGCGAGCCTCACCTGGAAGCCGCTGCTGGCCACTGCCATCCTTCCCGCCGTGCTGACGCCGCTGCTGCTGTGGAAGGCGCCGACCGACTTCCTGATCATCCTGCTCGGCGACTATCTGACGCTGCACTTCCTGCTGTACGGCGTGCTGACGGCGGCGATCCTGTGGCTCGTCCGGCTTCGCCAAGACAAGGCGACCGCGCACCCGGCGCACCATACCGGCCACAGCCTCTCGCGGCTGGAGTCGCTGCCGGACCCGGCGCATCCGCGGGCCTCGATCGCGGCGCTGATCGTCGCGGCCACGGCGGCGATCGCCTACAACATCATCGGCTTCGGCTGGCCGCTCGATACCTATCTGTTCTCCTTCATGCCGATCGAGCCGCGCGTGCACCTGATCGCGGCGGTCGCCTGCGGAACCATCCCGTATTTCCTCACCGCGGAGTGGATGGCGCATGGCGAGGGCGCGCGGCGCGGCGCCTATGCGCTGGCGAAATTCTGCTTCCTCGCCTCGCTGGCCGTCGCGGTCGCGCTCAATCTGCACAAGCTGTTTTTCCTGATTATCATCGTGCCGGCGATCCTGCTGCTGTTCGTCGCCTTCGGGCTGATCAGCAACTGGACCTACAAGGCCACCAACCACCCCTTGCCCGGCGCGCTGGCCAACGCCATTCTGTTTGCCTGGGCGATTGCGGTGACGTTCCCGATGGTGATCCGATGACGGAACATGAGCTATGGCCTGACGACGGCAAGCGGCGCTGGCGACTGATCACCGACATGGTGATGGGCGGCGTCTCGCGCGGAACGTTGCACACACCCTTGGCGGGCGAGCGCTCGGCGGTACGCATGCGGGGAGCCGTCTCGACGGACAACAATGGCGGCTTCATCCAGATCGCGATGGATCTGCGGCCCGACGGCGGCGCGTACGACGCCAGCGCCTATGCGGGGATCGGCCTCGAAGTATCCGGGAATGGCGAGAGCTACGGCGTGCATCTGCGCACCACCGATATGGTCCGGCCGCAGCAATCCTATCGGCAAACGTTTACGGCGTCGCATCATTCGACGGTGCTGCGTCTGCCGTTCGCCGAATTCGTCGCGCACCGCATCGAGACCCCGTTCGATCCCGCGCGGCTGCGGCGGGTCGGCCTGGTGGCGATCGGGCGGGCGTTTGATGCAGATCTATCCGTCGCCCGGCTTTGGCTCTATTGATCGCTACCGCCTGACTTATGGCGAATGGCGAGCCGCATCGGGGCTTTCTAGAACCGCCGTATCGCCGCCGAAGCGCCGCACCGGCGGCGACGAGGAACATCATGGATAGCCGCAACGATTCCGCTCCGCTCTTTGCGCCGCCGCTCAACGCGCCGGCGCCGCGTGAGCTGTGCACCGATTGCGGCGTGTCGCGGATGAGCGACCCCAAGCAGTGCGGACAGGCGTGTCAGTTCATCAAGCCGAACTACCCGGCGATGGAGCTGAAGGTCCACGGCCGGACCCGCGATGCCGCGAAACCGGACGAAGCCTTTTTCGGCCCCTACCGCCGCATGGTGCAGGCGGCGATGAAGCGGCCCCGCGAGGGCGCGCAGTGGACCGGCATCACCACGCGGATCGGCGAGCGGCTGCTCGAAACCGGCGCGGTCGAGGCGGTGATCACGATGGCGGCCGATCCCGCCGACAAATGGAAGCCGCGGCCGGTGCTGGTGACGCGGGCCGAAGACATGGCGCAATGCCGCGGCATGCGGATGGGCTACGCGCCGTCGCTGGCGCTGCTCGAGCCGGCGCGCGCGGCCGGCTTCAAACGCATCGCCGTCATCGGCATCCCGTGCCAGATCTACGCGCTACGCGCGCTCGAACAGAAGCTCGGCTTCGAGCGGCTGTACGTCATCGGCACGCCCTGCTCCGACAACACCACGACGGAGGCGTTTCACGGCTTCCTCGACCTGCTGTCGGACAAGCCCGAGACGATCACCTATCTGGAATTCCGCGCCGACTATCATGTCGAACTACGCTTCGACGACGGCCGCATCCAGGAAATCCCGTTCCTTCTGCTGCCGATCTCCAAGCTGCCGAGCGACTTCTTTCCGATCACCTGCCGGACGTGCGTCGATTATACCAACACGCTGGCCGACATCACCGTCGGCTACATGGCGGGGCGCGGCGAGCAATGGCTGCTGGTGCGCAACGAACGCGGCGAAGAATTGCTGAACCTGCTCGGCGACGAGGTCCGGCTCAGCGAGCCGACCAGCGCCGGCAAGCGCGCGGCGCCGGTGAAGGGCTTCCTCAAGAACACCGAACTCGCGGCCGGCGGCCTGCCGGTGCGCGGCATGCCGAACTGGCTGCGGCCGTTCATGGGCTGGCTGATGCCGAAGGTCGGCCCGCGCGGCCTGGAATTCGCCCGCGCCCGGGTCGAAATGAAAGCCGTCGAAACGGTGCTGCATCTGCGCCGGGCCTACAAGCACAAGATCAAGAACATGGTACCAGCGCACGTCTGGGCATTGGTAAAACCATACGGGCTGGCGCCGGAAGACGGCGAACAGCAGAAGTAATTTTGCGTCCGGAATAATCCGGACAGAACCGCGCTGCTTCCTCCCGGTTGTCTGCGCACGGAACCGCGCGTTCGGCGCGCGCCGCCGCAACCACCCGAGGGAGGCCGATTTGGACACAACCATTCTCGATCATCTGAAGACGCTGCACACCGCCGCGATCGACGCCCGCAACGGCTACGAGGAAGCGCTCGAAGACGCCGAGGGCAAAGGGCTCACGTCGCTGTTTCGCGACATGATCGCGCTGCACCAAGCCAATGCCGAGGAGCTCGGTGCGCTGCTGATCAATGCTGGCGAGCAGGCCGACGACAGCGGCTCGTTCATGAGCGTGGTCCACAAGACCATCATGAGCATCCGCTCGCTGTTCGATGGCCTCGACGGCAGTGTGCTGCCCGGCCTGATCGACGGCGAGAAGCGCAATGTCGCGAAATACGACGACGCGATCGCCGCCTCGGGCGCCGCTCCGGCGGTCGTTGCCACTCTGACCGCGCAACGCAGCAAGATCCGTGAGAAGATCGCCCTGATGGAGCAGCAGAACGCGGCTTACGAGGCGGCGAAGGTGTAACGCGCCGCGCGCGTTCTGCCATCCAGCTATCTGTGGCTCTATGTCATGCCCGGGCTCGTCCCGGGCATCCACGTTTGCGGTGACCGCGGAGGAGGCGTGGATGGCCGGGACGAGCCCGGCCATGACGCGTCACGAGGTGACTACAGTTAGTTCCGTCCCGGGTGATGATCACAGGCGCACCGCCAGGGCGGCAGGCGCGCAGCGCGCCATCTTCAATCAAACGATGAAGCATAGACGCAAAAAATCGGGGGCCGGATGGCCCCCGATTGTCGTTCTGATCTGATGCGACTTCGTCTTAAGCGACGCTTACTTCGTCACGGTGCCGGTGTTGCCCGGCGAGTTGCCGATGCCAGCGTCGGAACCGGTCGGGGCGACGCGCGAGTCGGTGCCCGGATTGGCCGGCTGATATCGCTTCGGCTCGTTCTGGATATTCTTCGGCTGCGCCATGCCAGTGGTTTCGCCGGTCGTGCCGGCGGTCGGCTGCGTCACCTGTGCGGTCTGCGTGCCGCTGTTATGCGAGCTGACGCCCGTGGCCAGCAGGCCCATCGCGAACAGCGCGAACACAGTGACGCCGATCAGTTCCGGCAGCGCACCATCGGGAGCCGCGCCACGGCCGTTGCCGTTGCCTTCGAGCGTATCAGCCGCGACCGCGCGGTTGGAGCGCGAGCGGATGAAGTTGAGAAATGCGAAGCCGACGATCACGATGCCAGCGGCCAGCGTGAAAAACATCAGCCAGCTAATGGGTTGGTCTCCGTTCATGAAATCCTCCAAGGATATGCCGATGAGTAGTATTTGCTACCTGTCGACAACCAACGAGAGGTCTTCGGAAAGGTTCCTGCCGTGTGACGGGATTGCCAGCGGGGCCTAGACGGCGTCCTTCGGCAGCTGCGGATGCAGCGGAACGTCGTGCGGCTCCGTCACCGGATCGTCCGACCGGTCGCGGCCGAGCACGCGCTGCACCACCACATAGAACACCGGAACCATCAGCAGCGCGAGGATCACCACGGCGATCATGCCGCCCATCACGCTGGTACCGAGCGCCTGCTGGCTTTTGCCGCCGGCGCCGGTGGCGATCGCCATCGGCAGCACGCCGCATACGAAGGCGAGGCCCGTCATCAGGATCGGCCGGAAGCGCAAATGACACGCTTCCATCGTCGCGTCGCGCAGCGACTTGCCTTCGTTGCGCAGATCCTTGGCGAACTCGACGATCAGGATCGCATCCTTCGCCGCAAGGCCGATGATCGTGATCAGGCCGACCGTGAAATACACGTCGTTGGGCAGCGAGCGCGTCGACGCGGCGATCACGGCGCCTGTGATGCCGAGCGGCACAGTCAGCAGCACCGAGACCGGAATGGTCCAGCTTTCGTACAGCGCTGCCAGTACCAGGAACACGACCAGCGCCGACAGCGCGAGCAGGAACGGCGCCTGCGAGCCCGACAGCTTTTCCTGCAGCGACTGGCCGGTCCAGTCGTAGCCGAAGCCGCGCGGCAGCTGACCGGCGAGCCGCTCCATCTCGGCGATGGCGTCGCCTGTGGTGAAGCCGGGCCGGGCCTCGCCGCTCATGCGGATCGCCGGATAGTAGTTGAAGCCGACCACCTGGGTCGGGCCCTTCGACCATTCGATGGTGGCGAAGGACGACAGCGGCACGAGCTGACCGCGGCTGTTCTTGACGTTGTAGGTCAGGATGTCCTCGGCCTTCATCCGGTCGGTGACGTCCGCCTGCACGATCACGCGCTGCATGCGGCCGCGGTTCGGGAAGTCGTTGACATAGGCCGAGCCGAGATTGGTCGAGATCGTGGCGTTGATGTCCTGGAAGGTCACGCCGAAGGCGCTCGCCTTCTCGCGGTCGATCACCAGATTGATCACCGGCGCGGGCGGCAGACCTTCGACATAGACGTTCTGCAGGATCGGGCTGGCATTGGCGGCCGCGACGAGCTGCTGGCTGGCCTGCACCAGCGCATCGTAGCCCTTCTGCCCGCGGTCCTGCAGACGAAAGCTGAAGCCCGACGAGTTGCCAAGGTTGTCGATCGGCGGCGGCTGCTGCGCGGCGATGCGCGCGTCCCGCACCGAGCCGAGCGCCTTGTTGGCGTCGTTGACGATCGCGGCCGCCGAAGACGTCGCGTCGCGCTCCGACCAGTCCTTCAGCGTCACGAAGGCCTGCGCGGCGTTCATGCCCTGGCCGAGAAAGCTGAAGCCGGTGAGGAAGGTGACGTTCTCGACGCCGTCGCGCTTCAAGAGATAGTCCTCGACCTTTTTGATGACGTCGTAGGTCCGGTTGTAGGACGAGTCCGACGGCGTCTGCAGGTCGACAGTGACGAAGCCCTGGTCGTCGATCGGCAGGAAGCCGCCCGGCATCCGCACCAGGCCCCAGCCCAGAGCGCCGACCAGCACCGCATAGAGGATCATCAGCCGCCCGGTGCGGCCGAGATTCCAGCGCACCACGCGCGAATAGCGCTCGCGCGTGCCGTCGAGAATGCGATTGAATCGGCCGAAGAAGCCGCGCTCGGCGTGGGCATGGCCCTTCACCACCGGCTTCAGCAGCGTGGCGCACAGCGCCGGCGTCAACGACAGCGCCAGGATCGCCGAGAAGGCGATGGCGGACACCATCGTCACCGAGAACTGCCGATAGATGATGCCGACCGAGCCGGGGAAGAACGCCATCGGCACGAACACCGCGATCAGCACCGCAGTGATGCCGACGATGGCGCTGGTGATCTGGCTCATTGCCTTGCGGGTGGCTTCCTTCGGCGGAAGCCCCTCCTCGGCCATGATGCGTTCGACGTTCTCGACCACCACGATGGCGTCGTCGACCAGGATGCCGATCGCCAGCACCATGCCGAACATCGTCAGCATGTTGATCGAATAGCCGAACAGCAGCAGCGACAGACAGGTGCCGAGCAGCGCCACCGGCACCACGATGGTCGGAATGATGGTGTAGCGGATGTTCTGCAGGAACAGGAACATCACCACGAACACCAGCACTACCGCCTCGATCAGGGTGTGCACGACCTTGGTGATCGAGGCCTTGACCACCGGGGTGATGTTGTAGGGGATCTCGTATTTGATGTTGGCCGGGAAGAAGCGCGACAGCTCCTTCATCTTGGCCTCGACCGCGCTCGCGGTCGCCAGCGCGTTACCGGTCGGCGACATCAGCACCGACAGGCCGGCCACCGGCTTGCCGTTGAGGCGGGTGTTGAACTGATAGGAGAAGCCGCCGATCTCCAGCCGGGCGACGTCGCGCAGCCGCACCGTCGAACCGTCCGGATTGGCGCGCAGCACGATGGCGCCGAATTCGTCGGCCGAGGAGAGCTGGCCCTTGACCAGCACCAGCACCGAGGTTTTCTGGCCCTTGCTGCTGGGCTCGGCGCCGACCGCGCCGGATGAGACCTGGGCGTTCTGCGCCTCGATCGCCTTGGTGACGTCGTCGGCGGTGAGGTTGTAGCCGACCAGCTTGTCGGGATCGATCCAGATGCGGAGCGCGCGTTCGGTGGAATACAACGTGGCGCGGCCGACGCCGGGGATACGCCGGATCTCGCCGAGCACGTTGCGGATCATGAAGTCGCCGAGGCCGACTTCGTCGAGCGAGCCGTCGGTCGAACTCAGCGTGATGATCTGCAGCACCGCGCTGGAGGCTTCCTCGACCAGGATGCCCTGCTGCAGCACGGCGCGCGGCAATCGCGCCTCGATTCGCTTGATGCGGTTCTGCACGTTGACCGACGCCATTTCGGTGTCGGTGCCGGGCTCGAAGTTGGCGATGATTTCGACCTGCCCGAGCGAGTCGGAGGTCGATTCGAAGTTCAGAATGCCGTTGGCGCCGTTGAGCTCTTCTTCGATCAGCCGGGTGACGCTGTTGTAGAGATTCTCCGGCGACGCGCCCGGGTACTGGGTCGACACCGAGATCGACGGCGGCGCGATGATCGGATACTGCGCGATCGGCAGAAACGGAATCGAGATCGCGCCGAGCAGACAGATGA
Organism: Rhodopseudomonas telluris; assembly: GCF_042432815.1. Classification (NCBI taxonomy): domain Bacteria; kingdom Pseudomonadati; phylum Pseudomonadota; class Alphaproteobacteria; order Hyphomicrobiales; family Nitrobacteraceae; genus Rhodopseudomonas; species Rhodopseudomonas telluris. Next base: position 672,621 of record NZ_JBHLWM010000005.1, read on the forward strand.
ACAGCGCGACGACCCAGGCAAAGATCGGCCTGTCGATGAAAAAGGCGGGCATCGGGGCGGCCTATTGCACCTTCTTCTGGGGGCCCGCAGGCTGGGTGGTGGCGGTCTGCGCGGGTACCGGAGCCGGAGCCGAAGCCTTGGTCTCTTCCGTGCTCACCGGCACCACGGCGTCGCCGGCCGCGAATTTCTGGAAGCCCTCGACGACCACCTTGGCACCCGGCTTGAGGCCTTCGAGAATCAGCCACTGGCCGTCCTGCTGCGAACCGACGCGCACCGGCTGAACCGCGACGCGGTTGTCGTCCTTGACGACGAACACCTCGCTGACGCCGCCGCTGTTCCGCTGCACGGCCTGCTCCGGCACCGCGATCGCGTCGGCGTCGTAGCCCTGCTCGATGCGGACGCGGACATACATGCCAGGCAGCAGCTCGCGATTCGGATTGTCGAACTCGGCGCGCAGCGTCACCTGGCCGGTATAGGCATCGACCTTGGCTTCCGAGAACAGCAGCTTGCCCGGGATCGGATAGATCGAGCCGTCGTCGAGCACGAGGCGCGCCCGCACCGCGTCGGGTGCGATCTGATCGAGCTCGCCGGATTCGAAGGCGCGGCGCAGACGGACCATCTCGGCGACCGGCTGGGTGAAGTCGGCATAGACGTGATCGAGCTGCTGGATCGTCGCCAGGTTGGTGGGATCGTTCTGCACCACCAGTGCGCCTTCGCTGACCAGCGCGGCGCCGATGCGGCCGCTGATCGGCGCGCGGATGGTGGCGTATTCGAGATTGAGCTTGGCGCGAGCGACCTCGGCCTCGCGCGCGGCGACCTCGGCCTCGGCCTGCCGCGAATTGCTGGCGGCAACCTCGTTCTGCGCCTTGGAAGCCGCCTGATCGCGCGCCAGCGCCGCGACACGCTTGGCCTGCAGTTCCGCCTGCTCGCGCGCCGCATTGGCTTTGGCCAGCGCGGCTTCGGCAGCTTTCAACTCGACTTCGAACGGCCGCGGATCGACCTGATACAGCGGGTCGCCGGCGTTCACCTCGCTGCCCTGCTGGAACGAGCGCTTGGTGACGATGCCGGAAACCCGGGAGCGCACGTCGGCCACGCGGACCGGCGCGATCCGGCCCGGCAGTTCGCGCACGATGGCGCGCGCGTGAGCCTTGACGGTGATGGTGCCGACTTCCGGCTTATCCGGCGCAGCCGCATTGGCCACCTTCGGTTCGTTGCAGCCGGCCAGCACTGGCGCCAGACACAGCAGTGCCGTCGCCGTGAAGGCAAACCTGATCGATCCCCGCATCGAATAAACCTCTTGAAATTACCGCCTGGTACGCCGGCCCGCGGCAGCCGTGCGGAAGACACACGGCACCGCGCCTGCGCGAAGCTTCAGACGTCAGATGAATGGAAATTAAGTTTGAATTGGTGCGGCACAACATCGACGCGCGGCGGCGCAATGTCACAGCCCCTGGAACCGCTTGAATACATGCGGCTTTTCGAACCTTAAAGGGTGTGAGTCGGGAACTAAGCGACGGCCTTGGCGATCGCTCCAGACGATGATGTCGGTAAGTTCAGCAGGTAGTAACCACGTTCGCTGCGACAATATGCCCGCACAACTCAAGTCTGACCGATCCGCGCCTGCGAGGCGGATTCCATGCCTCGCCGCACCGGAAGGTCGGCGATGCGCCGCTTGGAACTTTCGACGGGACTGAAGGACAAGCGCGCAAGCAGACGCTCGCGCGCTTTCAGGATCAGGTCGTCCGTCAGCGCGTATAGACGAAGGCGGGATCGTTCAGGTCGATCTTCGGCAGTTCGTCCTTCTCGGTCCAATAGTCCTGGCTGTGCTGCCATTCCGGCTTGGCACCACGCTTCGGCAGCAGATGCATGCCGCGCATCAAGTAGCCCGGATTGAAGTTCTCCGGATCGATCCAGGGCAGCAGATCCATGCCGGCATCTTCCGGGCGCAATGCGGGGACGACGCTGCGGTAGCCGTGCTGCTTCATGTGATCGAGCAGGCGGCAGACGAAATCGGCGACGAGATCCGCGCGCAGGGTCCAGCTCGCGCGGAAGTAACCGAACACCCAGGCCATATTGGGAACGCCGGTGAACATCATGCCGCGATACGTCACCGTATCGGCAAAGTTCAGCGGCTCGCCGTCGATGCTGAAGGCGATATCGCCGAGCACGTTGAGATTGAAGCCGGTCGCGGTGACCACGATGTCGGCCTCCAGCGTTTCGCCGGACTTGAGCTTGATGCCTGTTTCGGTGAAGCGCTCGATATCGCCGGTGACGACGGAGGCCTTGCCCGAGGCGATGCCCTTGAACAGATCGCCGTCGGGCACGAAGGCGATGCGCTGCCGCCACGGCCGGTAGCTCGGCATGAAATGCGGGTCGAGATTGTAATCGGGCCCGAGATGGGCGCGCACGCCGGCGAGCAGCTCCTCCTTCACCACATCGGGCTCGGTCATCGACCGGCGGGTGAAGGTCGCCTGGTCGAACAGGATCTTGCGGCGGACGATCTCGTGGATCCACTCCTCGGAGATGCCGAGCTCGCGCAGCGTGTCGGCGATCTCGATCTTGTTGCGGCCGGGAATGAAGTAGGTCGGCGAGCGCTGCAGCACGGTGACGTGCTCGCAGGTCGGCGCCAGCGCCGGCACCACCGTGGCGGCCGTCGCGCCGGAGCCGATCACCACCACCTTCTTGCCGGCGCAATCGAGGTCCTCGGGCCAGGTCTGCGGATGCACGATGCGGCCCTTGAACTCCGTCATGCCGTCCCAGTCCGGCGTGTAGCCCTCGCTGTGGCGATAATAGCCCTGGCACATCCAGAGGAAATTCGCGGTGATGCGGACTTCCTCGCCGGTCTCGGTGCGCTGCGCGACGATCGTCCAGCATTGCTCCGCGCTCGACCAGCTCGCGGACAAGATGCGGTGGCCGTAGCGAATGTGCTGCGCCAGATCGTTTTCCTCGATCACCTCGCTCATATAGGCGCGGATCTCGGCCGCGGTCGCGATCGGCTTGCCGGTCCACGGCTTGAATCGATAGCCGAACGTGTAGAGGTCGCTGTCGGAGCGGATACCGGGATAGCGGTGCGTCAGCCAGGTGCCGCCGAAACTGTCCTGCGCTTCGAGCACAATGAAACTCGTGCCGGCACATTGCTTGGTCAGATGGTAGGCGCCGCCGATGCCGGAGATGCCGGCGCCGACGATCAACACGTCGACATGGTCGGGACAGGAAGCGGCGTGAGCGGAGGGGCCGGCGCGCACGGCGACGACTTCGGCAAGCTGGGTCATGTTTCCTCGACTTTTTTTCTGTCGTTGCCAACAGATTGCCGTCTGCGCCGAGGTTTGCCCAGCACTTTCTTGCGGGCGGAGTTCACGCTGCCGCGGCGGAGCGCGTCGCGCTGCGCCGCGATCATTTCGTGGCACGAAACGGCACAATCCGTCGCGGACCTCGCGCCGATACGCCGAAGATTCAAAACGCCGCGGGCATTGCTGCCCGCGGCGCGTTGAGGCCTTCGGCTTGCCGGCTGGCTCAGAAGTTGAGCAGCAGCGGATAGCCCGAGAAGGACTTGTACTCGCCTTCCTGCTTCAGCAGCAGCGGCGTGCCGGAGAACGACTGGTACTCGCCCTCCTGCTTCAGCAGCAGCGGCGTGCCCGAGAAGCTCTGGTACTCGCCCTTTTGCTCGAGCAGCAGCGGCGTGCCGGAGAAGCTCTTATACTCACCTTCCTGCTTCAACAGCAGCGGGGTTCCCGAATAGCCTTCGTACTCGCCCTTCTGCTCGAGAATCAGCGGAGTACCGGAGTGTCCTTTATATTCGCTCATGATCAATTCCTTTACTTAGAGAGCACTGGCAGGCCCAGCCAGGAGGAGAAGATGGTTGGATTGTTGATCAGCAGCGGCTCGCCCGAATAGGATTTGTACGGACCGCTGCTGTCCAGCAACAGGGGAGTCCCGGAAAAGGACTTGTAGGGACCGCTGCTGTCGAGCAGCAACGGCGTTCCGGAGAACGACTGGTATGGGCCCTTGCTGCTGATGACGAGCGGGGTACCCGAAAAGGTCTTGTCGCTGTCGGTGAGCAGCCAGTCGCCGGAATAGGATTTGTACTTGCCCGAGGTATCGAGCAGCGTCTTCAGATGCAGCAGATTCGAGAACGGCGTCGCTTCGCTCTGTTCGGCGCTCGCCGACGACGATTTCTGCATGCTGATCTTGTTGGGCTGATAGCTGTCGAGGATCTGCGTCGCCTTGGCGGCGAAGCCGAATTCGGCCTTTACGGCGACCACGACCGCGCCTTTCTTGACGTAGTCGACATAGGTCCGCGCCTCGCCGCTCGCCACGTAAGCGCGGCCGAGCGCGGCGATGATGTCGTCGGTGGAGCTCGCCTTGCCCGCCTGATAGGCGGTGACGACGGAATACTGATAGTTGTTCTTCTTCAGGTCGCTTTCCAGCGCAGCGAGCTTGCTGCTGGAATCGTACAACCGGGTGATGATTTGCGTCATGTTGACTCCGTTTCAGCCTCAGGGCCGTGTCAGCTGGCCCTGCATCAGAAGGGTGTCCCGTCGCCTGATCAGCGGGACCATCGTCACGAGCGTCGCGAACAGCAGCAGTAGTTCGAGGCAGTAGACGAAATTGTAACCGGCCGCCGGTCCGAGATGCGGCGCGAACGCCGTCACCGCGTCACGCAGGATGCCGCCGAGCGCAATCGCCACGCCGGCCGCAGAGGCCTGCACCGCGCCCCAGGCGCCGAGCGCGAGACCGGCCTGATCCTTCGGCGCAGCATTCATCGTCGCCGTCAGCGTGCCGTGACCGAACAGGCCGGCGCCGAAACCGATCAGCAGCGTGCCGAAGCCGAACATCAGCGCCGACGCCGCGCCCTGCAGCTCGGCCGCGAAGATCACCAGCAGGAAGGCCGGGATGCCGACCAGTGCGCCGGCGCTCGCCATCCGGAACGGATCGGCGCCGCGACTCAGCACCCGCGAGGCGAGGCCGAACCCGAGCAGTCCGCCGACCGCGAGCGCCGCCGTCAGCTTGGTGGTGTCGCCGACCGACAGATGCAGGATCTGGCCGCCATAGGGTTCGAGCAGCACGTCTTCCATGCTGAACGCCATGGTGCCGAAACCGACCGCGATCAGCCGACGCATCGCGTTGTCGCCGGAGATAAAGGCGTCCCACGACTGCCGGAAGCCGCCGGCCGGCGCGCCGGGATGCGCGGTGGCTTCCTGCCCGCCGGTGCGGCGGCGCGCTTCCATCTTCCAGGAGGCGACGGCGTTGAGCACGATAGTGACGACGGCCGAGCCCTGGATCACTTGAATGAGGCGGCCGGGCGAGAAATCGGCGAGCAGGATGCCGAAGATGATCGCGCTCGCGATCATACCGAGCATCAGCATCGTATACATCAGACCGACGACCTTCGGCCGCGTCTCGGGCGCCGCAAGGTCAGTGGCGAGCGCGAGCCCGACGGTCTGGGTGGTGTGGACGCCGGCGCCGATCAGCAGGAAGGCGAGCGCGGCGCCGAATTGGCCGATCCACACGGGCGCATGACCCGCCTCGCCGCCGCCGGACAATACCAGCAGGGCGAACGGCAGAATCGCCAGACCGCCGAACTGCACAAGCGTCCCCTTGTAGAGGAACGGCACGCGGCGCCAGCCGAGCACGGATTTGTGGACGTCGGATTTGAAGCCGATCAGCGCCCGGAACGGCGCAAAGATCAGCGGCAGCGAAACCATCACACCGACGATCGACGCAGGCACGTTGAGTTCGACGATCATCACCCGGTTCAACGTGCCGACCAGCAGCACCAGCGACATGCCGACCGCCACTTGAAACAGCGACAGGCGCAACAACCGGGACAGAGGCAGATCCGGCGTCGCCGCATCCGCGAAAGGCAGAAAGCGCGGACCGAGCGAGGCCCAGACTTTCATCATCTTTTGGCTGACTGTGTTCATCGTCCAGCAAATCCAGCTTGCGAAAGGCCGGCGACGTTGGTCAGCGTGACCGAACGAACGGCGACCCGAACGAACAGCACCACTTTGCGGCCGGAGATGAACTGCGGCAGATCAAACCGCCGTCGCGTTTCACCCCGGCTACAAAGCAAGCGACCGGGACCCTTGGATCCCGGTCCAGCCACAACAGCTTCAAAGAAGCTGCAATTAGCCGATGGTGACCGAGCTCTCGATCGCCGCAGTCTTACCGTTCCAGTACTTCGGGAACCAGGTGGTGTGCGACAGCACGGCGTAGTGCACGAGAATGGCGATCACGGTGACGCTGCCGAGCAGGAGCGGCAGGCCGACGGTCGGCTTCACGACAGTCCAAATGCGACCTTGATTCATCTTAGATACTCCTTAGTGCAGCCAGGGCGAGTAAACATACGCCAGGAAGTGCGCGACGATCGCGATCGCGCCGAAAATGCGCGTACCGTCGATGACGTGCTTGTGGAGCTCTTCCGATTCCGCGATCGTCAGGCCAGTCGGCCAGACCTTGTTGGGATCGTCTGCCATAGTAAAAACCTCCTAAGAGACTTTCGATCAGTTTCGTGCTGAACCCGCACGTAGGTAGTTTTCGCTGCTACGCCGAACAAAGTTCGCTTGGTCTCAGCATCTTTCCTTTGGTGGCCTCGTCACCCGTCCGCGCCGTCAACTTCAAGAAGACTTGGCGCTGGGACGCGGGACCGATGCGGGGCTCGCCCAGACCCGGGTGACCCTGGGCTCATCACCCTTTCGATCACATCCGAGTGATTGTAAGATGATCCTGACACACATCTTTGTCAATTTAACATGACACTGTAGGGCGTCCGTGTCATACCGGACATCCTCAAACGGGTCCGACGACTCCCGGACACGGAAAATTGAGTAAAACGTGATGCGATCCGGCATTGACAATATCGCCGAGATGGAAGTCGAAAATTTCGGATCATCCGGCCAGACCGGATGTGACCGCGAAGCGATTCACTTGCCCGGTTCGATCCAGCCCCACGGCGCGCTTCTAGCGCTGGCGGCCGAAGACCTGCAGGTGATCCACGCTGCGGGTGATACGACGCCGCTGTTCGGCGTGCCCGCCGCCCGCCTTCCGGGGACCTCCGTCGCGACGCTGCTATCGGCCGAGCAGATCGGCAAGATCCGCGCGTTGCTCGGCCCCGATCGCAAGCTCGACCGGCCGCTTCACGCTTTCACCCTGAACTCGTCCAACGCTGCGGCCGTGGACGTCGTCGTCCATCAGGCTTCCGGTCTGCTGGTACTGGAATTCGATCCGCGACGGGAAGCAGCGCCCGATAATTCGCTGGCGCTGGTTCAGTCGATGATCCGCCACGTGCAGCGCGCCGAGGGCACTCACGCCTTCTGTCAGGCGGTGGTCGACGAGGTCCGCGCCGTCACCGGCTTCGAGCGGGTGATGGTGTATCGGTTCGGCGCCGACGGCAGCGGCGAAGTGATCGCGGAATCGCGAGACGCCAACGTCGAGAGCTTTCTCGGCCTGCGCTATCCGGAATCCGACATCCCCAAACAGGCGCGCGCGCTGTATCTCAGCAACTGGATCCGCGCCATTCCCGATGCCCGCTACGCCCCGGCGCCGATCGTGCCCGCGGTGAATCCGCGGACGAGCCAGCCGCTCGACCTCAGCCAGAGCGTGATCCGCAGCGTTTCGCCGGTGCATCGGCTGTATCTCGCCCATATGGGCGTGGTCGCATCGATGTCGCTGTCGCTCATCCTGCACGGCAAATTGTGGGGGCTGATCGCCTGCCATCACGGCTCGCCGCGCTATCTTCCTTATCGAATGCGCGAGGCCTGCGAGCTGTTTGCCGAAATGGCATCGTCACAGTTTGAATCCAAGATCGCCACCGAACAGCTCGAGGCCCGGCTGAGGAGCACGCGGATCCACGAAGAGCTGGTGACGCGGATGAGCCAGGAGTCCGACCTCGCGGAGGGGCTGATCAGGTTTCATCCGAACCTGCTCGACTTCATCCCCGGCACCGGCGTCGGCCTGTGGATCGACGGCCAGTTCACCGGGCTCGGCGTTACGCCGGATGCGGCCCAGACCGAGGCGCTGATCGGCTGGCTCAGCGATACATCGAACGAAGGCATCTTCCACACTGATTGCCTGCCGCTGATCTATGACGCGGCGAAAGCCTATGCGGATCGCGCCAGCGGGCTGCTCGCGCTGTCGCTGTCGAAATCGCCGCGCGACTACGTGCTGTGGTTCCGGCCGGAGGTGGTGCGCACCGTCACCTGGGCCGGCAACCCGCACAAACCAGTTGGTGTCGGGCCGGACGGCGAGCTGCTGACGCCGCGCCGCAGTTTCGCAGCGTGGCAGGAATCGGTCCGCCTCCATGCGGAGCCGTGGCTCGGCTCCGAGATCGAGGCCGCGCATCGGCTGCGGCTGTCGCTGCTCGAAGTCGTGCTGCGCCGGATCGACGGCATCGCCCGCGAGCGCAAATCGGCGCGCCTGCTGCAGGAGCAACTGATGCGTCAGGTCGAGTTCGGCCTGCGCCGCTCACAGGACGTCGCGCAGACACTGCAGGAAGAGACCAGGCGGCGGGTGTCGGTCGAGGCGGATCTGTCGCAGGTGCTGCGGCGAACGGTCGAGGATCAGGAAGCCGAACGGCTGCGGATCGCGCGCGAGCTGCACGACACGCTCGGTCAGTCGCTGACGCTGCTGCAGCTCGGCTTCGAGACTCTCGGACAGGCCGCGCCGGACAATGCCGAACTGCAGGATCGCGTCGCCGGGATGAAGACGCTCACCGCCGATATCGGTCGGCAGGTCAACCGGCTCGCCTGGGAAATCCGCCCGACCGCGCTCGACGATCTCGGCATCCAGACCGCCATCCAGCACCTGCTCGATGCGTGGAGCGAGAAGGCGCAGGTGCAGTTCGACCTGCACATGACGCTCGGCGACCGCCGGCTGCCGGCCGCAATCGAGACGACGCTGTATCGCGTGCTTCAAGAAGCGCTCACCAACATCGTCCGCCACGCCGCCGCGACGCATGTCGGCGTCATTCTGCGCCTGACCGATCAGCAGGCGACGATGGTGGTCGAAGACGACGGCCGCGGCTTCGTCAATCCCGACGCCGATCGTCCCCCCGAGCGGCTCGGTCTGCTCGGCATCCGCGAGCGGCTGACGCTGGTCGGCGGCTCGCTCGAAATCGAATCCGCGCCCGGCAAGGGCACCGCTCTGTTCGCACGAATTCCGTTGTAACCATGGAAGCAGCTCCGATGGACCAGCAAGCCCTTTCCAGACTGCGCGTCTTCCTCGCCGACGATCATCCGGTCGTCCTCAGCGGTATGAAGGCTCTCGTCGCCGGCGATCCGGCAATCGAAATCGTCGGCGAGGCCAGCGATGGGCCGAACGCGCTGCGCCGGGCCATCGAGCTGAGGCCCGACGTTGCGGTGCTCGACCTGTCGATGCCCGGCCTCAATGGCATCGAGGTGGCGCGAAAGTTTCTCGCCGCCTGCCCGGAATGCCGCGTGCTGGTGCTGACCGTGCACGAGGACGGCGCTTACTTACGGCAATTGCTCGATCTCGGCGTCTCCGGCTACGTGCTGAAGCGTTCCGCCACCGACGAGCTGATCCGCGGCATTCACGCGGTCGGAACCGGCGGCATCTATCTCGACCCGGCGATTGCCGGCCGCGCCATCGGCCGCGCCGCGCCGCACGTCCAGAACGGCGATGAGCACAGCGCGGTGTCGGAGCTCTCCACCCGCGAGATCGAAGTGCTGCGGCTCGCCGCCGTCGGCCACAGCAACAAGACGATCGCGGCCAAGCTGCAGATCGGCGCCAAGAGCGTCGAGACCTACAAGGCCCGCGGCATGGCCAAGCTCGGCTTCCATAATCGTGTCGAAGTGGTGCGCTTCGCGCTCAGCATGGGCTGGCTGTCCGACCCATAAGCCGGCCGCAACCGCCACATTTGCCCGCGTGCGCGCGAGCCGCTAGCTTTCCCGCTGTCAAACCAACGTCTCGCTGGCGACACCGTCGCGAACCACCGAGACGACAGCGGGAGGAACTGAATGACTGCCGATCAGCAGACCGGAACGCCGCGCGCGAGCGCTTTCGCGGGGCTCCGCGTTCTGGATTTCTCGACCACCATCGCCGGCCCGCATTGCACCCGGATGCTCGCCGACATGGGCGCCGAGGTGATCAAGATCGAATCGAGCGACGGCGACACGATGCGGAACCGGCCGCCGGTGCGGGGCGGCTACAGCACGGCATTCGGTCAGCTCAATGTCGGCAAGAAGAGCGTCGTGCTCGACCTGAAATCCGCCGAGGGGCGTACTGCCGTGCAGCGGCTGGTCGCGACCGCCGATGTGCTGGTCGAGAACTTCCGCCCCGGCGTGATGCAGCGGCTGAAGCTGGATTACGAGTCGCTGCGCGGGTTCAATCCGAAGCTGATCTACTGTTCGATCTCCGGCTACGGCCAGACCGGGCCGTCGGCCGAGCTGCCCGCCTATGCGCCGGCGATCCATGCGGCGTCCGGCTACGATCTGGCCCACCTCGCCTATCAGCCGGATCGCGACCGGCCGGACTATTGCGGCATCTATCTCGCGGACGTCGTGTCCGGCGTCTACGCCTACGGCGCGATCGCCTCGGCGCTGTATCAGCGGCAGTCCACCGGCGCAGGTCAGCACATCGACGTGTCGATGCTGGAATCGATGCTCAGCCTGACGCTGAACGAGATGCAGGGCGCGCAATTCCCAATCAAGCGGCAATCGCGGCCGCAGTTCGGCCCGGTCGAAACCGCCGATGGCTATGTGATGATCGCGATCGCCAGCGAAAAGTCGTTCCGCAGCTTCATGCTCGCCGGCGGACATCCCGAACTGATCACCGATCCGCGTTTCGCCGAGTATCACCACCGCCGCGACCATTGGGCGGAGCTGATGGACATCATGGAGACATGGTCGCGCACGCTGACCTCGCAGCAGTGCCTCGCCGCGCTCGACAAGCACGGCGTGCCCTGCTCGGCCTATCGCACGGTGGCCGAAGCAATGGCCGATCCGCAGACCGCGCATCGCGGGGCTTTTGCCGAGGTGCAGGACGGCGCCGGCACGTTCAAAGTCCTGAACCAGCCGTTCCGGCTGTCGGGAGGCAATCCCGCGCCGGATCCGATGGTCGCCACGCTCGGGCAACACACCCGCGCGGTGCTCGCACAGGCTGGCTACTCGGATGAGGAGTTGGCGGGACTTGGCGTGAGCTGAGCTCTCCCTCGAGTTTAGTGAAGCTCGCGAGTTACGCCTGTGCCACGAGCATAGCCTCATGGTGAGGAGGCGCGTAGCGCCGTCTCGAACCATGAGCCTCAGGCACTGCGTGGCCACATCCTTCGAGACGCCCGGCTCCTCAGGATGAGGGTCGGTGCCTGCGGAAACCGCATCGCTTCAATCCACCGATGGATGCCTCTCAGCTACGCCGCGCGGCGGAGCTGCACGCGCCACAGCTCCGGGCCTTCTTCCAGATAGGTCCACTGGCAATCGTCACCATGCACGGCCTCGAAGAAATACTTCAGCGGGCGCGGGTCGTGGTCCACGACGATCTGCATGCCCTGGCCGGGCTGCAGATTGTCGAACAGGCGCGGAATGATTTCGTGGCGCTGCTGATGCGGAATCTGGCGGACGTCGAGAATTCGTTCACCCGTAGTGGCAGCTTCGGTCATCGCAGATCATCCTTTCAGGTCGGTGAGACGTCGAACTCAGTGCAGCTTGCCGCGCGCGAGCAGGGTCGGGCCGTAGCTCAGAGCAAAGCCGAGGAAGGCGACGGACCAACCGAGCGCGGCGACATGCAGCAGCGGATCGCTCAAGGCCGGAGCCAGCGCGGCGCCGATCCGCGTTGCCACAGCAACCAGCGCGGCGAGATACACCGCCTGCGTCGCCCACGAGGCCTCGAGCTTCTGCCCGGTGTGGCCGAGCGAGGCGCGGGTCATCACCGCCAGTGTCATGAGTCCGGCGCCTCCGACCATCCAGGCGTGAATGCCGGCGCTGGCGGGTGCCAGCCCGAACGCCGCGCAGGCGCCGAGCAGGAAACCGAGCGGCACGAAGAAGTAACCGACATGCAGCACCAGCAGCAGCCGGTCGCGCCACGTGCGGTCGCCGGCCCAGCGCGCCAGCCGCACCAGGTGCAACACGCCAGCCATCGCCAGCGCGGAGCCGGTGACCTGACCCGACGGCCGCACGATCCACAGCAGCAGCGTCGCGGCGCTAAAGGCGAGGATCACCATGTCGACCTTGTTGAAGGGCTGCGGCAGCCGGCCGGGATTTTCGCGCACCAGCCAGTTGCGGGTGAAGCTCGGCGTGATCCGGCCGCCGATCAGCGCGATCAGCATGATCACCACCGCGATGCCGGCGCGGATGCCGTAGTCGGCCGCTCCGTTGAAATGCGCTTCGATGTGGAAGGCGATGTTGCCGATCAGCAGCAGCGACAGCAGCGCGACGACGTTGAGGTTGCGCCAGTTCTTGCCGGCGACGATCTCGCGCGCCGCTGCGAGCGCGACCGCGAGCAGGAAACTCGCATCGACCAGCAGCGCGATCAGCCAGCCGGTGTCGGCGGAGAAGGTCACGCACAGCCGGCCGGCGAGCCAGATCAACACCAGGGTAAGCAGTGGCCGGCCCTGCAGCGGCAACCGGCCGGTCCAGTTCGGAATGGCGGTGAGCAGGAAGCCGGTGATCACCGCCGGCAGATAGCCGTACAGCATCTCGTGGACGTGCCAGTCGCGCGGGGCGAACGCGGTCTGCAGCGTCAGCTCGCCGTGATACACCGGCAGCCACAGCAGTACGGCGACCGCGGCGAAGACTGCGCCGAGCATGAAAAATGGCCGGAAGCCGGCGGACAGCACCGTCCAGCCGGTGTGCGAGCGATAACGCGGCACCGGATTGCGCTTCGGCGCGGTGGAGGATTCGACTGTCGTGCTGCTCATGGCGTTCACCGGATCGAGCCGGCACTGCTCCGCCGGCCTCTCCTGTCTAGGCCGGGCTCCCGCAGCATGGTTGTGCCAGCACAAACTCGCGAACGATTAGCGGGTGACGCCACCACGAAGCCGTCATTGCGAGCGAAGCGAAGCAATCCAGCTCAGTGCACGGAGCTGGATTGCTTCGTCGCTTCGCTCCTCGCAATGACGGAGGTTAAGGCAGGGGCGAGACGCCGATGACGTAGGGGTGGAGCAGTAACAGCGACAGCCACGCGGCTAGACCCAAGCCGAAGCGCAGCAGGCTGATGCGGCGGAGATCCGGGCGAAAGCGACCGGTGATCAGCGCCGCGAACGGCCAGAACGAAGTGCGGGCCGCAAGCCTCGCCCAGATTTCCACGCCAAGCTGCCGCCGCCTGCGGCGATCGATGATCGCCATGCCGGCGAGCGCGATCAGTGCGAAGAAGCCGAACAGCACCCCATGGGCGAGATCGCCGTTCGGCACCACATGCGCCGCCGCCCACAGCCCGATTGCCCAGAGCAATGGATGCCGAACCACGCCGACAATGCCGGGATGCTCCGGATCGAACCGCTTGCGCGGATCGCCGCCAAACGACAGCGGATTGGCGGCGCCGACGCCGAAGGCGGCGAGCTGGCAGGCCAGCGGCAGCGCCAGATTCGGCGCCCACATCTGCCAGCGCTCGAACGGCCACAGCTCGACGAACGGCGCGCGGCCCGCGGCGATGATCAGCCAGGTCAGGACGATCAGGGACTCGATGCTGTAGGCGGCCAGAAAGCCGCCCTCGCCCAGCGCGCCGACCAGCTTCGCCCGCACCGCCGGTCGCGCAGGGATCGCGTGGCTGAGCAGAAAGACCGTGAAAGCGGCGATGAATTCGGTCCAGCCGGTCAAGGGGGATGCCCACGTGTTGCCTCGCGGCTCGTCATTGCGAGGAGCAAAGCGACGAAGCAATCCAGCTCAGTGCATGGAGCTGGATTGCTTCGCTTCGCTCGCAATGACGGAGAGACGCGAAGACGTTTTGCTCGCCGACGATCGATCGCCGTGCCGGTTCCGACGTTGTCGCAGGTCAACCTGCGGCGAACATTGCGCTCAGAGCGGCCTGGGCTTCGTCTTGAATTTGTCGAAGGTGGTCGGCGCTGACGAAGCTCTCGGCGTAGATCTTGTAGACGTCCTCGGTGCCGGACGGCCGCGCGGCGAACCAGCCATTCGCGGTCGTCACCTTGACGCCGCCGATCGACTGGTTGTTACCCGGCGCCTTGGTCAGCGTCGCGGTGACCGGCTCGCCGGCGAGTTCCTTGATGCCGAGCTTGTCGGCGGTCAGCGTCTTGAACAGCGCCTTCTGCGCGGCGTTGGCGGGCGCGTCGATACGCGCATAGAACGGCGCGCCGAGCTCGGCGGTGAGACGCTGATAGATCTCGCCGGGATCGGCCTTCATCACCGCGGTGATCTCGGCCGCCAGCAGGCCCAGGATGAGGCCGTCCTTGTCGGTGGTCCACACCGTGCCGTCGCGGCGCAGGAACGACGCGCCGGCACTCTCCTCGCCGCCAAAGCCGAAGCTGCCGCCGATCAGGCCGTCGACGAACCATTTGAAGCCAACCGGCGTCTCGACAACCTTGCGGCCGATCTTGGCGGCGACGCGGTCGATCATCGCGCTCGACACCGCGGTCTTGCCGATCGCGGCGTTCGCACCCCACTCCGGCCGATGCGCGAACAGATAGGAGATCGCCACCGCGAGATAATGGTTGGGATTCATCAGCCCGCTGGAGCGGGTGACGATGCCGTGGCGGTCGGCGTCGGTGTCGTTGGCGAAGGCGACGTCGAAATCGCCGCGCATCCCGATCAGCCGCGCCATCGCATAGGGCGACGAGCAGTCCATCCGGATCTTGCCGTCCCAATCCGCAGTCATGAACCGGAACGTCGGGTCGACCGCATCGCTAACGATGGTGGCGTCGATCTTGTAGCGCTCGATGATCGGCTGCCAGTAATGCACCGCCGCGCCGCCGAGCGGATCGATTCCGATCTTCACACCCGAGGTACGGATCGCCTCCATGTCGACCACGTTGGCGAGGTCTTCGACATAGGGCGTGACGTAGTCGCGGCGATGCACGTTCGCGGCCTTGAGGGCGCGCGCATAGGGGATGCGCTTGACGCCCTTCAGCCCATCGGCGAGCAGCGCGTTCGCCGCCTTCTCGACGACCGACGTAATGTCGGTGTCGGCCGGGCCGCCGTTCGGCGGATTGTATTTGAAGCCCCCGTCTTCGGGCGGATTGTGCGAGGGGGTCACCACCACGCCGTCGGCCAGGCCATCGCTACGGCCGCGATTATAGGTGAGGATCGCGCGCGAGATCACGGGGGTCGGCGTGTAGCCGCCATGCGCGTCGATCATCACCTCGACGCCATTGGCGGCGAATACTTCCAGCGCGCTCGCCAGCGCCGGCTCGGCCAGCGCGTGGGTGTCGATGCCGATGAACAGTGGTCCGGTGATGCCGGCCCCACGACGATAGTCGCAGACCGCCTGGCTCACGGCGACGATGTGGTCTTCGTTGAAGGCATTGTTGAACGCCGAGCCGCGATGCCCCGAAGTGCCGAAAGCGACGCGCTCGCCGGGGATGCTCGGATCGGGCTTTCCGGCGAAATAGGCGGTCACCAGCCGCGGCACGTTGACCAGTCTGTTCGGATCGATGGTCTTGCCCGCAAGCGGGCTCACGTCCCCAGCCATTTCGCACTCCATTACTCGGACCAGACTCGATCCCTCGCCTGCCGCGCGGCAGCCGTCAAGGCCGCTGCGGTTCCTTCCGGCGAATACAGCGTGAAAGGCGCAGCGTGCCTGCTACGGGCCCATCGCCCGCGGGTCGTTGTGCAGTTGCTTGAGGTCGATCGGACTGACCTTGCTGTTGGCCGGCTCGGCCAGGAACTGATCCAGCGTCGCCTGGATGCGGGACTTGACGCTCTCCGGCCCACGATCGCTGAGTTCGTTGTGCTGCGCGCCGGTGTCGACAATCTCGATGCCGGCCTGCTTGGCGATCTTGGAATCCGGCAGCACGCCGGGGTCGGTCTTGAAGTGCGGGTCCTCGGAGCGGAACGACAGGATCTTGGCGGCGCCGGACGTAACGAAGGGTACCCGCAGATTGTCGAGCGTCACCACCCGCCGCACCAGTTCCGGGTGCTGCTGGGCGAAGAACATCGAGATGTCGCCGCCGTTGGAATGGCCGACCAGCGTGAGATGGTCGTAGTCGGCCCCCGGCACCAGCTTCTTGAGCTCATGGATCGCGAAGAAGATGTTCTTCTCGCCGCGCTCGTAGACTTTCAGCCGGCCAACATAGAGCGATCCCTGATTTGTCATCAGAGGCGCGTCCGTCGGCAGATCATGCTGGATGCTGGCGACCAGATAACCGCGCGCGGCAAGCACGTTGGCGAGGAACGAGTACTCAGAATTCTTGACGGTGTTGCCGTGGCTGACGATCGCGACCGGCAAGGTCGACAGGCCGGCCTCGGCCTTCATCTCCGCGTCACGGCGCACCGCCAGGTCGACAGCGATCGGACGCTTTCGCGCCTCGTCGTAGAACGTCAGGTTCTCGTGCCGGATCGCCCAGTGGCTGAAGGTGAAGTACGCCGCCGCCGCCACGGCGCTCAGTCCCAACAGCACGGTTAACGGTCGCTTCATCGCCAATCCCTGCGGCCCCTCTACACAGACTCCATTTGGGCCATGAGTTTAGCGCCGAAAGATCATTGTCTAGAATGAGATGGATTAAATTTTCGACAGCAGATTGATCGCTGCAGTGCAAAATCAACAGGCGCGTCGCCACATCGTTCAGGAGGTGAGCTCGCGTAGCAGGTGCGTCACCTGACGTGTGGTGTAGGGCTTTGGCAGGAAACGTCCGCCATCCGGCAGATCATCCCCCGACACCTTCACGCGTCCCGAGGTGGCGATGATCTTGATCGGCGGCCAGCGACCGCGCACCGCACGAGCGAGCTTCAATCCGTCCATCGATCCCGGAATCTGAATGTCGGTGAACACCACGCGAATGTCGTCTCGGCTCTCAAGGATGCGGATCGCCTCGTCTGCCGTGCCGGCTTCCACCACGCTGAAGCCAGCTTCCTCGACGATATCCACCGCGTTCATTCGTAGAAGCGCTTCGTCTTCGACGATCAGCACGACCGGCCTGCTGCTCACCAAATCCGACATCCATCAACCTCTCCCTGAAGACCAGTCCAAGGTTTCAGGAGAGACTTCGTTCCGGAAAACTCTCGCTTTCGTAGAAATCTCAACAGGGTTCGCCGATGTCGACCACTTCGGTCGAGCGTCCGGAACTCACAGCAGCTTGCCGTCGGGACCGAAGAACGGATGCGGACCGTCGAAGTTACCGATCGGAATCTGATGGGTGACGAGATCGCCAAAGCCGTCATCGGCGAACCAGGCGTGCAGATGAAAAGCCGGCGGTTCGACGCGAAAGGAAGGCTCATCGAGGTCGCCCAGGTCGAGCGCGACGGCATGGTTGGGCGCGGGGCAGATCGTCGCCGGGATCCCGGCAAACTGGGTGAGCGCAGCCCGGTGGACGTGCCCGGCCGCGATGAGGCGGACCCAGGGATAGCGCTCGACGATCGTGGCAAACTCGGCCGCATTGCGCAGGTTCTGCCGGTCCATGTGCCAGATGCCGGTTCGGAATGGCGGATGGTGGAGGAACAGCAGCGCCGGCCGGTGATCGGAGCAGGACAGGATGGCGTCGAGCCATCGCAGCGTCGCGCCGTCGAGTTCGCCGTGCGGCTGACCCGGCACGCTTGAATCGAGCAGCACGACGTCGAGCTCCTCGACCGGCTGGAGCTGATTGAGCGGCCCCTCCGCAGGGAACAGCGGCT
The DNA here is from genome assembly GCF_042432815.1 of Rhodopseudomonas telluris. Lineage (NCBI taxonomy): Bacteria > Pseudomonadati > Pseudomonadota > Alphaproteobacteria > Hyphomicrobiales > Nitrobacteraceae > Rhodopseudomonas > Rhodopseudomonas telluris. The sequence continues at coordinate 690,353 of NZ_JBHLWM010000005.1, forward strand.
GCGGGAAACAGCGCCGCATCAGTTCGCGCGAATCGTGGTTGCCGGGAATGGCGACGAACGGAATTTCGAGCGGCGCCAGCAGCCGTGCTAAATGCGCGTACTCATCCTCGGTCGGCGTATCGGCGAGATCGCCGGAGATCACGACGAGATCGGGCCGCGGCGCGAGTTCATTCAACGTGGCGACGCAGCGGGCCAGCGCTCGCGCGGTGTCGACCCTGCCATAAGCGAGGCTACCGGGCGCCTTGATGTGCGGGTCCGAGATCTGCGCAATCAGGATCGGCCTTCGGGTCATCGTGTTTTCCTATCAGCTCTGTTTACGCGGCATCGGGTAGCAGCCGGATTGCGTCCGGTGCGACTGCGAGCCCGACCGTATCGCCGGCCCGGATCGTCGCCCCGTTCGGCGCTTCGATCGTCAGCGGTTTGTCGGCTGCGCCCGCGACCACCACACGCTGGCGATCGCCGACGAAGCTGACGCTCTCCACCCGGCCGGCAAGCGTGGCCGCCTCAACCGCGACGATGCCGATCGTCTCGGGCCTGATCATCGCGACGGCATGCGTCTGTGACACGTTTTCGGCCACGGTCAGGAAGCCGCCCGGCAGGCGAAGCCGGCGCTCGACGACCTCGGCTTCGAGGATATTGGCGGCGCCGACGAATTCGGCAACGAAACGGCTCACCGGGCGAAAATAGATCTCGCGCGGCGCGCCGATCTGCGCGATCGCCCCCTTGCTCATCACCACGATCCGATCGCCGAGCGCCATCGCTTCCGCCTGATCGTGGGTAACGTAGATCGTGGTGATGCCGAGCGAACGCAACAGCCGATCGAGCTCGCCGCGCAACCGGTCGCGCAGCGCGGCGTCGAGCGCGGTCAGAGGTTCATCGAGCAACAATACCGCCGGTCGGATCGCGACCGCGCGGGCGAGCGCAACGCGCTGGCGTTGGCCGCCCGACAGCTGATCGATCCGCCGGTCTTCGAGGCCGGTGATGTTGGTCAGCGCCACCAGCTCGGCAATGCGCGTGGCGCGCTCGCGCGCAGGCACGCCGCGGATCTTGAGGCCGTAGCCGATATTCTCGGCGACCGTCATGTTCGGGAACAGCGCGTAGGACTGAAACACCATGCCGACATTGCGCTTCTCGATCGGCACCGCGGTGACGTCGGCGCCGTCGAACAACACCCGGCCGCTCGCACCCGGTCGTTCGAGCCCGGCAATGATCCGCAGCATCGTGGTCTTGCCGCAGCCGGATGGGCCGAGCAGCACCAGCGTCTCGCCGCGTGCGATGTCGAGTGTCGCAGGCTCGAGCGCTCGCGTCCCGTCGGCGAAGGTCTTGCTGCAAGCCTCGATCCGCACCGACACGCCGTGTCCGGCATCCGCCTTCATGACTTCGGCTCCCGTTCGGCCAACACATGCATAGCCACCAGCAGCGGCACGATCATGATGAAAAAGATCAACGTGTAGGCGGACGCGACTTCGAGCCGCATCGACGCGTAGCTGTCCGCGAGGCCGACCGGCAGCGTCTTGGTCAGCGGCGTATGCAGCATCCAGGTGAGATTGAACTCGCCGAGCGACAAGGTCACGACCATCAGCGCTCCGGCAACGATGCCCGGCATCGCGTTCGGTACGATCACCTCGACGAAGCGGCGCAGCGGCGACGCGCCGAGCGAGGCGGCGCCCTCGTCAAGCGTGCGGATGTCGATGGTGGCGAACACCGCCATCACCGAGCGCACCATGAACGGCATGGTGAAGATGACATGGCCGGCAAGAATGAACAGCCAGGAACGGCGGAAGGCGCCGAAGCCGCCATAGGTTAGCAGCAGCGCCAGAGCGATCGCCAGCCCCGGGATCGCCAGTGGCAGGGTGATCACTTCCTCGACCACGCGCGACAGCCGGCCGCCGCGGACATGCAGGGCATAAGCCGCCGGCACACCGACGACCAGCGTGACCGCGAGCGTCGCAAGCGCGATCACGAACGACAGCCCGATCGTGTCGGCGTACAGATCCCAGACCTGTGCGACCCATTGCAGGGTCAGTCCCGACGAGATACCGCGGAAGTAGTTCACCGTGATGCCGGCGGAGATCGACAGCAGCGCCGGCACGACCAGGAACGCCGCGACCAGCAGCGTGAACAGCAATTGAGCCGTGAAGATCAGGCGATCGCGCATGGCTAGCCGGTCGCCGCGACCGTGCCGCCGCTGAGCGAGCGGGCCAGCGCCAGCATCGCCCAGGAGATCAGGCCGAGCCCGACCGACAGCGAAGCGGCGGTGGCGAAGTTCGCCGCCAGGGTGAACTCGGTGTAGATCAGCATCGGCAGCACGTCGATATTGGTGGCCAGCGTGAAGGCGGTGCCGAACGCGCCCATCGCGGTGGCGAACGCGATCGCGCCGGAGGCGACGAAGGCCGGGACCAGCGCCGGCAGCACCACGTCGCGTTGCACGGCCCACGGGCTGGCGCCGAGCGACCGCGCCGCTTCTTCGAGACCGCGATCGAGCTTCTGCACCGCCGCCATGATGGTCAAGATCACGCGGGGTATCGAGAAGTACAGATAGCCGAGGAACAAGCCCCAGATCGAATAGGCGAACACCAGCTTGCTGCCGGTGAGGAGCTTCGTCACGTCACCGATCACGCCCTGCCGCCCGGCGAGGAGAATGATCAGGAAGCCGATCACCACGCCCGGAAACGCCAACGGAAAGGTCAGCATCGCGACCAGCACGGCACGGCCGGGGAAGCGATGGCGCTGCAGGAAGATCGCCGCGACGGTGGCGATCACCAGCGTCGCCAGTGTGGTCGCCGCGGCGAGCACCACGGTGTTGATCAGGGTTGCGCGATAACGTGGCTCCAGCACGATCGCCAAATAGCCGGCGACACCCTGCGGTCCATCGGCGCCGACCAGCACCAACCGTGCCATCGGCAGGACGAAAAACGCGGCTGTCAGCACCAGAAGCGGCGACAGGCAGGCGAGTGCGAAGGAGCGTTGCGACATCAGGCGCGAGCGCCCCGGCCGGCGTTCTCCGGAGCGACGTTCATCCTCACCGGACCTCGGCGAGATAGCGGTCGGTGAACGCCTTCTGGGCCGCTTCCATCTTGGCCCAGTCGACACTCTTGGCACGCGCGTAGTCGCTGTCCGGCAGGAACTTCGACTTGACCTCGGCCGGCAGCTCGATCGGTCGCGCCGGGCGCAGATAGGCGTTGGTCCAGATCGCCTGCCCCTTGTCGGACAGCAGATAGTCCATCACCTTCTTGGCCTTGTCGGCGTCGGGCGCATCCTTCACCAGCGAAACCACGTAGGGAAACACCACCGAACCTTCGCAAGGGATGACGAAGGCGAAGTTGCCTTTTTCGGTGTACTTGGCCCGATACGCATTGAAGTCGTAGTCGAACAGGATCGGAATTTCGCCCGACACCACACGCGCGTAAGAGGTCTGCTTCGGCACGATCGCCTCGTTGCCGTGAAGCGCTTTGAAGAAGCCGATCGCAGGCGAGAAGTCGGTGTCGCTGCCGCCGAGGGCGAGATTGACCGCCACGGCGCCGACGTAACCGACCGCCGCCGAGGGCGGATCGAGATAACCGACCATGCCCCTGTAGTCAGACTTCAGCAGATCCTTCCAGCACGCCGGCACCGGCTTGCCGCCGAGCGCATCGACATTGACGAACAGTCCGAGCGTACCGGAGTGGATGGCCGTCCAGTCGCCATCGGGATCCTTGAGGCCCGTAGGAACCTCGTTCCAATGCTGCGGCTTGTAGGGCTGCGTAACGCCCTGCGTCTTCGCCTTGATGCCGAAATTCACGCCGAAATAGCCGATATCGGCGACGGGGTTGCTACTCTCGGCGAGCAGTTGCGACAGCGCCTGGCCGGAGTTCTTGTTGTCGAACGGGATGTCGTAGCCGAGATCCGACTTGATCGCCTTCAGCATCGAGGCCCAGTCGGCCCATTGCGGCGGGCAATTGTAGCAGATCACATCCGCCGCCCTGGCCGGCGCCGCAATGGTGATCAGCGACAGCGCGAACAACGCTGCGGCAAAGCGAGCAAACGACATGATGTTCCCCGAGTGAGCAGGCCGGCGCGATCGCGCGTTGCCAGCATGGGCTTCACCTATCGGCGGCACATGACAGGTTTGCGACAGCGACGAGAAACCCGGGCTCGCCTCGTTGATCGGAGAAACCTTCCGCGAACCTCGCATCCGATGGAACTTTCGATTGAAAAGGAAATTGGTTTCCGAACCGGAGGTCGAGGTGCCGCGACGTTGCGTCGCGTGCAGACGCTCTGCTGCGTTTCTCGCCCCGACGAATGTCACCGAAATCAACGCCTGCGCGGCCGTGCCGTGTCGCCGGGCGACTCAGCTGAAGCAAGGGACTTAAGCAATGCCGATGTCAGCGAAGAGCAACGCGTGCCGGCCGTGGGACGACGAACAGGTCGAGCGGCTCAAGGAACTGATTGCCAGCGGCGCCTCGGCCGTCCGCGCCGCCGCCGCGCTGAAGCGCGCGCGATCGTCGGTGCAGGTGAAGGCCCGCAAGCTCGGTATGCCGTTCATGGCGAGCCGCGATGTCAAGCGTCTCAGGGACGCCAAGATCGCGGCAGCAGAGAGCACCCCGCTTCGGACGAACGCTCCGCAGCCCGCCGAACGGTAACTGGCTCCTGACATTCGGCGAACTATTATATCAAAGCGCATAGCGGCTCGTGAGTAGCAAGCCGCACACCGTCGCGGATCTCGCGCGCCGAATTGATAATAACTGCATCCCATTACCTTTAGCCAAAAAGGCTAGGGCTCCCAACGATTAGCAATCAATATTTTTGCGGCTAATTCACAGAATTCAGCACATACTTGGGACGGCTGATGCCGCCAAACGAATCAATTGGAAAGGCACTTGCAAAGCAGGTGAAAGGGTACCCCGATGCAATATTGGATCATTGCATTTACTGCCGCGCTGGTCGTCGTGATCGGCTACGCCGCCGGCCCCGTCGGCGCAGCGATTTCGCTGCTCGCATTTGCGGGCTCATTGTACTTGATGTGGGCGCGTAGGCTCGGCTTCACCGGCGCATGGTCGCGGTTCGGTCTGGACCGCTTCACCGCGCCATTCTGGAAGGGCGAGAACTGGGAGCGCTTCAACGGCCTGTTCGCCGACGGCGAGAGCGTCGTCAAGGCGGCCACCATTGCGGTTGCGCTGATCGCGCTGTCTCTGGTGCTGCCGGCGAGCCAGGTCGGACTGATCGCACTCGCGGTGGCCGCTTGGTATGCGTTCGAAGTCTATCGCAGCCAGCGCCCCCTGGTGCGTCCGGCCGGCGTTATCGAGTCGAAGCCGGTCGCCGACCAGGTGATCTACAGCTCCGCTCCGCGCGAGCCGGCCAAGATGAACTGAAGCCAATATTCCAGGCCATGTTGAACGGCGGCGGGCTCCCACCCGCCGCCGTTTCATTTGCAGAGACGACAGGAATGGAGAGAACTGCCGGAGTGCGGTCTGCACAATATTTAGCCAAGTGACCAGGCATTGTATGCAATGCGAAGCCCGGCGGCATCAGCGCGTTAAAAATCCAAAGTCTCGCATTTGTCATTCGAAACAATAGCTTAATACCCACTCCGCGCCCGCAGCCGGCTCTGGCACGAAGCTTGCGAAACCAGTTCCGAGATCGCCCCTCGTGCCTCGGAGCCTTTCATGAAGCGTCGCGACTTCCTCAAATCCGCCACTGCCCTCGCCGCCGGCGCGATGGTGCCTGCGCCAGCCATCTGGTCTGCCGCCAAGGCAGATGCCCGATCGGAATCGCTGCTGGTGGTGTCGGAGAGCGGCCCGAACAATCTCGACATCCACGGCGTCGGCACCAACGTGCCGGGCTATGAAGTGTCGTGGAATTGCTACGACCGCCTGATCACCCACGAGATGAAGGAAGGCCCCGGCGGCGTTCCTTACTACGACAAGGACAAGTTCAAGGGCGAACTCGCCGACGACATGACGATCGGCGACATGTCGGCGACCTTCAAGCTGAAGAAGAACGCCACCTTCCAGGACGGCACGCCGGTCACCGCCAAGGACGTCAAGTGGTCGCTCGATCGCTCCGTCAGCGTCGGCGGCTTTCCGACTTTCCAGATGAGCGCCGGCTCGCTGACCAAGCCCGAGCAGTTCGTCATCGTCGACGACCACACCGTACGGGTGGACTTCCTGAAGAAGGACCGGCTGACGATCCCGGACCTCGCGGTGATCGTGCCCTGCGTCGTCAATTCCGAACTGGTGAAGAAGAACGCCACCGAAAAGGATCCGTGGGGTCTCGAATACACCAAGCAGAACACTGCCGGCTCCGGCGCCTATCGCGTAGTAAAGTGGACCGCCGGCACCGAAGTGATCATGGAGCGTAACGACAAATGGGTCGGCGGCCCGCTGCCGAAGATCAAGCGCGTCATCTGGCGCATGGTGCCGCAGGCCGGTAACCGCCGGGCGCTGCTGGAGCGCGGCGACGCCGACATCTCCTATGAGCTGCCCAACCAGGACTTCGCCGAGATGAAGCGCGACGGCAAGGTCAACGTGGTGTCGCTGCCGATCTCCAACGGCATCCAGTATCTCGGCATGAACGTCACCCAGCCGCCGTTCAACAATCCGAAGGTGCGTGAAGCGGTGGCCTACGCGGTGCCGTATCAGAAGATCATCGACGCGGTGATGTTCGGCCTCGCCAACCCGATGTTCGGCGCAGCAGCCGACAAGGCGACCGAAGTGAAGTGGCCGCAGCCGACCAAGTACAACACCGACATGGCGAAGGCCAAGGCGCTGATGGCGGAAGCCGGCTACGCGAACGGCTTCGACACCACGCTGTCGTTCGACCTCGGCTTCGCCGGCGTCAACGAGCCGATGTGCATTCTGATCCAGGAAAGCCTGGCGCAGATCGGCATCCGCTGCACCATCAACAAGATCCCGGGCGCCAACTGGCGCACCGAGCTGAACAAGAAGGTGATGCCGCTCTACGTCAACATCTTCTCGGGCTGGCTCGATTACCCCGAGTACTTCTTCTACTGGTGCTACCACTCCGGAAAGTCGATCTTCAACACCATGGGCTATGACTCGCCCGAGATGGACAAGCTGATCGACAGCAGCCGCATCGCCGCCGCAACCGGCGACACCGCGACCTACGACAGCGACGTCAAGGGCTTCGTCGACCTCGCCTTCACCGACATCCCGCGTGTGCCGCTGTACCAGCCCTATCTCAACGTCGCGATGCAGAAGAACGTCAGCGGCTTCGCCTATTGGTTCCACCGCCGGCTCGACTACCGGACGATGGTGAAGGGATGACACTCTTCCCCCTCTCCCGCTTGCGGGAGAGGGCGGGGGTGAGGGCGACGCGGGCACAGTGCCCGGGGACCCCCACCCCCGACCCCTCCCCGCAAGGGGGAGGGGAGCCGATCCACTGATACTTTGGCCGTGACTACGTTCGTGAGGCTCCGACCCAATGCTCACCCTGATCGGCAAGCGCCTGATGTTCGCGATCCCGAGCCTGATCGGCGTGGTGATCGTGACGTTTCTGCTGACCCGCGCCCTGCCCGGCGATCCGGCCGCTTACTTTGCCGGCCCGGCGGCCAGCAAGGAAGCGATCGAGCAGATCCGCCATAAGCTCGGGCTCGACAAGTCGCTGCCGGAGCAGTTCGTGCGCTACACCACGGAGCTCGCGCAAGGCGATCTCGGCCAGTCGCTGACGACCGGCCAGCCGGTCGCCACCGAGATCCGCAACCGCCTGCCCGCCTCCGCCGAACTGACCCTGCTCGGCCTCGCGATCGCCATCGTCATCGCCATCCCGCTCGGCATCATGGCGGCGTCACGGCCGGACTCGTGGATCGATCATCTGTGCCGGGTGACAACCACCGCCGGCGTGTCGCTGCCGGTGTTCTTCACCGGGCTGCTGCTGGTCTACGTGTTCTACTTCAAGCTCGGCTGGGCCCCCGCGCCGCTCGGCCGGCTCGACGTGTTCTACAGCGCGCCGACCACCGTCACCGGATTCTACCTGATCGACAGCCTGATCGCCCGCGATTTCGAAACCTTCCGCTCGGCACTGAGCCAGTTGCTACTCCCGGCCGCGACGCTGGCGATCTTCTCGCTGGCGCCGATTGCCCGCATGACCCGCGCCTCGATGCTGGCGATCCTGGCCTCGGATTTCGTCCGCACCGCGCGCGCCAGCGGCCTGTCGCCGCGCAAGGTGACGATGACCTACGCATTTCGCAACGCGATGCTGCCGGTGATCACCACGCTGTCGATGGTGTTCTCGTTCCTGCTCGGCGCCAATGTGCTGGTCGAGAAGGTGTTCGCATGGCCCGGCATCGGCTCCTACGCGGTCGAGGCGCTGATCGCCTCCGATTTTGCGCCGGTGCAGGGCTTCGTGCTCACCATGGCGGTGATGTACGTGCTGCTCAATCTGGTGATCGACATCCTCTACGGCGTGATCGACCCGCGCGTGCGGCTGGAAGGCTAGGAGCATGACCATGACCAGCGTCGCCCCTCCTCTCGGTGAAACTTCGGCCGTCGCCAAGCCGGCACGCCGCTCCGCCCTCAAGGATCTGCTCGCGCACACCCGCTACGTGCTCGGCGACAACCGCGTCACCGCCTTCGCTTTCGGGCTACTGGTGGTGATCGTGTTCGCCGCGCTGTTCGGGCCCTATCTCGTGCCGTACGATCCGCTCGCCAGCAACACCGCGCAGGCGTTGAAGCCGCCGTCGGCGGCGAACTGGTTCGGCACCGACCAGCTCGGCCGCGACATCTTCAGCCGTGTCGTGGTCGCGACCCGGCTCGATCTGTTCATCGCGGTCGCCTCCGTCGTGCTGGTGTTCCTGATGGGCGGGCTCGCCGGCATCGCGGCCGGTTACTTCGGCGGCTGGACCGATCGCATCGTCGGCCGCATCGCCGATACCATCATGGCGTTCCCGCTGTTCGTGCTGGCGATGGGCATCGTCGCGGCGCTCGGCAACACCGTGCAGAACATCATCATCGCCACCGCGATCGTCAACTTCCCGCTCTACGCCCGCGTCGCCCGCGCCGAGGCCAATGTCCGCCGCGAGGCCGGCTTCGTGATGGCGGCGCGGCTGTCCGGCAACAGCGAGATGCGCATCCTTCTGGTACACATCCTGCCCAACATCATGCCGATCATGATCGTGCAGATGTCTCTGACGATGGGCTACGCCATCCTCAACGCCGCCGGCCTGTCGTTCATCGGCCTTGGAGTGCGTCCACCGACCGCCGAATGGGGCATCATGGTCGCGGAAGGCGCCAGCTTCATGGTGTCCGGCGAATGGTGGATCGCACTGTTCCCCGGCCTCGCGCTGATGATCGCCGTGTTCTGCTTCAATTTGCTCGGCGACGGCCTGCGCGACATTTTTGATCCGCAGCGGAGGACGTGAGAATGACAACTCAACCTCTCCTCAAGGTCCGCGACCTCACTGTCGAATTCGCCACGCGGCGCGGCATCGTCAAGGCGGTGCAGCATGTCGATATCAGCGTTGGCAAGGGCGAGACGCTGGCGATCGTCGGCGAATCCGGCTCGGGCAAGTCGGTGACCTCCTACGCAGTGATGCGCATTCTCGACCGCGCCGGACGGATCGCCGAGGGCTCGGTGATGTTCGGCGGCATCGACATCAAGGCCGCAACCGAGAAGGAGATGCGGGACCTGCGCGGTCGCGAAATCTCGATGATCTTCCAGAATCCGCGCGCGGCGCTCAACCCGATCCGCAAGGTCGGCGACCAGATCGAGGACGTACTGCGCCAGCATGTGCAATCGACCGGGGCCGACCGGGGCGAAAAGGCGATCGCGGCACTGGAGGCGGTGAAGATCGCCCGGCCGCGCGAGCGTTATCACGCCTATCCGTTCCAGCTCTCGGGCGGCATGTGCCAGCGCGTGGTGATCGCACTGGCGCTGGCCTGCAATCCGCAGCTGCTGATTGCCGACGAGCCGACCACAGGCCTCGACGTCACCACGCAAAAGGCGGTGATGGACCTGATCGTCGAGCTGACCAGAAGCCGCGGGCTGTCGACCATCCTGATCACCCACGATCTGGGCCTCGCCGCTGCCTACTGCGACCGCGTCGTGGTGATGGAAAAAGGCCGCGTCGTCGAGACCGCGCTCGCCGCCGACATCTTCGCCAATCCGCAGCACCCGTACACGAAGAAGCTGATGCGCGCGACACCGCGCCTCGGCGTCGGCCTGCGCGAGTTGCTGCCGGAGGATGAACTTCGGGCCGTAGCCAATCCACAACCCGCACCCGTTATGGCCGGGCTTGACCCGGCCATCCAGTCCGCGTCGTCCATTGCGTCTCCCAAGGTGATGGACCCCCGGGTCAAGCCCGGGGGTGACGATGAGGCAAGTGGCACGCGGACCATGACAACATCACCGTCCGCTCCCCTCCTCTCCGTCGATAAGCTGGTGAAGGAATATCCGCGCCAGGGCGCCACCGCGCTGCTCGGCAAACTGTTCTCGCGAACGCCGCCGGTCGAGCCGGATGTCTTCCGCGCCGTCGACGGCATCAGCTTCCACGTCGGCCATGGCGAGAGCGTCGGCCTAGTCGGCGAATCCGGCTGCGGCAAGTCCACCACCTCGATGATGGTGATGCGGCTGCTGGACCAGAGTTCCGGTCGGATCACGTTCGACGGCGAGGAGATCGGCGCGATCCTACCGCAACGGTTCGCACGGCTGCCGCAGCGCAAGGCGATCCAGATGGTGTTTCAGGATCCGACCGACAGCCTCAATCCGCGCTTCACCGCCGCGCGCGCCATCGTCGATCCGATCCTGCAGCTCGGCGATATCAAGGGCCGCGACGCGCTGCGCGCGCGCTGTGAAGAGCTCGCCGCACAGGTCGGCCTGCCGCTCGATTTGCTCGACCGCTTTCCGCATCAGCTTTCCGGCGGCCAGAAGGCCCGCGTCGGCATCGCCCGCGCGATCGCACTGCGCCCGAAGCTGATCATCCTGGATGAGCCGACCGCCGCACTCGACGTCTCGGTCCAGGCGGTGGTGCTCAACCTGTTGCAGGATCTCAAGCAGTCGATGGGGATGAGCTACCTGTTCGTCTCCCACGATCTCAACGTCGTGCGCCTGCTGTGCGACCGCGTCATCGTGATGCGCGCCGGACGGATCGTCGAACAAGGAAGCAGCGAGCAGATGCTGGGCGATCCGAAAGACGCCTACACCCGCGAACTGCTCACTTCCATCCCGCATCCGCCGCTGCCGGTGACGTGATGGACTGGAGCATTGCATTTCCCCGTCATTCCGGGGCGCGCCTCTTGGCGCGAACCCGGAATCCATACTCACTGTCAGGGATTATGGATTCCGGGCTCGCCGCTACGCGGCGCCCCGGAATGACGAACTCTAGTACTCAACATGAGGCCTCGCTTTGACCGATACCCTCGACTCCTACATCGACGCCGTCGGGTCCGCTCTCGGCCTGACGATCGACCCCGCCTGGAAGCCCGCGGTTCGCGCCAATCTCGACGTGTCGCTGAAATTGGCGCGGCAGGTCGATGAGTTCGCGCTGCCCGACGAGACCGAGCCCGCGAGTATCTTCAGTGCCTGATATGACTCCCGAGAAATCCAGCGACTGGATGACCGCTGCCGAAATCGCCGCCGCCGTCAAAGGCGGGACGATGACCGCGCTTGAAGCCACCGAGGCCGCGCTGGCGCGCATTGCCAAGGCGGAGCCGACGCTCAACGCCTTCACTGACGTCGTCGCCGAGCGGGCGCGTAGTCGCGCTCGCGCGATCGACGCGGCGCTCGCACGCGGCGAAAGCGTCGGGCCGCTGGCGGGCGTGCCGTTCGCGGTGAAGAACCTGTTCGACGTCGAAGGGCTGCCGACGCGCGCGGGCTCCAAAATCAATCGCGATCTCTCACCGGCGAAACGTGACGCCACCCTGATCGAGCGGCTCGAGGCCGCTGGCGCGGTGCTGATCGGCGCGCTCAACATGGGCGAATACGCCTACGACTTCACCGGCGAGAACATTCACGACGGCCCGTCGCGCAATCCGCACGATGCGACGCGGATGACAGGCGGCTCGTCGGGCGGCTCCGGCGCTGCGGTCGGCGGCGGCGAGGTGCCGCTGGCGCTCGGCTCTGATACCAACGGATCGATCCGGGTGCCGTCGTCGTTCTGCGGCATCTTCGGGCTGAAGCCCACCTATGGCCGGCTGCCGCGTAGCCGCAGCTTCCCCTTCGTCGCCAGCTTCGATCACCTCGGCCCGTTCGCCCGCAGCACGGCGGACCTTGCCTTGGCTTACGACGCCATGCAGGGCCCCGACGCCGACGATGCCGGCTGCGCAGTGCGGCCGCTCGAACCGGTGTCCGCCTCGCTGGCCCAAGGCCTCGACGGCCTGCGCGTCGCCCGCGCCGGCGGCTACTTCGCGCAAAACCTGTTTCCGGAGGCACGCGAGGCGATTGATCGCGTCGCGAAGGCACTCGCCATCACCACCACCGTCGAGCTGCCCGAAGCCGCGCGGGCCCGCGCGGCGGCATATGTCATCACCACGGTCGAAGGCGCGTCGCTGCATCTCGACCGGTTGCGGCAGCGGCCCAACGATTTCGATCCCGCGGTGCGCGATCGACTGATCGCCGGCGCAATGATCCCGGCGCCGCTGGTCGACCGCGCGCAGAAATTCCGTCGCTGGTATCGCGCCCGCGTGCTGGAGCTGTTCAAGAATGTCGACGTGATCATCGCGCCGGCGACACCCTGCGTGGCGCCGACGCTCGGTCAGCAGACCTTCGTGCTCGACGGCGTCGAGCTGCCGTTGCGCGCCAATATCGGCATTCACACCCAGCCGATCTCGTTCATCGGCCTGCCGGTGGTGGCCGTGCCGATCCCGCTCGATCCGCTGCCGATCGGCGTCCAGATCATCGCCGCGCCGTGGCGCGAGGATATCGCGCTGCGCGTCTCCTACGCGCTCGAACAGGCCGGCGTCGCCCGCGCGCGGCGTCCGAAGGATTTTTGAGATGGATATCGATCTGCCCGACGTACTCGCCGAGGTCGGCGAAGCGTTCGCCCGTTATGAAACCGCGCTGGTGACCAACGATGTCGCCGTGCTCGGCGAGCTGTTCCGCAACGATCCGCGCACGCTGCGCTACGGCGGCGGCGAGAATCTTTACGGTTACGACGAGATCCAGAACTTCCGCTCCGCGCGTTCGCCGGTCGGCCTGATGCGGAAGACCGCCCGCACTGTGATCACCTCGTACGGACGCGACACCGCGGTGGCGTCGACGCTGTTCTATCGCGACAACGCGCCCGGCAAGGTCGGGCGTCAGATGCAGACCTGGATCCGCTTCCCCGAAGGCTGGCGGATCGTCGCCGCCCACGTCAGCGTCATCGACGAGCCACCGGCATCGCCATGAGCATCGATCCCGTTCCGCTTCAGCATCGCGAGGTCGGGCCGCTCTCGGAGCCGCGAACCGCGGCGCAGCGCGCCGTGATCGGCAAGACGACACGCGCCGAAGAGCTGCGCCGCCAGCTCGCCGACGACATCGTCCGCGGCGTCCTGGCGCCGGGCGCCCCGCTCGATGAAACCGAGATCGCCACGCGGTTCAAGGTGTCGCGCACGCCGGTCCGCGAGGCGTTACGGCAACTGGTTGCGAGCGGGCTCGTGGAGTCGCGGCCACATCACGGCGCCGTAGTCGCACGGCCCTCGTTCGAGCGGCTGACCGGGATGTTCGAAGCGATGGCCGAACTCGAGGCGATGTGCGCGGGCTTCGCGGCGGAGCGGATGTCGCCGCTGGAGCGCCGCGATCTCGAGGCGATCCACGCCGAGTTGCGGCAGCTCAGCCATCACGGCAATCCCGAGCGCTTCCACGAAATGAACGAGAGCTTTCACAACGCGATCTACGCCGGCTCGCACAACGACCACATCGCCGAGATCACGCTGGCGACGCGGGTGCGCGTGCAGCCGTTTCGCCGCGCGCAATTTCGCAACCTCGGCCGGCTGGCGAAATCGCATGCGGAGCACGACCGCGTCGTCGTCGCGATCATGCGCGGCGACCGCGCCGGCGCTGCGGCCGCGATGCGCGGCCATATCGAGCTGGTGCGCGACGAATACGAAATCTACGCCGTCTCGGTCTAAGCGGAGCACCACGTGACTGACACCATCGCCGAAATCCTCGCCGCCCATCGCGCCGGCACCACCACGCCGGCGCAGACCATCGCGCGTTGCTATCAGCGCATTCGCGCCCATGGCGATCCGGCGATCTTCATCACGCTACGCGACGAAGCCGATGCCGTGGCCGAAGCCGTCGCGCTCGCCGCCAAGGATCCGTCGCTGCCGCTGTACGGCGTGCCGGTCGCGGTGAAGGACAATATCGACGTCGCCGGACTACCAACTACGGCCGCCTGCCCGGCTTTCGCGTATCAGCCGACGGAGGATTCCACCGCGGTGGCGCGGCTGCGTGCGGCTGGGGCGATCGTGGTCGGCAAGACCAATCTCGATCAGTTCGCCACTGGTCTCGTCGGCGTGCGCTCGCCTTACGGCATCCCGCGCAATGCGATGCGGGCTGATCTCGTGCCGGGCGGTTCGAGTTCGGGATCGGCAGTCGCCGTGGGCGCCGGCCTCGTGCCGCTGTCGCTCGGCACGGATACGGCCGGCTCAGGCCGCGTGCCGGCAATGCTCAACAATATCATCGGGTTGAAGCCGAGCCTCGGGCTGATCTCGAGCACCGGTCTGGTGCCGGCATGTCGCACGCTTGACTGTATTTCGGTATTCGCGCTGACCGTCGACGATGCGGTTACGGCGCTGCGGGTACTTGGCCACCCCGATGCGAGCGATGCCTATTCGCGGGAGCGGCCGGTTGGGGCACTGACGGCGATGCCGGACGGGCTGAAACTCGGCGTCCCACGCCAAAGTCAGTTGCAATTCTTTGGCGACAAGCAGGCCGAACAGGCTTTCGACGACGCGCTGAAACGTTGTGGCAAACTTGGGGCAGCGCTGATCGAGGTGGACATCGAGCCGCTGTATGAAACTGCGAGGCTTTTGTACGAAGGACCCTGGGTCGCCGAGCGCTATCTGGCGATCCGCGAGCTGATCGACACGCAGCCCGAGGCGGTGCATCCGGTGACGCGCCAGATCACGCTCGGCGGCAAGACGGTGAGCGCGGCCGATACGTTCGCGGCGCTGTACCGGTTGCACGCGTTGCGCAAGATTGCGGACAAGACATTCGCCGGCTTCGACGCCCTGGTGCTACCCACCGCGCCGACGACCTACACGGTCGAGCAAGTACTCGCCGATCCGATCGCGCTGAACAGCAGGCTCGGCACCTACACCAACTTCGTCAACCTGCTGGATCTGTGCGGCCTCGCGGTGCCGGCCTCGATCGGCGCGGATGGACTGCCGTTCGGCATCACGCTGCTGGCGCCGGGTGGGCGTGACGCGGAGCTCGCAAGTATCGGCCGCATCTTCCATGCGGACACGGCGCTTCCGCTGGGCGCAATTGGCAAGCCGCAGCCGCCGCTGGCGGCGGTGCCGGCTGCGGCGAAGACGGACGAAATCGACATCGCGGTTGTCGGGGCGCATCTGTCCGGCATGGCGCTCAACGGCGAACTCACCGCGCTCGACGGGCGGCTCGCTTACGCAACGTCGACCGCGCCGGACTACAAGCTCTACGCGCTGAGCGGCACCGTGCCGCCGAAGCCCGGCATGCTGCGCGTCGCTCCCGGTGCGGGCGCCGCGATCGCGCTGGAAGTGTGGACGTTGTCGGCGTCCGCGTTCGGCCGCTTCGTCGCCGGGATCCCGCAGCCGCTGTCGATCGGCACGATCACGCTGAAAGACGGCGCGAAGGTGAAAGGCTTCCTGGTCGAACCGGCGGCGCTCGAGGGCGCGCGCGACATCACGCATTTCGGCGGCTGGCGCGCCTATATGGCCGATCTCGCCAAAGCGGGTTGATAAGGGTGTCAGCAAGCGAAGGGCAGCGGCTCAGGGGGGCATTGCTTGGTTGAAGCGCTACCGCCCTCTGCGGCTGCACTGAGTCCTCATCCTGAGGAGCCCGGCGAAGCCGGGCGTCTCGAAGGATGAGGCCACGCCGAATTTGTGGCCCATGGTTCGAGACGGCGCTTCGCGCCTCCTCACCATGAGGTTGTGTTTGTGGCGTCTTCAGCTCGCGGGTTCTGTTTCTGTTAGTAACAGAACCACTCCAGCGCGGCCTTGAGATTTGCTCGACTTACAGTGACCACTTCGCCGGATCGGCGGCTTTCTGCTTGTAGATCGTGCCGGCGAAATCGACGTGGAGTTCGGTCCACGGACCGCGCCCCTGCCGCGCAAGCACTTCGAAGTGCTTCGGCTTGCGCTGCGGCTCGCCCTTCGCACTCCAGCCTTCGGCCTTCACCGCCGCGAGGACGCGGGCCGGATCTGCCGGCCCGTCAGGATGATGATGGCCCGGCGGGTGATGCGGCTTCTTGTGGTGAACGAGCACGGCATCGCGGCCCGGCGCAACGATCCGCGTGACCTTGATTTCGGAGGGACGACGTTCGCCCTCCAGCGTTACGCGGAGTCCCGCGCTGAGCGGAAACGCTTCTGCGCCCTTCGGGCCGAGATCTGCGAGGTGGGTTTCGCCTTGCGCTTCCAGCGTGAAGCGATGGGCAAAGACGTGCTGGATCACGCCCGAGAGGGCGATCGTGTCGTGGTGCGGCATCATTTTCTCCGTAGAGCGCCCAACCGCGGGCGCGTCTCGGAGCTAGGAAAGAGATTTGTCACCGGCAAGGCGAAGCGACGGAACCGCGTGCACGAAATCGCGAGCGCATGACAAAGTTGTTAGTTTCGCTATCAGCTCACGACCCGATCAGCGGAAATACAATTCCTGATTGCGTCGCTCGAGCTCGTTCGAATAGGTGCGCAGCACATGCGCCTCGCTGACGGTGCCGACGACGCGACGATCCTGCGCGTTGTCGATCACCACGAGCAAATCGACTTCGCTGCGATCGAACGCGGCGAGCATGTCGCGGATGCTCGTGCCGGGAAACAGGAACTGATCGTGCTGCTGCGCGATGCTCGCCAGCGTGGCGTCGCCCGGCGCGGCGATGTCGTGGAACTCCGGCGATCCGACGACGCCCGCATAGCGGCCTTCGGCATCGAGCAGCACCAGATGCTTGACGCGTCCCGGCGGAAACAGCTTCTGGGCTTCGCCCAGCGACAGATCGGCGGACGCCGTATCGAAATCGGTCCGCATCAACGTCGCGGCGTGGATCTGATCGACCCAGCCGACATCCTGTGGCCCACGAATTGCTTCGCCACGCAGATGGAATCGCCAGGTCGCAAAGCTGTAACCGAACAGTTCACGCACGATCATCGCGCTCATCGATGCGGCGACCACGCCTCCGACCGTCACCGAGAAATCGCCGGTGAGTTCGAGCGCGAGACAGATCATGCTGAACGGAGCGCCGAGCACGCCGGTGCCGACCGCGACCATGCCGGCCACCGCTGCGGTCCCCGGCTGCAGCGCCACGTCGGGGAAGATCGGGCCGAGCACCGTGCTGTAGAGCTGCCCGACCAGCGCCCCCAGCATCAGCGAGGCGAAGAACAGGCCGCCGCGATATCCGGCGCCGAGCGAGATCGCCGAGGCGGCGGTCTTCAGCAGCAGCGTCGTCGCCAGCATCAGCCAGGTCGGGTTGCTGAGCAGCAGGAGCTGCATCGCGCCATGTCCCGAGCCGAGCACGGTCGGCGTCAGCATCGCCAGCCCGCTGAGCAGCAGCGCGCCGACGACGAAGCGCAGCGCGCCGCGCAGCACGGTGAGACGCTGGAACGCCCGCTCGGAAAACGCCACTGCCAGCATCACCACGATGCTGAACAACGCGCCGAGCACGCCGATCACCATGATCTGGCCGATCATCTCGACGGACACCGGAGACGGCACACCCGGCACGACCAGAAACGACGGATGCACCAGCTGCCGCATCACCAGCCACGCCGCGACCGAGCTGGCGATCACCGGGACCAGGCCCGCGGCCGTATAGGCGCCGAGCACGACCTCGAAAGCGAAGAACGCGCCGGCCAGCGGCGCCGTGAAGGCGGCGCTGATCGCGCCCGCGGCGCCGCAGGCGACCAGCAGCCGCATATCGGCGCGCCGCGCCGCCAGACGCCGGCCGAGCTGGGAGCTGAACGCCGCGCAGATCTGCGTGTAGCCGGCTTCCAGGCCGACCGACGCGCCGCAGCCATTGGACAGCAGCGTCTGCAGCGAGATCAGCAGGCTGCCGCGCATCGAGATGCGGCCGCCATACAGCGCGTTGGCTTCGATCGCGTCGGCGAGCTGGCCCTTGAAGCGCTTGACGTAGAACACGCTGATGATCGCCAGCAACAGGCCGCCGCACAGCGGCACGAGGACGACGCGCTGCCAGGGGATCACCCCGTTGGCGCTGAGCCGCGTGCCATAGGGGATGCTGAACAGCAGGGCGTGGGCAAACTCACTGGCGTGCCAGATGATCGCCACCAGCAGACCCGACAGCAGCCCGATCACCACCGCGACCAGCACCAGGCCGATCTCGCGATTGCGGACGAAATTCCGGATGCTGGCCGGCAGCCGCCACGGCCCGGGCGCAGCGGAAGCGGACGCGCTTCCGGAAATCGCGGCGGCCTCGGGGCGCGGGACGACGCTCATCGAGCGTGTCCGCCTGGAACGACAGTCATCGACATCAGCACGCGTGGCACATCACTGCGGGGAGATCCTGGTGGAGATACGGGTCAGGGCCCACGAGCAGGCCCCGCCCGGCCGACAGGAGCCAGCTTCTACCGGCTGAACCGAGGGGCCGCCAGCGCAGAGCTGGCAACCGCTTCGGAGGCCATCGTTGTGCTCGATTTTCGCGACTTTGGCTGTATGGTCCAAACACATCTCAAGGAGGAGCGGAATGCGGCGCAGAGCGGTGGTCGGCGTGATCGGCAACGCCCATCTCGTCGATAATCGATTTGCAGTCCAGCATGTCGGCGAGCGCAATTTGCGCGCGGTGTCCGAGGTGGCGAACGCGCTGCCGTTGATGTTCGCCGCATGCTCGGAGATCACCGACATCGAGGAGCTGCTCGACATCGTCGACGGCATCCTGCTGACCGGCGGGCGCGCCAACGTCCATCCGACCCACTTCAACACCGAGCCCAATCCCAAGCACGAGCCCTATGACGAGGCCCGCGACGGCCTCGCGCTGCAGCTGGTGCGGACCTGCGTCGACCGCGGCATTCCGCTGCTCGGCATCTGCCGCGGCCTGCAGGAGATGAACGTCGCGTTCGGCGGCTCGCTGCATCCGGAGATCCGCGAGATCCCGGGCCGGATGAACCACCGCATGCCGCGCCTGGAGAACGGCGAAATCCATCCCGACGCCACCGTGGTGTTCGCCGATCGCCACGACGTCCAGCTCAAGCCGGATGGCGTGTTCTCGAAGCTGTTCGGCCACGATGTGGTCCGGGTCAACTCGCTGCACGGCCAGGGCATTCTCGAGCCCGGCAGCCGGGTGGTGATCGAAGGCATCGCCGAGGACGGCACCATCGAGGCGATCCGGATCGAAGGCGCGCCCGGCTTCGCGCTCGGTGTGCAATGGCATGCGGAATACGACCCGCAGAAGAACCCGATCAACCGCGCGATCTTCCTGGCGTTCGGCGACGCGTTGCGCGCGTATCAGGCCGGCCGGAATCAACCGGTGAGTTTGAGGAAGTCGGGGTGAGCTGGACGATCCTGCTCTGAGCGCTTAGCTCGCTCTGTTTCCGTCATGGCCGGGCTTGTCCCGGCCATCCACGTCTGTCCTGCGTGTCGTGGATGCCCGGCTCAAGAGCCTGACCGGAAATGCGACCTTTAAAATCAGGCGTTTTCGTCTCAACCCGTCATGCCCGGCCTCGTGCCGGGCATCTACGCCCTGCTGACTGACATGCAAGAAAGGCGTGGATGGCCGGGACAAGCCCGGCCATGACGTGGGGAGTTGTGAGGGACTCAAATCTGACGACCTGCAGCCTCGGCCACAAGTAACACCTCATGGTGAGGAGGCGCGTAGCGCCGTCTCGAACCATGGGCAGCAAGGGATGCGTGGCCCCATCCTTCGAGACGCCCCGGCTTCGCTCTTCGAGCTTCGCCGCGGCTCCTCAGGATGAGGATGCAGTGCTTGCTGAGAGGCCGCAGCGCTTCATCACATGATGAAGCGCTGCACAGTGCGTCCGGCCGAACGACTTGTTACTTCCGGCCGAGCCGGCGATTGACATCGCGGACGGCGCCGTTCGCCGCGCTGGTGGTCAGTGCCGCGTAGGCCTGCAGCGCGGCCGAGACCTTGCGCTGGCGATCGGCCGGCTGCCAGGCCTTGTCGCCCTTGGCCTCTTCCTGCTCGGCGCGCTTGGCGAGTTCGGCGTCGGAGACGTCGAGCGAGATGGTCCGGTTCGGAATGTCGATCGAGATCGTGTCGCCGTTGCGCACCAGGCCGATCAGGCCGCCCTCCGCCGCTTCCGGCGAGACGTGGCCGATCGACAGGCCCGAGGTGCCGCCCGAGAAGCGGCCGTCGGTGATCAGCGCACAGGCTTTGCCGAGGCCCTTCGATTTCAGGTAGCTGGTCGGATACAGCATCTCCTGCATGCCGGGGCCGCCGCGCGGACCTTCGTAGCGGATCACCACGACATCGCCGGCGACGATCTTGTTGGTGAGGATCGCCGACACCGCGTCGTCCTGGCTCTCGAACACCTTCACCGGACCCGAGAAGGTCAGGATCGAGGCATCGACGCCGGCGGTCTTCACGATGCAGCCGTCGAGCGCGATGTTGCCGTACAGCACGGCGAGACCGCCGTCCTTGCTGAAGGCGTGCTCGACGTCGCGGATCACGCCCTTCTGCCGGTCGAGGTCGAGTTCGTCGTAGCGGCGGTCCTGGCTGAACGCGGTCTGGGTCGGCACGCCGCCCGGCGCGGCGCGATAGAAGGTGCGCACCGCTTCGCTATTGCTCTGGCGAATGTCCCAGCGCGCCAGCGCGGCGCCGAGCGTCTCGGAATGCACCGTCGGGCAGGAATTGTGGATCAGCCCGCCGCGATCGAGCTCACCGAGGATCGCCATGATGCCGCCGGCGCGATGCACGTCCTCCATGTGAACGTCGGACACCGAGGGGGCGATCTTGCTCAGGCACGGCACCTTGCGCGACAGCCGGTCGATGTCCTTCATCGAGAAGTCGAGTTCGGCCTCGCGCGCGGCGGCCAGCAGATGCAGCACGGTGTTGGTCGAGCCGCCCATCGCGATGTCGAGCGTCATGGCGTTCTCGAACGCCTCGAAGCTGGCGATCTTGCGCGGCAGCACCGACTCGTCGTCGCCTTCGTAGTAGCGGCGAGCCAAGTCCACGATAGTGTGGCCGGCCTCGACGAACAGCCGCTTGCGATCGGCGTGCGTCGCCAGCACGGAGCCGTTGCCCGGCAGCGCCAGGCCGAGCGCCTCGGCGAGGCAGTTCATCGAATTGGCGGTGAACATGCCCGAGCACGAACCGCAGGTCGGACACGCCGAGCGCTCCATCGTCTGCACGTCTTCGTCGCTCATGCTGCTGTCGGCGGCGGCGACCATCGCGTCGATCAGATCGACGGCGTGGGTCTTGCCCTTGAGCACGACCTTGCCGGCCTCCATCGGGCCGCCGGAAACGAACACGGCCGGGATGTTCAGCCGCATCGCGGCCATCAGCATGCCGGGGGTGATCTTGTCGCAGTTCGAGATGCACACCATCGCGTCGGCGCAGTGCGCGTTGACCATGTACTCGACGCTGTCGGCGATCAGTTCGCGCGACGGCAGCGAATACAGCATGCCGTCGTGGCCCATCGCGATGCCGTCGTCGACCGCGATGGTGTTGAACTCCTTGGCGACGCCGCCGGCGGCTTCGATCTCGCGCGCGACGAGCTGGCCGAGGTCCTTGAGATGAACGTGGCCCGGCACGAACTGCGTGAACGAGTTGACCACCGCAATGATCGGCTTGCCGAAATCGCTGTCCTTCATGCCGGTGGCGCGCCACAGGCCGCGCGCGCCGGCCATGTTGCGGCCGTGGGTCGTCGTTCTCGATCGATAAGCAGGCATTGAACTGTTCCGTGAAAATGTCCGTCGCCGGAAGGCGCGCCGGCGGCCGAAAACAGGGCTTCAGTGAAAGGCGCGCCGAAGCAAAGCGACCATCGCTAAGCCTTACTGCAGAACCTGCGGCCTCTCAATGGCTGCCAGGCGCGCAGGCCAATGCGAGCGCGCCAGGCAGCCACGGGTGCCGGCCAGTTGCCGCCTGCTGCGCACGACCAATTGAACGGACGCGGCTCCGTTCCCGGCACGAGCGGTTGCTGGTCTTGAATGTAATGTTATAACATATCAAAATCTAGTCCCCTCAAGACCACACAAGTGAAGGCCCCTGCACCATGGATCACCCCCTGCTCCCGGTCACCGTCCTGTCCGGCTTTCTCGGCGCCGGCAAAACCACGCTGCTCAATCGGATGCTGACCAATCGGGACGGACAGCGCATCGCGGTCATCGTCAACGACATGAGCGAGGTGAATATCGACGCCGAGCTGGTGCGGCAGGACGGCGGGCTGACCCGGGCCGAAGAGACGCTGGTCGAGATGACCAATGGCTGCATCTGCTGCACGCTGCGCGACGATCTGCTGGTCGAAGTCCGCAAGATCGCCGAGAGCGGCCAGTTCGATGCGCTGGTGATCGAATCCACCGGGATCGCCGAGCCGCTGCCGATCGCCACCACGTTCGAATTCCGAGACGAGAACGGCGACAGCCTGTCCGACATCGCGCGGCTGGACACGATGGTCACCGTGGTGGACGCCGCCAGCCTGCTGGCCAATTACTCCAGCCAGGAATTCCTGCGCGATCGCGGCGAGGTCGCCGGCGACGAGGACGACCGCACGCTGGTCGACCTGCTGGTGGAGCAGATCGAGTTTGCCGACGTCATCGTGCTCAACAAGGTCTCGGCCACGTCGCCGGGCCGCCGCGGAGCCGCCCGCGCGATCGTTCGTTCGCTGAACTCCGATGCCCGCATCATCGAGACCGATTTCGGCGAGGTGCCGCTCGGCGACGTGCTGCGCACGGGCCTGTTCGACTTCGACAAGGCGCACCAGCATCCGCTGTGGTTCAAGGAGCTGAACGGCTTCAAGGATCACGTGCCGGAAACCGACGAATACGGCATCAGCTCGTTCGTCTATCGCGCCCGGCAGCCGTTTCATCCGGCGCGCTTCCAGAGCTTCTGCAACCGCAACTGGCCGGGCGTGATCCGGGCCAAGGGGTTCTTCTGGCTGGCGACCCGGCCGCAATATGTCGGCGAACTGGCGCAGGCCGGCGCGATGGTGCGCACCTCGAAGCGCGGGCTGTGGTGGTCGGCCGTCGCCAAGACCCGCTGGCCGGATCAGGACTCGTGGCGGCAGGCGATGGCGCCGTATTTCGATCCGGTGTGGGGCGACCGGCGGCAGGAGATCGTGTTCATCGGCACCGGCGAGATGGACGAGATCGCGCTGCGCCGGCAGCTCGACGCCTGCCTGGTCGGCGATCCCGAGCACTTCACCCCCGACGCGTGGCGCGCCCTGCCGGATCCATTCCCGACGTGGAGCAGCGCGCCGGCCTCCTAGGCGAGCGTCGCGACCGGCCGATCAGCCGTCGTCGTCGACCAGCGGCGTTTTCTTGAGGTGGAGATAGCCGGGGTCGAACTGGCCGATCTCCACCAGCCGCGCCCAATCCAGCACTTCGAGCTCGCCGCCGCGGAATTCGATCGCCTGCGCGCTGCGCAGCTCCGCCAGCGTGCGGTTCACGGTCGCGATCGCCATGCCGAGCGTCTCGCCGAGCTGCGCCAGCCCGATCGGCAGCGACATCACCTGGCCGCGCGTCAGACGCGACGCCTCAGCGCGATAAAACAGCTCGCAAAACAGATGCGCCATCCGCGCCGTCATGTCGCGGGCGCTGTTGTTGGTGATGGCCTCGCGGAAGATCGCCGCGTCGATCAGCGTTTCCCGCCATACGGCAAATCCGATCAGCGGCCGCAGCTCGAACAAGCGAGCCAGCTGCTTGTGCGGGATCGACGCCACCACGGCGGTGCCGATCGAGCACACCGCGTGATCCATCCGGTCCAGAAACAGCGTCTGCGAGTCCGGCATGTCGCCGGCCATGTGGAAGGACAGATACTGGCGCCGCCCGTTCGGCAGCAGGTGATAGCGCGCCACCATGCCTTCGACGACGAGAGCGGCGACCTGGGCGGTGTCGCCCTGGCGGATGAAGTCCTCGTTGCGGTCCAGCTCACGCACCGTGAAGCTGAGCGATTGAAGGGCGACCGCATCGTCGCTGGTGATCGGGGAATGTTCTCTGAGCTTGTCGATCAAGATACGATGAATGCGCTCCACGCAGGTCTCCGCTGAAAGATGCATATCATTTGATACGCAACCATGATTCCGGAACCACTAAACTCCCGTGTGGTGAGCGGGTTTCATTGGGACGACCTTGCCACTGCCGAAATGTCGGGCCGCTGTGGCAGCCGGGCGATCGTAGACACCCGGAGAAGACAATTTGCCCTACAAGGAATTCCTCGATCGGATTCGCCGCCTGTTCGAAGGACCGAGCGAACATCTGGATCTGATCGCCGACTCGCTCGCCAAAGGGCGCTTGAGGCAACCGATCGAGCCGATGTCGGACCAGGAGCTTGCCGTCGCGATCCGCGAATTTCGCAAGCTGCCGGCCTCCCCCGGCGCGATCGAGAAGCTCAAGACCGATCTGTCCAAGGACGGCGGCTGACGCCGACGCCGCGACAAGTTCTGCGCTAACCGGCTCGCCCGAGCACGCGCGTCGATGAGCACGAAGCTTCAGCCAGACCTTGCAAGACCTGAGGCGCCCGAGGCCCCGCCTCAGGGCCTGGACACGGCCCCTTTCACCGCCGCGCCGCTTGCGGTCGCCACGCGCGGCCGCATCTTGCCGCCCTGGATCAGCATCAGCTGCGGCCGCGGCTGCGCGGCCGTCACCGCGTCGAGCGGCAGCCCCATCGCGCCACACGAATCACTTTCGTCCGGCCGAGCGAATTTTTCAGGCGCGCGCGGCGGCTCCGTGTCGGCCGGATGCCGTCCCTCGAGGCGATCGATCATCGCCCGACCCGCAGCAGTGATCTGCCATCCGCGCCGATCGCGAACGACGAGGCCCTGCGTGAAGATATCGAGCGCCGGCTCGCGCGCCGCGTAGCTGCGCATCCGGCTGGTCCAATCCTCACTCCCGGACAACACGGCCAAATCGGCGTTCAAAGCCGCGGGTGCAGCGAGGCCGTCAGGATAGGTCGACAAGACCTTCAGGATCGCCACATGCACCGACACAACCAACACTCCGACTCACTTCATCAAAGTATCCGTGCATCTACCGCAAAAGCCAGCCACCCGATAGTTATCCACAAAGTCAGGAATAGCTTAGTACCGGAAGAGCCGATTAGCTAGCCGCTCGGGCCCGCGACCGAATCATTTCGCCGGACGGCGAATCAGCGTGACCAAAGATTTACGCATCCCTCTGGCGATCAATGCCGCAGTGCAGCGTAGCCCTGTCGCAATTGACTTCTCTCGGGGGCACGACTTCACTTGCGCCGATCCAGCCGGCCACAAGAGCCGGCGGACGCCCGAGGGAGGACGACACATGACATTCGCCTATTACGACTGGATCGCTCACCACGCCGAGGTGCGGCCCGACAATATGGCCGTGGTCGATCTGGCGACTCAACGGCGATTGACCTACCGCGCGCTCGATGACCGCATCGATCGTCTCGCCGCGCACTTCGACAAGCTCGGCGTCGGCCGCGGCGACCGCGTGGCCGTGCTGGCCGCCAACACCACCGACACGCTCGAAGTGCAGTTCGCCTGCTTCCGCCTCGGGGCGATCTTCGTGCCGCTGAACGTCCGACTGACGGTGCACGAGCTTGCCTTCATCGTCGGCGACGCCGCGCCGCGCGTCCTGACCCACGATTCCGATTTCGCCGCGATGGCCGGTGAACTGCAGGGCAAGTGCAGCGTCCCGCATCTGCTGCAATTCGGCGCGCCCTACGAAGCGGCGCTCGCCGCCTCGCAGCGCCTCCTTGGCGCCGAAGCGGTGTCGCTCGATGACGTCTCGACCATCATGTACACCTCGGGCACCACCGGCAAACCCAAGGGCGCCATGATCACGCATGGCATGACCTTCATCAACGCGGTGAATCTCGGCATCCCGACCTTCATCTCGCAGCGAACGGTTTTTCTCTGCGTGATGCCGCTGTTCCACACCGGCGGGCTGAACTGCTACACCAATCCGGTGCTGCATGCCGGCGGCACCGTGATGCTGATGCGCGCCTTCGATCCCGCCGAAACGCTGCGGCTGATCGGCGACAAGAGCATCGGCTTGACGCATTTCTTCGGCGTGCCGTCGATCTATCAGTTCATGTGCCAGCACGCGGCCTTCGCCGACACCGACCTGTCGCGGCTGCAGGTGGCCGGCGTCGGCGGCGCGCCGATGCCGGTGCCGCTGTTGAAGATCTGGCAGGACCGCGGCTGCGTGCTGATGCAGGGCTACGGCATGACCGAGACCAGCCCGGCCGTGCTGATGCTCGACGCCGACGACGCCGCGCGCAAGGCCGGCTCGGCCGGCAAGCCGGTGTTGCATGCCGAGCTGAAGATCGTGGGGCCGGACGGCGAGCCGGTGCAGCCCGGCCAGATGGGCGAACTGTGGGTCAAGGGCCCGAATATCACGCCCGGCTACTGGAATCGTCCCGATGCCAACCGCACCAGCTTCACCGACGGCTGGCTGCACACCGGCGACGCCGCGCGCGTCGACGACGAAGGCTTTTACTACATCGTCGACCGCACCAAGGACATGTACATCTCGGGCGGCGAGAACGTCTATCCGGCCGAGGTCGAGGACGTGCTGTATCAACTAAACGAGATCGCCGAGGCCGCGGTGATCGGTCAACCGGACCCGCAATGGGGCGAGACCGGCGTCGCCATCGTGGCACTGAAGCAGGGCAAGACGCTCGACGAGCAGACCCTGCATGCGCATTGCCGCGAACGGCTGGCCCGGTTCAAGTGCCCGCAGCGCGTCGTCTTCGTCGAAGCGCTGCCGCGCAACGCCACCGGCAAGGTGCACAAGCCGACGCTACGCGAGCGCTTCCTCGCACGCGAGACCGCGGACGCGTGAGAGAGGCTGCTTGTGCCGGATCGGGCTGACCATCGGCAGCCCTCACCACCGGCAACGCCTCATGGTGAGGAGGCGCGCAGCGCCGTCTCGAACCATGGGCCGCAAGTACCCGTGGCCTCATCCTTCGAGACGCCCAGCTTCGCTGGGCTCCTCAGGATGAGGACGCCGTGTCCGTGTTGAGGCCGTAACGTCCGAATTAACCGATGAAGCGCTCTATCGCCCCGTAAACCGCGCCGGACGTTTTTCAACGAACGCCGCGGCGCCTTCGCGGAGGTCGGCGGTGACGAAGGCCTGGCCCTGACGCTCGGCCTCGTCGTCGAGCGTGTCGGCCAGCGATGCGTCCCAGGCGCGTTCGATCTGCTGCTTGATCAGGCCGATGCTGATCGGCGGACCGTTCGCGAGCTGCTCGGCGATCGTCATCGCCTCGGTCATCAGCGCGGCATCATCGACCGTCTGGAAAATCAGTCCCCACTCCGCCGCCTGCTCGGCACTGAGCGGCCGGCCGAGCAAGGCAAGCGCACGCGCGCGGGCGACGCCAATCGAGCGCTGCAGGAACAGCGAGGTGCCGGCGTCGAGCGCGGCGCCGAGCTTGACGAAGCTCAGCACGAACTTCGCCGAGCGCGCCGCGAGCACGATATCGCCGGCCAGCGCGAGGCCGACGCCGGCGCCGGCCGCAGGACCGTTGACGGCGACGACGATCGGCTTGTTGGCGCCGCGCATCTTCTCCAGCAACGGGCTGAGCTCGGCGCGCATCCACGGCGCGACGTTGGCGCCGGCCTCGAAGGTCGCGCCGCCGAGCTGAGCGCCGGCGCAAAAACCCTTGCCGGCGCCGGTGAGCAGGATCGCCCGCACCGTCGCATCCGCCAGCGCTGCGTCGAGCGCCGCGTTGAGGTCGGCCAGCAGGCCGGGACGCATCGCGTTGTACTGCTCGGGATTATCGAGCGTCAGCACCGCGACCGCGCCGCGCGTCTCCGACTTCACCCACGCCATGCCGTCTCTCCCCTGCCCTGTACTACGTTCGCCTTACAGCGACCGCGCGATCAGCAGCTTCATCACCTCGTTGGTGCCGCCATAGATCTTCTGGATGCGCGAATCCACGAACATCCGTCCGATCGGATATTCTTGCATGTACCCGTAGCCGCCATGCAGCTGCAGGCACTCGTCCACGGTCTCGACCTGCTTCTGCGTCGTCCACCACTTCGCCATCGATGCCGTCACGGCGTCGAGATCGCCGGCGATCAGCCGCTCGATGCAGAAGTCGACGAACACGCGGGCGATGAACGTCTCGGTCTTGCGCTCCGCCAGCGTGAAGGCGGTGTTCTGGAAGTCGAGGATCGGCTGCCCGAACGCCTTGCGCTCGCGCGTGTACTCCGTGGTCAGCTTGACCGCGCGCTCCATCGCCGCCACGGCGCCGACCGCGATGATCAGCCGCTCCTGCGGCAGCTGCTGCATCAACTGGACGAAGCCCTTGCCCTCTTCGCCGCCGAGCAGGTTCTCCTTCGGCGCGACGGCGTTCTCGAAGAACAGCTCGGACGTGTCGGAGGCGTGCAGGCCGATCTTGTCGAGGTTGCGGCCGCGCCTGAAGCCGGGATTATCCTTGGTCTCCATCGCAATCAGCGACAGCCCCTTGGCGCCCGGACCGCCGGTGCGCGCCACGACGATGATCAGATCGGCGTTCTGGCCGTTGGTAATGAAGGTCTTCTGGCCGTTGATGACGTAGTTGTCGCCGTCGAGCTTGGCCGTGGTGCGCACGGCCTGCAGGTCCGAGCCGGTGCCGGGCTCGGTCATGGCGATGCCGCCGATCAGCTCGCCGCGCGCCATCGCCGGCAGCCAGCGCAGCTTCTGCTCTTCCGAGCCGTAGTTCAGGATGTAATGCGCGACGATGCCGCTCGACACGGTGACGCCGGACAGCGCCTCCGGCACGATCGACTCCATGTCCTCGTAGATCGCCGCGTCATAGGCGAAGCTCGCGCCGAGCCCGCCATATTGTTCCGGCACGCTCGGCACCAGCGCGCCCATCTCGCCGAGCTTGAGCCAGGCGGACCGATCGACCATCTTCTGCCTGCGCCATTTCTCGGCGTGCGGCGCCAGGTCCTTTTCCAAGAACTTGCGGAACTGGTGGCGGAACGCCTCCAGCTCTTCGGTCATCCAGGGCGATCGATACTGCATTTTTCCTCGCTACAGAATAAGTCCGCCGCCGCACACGACGACCTGCCCACTGATGTAGTTCGATTCCGGGCTGCAGAACAGATAGACGGCGTCGGCCGCTTCTTCCGGCGTGCCGCCGCGGCCGAGCGGGATCATCCGCGCCATCGCGTCGAGCATCTGCGGCTGCACGCCGACCTTGATGTCGCGGCCGGCGACGTCGATGGTCTTCTGCTGCGCCTCGATCGGCTGGGTCAGGCGAGTGTTGATCAGGCCGAAGGCGACGCAATTGACGTTGACCTTGTAGCGGCCCCATTCCTTGCACAGCGTCCGCGTCAGGCCGACCAGCGACGCTTTCGCCGACGAGTAGCTCGCCTGCCCGGCATTGCCGTAGAGGCCGGCGATCGACGAGATGTTGACCACCTTGCGGAACACTTCGCGGCCGGCCTCGGCTTCCTTCTTGGCAAAGATCCGGATCGGTTCGGCGGCGGCGCGCAGGATACGGAACGGCGCCACCAGATGCACGTCGAGCATCGCCTGGAACTGCTCGTCGGTCATCTTCTGGATCGTCGAGTCCCAGGTGTAGCCGGCGTTGTTGACGATGATGTCGAGGCCGCCGAATTGCTCCACCGCGGCGCCGACGAAGCGATCGGCGAAGCCCGTCTCCGAGACGCTGCCGTTGACGGCAATCGCCTCGCCGCCGGCGGCCTTGATCTCGGCCGCGACGGCGTCACCCGGCGCGTCGTCGAGATCGTTGACGACGACGCGCGCGCCTTCGGACGCGAGCTTCAGCGCGATGGCGCGGCCGATGCCGCGGCCCGATCCGGTGACCAGCGCCACCTTGCCTTGAAGTTTGGCCATGGAATGTCCTTGAACGGAGTTGTTAGGAGAGAGCGACCACGGCCTCGCCGGCGAGCTTGGTCTCGCCGTGCTGATCCTTGGTGGTGAGTGCGATGCGGGCGCGGCGTTCGCCGCCGGCTTCGAACAATTCGGCGATGGTGCCTTCGCAGGTCAGCTCGGCGCCGACCTGGGTGATCGCCGCGAAGCGGGTCGAGAAGCTGCGGATCCGGCCCGGCGGAAACGCGTCGCTCAGCGACTGCCCAAGATAGCCCATCACCAGCATGCCGTGGCTGAACACGTCGGAGAAACCCGACGCCTTGGCGAAGTCGATATCGACGTGGATCGGATTGTGGTCGCCCGAAGCGCCGCAATACAGCGCCAGCCGATGCCGGCTGATCGCCGGAAACGTCTTGTGCACGACGCGGTCGCCGACCGCCGCTGCTTTCGTGTCTGTCATGGCGCTCACCCGTTGCGAACGACGATCGTCCGGGCCGTATCGGCCACGTGGACGCCGTCCTGATTGGTGACCGCGGTCTCGACGACGATCAGCGTCATCGCGCCGCCCTTCTTGTCGGCGACGCTGGCGACGCTGGACTGAAACGTCAGCGTATCGCCGACGACGACCGGGGCGTGATACGCAAAGCTCTGCTCGCCGTGCAGCACCTTGCCGAGATCGATATCGAGCGCGGTGAGAAACTCGAACGGCTTCTCGTTGTCGAGCATCTCCAGGCAGAACAGATAAGTCGGCGGGATCGGAATCCCCTTGTAGCCGGCGGCCTTGGCCGCGGCGGGGTCGCGATACAGCGAATTGTTCTCGCCCAGCGTCTCGAAGAAATAGCGCAGACGACCGGGCTCGACAGCGGCTGTCACCGGCGTGAACCGGAGACCGACAGCGGATTGATCGACCATGACGACGCTCAGGCGCGTTCGTACAGCGTGACGACGCAGGCGCCGCCGAGGCCGAGATTGTGCTGCAGCGCGCGCTTGGCGCCATCGACCTGGGTCGCCTCTGCCGTACCGCGGAGCTGCCGCGTCAATTCGTAGCACTGCGCCAGCCCGGTGGCGCCGAGCGGATGGCCCTTCGACAGCAGACCGCCGGACGGATTGGTGACGAACTTGCCGCCATAGGTGTTGTCGCCGTCGTCGATGAACTTCTCGGCGCCGCCTTCGGGGCACAGGCCGAGCGCCTCGTAGGTGATCAGCTCGTTATGGGCGAAGCAGTCGTGCAGCTCGACGACGTCGATATCGTTCGGCCCGACGCCGGCCTGCTCGTACACCTTGTTGGCCGCGGCCCGCGCCATGTCGTAGCCGACCACCCGCATCATGTCGCCGGCCTCGAAGGTCGAGGACGTATCGGTGGTCATCGCCTGCGCGGCGATGCGGACGTTGGTAGCAAGGCCATGCTTCTTGGCGAAGGCTTCCGACACCAGCACGGCGGCCGCGCCGCCGCAGGTCGGCGGACAGGCCATCAGCCGCGTCATCACGCCGGGCCAGATCACCTGGTCGTTCAGCACGTCGTCGGCGCTGACTTCCTTGCGGAACAGCGCCAGCGGGTTCTTGGCGGCATGGCGGCTCGCCTTGGCGCGCACCTTGGCGAAGGACGACAGCGGCGTGCCGTGCTTCTGCATGTGGCTGAGGCCGGCGCCGCCGAAGTAACGCAGCGCCAGCGGAATGCCGGGCGCGTCGATCAGGCGACCGGCCGCCGCGTCGAAGTCTTCGAACGCGCTGGGGCGGTCGGCGAACACGGTGCCGAGCGCGCCGGGCTTCATCTGCTCGAAGCCGAGCGCCAGCACGCAATCCGCCGCACCCGACGCGATCGCCTGCCGCGCGAGATACAGCGCGGTCGAGCCGGTCGAACAGTTGTTGTTGACGTTGACGATGGGCACGCCGGTCATGCCAACCTGATACAGCGCGCGCTGGCCGCAAGTGGAGTCGCCGTAGACGTAGCCGACGAAGGCCTGCTCGATGGCGTCGTAGCCGATGCCGGCGTCGCTGAGGGCGCGGCGCGCGGCCTCGGCGCCCATCAGGTGATAGGGCTCACTGGCGCCCGGCTTCATGAACGGGATCATGCCGACGCCGGCGACGTAGACGGGTGACGCCATCTGTTTCTCTCCCAATCTTACTCGTTGGACTTTTTCTTACCCGTGAGTAATATAAGCCGTCGTCGCCGGAGTCAATCGGCGCCGCTTCACGGATGCATGATGGACGGACGCCCCGCCAACGACCCCTCGCCCTGGATGACGTTCGAGAACCGCCGCCGCGCCCGCGACGAAAAGCGCGAGGCGGTGCTGCGCACGGCCGTGCAATTATTTCTCGAGCAGGGCTATCACCGCGCCACGCTCAACGAGGTCGCCGAGCGGCTGAACATCACCAAACCGGCGCTGTACAACTACTTCCGCAGCAAGGAGGACATTCTGTTCGAATGCTGGGCGCTCGGGCAGGAGCAGGTCGACGGCTTCATCGCCGCGATCGACGGCAGCCGGCAGAACGGCCTCGGCAAATTGCGCGCGCTGGTGCACTCCTATGCGGAGACGATGGCGACGGATTTCGGCGCCAGCCTGGTGCGGTTCGATCCGCGCGACCTCAGCCCGAGCAACGCCAAGACCGTGCGCGCCGCCAAGCGCGGCATCGACCAGACCTTCCGGCGCTACATCACCGAGGGCATCGCCGACGGCTCGATCAAGCCCTGCGATCCGAAGATGGCGGCGTTCGCGATCGCCGGCTCGCTGAACTGGATCGGGCATTGGTATCAACGCGGCGGCCCGCTGACACCGGACGCGATCGCCGATGACTTCGCCGAGCGGCTGACCGAAGGGCTTGCCACCACAACTGCGGGGAAGAGAGCGGCCAAGAAACCATCCGCACCCAAGACCAAGAAGAGCGCCGCGAAGGCGCCGCCCCAACGCAAGAAGAAATAATCGAAGAAGAAACATACCAAGGGAGGACCACCATGAATATCACTCACGGCCTGCGGCGGGCGCTGCAGATCAACGCGGACGGCCTCGCCACCGTGTTCAACGGACGGCGACGGACCTGGCGCGAAGTCGGTGAGCGCGTCGCGCGGCTTGCCGCCGGCCTGCGCGCGCACGGCGTCGGCGAAGGCGAACGCGTCGCCATTCTGACGATGAATTCCGACCGCTATCTCGAAATGTATCTGGCCGCGGGCTGGTGCGGCGGCGTCATCGTGCCGCTCAACATCCGCTGGAGCGCGCTGGAGAACGAGGACGCGTTGCGCGACTGCCGCGCGGTGGCGTTGGTGGTCGACAAGGCGTTCGCCGCGACCGGCGTGGCGCTGGCGAAAGCGATGCCCGGCATGGCGATGATCTATGCCGACGACGGCGACGTGCCGGAGGGCATGCGGAGCTACGAGGACGTGATCTCGGCGCACGAGCCGATCCCGGACGCGATGCGCAAGGCCGACGACCTCGCCGGCATCTTCTACACCGGCGGCACCACCGGCCGCTCCAAGGGCGTGATGCTGAGCCACGGCAACCTGATGGCCAACGCGCTCAATGCACTTGGCGAAGGCCTGTTCCCCGGCACCTCGGTGTATCTGCACGCCGCGCCGATGTTCCATCTCGCCAACGGCGCCGCGATGTATTCGCTGCTGCTGTCCGGCGGCTCCAACGTGATGATTCCGTCGTTCACGCCGGAGGGCGTGATGCAGGCGATGCAGAACGAGCGCGTCACCGACGTACTGCTGGTGCCGACCATGATCCAGATGTTCGTCGATCACCCGGCACTCAAGACCTACGACCTGTCGTCGCTGAAGAACATCGTCTATGGCGCCTCGCCGATCAGCGAAGCCGTGCTGGCGCGCGCCAGCGCCGCCCTGCCCCACGTGCAGTTCACCCAGGCCTACGGCATGACCGAACTGTCGCCGATCGCCACGCTGCTGCACTGGAAGGAGCACATCGGCGAGGGCAAGGCCAAGGGCCGCCAGCGCGCCGCCGGCCGCGCCACGCTCGGCTGCGAGGTGCGCATCGTCGATGCCGACGACAAGCCGGTGCCCTACGGCACGGTCGGCGAGATCTGCGTCCGCGGCGACAACGTGATGATGGGCTATTGGGAGCGGCCGGAAGAGACGGCACGCGCGCTCGCCGGCGGCTGGATGCACACCGGCGACGGCGGCTACATGGACGAATACGGCTTCGTCTTCGTGGTCGACCGCGTCAAGGACATGATCATCTCCGGCGGCGAGAACGTGTACTCGGTCGAGGTCGAGAACGCGGTGGCGCAGCATCCGGCCGTGGCGCAATGCGCGGTGATCGGCATTCCGCACGACGCCTGGGGCGAGCAGGTCCACGCCGTCGTCGTCACCAAGGCCGGCGCGACGGTGACCGCCGACGAGTTGATCGCCCACTGCAAGGCGCTGATCGCCGGCTACAAGTGCCCGCGCAGCGTCGAGATCACCGAGACGCCGCTGCCGCTGTCCGGCGCCGGCAAGATCCTGAAGCGCGAGCTGCGCCAGCCCTATTGGGACAATCGCGAACGCCGCGTCAGTTAAGTCGGTTCAGTGTCTGCTCCACGCACGACCTCATGGTGAGGAGGCGCGAAGCGCCGTCTCGAACCATGGGCCACGACCGCCCGCGGACTCATCCTTCGAGACGCCCGGCTTCGCCGGGCTCCTCAGGATGAGGACTCAGGGCAATGTGGCGCGGTCGATAGCGCTTCAATCTAGCGATGAAGCGCTCTGAGCCTCCCGCAAGCTCTACAGCATCGGCCGGAGTTGAAACTGGCCGATGCTGCGGAATCGATCGCCGGGGCCGTCTTGCCGACACACGGCGATGCGATCGATCGCCAGCGTATCAAGTTCAAGAGGAGCGAACTGCTCGCGCAGCCGGCCGAGCAGATCGTCCTGCCGACCAGGCGGCAGCGATCCCGTCAGCGTCATGTGGAAGCGGAATTCCTCCATGACGTAAGGATAGCCCCACTGATCGAGATACTGCACCTGCCGCGGCGTGAGCGTGGCGGGGTTTCGGCGCGCGCGATCCGCGGCCGAGAGCGGCGCCCGGAAGCTGTCGAAGCTGCGCACGCAGTCCGCGGCGAGTTGCGCGAGATCGTCCGATGCGGACGCAGGCATCAACGCGATGAAGCTGCCGATCGCCTGCACGGCCGGCGTGATCACCGGCATCGCGCGCGGCGTCTCTGCGAAGGTCGCGCAGGCCCACAGCAAGTCGGCTTCTGTGAGCCCGGGCGCCAGCGCCGTCGGCGCCTTCAGCGTGGCGTGGAAGCCGTATTTGCGTGGATCGGCCGTGACGTCGGCCCAATCTGGAACCGCATCAAGCATGCCGGGGGGAAACGGCACGTCCTCCCCCGAGACCGCGTCGTAGCCGAGCAGTGCCGCCCCGAAGCGATCGAGCGCGCTGCCGGGCGGCGGCAGATAATAGATGGCGTAACGGGGAAAATTCGACATCGTCAGCAGAATATCCGGGTCTCAGGCCGCCGCAACCGCCGTCGGCCGCACCTTGTGCGACATCACGAAGCGCTCCGGCTCGTCGATATGCACGAGGCGTCCGCCCGCGATCGCGGCGACCAGCCGCGGCCGCAGCGCGACACGATCATCGACGATCAGGATGTCGGCGCGCTTGCCGGCGCCGAGCCCACCGCGATCGGACAGACCCGCGGCGCGTGCCGGCCCCTCCGAGATCAGCTTCCAGGCCTGCGGCAGCGGCAGGATGCCGTCATGCACCAGCCGGAACGCCGCGAGCAGCGGCGCCGGATAGTAATAGTCCGACGCCAGCACCGAACACAGACCCTTGGCGATCATGTCGGCCGCCTTGGTCCAGCCGGTGTGGCTGCCGCCGCGCACCACGTTCGGCGCGCCGAACACGATGAAATCGCCGGCCGCAGCGGCGTCGCGGGCGGTCTCCTCGGTGGTGGGGAATTCGGCGATGCGGACGCCGAGCGCGCGATAGTCCTGGCGCATCTGCGGCGTATCGTCGTCGTGCGACAGCATCGGCAGGCCGGCGTCGCGGGCGCAGGCCGCGAGCCGCGCGATGGCGGCCGGCGCCTCCGCGGTGCGCGAGGCGACGCGCTCGACGAGGCGATCGAACTCCTCACCCGACAGGCCGGTGCGCTCGACCATCCGGCTGCGGCGGTGCGGCCGCGACAGATCGCGCAACGTCGAATCCATGTGGTCGTTGAAGGCGAACAGATCGACGCGGCGCTCGCCGATCCACTGCGCGATCTCGTCGACGGCGTCGAGGTTGAAGGTCTCATGGCGGAGGTGAATGCGGGTGTCGACGGCGAGCCGCGGGCGGGTCAGGTCGATCGCATCCAGCATGCGACGCGCATTGGCGGCGCTACGCAGACCCGGCTCCCACGACCAGGTGACGGCATGAAACATCGTGGTGATGCCGTTGGCGATCGCCTGGCGGTCGCTGTCCGCCAGCGCGACGTCGATCGGGAAGTCTACGCCGGGCCGCGGCATCATCTGCCGCTCGAAGGCGTCGCCGTGCAGATCGACGATGCCCGGCAGCACCAGCAGCCCGCCCGCGTCGATCCGCATGGCGGCATGACCATTGCTCGCGCCAGCGCCATCGATCGCACCGCCGACCACCGCCAGCGACGTCTCGGCCAGGTCGTCCTGCAGCAGCACCCGGCCGCCTTCGATCAGGATATCGGTCATCTCGTTCTCCCGTTGCGGCACGTCAGGCGGGCACAGTGGCTTCGTATTGGTCGAGAAACGCCTCGACCGGCAGCTTGCGGAAATCCGGCAGCGCGCGGCGCAGCGTGTCGTGGTCCCAGTCCCACCATGCCAGATTCACCAAACGGTCCGCGACCTCTTCGGAGAACCTGCGCTTGATCACGCGCGCGGGATTGCCCGCAACGATGGTGTAGGCCGGCACTTCACGCGTAACGATCGCGCCGGCTGCAATCACCGCGCCAGTGCCGATGCTCCGGCCCGGCAGCACGATCGCGCCGTGGCCGATCCAGACATCGTGGCCGATCCGCACGTGATGCGCGCGGCGCCAGTCGAAGAACTCGGCATCGTCCTGCTCGCCGGGGAAGTACGCGCTGGCCCGATAGGTGAAATGCGCCTGCGTCGGGCGCTGCATCGGATGGTTGCCCGGATTGATCCGGGTCATCGCCGCGATCGAGCAGAATTTGCCGATGGTCGTGTAGGTGATCTGCGAGTCGTTGACGACGTAGGAGTAATCGTCCATCGCGACTTCGTGCAGGATGGTGCGCGCACCGACTTCGCAATAGGCGCCGAGCTTGGTGTCGTGCAGGCGGGCGGAAGGATCGACGGTGGGTTCGACCGAGAGCGATTTTGCGACCATGAGTTCCGTCATTTATTTCATCGGGGCAGAGGTTCTTCTGCGCACTCGATGACGGCGTCGTGACGCGGGCATGACACACGCGGACTGTGTACAAGTCGCGAACTACCCGACTGTCATATGCCTGCAAAATACCAGCGTTAGCGATAGAGCAACAATTTCTCGGGAGCGGCGCATGCTGGTCGTTGAAGGACTCACCTGTTGCTTCGGCAGCAAGGCTGCCGTGGACAACGCATCGTTCTCGGTCGAGCGCGGCAGCTTCGTCGGCGTGATCGGCCGCTCCGGCGCCGGCAAGTCGACGCTGCTGCGCATGCTCAACCGCCTGGCCGACCCGACCGGCGGCCGCATCCTGTTCGAGGGTACCGACGTGACCGCCCTGCAGGGCCGCGAACTGCGCCAGTGGCGCGCCCGCTCGGCGATGATCTTCCAGCAGTTCAACCTCGTCGGCCGGCTCGACGTCATGACAAACGTCCTGATGGGCCGGCTGTCCCATGTGCCCGCCTGGCGCTCCCTCGCCCAGGCCTGGCCCGAGAAGGACCGCGCGCTGGCGATGTCGGCGCTCGATCAGTTCGATATCGCGCCGCTCGCCGCGCAGCGCGCCGATCAGCTCTCCGGCGGCCAGCAGCAGCGCGTCGCGATCGCCCGCGCGCTGGTGCAGGAGCCCGACCTGATCCTCGCCGACGAGCCGATCGCATCGCTCGACCCGCGCAACACCAAGGTCGTGATGGACGCCCTGCTGCGCATCAACAAGCATTTCGGCATCACCGTGCTGTGCAATCTACACTCGCTCGATCTCGCCCGCAGCTATTGCGATCGGCTGATCGGCATGGCCAACGGCCGCATCGTGTTCGACGACGTGCCGGCGGCGCTGACCGACAGCATCGCCCGCGAACTCTACGACCTCGAAGCCAACGAGGTGATGGGCACCGCGCCGGTCCATGTCCCGGCGAAGGGCCTCGTTCCCGAACTCGGCACCGTCGCGGCCTAACGCCGCACGCGCGCCCGAACGGAAGCCCGCGGCGACCGCGGGCCAAAGACACGTATCAACTCACAGGGATGTCACGATGACCATCAATCGCCGATCCATTCTGCTCGCCGCCGCCACGCTGGCGTTCACG
The DNA here is from genome assembly GCF_042432815.1 of Rhodopseudomonas telluris. Taxonomy (NCBI): domain Bacteria; kingdom Pseudomonadati; phylum Pseudomonadota; class Alphaproteobacteria; order Hyphomicrobiales; family Nitrobacteraceae; genus Rhodopseudomonas; species Rhodopseudomonas telluris. The sequence goes on from NZ_JBHLWM010000005.1 coordinate 728,799, forward strand.
GCGTCCACCGCGTTGGCGCAGGACTACAAGGCGAAATATCCGGAGCTGACCTTCGCGGTCGTGCCCGCCGAAAACGCCTCGGGCGTCACCGAGCGCTGGACGCCGTTCGTCGCCTATCTGTCGAAGGAACTCGGCGTAAAGGTGAACCTGCGTATTGCCAACGACTACGCCGCGGTGATTGAAGGCCAGCGCGCCGGCAACATCCAGATCGCCAGCTACGGCTCCGCCTCGTTCGCCCGCGCCCGGCTCACCGGCGTCAAGACCGAAGCCTTCGCCAACGACATCAATCACGACGGCTCGACCGGCTACTACTCGGTGTTTTTCGTCAAGGCGGCGAGCCCCTACAAGTCGATCGACGAACTCAAGGGCAAGAACCTCGGCCTGGTCGATCCGAACTCAACTTCCGGCAACAACGTGCCGCGCTTCGAGCTCGACAAGATGGGCATCTCGGATGCCGACGCTTACTTCGGCAAGGTGGTGTTCACCGGCAGCCACGAGAACGCCATCCTGGCGCTGGCGCAGGGCACCGTGGACGTCGCCGCCAACCAGTGGACCAACGACAACGACTCCACACTGGCGCAGATGCTGCACAAGGGCATGCTGAAGAACGCCGACGGCAGCGCAATGAAGAAGGACGACTTCCGCATCATCCACAAGTCGGCGCCGATCATCAACGGCCCCTATGCCTACAACGCCGATCTGCCGGAAGACCTCAAGACGGCGATCGCCAAGGCCTTCATGGACGCGCCGACCAAGGACAAGGCCGCGTTCGACCGCCTGTCGGACGGTCAGAAGCAGGGCTTCCACGCCGCCACCACCAAGGATTGGGACAGCACCATCGAGCTGATCAAGTTCGTCGACGCCCTGCGTAAGAAGAAGGCGTCCTGAGTTTCATCTCGTCCCACGGGCCGGATCCTTCGGGATCCGGCCCTGTTTTTTGCGCATCGAGAGCCCTCCCCGCATGGCCCTGGCCGTATCGCTGCTTCCCGAGTCTCAGCTCGACGCGTTGAACGCGGCCTACAACAATTCGATCGCGCGACGCCGCTGGCGGACGGCGCTCGGCTTCAGCATCGCGATCGCCGCGCTCGCCGTGGCCGCCGTCGGGGCCGAAGTTGATCTCGGCACGTTCATCGCCAAGATCGGCAACTTCTTCAGCTATTTCGACCGCATCTTCCGGCTCGACAGCGGCGCGCGGGTGTGGACCGATCCGGCCGAATGGTTTTGGGGCTGGCGTAAATGGCTCGGGCTGCTCGGCGAGACCCTGCTGATCAGCTACGTCGGTACGCTCGCCGGCGCGGTGCTGGCGGTGCTGCTGAACTTCTTCGCCGCCCGCAACACCGCGCCGCAGCCCTGGCTGCTGTTCGTGATCCGGCGGTTTCTCGAGATCTGCCGCACCGTGCCGGACATCGTGTTCGCGCTGGTGTTCGTGATCGCCTTCGGGCTCGGCCCGATGGCCGGCGTGCTGGCGATCGCGATCCATTCCACCGGCGCGCTCGGCAAGCTGTTTTCGGAGATCGTCGAGAACGTCGATATGAAGCCGGTCGAGGGCGTGCGCTCCACCGGCGCCGGCTGGATCGCCTGCATGCGCTTCGCCGTGCTGCCGCAGGTGATGTCCGGCTTCGCCAGCTACGCGCTGCTGCGGTTCGAGATCAACGTGCGCGGCGCGTCGGTGATGGGCTTCGTCGGCGCCGGCGGCATCGGCCAGGAACTGATCGTGTCGATCCGCAAGTTCTATTATTCGGACGTCAGCGCCATCCTGCTGCTGATCATCGTCACCGTATTCGTCATCGACATCTCGACGGGCTGGATTCGCGGCCGCCTGACCGGAGGCCGGGCATGACCGCGCAGACTCAGACCGACCTCGCCGACCTGAAGGCGCGTCACCCGCATCTGTTCGAACGCCCCGCCGCGGCGCGACTCGGCGTTCCCGCGATCGCGCTGGCGGCGCTGGCGCTGTTCATCTACGGGCTGGTCGAACTGGACTTCTCGCCGCAGCGCATCCTCGCCGGACTGAGCCAGCTCGGCTGGTTCGCGCTGCTGATGATCCCGCCGGACCCGGGCTCGTCGCTGCCTGCTTATTTGTCGGCGATGGGCGAGACGCTGTCGATCGCGCTGCTCGGCACCACGCTGGCGGCGCTGATGGCGCTGCCGGTCAGCCTGCTCGCCGCGCGCAACATCATCCGGACGCAGTTGATCCGATTTCCGGTCCGCCGCTTCCTCGACGGCGTGCGCGGCATCGACACGCTGATCTGGGCGCTGGTCTGGATCAACGTCGTCGGGCTCGGCCCGTTCGCCGGCGTGCTGGCGATCGCGGTGTCGGACTTCGGCGCGTTCGGCAAGCTGTTCTCCGAGGCGATCGAGACCGCCGACCGCAAGCAGGTCGAGGGTGTCCGCGCCTCCGGCGGCTCGCCGCTGCACGAAATCCGCTTCGGCCTGATGCCGCAAGTGCTGCCGGTGATCGCCGGTCAGGTGCTGTACTTCATCGAGTCGAACACGCGCTCGGCCACCATCATCGGCATCGTCGGCGCCGGCGGCATCGGCCTGCAACTCGCCGAACAGATCCGCGTGCTGGAATGGCAGAAGGTGTCGTTCCTGATCCTGATGATCCTGGTCGCCGTCGCAGCGATCGATTGGATCTCGACGCGGCTGCGCTTCGCGATCATCGGCAAACGGGCGATCGCGTAGGGTGACGACCTCCTGCGCACTGATGCCTCAGGCTGGCCACATCCGCCTCCCCGCCTACTCCCGTCATCCCCCGCGAAAGCGGAGGATCCAGTATTTGCAGAGCGCTCGCGATTCAAAGCCGCCGCTCTGGAATGCTGGGTCGCCCGCCTGCGCGGGCGATGACGCTGAGGGTGGGGCGATGCGGTACTAACGGCTACTGTGAGAGCGCAGCGGCGGCACAAGTAACTTTAGCTACTCCGTCTCCACCACGAACTGCACGCGCTCCGCCGCGAAGCGGGCGCGGATCGCCAATAGCGGGCGGCCTTTGCCGTCGACGTCGAGGCCCTCGACGATCAGCACCGGCCGGCCGATGCCGAGGTCGAGCCGCGCAGCGTCGCCGGCATCGGCGATCGCGGCGGTGATCCGCGTCGAGGCGCGGCGATAATCGCGAATGTCGTGCTGGGCCAGCAGCTTGGTCATCGAGCCGAAGCGGCGATACAGTTCCTCGGCATCGGGAAAGCGTTCGGCCGACAGCCAGGTGCTGCCGACGCAGATCGGCGCGCGGTCTGCGAGCCGCAAGCTGTCGATGCGGATCAGCGGCGAGCCAACGGGAAGATCGAGTTCGCGCGCCAGCTCGCGCGTCGCCTCCTCGCGGTTTGCCGCCAGCAATTGACCGCGCGGCTCGCGGCCGCCGGCGCCGACGATCTCGGAGAAGCGCGTGCGCGAGCGCAACGGATAGGCGATGCGCCCCGGCTCCACATAGGTGCCGCTGCCTCGCTCCGCCCGCACAAGTCCGCGCTCCGCGAGCGACGCCAGAGCGCGGCGCACGGTGTGGCGATTGACCCGGTGCGACTCCGCGAGTTCGACCTCGCCCGGCAGCTTCTCACCGGCCGGATAGTCGCCGCGGACAATCTCACGCTCGATCGAGTCCGCCACCTTGCGCCACAACGCGACGCCGGAATCCGCCTGCAGTGTCGACATCTGGTCCTTCGCTCTGACTGTGCGTGCGGTTTAGCATTTCACGGCCTCGTCATCAAAAGGTCATGGCGCGCCGGTATGAAGTTGTCTAATATCACAGACAACTTGAGGCAGGCTAGAGGCAACATGGCGACGCCCTTCGAAACCAGCACGCAGACCCGGCAGGCCGCGATGGCCGTGCTGGTTCACGCCAGCGCCGACGAGATCGCAGCCCGGCTCGCCGAGATCGACCTGCCGGCGAGCGAAGCTCTGCGCGAGCCGGAGAACGGCCTGGTGATGGTGCGCGGCCGCGTCGGCGGCGACGGCGCGCCGTTCAACCTCGGCGAAGCAACGGTGACGCGCGCGGCCGTGCGGCTCGCCAGCGGCGAATGCGGATTCGGCTACACGCTGGGTCGTGACAAGAAGAAGGCGCAGCTGATCGCGCTGTGCGACGCGTTGATCCAGCGTCGCGACACTGCGGCGGCGGTCGAGAGCAACGTGCTGGCGCCGCTGCGTGCCGAGCAGGCCGCGGAGCGCCGGCGCAAGGCCGAGCGGACGGCTGCCACCAAGGTCGATTTCTACACGATGGTGCGAGGCGAGGGCTGACGATGAGCATGGCGTTCGAACTCTCCGCCGGCTTCGCCGACAAGGTCACCTCGGCGCAGACCACCTTTCGCGCCGTGATGCAGGCGATGGCGCGACCCGGCACGGTGCAGCGGCTGGAGACTGGCTTGCAGCAAGTCCCCGCTCCGCTCACCGAGGCGACCGCCGCAATCGCCCTGACGCTGTTCGACCACGACACTCCGCTCTGGCTCGATGAAGCGACGCGCGGCGGAGTAGTGACGCAATGGCTGCGCTTCCACACCTCGGCGCCGCAAGTCGACGAACCGAACGCCGCGGCCTTCGCGCTGATCGCCGATCCGGACACGATGCCCGTCCTCGAGCAATTTGCGCTCGGCAGCAACGACTATCCGGATCGCTCGACCACATTGATTCTGCAGCTCGGCAGCCTCGATGACGGGCTCGCGTTCGAGCTCAGCGGCCCCGGCATTCGTGGCACGGCGATGCTGCGCGCGCCGCTATCGGCCGGACTGCTGGCGCAGCGCGACGCGCTGACGCCGCTGTTTCCGCGCGGCATCGATCTGATCCTCGCGGTCGGCGATGCGATCGTCGCGCTGCCGCGCACCACGCGGCTCGTCGCACAGGGAGGCAACTGATGTATGTCGCCGTCAAAGGTGGCGAGCGCGCCATCGACAATGCGCACCGGCTGCTGGCCCACGAGCGCCGCGGCGATCGCGCGGTGCCCGAAGTGACGCTGGCGCAGATCTCCGAACAGCTCGCGCTCGGCGTCGACCGGGTGATGGCCGAAGGCTCACTGTATGATCGCGAGCTGGCCGCGCTGGCGATCAAGCAGGCGCGCGGCGATATGATCGAGGCGATCTTCCTGCTGCGCGCCTTCCGCGCCACGCTGCCGCGCTTCGGCGCCACCGAGCCGCTCGACACCGGCGTGATGGCGGTGCGGCGCCGCGTGTCGTCGACCTTCAAGGATGTCCCGGGCGGCCAGATCCTTGGCCCGACCTTCGACTACACGCATCGCCTGCTCGATCCGCAACTCGCCGCCGGCGGCGAGCCGGAGCAGCCGGCGAGCGCACCGGCACCGACGGAAGCGATGCCGCGCGTCACCGACATTCTCGGCCGCGATGGTCTGATCGAGCCGACATCGAAGCCGGGGCCCGACGCGCCGGTCGGCGATCTGACCCGCGAGCCGCTCAGCTTTCCGGCTGATCGCGATCTGCGGCTGCAGAATCTTGCGCGCGGCGACGAGGGCTTCCTGCTCGCGCTCGGCTATTCGACGCAGCGCGGCTATGGCCGCACCCATCCGTTCGCCGGCGAGATCCGCTTCGGAGAGGTCGAGCTCGAATTCGTTGCGGAGGACGCCGGCTTCGCCGTGCCGCTCGGCAGCATCGCGCTGACCGAGTGCCAGATGGTCAATCAGTTCAAGGGCTCGGCCACCGAGCCGCCCTGCTTCACCCGCGGCTACGGCCTCGCCTTCGGCCAGAGCGAGCGCAAGACCATGGCGATGGCGCTGGTCGATCGTGCGCTGCGCGCGCGCGAACTCGGCGAGGAAGCGCTCGCGCCCGCGCAGGACGAGGAATTCGTGCTGTCGCATTCCGACAACGTGCAGGCCACCGGCTTCGTCGAACATCTGAAGCTGCCGCACTACGTCGATTTCCAGTCCGAACTCGGACTGATCCGCCGGCTGCGGCAGGATTTTGCCGATGCCGCTGAGCGCACTGAAGCATTGCCGGAGGCTGCGGAATGAACGCGCCGGACTACAACTTCGCTTATCTCGACGAGCAGACCAAGCGGATGATCCGCCGCGCGATCCTCAAGGCGATCGCGATCCCCGGCTATCAGGTGCCGTTCGCCAGCCGCGAGATGCCGATGCCCTATGGCTGGGGCACCGGCGGCGTGCAGGTGACCGCGGCGATCCTCGGCCGCGACGACGTGCTGAAGGTGATCGACCAGGGCAGCGACGACACCACCAACGCGATCTCGATCCGCAAGTTCTTCGCCAAGACCGCGGGCGTCGCCACCACCACCAGCACGGCCGACGCCACCGTGATCCAGACGCGGCATCGCATCCCCGAAGCGCCGCTGCACGAAGGCCAGGTTCTGGTGTATCAGGTGCCGATCCCGGAGCCGCTGCGCTTCCTCGAGCCGCGCGAGACCGAGACGCGGCGGATGCATGCGCTCGCCGAATACGGGCTGATGCACGTCAAGCTGTACGAGGACATCGCCAAGTTCGGCCACATCGCGACCGCCTATGCCTACCCGGTCAAGGTCAATGGCCGCTACGTGATGGACCCGTCGCCGACGCCGAAATTCGACAACCCTAAGATGGACGATTGCGCGGCGCTGCAATTGTTCGGCGCCGGCCGCGAGAAGCGGATCTACGCGATCCCGCCCTACACGCAGGTGGTGTCGCTCGACTTCGAGGATCACCCGTTCACGCGCTATCGGCAGAACGCGCCCTGCGCACTGTGCGGCTCGGAAGAGTCGTATCTGGACGAAATCGTCACCGACGATCGCGGCGGCCGGATGTTCGTCTGCTCCGACACCGATTATTGTGAGACACGCCAGGCGCAAGGCCATCGCGGCAGCGAAAGCGCGCCGCATCAGGAGCACGCCGATGCTTGACCGGACCATCCCGGCCGATCAGCCGCTACTCGTCGCCGAGCATCTGTCGAAGTCCTACGGCCGGCTGCAGGCCTGCCGCGACATCTCGTTCAAGCTTTATCCCGGCGAAGTGCTGGCGATCGTCGGCGAGTCCGGCTCGGGCAAATCAACGCTGCTGCAGATGCTGTCGGCGCAGCTCGCGCCGAGCACCGGCACCGTCTCCTACCGGATGCGCGACGGCGTGCTGCGCGATCTCGCGGCGCTGGGCGAAGCGGAGCGGCGGTTTCTGTTCCGCACCGACTGGGGCTACGTGCATCAGGACCCGGCGCAGGGCCTGCGCATGGCGGTGTCGGCCGGCGCCAATGTCGGCGAGCGGCTGATGGCGGTCGGCTGGAATCACTACGGCAAAATCCGCGACACCGCGTCCTCCTGGCTGTCGCGCGTCGAGATCGCGCAGGATCGCATCGACGACGCGCCGCGCACCTATTCGGGCGGCATGAGGCAGCGGCTGCAGATCGCGCGGAACCTCGTCACCGAGCCGCGACTGATGTTCATGGACGAGCCGACCGGCGGCCTCGACGTCTCGGTGCAGGCGCGGCTGCTGGATCTGCTGCGCGGCCTCGTCACCGAGCTCGGCCTCGCCGCCGTCGTCGTCACGCACGATCTTGCGGTGGCGCGGCTGTTGTCGCATCGGGTGATGGTGATGCAGGGCGGCCGCGTGATCGAGACCGGACTGACCGACCAGGTGCTCGACGATCCGCACGAGCCCTACACCCAGCTTCTCGTCGCCTCGATCCTGCCCGCATGAGCCCGCCGATGACCGCGATGATTCAACTCAGCAATGCCCAGAAATCCTTCGTGATGCACCTGCAGGGCGGCCTGCGGCTGCCGGTGGTGCGCGGCGTGTCGTTCGAGGTCGGCGCCGGCGAATGCGTGGTGCTGGCCGGCCCGTCCGGCGCCGGCAAGTCCTCGATCCTGAAGATGATCTTCGGCAATTATCGCTGCGACGGCGGCCGGATCGACATCCTGCATCGCGGCGCGACCATCGATCTCGCCAGCGCCGAGCCGCGCAAGGTGCTGGAGCTGCGCCGCTTCACGCTCGGCTATGTCAGCCAGTTTCTGCGCGCGGTGCCGCGCGTCGCCGCGATCGATGTCGTCGCCGAGCCGCTGCTCGCCAACGGCGTGGCGAAGGACGAAGCCCGCGCGCGCGCCGGCGAATTGCTGAAACGGCTGAACATCGCCGAGCGGCTGTGGACGCTGCCGCCCGCGACCTTCTCGGGCGGCGAGCAGCAGCGCGTCAATATCGCGCGTGGCTTCATCGCGCATTTTCCGATCCTGCTGCTGGACGAACCGACCGCGTCGCTGGACGCCGCCAACCGCGCTGTGGTGATGGACCTCGTGGCCGAGAAGAAACGCGATGGCGTCGCGATGATCGCCATCGTGCACGACGACGAGGTGCGCACCCGGATCGCCGACCGGCTGATCGACGTCACCAGCTTCGCCGCGGCCGCCTGACGAGAGAGACAGTAATGACGACGACTTCCGACTTCATCCTCCGCAATGCCCGTATCGTGCTGGCCGACCGCGTCATCGAGCACGGCTGGCTGGCGGTCGCGGACGGCCGCATCGCCGAGATCGGCGACAGCGGCGTGCCGGCCGGCGGCCTCGACATGGGCGGCGACCTGGTGATCCCCGGCCTGATCGAACTGCACACCGACCACCTCGAGGCGCACTACATGCCGCGCCCCAAAGTGCAGTGGAATCCGGTGGCCGCCGTGGTCTCCTATGACGGCCAGCTCGCGACCTGCGGCATCACCACCGTGCTGGATTCGCTGCGGGTGTGGCGCGAGGAAGGCGCCGAGGACGTCGACGGTCAGGCGATCGTGCTGGCCGGGGCGATCTCGGCGGCGCGCGACGCGGGTCTGCTGCGCGCCGATCACTTCCTGCATCTGCGCTGCGAGATCCCGATGCCCAATGTAGTCGACGAGGCCAAGGAGCTGATCGACCGGCCCGACATCCGGCTGATGTCGCTGATGGACCACACGCCGGGGCAGCGTCAGTTCCGCGACGAAGAGAAGCTGCGCGATTACTATCGCGGCAAGGGCGCCGGCATGACCGACGCCGAGCTCGACGTGATGTTCGCGCGCCGGCTGTACTGCAAGGAGAATTACGCCGACGCCAACATGCGCGCGATCGTCGCGCTGGCGCATCAGCACGCGATTCCGCTGGCAAGCCATGACGACACCACCGAGGAGAACGTCGTCGAGGCGATCCGCGACAAGGTGGCGGTCGCCGAATTTCCGACCACGCTGGAGGCCGCACGCCGCCTGCACGAGGCGGGCATCGACATTCTGATGGGCGCGCCGAACGTGGTGCGCGGCGGCTCGCATTCGGGTAACATCGCCGCGATCGATCTCGCGCGCGAAGGACTGCTCGACATCCTGTCGTCGGACTACATCCCGTCGAGCCTGCTGATGGCGGCGTTGCAACTGCCGCTGCGCGCGCCGGCGATCGATCTGCCGGCGGCGGTGCGCACCGTCACCAAGGCGCCCGCCGAAGCGGTCGGCCTGCCCGACCGCGGCGAGATCGCGGTCGGCAAGCGCGCCGATCTGATCCGCGTCCACGTTGCGCACGACGTGCCGGCGGTGCGTAGCGTCTGGCGCGAAGGACACCGGGTGGCATGACCGAGCTCGCGCCGATCGCCCCGCAGCCAAGCCGGATCGGACCGGGCCGGCTGGTGCTGGTCGTCGGGCCGAGCGGCGCCGGCAAGGATACACTGCTCGGCATCGCCAAGATCGCATGCCTCGGCGAAAGCCGCGTCGGTTTTGCGCGGCGGGTGGTGACGCGGGAGCCCTCGCCTGCCGAGGACAATCTGCAAAGCACGCCCGAGGCGTTCCGCGCCATGATCGCGGCGGGCGAATTTGCGCTGCACTGGGAGGCGCACGGGCACTGCTACGGCGTGCTGCGCACCATCGACAACGACATCCGCGCCGGCCGCACCGTGGTGGCGAATGTCTCGCGCACGGTGATCGCGCAGGCGCGGCAGACCTACGCCAACGTCGTGGTGGTCCAGATCACGGCGCCGCCGGACGTATTGGCGCGGCGCATCGCACTGCGGGCGCGAAGCAGCGACGCGATGAGTGCGGACCGGATCGGGCGCAGCGTCGGCGGCGAGATCGCCGACTTCACCATCATGAATGTCGCGAGCCCCGACGATCACGCCCGCGAACTGCTGGCGATCATCCGCGGCACGCCCGAAGCTGGAAGGAAGGCCCAGCCATGACGTTCCCGGCCATCACCTCTGTCGCCGAGCTCGAAGCGCTGTACGGCGCGCCCAACGACGCCTCGACCGAAAAGGTCGCGAACCACATCACCTCGGCCTATCGCACGCTGATCGAGCGCTCGCCGTTCGCGGCGCTGGCGACCGTCGGTCCGGAAGGCCTCGACTGCTCGCCGCGCGGCGACCTGCCCGGCTTCATCCATATCCACGACGACACCACGCTGATGCTGCCCGACCGGCGCGGCAACAACCGCATCGACTCGCTGCGCAACGTCGTCCGCGATCCGCGCGTCGCCCTGATGCTGCTGATCCCCGGTTCGCTCAACGCACTGCGCATCAACGGCCGCGCCGTCATCAGCGCCGACGCGGCGCTGCTCGACTCCTTCCGCGTCGACGGCAAGGCGCCACGCAGCGTAATGGTGATGACGGTCGAGGAGATCTATTTCCAGTGCGGCCGGGCGCTGATCCGGTCCGAGCTGTGGAATCCCGACAAGCAGGTCGATCCCGCCATGCTGCCGACGCCCGGCCAGATCCTGGCGTCGATGACCGAAGGCCGGGTCGGCGGCGACGCCTACGACCGCGCCTGGCCACAGCGCGCCGCCGAGACGATGTGGTGAGCGGTCGTACGGGGTAGAGCGCTTCGTCTCTTGATCGAAACAATATTGCCCTGGCCAAACTGCACCGAGTCCTCATCCTGAGGAGCCCGGCAAAGCCGGGCGTCTCGAAGGATGGGGCCGCGCAGCACCAGCGGCCCATGGTTCGAGACGGCGCTTCGCGCCTCCTCACCATGAGGTTGCACATGTGGCCATCAGTCCGATGGCTAGCTCTGATTCTTCAGAAGCCGAACCGCTCGAGGTCCGACTTCGAGCCGGCGGTCCCTGCGGCCGCTCCGCCCTTGCGCTCGGCCGGTTTCGGGCTATTGTCAGCTATCAAGCGTGCTTCAAGGCAGCAGCGCGCCCCAGCGGCAGTGATTGCCATGATCCCTTTTGCAGGGACGGTGGCTGCCGCATGTTCCGATCTCCAGTCCGCGGCGTCCGTCCTTCGTTCCGAACCTGGAGGATTGCATGAGCCTGGACGCGTACCGGATCACATCCGAGCCCTATTATCAGCCGCACGGCGACGAGATCGAGATCTTTCGCGCGGCTTATGACGAGCGGCTTCCCGTCATGCTCAAGGGGCCGACGGGCTGCGGCAAGACGCGGTTCGTCGAGCACATGGCCTGGCGCCTCGGCAGGCCGCTGATCACGGTGGCGGCGCACGAGGACATGACCGCCGCCGACCTCGCCGGTCGCTATCTGCTCGAACCCGAGGGCACCGTCTGGCACGACGGCCCGCTGACCCAGGCGGTGCGGCAGGGCGCGATCTGCTATCTCGACGAGATCGTCGAGGCCCGGCAGGACACCACCGTGGTGATCCACCCGCTCACCGACGCGCGGCGGGTGCTGCCGCTGGAGAAGCACAACGAGATCGTCTCGGCCCACGCGGACTTCCAGCTCACGATCTCCTATAACCCGGGCTATCAGAGCGCCGTCAAGGATCTCAAGGAATCCACCAAGCAGCGCTTCCTGGCGATCGACTTCTCCTACCCGCCGCCGCAGGTCGAGAGCGCGATCGTGACGCGCGAGAGCGGCGCCGATGCCGCGCTGGCCGACGTGCTGGTGGCGATCGGCCAGCGCTCGCGCAATCTGCAGGGCCACGGCCTCGACGAAGGCGCCTCGACCCGGATGCTGATCCATGCCGGCCGGCTGGTGCGCGGCGGCCTGCCGCTCGCCACCGCGGTGCAATCGAGCATCGTGCTGCCGATCACCGACAATCCCGACGTCCGCGCCGCGCTGCGCGCCGCGATCGACGCGTGCATGCCGTGAGCACCAGCGATCAGCTCAGCCCGGTGCAGCCGGCCGAGACGCCTGCCGCGACCCGCACGCTGCATCTGCTGATGCGCCAGCGCGATGCGCTGCGCGCGCCGTTCCGTGCGACATGGGACGAGCTGAGTAATCGATGGCCGGAGTCCGATCTCGACGCTTGGGCGGAGGCGGTGCTGGCGCTGGCGAACGTCAATATCGGCCCGACCGGCCTGATCGCCTTTTGGGACGTCAGCCGGAGCCAACCGGCCGCCGCCGACATGGCGCCGCTGTTGAGTGCGGCCGAAGCGGCCGCGGAGATCTGCCGCAATGCCGGCGCCCGCGCCGCGGCGCTCAGCCTGAAAGCGCTGCCGATCGCCCGCAACGCGTTCGCCTCGGAACCGATGCTGGCGCGCTGGTGGGCTGCGCTGCGCGGCCTGTCGCGCGAGGCGCCGGATGTCGTCGAAGCCGCCGCACTGCGGATGTCCCCGATCCTCGCCCCCGGTTCGATCGAGGCGTTCGAGAACTTCATCGCCGCCGGCCTGAAGCTCGCCGCCGGCAACAAGCAGGTCCGGCTGACCTACTTCACGCTGCAACACGAACTGGCCCAACGCCTGATCAGCCGCGAGTTCGGCGGCGTCGACTTCGCCGAGACCGAGCGGCATCTCAAGACGTTCGTGACCGCGCTGTGGGGCCGCGCGCCGTTGCTGCGCAGCCTGCCGCCGGCCGACACCGCCGTGCCGCGGCGCGCCGCGATCGCGGGCCCGCTGATCCGCTTGCCGGACGTGTATCGCGGCATCGAGGGCGATGCCGCCTGGTCGCTGTATCGCGCCGCCGCCGCCCATGCGCAGGCGCATCTCGAGCTCGGCGATGAACGCTTCGTCGTCGGCAAACTGAAGCCGTTGCAGATCGTGCTGGTCGGCCTGATCGAGGACGCCCGCATCGAGGCGCTGGCGATGCGGCAATTGCCCGGCCTGCGCCGGCTGTGGGCTCCCTATCACACGGCGAAACCCGCCGGCATCGCCACCGCGCCGGTGCTGCTGGCCCGCCTCTCCCGCGCGCTGTTCGATCCGGACTATCAGGACGACGACGGCTTCGTCGCCAAGGGCCGCGCGCTGTTCGCGCAGGCGCTGCCGCGGCTCGGCGATCCGGCGATCTCGCGCGAGATCGGGATGCTGCTCGGCAACGACCTCGGCCAGATGCGGGTGCAGTTCAACGCCAAGACCTACGTGGTCGAGCCGGTGTACCGCGACGACAATCTCGGCCTTTGGGATTTCGACGAGCCTCCGCAGGCCAATGCCGACGTACTTGAGATGTTCATCGATGCGGCGCGGATCGAGCAGCAGGAATCCGACGACGGTCCCGGCAACACTGACGAGCAGCCACAGGACAGCGAGGCCGGCAAGGCCCGCCCGGTCGCGCCCGATCAGCGCGGCACGGTGCTGGCGAAGTATCCGGAGTGGGACCGTCGCCACGGCATCGAGCGTCCCGAATGGACAACGGTGCGCGAGGTCGCCGCCGTGCGCGGCGATCCTAAGCGCATCGCCGAAGCGCTGGATCGCGCCGACATCCTGCGCGGCCGGGTCGCGCAACTGGTTCGGGGCCTGCGCGTCGGCCGCGCCGTGCGGCTCAACCGCCAGCACGACGGCCACGACCTCGACCTCGACGCGGTGATCGACGCCGGACTGGCGCTACGCACCGGGCAGGATCCCGACCCGCGGGTGTTCCGCTCCTCGACCTCGAAACATCGCGATCTCGCCGCGCTGTTGCTGATCGATGTGTCGCAATCGACCAGTGACCGCCTCGCCTCGGGTGCGACGGTGCTCGATGTCGAGCGCCTCGCCGTCGCCCTGCTGGCCGAAGCGATGCAGGCGTTGCAGGATCCGTTCGGCCTGCTGGCCTTCGCCTCGGACGGGCGCGACGACGTCAAGCTGACCACTGTCAAAGCATTCGAGGAACCTTATGGCCCCGACAGCATGGCGCGCCTCGACGGCCTCGCGTCCGGCTATTCGACGCGGCTCGGCACGGCGCTTCGCCACTCCGGCAACGTCATTTCCCGGACGAGCAGTTTCCGCAAGCTGGTACTGGTGCTGACCGACGGCGAGCCGTCGGACATCGACATCGAGGACCCGGCCGATCTGATCGAGGACGCGCGGCGCGCCGTGCTGCAGCTGCATGGGCGCGGCATCGACACGTTCGGCGTCGTGCTCGGCAGCGCCGGCATGGCGGCGGCGGCGCGGATCTTCGGCCGCGGCAACACCATGCTGGTGCACCGCGTCGAGGATCTGCCGAGCCGGCTGTCGGAATTGTATTTCCGCCTGGCGCGGCGCTGATTACTTGCGGCGCGGCGCCAGCTCGGCGCCGAGCACGTGGCGGGTGATGACGTGGAATGCGGCGGTGATGCCGCGCGTCAGGCCGCCAGCGTCCGGCGCCGTCATGCGCACCACGAGACCCGCCGCATTCGGGGCTTGCGAGACCCCGGCGAAACACCCGACAACATCGGCTTCAGCCTCGATCTCGCCCGCAGGCGGCAGCCGATCCGGCGGGGCAATCAGTACGACCGAGGCGGCAGCGCGGGCGCCGCCGAGCGCATCGAAATCGCCCGACAGATCGCTGCCGCGCAAGGCGCCGCGATCCAGCATCAGCAGCTCACTGTCGGGTCGCTCGACCCGCAATTCGCTCGAGTATCGGCGGAACACGCCCGTCGACCGCGGCGGGCAATGCGTGGAAAATCCATCGGCGATCAGCAGCACGCTGTCCCGCTGGACCACGGCGGTGGTCGACAGCGCCAGCTCGGCGTCGGGAAACAGGATGTAGGGATCGCTGATCAGCGCCGCGAATGCGCCGGCGCCCACATCGATGCGCTGGCGCAACGCTGCAGGGCGGTCGCGGCCCGGATGCACCACGGTCGCCGATTGCGTCGTCAGATTCAGCGCCGCGCCATCGCTCACCTTGACGTCGAACCGCAGATCGTCCGCGCCGTACATGCCGCCCGCGGCCGATTGCAGATACAATGTCAGCAGATCGGGCCGCGCGCGGTCGAGATAGAAGCCGCGCGTGAGATGCCACGGGTAGCCGACCTGCTGCCGACGCAGGATCGTCCGGCCGCCGGCGAACTCGGCCGCCAGATGCGCGGCCGAGACCCGCGAGGGCTCAGGATGGAAACAGGACGGCGGAAGTAATTGCATCGGCCACCGCTTCGATACCCAATCCGGAACGCGCATTGGTGGCGATCACCGGCCGCCCGCCCCGCACCCGCTCCGCCTCCGCCAGCATGGATTCGAGCACCACGCCGACATGCGGCGCGAGATCGACCTTGTTGACCACCAGCAGGTCGCACTTGATCACACCAGGCCCTCGCTTGCGCGGGATGTCGTCGCCGCCCGCAACGTCGATGACGAAGATCCACCAATCGACCAGATCGAGCGAGAAGGTCGAAGCAAGGTTATCGCCACCGGATTCGAACAGAACGAGCTCGAGCCCCGGAAACTTCGCCTCCAGCGCATCGCCCGCCGCAATGTTCAGCGTCGGATCCTCGCGGATCACGGTGTGCGGACAGGCGCCGGCCTCGACCGCCGAGACGCGCGCCGGATCGATCAGGCCGGAGCGGCGCAGACGCTCGGCGTCCTCCTTGGTGACAAGATCGTTGGTGACGATCGCGAAATCGACGCCGCGGCGCTGAAGCACCGGGATCAATGCCTCGATCAAAGCGGTCTTGCCGGAGCCGACCGGCCCGCCGATGCCGATGCGCGCGGCGACGGACGGCTTGGCGCCGGCGCTCGCTGTCGGCGGCGATTGTTGCAGTCCCATGCGTCACCTCAACATGTAGCGCCGCGCCAGCGGCAGCTCGGTCGCGGGCTCGCAGGTCGCGAGTTCGCCATCGACGAACACGTCGAACGTATCCGGATTGACGGTGATCCGCGGGCAGGCGTCATTGTGCAGCATGTCGCGCTTGCTGAGCTTACGCGTGCCCTTCACCGGCAGCAGCGACTTCGATAGTCCAAGCCGGCCGCCGATGCCGCCGTCGATCGCCAGCGGATGCACGAAGCACGCCGACAACGCCGACGGCGCGCGGCCGAACGAGCCCCATTGCGGCCGCATCCGGATCGGCTCGCAGGTCATCAGCGACGCGGCGCTGTCGCCCATCGCGCCCCAGGCGATGAAGCCGCCCTTGATCACCAGCTCCGGCTTGATGCCGAAGAACGCCGGTTTCCACACCACAATGTCGGCCAGCTTGCCGTCTTCCAGCGAGCCGATGTGATCGGCGATGCCGAAGGTCTTTGCCGCATTGATGGTGTATTTGGCGATGTAGCGCTTGATGCGGGCATTGTCGCCCATGCCGGGCTTGTCTTCGGGCAGCGCGCCGCGCTGCTGCTTCATCTTGGAGGCGAGCTGCCACGTCCGGCAGATCACTTCGTGGATACGGCCCATGCCCTGGCTGTCGGAGCCCAGCATCGAGATCGCGCCGATGTCGTGCAACACGTCTTCGGCCGCGATGGTCTGGGCTCGGATACGGCTCTCGGCGAAGGCGACGTCCTCGGGGATCGCCGGATTGAGATGGTGGCACACCATCGTCATGTCGAGATGTTCGTCGAAGGTGTTGACCGTGTAGGGATTGGTCGGATTGGTCGACGACGGCAGGCAGTGCATCTCGCCGGCGACGCGGATGATGTCCGGCGCATGGCCGCCGCCGGCGCCTTCGGTGTGATACATGTGAATAGTGCGGCCGCCGATCGCCTGCAGCGTATCCTCGACGAAGCCGGACTCGTTCAGCGTGTCGGTGTGGATCTGGACCTGGAAGTCGTACTCGTCGGCAACGCGCAGGCAGCAGTCGATCGCCGCCGGCATCGAGCCCCAGTCCTCGTGCAGCTTCAGCCCCATCACGCCGGTTTCGAGTTGCTCGACCATCGGCGCTGCGACGTGCGCATTGCCGCGGCCGAGAAAGCCGAAATTCATCGGCCAGGCTTCGGCCGCCTGCAGCATCTTGCCGGTGTTGAACGGCCCGCCGGAATCGATGCCGACCGTGATCGGACCGAGCGAACCGCCGATCATCGTGGTGATACCCGAGGCGAGCGCGTGCTCGACCAGCCCGGCGCTGTCGAAATGCACGTGGACGTCGATGGCGCCGGGCGTCGCGATCATGCCCTCGCAATCGCGCACCGTGGTGCCGGTCGAAACGATCAGCCGCGGATCGACGCCGTCCATGATGGCGGGATTGCCGGCCTTGCCGAAGCCGGCGATGCGGCCGTTACGAATGCCGAGATCGCCCTTGACGATGCCGAGCACCGGATCGATCACCAGCACGTTGCACAGCAGGAAGTCGAGCGCGCCCTCTGCGCTGGTGATCCCGGCCATGCCGATGCCGTCGCGCAGCGTCTTGCCGCCGCCGTGCAGGCACTCGTCGCCATAGACCGCGTAGTCCTTCTCGACCACAGCCTGCAGTGCCGTATCGCCGAGCCGGACGCTATCGCCGGTGGTCGGGCCGTACAGCGCGGCGTAATCGCGCCTCTGAATCTTCGCCATGGTGTCAAGCTCCCCTGAAGCCGCGCGCCTTGGCACGCGCCAGCGCCGCTTCGCGCACACGCGGATCGGAGCCGCGCCCCGCCGTGAGATTGTTCAAGCCGGTCAATTCCCCGTTGCCGCCGAATTCGACCAGGCTGACTTCCTTGGACGCGCCGGGCTCGAACCGCACCGCGGTGCCGGCCGGAATATCGAGCCGCATGTTGAACGCGGCGCCGCGATCGAATTCGAGCGCGCGGTTGACTTCGAAGAAGTGATAGTGCGAGCCGATCTGGATCGGACGATCGCCGGTGTTGACGGCGGTCAGTGTCAGGCGTCGCCGGCCGGCGTTCAGTTCCAGCGTGCCGTCCGCCGCGGTGATCAGCCCCGGATGCTCGGGATCGGCCTCGCTGCCCGGAGCCGGACGGATCGGCTCGTGCACCGTCACCAGCTTCGTGCCGTCCGGAAACACGCACTCGACCTGGATCATGTCCATCATCGCAGCGATGCCGGACAGCACGTCGTCCGTGGTCAGGATGGTCGAGCCGTAGCCGATCAGATCGGCCACGGTGCGGCCGTCGCGGGCGCCTTCGAGGATCTCGTCGGTGATCAGCGCCACGGCTTCCGGATAGTTCAGCTTGAGGCCGCGCGCGCGGCGGCGGCGCGCCAGTTCGGCGGCGTTGAAGATCGTCAGGCGTTCGAGTTCGGTCGGTGTCAGCAGCATCCGGAATCTCTCAGTTTACAAACAGCCGCAGATCGGCCCGCGTGTGGCGGGCCGCGGCGATATCGATGAAAGGAAGACAGCTCGCCAACTCGGCGTTTGCGTCGCTGCTGGCGACGAGCTGTTCGATGGTCGGCAGCACGCTCTGCAGGGCGGCCTGCGCCTGCAGCGCACCGATGGCGCCGAGCCGCACCGCGGCCGCGATCATGCCGGACGCCGTGATGTAGCCCGAGGCGAGTTGCGCCGAGGCTTCGTCGAACTGCAGCGCCTGCCACACGGCGCCCTGCATCACCGGCAGATGTCCGAGGCATTGGCCGCTGCTGATCGCATCGCGCAGCCGCGCCGCAATGGGATGGCCGAGCCGCGCATGCGCGGCGACGAACGATCCGCCGTTGCGGCGCGAGCCCTGCCGATGCGGCTCGAGCAACGACATCGCCTCGCACAGCCGGTCCAGCGCGGCGAGCTGGTCGAGATCGTCACCGGCGCGAAACGCGCGGATCAGCAGCACCCGATCGAAGCTCGTCCAGCGCAGCCGGAGCACCGACTCGATCAATTCGGCAAGCGCCTGCGGCGACAGCTTGCCGCGCAGCTCGGCGATCGCCTCGATGCCGTACGAGAACGCGAACGAGCCGTTCGGAAATCCGCTGTCGGCCTGCCAGATCGCGAGAAGGGCGGAGCGCATGATCAATGGTCGTGATCGTGGCCATGGTGATGGCCGTGACCGTGTGCATGCGGCGCGCCATTGTGCGCCGGCTCGTTTCCCTGTCGTCCGCCCTCACCGCTTTCCTGATCGACGATCGACACACCGATCCGGCGGCTGCCGATCAATTCGTCGAGGCGCGCGATGTAGTCTTCGGCGCGGCCCTCCATCGCCACGAACAGCGCCTCGCCCTCGAACCGCACGCGCCAATGCAGATTGCCGGCCTGGTAGCCGAGTTCGATCGCGTCTGCGATCGAACGCGGCGCGAGGCGCAGCCAGCGCTCGGTGCCGGCGTGTACGACGATCGCCCGCGCCTCGTCGATGAACAACACCGCGCCGTCGAACAGCTTCTCATGACGCGGCAGCGCGATCGCCAACTCCTGGCCGCCCCGCGTCGTCGCAAGCAAACGGCGCCGCGCCAG
This sequence comes from Rhodopseudomonas telluris, assembly GCF_042432815.1. NCBI lineage: Bacteria > Pseudomonadati > Pseudomonadota > Alphaproteobacteria > Hyphomicrobiales > Nitrobacteraceae > Rhodopseudomonas > Rhodopseudomonas telluris. Next base: position 748,063 of record NZ_JBHLWM010000005.1, read on the forward strand.
ATCGGCAACCGGAATGCTGACGATATCCACGCCGCCGGTATGCTCGAGCCGGTGCAGATCTTCGGAGAAGTCCGGATCAATACGGCTGCCCAGAACATGATCGATCCGAAGCATTGCAAGAGTCCTTCCTATTCCATCCAACCGGAGGACGGCGCGCGGTGATGGTCTGCGCGCCGCCGCGCCGCGTCACGAGGCCAGCAGTTCTTTCAGTTTGTCGTCCAGGAACTTCACGTCGTCGGGGTTGGTGCCGGGACCGCCCGCGAAATGGCCCCACACCGACGGCACCGGGATCAGCGAAGCGTTCGGCATGTTGGCGACTTCGAACTCGCTGTCGTCGACCGGGAAATACAGATCGGTCTGGCCCGGCATCACGTAGGCTTTGGCCTTGATGGCCGCGAGCGCCGCCTGGAAGTCGCCGTTGTACAATTCGTTGTCGCTGATATCGCCGTTCTGCCAGGTCCACAGCATCGTCAGCAGGTTGTTGGGGTCTTTCGGCAGGAAGAACCCTTCCCAGAACCCGACCAGAAAGTCTTCCAGCGACGAATAGCCCATTCGCTCGAGATCGAGCTTCTGGCGATAGAACGTCTGCGAAAAGCCCCAGCCAGCATAAACGCGCGCGGCGGCGCGGAGCCCGCGCTGCGGCTTGTCGGTGTACCATCCTTCCTTCCACGCCGCATCGGCGGTCAGCGCCGCCTTGACGCCTTCGAGGAACACGTAGTTGTGGCGCGAGCATTTCGCCGAGCCGCAGAACGGTGCGATCAGATCCATCATGTCGGGATAAAGCGCGCCCCAATGAAACGTCTGCAGCGCGCCCATCGACCAGCCGGTCACCAGCCGGATGTGCTCGATGCCGAACTTCTCCGTGACCAGCTTGTGCTGGGCCCGCACGTTGTCGCACGCCGTGACGAGGGGGAATTTCGGACCGTTGTACGGCTCCGGATTGTTGCTCGGCGAGGAGGACAGCCCATTGCCGAGCATATTCGGGATAATGATGAAGTATTTGCTCGGGTCGAGCGCCATACCCTCGCCGATCAGCCACTCGTTGTCGTAGTGCTGGCCGGAATACCAGGTCGGGTAGACGATGACGTTGTCCTTCTTCGGACTGAGCGTACCGAAGGTCTTGTAGGCCAGCTTGCAGTCTCGCAACGTCGCACCGCGCTGCAATTGCACGTCGCCGAGATCGAATATCTGATAGTCGAGGCTCATGGTCGTCACCCTCACCATTTTGCAGTCGTTTTCGGATCGTTAGGCGTCGAGCACCGGCGGGCGACGCTGAGTCCAGGGGCGCGCGCGTTCGAAGGCCGCAGAGGCCTTCAGCACCAGCGCGTCGTCTAGATGCCGGCCGATGATCTGCATGCCGACCGGCAGGCCGTCCTCGGTGAAGCCGGCCGGCACCGTGGCGGCGGGCTGCCCCGTCATGTTGAGCGGGAACGTGAAGGCCAGCCACTGCGTGTTGGCGACCATGCGGCCGTCGATCTTTTCCGGACCCTGAATGTCGATCGCGAACGGCGGGACCGCGAGCGTCGGCGTCAGGATGAGATCGTAAGTCTGCATGAACCGCCACATCTTGTTGTTGACGGCCTTGCGGACCATCAGCGCGTCGGTGAAATCCTCGGCGGTCCACGGCGTGTTGAGGAAGGCGACGAGATGCGACGACATCCGGTCGCCGTGCGTCTTGAGCAGCGCGCGCATCCCCTTGAGATCGGTCTCCGCGGCGACCAAACCCCAGAACGCACCGAACGGATCGCTCCAGCCGGGATGCGCCTCTTCGACAAAGCAGCCGAGCTCGGTCTCGAACACCCGCGCCGCTGCAGTCACGATTTCTCGGACGCGGGGATCGACGGCCGCGTAGCCCCAATCGATGCTGAACGCGACTTTCAGCCCCTTCAGGTCGCCCTTCACGGTCTCGCGCCAATCATAAGGCGCTTCGGGAAGCGTGAAGCGATCGCGCGGATCCGGGCCGGCGATCACCGACATCATCAACGCCGCATCCGCGACCGTTCGGCTCATCGGGCCGATGTGTTCGAGGCTCTCCCAGCTCGACACGCCGGGGTAGCGCTCGTCCTTCGTGCCGGGATACAGCGGCACACGCCCCATCGACGCCTTGAGGCCGTAGATGCCGCAATGGGCCGAGGGAATGCGAACCGAGCCGCCGCCGTCGCTGCCGAGCGCGAACGGGCACATCCCGCTCGCAACCGCCGCTCCCGATCCCGCGCTGGATCCGCCCGAAGTGAGGTTCGTATTCCAGGGGTTACGCGTGGTCTCGAACACCGGATTGTGGCCGACGCCGCTGTAACCGAATTCCGGCACGTTGGTCTTGCCGAGGATCACCGCGCCCGCGGCCTTCAGGCGTTCCACCACGACGTCGTCTTCGTCCGGGATAAACTCCTCGTAGATCGCAGAGCCCGAGACGGTCTTGATGCCGGCCGTGCAGATCAGATCCTTCACGCCGACCGGGACGCCGGCGAGCGGACCGACCGCGCGTCCGGCGACGAGATCGTCTTCAATTGCTTTCGCAGTCGCCAGCGCCAATTCCGGCGTCGGCGTGCAGAACGCATGCAGCAGCGGATCGAGACGATCCATCCGCTCCAGATGCGCCTTTGTGACTTCGACGGGCGACAGCTCCCGACGCCGCACCAGGTCCGCGATGGTCCCGGCTTCCATGGCGCAGATTTCGTCCGTAGATCGCGACATCGAACACCTCCGAACTCGCATGATGGGATCGAGGCGCTACGGCGCTGCGCGCCGTAGCATCGGCTTCATGGAGTGCTACGCGGTCTGCAGCTTGCGCACCTTCAGGGCCGCCAGCGCCCAATAGGCGATGCCGGCGACGACCATCGCGGAGATCGCGGTCGACAGGCCCGGCATCACCTCCTCGACGATGAAGGCGACGACCGAACCAACCGCCCAGGCAATGAAGGCAGGCGCCCGCCAGTCCGCGGTCGCAGTATTGACCTCGGGCCTGGTGATGTACTTGTCGACGATGATGATCGCCCCGATCGGAGGCGCCACGATCCCCAGCAGCGACAACCACTGGATGAAGAACGCCCAGACGTTGCCGGCGGCGATCGCGATTCCGATGACGCCGAGAACGACGGCCATCAACCGCATGTGGGTTCCGGTGATGCGCGACCAACCGGTGGATGCGTTATACAGGCAGTGCGAGCAGACCGATCCGAGATTGATGTAGAGGAACAGAAAGGCCAGCACGCTGAGCCAGCCGAGCTGCATCTTGTTCATGTAGCCGAACATGTTGTCGGCTCCGAACGGATTGGCGTTCGGCGTCGCCAGCGCCGCCGTCATCACGCCGCCGACCATCATGGCGACGATGTTGGCGAAGGGAAACGCGCTGAACGTCGCGCCGAACGACGCCGCCGGCGTCTTGGCCCAGCGGTTGAAGTCAGCCGTCACCGTGCCGGCATCGATGAAAAGCGCGATGACCACCGTCAGCCCGACGCCCATCGACATCGTGGCGACGCCGTTGTTGCCCGCGTAGTTGTAGATCGCCGACCAGGTCGTCGTCGACGCCGCATGCCCGGCCACCCAGACGCCGAGGATCACGAACAGCGGGGCCGAGATCATGCCGATGTAATGCAGCCCCCGGACGCCCACGAAGGTGATGCCGATGTAGAGCAATCCGGCGATCACCGTCATCGCCACATAATTGAGATTGTAGGTCGAGCTGATCAGCGCCCCGGTGATGCCGGTTTGCACGGCGTACCAGCCGAGCAGCAGCGACGACAGCAGGCCCGACGCGAGAACGTAGCCCTTCCTGCCGAACACCTGGCTGGCGATCAGGCCGAAATTCATGCCGCTCTTGACGCCGAGATGCCCGAGCAGCCCCACATAGGCGAGCATGATGAGATTGCCGATGATCATCGCGATCAGGGCCCGGCTGAAGCCCATGCCGAGCACCAGGATGGATCCGGTCATCGCCCCGGTGATGATCATCGGAAACCCGACCCACACCATGGTCACGGAGAACGCGCTTCGCCGCGCCGCCATCGGCACGGGCGCGTGTTCGTATTCCTCGCCGAGGAGATGATCGACCTTGTCTTCAGCAACTTTCAGTTCATCGACAGTGGAGTTCATATCGCGGTCCTCGTTTTTGACGCTTCTGGCGGTCCCAGTGCGTTTCTAAAGATCGGAACAGACTCCGATGCGATCCCGGCCATCGCGAACGGTCTCAGGTGCTTCCTCCAATGAGCGGGAGGCGGGAGGCCGGACCGCGATGACGGTCCGGCCTCGGCATCGTCAGCGATGCACGACCTTCTTGTTCGGGATGCCGTCGATCGGGCATTCCTCGACGCCGATGGTGTCGCGCGTGAACGACTCCACCATCTCGCGGGTGCCTTCCGGATCGGAGATCCATTTGGCGTAGAAATCGTAGGGGCAAGCCGCCACGCCCTTGTCGCCGTCGCCGGAATTAATGACGCCGGTGTAGCCACGGTGCAGCAGCTTGAAGAGGTGGTTGTTGGACTGGCCAGTCTTGCGCGCGTCGCGGATCAGCGACTTCGAAAGCTGGGCGTACTGGATGCCGTATTCCTCCTCGCCGCATTCGCCGAGCGTGCGGCCGTCGAAGCCGACGATCGCCGAATGGCCGAAGTACGAGTACACGCCGTCGAAGCCGGCGGCGTTCGCCACCGCCACATAGACGTTGTTGGCCCAGGCCATCGCCTTGGCCATGATCACCTGCTGGTCCTTGGCCGGATACATGTAACCCTGGCAGCGGACGATCAGCTCGGCGCCCTTCATGGCGCAGTCGCGCCAGATCTCGGGATAGTTGCCGTCGTCGCAGATGATCAGCGAGACCTTGAGGCCCTTCGGCCCTTCCGAGACATAGGTGCAATTGCCGGGGTACCAGCCTTCGATCGGCACCCAGGGCATGATCTTGCGATACTTCTGAACGATCTCGCCCTTGTCGTTCATCAGGATCAGCGTATTGTACGGCGCCTTGTTGGGATGTTCCTCGTGACGCTCGCCGGTGAGCGAGAATACGCCCCACACCTTCGCCTTGCGGCAGGCTTCGGCAAAGATCTCGGTCTCGTCGCCCGGCACGGTCGACGCGGTTTCGTACATCTCCTTGGAGTCGTACATGATGCCGTGGGTCGAATATTCCGGGAAGATCACCAGATCCATACCCGGAAGACCGACTTTCATGCCGACGATCATGTCGGCGATCTTCTTCGCGTTGGCGAGCACCTCGGCCTTCGTGTGCAGCCGGGGCATCTTGTAGTTTACGACGGCGACGCCGACCGTGTCGTTGCTGGACGAGATATCACCATGATGCATGTCGCACTCCCTTGATGAGCGATGTTGTCGGGCAGATGCCGGCGCACCGTTGGGCCGGGTGACTTCGTGGCGATCACACCGCCATATGGCGGTGGACCATGTCGTCGGAGAGTCGTTCGATGCCGCCGAATTCAACCACGCGTCCCTTCTCCATCATGGCGAAGCGTTGGGCGGCACGGCGGACGAACGGGATATTCTGTTCGACCAGCAGCACCGTGAGGCCGAGCTCACGGTTCAGCTTGACGATGATCGATTCGATCTCCTGCACGATCGAGGGCTGGATGCCTTCGTTGGGTTCGTCGAGCAGGATGATCTTCGGATCGGCCGCGAGCGCGCGGGCGATCGCGAGCTGCTGCTGCTGACCGCCCGACAGCACGCCGCCATTGCGATCGAGGTTCTGCATCAGATACGGAAACAGCTCCGCGACGAGCGGCGGGATCTCGCGCTTGCCGTCGGTCCGCGCGAATGCGCCCATCAGGATGTTGTTGCGGATGGTGAAATCCGGAATGATCTCGCGGCCCTGCGGCACATAGGCGATGCCGGCGCGCGCCCGACGAAACGTCGGCAGCACGGCGAGATCGTCACTCTCGAGCCGGATCTGGCCTTCGCTGCGGTCGGTCAGCCCCATCAGCGTCTTGAGCAGCGTCGTCTTGCCTGTGCCGTTTCGCCCGAGGATCGCGGTGATCTGGCCGGTGGGGATCTCGAGGCTCACATTGTGCAGAATGTGGCTGCGATCGTAGAAGCTGTTGACGTTGGCGAAGGTCAGCATCAGGTGATCCCCTGCGCGCCGAGATAGGCTTCCTTGACCCGCGGGTCGTTCTCGATTTCGCTGACGCTGCCCTCGGCCAGCACCTGCCCGAGGTGCAGCACGGTGATGCGCTCGGCGATCTCGCGGACGAACGCCATGTCGTGCTCGACCACAATGATGGTGTGGCGGCCCTTAAGGTTGTTGACGATCTGCGAGGTCTTGTGGGTCTCGGCCTGCGTCATGCCGGCGGTCGGCTCGTCGAGCAGAATGACCTTGGGGTTCTGAATGATCAGCAGCCCGAGTTCGAGCCATTGCGTTTGGCCGTGGCTGAGATAAGCCGCAGTCCGATCGGCTTCCTCGGTCAGGCCGATCAGATCCAACACTTCGGCGACCCGCCGCTTGGTATCCGCGCCGAAGCCGAAGCGGAGATTGGCGAGCACGCCAGGATTCTTGCAGCTCGCGACCTCGAGATTGCGGCGAACGCTGAGCTCCTTGAACACGCTCGGGATCTGAAATTTCCGCCCGATGCCAGCGCGCGCGATCTTGTGCTCGGGCCAGTTGGTGATCTCGGTGTCGTCGATGAATACGCGTCCGCTGGTGCTCTGCGTCTTGCCGGAGATCAGATCCATCAGGGTGGTCTTGCCGGCGCCGTTCGCGCCGAGCACGACGCGGAGCTCGCCCTCGCCGATCGTCAGCGAGACGTTGTTGACCGCCTTGAAGCCTTCGAAGTCGACCCCGAGACCGTCGATGGTGAGTGCGACACGGTCCATCGGATTACTCCGCGAGCTGGGAGACGCCGGTGGCGTCGATCTGCCGGGATGGTGACTTCGGCTTGCGGCGCATCACCCGATCGATCAGATCGTGGGCCAGGCCGGCGAGGCCGTGCGGCAGATACAGAACGACGAGCACAAAAATCAGTCCGATGATCGCCTTCCAGGCTTCGGCGAAGCCCTCGGTTTCGCTGACGGTCGCCGAGATCGTGTTGATCAGGATCGCGCCGATGCAGGCGCCCAGGATGGATTTGCGGCCGCCGACCGCCGCCCACACCACCATGGTGATCGAGAACGCCAGATCCATGAAGGTCGGCGAGGCGAACTCGGAGATGACGACGTACAGCATCCCGGCAAATCCCGCGATCGCCGCCGAAACCGCGTAGAAGAAGATCTGATAGGTCGGGACGTCGAAGCCGAGATAACGCGCCCGGTTCTCGTCGTCGCGGATCGCCTGCAGGATCAGGCCGGCGCGCGTTTCGACCAGCAGACGCGTGGCCACCAGCACGACAGAGAGCGACACCGCGATCAGATAATAGGTCGGGACCACATAGGGATCGAATTCGAAGCCGCCGATCTTGAGCCAGCCGAGATCGGTGAGACCGTTGAAGCCGTTGGTGATCGGCTGCGCGTCGATCACCACCAGGCGCACCAGCAACACCAGCGCCAGCGTGATGATCGACACGAACACGCCGGAGATGCGCTTGCGGAACACGATGGTGCCGATCAGGCCGGCGATCAGCACCGGCAGCACGATGCCCATCGCCATGCCGAACCATTCGCTCTTGAACGGGATCCAGAGAAAGGACGCCTTGTTGATGCAGCACAGATCCGTCTGGGCGCCGGGCTCGGCGTTCCACAGCATGAAGTCCGGCACGGGCTTGTCCGAGCCCTGCTGCAGGCTGGTCGGGCTAGCCAGCTTCAGCGACATCGCCAGCATGTACGCGCCGGCGCCGAAGAACAGCCCCTGGCCGAGATTGAGAATGCCCGCATAGCCCCAGGACAGCGCAATCGCGATGCCGAGCATGCCGAACACCAGATATTTGGCGACGCGATTGAGCCAGAACGGATCCATGAACAGCGGCGCCGCCATGATCAGCACGATGAACGTCGCGTAGGCCGCCCAGGTGATGCTGCGCTTCGAGGTCATCGTCAGCGTCCCTTGAGGGCGAACAGGCCCTTCGGCTTGAGGATGATGATCGCGATCACGATGCCGAACACAACGGCGCGCGCGAGGATGTCGTTGGTCGCGGCCGCCACGAGACCGTTGATCTCGCCGAGAATGCCGGCGGACAGAACCGATCCGAGCAGGCTGCCGACGCCGCCCATCACGACGACGAGGAAGCCGTCGACCACCATCGACGTCCCCATGTCGGGGAACACCGTCTTGAAACCCGACATCATCACGCCCGCGATACCCGCAAGGCCGGAGCCGAACGCGAAGGTCAGCGCGTTGACACGCTGGACATTGATGCCGCAGGCGGCGGCCATCTTGGGATTGCGGATGATCGCGCGAACCTGGGTGCCGATTGCGGTGCGATACATGATCAGCCAGGTCAGAAGCGCCAGGATCGTGGTGACGACGATGATGAAGGCGCGGTAGCGATTGATCTCGGCGCCGCCGATCATGAACGTGCCCTGCAGGAAGGCCGGCACGGCGACGTTCTGCAGGCCGGGGCCGAGCCCCTGGATGTGAATACCTAAGAACGACAGGCCGAACTCGAGGCGCACCGCCTGCTGGATCAGGATGGCGATGCCCCAGGTGGCGAGCAGCGTATCGAGCAGGCGGCCATAGAGTTTGCGGACCACCACCCGCTCGATCAGCAGCCCCAGCAGCGCGGTGACGATGAACGCCAGCGGGATCGCAACGAAGATATTCGCACCGAGCCAGATGCCGGACAGCACCGTCACATAGGCGCCGATCATCACCATCTCGCCATGGGCCATATTGATGACCCCCATGGCGCCGTAGGTGATCGCCAACCCCAATGCCACCAGCAGCAGCACCGAGCCGAGACTCAAACCGATGAACAGGACGTCGAGCATCGCAACTCCCCGAGGAGAAGGGCCGCCGCACATTGCGTGCGGCGGCGCTGGAGCGAGGTGTCAGATCTTGAGCTTGGCGGTGTCGAGACCCTTGGCGGTGCAGAACAGGTTCGACTCGGTCTCGCCGTAGGCGACGTAAGGCAGCGGCATCACCGGCTCCTTGTAGGCGTCGATGATCTTGCCCTGGCCGTCCGCCTGCCACTGCGCGATGCGCGGCGTGAGGTAGCAGTGCAGATTCTGCGGATCGATCTTGACGTGACCGTTCGGCGCGTCGAACTCCTGCCCCTTCACCGCCTCGCGGATCGCGGTCGGCGTGATCTCGGTCGCCTTCTCCACCGCCTGCTTCCACAGGAACACCTGGAAGTAGGACGATTCCAGCGCGTGATGCGTCACCGCCTTGGGATCCTTCACGAACGCGCGGTAGCGCTCGATGAAGGCCTTGTTGCGGTCGGTGTCGATCGCCTGGAAGTACGGGAACGAGGTGTAGCTGCCCACCGCGTATTCCGGTCCCATCGCGGCGATCTCGATCTCGGACGTCACGGTCGCGCAGATAGGCAGCTTGTCGTGGGTGAGACCCTGATTCTTGTATTCGCGATAGAACGCGATCACCGAGTCACCGACGACGTTCGACAGCACGACGTCGCAGCCGGAGCTCTTGATCTTGTTGACCATCGAGCCCCACTCGGAATGACCGAGTTCGAGATATTCGTCGGCGATCCACTCGCCGCCGTTCTTTTCGATCAGGATCTTGGAGACCTTGGCCATTTCGCGCGGATAGATGTAGTTCGATCCGACGATGAAGAACTTCTTCTTGCCGAGCGTCTTGATGATCCAGGGGATGAAGTTCGAGAGCTGCTGGTTCGGCACGGCGCCCGTGTAGACCACGTTCTTCGAGCACTCGAAGCCTTCGTAATAGGTCGGGTAGAAGTAGAGATTGTTGCGCTTCTCGAACACCGGCAGCACGGCCTTGCGGCTGGCGGACGTGTAGGACCCGAAAACGGTCGGCACCCGGTCCTGAATGACGAGCTTCGAAGCCTTTTCGTTGTAGGTCTTCGGATCCGACGCGCCGTCCTCGGCAATCGGAACGATCTTCATGCCCTTGACGCCGCCGGCGGCGTTGATCTCGCTGATCGCCATCATGGTCGCGTCGTGCAGCGACTTCTCGACGATCGACAGACCACCGGTGAGGCTGAACAGCACGCCCACTTTGATCTCGCCCGCAGCCTGTGCGGCGCTCGAGAACACGGCAGGCGACGTCATCGCCGCGCCGGTGGCGAGCAAGCCGCCCTTGATGAATTTACGCCGATCGATTGCCATACTGCTCCCTTTCCTCAGGCATGACCCATCGTTCGCGCCCGAGCGCGTTGTTTCGACCCAAAGATGACCTAATCGTCTGCCGCGCGGCGGAGCGAACGACGCCCGCCGGCTCACGCCAGCCGCAAAACAAAAAAGCCCGACAGATCCTCGCGGATCCCTCGGGCTACACAGCCTAATGCCGAACCAGCTTCATCGATGGTGCGGCTGCGTCACTAACAGGCAGTGCCCGCGTGACGACTAAAGACTAATCATCTTTCGCGCGGTACTGCAAGAGCTCATTTGCATGAATGATAGCAGACGCCATGTCGTCCATCGATACACGCTTCGACATCGCCTGACGGCGAATACTTTCATAAGCTTGAGCCTCGTCGAGCCCCTGCCCTTCCATCAGAATGGTCTTCGCCTTCTGAATGCGCTGGATGCCGGAAAGCTTGCGCTCGAGCTTGCGGATGCGCTTGGTTGTCTCGCGCCGCTCCAACCACAGGCTGCGGGCGATCGTCAGATTCGTCAGCAAACCGAAAGGCCTGATCGGCCGCTCGATCACCGCGACGGCGCCAGCCTCAAGTACAAGTTGCAGCGTCGATGGATCTTCGTAGCTGACGACCGCGATCAGCGTCGGCCGCGCGGCGCCGTCCGATTTGAGCAGCTTGAGGATTTCCGCGCGAACGTCGTGCTCGATCGCCAGGATGACAACGTCGGTTCCATCGGGCCACGTGGTCGGCACCGGCCACTGCGCCTCCACCATGCAGCCGATCCGCCGCAGATGTTCGACGAGTTGTGCCCGCTCGAGATCGGCGGGATGAACCACATGAACGCGCAGGCCACGCAGATCGCGGAGAATTTGGATGGTCACCCGTCAGCTCCGTGTCTGAGGTTCATGTGACCGATGCGTGGAATTCGTCTGCGGACCAATCGTCCAGGCTTTGCACGACGCAATAGGGATCAGGCTTGATCCGAACGCCCGGATTCCACACGGTCCGGAACCGCCCCTGACCGTCGACGCGAGCGATACGCGGCCAGAGATAGGTGTGGTTGTTCTCGTGATCGATCCGGACCCGCCCCTGCGGTGCGTCGAATTCCGCATCTCGCAATTCGACCAGCACGCGCTCCGGATCGTCGGAGCCGCATTTCGCAACTGCGCGCATCGCCAGATGGACCTGGAAATACGCGGCTTCTGCGCTCGCGGTGACCGGCGCATCAGGCCCGAACCGCTGCTTGAAGTTGTTGACGAAGCGTCGTGCCGACGGCGTCGACAGCGTATCGAAGAACGGCGCCGCCGTGATGTGGCCTTCGGCCGCTTCAGCCGACATCTCGGCCAGTTCGGCCTCGCTGGTGGTCAGGCTGGCGATCGGCATCTTGGCGGGATCGAAACCAGCTTCGCGATAGGCCTGATAGAACATCGCCGTTCCGCTGCCGACCACCGTCGAGAAGATCACGTCGGGCGAAGCCTTCTTGATCTTGGCGATGACACGCTCGAAGTCCTTCGGCTGCACCTGCAGCGGCACGTACAGCTCGTCCAGCACCTTGCCGCGGTCCTGCGAGACGAAATCCGCCATCAGCCGGTTGGACTCGTAGGGATAGATGTAGTTCGAGCCGACAAAGACGAAGCGGTTGCCGTAAACGGACAGCAGATATTTCGCGAGCTGAATCGAATTCTGGTTCGGGGCCGCGCCGGTGTAGATGCAGTGGCGCGAGTATTCGAACCCTTCGTACAACGTCGGATAGAACAACAGGCCTCGATAAGCTTCGACGACCGGCAGGATCGCCTTGCGGGTGCTGGTCATGTAGCAGCCGAACAGCAACCGGACTCGGTCTGCCTGCAACAATCGCTCGGCCAGTCCGCGAATCTGCTTGGGGCTGGAGGCCGGATCGTAGATCACCGGCTCGATCGGCCGATCCAGCACGCCGCCGGCTGCGTTGATTTCCTCGATGGCCAGCAAGGTGGCGTTGAGCTGCGACCGCTCGACCGCGGCCGTCACGCCGGTTTGCGAAAACAAGACGCCGACGCGCCAGCTACCCGATTGGTCCTCATGCAAAGCCATGTTTTTCAGAACTATCCTCGACGATAAAATTGATCAATCGAGAAATGATCCAGCCGCGGGCGTCGCGCAAGGCCGTCCCGACAGCAAGACCGTCACCTCCGGGCAGTGGATGCACAATCCACGAGCATGAAGTGGACGTTCAACAAGCAAAGCGACGCGCCACCGGGCAACGGCGATCGCGTGTGCGTAATCAGCGCGACGCCGCTTACGTCTTCAACGCGCCGCGAGCGAGAAGCTCGTCAGACCTTGACGATGCTGGGAAACCGCTTCGCGGGCGGCGTGTTGCGCGAGCGCTCGGAACGGACGATGCCGTCGATGATGGTCATGCCGATGCCCGGCAAGTCACCGAGCCGTACGCTCTCGAGCAGCGTCGCTCCGCCGGAGTGCTGGGCGACGTCCATGATGACGAGGTCGGCGGCGCGGCCGACTTCGATCAGGCCGCAGTCGAGTTCGCGCATCCGCGCGGTGTTGCCCGTGGCGAGACAGAACGCCTGCTCGGCCGGCAGATCGCCGAGCGAGGACAACAGCGACACCATTCGGAGGATGCCGAGCGGCTGCACGCCGGAGCCGGCCGGCCCATCCGTGCCGAGGATGACGCGATGCAGATCGCCCATCTCGCGCGCGATCCGCAGCGTGTAGAGCGCCGAGCGTTCGTTGCCATTGTGCACGAGTTCGAGGCCGGCCTTGCAGCCCTCGCAAATGCAGCGGATCTGATCGTCCGGCAGCGCGGTGTGACCACCGTTGATGTGGCCGACGACGTCGGTGCCGGCTTCGAGCACGACGTCCTTGTCGATCAGTCCGGAGCCAGCGATCGACGGGCCGCCGGTGTGAATGGTCGACTGGATGCCGTATTTGCGCGCCCACGCCACCATCTTCTTGGCGGTCGGGCCGTCCTTGACGCCGCCGAGGCCGACTTCGCCGAGCAGCTTGACGCCGGCGGCGGCGAGCTCCTTGAAGTCGTTCTCTTCCATCTCGTGTTCGATCACCGGCGCGCCGGCATGGACCTTCACGCCGGTGGCGCGGAACGCCGAGAAGCTGCGCTGCGCGGTGATCGCCAGCGCCTTGATGCCGATCACGTCGCGCGGCCGGCCCGGATAGTGCACTTCACCCGCCGAGATCATCGTGGTGACGCCGCCGTGCAGCGAGGAGTCGATCCAGTTGAGCTGGCTCTGCCGCGGCGTCCAGTCGCCGGCGACTGGATGAACGTGGCTGTCGATCAGACCCGGGGTCACGGCAGCGCCGTGGGCATCGACGATGGTGGTCGCGCCTTCGGTGTCGACGTCCTTGAACCGGCCGATCGCGGTGATGCGGCCGTTCTCGGCCACGATGGTGTCTGCTTCGAGGATCGGTTGATCGAGATTGCCGCTCAGCATCAGACCGATGTTGCGGACCACCAGCTTGGTCGGCCCCTGCGGGGCGGGCGCGTCGTGAGCCATTTCGGCTATCTCCCTCAACGATCCGACCCGCCGGCTGTCAGCCTTGGGGCTGTTTGTTTGTCAGCATACGATCTCGGCAGCGCCGCGCAACGCTGATCGCTGCGCGGCGTGTATCGTTCAGCGCTCGGCGAATGCCTTCTCGAGGACGAAGTCGCCGGCTTCGCCGTGATTGCCTTCCTCGAAGCCGAGCGCGACCAGACGGCTCTTGAGGTCGACCATCATCTGGGTCGAGCCGCACAGCATCACGCGATCGCGCGCGGTGTCGAGCGACGGCAGACAGATGTCGGAATAGAGCTGACCGTTGTCCATCAGCTTGGAGATCCGACCTTCGTGGCGGAACGGCTCGCGGGTCACGGTCGGGTAGTAGATCAGCTTGGCCCGAACTTCGTCGGCGAGGAATTCATGGTCCTGCAGCGCCGTGACCATCGACTCGCCGTAGGCCAGCTCGGCGACCTGCCGGCAACCATGGACCAGCACGATCTTCTCGAACCGCTCGTAGGTCTCGGGATCGCGAATGATCGACAGGAACGGCGCGACGCCGGTGCCCGTCGCGAGCAGATACAGGTTCTTGCCCTCGCGCAGATTGTCGATCACCAGCGTGCCGGTCGCCTTGCGGCCGACGATGATGGTGTCGCCTTCCTTGAGGTGCTGCATCCGCGAGGTCAGCGGGCCGTTCGGCACCTTGATGGAATAGAACTCCAGCGTCTCTTCGTAGTTCGGGCTCGCAACGGAGTAAGCGCGGAGCAGCGGCTTGCCGTCCACCTTGATGCCCGTCATGGTGAATTCACCGTTGCGGAACCGGAAGCCGGAATCGCGGGTGGTGGTGAAGCTGAACAAACGATCGGTCCAATGACGAACGGAGAGAACGCGCTCTTCCATCAGATTGCTCACGGCAGAACTCCGGAGTTGGTGTTGATCGGCCGGGACGCGGCAAAGGCCCAACGCGTCGGCGCGGCTGATTGTTTGTACACGAATGAAAATAGGATCGCAGCCCGCCCCCTGTCAACGCGGCGAACGCCCGTACCGCGCGGACATTTCAGGCATATCGCGCCGATTTATCGGGCAACCTGAAGGGAAAGACGACAATCAGTGGGAGCCTTGGTGGGCGCGCAGGCGCGCCACCGCTTGTTCCACGCCGCCCCAGGCGGGCGCCTGCGGGGCGAAGGAGGCGCGGAGATAACTCACCAGCGCCGCGATCTGGTTATCGTCAAAACTGTGGCGGAACCCGGGCATATCGCCCAATTCGGCCGCGGCCGGACTAGGTATTCCGTCTAGAATGACCCTAATCAGATTGTCCGGCTCGGCGGCATGCACGTTGGTATTGAGCGCCAAAGCCGGGCGGACGCCGAACAGCGTCGGGCCGGCCTCGGAATGACATGAGGCGCAGGCGCCCTCGTACAACCGCCCTCCCAGCGTATCGAGCGGTCGCAGCGTCGCTGCGGCTTCGGCCTGCAGCGCAGCGGCGCGCTGCGCCGGATCCGGCTCGGCTGCCGGCGCGAACGAGGCCAGATAGGTCGCCATCGCGCGGATGTCGGCGTCGGGGAGCGGGCCGAGTTGTTCGACGACAGACGCCATCGGCCCCGCCGCTGTGCCGTGGAAGCGCGAGAAGCCATTGCGCAGGTAGGCGAACAGCTCGGCTTCGGTCCACGGGATCGGCGCGCGCGACAGCGCGGTCAGCGCCGGCGCGTGCCAGCCATCGACCTCGCCACCAGCCAGATAGGCCACCTTCGCCTTCTCGGCGCCGAGCGCGTTGCGCGGGGTGTGGCAGGCGCCGCAATGGCCGAGGCTTTCGACCAGATAGGCGCCGCGGTTCCATTGCGCGGCGCGCGTCGGATCGGCCTGCATCGGTCCCGGCCGCAGGAACAGCGTATTCCAGCCCGCCATCAGCGGTCGGATGTTGAACGGAAACGCCATCTTGGCCGCCGGCGTCGGCGCTTTCACCGGCTCTTGCGACATCAGATAGGCGTACAGCGCCTGCAGGTCGGTGTCGCTGGTCCGCGTGAACGACGCATAGGGAAACGCCGGATAGAGGTGGCTGCCGTCGCGCGCGATACCCTCGCGCATCGCGCGTTCGAACGCCGCGTAGGACCAATTGCCGATGCCGGTCTCGGGATCTGGCGTGAGATTCGTCGCATACACGGTGCCGAACGGCGTCTGCATCGCGCGGCCGCCGGCGTTGGGGATGCCGCCGGGCACGGTGTGACAGGTCGCGCAGCCGCCGAGCGCGGCGAGTTGGCGGCCGCGGGAGATCATATCGGCCGAGAAGGTCGACGGATCGGGCGGCGCGATCGGCGCAATGGCGCCGCGGATCGGCAGCGCGACCGCCGCCATACCGAGCGCACCGACCAGGGCGGCGCCCGCCATTGCGAACCATGAGCGCTTCCGCACCAACGGTGCGGCGGGCGTTTCAGGCTGTGGCAAACCCAAGGCAGCGCGGACGCGGTCCGGCGTGAACGGCGGCTCGCGCAGCCGCACCCCGGTAGCGTCAAAAATCGCGTTGGCGATCGCCGCCGCGGACGGGACCGAGGCGGACTCGCCGCTGCCGAGCGGCGGATCGTTCGGCCGCGGCATCAGCACGACGTCGATCACCGGCACCTCGGGGAAGGTGAGGATCGGATACGCGCCCCACTCCTTGTCGGCGACCGCGGTGTCGGTGAAGCTCACCTGTTCCTTGAGCGCGCGGCTGGTCGACTGGATGACGTTGCCATGGATCTGATGCTCGATCCCGGCCGGGTTGATCATCAGCCCGGAGTCCTGACCGACCACGACGCGCTTCACCGCGACGTCGCCGGTCCTGGTATTCACCTCGACATCGGCGACCCAGGCCGACCAGGCGGCGCCGTAGCCGGGAAACTTGGAGTGAACGTAGAGCGCGTAGGCGAGCCCCTGCCCGCGCACCACGTCGCCTTCGACGATCTCGCGGCGTGGTCCGGTGCGATGCACCCAGTTCGCTCGCGCGGCGACTTCCTTCACCAGATCGACGGCGCGCGGATCGTGCAGATAGCGCAGCCGATATTCCAGCGGATCGACACCGGCCGCGGCGGCGAGTTCATCGATGTAGCTTTCATGCGCGAACGAATTCGGCAGCGCCGAGACGCCGCGCAGCCACGCGGCGCGCACGATCGGCGCCATGTCGTGCACGCGCACGCGGATGTTGTCGTAGGCGTAAGGCGGGATCGCGGTGCGGTCGCCCATCTCGAACACCGGATTGTTCGCCGGCACACGCCCGGTCAGCAGCAGCGCCAGCGTGACGGCGGCATTCGACGGATAGCGCGTGGCGAAATCGTAGGCGGCCGGGCTGCCGTCGGCGGTGAGGCCGCCGGAGATTTCCATCAGTTGCGCGGCGCCCTTCGGCTCCCACGCATGCTCCTGCTCGCGCGTCAGTTGCACGCGGACCGGTCGACCGACTGCACGTGATAGCAGCGCCGCATCGGCGCAGACGTCGTCGGCGCAGTTGCGGCCGTAGCAGCCGGCGGCCTCGAAGCGCAGAATTTCAACGTCGGCCTCGGGGATGCCGAGCAGGATCGCAATATCCAGCCGCAGCGGATACGGATTCTGCGTACCGGACCAGATCCGCGCCATACCGCCCTGCACATCGGCGACGCCGCAGGATGGCCCGATCGAGCCGTGCATCTGATACGGCCACACATAGGTGCGATCCATCGGCACGGCGGCGCCGCTACGCGCGGACTCAACGTCGCCCTTGTCGAGCAGTGTGCGTGTCGTCGCCGGATTGGCGCGCAGCGCGGTCGCGAGATCGTCGAGCTTCGGCAGCGGCGGCGGCGGCTTCCATTTGACCTCGAGCACGCGCGCGGCCTCGGCAGCCTGCTCCTCGCGCTCGGCGACCACCCCGACGAAATCGCCCATCGTGACGACCGCGACCACACCGGGAATATGCGCGATCGAGCTCTCATCGACGCCGAGCAGGCTGTTGCCGATGAAGTCGCCGGCGTCGATGCCGGCATAAGGCGGCCGCACGACGCGGCCGTGCAGCATGCCGGGCACGCGGACGTCGTGCACATAGACGAAATCGCCAGTCGCCTTCGCCGGAATATCCGAGCGCGCGACGCGGTGGCCGACGATGCGATGCTCGCTCACCGGCTTGACCGCGACATCGTCTGCCAGCATCAGCCGCTCGCGGCGTCCTTGCAGCAGCGCCGCATAGGACACGCCACGATTGGAGGCATCGCGCGGATGCACGATGCCGTCGGTGACGGTGAGTTGCTCGGGCGCAAGCTCCAGTTGCTGAGCCGCAAGCTCCACCAGATGGTGCCGCGCCTGCGCCGCCGCCTTGCGCAGCGGCACGGCGCTGACCTGGATGCTGTCGCTGGCGATGGTGGCGCCCTGGTTGGGCGTGCCCGAGGTGTGGCCGAGCACCATGGTGACGGCCTCGAACGGCACGTCGAGTTCTTCGGCGACGATCTGCGCCAGCGCGGTGCGGATGCCAGTGCCGAGATCGACATGGCCGCTGAAGGCGAGCACCTGCCCGCTGTCGTCGACGAACAGGAACAGATCGAGCGCACCGTCCGGCGGCGGCGCGGTTTCAACTAATCCCTTCACATGCTGCGACGGCCGCAGCACCGCCAACGTTCCGCTGCGCGACAGCAACTCCGCGGTGTCGGGCGTCGGCTCGGTCATCGGGCGCTCGCTCATTGCGCAGACGCCTCCGCAGCCGCGGCCTCCGGACGGGCGCCAGCCGCGGTCATCACGGCGCGGATGATCTCGACATGGGTGCCGCAGCGGCACAGATTGTAGCGCAGAGCTTCGCGCACCTCGCTGACGCTCGGCGTCGGGTTGCGGACGAGCAGCGCCGTCGCCGTCATGATCATGCCGTTGAGGCAGTAGCCGCATTGCGCCGCCTGCGCGGCGATGAACGCGGCCTGCACCGGGTGCAGCATTTCGAGATTGCCGAGCCCTTCGAGCGTGGTGACGGAGCGGCCCTCCGCAGTCTTCAGCGTCACCACGCAGGAGCGTGCCGGCACACCGTCGATCAATACCGTGCAGGCGCCGCACTCGCCGAGACCGCAGCCGAACTTCGGGCCGTTGAGACCGAGATCGTTGCGCAGCACGTAGATCAGCTTGGTATCACCCGGCAGATCGAACGAATGCGCGGTTCCGTTGACGGTCAGATGAACCGGACCGATCGCGTTCATCGGAACCGCCCCACCGACGCAAAGACATCCTTACGCGTGCAGCAGCCATCGTGCACCGCAACAAACTGCGTAGCGCTCTGACTACTTTCGGGCATTCCGCGCTCCGGCCAGGTTGCGGGCTGATGACGTGATTGTTTCTACACCAATGAATTTCGTCAAGCGCAGTGTGCGCTGCGACAATGTTTGTGCAAGTGCTGCCCATTCCTTATGCTTGACTTCGCGGCAGGCGTCGCTTTTCATTAGTGTACATATGAAATGGCAGCGCCGGATCACCGGAGCCGACGGCCTGGAGCCAGCAGCCACATGAGCGACAGCATTCCCGCAACGGAGACGACGAGCGACGGCAAGATCCGCTGCGATGCATGTCCGGTGATGTGCTACATCAAGCCGGGCGCCAGCGGCGCCTGCGATCGCTACGCCAACGACAACGGCGAACTGATCCGCGTCGATCCGCACGTCGTGCTCGACCGCGCGCTGGCGCATGGCGCCGCCGTGGTGCCGTTTCATCGCGACGGCTCGTGGGACGGCAAGCTGATTGCATCGCCGGAGACGTTCGTCACCGCGATCGGCGCCGGCACCACCTATCCGGACTACAAGCCCGCGCCGTTCATCGTCTCGTCGGAAGTGAACGGCGTCGACATGGTGACGGTCGTCACCGAGGGCATTTTCAGCTACTGCGGCGTCAAGGTGAAGATCGACACCGACCGCTTTCTCGGCCCCGAGCAGGCGACGGTGCGCGCCGCGGGCGAAGCGGTCGGCCACGTCACGACCTCGGAATACGGCTCGCAAATGCTGTCGCTCGGCGGCGTGCATCACCTCACCGGCGGCAGCAAGAAGGAAGGCCGCATCACCTGCGAGGCTCTGCTCGACCTGTGCAACGGCAAGCCGGTCGAACTGACGATCGACGGCGGCTCGACCGTGGTGGTGCAGGCCGGTCAGGCGCCGATCGTCAACGGCGTCAAGGAAGAGCGCATGCGCGTCGGCTGCGGCTCGGCGACGATCGGCATGTTCGCCAAGCAGTGGCTTGGCCTCGTCGACGACGTCGTCGTGGTCGATGATCACATCACCGGCGTGCTGTCGGAACACCAGGCCGGCAAGGTCCTCGGCATTCCCGACACCGGCATCAAGATCAAGGGACGACGCTCGACCCCAGGCCGTTACTTCCAGGTCGCCGAGCCCGGCACCGGCTGGGGCGGCACCAACATTTCCGATCCGCTGTCGATCCTCGGCCCGTTTGACCGCAAGGTCGCCTGGCCCGGACTGCGGCTGTACTTCATCTCGACCACCGGCGAACACGCCGCGTATTTCGAACTCGACGATGAGCTCATTCCGCGCGAAAAGGACATGCCGGCAGACCTGGCGATGCTGTCGCAGCGGGTGAAGGACAATTGCGAGCCGGCACTCTCCACCGTGCTGTTCATGGCCGGCGCCGGCGGCTCGCTGCGCGCTGGCGTGACGGAAAATCCAGTGCGGCTCACCAACTCCGTGAAGGACGCGCTGACCTACGTCACCTGCGGCGGCGCGCCGGTCTATGTCTATCCGGGCGGCGGCATCACCATCATGGTGGACGTCACCAAGATGCCGGAGAATGCCTTCGGCTACGTGCCAACGCCGGCGCTGGTCGCGCCGATCGAATTCACGCTGCGGCTGTCGGACTATCAGGAACTCGGCGGCCACATGGCTGAGGTTCGGCCGGTGTCGTCGATCACGCTCGACGACGGCCGACGGCCGGTGGCACCGCATGCCGACAATCCGTGGCCGCTCGCGCCCAACTCCGTCAAACGTTACTTCGGCTGATCGCATGGCCGCCCCGCAACCCATCTCGCCGGTTCGAGGGCGGCCCATTCAGGCGGCGCTGTTGGCCGACGGCCGTCGCCTGCATCTGCAGGACGGCCCGATCGATCTGATCATCGAGGCGACCGGCGAACAGGAAGCGATCCGCTACGCCTACGACGCCGCGGTGCGCCGCTTCACCGGCCTGCTCGATGTGCTGTGCGTCGAACTGCCGGCGCTGCGGGCACCAGTTAGCCGCAAGGCGCCGGCGCTGGTTCATCCGGTCGCGCAGCGCATGGCCGAGGCGGTGACGCCGTTCGCCGATGCGATGTTCATCACGCCGATGGCGGCGGTGGCAGGCGCGGTCGCCGACGAGGTGCTGAAGGCGCTGGTCTGCCCCGGCATCACCCGCGCCTATGTCAACAATGGCGGCGACATCGCGCTACATCTGGCGGAGGGCGCGACCTACACGGTCGGACTGGTCGATCGTCCCGACCAGCCGTGCCTGATCGGCTCGGCGGAGATCACCTCAAGCGGTCCGGTGCGCGGCGTTGCCACCAGCGGCTGGCGCGGGCGCAGCTTCTCGCTCGGCATCGCCGACGCGGTGACGATCCTGGCGCCCACCGCCGCGATGGCCGATGCGGCCGCCACCGTCGTGGCCAATGCCGTCGACCTGCCGGATCATTCCGGCATCGTCCGCGTGCCTGCGCGAGACATCCAGCCCGACAACGATCTCGGCGATCGTCGAGTCACGCAGGATGTGCCCTTGCTCTCCGGTGCCGAGCGGGCGCAGGCACTGTCCGCCGGACTCGCCGTGGCGCGCGACCTGATGTCACGTGGATTGATCGTATCCGCGGCGCTGCATTTGCAGGGCGACACCGTCAGCGCCGGCGATGCCGCCTTCCTTTCCTCGCACCCCCACCAAGAGCGAACCAATGCCTGAGGTCAAAGTCCGGAAGAAGCTGCTGATCACCGAGGAGGTCTTCCACGAAGGCGGCCCGGTGGCGGCGACGCCGCGCAAGCGCGGCGCCATCATCGCGGTGATCGAGAACCCGTTCGCCGGCCGCTACGAGCCGGAAATCGCCGGCTTCATGGACGACCTCACGCCACTCGGCGTCGCATTGGCTGGCGAACTGCTCAAGGCGCTCGGCGGCGACGCCAAGGCGATCGACGGCTACGGCAAGGGCGCGATCGTCGGCGCCAACGGCGAACTCGAGCACGGCGCGCTGTGGCACGTGCCGGGCGGCTACGCGATGCGCGAGATCCTCGGCGACGCCAAGGCGATCGTGCCATCGACCAAGAAGGTGGGCGGCCCGGGCACCAAGCTCGACGTGCCGGTCACCCACGTCAACGCCTCCTACGTGCGCAGCCATTTCGACGCGATGGAAGTCGGCGTGCCCGACGGTCCCAAGGCCAACGAGATCGCGCTGGTGCTGGTGATGAGCTGCGGCCCGCGCATTCACGCCCGCGTCGGCGGCCTCGCGGCCAAGGACATCAAGGGCGAGGACGGGCTGCGATGAGCGCCAAGATCCGCAAGATCGTCCTCGTCGTCGAAGAAACGCTCAGCGAGATGGGCCGGCCAGTCGCGCCGCCGACCCGCCGCGCCGCCGCGATCGCGGTGATCGAAAATCCGTTCGCCGGCCGCTATGTCGAGGATCTGTCCGAGCTGATCGCGATCGGCGAAGAGCTCGGTGGCCTGCTGACCGAAAAGGCCGTAGCGGCGCTCGGCATCGAGGGCGCTAAGGCCGAGAGCTACGGCAAGGCCGCGCTGGTCGGCGAGAACGGCGAGCTCGAACACGCCGCCGCGCTGCTGCATCCGAAGATGGGCGCACCGGTGCGCAAGGTGCTGGGCAAGGGCGCGGCGCTGATCCCGTCGTCGAAACGTCGCGGCGGCCTCGGCGCCGAACTCGACATTCCGCTCGGCCACAAGGACGCCGCCTTCGTCCGCAGCCATTTCGACGGCATGCAGGTGAGCGTCGGCGATGCGCCGCGCGCCAATGAAATCGTCGTGGCGGTGGCAGTGACCGATTCGGGACGCCCGCTGCCGCGCGTCGGCGGTCTGACCACCGCCGAGATCAAGGGCGAAGACGGGTTGCGCTGAAACCAGGCTGAGTATCACCAGAAGAGGGCAAGAGCGTATGAAACACGTAGCACGACTAGCACTGACTGCATTGTTGTTGGCGTCCGGGGCGGCGCATGCCCAGCAGGGCGAAATCAAGGTGGGCGAGATCAACTCCTACTCCGCCCTGCCCGGTTTCACCGAGCCGTATCGCAAGGGCATGGAGCTGGCGCTCAAGCAGATCAACGATGCCGGCGGCATCAAGGGCAAGAAGCTGGTCGTCATCACCAAGGACGACGGCGGCAAGCCCGGCGACGCGCTGACCGCCGCCAACGAGCTGGTGTCGCGCGACGGCGTGGTGATGATCGCCGGCGGGTTCCTCTCCAATATCGGCCTGGCGTTGTCCGACTTCGCCAAGCAGAAGAAGGTGCTGTACATCGCCGCGGAGCCGCTGACCGACGCGATCGTCTGGTCGAAGGGCAACGACTACACCTATCGGCTGCGCACCTCGAACTACATGCAGGCCTCGATGCTGGCGGAGGAAGCCGCCAAGCTGCCGGCCAAGAAGTGGGCGACGATCGCGCCGAACTATGAATTCGGCCAGTCCTTCGTCGCCGCCTTCAAGGAAATCCTCAGCAAGAAGCGGCCGGACGTCGAATTCGTCGCCGAGCAGTGGCCGCCGCTGAACAAGATCGACGCCGGCCCGGTGCTGCAGGCGATCGACGCCGCCAAGCCCGACGCCATCCTCAACGCCACCTTCGCCGGCGACCTGGTGAAGCTGGTGCGTGAGGGCAATACCCGCGGCGTGTTCAAGGACCGCGTCGTGGTGTCGTATCTGACCGGCGAGCCCGAATATCTCGATCCGCTGAAGACCGAGACGCCGGAAGGCTGGATCGTCACCGGCTATCCCTGGTACGCGATCGACACGCCGGACCACAAAGCCTTCCTCGACGCCTATCAGGCGCTCAACAAGGACTATCCGCGGCTCGGCTCGGTGGTCGGCTATGCCACCGTCAAGAGCGTCGCCGCGGTGCTGAGCGCCACCGACGATCATTCGACCGAGGGCCTGATGAAGGCGATGAAGAACCTCAAGGTCGATACCCCGTTCGGTCCGGTGGTGTATCGCGCCGGCGACCATCAGTCGACCATGGGCGCCTTCGTCGGCAAGACCACCCAGAAGGACGGCAAGGGCATCATGACCGACATCAAGTTCAAGAAGGGCGAAGACTATCTGCCGCCCGAGGCCGAAGCCGCCAAGCTTCGTCCCGCGAACTGAGCCCGGCGACTTCTTGCAACAATCGCCGCCGCTGAAGTCAGCGGCGGCAACCTTCCCAAGCTCCGACGACCAGCAACCTGAACGAAAGGCGCCGCCGTGGAACTGATCTTGGTCCAGGCTCTCAGTGGTCTCGCCAGCGCGGCGTCGCTGTTCCTGGTGGCATCCGGACTGTCGATCATCTTCGGCGTCACCCGCATCGTGAACTTCGCGCACGGCGCGTTCTACATGCTCGGCGCCTATATGGCGTTCACGCTGACCGACCGCTTCAGCGGCGCGCTCGGCTTCTGGGGCGGTCTGCTCGTCGCCAGCCTGATCGTCGCGGCGCTCGGCGCGCTGATGGAGATGGTGCTGCTGCGCCGGATCTATCAGGCGCCGGAGCTGTTCCAGCTGCTCGCCACCTTCGGCGTGACGCTGATGGTGCAGGATCTCGTGGTGCTGATCTGGGGCGCCGACGATCTGATGGGCCCGCGCGCCCCCGGCTTCACCGGCGCCTTCAGCCTGTTCGGCCGGCTGGTGCCGACCTACGACCTGCTGCTGATCGTGCTCGGCCCGGCGGTGCTCGGCGGGTTGTGGCTGCTGTTCCACCGCACCCGCTGGGGCGTGCTGGTGCGCGCCGCGACGCAGGACCGCGACATGGTCGCCTGCCTCGGCGTCAATCAGAAATGGCTGTTCACCAGCGTGTTCGCGCTCGGCGTCTTCCTCGCCGCACTCGGTGGCGCGCTGCAGATCCCGCGCACCACGGTGACGCACTACATGGACCTCTCGATCATCGTCGAGGTGTTCGTCGTGGTGGTGATCGGCGGGCTCGGCTCGGTCACCGGCGCGTTCATCGCCGCGGTGCTGGTCTCCGAACTGAACGCGCTCGGCATTCTGGTGCTACCGAAGATCTCGCTGATCGCCGTATTCCTGGTGATGGCGGTGGTGCTGGTTGTGCGGCCCTACGGCCTGCTCGGCAAGGCGGAGCGCGGCGCACGCTCCAGCACGGGCATCTCGTTCCGGCCATGGAAGCCGATGTCGATGCTCGAGCGCGCCGGAGTCGCCGTGCTGATCGCGATCGCGGCGCTGCTGCCGCTGTTCGCCGGCAACTATCTGCTCAGCGTCGGCGCCGAAATCCTGGTGTTCGTGCTGTTCGCCGCCAGCCTGCACTTCATGATGACGGTCGGCGGCCTCGCCTCGTTCGGCCACGCCGCGTATTTCGGCCTCGGCGCCTATGGCGCAGCCTTCGCCGTGAAGTTCCTCGGCGCACCGATGGAGCTGGCGCTGCTGGTCGGGCCGGCCTTCGGCCTGATGGGCGCGCTGGTCGCGGGCTGGTTCTGCGTGCGGCTGTCGGGCGTGTACTTCGCGATGCTGACGCTGGCTTTCGCGCAGATCATCTGGTCGGTGGCGTTCCAGTGGGTCGAGGTCACCGGCGGTGACAATGGCATCCTGGGCATCTGGCCGTCGGCCTGGGCGTCCAGCCCGCGCGGCTTCTTCTGGCTGACGCTCGGCGTCGCGGTCGTCGGCGTCGCGCTGCTGCGCATGCTGGTGTTCTCACCCTACGGCTTCGGCCTGCGCGCCACGCGCGACAACACCCTGCGCGCCGACGCGATCGGCATCGATCGCAAATCGACACAGTGGGCGGCGCTGATCGTCGCCGGCACTTTCGCGGGCGTTGCGGGCGCGCTGTTCGCCTTCCTCAAGGGCTCGGTGTTTCCGGAATCTCTTGCCATCCCGATCTCGGTTGACGGCCTGGTGATGGTGCTGCTCGGCGGCATCGAGACGGTGTCGGGCGCGGTGATCGGCGCCATCGTCTACAAGGCGCTGGCGATCTGGCTGATGAGCCAGACCGATTGGTCCAAGCTGGTGCTCGGCGCGATCATCGTGCTGCTCGTCGTCGCGGCCCCGAAGGGCATCGTCGGCTTCATCGACGATTGGCGACACCGCGGGCCGCGGCCAAAGAACGGCAAGCCCGATGCGCTCGCCGTCGCCAAGATGGAGGCCGCCGAATGACCACGCTGCTCGACGTCAAGGGGCTGGTGAAGTCCTATGCGGGTGTCCATGCGGTGCGCGACGTCAGCTTTGCGCTGAACGCCGGCGAGATCCTGGCGCTGATCGGCCCCAACGGCGCCGGCAAGAGCACCTGCTTCAACATGCT
The DNA here is from genome assembly GCF_042432815.1 of Rhodopseudomonas telluris. Lineage (NCBI taxonomy): Bacteria > Pseudomonadati > Pseudomonadota > Alphaproteobacteria > Hyphomicrobiales > Nitrobacteraceae > Rhodopseudomonas > Rhodopseudomonas telluris. The sequence goes on from NZ_JBHLWM010000005.1 coordinate 774,109, forward strand.
CAACGGCCAGATCAAGCCCGATGCCGGCTCGATCCGGCTCGCCGGCGAGGAAATCGTCGGGCAGCCGCCGCGCACGGTGTGGCGCCGCGGCGTCGGTCGCACCTTTCAGATCACCGCGACCTTCGCGTCGATGACCGTGCGCGAGAACGTGCAGGTGGCGCTGCTGTCGTTTCATCACCGGCTGTGGTCGATGATCGGCTACGCCGGCGCGCGGCATCGCGCCGAGGCCGACGAACTACTCGCATTGGTCGGCATGAGCGAACAGGCCGAGCGGCCGTGCGGCGAACTCGCTTATGGCGACCTCAAGCGGCTCGAACTGGCGATCGCGCTCGCCAATCAGCCGCGGCTGCTGCTGATGGACGAGCCGACCGCCGGCATGGCGCCGAAGGAGCGCGTCGAGCTGATGCGGCTGACCGCCGGCATCGCCCGCGCCAAGAACATCGGCGTGCTGTTCACCGAGCACGACATGGACGTGGTGTTCGAACATGCCGACGAGGTGATGGTGCTGAACCGCGGCCAGCTGATCGCGCGCGGCACGCCGCAGCAGGTCCGCCAGGACCGCCAGGTGCAGGCGATCTATCTCGGCGAAGGCCTGCTCTACGATGCCAAGCACCGCGCGGAGGCGCTGTCATGAAGCTCGAAGTCTCCGATCTCAACAGCCATTACGGCCCGGCGCACATCCTGTTCGATGTCGGCTTCGCGGTCGGCGAAGGCGAGGTCGTCGCCATGCTGGGCCGCAATGGCGCCGGCAAGAGCACCAGCTTCCGCTCGGTGGTCGGTCTGGTGCAGCGGCGCAGCGGCAAGGTGACGTTCGAGGGCGAGGACATCTCGCGGCTGCCGTCCTACGAGATCGTGCGCCGCGGCCTCGGCTACGTGCCGGAGGATCGGCGCATCTTCACCGAGCTGACGGTCGAGGAGAATTTCGAGGTCGGAAAGCAGAAGCCGCGCCCCGGCGTCGCCGAATGGACGCCGGACCGCATCTACAAGCTGTTTCCCAATCTCGGCGAGATGCGCAAGCGGCTCGGCGGCGACATGAGCGGCGGCGAGCAGCAGATGCTGAGCATCGGCCGCACGCTGATGGGCAACCCGTCGCTGGTGCTGCTCGACGAACCTTCCGAAGGCTTGGCACCAAAGATTGTGGAGCAGATGGCCGACGCCATCCTGGCGATGAAGCGCGAAGGGTTGAGTATCATCATTTCGGAGCAGAATTTGCATTTCGCCAAGCTGATCTGCGATCGCGCCTATATCATCGAGAAGGGCCGCATTCGCTTCTCCGGCACGATCGACGAACTGGAGGCGCATCCCGAAATCCGGGACGCTTACCTCGCGGTGTGACGCAACGTGGCTTCAAGTTTGGGTAAGAGCAAAGTGTTGGACAAGCCGCGCCGCAAGGCCAAGAGCGCATCCGCCTATCTGCTGGACAGTCAGGTCGGCTTCGTGCTGCGCCAGGTGATTCAGCGTCACGCCACGATCTTCGTCAGCCGCATGGGCGAAGATCTGACGATGACGCAGTGGGCGGCGCTGTCGAAGCTGTTCGAGAAAGGTCCCTGCTCGCAGAACCTGCTCGGTCGCGCGACCGCCATGGACGCCGCGACGATCAAGGGCGTGGTCGAACGGCTGGTGAAGCGCGGGCTGGTCGAGACCCGCCCCGATCCGGAAGACGGCCGCCGGCTCGTCGTGTCGCTGACGCCGGACGGCAAGGCGCTGACCGAGCGCTCGATCCCGCTGGCACACGAGATCACAAAGGAGACACTGTCTCCACTGACGAAGGACGAACGCACGCAATTTCTGGCGCTGCTGGATCGGCTGAAGTAACAGTCGCCGGCAGCCGCTTCGTTCGATCAGGCGGCAGCGACTGGCGATAGATCTCCTTGATGCGTTCGAACGCAGCACGGACCGACCTGAGATCCGGCGCGACGATTCGGACCACGAGCCCCGCTTCTTCCGGCATCACGCTCGCGGCGCCATATACGCCGGATATCTCGTTGAGCGCTTCGGTCAGCCGGTGCTGCACGCCGCCAAGCTCGACCGCGGATGACGGCATCAGATAGGCCGACGCGAAGGCGCGAGCGCCGCGAAAGACATTGGCATCCGGACTCAGCAGACGCGAGCGGTCGATCAGCACGGGATCGCCGCCCGACCTGCGCAGACACACCACCGACTCCAGTTCGCGGAACGTCCGCTGCTCGGCTTCCGGCGCATGCATGGTGAACGCATCGACCACCAGCCCGTTGGCGTCCCAGTCGCAATCGATATCGAGCTGCTGCGACAGCGCCGCGTCGGGAAACAGAATGCGCGGCTCCGGCAGATATTCGAGACTGGCCCCGCGCGCGACCTGCAACGACACCAATTCGGTTGCGCGCGTCCCCGCGTCGGCGTGATGCACCGACGTGGCGCCCTGGTTGGTCAGGCACACGGCCGTGTCCGGGCCGAGCTCAAGCCGCTGCACCAGACTGTCTTCGCCATGCAGCGCGCCGCTGCCGGTCTGCACGATCAGGCTCAGCCGATCCGGTCGCTCGGGATCGAGATAGAATCCACGCGTCAGCACGAAGGGCCAGGCGAACAGCCGCCGGTCGATCACGGTGCGCCCCGCACGACGGACGAAGCTCAGATCGAGCAGCGCGCTGCCCTTGGTCGCCGGCTTGGTCACGACCTGAACAGCACCTCGCGCTCGAGCAGATCGACGATGCCGTCGATGCCCTCGCCGCGCCGGCAGTTGGTGAGATGCACCGGGCGATGATCGCGGACTTTCAGCGCCTCCTGATGCATCCGCTCCAGGTCGACACCGACATGCGGCGCGAGATCGACCTTGTTGATCACCAGGAGGTCGGCGCGGATCACGCCGGGGCCGCGCTTGCGCGGAATATCGTCGCCGCCGGCGACGTCGATCACGAACATCCAGAAGTCGGTGAGATCGCGCGAGAAAGTCGAAGCGAGATTGTCGCCGCCGCTTTCCAGCAGGATCAGCTCGACGCCCGGAAAGCGCCGCTCCAGCTCGTCGGCCGCTTCGATGTTGAGCGTCGGATCCTCGCGGATCACGGTGTGCGGACAGGCCCCCGCTTCGACCGCCGAGACGCGCGCCGGATCGATCAGCCCGGAGCGGCGGATCCGTTCGGCGTCTTCGGCGGTGACGAGATCGTTGGTGATCACCGCGATGTCGATGCCGCGCGCCAGCAGCGCGGGGATCAGCCGCTCCACCAGCGCCGTCTTGCCGGACCCGACCGGACCGCCGATGCCGACGCGTGCGGCGGATGCGACCGGCGCGGCCATTCCGCCGCCGAGCGAGAGCCGGCTCATCGCAGCATGAACCGGCGTGCGAGCGGCACTCTGGTGGCCGGCTCGCACATTAGTAATTTGCCGTCGGCCCGCACCTCGAAGGTCTGCGGATCGACATCGACGTGCGGCATCGCGGCGTTGCGGATCATGTCGGTCTTGCGCAGCTTGCGTACGTTCTTGATCTGGACGGATTTGCGATCCAGCCCGAGCTTGCGCCCGACCTCCGCGTCCATCGCCAGCTTGGACATGAAGTTGACGCCGAGCTGCTGAGGCGCCGCGCCGAGCGCGCCCCACATCCGTTTCTGGATCATTGGCTCCGACAGGCCGAGGCTGCCGTTGCCGTCGCCCATCGCGGCCCACACCACGAAGCCGTTCTTGATCACTATGTAGGGCTTGAGACCGAACGAGGCGCGCGGCCATAGCACGAGGTCGGCCATCTTGCCGACCTCGATCGAGCCGACTTCACGATCGATGCCGACCGCGATCGCCGGGTTGATCGTCAGCTTGGCGATGTAGCGCTTGATCCGCTCGTTATCGGCCCGCGCGGTCCTCTCTTCCGGCAGCCGGCCGATGCGATCCTTCATCACGCTGGCGAGCTGCCAGCATTTGGCGACGTTCTCGGCGAGCCGGCCCATGCCCTGCGTATCGGTCCCGAAGATCGAGATCGCGCCCATGTCGTGCAGGAAATCCTCCGCCGCCATCGACTGCGCGCGCACCCGCGCCTCGCCGAACATCACGTCCTCTGGGGCGTTGTAGTTGAGCTGATGACAGATCATCGTCATCGGCACGCCCTCCTCCATGCCACAGGAGGTGTAGGGGTTGGTTGGGTTGGTGGAGGACGGGATCACGTTGTCCCACGACACCACCTTCAGGAGATCCGGCGCGTGGCCGCCGCCGGCGCCTTCGACGTGATACATATGGATGGTCCGCCCATCCACCGCCGCCATGGTGTCTTCGCAGAAGCCGTATTCGTTGATCGAGTCGGTGTGCAGGTGGACAGCAAAATCGTTGCGGTCGGCCGCGACCAGGCTCTGGTCGATCACCGCCGGCGCGGCGCCGAAATCCTCATGGATCTTCACCGACATGCCGCCGGACGCCACCGCCTCCTCGACAGCTTCGGGATTCGAGCCGCCGCGCCCGAACAGCGCGTAGTTGAGCGGCGAGAACTCGATCGCGCGCAGGAAGTTGCCGAACGTCGCCGCCGCGCCGCTGCCGACGTCGAACACCGGACCGGAGCCATTGCCGACCAGCGTGGTGGTGCCGCCCGCCAGCGCGTGGTCGGATTGCTCCGGCGAGATCAGGTGCGCATGGGACTCGATCGCGCCTGCCGTGACGATGAACGGACCGCCGGCGATCGGCGCCGTGGTGTGGCCGACGATCATGTCGGGGTGCACGTCCGGCATCACGTCGGGATTGCCGGCCTTGCCGATGCCGACGATGCGGCCGTCGCGGATGCCGATATCGGCCTTGATGATCCCGGCGACCGCGTCGACGATGGTGGCGTTCTTGATCACGACGTCGAGGATCTTGTGCGATGAGGTGCGATCGCCGTTGACGCCTTCGCCGTCGCGCAGGTTCTTGCCGGCGCCGACCAGCAACTCGTGGCCGTAGGTCGTGTAGTCGTGCTCGATCTCGGCGAGCAGGCTGGTGTCGGCCAGCCGCACCAGATCGCCCTTGGTCGGGCCGTAGAGTTCGCCATAGGCGCGGCGGGTGAGGACGGCCATGATCAGGCTCCCAGATAGCCGCGAGCGCGGGCGCGTTCGAGCGCGGCGTCCTTGGCGGCCGGCGCATCCAGCGGTCCGTTGACCAGCCCCGCCTGCCCGCGCACGACGCGATCGCCCGCGATCGGCACGAGGCGGACGGACTTCACCACGCCGGGCTCGAAGCGAACACCAGCGCCGGCCGGCCGGTCGACCTTCATGCCCCACGCGGCTGCGCGATCGAACCGCAGCGCGCGATTGACCTCGAAGAAGTGCGTGTGGCTGCGGACCTGGACGTCGCGGTCGCCGGTGTTGACCACGTCGATGGTGATCGCGGGCAGATCGGCGAAACTCTCGATGTCGCCGTCGCCGGCGATGATCTCGCCGGGCACCAGACCGTCGGCGATCTCCGCCTCGCCCGGGCCGATCGGCTCGAACAGCGCCATCACCTTGGTGCCCTCGGCGAACAGACACTCGATGTAGATCAGCGGGATCATCTGCGCGACGCCGGGCTCGACATCGTCGGTGGTCAGCAAGCGTCCCGCCATGTCGCGGATCTCGGCATAAGGCAGATCACGGCGCGCCGCGGTCATCACCTCGTCGGTGAGATAGGCCACCGCCTCCGGATGGCTCAGCTTGATTCCGAGCGACATGTTCCGGCGCGCCATCTGCGCGGCATTGAAGATGACGAGGCGATCCATCTCGGTCGGCGACAGGTTCATCATGCGGAGATCACCTCTTCAGGTCGTGAACATGCGGATGTGTCGAAGCGGTCCGCGCGCGATCGCGATGTCGATGAACGGCGTGAAGCTCGCGGGCTGCAGATCGGCGGACGGCGTCTCCGCCAGCAACTCTGCCAGCAGGTCACGCGCCGCCGACTGACTGCGCTGCGCCTCGATATGGCCGATCAGTCCGAGCCGGACGGCTGCGCTGACCAGCCCGGTGATCAGCGTCCAGCCCGACACCAGCTCGGCGGCTTCGAGACGGAAGCCGGCATCGCGCGCCACGACAGCCTGCACGATCGGCAGGTGGCCCAACCGCGCGTCGGAGGCCACCACTTGCCGATACGACACCGACAGCGAGCCGCCCAGCTTGCCCCAGACGCCGAGCAATGCGCGGCCGGCACGGCGCGAGCCCTCGCGCATCTCCGCCGCTGCGGTTCCCGCTTCGGCGGCCCGATCGACCGCGGCGATGGCTGCACAGCTTTCGGCAGTGAACGCCCGACGAAGCAGAATGCGATCCATCGTCGCCCAGCGCCGCGCGAGCTGATCGGCGATGACCTCGTCGAGCTGGTCACGGCTGCCGAGCAAGCCATCGGCCATCAGACCTTCCAGCCCCCAGGAGAATGCGAAGCCACCGGCCGGATAGGCGCTGTCGCCCAGTTGCAGCAACGCCAGCGTCTGCGCGCGGTCAAACAGCATCGCTCTCGACCACCTCGCCCGAGTCCAGCAGCGGCCTGATCCGCGCGCGATAGGTCTCGGCCGGCCCGTCCAGCAACACGACTAATTCATCGCCCTCGAAGCGAACGCGCCAATGCAAATTGCCCGCGTTCCAGCCGAGCTTCAACGCCGCGGCTTGATCGACCGGCTTCAAGCGCAGTTGCGCCTGCTCACCGAAGCGAGCGATGATGGCGCGATCATGCGCGAGGAACAGCACCGCGCCGTCGACCAGCTCTTCGTCGCGGTCGAGACTCACCGCACAATCAGTGCCGCGATCGGTCGTCAGACGGAAACGTTTGCGACCGGCATCCGAGGACGGCACGAACAGCAGCTCGATGCCGCCGTGATGCTCGACATGGTGCAGTCGCGCCGCGCAATTCGCGTCGTCGGACCGTCCGATGATGCCATGGAGCCGCAGCATCTCGAAAATCTCCCGAGCGGAGGTTGGCGGTGGGGGGTCGGCATTCCTCTGAGCATGTGTTGCTGAAGAAAGCCGAGGCATGCCGTGTCGCTGCGCGCGAAACACCATCGCGACGGGCGACCGCTATTATTTAAGACGGCAATATTTGAAAACACAAGCGTCTAGCGCCAATCGATGATCGAGAAGTCGTAGCCTTCGACCTGCGCGAGATAGACCGGATGCCGCCCGCCGACCACCGACTGCGCCTGGTCGCCTCGCGCGGTGCGCTGTTGCAGGGTGCGTCCATAGTGGCGCGCGAGCTTGCGCGCGTCGAGGCTCGCAGCCTCTTCGATCAGGGCGGCGAGCGAGTAGATGCCTTCGTAGCAGGACTCTCCGAACGCGTTTGCGGGCGGCGGGCTGTCGCCGAACGCGGTGTGATAGCGCTCGAGGAACGCCCCGTTGTTGCGCGAGCGGATCGACGAGAAATAGCTCGAGGCCGCATAGAGATTTTCGGTCTCGCTGCACTCGAGCCCATAGGCCACGGTCTCGTCGACAGCCGAGGAAAACCGCAGCACGCGCGAGCTCAGTCCGGCGGCGCAGAACGCGCGGTTGAACGCGATGCAGTCGAACCCGAGGAAATACGGCAGCACCGCGTCCGAGCGCGTGGTCTTGATACGGTCCAGGATCTCGTCGAAATCGTGCTCGCCGATCGGCAGATAGCATTCGCCCGTCACCGTACCGCCGTAACGGGCGATCAACGCCCGCGCGATCTGAAGACAGCCGCGCGGCCACACATAGTCGCTGCCGCACAGGAAGAACCGCCGCGCGTGCTTGACCTCGGAGAGCCAGTGGATCGCAGGCCCGAGCAATTCGTCGGCGGTCTCACCGGTCGCCATCACCTTCTGCGACGGCGACAGGCCTTCGAACTGCGGCGTGTAGATGAACGGCACGCGATCGCGCGCCGCTTCGGCCACGCGGTCCCGCGCGAAGCTGGGCACCATACCGACGATGCCATCGACGCCGTCGATCTCGATCGCATCGCGGGCGGCGCGGCCGGCGCTCTCGCCGGTCTCCCCGGCGTTGACGATCCGCAGATCGATGTGACGCCGGAGCAGGCCCGAATCCCGATTGAGTTCGTCGACCGCCAGACGACCACAGGCTTCAGCCGATGGCGCCCACAACCCGGCCGCGCCGGTTTGCGGGATCAGCAAGCAAATTCGGACACTTCCCAAGCGCAGCATCTCCATCAGATCGAGATGCACACTCACGAATCATGCCAATTCGAGCGGCCGGCTTCCGCCAGCATTTTTGCGGTCAGATCGGGCGACGCCAAATGCTGCTGAGCGCCTGGGCATCAACACGGGCCGGAAGCAGCCTAATCAATGCGCATTGAGCTGGATTTATTCGCAGCCGCTGGACAACGTGCCGCGTTGTCGACGGCCGTCCCCCATCGCCTCGCAACCAAGACCGCCAGGCTCGAATCCCAGAGCGCATCGGCTGAGTTCGTCAAATCCGGACGAAAGCGCCCCACTCGCGCCAGCGAGCAGCCCGACGAAGCCATTAATGTTTGGGAAGAAATGGTAGCGGGAGAGGGACTTGAACCCCCGACCCCAGGATTATGATTCCCGTGCTCTAACCAGCTGAGCTACCCCGCCACGGCGGTTCGGAGGTGCCGCGATGGGCACCCGTGCGAACGCGCGGCATATAAGGAGGCGGGCGGCGCGCTGTCAAGCAATCGCAGCCCGCCTGTTACAGGCCGCAGTCCTACTTCGGCTGCAGGCTCTGGTCGCCGCCCGGAGATCCCGGCGGCGGGATCACGCGCATGGTGCCGGTGTCGGGAGCCGGGGTGTGCATCTCGGGGTCGACGCCCGCCGGCGGGCACAAAACGCCGTCCGATCGGGCGAGCTTGTCGCCGAGCGGCTCCTGGGTTTGGCCGGTGGTCGCCCCGGGTGAGGTCGTGCCTGGCGGATTGATCCGGGCGGCCCCCGGAGGACATTGCGTCGCGGGCGTCTGCGCCGGGTTCGCAGGCGTCTTGGGCGGCGCCTGCGCCAGCGCGGGCCCCGAAGCCATCATCAGACAGGCGAATGCGAGTGCGATTTTCCTGGTCATGCGCGACAACGACCCGGCCGCCGCGCAGTTCCAAATTCGGCTCAGAGCTTGCGGTAGCGGATCAGCGAGAAGTGGCCCATCGGCGGCATCGGTCGCCGCTCGGCCAGTTCCACGCCGCCATGGCGCTTCGCCCAGTTCACCAGCCGCGCCCACGGAAACTCAGGACGCCAGCCGAGCCGCCGCGCCAGCGGCGCGAAAGCCAGCTCGAACACTTTGCGGGGACCACTCTCCGCGCCGATATGGTTCACCAGGATCAGCTCGCCGCCCGGCTTCAGCACGCGGATGAAATCGTCGAGCGTCGCTTCCGGGTCCGGCACTGCGGTGATGACGTATTGCGCCACCACGGCGTCGAAGAAGCCATCGGGGAATGCGAGGTTCTTCGCATCCATCACCGCCAGCGTCTCGACATTGGTGAGGTTCAGCGTGCGGACGCGCTCATGCGCCCGGCGCAGCATCGGCTCGGAAATATCGACGCCGCACAGCTTGGTGGTCGGCGAGTAGTCCGACAGCGACAGCCCGGTGCCGACCCCGACGTCGAGCACACGCCCGCCGATCGCATCCGCAACCGCAATGGTCGACTGCCGCCCGCTGTCGAACACCTTGCCGAACACCATGTCGTAGATCGGCGCCCAGCGCGCATACGCCTTCGCGACGCCTGCGCGGTCGATATCATTCCCCATGATCTGCCCCGAAATTCCTTAGCCGCGCATCGCCGCGAGCGCGGGCTTATCCGCGGACTCGCGCGCCGTGTCGCCGATCGAGCGCGGCGCGGCGCTCTTGATGAAGCCGCCGCCGAGCACGCGCGCCTGCCCCTCGGCCGCGTCGTAGAACACGCAGGCCTGGCCGGGCGAAACGCCTTCCTCGCCGGCGACGAGTTCGACCTCGTAGCCGCCATTGGCGGCGCGCAACCAGGCCGGCTGCGGCGCGCGGGTCGAGCGCACACGGACGAATAGTTCGAGGCCGTCACCGACGACCTGCTCGAGCGCGCCATCGCCAATCCAGTTGACGTCGCGCAGCACGATCCGCTCCATCCGCAGCGCGTCGCGCGGGCCGACGACGACGCGACGCGTCGCGGCATCGAGCCGCAGCACGTACAGCGGCGCACGCGATGCGATGCCGAGGCCGCGGCGCTGACCGACGGTGAAATGCACGATGCCCGGATGACTGCCGAGCACGCGGCCGTTGAGATCGACGATGTCGCCCGGCTCCATCGCGTTCGGCTTCAGCCGCTCGACGATGTCGGTGTAGCGCCCGGTCGGCACGAAGCAGATGTCCTGGCTGTCCTGCTTGTCGGCAACCGACAAGCCGAACTGCCGCGCCAGTTCGCGGGTCTGCGGCTTGGTCATGTCGCCGAGCGGAAAGCGCAGAAAGTCGAGCTGCTCGCGGGTGGTCGCAAACAGGAAGTAGCTCTGGTCGCGATCGCGATCGGCGGCGCAGACCAGCGCGCGCGATCCATCCGGCAGACGGCGCGACGAGACGTAGTGACCGGTGGCAAGCGCCGATGCGCCGAGTTCACGCGCAGTCGCCAGCAGATCGCGGAACTTGACCGAGCGATTGCATTCGATGCACGGCACCGGGGTTTCGCCCGACGCGTAGCTGTCGGCGAAACTGTCGATCACCGATTCGCGGAACTTGCTTTCATAGTCGAGCACGTAGTGCGGAATGCCGATCCGCTCCGCCACCATGCGGGCGTCGTGAATATCCTGACCGGCGCAGCAGGCACCTTTGCGATGCATCGCCGCGCCGTGGTCGTAGAGCTGCAGCGTGATGCCGACGACATCGTAGCCCTGCGACTTCAGCAGCGCCGCCGTCGCCGAGGAATCGACCCCGCCCGACATCGCCACCACGACGCGGGTGTCCTGCGGGCGGCCTTCCAGATCCAGGCTGTTGAGCATGGTGTCAGTCATACGCTGCGGTCGCGGGGCGTGCCGACGCGACCATTCCTTCCGCCTGTTCCGGAAGCCGCAAACCAGTTTCCGCAAACTTCGATGGGTGCTTGTTCTTTAATATAGGCGGCCTTCCGGGGGCGCAATGCGCCGGCTGGGCGTTTCCCTGAAGGCTGGGGCAATTCTTGCCGGGCGGGCAGAAAGCTCGCCGGAGTCCGCCCCGCACTCCGCGCGTCCCCGGCTGCCGTGGCATTGATATTATTCATCTATTTCGCGTTCGCCCGGGTGGCCCGCTCCTTGCTGAGAGAGCGGTGGAACAGTTGTGAGAGCATGCCTGTGTTGAACGCACCTTCGGAAATTGCCTCGACCGCACCTACGGCCCAGCGGAACGCGCCCCGTCAGGACCGGGCTGCGCCGACCGACAGCTTCGCGTCGCTGGTCGACAGCAACACCGCCGATGCCGCCAGCTCCCAGCCGGCTTCGACACCCGACACCCGCACGCCCAGCCGCGCGGACGACCGGGCGGCCCGCCCCAATCGCAGCGACTCGACGGACCAAAGTCGTCCGCGGGACCGCAGCAATGACAACTCGGCCCCGCCGAACCGGACCGATGCGTCCCAGACCAATTCGTCTTCGACCACCAAGCCGGGCGACGACAGCAAGACCGCCAAGAGCGGCGACAGCAAACCAGCCGACGCCACCAAGTCCAGCGACAGCAAGGACGACACGGACACCAAGACCGCGGACCAGAGCCAGTCCGCCGATTCAAATGCCGCGACGCAGCCCGTGATCCAGGCCGCCATCGTCGCCACTGTCGTGCCCACGACTCCCACCGGCGCCGCGGGCGTCCCGACGGAAGGCACCACGGATGCAACTGCCGGGAGCGGGCCGCTGACGATCGCTGCAGCCGCCGCGCTGAAGGCGCAGGCGACGATCGCGGATTTGGCGCCGACGGGACAACCGGCCGAAACCGGCACGGCGGCCACTGCGACTGCGGCGACGGCGACCGGCGTCACCACCGATCCCAAGCTCGCGCTGTTGGCGGCGCAGCCCAATACCGGCAAAACCGTCGAAACCAAGGCCGAGACCAATCCGGCCGCGACCATCAAGACGCCGGCGACCACGGAAGCCACGCCCGCTGCCGGAGCGCCGCACGGACAAGCGCAGGCCGACGCGGCGAAACCGCAGGGCGATCAGGCGGGCACCACGGCTGCGACCGGCAACGCCGTCGATCAGCTCGACGTCCAGGCGAAACCCGCGGCTCATCAGCACCATGCCGATGCGGCCGCGCAGGCGGCGCCGGACCCGAGCGCGCTGCAGCCGCAGGTGCAGCCGGCCCAGCCGCTGCAGGCCTCCACCCTCACCCAGCAGACCGCCGCAGCGCCGCAGCTGACCGCCGCGCTCGCCACCAACGTGCCGGTCGCGGTGCAGGATCTCGCCGTCACCATCGCGGCGCGCGCCAATGGGGGCGCCAGCCGGTTCGAGATCCGGCTCGATCCCGCCGAGCTCGGCCGTATCGATGTCCGCATCGACGTCGACCGCCACGGTCAGGTGACGTCGCATCTCACCGTCGAGAAGCCCGAGACGCTGGCGATGCTCCGCCAGGATCAGACCCAATTGCAGCGCGCGCTCGACAATGCCGGTCTCAAGACCGGCGACAGCGGCCTGCAATTCAGCCTGCGCGACCAGTCGTCGTCCGGTCAGCAGGGACAGCAACAACAGGACGGCGGCCGCCACGCACAGCGGCTGGTGATCAAGGACGAGGATCTGCCCCCGGCGATGACCGCCGGCCGCAGTTACGGCCGCATGCTCGGTGCGAGCAGCGGCGTCGATATCAGGATCTGAGGAGGTCGCCACCATGTCGGTCGATGCAACCAATGCGACCACGCCGTATTCCGCCCCCAACGCGAACTATACGGCGCCGAGTTCGGGCTCGTCCGGAACGTCGAGCCCGGGGATTGCGGATAACTTCCAGACGTTCCTGACGCTGCTGACGACGCAGCTCAAGAACCAGAACCCGACCGATCCGCTCGATACCAATCAGTTCACCCAGCAGCTCGTGCAGTTCGCCGGCGTCGAACAGCAGCTCAAGGGCAACGAGACGCTGGCCTCGCTGCTCAAGCTGCAGACCACCGCGCAGGCTTCGCAGGCGATCAATTTCGTCGGCGCCAATGCGGTGGTGGACGGCAGCAAGTCGCATTTCGACGGCAAGACCGCGGGCTGGTCGATGTCGACCGACAAGCCGGTCAGCGCCCAGGTCGCGATCCAGAGTTCGACCGGGCAGACGGTGTACACCGGCAAGTTCACCCTCAACGCCGGCAACAATCAGGGCTTCACCTGGGACGGCCGCGGCAACGACGGCACCAAATGGCCCGAGGGCGACTACTCGCTGTCGATCGTGGCGACCGACGCCGCGGGCCAGACGGCGACGGTCTCGACCCAGATCCAGGGCACCATCACCGCGGTCGATCTGTCGAAGTCGCCGCCGCTATTGTCGATCGGCGCCCAGACCTTCACGCTCGACCAGATCAAGCGGGTCGTAAAGGCCGGCTCGTGATGCGCCTGCGCCGGCCTTTCGGCCGGCGCAGTTGATCGCCGGTTATTGCCCGGCGAGTTGATCGGCGAAGTAAGCGATCGTCTTGCGATACACCAGCGCGCGATTCCATTCGCGCATCGCCTCGAAATTCGCCGTGCCTTCCTCGTAGGAGGCGCCGGCCTTCCAGCCGTTGGTCTTCAGCAGATTGGCGGTCGAGGCCAGCACGTCCGGCACGCTGTGGCGCAGATCGACATGGCCGTTGCCGTCGAAGTCCACGCCGTATTTGATGTAGGACGACGGCAGGAACTGGGTCTGGCCGATCTCGCCCGCATAGGCGCCAACCATGTCGCGCAGGTCGAGGTCGCCGCGCTGGACGATCTGCAGCGCCGCCAGCAATTCGCCCTGAAACAGCTCGGTGCGGCGGCAGTCGTGTGCCATGGTGGCGAGCACGCGGAACACCGGCAGCTTGCCCATGTCGCCCTTGCCGAAATCCGACTCCAGCCCCCAGATCGCCACCAGGATCTGCGGCGGCACGCCGAAGCGCTGCTCGATCCGCGACAGCAGCGAGGCGTGACGCAGCAGCATCGCCTTGCCGGTCTTGATCCGGCCGGGGCCGACGCGGGTCGCCACATACTGCTCGAAGCTCTTGTTGAACGTGCCGCGCTGGCGGCGATCGAAGGCCAGCACCGCCGGATCCGGCGTCACGCCGCCGAGCGCCTGCGAGATCACGCCTTGCGAAATGCCCGCCTGGGCGGCTTCGGCCGACATGCTGGAAATGAAGGTGTTGAAATCACCGCCGCAGCGCGCGGCCTGCGCGGGAGCAGCGGCAAGAAGCGCGGCAATCGCGGCGCAGGTGGCGAGGGCGGAACGCAGGTTGACCATCTGACGCGGTTCTCCGAGCGGAAGGGGATTATTCAGGATGCGTATTGATGCGGATTGCTATGACAATAAGGCGAATCTAGCATTTCCGGACCGCCGTTGCGAGGCGCGCCCCGCAGTCCCATATCTGCGGAACGCTATCATGACGGCAGCCAACATGATCGGTGGATAAACGACGCCGAGTTTCGAGACTGCCTGTCGTGGACTGCCTGACGCCAGCCTGATTGGCATGCTGGCCGAGAATGAGGACCGCATCATGTCCCGCACGCTTCTGCGACAACCGCTGTTTCGGCTGCTGGCGATCAATCTCGCGGCGGGAATTTCCCTCGCAGTGCTGCTGATCGGCGGGCTGATGTGGGTCAATCCCGGCCATCTGCGCGAACTGATCCTGGCCGATGCCTCGCCCGGCACCGCATTCGGCCTGTTGCTGTTCGGCTTCGTCATCACCTTCGGCAGCGCCGCGATGGGCTCGGCCATCATGGCGATGGGCACCGACCTTCGCGGCGGCGACCGCGGCAAGCGGATGCCGGCCGGCTTGATCCCGCAGCCGATCCCGGTCCGCAGCGAAAGCGCCGCGCGCCTGATGCGGCACCGCCGGCTGCGAGGCTGAGCATCGCGCAACGGCCGGCGCAATCTGCGGCAGCCATCCGACTGCATTCAATTCCCCTTCACAGCAAAACCGCGCCGATCAGACCGGCGCGGTTTTGTCGTTTCAGACGTGTGGATGCGGAGCTGTTACTTCGCAGATCCACCCACTCCCATCCGGCGGTTACGCAGCCTTGCGCTGGTGACGGCCTTCGCGAATCTCCTCGATGATCTTGTTCGAGAAGGCCTCGAGGTCCCCCGGGTTGCGCGAGGTGATGACGCCGTTGTCGGTCACCACCGCCGAATCTTCCCACTTGGCGCCGGCGTTGACCACGTCCTGCTTGATCGAAGTGTAGGACGTCATCTTGCGGCCCTTGGCGATGCCGGTCTCGATCAGCAGCCACGGCGCGTGGCAGATGGCCGCGACGGTCTTGCCGGCTTCGAAGAACGACTTGATCAGCTTCAGCGCGTCCTGATTGACGCGCAGCAGATCCGGATTGATCTGACCGCCCGGCAACACGATCGCGTCGTAATCGTCGGCCTTCACGGAGCCGAGCGCCTTGTCGACCTTGACCGGCCGACCCCAATCCTTGCCGTCCCAGCCTTTGATCTCGCCCTGCTCCGGCGACACGATATCAACCTGCGCACCCGCCGCCTTCAGCCGATCGCGCGGCGTTTCGAGTTCCGACTGTTCAAAACCGTGAGTGGCGAGAATGAGCACGCGCTTGCCATCGATTTGGCCTGCCATTTGAATCTCCTTTGCTATCCGATCGCCCCGCCTGCGTGCCTAATCGATTGCGCAAGTGATCGTTCCGGCACCGGCCCTGAGGAACCGCCGCCGCCTATGTGATCGCTCACGCGTAGTTGAACCCCACCGATCCCCCGGTGCGGTGGCCTCGAATTCACAGCGCTGGATTCCACGTTTGCGCTGCGCGCATTCCGCGGTGATTGGTGGCAAGTAGTAGTGGATCTGAGTTTCGCTCCACTCCTCCAGGCTACGAAGTCGGCTGCGTCTCGCACGGCCAGAACATCGTCAGCCACACCGTCGGCTCGTTGTCCGACGTCGCCTCGACGCGGTGCCGGCAGTGGGCGGGGATGTCGACCCAGACACCTGGCGTGAGGGCGACGTCGCGGCCGTCGTCGAAGCGCAGGGTGGCCGAGCCGGAGACGAGCAGCACGAACTCGTCTTCGGCCTGGTCGTACCAGAAGTCGTCGGGGCTCGATTGGCCGAACGAGACGATGCGCTCGACGCGGACGCCGCCGCGGGCCACCAGAGTGTCGAGCGCTTCGTCAGGGCCGGCGGGCGGCAGCGGCAGAAGCAGATGACCGGTTTGCATCGACGACACTCCTGAAGCGAGAACGGCTGCGGCCGGGGCCGACCGACGCGCCTGAAACCACGGCGCTCCACCCCGCACTGCAGCGCATTTTAGCGCCTGTTTGGTGGGCAATCTGCTTGTGTTTCGCCGCAGGCCGTTTCATACCGCATCGGCCCGCGCCGGCCTGAACGCCTGCGCGCCCTGCCCGGCGGCTGCGCTCGACCAACGGACGATCCGGCCGCTGCCGCCTTTTGTCCGGCGTCAAAGAAGACGGCGGCCGTTCGGCGTCGGATCCCGGCGGGGCGCGACGGATCGCTTTCGGCCGGCGGTCCTCTCACTCAGCCTTCGTGACCGGAGCTTTCCGTGCGCCCTGCCGTCATCGCCGCGACCGGCCTCTACACCCCGCCCGACAGCATTTCCAACGCCGAGCTGGTCGAGGCCTTCAACACCTATGTGGCGAATTTCAACGCGGCCCATGCCGACGCGATCGCGGCCGGCGAGGTCGAGCCGCTTGCGCCGTCGTCGTCCGAATTCATCGAGAAGGCGTCGGGCATCAAGTCGCGCTACGTCGTCGCCAAGCCCGGCATCATCGATCCCGAGATCATGCGGCCGGTGATCCCGGAGCGGCCCAACGAGGAACTTTCGATCCTCGCCGAGATCGCCGTGAAGGCGGCCGAGCAGGCGATCGAACGCTGGGGCAAGCCGCGGGAGAAGATCGGCGCGGTGCTGTGCGCCTGCTCCAACATGCAGCGCGCGTATCCGGCGATGGCGATCGAAGTACAGGCCGCGCTCGGCCTCGGCGGCTTCGCCTTCGACATGAACGTCGCCTGCTCGTCGGCGACGTTCGGGCTGAAGACCGCGGCGGACTTCGTCGGCGGCGGCTCGGTCGATGCGGTGCTGATGGTCAATCCCGAGATCTGCTCGGGCCATCTCAACTTCCGCGACCGCGACAGTCACTTCATCTTTGGCGACGTCGCCACCGCGGCGATCGTCGAGCGCGCCGACGACGCGCAGGGCGGCTGGGACATTCTCGGCACCAAGCTGAAGACGCAGTTCTCCAACAACATCCGCAACAATGCCGGCTTCCTCAACCGCGCCGCGCCGGAAGGCCGCGACAACACCGACAAGCTGTTCGTGCAGCAGGGTCGCAAGGTGTTCAAGGAAGTGGTGCCGATGGTCTCTGAGATGATCATCGAGCACGCGCGCGAGCTCGGCGTCGATCCGCACGCGCTGAAGCGGATGTGGCTGCACCAAGCCAATATCAACATGAACGAGATCATCGGCCGCAAGGTGCTGGGCCGCGATCCGACCCCGCAGGAGAACGTGATCATCCTCGACGACTACGCCAACACGTCGTCGGCCGGCTCGATCATCGCCTTCCACAAGACCTCGGACGATCTCGTCAAGGATGACCTCGGCCTGATCTGCTCGTTCGGCGCCGGCTACTCGGCCGGCACGGTGTTCGTGCAGAAGCGCTGAGCGCCGCAGCGCGCGGGCACCGCTCGCGCGCTGGTCCATCTCCTTCAGCTCCGACGCACCGAACCACGGCGACAGCCCGCTCAGGACTGACGCTGAGCGTGCCTTCTGCGGTATTCTGAGCTGCGAGCGACTCCCTGTCAGTCGTCATCCGCCCTCCCTACCACCCCGCATAAAATACGGTTGCGTAAGCCCGGCCCGTACTACAACTTATAGTTGTAATCCCTTTGGCCGTCGAGGTGCGCTATGACGATAAAAGTCTCCGTACTGACCATTCTGGGTTCGCAGCAGTCGCTGGTGGCCTCCGCCAAGGCGGGGATCGGCGCCGAGGCAGCGCTGCAGCAGACCAGGCTGCCCCCGGACTTCGAGATCGACCCGAGCTTCGCGGCGGTGCCGCTGGGAAGCGGTGGGCGCGACACCCGGCTGAGCCAGCTGCAACCCGACCAATCGGCGCAGTTCGCGGTGCGCGGCTTCATCGAGGCCGAGGATCCGTCCCAGATCCCGGTGTCGCTCGGCGGCGCGCCGCTGTTCGCCGATCCGGCGATCGCGCCGTTCATCACATGCGGCGGCACGCCGCCGCTGGGCAATGCCGCCGACGTGCAGGCCAAGCTGGGGGTGCGCTGGCTGGCGGAGCGCGGGCTCGACGGCAGCGAGGTCGCGGTCGCGATCATGGACACCGGCATCAATCTCCAGCACCTGCGTGGCAAGCTCGGCCGAATGCCGCGGTTCGACGCCGCGAATTCCTGGCAGCCACCCGGCAACACCAGCGCGCCCGGCCATCATCCCGTCGATCACGGCACGATGTGCGCCTACGACGTGCTGATCGCAGCGCCGAACGCCACGCTGCTGGACTATCCGATCCTGTCCTCGACGGCGCCCGGCGGTTCGATCAGCGGCGCCACGCTGGCGATGGCGTTCCAGGGGCTGGCCCAACTCATCACGGTGTGGGCCGTCGCCTTCGCGGCCGGCGGCGCATCGCGCTACAAGGGGCTGGTGATCAACAACAGCTGGGGCATCTTCCATCCGAGCTGGGATTTTCCCGCCGGCCATCCGGGCCGCTACATCGACAACCCGAACCATCCGTTCAACGGCCTGGTGTCGGTGATGGCGCGCGCCGGCGGCGACATCGTCTTCGCGGCCGGCAATTGCGGACGCGAATGTCCCGACGGCCGCTGCCAGACCCGAACCTCCGAAGCCATCATGGGCGCCAATGCCAGTGCCGACGTGTTGACGCTGGCCGGCTGCGATATCCAGGACGCCCGTGTCGGCTACTCGTCGCAGGGGCCGTCGATCGCCGGCATGTTTCCGCAGAAGCCGGACCTGACCTGCTACACGCATTTCCTCGGCTCCGAGGCGTTCGGTGCCGGCACACCGGACAGCGGCACCTCGGCGGCCTGCCCGGTCGCGGCCGGCTGCATCGCGGCGTTGCGCACCCGGCTGTCGCCGGCGCATGTGCCGCCCGCCAATCTGTTCGCGCAGCTGCGCGCCAGCGCCCGCCACGTCCGCGGCAACCAGGGATGGAACGGCGATTACGGCCATGGCATCCTCGACCCTGAAGCTGCGGCGCAGATTGCCGGCCTCTCGTAGCAGCGAGGCGTGCAGCCTGCGCAGCGGACCGAGGAAGCCCGGATGGCCGATCCGAAGACCGTGCTGATGACCGTGACCGGAACGGGCGGCGTGCCGACGCTGGCGGAAGCGGCCGCCCAGCTCGGCGTCGACGTCGGCCGGCTCAACGCTGCGTTCGGCGTGATCCCGATCGACGCCGCGCAGGGCCGCTTCGCCGTGGAGGTCGATGCCGACGCGCTGCCGCCGGGCGCGGCCGACGCGGTGCGCGGGCCGTTCTCCAATCCGCCGATTGCCGGCTTCGGTCCGGTCCAGTCCGGCCCGGCCAAACCGGACAGCAGCGAAAACTGATCGCGCGGCCGGCTCGCTTGCATCGCTGCCCCGGCGGTCTATCTGCAAGCCTCAGCAGTTTTGCGACCGATCGGAGCCCTTCATGCCGCATCCCGCCATCGCCAAGGACCATGTCGCCGTCGTCACCGGTGGCGCGTCGGGCATCGGCTTCGCCGCCGCCAAGCGGTTCCTGCAGGCCGGCATGAAGGTCGCGATCGCCGATATCGGCGCCGACCATCTGGCGCGCGCCGCCGAACTGCTGACCGGCGCGGCGGCCGGGGGCGCCGACGACGTGCTGGCGCTCGCCACCGATGTCGCGCAGCCCGCCGCGCTGGACGCGCTGCACGACGCGGTGACGGCGAAGTTCGGCGGCGTCGACGTGCTGATGAACAACGCCGGCATCGAGCCGCCGAGCGCCGCGCTCGGCCCGCGCGACGCCTATGAGCGGATCCTCGGCGTCAATCTGTGGGGCGTGATCAACGGCTCGCAGATCTTCGCGCCCGGCATGATCGCGCGCGGCCGGCCCGGACTGATCATCAACACCGGCTCCAAGCAGGGCATCACCACGCCGCCCGGCAATCCCGCCTACAACGTCTCGAAGGCCGGCGTGAAAGCCTACACCGAAGCGCTGGCGCACGAGCTGCGCAACACCGAAGGCTGCGCGGTGACGGCGCACCTGCTGATCCCCGGCTTCGTGTTCACCGCGCTGACCGCGCGCGGCCGCAGCGAGAAGCCCGACGGCGCCTGGACGGCGGACCAGACCGTCGACTTCATGCTGGAGCGCATCGCGGCGCGGGACTTCTACATCCTCTGCCCCGACAACGACGTGCCGCGCAGCCTCGACGAACGCCGCATCGCCTGGGCCGCCGGCGATATCATCGACAACCGCCCCGCTTTGTCGCGCTGGCATCCGGACTGGGCGGACAAGTTCAAGGCGTTCGTGGAGGGGAAGTAACTCCTGCCCCTCTCGGCAGCCCGGCCCATCCTTCGCGGCGCGCTGCGCGCGCGCCTCAGGATGACCGCGGCGGCGAGTTGTCAGCACGACGGCCGGTGCCCGAGCCCGAATACCCACGCTCAGCCGCGCGCCCGCTCCTTCACCCGCTTGATCTCGCGCATCTGCGCGGAAAAATCCTCCAGCGCCGCGACCGCCTGCTCGCTGAGGCCTTCGCGGGGGAATTCCTTCACCAGCACGTCGAGCGCATCGCCGATGCGGCCGAGCTGGCGGCCGTAGGAGCCGACCTCGTCGAGAATGCGGGTTTCCGTTTCGGGCGCGGAGGAGCGGCCGAGGTTGATCTGGAACAGGCTGACCTGATTGCCGAACACGCTGGTGAACCAGCGCCACGGATTGATCACCTGGGCGACGCCGCCGGACAGCGGACCGTTGCCGCCGGCGGCGGCGGGCAGGTCGGGATCGGCGATCGAAATCGGCGCGAGCATTCGCGGCATCGGGGCCTCCTGGAAATGGGTTTGGTCAGCACAATCGCAACGCCGCGATGATAGCGCGGAATCGTCCCGGCGTGGCGTGCCGTTTCGATCAGGCGGCGTCGAACGCGATCCGCGCCGTGGTGCCCTGGGCGACCTCGTAGCTGATGTGGCCGCCGATCTGGGTGGCGAGGTTGGTGATGATCTTGAGGCCGAGGCTGCCGCCGTCACCCGGCGCGAGGTCCGGCGCGGCGCCGGGCGCCATGCCCTTGCCGTCGTCGGCGACGGTCAGCACCATCCGGTCGCCGTCCTGCACCAGCCGGAGCGCGATGGTGCCGCGGCCGTCCGGGAAGGCGTGCTTCAGCGCGTTGGTGATCACTTCGACCACGATCAGCGACAGCGGCGTCAGCCGGGTGA
Organism: Rhodopseudomonas telluris; assembly: GCF_042432815.1. Classification (NCBI taxonomy): domain Bacteria; kingdom Pseudomonadati; phylum Pseudomonadota; class Alphaproteobacteria; order Hyphomicrobiales; family Nitrobacteraceae; genus Rhodopseudomonas; species Rhodopseudomonas telluris. Next base: position 795,443 of record NZ_JBHLWM010000005.1, read on the forward strand.
GATCGAACTGCACCGGCGGCATGTCGACGGTGATGCGCACGTCTTTGGCGCCGGCGGCCTCGAGCAGGTTGGCGCACAGATCCTGGAAGAACGCCCCGACCGGGCGGGTGACGTTGGCGGGATCGTACAGATAGCGGTGGATGCGCGACATGGTGTCGAGCCGCACCCGCGCGTCGTCGAGCGCGGTCAGCATCGCGGCCGGATCGTCGCCGGCGCGCTTCTTGTACAGCCGCAGCATCGCCGAGACGAACTGCATGTTGTTGGCGACGCGGTGCTGCAGCTCCTGGAACATCGTGCGCTGCTGCTCGTACAGCAGCGCCGTCTCCTCGGCGTCTTCGCGCAGCCGCGCGGCGGCGAGGTGCATGACGTGGATCAGCGCGATGTCGACCGCGACGATGAACACGTAGAACCCGAGCGCGATCGCGGTCGGCGGCGACATCTCGAAGCTGTAGAACGGCGGGATGAAGACGTACCAGGCGCCGAGCCCGCTCAGCACGCCGCAGACGACGCCGGCGCGCAGGCCGAAGAAAAAGGTGGTGAGCACCACCGCCGGGAAGAAGGTGAGATAGGGAAAGCCGGGCGGCAGCACCGGATCGGCGACGTAGCGGAGCAGCAGCGCCAGCGCCGCGGCCGCCACCGCGACCAGATCGCCGACCAGCCCGAGCGACCGCAGCCGCCGCGTCGCGTGAATGATGTCCCAGACTTTAAGGCGCGCCAAAGCAGGCTCTACGGATTCGTCCCCACCGGCGACCGTTATGGCCGAAACGCAGCCAAAAGGACAGGCGATCGCGGCCATGGCGGCTCTCCCTCGTCCCGGCGGGAAGCGGACGTGCGTCATCGCCCCTGTTGTTTGGGCGGCGCGGGGGACGCCGATCGGCCTTGCGCTTCGGGGCGCCTGCCCCGTCGCGCCGCGCCCGAAACGAGGGCGCGCGGAACGCCGGACGCACGATGCGTCCGCAGCCTCATGCGCAATGTAAAAAGCGCACGAGTTAGTCACCACGAAAGCACCGAGACGTCCGGCGTTCCGCACGCGGTGAGGCTTCCGGCTTGCTTCGTGCTCTCCCCGGCGGCGATTGATACGCTTGGGTTCGTCACCGTCGGGACTAAGCAGTGCGGACGCGAACGTCCGGACCTTGTCTCCTGCGGCCGGTTGGCGTGCAGGCGCTCCGTCCCTTGGCGCCAGCGACGGGCGTCAGGACCACACGACTTGGGCCGGCGCGCAAAGGCGATGCAGATGGGGCGCATCTCCGCCCCGGCCCGCACCGCACAGCGTCGTCGTCCGCGCTTCGGTCGGCGGCTCCATAGACCCCGAGGCCAGGCCCTGCGGACCTCCTGCCTCGCGGCCCCCAACCGCCTTCCTCCGCGCCGACGCTGCCGCGTCCACCGCACCCCGCCCCGCGACAAGTGACGATCGCGAGCCGCCCCTCGGGAGTGGAGCGGGATGGATAGGAATATATACGATATAGGAAAGTTGTCAAGAGGAAGCTGCCTTGCTGGGGGCTGAGTTCGTAATCACCTGACAGTTCGGCCATCGTCGAGCGGCTACACCGCACCTAGCTCGACAAGAACTTCCGCGTCGAGAGCCGCCGCACTTGGTTCGAAACCATCGACGAGATGCAGACCGTTTTCGACGACTCTCTGGTCGGCTACAATCAATGCCGGCCGCATTAGGGCAAAGGAAGGAGGGAAGAAAGCCGAAAAACAAACAACCAAGCGGTTTGACGCCTCCCGCCCAGCTATCGCATCAGCACTTCCCGCTTCTTAAATATGCGGTCGCTGCGATACCAGCTCTCATAGGACTTATCTCGCTCATCGTCGTAAAACGATGAATGGACGCCGTACTCATCAGTGTCTTTGAACCAATAGCCTTCTGCATTTTCAGCGATGTCATAGAGCCTGAAGACAGCTATATCCTGGTTTTCGTAGACCAGACCTCCATCAGGTGTCTCGAAATCAATGGGCTTTGAAACCGTGGCGAGACGATATTCGCGAACGGCCTGCTTCAGCCGCTCCTTAAATTTCTTATCCTTCACCTCCCTAATGTATTTTACCAAGTGTTCCCGCTCCTTGGTGCTCAGCATTGGGAATAGTTCGCGCCACGCTTCCGAGCCCGCCCGCTGCAGGGAGTGGAATTTCACCAGGTTGACGAAGTGTTCCTCGATATCTTCGGCATCGTACCGCTCAAAGGTTGACTCGTAGACCACGTAAGGGCGCGTTCCGACAAAATCAAAATTTTCGTACTGCGGGTATCGCTCGGTCAGGATAAGCAGCTCGGCTTCTCTCAGCTTTGCATCCGCGGCAAAGAGCCTTTCTTGCTCATCAAAGGCTCTGCTGTAGACCGAATAGTAGCGCTCCGGGTCGAGCTGGATAAGGTAATTTGACAACTCCCGCGAATACGCCTGCAGCAGGTTGCTGCGGTCGATCGCCGATGCTCTCGAGAACCTCGACGTGTCCTGTGACACCGGTTTCGCCTTCGGCTTAAAGCCATATCCAGCCAGCGCGCCAATCCCCAGCGCCAGGATGTATCCCCACTCCATGGTCAGTCCTCGTCACGCGTAACCAGACGACCTTCTTTCTTGAAGGTGCTGTCGGTTCGGTAATAGCTGTCGAAATATTCGCCCGGCTCACCTGCAAAAAACCCGTGCAAGCCGTATTCATTGATGTCTTTGAAATAGAAGCCAGTACGGCTTTCCGCGAAATGGCTGACCTTGTAGGCCGCCATGTGTGGGGTCTCCAGCAATAGCTTCCCATCCTTCGAGAAAGTAAGGCCCTCTTCCCGTCGCTTCCGCTCAAGCTCACGGAGCCCCGCCTTGATATGCTGAAGGAGTCGCGTGTCCTTATCCAAACGCTCGTTTGCGACCCGCGCTGCTTCAATGTTCTTCGTGTGGCGCCACCAGAAAAAGGCGCCGACCAGCAGCACCACAAGAATAGACCATTCCATTTCCGCCCCCAGGGCGACATTATCACCCGGAGGTTGCGACAGCTCAATACTGCGGACGTCTCAATAAGGTTGGTTAGCCGCGAGATTGCCAAGGCGATGCGCCGGGCCTCGTCCCGTGATTGATGTTCACAGCGAGCGTAGCCCGGATGCAGCGCAGCGTAATCCGGGACCTGCCGTAAATCTCGGATTTCGCTTCGCTGCATCCGGGCTGCTAACTTGCTGATTCAGTGCTCGTGTCGCCCTCACCCCAACCCTCTCCCGCAAGCGGGAGAGGGAGCGCGCTGCGGCGCAGGGCGCGACCTTGCTCCAGCGGCGGCTCGGCCTCACCCCGGCCGGTCATTCCGGGGCGCTCGCGTAGTGAGCGAACCCGGAATCCCGCAGGTAGGGGAGCGAGACGGTGTCAGCCGCGTAGGTTGGACTCACTGCTCGGGTCGCCCTCACCCCGGCCCTCTCCCGCAAGCGGGAGAGGGGGTGCGCTGCGGCTTGGGGTGGGGGCGGAGCGACGATCGCTCGCAGGGTGGAGGGCCGTCCTGCGCTGGCGCTATCGCATCCCGTGCGGCTTGTTCCAGAAGTACTCGCGGTTGCCGAGCGCGCTTTCGGCGTATTGGTCGATCGACAGCATGATGGCCTGGACGTGGTGATAACACCAACCTTCCCGCGTCCCGAGACGCCGCACCTCGGCGAGCGCCTTGACGAAGTCGGAATGGTCGTCGGACTCCTCGAACCATTTGATCGGCTGAACCGCCATCACACGCGCCTCGCCAGCGGACCGCGAATGAGCTTGTCGCGCCCGGCATAGGTCCGTCGCTGCTCCCCGGCCAGGCGGTCGCGATCAGCGCAGAGCTTGTCCAGCCGATCCTGCATCCGTTGCAGAACGGCCTCGGCGTCGTCGGTGCGTATGCCGGCCCGCTGCAGCTGGACGAGGTCGGCCTGCTTGCGGCGGATTTGATCGCGCAGTTGCGCAATCTCGGAACGGGTCTGTTCGAGGTCCATGGGGGCTCACCGTGTTGGGTAAAAGAACAGAAGCAGAACATACCGGAGAGTCAATCCCGGCTGGTTGTGTCGGCGTCGGGAGATCGAACGGATCGCGGACGTCGTCCGGCTTGGCGGAGGCGCGCTAATTCCGAGCTCGGGTCGCCCTCACCCGCGCTACGGCCCTGTTTCCGCCGCCGCTTCAGTCGTGCGTGAGAATGTTGACCAACCGTCCGAATGGATCGCGCGCAAAGAAGCGACGAACGCCCCATGGTTCGGTCGCGGGACCATACTGAATCGGAATGCCGGACGCCGATGCCCGGCGATAGACCTCATCGAAATTATCGACCTCGATGGAAAGGTCCGGGACCGGCGTCCCCGATCCGCCTTCGCATGCAAGACTCACCTGCGGTTTCATGGCGCTGTCTGACGCGTAGGTGACGATCCAGCCATGGTCCATCACGAGTTCCATGTCGAGGATGTCGCCATAGAAACGTTTGGCGTCCTCCAGCCTGTCTGCATGAATGTTCGTGACGATTCGTCGGACGGCCACGCTCGATCTCCTCTGATCCAGAGTCGTTGGCGAAAATCTAGCCCATAGGGCGGATGAGCCGAAGGCGTCATCCGCCGCCGCGATTGAAGATAGTGGGTTATGGCTTCGCCTAACCACCCGACGACGCTGCGCCGCTTACTTCGACGCTACGCGCTGCGGCTGCGTCCAAACTCGCCAAGTCCATGCCCGTGTCGCCCTCACCCAGCCCTCTCCCGCACGCGGGAGAGGGAGTGCTCTGCGGCTCTGCTCCCCTCCCCCTTGCGGGGAGGGGTCGGGGGTGGGGGTCCCCGGGCACTGTGCCCGTGTCGCCCTCACCCCGGCCCTCTCCCGCACGCGGGAGAGGGAGCGGGCTGCGGCGCGGGGTGTACACCAGTAATCGTAGCCCGGATGGAGCGCAGCGTAATCCGGGACCTGCCGTAAATCCCGGATTTCGCTTCGCTGCATCCGGGCTACTAACTAGCAGATTCAGCCCGTAGGGCGGATTAGCCGAAGGCGTAATCCGCCGCGAAGAGAAGATGGTGGGTTACGGCTTCGCCTAACCCACCCTACGGCGCTTACTCCGCCGCTACGCGGGACAACTCGCCCGCGTCCCGGAGTTCGACATAGAGCTGGATCGGATCGAGGTCGAAGCCGTTGGGCCAGGTCGGCGCGCCCATCTCGACGAAGGCGCGGGCGAAGTACGCCGGATCGCGCAGCGGCGCCAGCATCGGGCCATCACGGCTCAGGACATCCGAGAGATCGCGCACGCCTTCGCAGCCGTCGGTGAAACGCAGCCACAGGCGTCGCTCGTCGAGCGCCTTGAGGCGCAGCACCTCGACCATCGGCCAGTCATTCGTCCGCATCGGGACCCGGCACCTTTTCCAACGGTTGATAAGCTCGGGCACGCCGCCAATTATCCTGCAATTCGGAACGGCGCGCCAGAGCCCAATCGCGAACCATCCGGCTCGCAACTGGCGGCAATTCCCCTGCGATGATCACCCCGTCCGACAGCCTGACCAGCGCCTTGGCCCGGCCATACCGCGCGTGAAAATGCGGTGGCTGGTGGTCGTCGTAGTACATCTGGATCGCAATACCGTAGAACCAGGCAATCGTCGGCATAGCGAAAGAACCTTCGCTACAGGTTTGGCAATGCCTCCAAACTAACAGCTTCGAGAACGTCTCGATACTGACCATAGGGGCCGCGGCCCCGGATGTCGCTTCGCTCATCCGGGCAACTGGACCACGGGTGCCGCCTTTCGGCTCGTCATCCCCGCGCAGGCGGGGATCGATATGCCGCAGCGTCTCGCCGGAGGCGATGAGGGTGGCGCCCTTCGTTCAATTGTCAGGTCAGGGGTTATGGGTCCCCGCCTGCGCGGGGACGACGGGGTGCGAGGCCGTCGGGCGGATGGGCCGAAGGCGTAGCCCGCCGCGATAAGCGAATCTCAGGTTGCGGTTGCGCCGTCTCCCCTCCCCCTTGCGGGGAGGGGTCGGGGGTGGGGGCCGCGGGCACTGCGACTCGTGGACCCCCGCCCCCGGCCTCCGCGGAGCCTGTGCCCGGACGGCGCGAAGCGCCGATCCGGGTGCTCGGCCGACCCTCCCCCCTTGCGGGGAGGGGGACCGAGAGGCCTCGGCTCAGCAAAAGCATAGCTGCGACAAGCGCTCGTCGCGGTGACCGAAACGCAAAAACGGCGGGCCATTGGCCCGCCGTTTTGATGGATGGCCGGGTCGAGCCCGGCCATGAGGCGTTGAGGCGATTAGTTATCCAGGAAGCTCCGCAGCTTCCGGCTCCGCGACGGATGCTTCAGCTTGCGCAGCGCCTTGGCTTCGATCTGGCGGATGCGTTCGCGGGTCACCGAGAACTGCTGGCCGACTTCTTCCAGCGTGTGGTCGGTGTTCATGCCGATGCCGAAGCGCATGCGCAGCACGCGTTCTTCGCGCGGGGTCAGCGAGGCGAGCACGCGCGTGGTGGTCTCGCGCAGGTTCGACTGGATCGCGGCGTCGATCGGCAGCACCGCGTTCTTGTCCTCGATGAAATCGCCGAGATGGCTGTCTTCCTCGTCACCCACCGGGGTTTCGAGCGACAGCGGCTCCTTGGCGATCTTGAGGACCTTGCGGACCTTCTCCAGCGGCATGCCGAGCTTCTCGGCGAGCTCTTCCGGGGTCGGCTCGCGGCCGATCTCGTTGAGCATCTGCCGCGAGGTACGCACGATCTTGTTGATCGTCTCGATCATGTGCACCGGAATACGAATGGTGCGGGCCTGGTCGGCGATGCTTCGCGTGATCGCCTGCCGGATCCACCAGGTCGCGTAGGTCGAGAACTTGTAGCCGCGGCGATACTCGAACTTGTCGACCGCCTTCATCAGGCCGATGTTGCCTTCCTGAATGAGATCGAGGAACTGCAGGCCGCGGTTGGTGTACTTCTTGGCGATCGAGATCACGAGGCGGAGGTTCGCCTCGACCATTTCCTTCTTGGCCTGACGGGCTTCGCGCTCGCCCTTCTGCACCGAGTGGACGATCTTGCGGAATTCGCCGATCTCGAGGCCGGTGAGCGCCGCCATCGACTGGATCTCCTGGCGCAGCTCCTTGATCCGGTCCTTCTCGTAGTGGACGAAGTTCTTCCAGCCCTTGGCGCTCAGTTTCGAGACGCGGTTGAGCCAGCGCGGATCGAGCTCCGAGCCCTGATAGTTGCGCAGGAAGTCGTCGCGCGCGACGCCGTGGCTGTCGCCGAGGCGCAGCAGGCGGCCTTCGAACGACACCAGCTTCTTGTTGATGTCGTAGAGCTGCTCGACCAGCGAGTCGATGCGCGCCTGGTTGAGGCGCAGCGACTTCACTTCGACGATGATCTCGTCCTTGAGCTTCTTGTACTTGCGCTCCTGGGACGGCGACAGCTGCTCGTTCTGCAGCTGGTTGGCGATGTCCTGCTCCTGCAGCTTGCGCAGCTTCTTGTAGTTGTCGGCGATCTTGTCGAAGGTCTCGACCACCTTCGGCTTGAGTTCGGCCTCGATGGCGGCGAGCGACATCTGGTTCTCGAACTCGTCGTCGTCCATCTCGCCTTCGGACGCGCCTTCGCCGCCCTCGCCGCCGGATTCGGCCGGCGCGGCGCCGCGCTGCTGCGCGGGACGGAACGGCGTCGGCGACGGCGGCGCGGCCGGCGGCGCGACATGCGCGGGCGCTCCGCCTTCGGCTTCCGCAGCGCCCTCTTCGCCGCCCTCGCCGGCCATCGCCGGGTTCATGTTGTTCTTGGCGTCGGGGCCGGCGTAGGTCGCTTCGAGATCGATGATGTCGCGAAGGAAGATCTTTCCTTCATTGAGCTCGTCGCGCCAGATGATGATCGCCTGGAAGGTCAGCGGGCTTTCGCACAGCCCGGCGATCATCGCCTCGCGCCCGGCCTCGATCCGCTTGGCGATGGCGATTTCGCCCTCGCGCGACAACAGCTCGACGGTGCCCATCTCGCGCAGATACATGCGGACGGGATCGTCGGTGCGCTCGCCGGGTTCGGACTTCTTGGTCTCGGTGACGGCCTTCTGGGTGACCTCGACGAGGTCGTTATCGGGCTCCTCGTCGGCCTCGTCCTTGGCCTCTTCGTCCTCGCTGTCGGTGTCCTCGGCTTCGGACACGTTGATGCCCATATCCGAGAGCATCGACATGATGTCCTCGATCTGCTCCGGCGAGGTGGTGTCGGACGGCAGCACTTCGTTGAGCTGATCGAAGGTCACGAAGCCGCGCTTCTTGGCCTGCTTGATCATCTTCTTGACGGCCGCATCCGACAGGTCGAGGAGCGGCGAGGGAGCGTCGGCGGAGTCCTTCTCCGGCGCGTCGGCCTTGTCGTCCTTTTCCTTGTCTTTCAACTGAACCGTCTTCGCCTTGCTGGCCATTCACTGCTCCTGAACGCGCGCATGCCGGTCACGTCGCCGCGCCGTCATCCAAACTTGCCTTGCCGGGTGAGACACGCAAAGGGCGGCGCTCGCCGACGCCACCCGACACGATCCCGCTTGCTGGTTTCCCAAAATGGTCGCCCGAAGGCCTTCTACCGGAATGCCGTTAAGCCCTTACTAACCCTGTTTTTGCAGCCAATGCGGGGGCTTGGCGAGTCTTTTCACAAATCCCGCCGCGTCGCCGTGCATCCTGCGATCACACGCCCCGGTGGAACCGGCCGGACGATTCGCCAAATCCTTCGATCAGCGCCTCAGTTCCGTCCACTTCCGAAAGCCGCGCCTTGACGTCCCGCAACCAGGCGACGTTGGCTTCGCTGCCGTCTTCACCCAAGGCCAGCTCGGCATCCTTCAGCTCCCTAAGTAAGGAGTGAGATTGTCGATGCAAGGCAACGAGTTGCTGCCACGTCGAAAGTACATCCTCGCGCGCCGCGCCGGGGCCCGCGCCCCACACCGCCTGGGTCGTGATCGCGCGCTCAAGGCGTTGCAATTGCTCGGTTAACCCGGCCTTTGCCAGATCCGCACGCAGCCGCTCGGCCTGCCCGGCCTCATCGGCCGCCTGATGGTGGTCCTGCGCGAAGGCGGCGATGATCGCGGCGCGCAGCCGATGCGCCTCCGGGTGGGCGAATTCCAGCGCCGCGACCTCCTCGAGATGGTCGTCCAGCAGCCACGGATGGTTGAGCAGCGAGGTCAGGATCAGCGCCTCGCGGCGGGAGATCGCGCTGCGCTGGCCGCGCATGATCGGGCTGGAGGCGAGCTGCGGGCTCATCATCTGGTACGGGCCGCGGGCCAGCGAAGGCGCGCCGCCGCCCTGCCCCGGGCGCGGTCCGGGCCGGCCGCCCTGTGGAAAACTGCCCCGCGACGGGAACCGCCGCCCCGAATCACCTCCACCGCGATAGCCGCCATCGCCGCCACGATAGCCGCCGCCGAAGCCGCCGACCGGCGCGAAGGCGTTGCGCAGGCGCTCGGCCCAGTCCTGGCGATAATAGCGCCGGACGACCTCGTCGCGGATGCCGTTCGCCAGCTCGTTGATGCGCGCCTCCAGGGCGGCGCGGCGCTCCGGCGTGGCGAAGCTGCCGCCTTCGGTTTCGCGCATCCACAACAGGTCGGCGAGCGGCCGGGCGACGCCCAGCACCTCCTCGATCGCCAGCCGGCCGCCGGCGCGGGCGAGATCGTCGGGGTCCTGGCCCTCCGGCAGCAGCGCGAAGCGCAGGCTCTTGCCGGGCTTGAGCTGCGGCAGCGCCAGGTCGGCAGCGCGATACGCCGCCTTCTGGCCGGCGCGGTCGCCGTCGAAGCACAGGATCGGCTCGTCGGCCATCTTCCACAACAGCGCGAGCTGGTTCTCGGTCAGCGCGGTGCCGAGCGGCGCGACGGTGCCGGTGAAGCCCGCCGTCACCATGGCGATGACATCCACATAGCCCTCGACCACGATCACCGAAGCGCCGTCATGCGCCGCTTTGCGCGCGGTGGTGAGGTTGTAGAGGTTGTCGCCCTTGTGAAACAGCGGCGTCTCGGGCGAGTTCAGGTACTTGGCCGCGACGTCCTTCTCCAGCGCCCGGCCGCCGAACGCGATCACCCGGCCGCGGATGTCGGTGATCGGAAACATCACGCGGTCGCGGAACTTGTCGAACGGCACCGGGATGTCGTCGCCGGCCGACAGCAGCCCGGCCTCGACCATGTCCTCGACCGGGACGCCGTGCTTGCCGAGATGCTCCTTCAGCGCGAACCGCTCGGGCGAGGCGTAGCCGATGCGGAACTTGACCTGGGTCGATGGCAGCATGCCGCGATCGGCCAGATAGCCGCGGGCGCGGGCGCCGGCGCGCGAGGCGAGATTCTCGGCGAAATACGCCGCCGCCAGTTCCATCACGTCGTACAGCGACTTGCGGCGCTGCGCCTGCCGCGCCGCATCCGGCGTCGCCGCCGGCAGCGCCAGCCCGGCCATTCCTGCCAGCCGCTCCACCGCCTCGGGGAAATCGACGCCCTCGGTGAGCATGATGAAATCGAAGATCGAGCCGTTGCGGCCGCTCGAGAAGTCGAACCACGCCTGCTTCTCGTCATTGACGAAGAACGACGGCGTCTTCTCCTGCTGGAACGGCGACAGCCCCTTCCACTCCCGCCCCGCCTTCTTCAACTTCACGCGCTTGCCGACGACATCCGACACCGGAAGCCGGGCTTTCAGCTCGTCGAGAAATTGCGGCGTGAAGCGCATGAACAACCTTGCGTGGCCCGGCGGGCGCCAGGGGCTCTAGGCTTGACATATATGGAGGGGCCGCGGCCGCGTTATACCGGATATCCACAGCGTGCGGCCAGCACGGTTTCCCACCCGCCAACCCACCCCACCCTCATTCCGGGGCGCTCGCAGCGAGCGAATCCGGAATCCAGAAGTTGGGGAGCGACCCTATGCCGGCTGCACATCGCACATTCACTGCCTGGGGCGCCCTCACCCCAGCCCTCTCCCGCAAGCGGGAGAGGGAGCGCGCTGCGGCTCGGGGCTATCTCATAGGGAGCGATTGCCGACATCGAGCAAGCCTCGAGCCCGGCGCCTCTGCTCCCCTCCCCCTTGCGGGGAGGGGTCGGGGGTGGGGGTCCCCAGGCACTGTGCCGGCGTCGTTCGCAGACACCGTGCCGTGTGTTCGCGTCGTCGCAGCACGGTGCCTGGGGCGCCCTCACCCCAGCCCTCTCCCGCGCGCGGGAGAGGGAGCGCGCTGCGGTCGGGGTTAGTCCTCGTCCTCAGACGGAGCGCGGGAATGATGGGCTCCCTTCAATGACGACACCTATGATCACTTTCGTCCACTTTCCTTCGCATCTGCAGCAGATTTGATCTGGCTCATTGTTGCACCGCGGAAGCGGGCGCTCAGTGCCGCACCCTGCTTTGCGGGGAGTCGGGGAGAACGGTTCACCAAGGTCGAGGGCTCACTGCGCCGGTCCCCTGTGGGGAGCGGCGCCAAACGACTGGAGCCAGAACCATGGCAAATTGTACCCGATGCAATGCGGAAATGACCTCGCTCGGCGCCGAAACGGTCGACGGGGTCTATGCGATCCACGCCTGGAAATGCGACGATTGCGGCGACGCGCTCACCATCGCGACCGCTGCGGTCGAGACCTATGACTTCCCCAGCTTCTGCCTGTCCGAGCCCGGCGATCCGGAATGGCTGACGCTGTTGCCGCTCGCCGCCAACGCGCACGTCGAACTGCACCTCAATCGCTAGAGGCGACGACGTCGGCGAACCGTCCCGACGGAATGTGCCGCAGCTTCGCGACGTCGAAATTGTAGATGTAAACGAAGGCCTCGACCTCGCCGCCTTCCGCGAGCGTGACGCGCGCGATCTCGCGCCGGTATGGCGCGGGCTGTTCGCAGCCCTCGCCGCAGCCTTCGTAATCGTCGAGCACCGCCAGCAGGTCGGCCGGACGGTGCAGCCTGAACAGATCGCCGAACACCCGGTCGGACGCGGCGGTCGCTTCGATCAAACCGGGATAATGACGGACCTGATACAGCCGGCCGGGCATCGTCGCCGCGCCGAGATAGTCGGCATTGTCCGACAGTTGCCGCGCCATCGGATGATCATAGCCGCGCATCAGCGTGCCATAGACGAACAGACGGTCCAGCATCGGGCTCCCCGGGCAACTCACTCTGTGGCCTGCTAGGCCGACACCGCCACCATCGGCATGGCGACGGCTTCGTCGGCCGAAGACACCACGATCCGCACATCCATCCGCAGGAAGTCGTCGGCCCCGCCCGCATAGGTCCCGTGCAGCGGGACGGCCTGATACGGATCGCGCGCCACCGCGACGCGGATCAGATCGCGGCTGCCGATGATGCCGTTGGTCGGATCGAACTCGATCCAGCCGGCGCTCGGCAGATAGACCTGAACCCACGCATGTGTCGAGCCTCCGCCGACATGGCCGCCATCGCCGCCGTCGTGGACGAACAGATAGCCCGACACGAACCGCGCCGCGATGCCGAGCCGGCGCAGCGCCTCGATCATCAGCAGCGCGAAATCACGGCAGGTGCCGGAGCCGGTCTGCAGCGTGTCGAGCGGATGCTGGGTGCCGTGGGCGTGGCGCTTGCGATAGTGGAAGCCGTCGCGAATGCCGTGGGTGATGCGGCTGAGGATGTCGAAGGTCCGGGTCGAGGGACCGTCGTCGAGGAAGCCGCGTGCCCAGGCCGCCAGCTCTCCCTCCGGATCGCCATAATGCGGGCGGATGAAAGCCTGAAGGTCGGGATATTCCTCCTCGTCGTACAGGAACGGATAGAAGAAGGCCCGGTCGTCCGGCGTCAGCGCGAAGGCCTCGGCCGGGTGATGCTCGACCACGGCGGTCGCCTCGAAGCTGAGCTGCGTGGCGCGCTGGTCGAACGTTGCGATTGCCACGCTGTTGCCGAAGACATCGTGAATCCAACGCAGCGAGGCCGGCTGCGGCGTGATCACCAGCGAGCCCTCCAGCATCCGCAGATCGTGGCCGTCGCTCGGCCGCAGCATCACGCGGTGTTCGCCGAAGGCAACCGGGCGGGCGTAGTGATAATCGGTGCGATGGGTGATGGTCAGAAGCGGCATGAAGACTGCATGGTTCTCGACTTTGCGGCAGCGAGACGATACCAGCGTCATCACAGGTGGACTGCTGATTTGATGGGCACTTATAGATGAACGGCGCACCGCAGGTGGCACTACGTCTCGAGCCGGGACAAGTTCCGGTGATCGAACGAAATCCCGAAGGTCCTTCGCCCTTTCTGCTGGTCTGCGACCATTACGGTCGCAAAATCCCGCCGCAGCTCGGCGATCTCGGCCTGCCGGAGGCCGAACTGACCCGCCACATCGCCTGGGACATCGGCATCGCGGGCGTCGCCGAGCGGCTGTCCGATCAGCTCGGCGCGCATCTGGTCGCGCAGCGCTATTCCCGGCTGGTGATCGATTGCAACCGGCCGCCGAGCGCCGAAAGCTCGATCCCGCTGGTCAGCGAGATCACCACCATTCCGGGCAATGACGGGCTGACCCGCGAACAGGCCGAGGAACGCCGACGGCTGATCTTCGCGCCGTATCACGACCGCATCGACGCGGTGATCAGCGCCCGCCTCGCCGCCGGCCGGCCGACGATCCTGCTGTCGCTGCATTCGTTCACGCCGGTGTATCACGGCATGGTGCGGCCCTGGCATATCGGCACGCTGTATCACCGCGACACCGTGCTGCCGCCGCTGCTGCTCGCCGAACTGCGCCGCGAGGACGGCCTGGTGGTCGGCGACAACCAGCCTTACGCGGTGACCGACGGCACCGACTACTCGATCCCGGTGCACGGCGAAGCCCGCGGCCTGATCAACTCCGGCATCGAGATCCGCCAGGACCAGATCGGCGACGAGGCCGGCCAGGCCGCATGGGCCGAGCGTCTGGCGCGCGTGCTGACGGCGATCGAACCGGCGCTGCGCGAGAAGGCGGCATTAACGGCCTAAGTCCGTGTCCCGGGCGCGATGCAGCGCGCAGCGCTGCGTCGCAGACCCGGGACCCCGGTTCCTTCCATCCGACCAACCGGGGCCCCGGATCAGCAGCGCACCACGCCGCAAGGGCGGCGCGCTGCGCAGCATCCGGGGCACGGGTGCGGTGAAGAATGCTTACTTCGCGCGGCTGAGCGCCAGCCAGACGCCGCCGCCGATCATGAAGCCGCCGGAGACGCGCGACAGCAGTCGCGTCCGCCTCGCCGAGAACAGCGAGCGGGCGCGGCCGGCGAGCAGCGCGTAGATCGCATCCGTCATCGCCGCGATCACCATGAAGGTGACGCCGAGCAGCGCGACCTGCGGGACGTGATCGCGCTGCATGTCGACGAATTGCGGAATGAAGGCGCCGAAGAACACCAGCACCTTCGGATTGGCGAGCAGCACCAGCAGGCCCTGCAGAAAGAAACCGCCGCGCGGCGCGGGCGGCGGCGCGTCGGCGGCGACGCCCTCCACCGGCTTGCGGATCAGGCCGATGCCGAGCCACACCAGATAGGCGGCGCCGACCAGCCGCACCCAATCGAACCAATAGCCCATCGTCGCCATCAGCGTGGTCAGGCCCGCGGCGACCAGCGCGATGACGAGGCCGAGCCCGAGCTGCGCGCCGGCGATGTTGAGCAGCGCCGCGCGCGTGCCGTGACGCAGCCCGTTGGCGATCACCAGCGTCACCACCGGTCCGGGCAGCAGCGCCAGCCCGATGCAGGCGGCAACGTAGGTCAGATACAGTTCGAGCGACATCGGCAGTCCTGTTCATGGTCGAAGCCGCGCAACATAGCAGGCAGGTGCGGCGCCATCGACCACCGAAACGTCATGGCGCCCGCGGCGCTTGACATGCAACCTTTTGGTTGCCTAATATCACCGCCATGGACGACGTCTTCAAAGCGCTGGCTGATCCGTCGCGGCGCGCGCTGCTTGACCGGCTCCACGCCCGCAACGGGCAGACGCTGAGCGATCTCTGCGACGGCCTCGCCATGACGCGGCAGGCCGTGACCAAGCACCTTGCGATTCTCGAGGCGGCCAATCTGGTCGCCACGGTCAGGCACGGCCGCGAGAAGCTGCACTACCTCAACCCGGTGCCGATCCACGAGATCGGCGAGCGCTGGATCAGGAAGTTCGAACGCGGGCGCCTGACGGCGCTGAGCGACCTCAAACGACGACTGGAGGAACGTGATGGCTAGACCGGAATTCGCCTACGTCACCTACATCCGCACGACGCCCGACGCGCTGTGGCACGCGCTGACCGATGCCGAGTTCACGCGCCGCTATTGGATGGACTGCACGCTGCGCTCCGACTGGCAGGTCGGCTCGGTGATGACCATGGAGCGCGATGGCGAGATCAAGAACCAGTGCACCATCGTCGAGTCCGATCCGCCGCGGCGGCTGGCGTACGACTGGGTATCGGTGTGGGACGAGACGATGAGGCAGGAGAAGCCGTCGCGCGTCACCTATGAGATCGAGCCGCTCGGCGACGTGGTCAAGCTGACCGTCACGCACGAACGCTTCGCCGACGGCAGCGCGACGCTGCCGAGCATCGCATTCGGCTGGCCGATGGTGCTGGCGAGCCTGAAGAGCATCCTGGAGACCGGTCAGCCGCTGCCGTACGACATGGCCGCACACGCCGCCGCGGAAGCGGCGTGATGATCGACTTCGGCGGCTGGGCGCCGCAGACCATCTACACCATCTAAATCGCGGCGCCGGCCGAACGCGTATGGGAGGCGCTGACCTCGCCCGCGTTCAGCCGGCAGTCCTTTTCCGGCTTCGCGGTGACCGTGGAGCCGCGGGCCGGCGGCAAGCTGCCGATGCGGGTGATCGCGACACTGAAGCGACGCGGCATCCGCATCCCGGGCCTGCGGCACTAAGCGTCCCGCTCAGCCACGCGAGGCGACGGACGGCAGTTGCAGCACGTTGCCGGCGGGCTCGCTCACCGGCAGTTCGGCCGCGACCGGCGCGACGATCTTGCGATAGAGATGCCAGGTGGTGTGGCCGAGCACCGGCAGCGTGACGACGAGGCCAAGGAAATACGGCAGCGCCGAGATCGCCAGCAGCAGCACGATGGTGGCGGCCCAGCCGATCATCGGCAACGGGCTGGTCGCCACCGCGCGCACGCTGGTGATCATCGCGGTGACGAAATCGACGTCGCGCTCGAGCAGCAGCGGAAACGACACCACGGTGAGCGAGAACAGCACCAGCGCCAGCGCGGCGCCGATGCAATTGCCGACGGCGAGGAACACCAGCCCCTCGTTGGTGGTCAGCACCGCCGAGATGAATTCCTGCAGGCTGCCGAACGACGCGCCGATGCCGAGGAACAGCGCGATCAGCAGGCGGACCTGGTACATCCAGATCACGAACAGGAACAGGGTGACGAACGCCATCCAGCCGAGCTCGCTGCGGCTGCGGATCAGCCCGACGATCTGCATCACCGACGGCTTGCGCCCGGCCTCGCGCTGCCGGCTGACTTCGTACAGCCCCAGCGCCACGAACGGCCCGAGCAGCGCGAAGCCGGCCGCGAGCGGATAGGCGAAATAGACCATGTGCAGGGCCGTGAGGCAGGCCAGGATCAGCATGCCGCCCACCGCATAGAATGCCCCGAACGCGAGGCCATAGGCCGGCGCCGCCTGGAAATCCCGCAGCCCTTGTCCGAACGCTTCCACAATGTCGGCGACCGTGACGCGGCGCACGACAGGATCAACCTTCCCGGAGATCGACATGGTCGCTCCTCCCTGGTGAACGGCGGATGCTTGTTCGTTTGTTAGTTGCGGGAATTAAGAACCGGAGTCCTGCTTTCGTCAACGCATCGCATCCGCGCGCGGATCACAACTTTGCGCAGCGATTAGTTCAGGCGGGAGAGTGCGGCGCCGCAACATGCTTGCGCGGTGCAACAAACAGATTGCGGCGCGGCGGTGGGATCTGGGATCGGTTCTCTAGGCCGTTGCCGTGTTGTCGATGAAGCCGAGAGTCAGTGCTCGCGTCGCCCTCACCCCAACCCTCTCCCGCAAGCGGGAGAGGGAGTGCGCTGTGCTGGGGGCGAGCGCAGCTGCACTAACCGACTCATCAGGTGACAAGATCCTCTCCCCGTCATTCCGGGGCGCTCACGCAGTGAGCGAACCCGGAATCCATATCCCCTGAACTCGCTTGGTGGCAGGGCCGCTGACCGCCGCCGTCGTCCAACTCCGAACACCTGTGGTTATGGATTCCGGGTTCGCGCTGCGCGCGCCCCGGAATGACGCGAAGAGGTGATGCGAGCACTCAATGGTTACTAGGCGATGCTTCTCCCTGCGGAGCGTCGATGATTCTTATCCCCTCGCCCGCAACTCCCGGCGCAGCACCTTGCCCGTCGCGGTCATCGGCAACGTGTCGGTGAATTCGACCAGGCGCGGATATTCGTGGGCGGCGAGTTGGACTTTGACGTAGTCCTGGATCTCGCGCGCCAGCGTGTCGGCCTTGTCGAAGCCGGGACGGAGCACGATCCAGGCCTTGATCGACTCGGTGCGGATCGGGTCCGGCACGCCGACCACCGCGGCGAAGGCGACCGCCGGATGCTTGAGCAGCGTGTGCTCGATCTCGGAGGGGCCGATGCGATAGCCGGCCGAGGTGATGACGTCGTCCTCGCGGCTGTCGTACCAGAAGTAACCGTCCTCGTCCTGCGAGCCGAGATCGCCGGTGAGCAGGAAGTCGCCGGCGAATTTCTTCGCCGTCGCGTCCGGGTTCTTCCAGTATTCCAGCATGATGCAGGGATTGGGCCGGCGCACCGCGATGATGCCGCGCTCACCGCGCGGCAGTTCGCGGCCGCCCTCGTCGATGATGCGGACGTCGAAGCCCGGCGTCGCCTTGCCCATCGAGCCGGGGCGGATCGGAAACAGCTTGGCGTTGTTGCCGACCACGAGGTTGCATTCGGTCTGGCCGTAGATCTCGTGCGCCTCGACGCCGAAGGTGGCGCGCACCCATTGCAGCAATTCGCCGCCGAGCGACTCGCCGCCGGTGAAAATGCTGCGCAGCTTGACACCGTCGTGCCTGACGTCGGCCTGCCGCATCAGCTTCAGCGCGGTCGGCGGCAGGAAGACGTTGCGGATGCCGAGATCGGCCATCAGCTGCATCGCCGCCTGCGGCTCGAATTTCCTGGCGCGATAGCCGACCATCGCGACGCCGTGATACCAGGTCGGAAACAGCGCATCGAACAGCCCGCCAATCCACGCCCAGTCGGCCGGCGTCCACATCAGGTCGCCCGGCTTGGGGAAGAAGTCGTGCGCCATCTCGACATTCGGCAGATGGCCGAGCAGCACGCGGTGCGCATGCAGCGCGCCCTTGGGATTTCCCGTCGTGCCCGAGGTGTAGATGATGATCGCCGGATCGTCGGCGGAGGTGTCCACGGTCTCGAACGCATCGGAGGCGGAGTCGAGCTTCGACCAGAACAGCTCGACGCCCGGCTGCGCGGCGCCGCCGGCGACGTAGATGTGCTGCAGCTCCGGCAGCCGGTCGCGGATCTTCAGCAGCTTCGGCAGGCCGCTCTCGTCGGTGACGACGGCGCGGGCGCCGGAATTGCTCAGCCGGAATTCCAGCGCGTCCTCGCCGAACAGGGTGAACAGCGGCACCGACACCAGGCCGGAGCGAAACGCGGCGAGATGCACGATCGGCAGCTCGATCGATTGCGACAGGAACACCGCGACGCGGTCGCCGCGCGTCAGCCCGCCGTCCTTCAGCACGTTGGCGAAGCGACGCGAGGCGGTGGCAAGTTCGGCGAAGGACAGCCGCGTGACGGCGCCGCCCTCCTCCACATAGATCAGCGCCGGCTTGTCGCCGATCGCGTGACGATCGCAGCAGGCGGTCGCGATGTTGAAACGGGCCGGCACCTGCCAGCGGAAGTTGCGATAGAGGTTGTCGTAGTCGGAGGTCTCGGTCAGCAAGGCATTTCCCCAAGGTCGTTCATGAAGCCTTCTCCCGTGAGGCTTCTTCGAAGACTGGCGGCCATCTTAGCGCCATCGGCGCTCCCGCGACGACGTCTTTTCCCGGTCGCGGGATTGTGTGGAACGCATGCTCTGCATTGCAGCATTGCCGGGAACCGTGGCCGCCGGTGCGGGTTCTTTCGGGGTCCAGTTTGTTCCCCAGAGATGGTGAGACCGATGAGCGCGGCTGACGTGATTTCCGCCAAGGGCGACGGCGGCCCGCGATCGACCCAGTCGCAAGACGTCCCGGCGCTGCGCGAGACCGATCGCCGCGAGGCCAGGCCCGACCAGCCCACCCGCGAGGCCGAGGCCCCGGCGCCGCAAAAACCCGCCGGCCTGCGCGGCCTGATCCGCCAGCACCCGATCGCCGCGATCGTCGGCGCGGTGCTGATCGCGGCCGCGATCGTCGGCGGCATCCTGTGGTGGCTGCACGCGCGCAACTTCGAAAGCAGCGACGACGCCTTCATCGACACACGGACGGTGCTGATCAGCCCGCAGGTGTCGGGCGCGATCACCGGCGTCAACGTCACCGACAACCAGATCGTGAAGGCCGGCGATCTGCTCGCCACCATCGACCAGCGCGACTACAAGGCCGCCGTCGATCAGGCCGCCGCCCAGATCCTGCAGGCGCAGGCCTCGATCGCCGACATCGAGGCGCAGATCGGCGCCCAGCAGGCGCAGATCCAGCAGGCCAATCAGCAGGTGCAGGAGGCGCAGGCCGCGCTGAATTTCGCCACCGATGAAAACCAGCGCTATCAGGAGCTGGTGCAGAAGGGCGCCGGCACCGTGCAGCGCGCCCAGCAGGCGCAATCCGACTTCACCAGCAAGAAGGCCGCGCTCGACGCCGCCAACGCCGCCAAGCTCGCTGCCGACCGTCAGGTCGACGTGCTGCGCGCCAAGGGCGAGCAGGCCAAGGCGCAATTGCAGGCCGCGCAGGCGCAGAAGGAGCAGGCCGACGCCAATCTGCAGCGCACCCAGTTGCTGGCGCCGACCGACGGCCGCATCGCCAAGCTGACCGGCGCGGTCGGCGCGCTGGCCTCGCCCGGACAGGCCATCATGGTGCTGGTGCCGCTCGACGTCTGGGTCACCGCCAACTTCAAGGAGACGCAGCTCGAGCTGATGCGCGTCGGGCAGCCGGTGGACATCCACATCGACGCCTATGGCAAATCCTATCCGGGCCACATCAACAGCATCCAGGCCGGCAGCGGCACGGCGTTCAGCCTGCTGCCCGCCGAGAACGCCACCGGCAACTACGTCAAGGTGGTGCAGCGCGTGCCGGTGAAGATCACCTTCGATCAGCGGCCGGACGTCGAGCTCGGCCCCGGCATGTCGGTGGTGCCGCGCGTCACCGTCCGCCCCTAAGGCCGGCGCGAGGCATCCGGCGATGGCCGAGAGCGAAGGCGAATATGGCGGCGCCAATCCCTGGCTGATCGCGGTGCTGGTGTCGGTCGCGACCTTCATGGAAGTGCTCGACACCACCATCGCCAACGTCGCGCTGCGCTACATCGCCGGCGGCCTCGCGGTGTCGGGCGACGAGGCGTCGTGGGTGGTGACGACCTATCTGGTCGCCAATTCGATCGTGCTGTGCGCATCGGGCTGGATCGCCCAGATGTTCGGCCGCAAGAATTTCTTTCTGGTGTGCATCGCGCTGTTCACGGTCAGCTCGCTGCTGTGCGGCTTCGCGTGGAATCTGCAATCGCTGCTGGTGTTCCGGATCATGCAGGGGCTCGCCGGCGGCGGCATGACGCCGGTGGCGCAGTCGATCCTCGCGGCGGCGTTTCCGCCGGCCAAGCGCGGCCAGGGCTTCGCGCTCTACGGCATCGCAGTCGTCGTCGCGCCGGTGGTCGGGCCGACGCTGGGCGGCTGGCTCAGCGACAACCTGTCGTGGCACTGGTGCTTCCTGATCAACGTGCCGGTCGGCGTGATCACGCTGGCGCTGATCTATCTGATCATTCCCTCGTCCGAGAAGCAGCGGCAGGAGCGCGCCAGGCTGTGGGCCAAGGGGCTGAATTTCGACTTCGTCGGCTTCGCGTTGGTGGCGACGTTTCTCGGCGCACTCGAAGTCGTGCTCGACCGCGGCCAGGTCGACGACTGGTTCGGCTCGACCTTCATCGTCACCTTCGCGATCATTTCAGCCGCGGCGCTGATCGCCTTCGTGCCGTGGGAGCTGTCGCGCGAGCGGCCGCTGATCGACGTCCGGATGCTGACCGGCCGACAGTTCGGCACCTGCTTCCTGATCATGCTGGCGACCGGCGCGCTCCTGATCGCCACCACGCAGATCGTGCCGCAGCTGCTGCAGGAGCGATTCGGCTACACCGCAACGCTCGCGGGTCTGGTGATCTCGCCCGGCGGGCTGGTGACGATGGTGATGATGGTGGTGGTCGGCCGGCTCGGCAGCTCGGTGCAGCCGCGCTGGCTGATCGCGCTCGGCGCCGCCATCGCCGGCGGCGCGATGCTCGACCTGATGCGGATGTCGCCGGACGCCGACTACTGGTTCTTCGCGCTGTCGCGGATCTATCTCGGCATCGGCCTGCCGCTGATCTTCATACCGATCACCACCGCGTCCTATGACGGCATTCCGCCGAACAAGACCGACCAGGCCTCGGCGCTGATCAACCTGGCGCGCAATTTCGGCGGCTCGATCGGCGTCTCGATCAGCCAGACCGTGCTGGCGCGGCGCGAGCAGTTTCACCAGAGCCGGCTGAGCGAACACGTCGGGTCGTGGAATCCGGTGCTGCACGACACGCTGGCGCAGATCCAGGGCTATCTCGGCACCCAGAACGCCACCGGCAGCAAGTCCGGCAGCGCGATGGCGATCGTCGCCCAGATGGTCCAGAACCAGGCCGCGCTGCTCGCCTATCTGGACGTGTTCGTCGCCCTCGGCCTGATCGCCGCCGCGATGATTCCGCTGGCGCTGTCGCTGCGCAGCGTCGACCGCAGCGCCAAGCCGGTGATGGGGCATTGAGAGGCGCGCGAGGTATCACCCCGTCATTGCGAGGAGCGCAGCGACGAAGCAATCCAGCTCCGTGCAAGGCGCTGGATTGCTTCGCTGCGCTCGCAATGACGGTCGAAAGGCCTTCAGCCTCAAGCGCCGTCATTCCGGGGCGCCCGCACTTGCGGGCGACCCCGGAATCCAGAAGTTGTGGAAACGCCGGAGTCGCAGAACCGATCGAGATTCCGGGTTCGCGCTGCGCGCGCCCCGGAATGACGGCGGATGGGGTTAGCGACGAAGCTGCTGCTCGACGACTAACTAACCGCTCAGCGCCGCCTTCACCAGGCCGCTGGCCTTGCCGAAATCCATCTGGCCGGCGTACTTCGCCTTCAGCGCGCCGATCACCTTGCCCATGTCCTTGATGCCGGCGGCGCCGGTCTCGGTGATGATCGCGGCGATCGCGGCGTTGACGTCGGCGTCCGACATCTGCTGCGGCAGATAGGCCTGGATCACGGCGATCTCACCGCGCTCCTGCTCGGCGAGTTCGGCGCGGCCGCCCTTCTCGTAAAGCTCGACGGACTCCTGGCGCTGCTTGATCATCTTCTGGAACAGCGACAACAGCTCGGTGTCGCCGAGCGGCGGCTTGCTCTGGCCGCGGGCCTCGATGTCGGCGTTCTTGATCGCCGAGTTCATCATCCGCAGCGTGGACAGCTTGCGCTCGTCCTTGGCCTTCATCGCCTCCTTCACGGCGGTGTTGATGTCGTCGCGCAGCATTCTCGGGCTCCTTGATGTCTTCGTCATTGCGAGGAGCGAAGCGACGAAGCAATCCATGCTGCGCTTGGCGCTGGATTGCTTCGCTTCGCTCGCAATGACGGCAAATGGCGTTTACGGCGCCTGATGTAGGCGGTTCGGCCGCCCGAAACAACTCAGTTGCGCAGCCAGTCGGCGAGCGCCGCCGCGGTGGCGTCGGGCTGCTCGATCTGCGGAAGATGGCCGCAATCGGGGATGATCACCAGCCTGGCGCCTTTGATGCCGTCGGCCATCTCCTGCGACAGGCTGTTCGGAATGGTGTTGTCGGTGTCGCCGCTCAGCACCAGCGTCGGGCAGGTGATGGTCGCCAGCGTCGGCCGCGAGTCGATGCGGGCGATGATGGCGCGCTGCTGCCTTGCGAAGCCGCCGCCGCCGACATCGTCGCCCATCGCATGCACGATCTCGCGCAGCCCGTGGTCGTCGGCGCGCGACGGATGCACGAAGCCGGGATACAGCTCGTCGAGCACGCCGTGCAGCCGGCCCGCATTGGCCTCGCCGATCTGCCGGGTGCGGCGCGCGGACGCTTCCGGGCTGTCGGGCCGGGCCTGGGTGTTGATCAGCGCCAGCTTCGCCACCCGCTCGGGCGCCTGGCGCAGGATCTCGAACGCGATGTAGCCGCCCATCGAATGGCCCCCGAGCGCAAATCGCGGCGGCGCTTCGGACAGGATCCGGCGGGCGATCGCGCCCATACTGTCGTCGCGGATATGGTTCGCCACGGTCACCGGGCCGAACGCCCACAGCGCGGGCAGCACCGGCGCGTAGATCCGGGGCGAACCGCCCAGGCCGGGGATCAGCACGATCGGCAACGATGTGTCCATGGAACCTCCCTGTGCGCACGATTCGGACCGACGCAGGCCGGCGAAGCTAAGGCCGGCAAAATCCCTGTCAAATATCGTCCAAATGCGCACAATTTGGCGGGCGGAGCGCTTTGACGCCGCCGCCCGCCGCGACTATGTAATGCGCTCATGACCAATTCAGCATCCAATCCCGCCTGGCCGGACCACAAACCGACCGCGCTGCTCGTGCTCGCCGATGGCACGGTGTTCGAAGGCTTCGGTCTCGGCGCCGTCGGCTCCGCCGTGGGCGAGGTCTGCTTCAACACCGCGATGACCGGCTACGAGGAGATCCTCACCGATCCGTCCTATGCCGGGCAGCTCATCACCTTCACCTTCCCGCATATCGGCAACGTCGGCACCAACGACGAGGATATCGAGACGGTGAACATGGCGGCGACGCCGGGCGCGCGCGGCGTCATCCTGCGCGACGCCATCACCGACCCGTCGAATTATCGCTCGTCCAAGCATCTCGACGCCTGGCTCAAGGCACGCGGCATCATCGGCCTGTCGGGCATCGACACCCGGGCGCTGACCGCGCTGATCCGCAGCAAGGGCATGCCCAACGCGGTGATCGCGCATTCGCCGACCGGCGAATTCGACCTGCACGCGCTCAAGGAAGAAGCCCGCGAATGGCCGGGCCTCGAGGGCATGGACCTGGTGCCGATGGTCACCTCCGGCCAGCGCTTCACCTGGGACGAGACGCCGTGGGCGTGGGGCGAGGGTTTTGGCCGGCAGGACAAGCCCGAGTTCAACGTCGTGGCGATCGACTACGGCATCAAGCGCAACATCCTGCGGCTGCTCGCCGGCGAAGGCTGCAAGGTCACGGTGGTGCCCGCCACCACCTCGGCCGAAGACATTCTGGCGATGAAGCCGGACGGCGTGTTCCTGTCCAACGGCCCGGGCGACCCGGCCGCGACCGGCAAATATGCGGTGCCGGTGATCCAGCAGGTGATCAGCTCCGGCGTGCCGACCTTCGGCATCTGCCTCGGCCACCAGATGCTCGGCCTCGCGCTGGGCGGCAAGACCGTGAAGATGCATCAGGGCCATCACGGCGCCAATCATCCGGTCAAGGATCTCACCACCGGCAAGGTCGAGATCACCTCGATGAACCACGGCTTCGCGGTCGACAAATCGACCCTGCCGGGCAACGTGCAGCAGACCCACGTGTCGCTGTTCGACGAGAGCAATTGCGGCATCGCGCTCGCCGACAAGCCGGTGTTCTCGGTGCAGTATCACCCCGAGGCCTCGCCCGGTCCGCGGGACTCGCACTATCTGTTCCGCCGCTTCAGCGACCTGATGCGGGCGAAGAAGAGCGCGGCGTAACGCGCTCGGTCCTTCTTCCATAAGCTTGAACGCTCTTCAAAGGGCTCGGCCGCAAGGCCGGGCCCTTGCCGTTTCGGGCGCCCAGACGGCCCGCTCTGGCCCGCAGCCAGCGATCCCCTCATGCTGTCCGGAATGAACCGGACAGTCTGTAGTGTCATGTCAAGTTGACAAAGAACAGTGTCACGATAATTTGACCAAGCGAGAGAACACCGTGAACGGGACCGGCCAGCAGCTGCTGGTGGACCACAACGGAGGTCTCAGCCGGGACTAGCGCCCCGACGGCAGCGTGGCGAGCCCAGGGGGCCGCCATCGATCCGACCGGCGGTGTACTCGGTCCGGTTGCTGCTCGCGGCACTCGCGTGCGGGTTCAGCACGAATTTGAATCTCTGAGGAGGTTATTATGGCAGACGATCCCAACAAGGTCTGGCCGACCGGTCTGACGATCGCGGAGTCGGAAGAGATCCACAAGCATGTGATCGACGGCACGCGCATTTTCGGCGCGATCGCCATCGTGGCCCATTTCCTGGCCTATGTTTACTCGCCCTGGCTGCACTAAGGGAGATCGGACATGAATCAAGGACGTATCTGGACCGTCGTGAATCCGACCGTCGGCCTGCCGCTGCTGCTCGGCAGCGTCACCGTGATCGCGATTCTGGTGCACGCCGCGGTGCTGAACAACACCGCCTGGTTCCCGAAGTACTGGCAGGGTGGCGCCGCTGTCGCCGCCGCGCCGGCCGCTCCGGCTCCGGCTGCTGCTCCGGCGAAGAAGTAAGCTTCGCCTAAGCGATCGACCGACGCCCGTCGAGGTCCGTGCGACCTCGGCGGGCGTCGTGCGTTTCGGACGGCCGCACCTCCGGTGCGAGCGGCCGCCGCCGCCGGCCCGGCCCTCGCCCTCCCGCGCATCGGAAACCCCTTCAGCGGATCGCCATCTCGATCGCGCGCAGTTCCCGCCGACCGACCTCGCGAGTCCAATCGTCGCACGACGAGCACCGGCTCGCGTCCGGCGCTCCGGACGATGGCGCGTCAGCGCGACGCGCCGTGCAACGCGCACGCGACGAACCGGCGACACGCATCGCAACTCATCGCGATCTCAACCACGACGAGTCTGCCGCAACCGTGTGTGTGTCTCGCGGGCGACGGCTGTGGCGCGCGCGCCTCGTTTACACTTGTGGCGCGCTTCGGCTTGCATCGTCATCGATCGATCTGGAATTGCTCCAGCGCCGCGCGCCATCCATCCTTCACATTGATTCAGGAAAGCATTGTGCCGCAGCGCTTTCTTGCATCATCGCGGCGACGTTCACGATCATGCTCACTTAAAAATCAGTAACGTCACTGCAACTTCATCCAGCGGACCCACTTGAGCCGCATTGCATCGGCAATGATGCAAACCTGAAATGAAGGAGGCCATCGATGACTGCCATGAACCAGCCGAAGTTCGATCCCGATTACGTCGCGACGCTGCGCGAAGTGCTCGATATCGCGGTTGAGCAGATCGCGATGGAGCATCGCACGCCCGCGACCAAAGCCATGATGGCGCAGATCATCGTGCAGAACGCCGCGCGCGGCATCACCGACGCCAACGCGCTGGTGCACGACGCCGTCCGCGCCGGCGCCCACGGCGCGCCGTAACGCGCCCGGTTTCTCCGGCCGCGGCAACTGCGACCTGCTCCACTCGACCTCCACGCGCCGCGATTTCGCGGCGCGTTTTGATTCGGGGATGCGATTTGATTCAGAACGGGACAGGGCGTGACGGGCGACGAGTGCAGCGGAAGCGCTCCGTGCAGAGGAAGCTGGACACGCCTGCTGTTTCTCAACTCCCGCACGTCATTGCGGGGCGCCAACGGGTCCGGCCTTCGGCCGGCCGGATGACGGGCTCCGCGCGAAGGGGCATCCATCACCACTGGCGCTGACCGTCGGGACGTGGCGGTGCGGCGCCGGGCATCAGAGCGACCACAGGGGATATGGATTCCGGGTTCGCGAGCTGCGCTCGCGCCCCGGAATGACCGGGCGTTGAGACTGCCGCAGAGGTTCTGATCCAGGCGGCGGCGGAGCCGCGCTCAATATGGCGAAGCCTCGATGAATCAGGCGGAGCCGCGCTGGATCAATCGCGGCTGATTATTCGCCCCAGGCGGCGAAGGCTTCGTTGAAGGCGCGTTCGCCGGGCGGGCCCTTTTCGATCGCGATGATGGCGCGGCGCTGGTTGTTGTAGACGATCGGCAGATCGAACCAGGAGCGCTCCTTCAGGAGCTGCAGGTTGCGCGAGCGGTCCGCCTCGACATTGCTGAGGCCGACCAGGAAGAACCCGTCCGTGACCTTGACGGCGAGGCCTGCCAACGGCGTGCCGCGCGCCTGCTCGTTGGACTTCATCAGGATGCCGGGGACGTTGGCGACACCGCCGCCATTGAAGTCCTGCGGCAGGATGAAGGTCAGCTCGGCCGTATGGCTGGCCGGCAGCGACGTGTCGGTGTTGCGGCGGAACGACATCGTCATCTTGAACTTGCGCTCGGGCACTTCGACGTCGGCGCGCACCGCCAGATCGGCGCCGCCCTTGTTGCTGGCGCCCTTGATCTGCTCGGTGCGCCACACCACCGTGCCGACATACTGCTTGCCCTTCGGATCCGACGGATCCTCATCATACAGCACGACGCGCTGCGCTACCGGCGCGATCGTCTCCGAGCTCGACGGCTGGCCGACGCGATCGGTGATCTTCGGCCGCTCGGTCGAAGCCGGCGGAGTCGGCGTCGCCGTCTCGGTCGCCGGCTGCGACTTCATCATGCCGCGCAGCGACGACCACAGCGCCGGGCCCCACAGCGTGCCGGCGCCGGCGAGCATCAGCACGACGCCGATGATCAGCGCGCTCTTCAGCGGGAAGCGCGACGGCGTACGGGTTGCCTTGCGGCCGGGCTGGCGATCGGGCTCGAGCCGCGGCCGCATCGGGGCGGGCGGCGGCGCATAGCGCTGCGCCTCATCGACCGATTCGTCATAGGAATACGGCGCATCCGGATCGGTGCGGTTTTCCATCGACGGCTCGAGCCGGTCGAACTCCGGCGACGGCGCGACATTGGCGTAGGTTTTTCGCGCCGCGCGATTGGCCTGCGCGGCGGCGTTGCCGAGACCATCGAGATCGGCGGTGACGTCGCGGAAGCCGCGCAGCCCCGGCGCATCCGCGCCCGCAGCGGCCGGCCCCTGATCGGGGCGGCGCGGCGGCACCGGACGCTCGCGGCCGGGCAATGGCGGCTCGGGTGGAATCGGCGGCGGCTCGACGCGCAGATTGCGCGCGGGACGTTCGTTCGCCGGCGGCGCGGGCGGGGCCGCACGAGGACGGACCGGCGGCTCCGGATCGGGTTCGGCCGCGCTCTGCGGCAGCGGCGCGCGGGAGACCTGCGGCGGCGGATCGCCGGGCCGAACCGGGGGCCGGCTCGATGCCCGCAACGCATCGCCGGGACGCGATCCATCACCCGCCGGACGACGGTTCTTCAGCTCGGCGCGGGCGGCATCGCGGGCCCGCTGCGCGGCCTCCGACTCGACCTTGCGCACGGCCTCTTCGAGCGCCAGGCGCTCGCGGGTGATTTCGGATTCGGTCAGCGGCGGCTGCACGCCGCGAAGCTGCGCGATCAGTGCTGCGCGGGCCCGCTCGTAGATCGCGCGTCGCTGCTCGCCCGGAGCACTGGGGTCCAGGCCGGATATCGCACGCGCGATCAGCGGATAGTAATCAGCCATCTTGACTCAATGATCGATGCCGTTCGGTAACATCTTATTAAGCCTCGAAGGGATTCTGCACCAGAATTGTATCCTCGCGTTCGGGACTGGTGGACAACAACGCCACCGGGCAGCCGACCAGCTCCTCGATGCGGCGGACATATTTGATCGCCTGCGCCGGAAGGTCTGCCCACGATCGGGCACCCGCGGTCGGTTCCTTCCAGCCTTCGATGGTCTCCCAGATCGGCTCGACGCGCGCCTGCGCGCCCTCGCCGGCCGGCAGATGGTCGATCTCCTTGCCGTCGAGCTTGTAGCCGACGCAGACCTCGATGGTGTCGAAGCCGTCGAGAATGTCGAGCTTGGTCAGCGCGAGGCCATGGATGCCGCAGGTTCGCACGGTCTGCTTGACCAGCACCGCATCGAACCAGCCGCAGCGCCGCTTGCGCCCGGTGTTGACGCCGAACTCCTTGCCGCGACGGCCGATCTCTTCGCCGATCTCGTTGAGCAGCTCGGTCGGGAACGGACCCTGACCGACGCGCGTGGTGTAGGCCTTGCAGATGCCGAGCACATAGCCGGCCGCGCTCGGGCCCATGCCGGTGCCGGTCGCCGCCTGCGCCGCCACGGTGTTCGACGAGGTCACGTACGGATAGGTGCCGTGATCGACGTCGAGCAGCGCGCCCTGCGCGCCTTCGAACAGGATGCGCTTGCCTTCGCGGCGCTTGATGTCGAGCAGCCGCCACACCGTCTCGGCGTAAGGCAAGAGCTGAGGCGCCAGCGCGGTCAGATCCTTGATGATCGTGGCGGCGTCGAATTCGGCGAGGCCGAGGCCACGGCGCAGCGCGTTGTGATGCGTCAGCAGCCGCTCGACCTTGTGCGGCAGCGTGTCGAGATCGGCGAGGTCCATCAGCCGAATCGCGCGACGGCCGACCTTGTCTTCATAGGCCGGGCCGATGCCGCGCTGGGTGGTGCCGATCGAGGTCGCCTTGGAGGCATTCTCGCGCAGCGCATCGAGCTCGCGATGGAGCGGCAGAATCAGCGTGACGTTTTCGGCGACGCGCAGGTTCTCCGGCGAGATCGCCACGCCCTGGCCCTGCAGCTTCTTGATCTCGTCGAGAAACGCCTGCGGGTCGAACACCACGCCGTTGCCGATCACCGCCAGCTTCGACGGCCGCAGCACGCCCGACGGCAGCAGCGCCAGCTTGTAGGTTTCGCCGTTGATGACCAGCGTGTGACCGGCGTTATGCCCGCCCTGGAATCGGGCGACGATGTCCGCCTGCTCCGACAGCCAATCGACGATCTTCCCCTTGCCCTCGTCGCCCCATTGGGCGCCGACCACGACGACATTGGCCATTTTCGAGCCGTTCCCCTGCAACTCAACCGGATGAAGCACGATCGCCACGACGCCCGCAGGCTGTTTTCGGATCGTACTGAGCGCCAAGCCAAAACACGGCCGCGGCCGCTCGCATGCGAGGCGATCCACCGGATAACGGAAGCGGGCCTGCGACGCAAGCGAAAGGGGCCGTTTCGGCGCCTCGGCGGGCAGCCTCAACACATTGATTTCCGCTAAAAATCCGGACACGCCGGAAAGCCGGCGAGCCGCCGCTCGGGGCGCCTATTGGCCGAACGCGACCTGCCGGAATGCCGCCACCAAAGGCGCTTCCAGCTTGCCGCGCAGCTTCAGCAGGACCTCGTAAGCCTCCTCGCGTGGCAGCGGCGGCTTGTAGCGGCGGTCCTCGATCAGCGCGCCGAAGATGTCCGCGATTGTCAGCAGGCGGACGATGTCCGGAATGCTGTCGCCGACGAGGCCGTCGGGGTAGCCGCTGCCGTCGAGGAATTCGTGGTGATGGCGGACCGCGCCCAGCACCTCCGCCGACAGCCCCGGCGTATCCTTCAGCACGTCGTAGCCGAGGGACGAATGCGTCTCGATCATCGCCCGCTCCTCGGGATCGAGCTTGCCGGGCTTGTCCAGCACGTCGAGCGGAATGCAGGCCTTCCCGATGTCGTGGAAGGTGGCGGCGACGGCGAGGCGGCGGATGTCGGCGCTGGGGACGCCGAGGCTGACGCCGAAATCGACCGCAATGCCGGCGACCAGCAGACAATGCTGATACGTGCCCTCGTGATGCTGGCGCACCGTCGCCAGCCAGTTCGACAGCCCGTCGTCCATCACGCTGTCGGCGATCGCGGCGGCGGCCTCTTCCATGCCGGTGACGTCGACATTCATGCCGCCGGCGACGGCCGCGAACGCCTTCGACAGCCGCGCCGACGCCAGCGAGGCGGCGCCCATGGCATCGCGGGCCGCCGAGGCCGGCGACCAGTTCAGCACGACCTGATCGCTGAGCTGGGCGATCAGCAGCGACGGCGATACCGGATTGTGCAGCACGCGCGTCGCGCCCAGCGCATAGGCCTGCGCCTGGGCGACGTGGGACCGGTCGTCGATCAGGAAGATGCGCCGCTCGGCGCGCCCCAGCCTCAGCATCAGGTCTTTCAGGGCGGCGATATTCCCCATGGTCCGGATATCCACCGAGACCACGATCGCATCCGCCTCCGCTGCCGTCATGCCCTCCGCGGCGCGGAGGAGATGGAAGTGCGGCTCAAGCCGCCGAGGCAACACCAGCCGCAGCGAAGCCAACTTGTCGGGATGGTCGGCAACCACATGAACGGTCATCGGGGTGCTCGCGCCAAGGCACTGCGGCGGCCGGTCGGACGCGTACCGCGCCACGCGACATGATCGGCGCGACAGGCCGCGCGGCTCACCGCCCGCATGGCTCCGGCGCCGAAGGCTGTTGGTCGGGGGCGGGTGTCGTCAGTTCGCAACGAAGCGCACTCCGATGACTTGCCCATCGACCCGGACGAGCTGACAGCGCCGGTAAGGTTTCCCAGCCGGGGTCAGCACCAGGAAGAATTCGGTCAAATTGAGCCCGGCAATCGGGCATTTCATCACCAGCCTGGCGCCGGACGCCGAAATATCCGCGACGCCGCAAGCCCTAGCCCAGGTGCCATCGACACCGACCAGGAGGGCGTCGACCAGCTGCTCGAATTTGACCCGGGGGTCCTTCCGGTCGCCATAAACCAATGTTGCGCCCTCGCCCGCTTGTCCGAGATTGGCGGCTGCGCTGAAATGACTGCGCAAAGCAAATCGACCACACTAATTTACCGGCAGTAGTGATTCTCAAAACAACGCAGCAATTGTATCAAATGAGACCGACTCGATTTAGTAGCGATCGTGCTGCCCTCTTCGTGGCTGGAACTCACTTGGCGCATGGATCACTCAACAACACCCACCGATCGTCCCGCTTTTGCACCCGAGTCTGACGTGAGGACGTCTCGTTGCCGTCACCAACCTCGGCAGCCCCTCCCTCCCCGGTGACGACACCAGCCTCGCTGCCAACAAACCGGATGACGGGGCGACGGCTCGGCGAAGGACCTATTTGCGCCGCGGGCTATTGACGGCACGTCGAGACCGACGAGCTACATTCCCATTGGCAGCCGCCGGGTGGCGGCACGCAGGAGACCGCATGGAGACGATCAAGACGCAGGGGATCGAGGTCCCCCGGCTCGGACTGGGCACATTCAAGATGCAGGGCAAGGACTGCCACGAGGCGGTGCTGAGCGCGCTCGGCATGGGCTATCGCCACATCGACACCGCCGAGATGTACGCCAACGAGGACGCGGTCGGCGACGCGCTGCAGGACAGCGACGTGCCGCGCGACCAGATCCACCTCACCACCAAGGTGTGGTGGCAGAATCTGGCGCCCGACGCGATCCGCAAGGCGTTCGACCAGAGCCGCCGCAAGCTGAAGACCGACTATGTCGATTTCTATCTGATCCATTGGCCGGCGCCGGATATGAATCTGGGCGCTGCGCTGGAGACGCTGCTGCGGATCAAGGACGAAGGCGGCGCCCGCGCGATCGGCGTCTGCAACTTCCCGGTGGCGCTGCTGCAGCAGGCGGTCGAGGAGATCGGCGCGCCGATCGCCTGCAATCAGGTCGAGTACCACGTGCTGCTCGGGCAGGCGAAGCTGCTGGCCTATATGCAGGAGAAGTGCATCCCGCTGACCGCCTACGCGCCGCTGGCGCAGGGTCGCCTCGCGTCGTTTCCGGAGTTGCAACAGATCGCCGAGAAGCACGGCGCCACCGCCGCCCAGATCGCGCTCGCCTGGCTGCTCGAGCAGGATTGCGTGATGGCGATCCCGAAGGCGCGCAGCGAAGCCAGCCAGAAGAGCAACCTCGACGCGCTCAAGGTCCGCCTCGACCAGGACGACCGCGCCATGATCGCCAAGCTGCCGAAAGACCAGCGCTTCGTGAACCCCGGCTTCGCGCCGCAGTGGGACGAGGGGTAAGGGCTGACAGCCCTATGACTTGTCGTGCAAGGTTTACCAAGCACGCAACCCCTGCCCCGATCCCCGTCATTCCGGGCGCTTGCGTAGCGAGCGACCCCGGAACGACCGGGGCTAATTGGCAGCCTTTCGCGCCACGATGTAGTGGGCGTGCTGATTGCTCCCGAAGGTGTGGCTGGCTTCGATGACGAAGCCGGCTTCGGTGATGGCGCGGCGCAGCTCGGCATTGCGCAGCACGGCGAAGCGCGGGATCACGCCGAACGCCTGCAATGCCGGGATCACCAGGCGGCGCATCAGGATATTCATGTCGCGGAAGCAATAGGTCTTGCTGATCAGCAGGCCGCCGGATTTGAGGTTGCGGTGGATCTCCCGCAGCGTCGCGCGCATGTCGGGCACGAGGTGCAGCACCAGAAACGCGCAGATCACGTCGAACGGCGCGCCGTCGAACGCCTGCTCGGCATCCGCCACAACGAAGCTGAGATTTGCCGGTGCCGGCTTGGCGCGCGCGATCCGGATCATTTCGGCCGAACCGTCGGTCGCCCGCCAGCGCGCCACATGCGGCGCCAGCCGGATCGCCGCGCCGCCGGTGCCGCAGCCGATCTCCAGCACCTCGTCGGTCGAGGACAGCCAGGATGCCGCATCGGTGAGCATCGCCTCGTAGGCGGCGACGTCCTTGATCGGCCGCGCCGCATAGCGCTCCGCCACCCTGTCCCAGAACTGCGTGCTGCGATCGGTCATGGAGGCCTCGTTCGATTCAATCGCAGATGTAGCGCAGCACTATGACGCCGAGAACCACGGCGAAGGGCGAAGCCCCGAACCCACCGTCATTCCGGGTTCGCGCGCTGTGGTCGCGCCCCGGAAAGACATGCGTGGGTGGGGCACCGGCAATTGCCCGGCTCGTGCCTACTTTGCTACACCACCGCCACGGCACGAAGCCCCGCCAAAACATCCGGTCGACGCCCATGTCCAAATCCACCCGTGCGACGCAGACGCTGGAGAAGCTCGGCGTCTCCTTCAAGCTGCACAGCTACGACTACGACCCGAACGCCGATGCGATCGGGCTGGCGGCGGCGGCCGCGCTCGGCGTCGAGCCGCGGCGGATGCTGAAATCGCTGATGGCCGAACTCGACGGCAAGCCGGTCTGCGCCGTGATCGCCTCCGACCGCGAAGTCAGCATGAAGAAGCTCGCCAGCGCGCTGGGCGGCAAGAGCGCGAAGATGATGAAGCCGGCCGACGCCGAACGGCTGACCGGTTACTACGTCGGCGGCATTTCGCCGTTCGGCCAGAAGAAGCGCGTGCCGGTGGCGATCGACGAGGCGGCGCTGGCCGAGACCACCGTGTATCTCAACGGCGGCCAGCGCGGCCTGCAGATCGAGATCGATCCGCGCGACGCCGTGAAGGCGCTCGGCGCGGTGACCAAGTCACTCGCGGCGGAGTGAGTCGCAACGCTTTCGCCACGTGTCCCGGACGAGGCGCAGCGCGCAGCGCTGTGCCGCCGATCCGGGACCCCGGTTGTGTTCAGCACCGCGTCAACCGGGGCCCCGGATCTGCAGCGCAGTCCGCCGCTGCGCGGCGCACTGCGCTTTGTCCGGGGCACGATCCATTCCGACCAATACGCTGATAAGTCCTAATCGCGATTATCACCTTGTCGGCGCCGATTGCTTTGGCGCTCTCGCTCTTTATGCTCGCATCATCAGCGCCGGGGGACTCGCCATGACGGAGACAATCGCAGCGCAAGGCGAGGTTCGCGCGCTCGGGCCGGCCGACACCGACCGTTACTGCAATCACCTGACACGACTCGATGCGGACGCGCGGCGGATGCGGTTCTTCGCCGACGTCTCGGATTTCCACGTGCTGTTTCATGCCGGCGCGGCGCTGTCCGACGGACGCGTGGCGATCGGCTATGTCGAGGACAACGAGATCCGTGGCGCCTGCGAACTGCTGACCAGTACCGACGATCCGCACGGCGCCGAGGCCGCCTTCAGCGTCGAACAGGACTGGCGCTGCCGCGGTATCGGCGGGCTGCTGATGACCGCGATGATCGACGCGGCGCGGCAGCGCGGCGTGCAGCGCATCGAACTGCAATGCCTGAAGACCAACCTGCCGATGCAGGCTCTGGCGGCGCGCTTCACCTCCGACCTGCGCCAGATTGGGGACACCACGCTGGCGGTGCTGGACAACAGCCCGGCGGCGGCCGGCTGAGACGCCCATCGCGGGTCGCCTTCGACCAAAAGCCCCTTGCCATCCCGCCCAATATATTCTTACATTCGAATTTATGAAGATATTGGCAGCCTGACGCGCGGCCCTGCCGGCGGCGGTCGGATGCCAGCACAACCACACCAAGCAGCCACAACAACAAGCATCGGCGAGCTGCGGCCGGATCACGGGAAACGCGAAGCCGCCGGTGCGCGGCGGAAGGGAGACGGCAGATGGCACATATCCTGATCATGGGCGCCGGCCTGGGCGGCGTGGTGATGGCCTACGAGATGAAGGATCTGCTCGGACGTGACGACACGCTCACCGTCGTCACCAAGGATCCGATCTATCACTTCGTGCCGTCGAACCCGTGGGTCGCGGTGAAATGGCGAACGCGCGAGGCGGTCGAGGTCAACCTCGCGCCGGTGTTTGCGCGCCGCGGCATCGACTACAGGCCGGTGCCGGTGACCAAGGTCGAGCCGGGGCAGAACCGCGTTCAGCTCGCCGACGGCAGCGTCGTGGATTACGACTTCCTGATCATCGCCACCGGCCCCGAGCTCGCCTTCGACGAGATCCCCGGCCTCGGCCCCGACGGCTACACCGCCTCGATCTGCCATGTCGATCACGCGGTCGAAGCCTCCGAGCGGTTCGAGCAGTTCTGCAAGAACCCCGGCCCGATCGTGACCGGCGCGGTGCAAGGCGCGTCGTGCTTCGGCCCGGCCTATGAGTTCACCTTCATCCTCGACACCGAGCTGCGCCGCCGCAAGATCCGCGACCGCGTGCCGATGACCTTCATCACCCCGGAGCCCTATGTCGGCCATCTCGGCCTCGACGGCGTCGGCGACACCAAGGGTCTGCTCGAAGCCGAGATGCGGCAGCACCACATCAAGTTCATGACCAACACCCGCGTCGCCAGGGTCGAATCCGGCAGCATCGTTGCCGAGGAAATCGCCGACGACGGATCGGTGAAGAAGACCGCCGAGCTGCCGTTCGGCTTCTCGATGCTGATCCCCGGCTTTCGCGGCATCGCGCCGCTGCGCGGCATCGACGGACTGGTCAATCCGCGCGGCTTCGTGCTGATCGACAAGCATCAGCGCAATCCGAAATACGCCAATGTGTTCGCGGTCGGTGTCTGCGTCGCGATCCCGCCGACCGGGCCGACGCCGGTGCCGTGTGGCGTGCCGAAGACCGGCTTCATGATCGAGTCGATGGTGACGGCCACCGCGCATAACATCCGGCAGATCCTCGACGGCGGCGAGCCCACGCATCAGGCGACGTGGAACGCGGTGTGCCTCGCCGATTTCGGCGACAGCGGCGTCGCCTTCGTGGCGCAGCCGCAACTGCCGCCGCGCAACGTCAACTGGTCGGCATCGGGCGCGTGGGTGCACAACGCCAAGATCGCGTTCGAGAAGTACTTCATGCGCAAGATGAGCCGCGGCGAAAGCGAGCCGTTCTACGAGAAGGCGATGCTCGACATTCTCGGCATCGGCAAGCTGAAGAAGACGACCGAAACGGTGTAGCAGCGCGCGTCCGCCGGCCGGACCCCGGCGGCGCATGGGGCGGATGCTTGCGACGGGGTTGCGAAAGCCGCGGATTTGGGCACAAGTCGCCTTGTTCCTCAGCAAAGCAGCCCATCGTGACCTCCGCCCCAAGCCCGCTCGCGCGTCTCGCCGACCAGCCTTATCTCCTGCTCAGCCTGACGTCGCTGTTCTGGGCCGGCAACGCCATCGTCGGACGCTTCATCGCCGGCCACTTTCCTCCGGTGACGCTGTCGTTCCTGCGCTGGAGCGTCGCGTTCCTGATCGTGATTCCGTTCGCCTGGCGTCACCTCGTGACCGACCGGATGATGATCCGTCGCCACATCAGGCTGATGGTGGTGGTGTCGATCATCGGGATCAGCACCTTCAACACGCTGCAATACACGTCGCTGCAATACACCACGGCCCTCAACGTGCTGCTGCTCCAATCGACCGGGCCGCTGTTCGTTGCGATCTGGGCGCTGATCGTGCTCGGCGTCCGGATGACGCTGGCCCAGGCGATCGGCGCGTTCGCATCGATGATCGGCGTGGCGGTGATCATCCTGCACGGCAACATCGCCGAACTGGCCGCGATCGATCTGAACTACGGCGACCTGTTGTTTCTCGGCGCGATGGCGGCGTTCGGCCTGTTCACCGCGCTGTCGCAGAAGCGGCCGGCGATCCACGGCCTGTCGTTCCTCGCCTTCACCTTCGGCTGCGGCGCGCTGTTTCTGATCCCGCCGCTGATCTGGGAACTCTCGGTGAAACCGGCGCCGGTGTTCGACGTCACCAACGTGGCGGCGGTCGGTTACGTCTCGATCTTCCCGTCGATCCTGGCCTATCTCTGTTACAACCGCGGCGTCCGGCTGATCGGCGCCAACCGCTCGGCGCCGTTCTTCCACCTCGTCCCGGTTTTCGGCTCGGCGATGGCGATCCTGTTCCTCGGCGAACGGCCGCATCTCTATCACGCGGTCGGCTATGCCCTGGTGTTGGCCGGCGTCGTCATCGCGGCGCGCAGGCAGAAGACCGCCGAGGCGTAGCGGCGCGGGGCGGCCCCTGCCCGCGCATGCCGGCATTCCGCCACAGGCCTTTGCGGCCCGGCCGAATTCAGGCATGGCTGGCAGTCCCTCCAACCGCCCGTGACGCTTGATCGCCCTGTCCCGCAAGGCCTTCGGCTGGCTCACTGACCAGCCTTATCTTCTGCTCAGCCTGACCTCGTTGTTCTGGGCCGGCAATATCGTGCTCGCGCGCGCGGTCGCGGGCCACATTCCGCCGGTGGCGATGTCCTGCGTGCGCTGGATCGGCGCGATGCTGGTGTTGCTGCCGTTCGCCTGGCCGTATCTGCGGCGCGACTGGCCGAAGCTGCGCAAGCACTGGGTGTTGATGATCGTGCTGTCGGCGACCGGCTTCGCGATCAACAACGTGCTGTCCTATTGGGGCCTGCAATACACCCAGGCGCTGAACGCGCTGCTGCTGCAATCCTCCGGGCCGCTGTTCGTGGCGCTGTGGTCGCTGCTGCTGTTCGGGGTGCGGCTGACCTGGACGCAGGCGATCGGCATTGCGCTGTCGCTGCTCGGCGTCCTCACCATCATTCTGCGCGGCGACCTGCTCGCCCTAGCCGGGATCGAGCTCAACCGCGGCGACCTGATGGTGGCGGGCGCGCTGTGCGCCTTCGGGATGTATTCGGCGCTGATGCCGAAGCGGCCGGTGACGCATCCGCTGTCGCTGATTATCGTCACCACCGGCGGCGGCGCATTGCTGCTGCTGCCGTTCGCGGTGGCGGAGTTCGCCGCCGGCATCCGGCCGAGCGCCGACTGGATCACCACGGCGTCGATGGCGTATGTGGTGATCTTCCCCTCGGCGCTGGCGTATCTGTGCTTCAACCGCGGCGTCGCGCTGATCGGACCGAACCGCTCGGCGCCGTTCCTGCATTTGATGCCGGTGTTCGGCTCGGTGATGGCGATCGTGCTGCTCGGCGAAAAGCCGGAACTGTTCCACCTCGCCGGCTACGCGATGGTGATCGCGGGCGTGTTCATCGCGGCGCGGCGATAACCGCCGGCGTTCGCCCCTCCCTCTTTCTCTCACCCCACACCGTCATTCCGGGGCGCTCGTGACCCCGGAATGATGTGCTTGGGGGCCTCGCCTTTTCGTCCCGTTTCGCGCAGTCTGTGCGGACAAGAACAAGACGTCCGGGAGGATTCTGATGCGATCGATCTGCGCCGCGTTTGTGGCTGCCGTGCTGTTGTCCAACGTCGCCGCCGCGCCGGCGCGCGCCGACGCGACCTACCCCAACCACAACATCACGCTGGTGCTGCCGTTCGCGGCGGGCAGCGGCACTGACACCACGACACGGCTGATCTCGCAGAAGCTCGGCCAGGCGCTGGGCGTCGGCATGGTGATCGAGAACAAGGCCGGCGCCAACGGCATGATCGCCGCGACCTATGTGGCGCGCGCCAAGCCCGACGGCTACACGCTGTTCGTCACCACCAACACCACGCATTCGGCCAACCCGTATCTGCTGAAGAACCTCACCTACGACCCGGTGAAGGACTTCACCCCGGTGGCGCGCACCGGCGACCTGCCGTTCATGCTGGTGGTGCACCCGGACGTGCCGGCCAAGACGGTCGGCGAACTGATCGCCTACGCCAAGGCCAATCCGGGCAAGCTGACCTACGCGTCGGGCTCGTCGTCGGCGATCGTGTCGGGCGCGACCTTCGCCCGCAAGGCCGGCATCGACCTGCTGCATGTGCCCTACAAGAGCTCGCCGCCGGCGATGAACGACGTGATCGGCGGCCGCATCACCATGATGTTCACCGACGTGCTGACCGGCTTGCCGCACGTCCAGGGCGGCGCGCTACGCGCGCTCGCGGTCACCACCAAGGACCGCTCGCCGCTGGTGCCGGACCTGCCGTCGATGCAGGAAGCCGGCGTGCCGGATTTCGACATCACCTCGTGGCAGGGCTACTTCGCGCCGGCCGGCACGCCGAAGGAGGTCGTGACCAAGCTCAACACCGAGATCCGCAAGATCGTCGAAGACCCCGAGACCAAGGCCAAGCTCGCGACGCTGGGCATGGACGCGTTCTCAGGCAGTCCCGAAGATCTCGGCAAGTTCGTCGATGATCAGCTCGTGCTGTGGGAGAAGCTGGTGCGCGAGGCCGGGATCGAGAAGCAGTAGGAGAGCTGCGGGCAATCAAACAGATCGGCACCGCTGCATCCGTCATTGCGAGCGCAGCGAAGCAATCCAGTGTCGTACACCGGGCTGGATTGTTTCGTCGCTGCGCTCCTCGCAATAGCGTCGAGGCGTATGGAGAGACCTCTGGACGAGGTGCCGTTCACGCCACCCGTACGGTGTGCAGGAATTTGCCGACTTCGAGTTTCAGGCGATTGCTTTCGCCGGCCAGCGCATTGGCGGCGGAAAGCACTTCGGCGGCGGCCGTGCCGGTGCCGGCGGCACCGTGTTCGACCTCGATGATATTGGCCGACACCGCGCGCGTGCCTTCGGACGCCTGCTGGATGTTGCGCGAGATCTCGCGCGTCGCGGCACCCTGCTCTTCCACTGCCGACGCGATCATCGCGGCGATCTCCGACATCCGCTCGATCGTCCCGCTGATCGCCTTGATGGCGTCCACCGATTCATGCGTCGCGGCCTGGATGCTGGCGACCTGCTGACCGATCTCCCCCGTCGCCTTGGAGGTCTGTTCGGCAAGCGCCTTGACCTCGGCGGCGACGACCGCAAATCCGCGCCCCGCTTCGCCGGCACGCGCCGCTTCGATGGTCGCGTTGAGTGCCAGCAGATTGGTCTGGCTGGCGATCGAATTGATCAACTCGACAACGTCGCCGATGCGCGATGCCGCTTGCGACAGCGCCTCGACGCGATGATTGGTGTGCGCCGCCTGCTGCACCGCCTCGGCGGCGATCTGCGCCGAGCTCTGCACCTGCCGGCTGATCTCGTCGACCGACGCGGTCATCTCCTCGGACGCGGATGCTACCGACTGCACGTTGGTGGACGCTTCCTCCGAGGCGCTGGCGACCTGCACGGTGAGATGCTGGGCATGCGCGGCGTTGCTGCTCAGCGTCTCGGCCGAAGCGTTGAGTTCGGTCGCGGCCGACGACACCGTCTCGATGATCTCACCGACGGCGCCTTCGAAGTCGTCGGCGAGCTTGTGCATGTCGGCGCGGCGCTGTGCGGCGGCCTGCGACTCCTGCTGCATCTTGGCTTCGGCTTCCTCGCGCGCCTTGGCGGCGGCGTGCACCTTGAGCGCCTCGACGGCCTGCGCCATGTCGCCGATCTCGTCCTTGCGGTCGAGCCCCGGCAGTACCAGGTCGAGCTGCCCCTGCGCCAGCTTGCGGAGCGCGCCGCCGAGCTCGGTGAGCGGCCGCAGAATGCGGATGAAGGTGATCCACAGGCTGACCAGCACCAGCGCCAGCGCGCCGCCGAGCGCCACCAAAGCGGTGATCAGACGCGAGGTGCTGCGCGCGGCATCCTGGGCGGCTTCGGCATCGGCCTCGGTCCCAATCGCCCGCGCCAGCGACAGGATCGAATCGACGCCCGCCGTCGCCTTGGCGAAGTAATCAGGGCCGGCGAGCGGGTAGTTGCCGCTGTCGCCCGCGGCGAGCACATCGCCGCGGATCTTGCCGTAAGCGCCGAAGTAACCGGCCTCGACGCTCTCGATCGCGGCCGCCACCTCTCGCGGCGTGTCGGCGCGCTGCCTCAGCGTCGTGATCATCGGCCAGGCGAGATCAATCTGGCCGCGGAAGCCGGCGAGATCGCGAATGTTGTCGGCCGAGAGCTTCGCTCTGGCGCTGACCAGCCCGACGAGATAGCCGCGCTCGCGGCCGGCGTTCTCGCCCATCACCGACACCAGATGCCGCATCGTCACCATCTTCGACAGCGGCGCCGACGGCGCGTCGGTCAGCGTTTCCAGAGTCTGCCGCAGCGAGGTCGCGGAGCTATCGATGCTGCGGGTCATCGCGGCAAACGCGCTCCGCACCAGCTGAGGATCGCGGCCGGCCGCCGGCAGGTCGATCGCCTGATCGATCCTGCTCCGCAACTCCTTGTGGGCGGCCATTGCCCGCTGCGCGTCGGCGATCGCGGCGGCGCCGGCGGCCATTTCGGGCACCTGCTGGATCGCCACGATGGCTTCATCGAACGCCGCGTCGCCCTCGCGCCGCGCCTGATCCAGCGCGCCGCGGCGCGTGCTGTCCGCCGCGGCGGGCGCACTCAGCGCCGAATTGGTTTGGCCGCGCTCGAGCGCCCAATGACCGGCGCTCTTCAGCAGCAGAAGCGAGATGCGGTTGACGGACAGGAACGCTTCCGACCGTTGCCTTCGCAAGAAGGCGTCCCGCGCCTCCAGCCCGGCGAACACGATCGCCGTCAACGCCAGCGCCGCCACGACGAGCGGCAACAGAATCCTGATCTTCAACATGGTGAGCCCCCAATATGCGCTGGTCCGTAGGGCACGGCTCGGCGCCCGGAGCCCTTCGCAATGGCGGGCTCGCGTCAAACCGAGCGGCAGTATTCGTCTTTGAAAATGCCGGTACCCGAATAATCGTCGGTATTGGAGGATAGTTACAATTGGATCAGTTTCGGTTAATTTCCCGCCCTAGTAGCAATACCGTCCTACCATCGTCGAATCCGAATTACGCGCCGCCGATCAATATCCCCACGGCCAGCACGATGACGCCGCCGAGTACGATCTGAAACACGGCGTGCAGGAACGGCGTGTCCATGTACTTGGCGCGGATATAGGCGATCGCCCAGAGTTCGACGAACACCACCAGACTGGCGATGGCGGTCGCGATCCAGAACGCGTTGGCCCAGGTGTCCGGCACCAGATAAGGCAGCGTGTGGCCGAGGCCGCCGATCGTGGTCATCAGGCCGCAGATGCCGCCGCGCAGCCAGGGCGAGCCGCGGCCGGTCATCGAGCCGTCGTCCGACAGCGCCTCGGCAAAGCCCATCGAGATGCCGGCGCCGATCGACGCCGCGAGGCCGACCAGGAAGGTCGGCCAGTTCTGATGCGTCGCAAAGGCCGCGGCGAACAGCGGCGCCAGCGTCGACACCGAGCCGTCCATCAGCCCCGCGAGGCCGGGCTGGACGTATTGCAGCACGAACATCCGCCGCGCGGTGTGGTCTTCGGCGCTGCGCGCGTCGGGGGTGAGGATGCGATCGGTGAGCTGCGTCGCGCGCTGCTCGTGGCGCTTCTCGAATTCGGCGAGGTCGGTGAGCAGCTTGCGGATGTGGACGTCGGTGGCACGCTCGGCGGCGCGCTCGTAGAAGCGCTGCGCCTCGAACTCCATGGTCTCGGCTTCCTTGCGGATGCGCTCGAGCGGCAGGTTGCGGGTCAGCCAGATCGGTCGGCGGCGGATGAAGCCTTTGACATCCTCGCGGCGGATCGGCGGCAGATCGGGCCCGAACCGCTCCTCATACATCCGCAGCAGCATGTGCCGGTGGCCCTTCTCCTGCTGGGCCATCTCCCTGAACACCTTCGCGGAATCCGGATAGCGGTCGGCAAGGTCCTCGGCGAAGGCAAGGTAGATCCGGCTGTCCTCCTCCTCTCCGGAAATCGCAACGGCCAGGATCTCGCGCTCGCTCAGGTCGGAAAACGCCTTCATCTGCTACAGCTCACGGTATTTTAGAACGGTTCTAATCTCTACGCCGGGGCGCTGGCCGTGTCAAAGCAGCGCCCCGGGCCGGCATTTCGCCGCAGGGACCGTCATCGCCGCTTCACCGAAACGTCAGCCGCGTGTGATCCGCCGCCGCCACAAGTCCGCGATCGACCACACAGGAGGCTTTCCCATGCGAAAATTGCTGCTCGGTTCCGTCGCGGTGCTGGCGCTGGCGTCATCCGGTGCGCTGGCGCAATCCGAAGGCGAATTCCCGGCGACGCTGGCCGGCCACGCCGTGCTGCCCGCCGCGACCTTCATCGATGCCCCGGCCGATGCGCCGGCCGACCTCAAGACGTCCGGCAAGTACATCACCGGCAAGCGCGTCACCGAGATCGGCAGCGTCGAGGGCAAGTCCAACGGTCGTCCGACCGGCCTGTCGACCCCGTTCAAGGGCCAGCCGCTGCAGGGCCATTCCGGCATCAAGACGATGCCCGACGGCACGTTCTGGGTGCTGACCGATAACGGCTTCGGCTCGCGCTACAACTCGGCCGACTCGATGCTGTACCTCGACAACTACAAGATCGATTGGCAGAACGGCGCGGTCGAGCGCAAGCAGACCGTGTTCCTGCACGACCCGGACAAGAAGGTGCCGTTCCGCATCGTCCACGAGGACACCGACAAGCGCTATCTGACCGGCGCTGACTTCGACACCGAAGGCTTCCAGATCATCGGCGACAATTTCTGGATCGGCGACGAATTCGGTCCGTACATCCTGAAAACCGACCTCACCGGCAAGGTGCTGGCGGTGTTCGAATCGCAGGCCGACGGCAAGCCGATCAAGTCGCCCGACCATTGGTCGGTGCAGTCGCCGGGCGCGCCGGGCGCGACCTACACGGGCGTCAACCTCAAGCGCTCGAAGGGCTACGAAGGCTTCGCCGCTTCGAAGGACGGCAAGTTCCTGTACGGCCTGCTCGAAGGCCCGCTGTGGGACGCCGACAAGAAGGATTGGGAAAAGGTCGACGGCAAGGAAGCCTCGCGCATCCTCGAATTCGACGTAAAGGCGGAGAAGTTCACCGGCCGCTCCTGGAAGTACGTGTTCGAGCAGAACGGCAACGCGATCGGCGACTTCAACATGATCGACGACCGCTTCGGCCTGGTGATCGAACGCGACAATGGCGAAGGCACCAAGGACAAGGCCTGCCCCGAAGGCAAGACGGGCACCGATTGCTTCAATGACCTCGCCAAGTTCAAGCGCGTGTTCAAGATCGAGCTCAGCGACGCGACGGCCGGCCAGCCGGTCCGCAAGGTCGGCTACATCGACCTGATGAAGATCCGCGATCCGAACAAGAAGGCCCGCAAGCCGCTGACCGACGGCGCGCTGGCGTTCCCGTTCTTCACCATCGAGAATGTCGACAAGGTCGACGAAACGCACATCATCGTCGGCAACGACAACAACCTGCCGTTCTCGTCGAGCCGCGATCCCAACAAGGCCGACGACAACGAGTTCGTGCTGCTCGAAGTCGCGGACTTCCTGAAGGCGAAGTAAGCGGACGGCATTCGTCGCCGTCCTTGCGAGCACCCGGATCGCCGCTTCGCGCCGTCCGGGCAGAGGCTCCGCGAAGCAATCCAGTCGCGCGGTCAGCGTGCCATGGATTGCTTCGTCGCTTCGCTTCTCGCAATGACGAGGCCCTCAGGCCGCCGGCGACATCCAGCGTGACAGGCGGGCGAACATGCCCGGTTGGACCAATGGCGCGGCTTCGTCGGCGGTGTCGCCGATGTGGTGGAGAAAGCGTTCGAGGAAGCACTGGTCGCCGGTTTCGGTGACGGCGAATTCGTCTTCGCCGCTGACGACG
Organism: Rhodopseudomonas telluris; assembly: GCF_042432815.1. NCBI lineage: Bacteria > Pseudomonadati > Pseudomonadota > Alphaproteobacteria > Hyphomicrobiales > Nitrobacteraceae > Rhodopseudomonas > Rhodopseudomonas telluris. The sequence continues at coordinate 840,348 of NZ_JBHLWM010000005.1, forward strand.
ATGTAATCATAGGCGATCGGCCCGACGAACGGCAGCGTCGGGGCGCTCGCGATATCCTTGCTGATCACGAACTCATCGGGATCGAGCCCGCGCGCGATCATCGTGCGGGTCAGCATATTCAGGTTGCCGACGAACTCCGGTTCGAACGCAACAGTCCCTTGCAACGATATCGGCATGCGCTCCCTTTCGGTTCGGCAGGCATGCCCCCAGCCTTTGAATAGTCGCGCTGTTGCACGCGCCGGTTCAAGCGTGATGCGCTCACACAGCAGTCACGTCTGCGCGAAACGAGCGATGCCGCATCGCAGCATCGCTGCTCGATCCGTTAGGCCGCGCGCACCTTCTGCAGAAAGTCCTCGACCGCGGAGCGCAGCGCGCCGGACTGGCTGTCGAGGGCCCCAGCGTGCGACAGCACCTGCGAGGCCGCGTCGCCGGTCGCCGATGCGGCGGCGCTGACTCCGCCGATGTGGCTGCTGATCTCGCTCGATCCCGCCGCGACCGACTGGATATTGCGGGCGATATCGCGTGTCGCCGCGCCCTGCTGTTCGACCGCCGACGAGATCGCCATGGTGATCTCGCTCATCTGGCCGATCGTCGAGGTGATGCCACTGATCGACTGCACGGCGTTGGCGGTCGAGGACTGCATCGCCGACACCTGCGCCGAAATCTCTTCGGTCGCCTTCGCGGTCTGGCTCGCCAGCGCCTTCACCTCGCTCGCCACCACGGCGAAGCCGCGGCCGGACTCGCCGGCGCGCGCCGCCTCGATGGTGGCGTTGAGCGCCAGCAGGTTGGTCTGCGACGCGATCGAGTGAATCAGCTGCACGACCTCGCCGATCTTCTCGGCGCTGACCGAGAGCTGCATCACCGTCTCGTTGGTGTGCTCGGCATCGCTGACCGCCTTGCCGGCGATCTCCCGCGACTGCTGCACCTGCCGCGAGATCTCGTGAACCGACGCGGACAGTTCTTCCGAAGCCGAGGCGACGGTGCCGACCATGCCGGCGGATGCATCCGAGGCCGCGCCGACCGCGGCGGCACGCACGCTCGCATCCGACGCGGTGGACGTCATCGACTGCGCGGTCTGCTGCATCTCCCGCGTCGCCAATCCGACGCTCTGCACCACGCCGTGCACGCTGCGCTCGAAATCGTCGGCGATGCTCTGCATCAGCGCCCTGCGTTCGGCCGCGGCGCGCTGCTGCGCCTCCTGCTCCTGCTGCTCGAGACCGCGAATCCGCAACGCATTGTCCTTGAAAACCTGCACCGTCTTGGCCATCTCCCCGACTTCGTCGCCACGCTCGACGCCTGGAATGGCGCCGTCGAGTTCGCCACCCGCGAGCGACGTCATGCGCGCGCCCAGCGCACCGAGCGGCTTGGTGATGCTGCGGCCGAGCAGCCAGGCGATCAGCGAGCAGACCGCGCCGATCGCGATGATGGCGGCGGCGAGCCCCCACAGAATCGGACGGAGCTTGTCATCGATGTCGTCCAGATAAGCGCCGGAGCCGACGAACATGTCCCAGCCGGGAAGCGCCACCACGTAGCCGAGCTTGCGCTGCAACTCCTGGGAGTTCGGCTTCTGGAATTCGTAGAACATCAGATGGGCGCCCTTGGCGGCGACGCCATCGCGCAGTTCGCGCGTCAAAGGCCTTCCATTGACCAGCGCGTCGAGGCGGTTGGTACCGGCCTTGAATCCGGGCAGATACACCACGGTGCCGTCCATCTTGTAGACGAACAGATAGCCGACGCCCTTATCGTAAGTCATCGTCGGGGCGAGGCGCACGAAGTCGGCGATCGCGGCGTCCTTGGTGAGTTGCCCGGCGTCGACCTGCTTCTGCAGACCGGCCGCCATGGAGACGGCGCTCTCGACGATCGCCTTGGTCTGGTCGACCCGCGCCTCCAGCATTTCCCTCTTCAGGGTCGAGGCGGCAAACAGACCGGCCATTGCGAGACCAACCATCGCGACCGCAACGATAATGCCCAGCTTCGGGGTGATTCGAAGATTGCTGAATTTCACCAGGATGACTCCGCACGCAAGCATTGCGTGCGGCATAGTTATCGAGATTGATTTTCGGTTCCTTTACGATACGAACCCTTAAAAACCCGAGGGTGGTATCCCGGACATCGCAGCAAAACGCCGCCCCGAAGGGCGGCGTCGTGTGACTTGCAGGCAGCCAGCCGAAGCTGACCGCAGCGAATGGAGATCAGGCGGCGCGAACCTTGTGCAGGAAGTCATCGACCGCCGATTGCAGCGCACCGGACTGGCTGTCGAGCGCACCGGCATGCGCCAGCACCTGCGAGGCCGCGTCGCCCGTCGCCGATGCGGCGGCGCTGACGCCGCCGATGTGGCTGCTGATCTCGCTCGATCCCGCCGCGACCGACTGGATGTTGCGGGCGATATCGCGCGTCGCCGCGCCCTGCTGTTCGACCGCCGACGAGATCGCCATGGTGATCTCGCTCATCTGGCCGATCGTCGACGTGATGCCGCTGATCGACTGCACGGCGTTGGCGGTCGAGGACTGCATCGCCGACACCTGTGCCGAAATCTCTTCGGTCGCCTTCGCGGTCTGGCTCGCCAGCGCCTTCACTTCCGACGCCACGACCGCGAAGCCGCGGCCGGACTCGCCGGCGCGCGCCGCCTCGATGGTGGCGTTGAGGGCCAGCAGATTGGTCTGCGACGCGATCGAGTGAATCAGCTGCACGACCTCGCCGATCTTCTCGGCACTGACCGAAAGCTGCATCACCGTCTCGTTGGTGTGCTCGGCGTCGTTGACCGCTTTGCCGGCGATGGTGCGGGATTGCTCGACCTGGCGGGAGATCTCCTGAACCGACGCGGAGAGTTCTTCCGAAGCCGAGGCGACGGTGCCGACCATGCCGGCGGAGGCATCGGAGGCCGCGCCGACCGCGGCGGCGCGCGAGCTGGCGTCCGACGCGGTCGAGGTCATCGACTGCGCGGTCGCCTGCAGCTCGTGAGTCGCGTCGGCCACGCTCTGCACCACGCCCTTGACGCTGCGCTCGAAATCGTCGGCGATGCTCTGCATCAGCGCCCGCCGCTCCGCCGCGGTGCGCTGCTGTGCCTCCTGCTCCTGCTGCTCGAGGCCGCGGATGCGCAGCGCGTTGTCCTTGAACACCTGGACCGTCTTCGCCATTTCGCCGACTTCGTCGCCGCGCTCGATGCCGGGAATCGGCTCGTCGAGCTGGCCGCCGGCGAGCGACTGCATCCGCGCGCCGAGCCGGCCGAGCGGACGGGTGATGCTGCGCGAGATCAGCAGCGCGAACAGGCCGGCGATCAGCGCGATCGCCAGCACCGAGACGCCGAGCGTCCAGAAGATCGGCCGCAGCTTGGCGTCGATATCGTCGAGGTAAGCGCCGGTGCCGACGAACATGTTCCAGCCCGGGATCGCCACGCCGTAGGAGATCTTGCGGATGTTCTCGTCGGTGCCGGGCCGGCGGAAGTCGTAATGCAGCGTCACGTCGCCCTTGGCGGCGACGCCGTCGCGCAGCTCGCGCACCAGATAGCGGTCGCCGGTCGGCGTGTTCATGCGGTTGGTGCCGATCGCCTTCTTGTCCGGTGTCGCGATGGTCAGGCCGTCCATGGTGTAGGCGAACAGATAGCCCTGGCCGTTATCGTAGGTCAGCATGCTGGCGTCGCGCGCGAACTGGGCGAGCGCCGCCTCCCTGGTGAGCTCTCCCGCATCGACCTGCTTCTGCAGCCCGAGCGCCAGATTGCGGCCCATCTCGGCGATCGCCTTGGTCTGCTCGAACCGCGCGGTCAGCATTTCGCGCTTCATCATGTAGCCGGCGAACAGGCCGGCAAGGCAGAGGCCCAGCAATGTCCCCCCGATCAAGAGGCCGAGCTTGGGGGTGATACGAAGATTGGAAAATTTCAACGAAGCCTCCGACGGTACAAAGGCGCGCCAACCGAGGCGCGAAATGAGCGCCTTGTACAATTACGGGTGAAATGTTCCCGGAGTGTTACCGCAGTGCGGCCGGCTCGATCGGAGCGCGGCCGGAGATGAATCCAGCGTAAACAAAAAAATCCCTCCCCGAGGGGAGGGATTTTCGCAACGAACGTTTCACGTCCGGACCACGAGGCCCGGAGGACAAACCGCAGCTATCAGAACACCAGCGCCTTGGCCTGCTTCACCTGCGGCAGCTCCTGCACCTTGGCGATGACGTCGGCCGGGGCCGCGCCGTCGATCGTCACCAGCGCGATGGCGTCGCCGCCTTCGCTGTGACGGCCGAGGTTGAAGGTCGCGATGTTGACCTTGGCGTCGCCGAGCAGGCTGGCGAACTTGCCGATGAAGCCCGGCTTGTCTTCGTTGGTGACGTAGATCATCGACTTGCCGAACTCGGCGTCGACGCGGATGCCCTTGATGTCGACCAGGCGCGGCTTGCCGTCGGCATAGACCGTGCCGGACACCGAGCGTTCCTGCTTATCGGTCGCGACCGTCAGCGTGATCAGGCTCTCGTAGTCGCTTTCGGCGGCGCGGACGACCTCGTCCACCACCATGCCGCGCTCCTTGGCGATCACCGGCGCTGAGACGACGTTGATGTCGCCCAGCATCGGCCGCAGCAGGCCGCTCAGCACGGCCGAGGTCAGCGCCTTGATCTTCATCTCGGCAACCTCACCCTCGTAGGTGATGGTAACCTTGGTGATGCCGGTGTCGGTGAGCTGGCCGGCGAACGAGCCGAGCTTCTCGGCCAGCTCGATGAACGGCTTCAGCTTCGGGGCTTCTTCGGCGGTGATCGACGGGAAGTTGACCGCGTTGGTGATGGCGCCGCTGAGCAGGTAGTCGCTCATCTGCTCGGCGACCTGCAGCGCGACGTTCTCCTGCGCTTCGGTGGTCGACGCGCCGAGATGCGGGGTGCAGATCACGTTGGGCAGGCCGAACAGCACGTTGGTGGTTGCCGGCTCTTCGGAGAACACGTCGAACGCCGCGCCGGCGACATGGCCGGACTTCAACGCTTCGGCGAGCGCGGCTTCATCGACCAGACCGCCGCGGGCGCAATTGATGATGCGCACGCCCTTCTTCATCTTGGCGATCGCGGCCGCGTCGATGATGTTCTTGGTCTTGTCGGTGAGCGGGGTGTGCAGCGTGATGAAGTCGGCGCGCTTGAAGATGTCCTCGAGCTCGACCTTCTCGACGCCGATGTCCTTGGCGCGCTCCGGCGACAGGAACGGATCGAACGCGATCACCTTCATCTTCAGGCCGAGCGCGCGGTCGGCGACGATCGAGCCGATATTGCCGCAGCCGATCACGCCGAGCGTCTTGGCGGTGATCTCGACGCCCATGAAGCGGTTCTTCTCCCACTTGCCGGCCTGGGTCGAGGCGTCGGCGGCGGGGATCTCGCGGGCCAGCGACAGCATCATGGTGATGGCGTGCTCGGCGGTGGTGATCGAATTGCCGAACGGCGTGTTCATCACGATGATGCCCTTGGCGGTCGCCGCGGGAATCTCGACGTTGTCGACGCCGATGCCGGCGCGGCCGATCACCTTGAGCTTCGACGCCTTCTCGAGGATCTTCGCGGTTGCCTTGGTGGCGGAGCGGATCGCGAGGCCGTCATAGTTGCCGATGATCTCGGCGAGCTTCTCTTTGTCTTTGCCGAGCGCCGGCTGGAAATCGACGTCGATGCCGCGATCCTTGAAGATCTGCACGGCGGCTTCCGACAGCGCGTCGGAAATGAGGACTTTGGGAGCGGTCATGGGATGTCTCCTTACCCTCCCCTCGAGGGAAGGGTCGGCGCGTAGCGCCGGGGTGGGATGAAAGCATCGAGAATGGAAATTGGAATCCGAGGGCGGGGAGAGTCTGTCACCCCACCCCGCCGCACCTATGGTGCGTCGACCCTCCCCCTCCAGGGGAGGGTGACGAACTACGCCGCCTGCGACAGGCCGGCCTTGGTGGTCTCGAACGCGTAGTCGAGCCACTGCGTCAGCGTGGCGACGTCGGCGGCTTCCACCGTGGCGCCGCACCAGATGCGCAGACCGGCCGGGGCGTCGCGATAGGCGCCGAGATCGTAGCCGGCACCTTCCTTCTCGACCACCGCGACCAGCTTCTTGGCGAAGTCGGCCTGGGCTTCGGGCGACAAGGCGGTGATCGCCGGATCGACGACCTTGAGGCACACCGACGTATTCGAGCGGATCGCCGGATCCGCGGCCAGGAAGTCGGCCCACTTGGCCTTCGCTTGCCAGTCGGTCAGCACCTTGGTGTTGGCGTCGGCACGGGCGATCAGGCCCTTGAGGCCGCCCATCGACTTCGCCCAGTTGAGCGCGTCGATGTAGTCCTCGACGCAGAGCATCGACGGCGTGTTGATGGTCTCGCCCTGGAAGATGCCCTCGATCAGCTTGCCGCCCTTGGTGAGGCGGAAGATCTTCGGCATCGGCCAGCTCGGCGTGTAGCTCTCGAGACGTTCCACGGCGCGCGGGCTGAGGATCAGCATGCCGTGCGCGGCTTCGCCGCCGAGCGCCTTCTGCCAGGAGAAGGTGACGACATCGAGCTTCGGCCAATCCAGCGGCTGCGCGAAGGCGGCCGAGGTGGCGTCGCAGATGGTCAGGCCTTCACGGTCGGCCTTGATCCAGTCGGCGTTCGGGACGCGCACGCCGGAGGTGGTGCCGTTCCAGGTGAAGACGACGTCGGTGTTGCAATCGACCTTGGAGAGGTCGGGAATTTCGCCGTAACCAGCCTTGAGCTTGGTGACGTTCGGGAGCTTGAGCTCCTTGGTGACGTCGCCGACCCAGCCGTCGCCGAACGATTCCCAGGCGAGCGTGGTGACGGGACGCGGCCCGAGCAGCGACCACAGCGCCATCTCGACGGCGCCGGTATCGGAAGCGGGGACAATGCCGATCTTGTAGTCGGCGGGGACCTCGAGCACGTCGCGGGTCAGGTCGATCGCGAGCTTGAGCTTGGCCTTGCCGACCTTCGCGCGATGCGAGCGGCCGAGCGGGGCGTCCTTGAGATTTTCGGGGGACCAGCCGGGGCGCTTCGCGCAGGGGCCGGAGGAGAATTGCGGCGCATTCGGCCGCGAAGCGGGCTTCGCTACAGTCATAGTCTATCCTTCCAGATAGCTGCCTCTCGGTGGGGAGAGGTTTCCCGCCGCTGGGGATAGTCCTTTGGGGCCGAAAGTCAAGGATCTCGCAGCTCAGGGAGATTCCGGACAGGGGCCTGCCGAGGCCACCCCGCTTGTCGTCCTCCGCCAGTCCGGATGGAGCCGTGCGCGGCTGTGGCAAACTTGTGGCAGCCGAATTCTCAGACCTGCCCCTCTCAGTCCCAGATGATCGCGTGGTCGCCACGCAGAAGCGAGCGGTGATAACTCACCGCTCGCTCCGTCGTGCAGTTAGTAGTTATCGGGCGGTGCCGGTTCCCGCCGGGGCGCCGGCTGCACCGGACCCGGTGGTCGCACCCGAGGCGGCGCCGCTGCTTGCCGACGATCCGGGAGGCGCCGTGACCGAACCGGCATTCGACGCGCCGCCTGGCGTCGAGCCTTGCGATGCGGACTCGCCGCCCGCCTTGCTGGGTGAATTCAACGTCGTCGTCCCGCTGCTGTTCTGGGCCGACGCGATCGCGGTGGAGGCCAGCAGCGCGGCTGCGATCACCGCAGACATTCCGAACTTGGATGACATTCGATACTCCCTCGGGTTGTGTGCGGGACTAACCGTGGACTGCGCGCACCGTTCCGTGCGCGATAGCGCAAAGCATGACGCCGGCAGAGTCGCGATATTGCGCTGCCGCGCACGCAGCAAAACGGCCGCTCACGCGGCCGCCTCATCGTTGCATTCGCTTGACTTGTTACTTGCCGACAGGCGACGGAAAGCCGGGCGAGTTCGGATTGTCGCCGGGCAGCCCGCTCGGCGAAGCGCCTGTGCCGATGCGGCCAGGTGACGTCGTGTTCGCCACGCCGGGCTGATTGATGCCGGGGCTGTTGAGGCTCGATCCGGTGGTGGTTCCTGTAATGCCGGTTCCGGTGGCGGTGGTGCTGGAGCCGCCGGGGGCGGCGCTGATGCCGGCGGTGCCGGGGCTTTGCGCGCCGGTGGTCGGATCGACGGCAACGCCCGACGAACCGGGCGTCGTGGTCTGCGCTTGAGCCGCGGAGGCCACGAGCAGCGTGGCGATCAACGTCGTCGTGGATAGCAGGCGCATAGTGAGTCTCCGGTTTGATGTCCGGGACCAACCACCGCCCGCCGCGGCCGTTCCTTCCAGCGCCGCGATTGCCGCAGTGCGCTGGCAGGCGAGCCGTCGTCCAGCGACTACGCCACCTTGGCGAGGAACTGCCGCACTTCGCTGCGCAAGGTCTCGACCTCGTGTGCGATCTTGCCCGAGGCGTCGTTGACCCGGGAGGCGATGCGCCCGGTGTCGTCGGCGGCCTGACTGATGCCGGAAATATTGCCCGAGACTTCGCTGGTGCCGCTCGATGCCTGCTGAACGTTGCGCGCGATCTCCCGCGTCGCGGCGCCCTGCTGCTCCATGGCGGCCGCGATGGTGTTCGACACTTCGCTGATTTCGCCGATGCGCCGGCCGATCGCTTCGACAGCCTGGACGGATTGTTCGGTGATCTGCTGCACCTCGGCGATCGCCGAGGCGATCTCTTCGGTTGCCTTGGCGGTCTGGCTCGCCAGCGTCTTCACCTCGGAGGCGACCACCGCAAACCCCTTGCCGGACTCGCCGGCGCGGGCCGCCTCGATCGTCGCATTGAGCGCCAGCAGATTGGTCTGCGCCGCGACCGCGTTGATCAGCTTGACCACATCGCCGATCCGCTGCGCGGCGTCGGCGAGATTGCGAATTTTCTCGTTGGTCTGCTGAGCCTCCTCCACGGCGTGATGCGTGGCCGAGGACGACAGCGCAACCTGCCGACTGATCTCGACGATCGACGCCGACAGTTCCTCGGTGGCGCTGGCGACGCTCTGCACATTCGCGGAGGCCTCCGACGAGCCGGCGGCGACGCCGCTCGACTGCCGGCTGGTTTCTTCCGCCGCCGCCGCCATGGCAGAGGAGTCCGAGCGCAATTCCACCGCGGCTCCGGCGAGCGCTTCGGCGACGCGATCCATACTCGCGGCGAAGCCCTGCGCCTGCTTGGCGGTGTCGCGCACCCGTCGATCCATCGAGTCGGTGCCGCTGTTGATGACGTCGGCGGCATTGCGGAACGAGCCCGGCAAACCGCGGGTCAACACCTTGCGGAAGCATTTGCCGTGCGACGCATACTCCATCGACGCCGAGGCTTCGCGGATGAAGGCGTCGACGATGTCGAGCGCGTCGTTGATGCCGGCCTGGGCGCGGCCGATCTCGCCGCCGTCGCGGCGGCCCATCACACGACTTTCCAGATCCCCGCGCTTGGCGCTCTCGCAGACCTCGGCGATCTCGCCGACCGCCGCCGACGCCCGCAGCGTCGACCAAATCGCAAAGCCGATCAGAAGTAGTGCCGGCAGCATCGCCGCCGCTTCCGCCAGGAAGCCGAACGGACCGAATACAAGCCGAAGACCACCGAGGGCCGCGGTCGCGATCAGCGCGCCGGACAGCGCGAGCACCGCCTTAGACAGAGAAGATGAATTCATCATAACCCAAGCCCTGCTTCTTCAGCATGTCCATCAACATCGCGTAGCCGCTCATCATGCCGTCCTTGGCGTTGCGATGGCGGTTTTCCTCCTCGCGAATCTGCGCGTAAAGCGGCTCGATCTTGGCGAGCTGGGTCGGGGTGGGCTTGCGGCGATTGGAGTGGAAACCGAGAACGTTGCGCTGCGCGTCCAGCGTCGGCGTGACATGGGCGAACACCCAGTAGTGGTCCCCGTCGCTCGCCATGTTCACCACATAGGCGAAGATTTCCTTCTTCTCCTGAATGGTGTCCCATAGCAGCTTGAAGATGGTACGCGGCATGTCCGGGTGCCGGATCATGCTGTGCGGCGCACCGATGACTTCGTTGCGCGGATACTTCGACAGCCTGATGAACACATCGTTGGCGTATGTGATGTGTCCCTTGAGATTCGTCTTCGACACGATCAGTTCGTCCTCGCCGAATGGGCATTCGACGCCCGTCGGCTTGACCTGCGGCCTGGCCATTTAGAATTTCCTCAGGCAGGAGCGAGAGCCGGGGGCTCTCAAACCGGGTGATATATCGTCCAGCTAATTCAATGTGACGAATATGACCGTCGTGAATTACTGCGATCTTAAAGATGTTCCGCGTAACTCTACCAGTATTGATCAAAATAACCGTGCAGGCGTGCTCGTCGTTCTACGAGATGCGCAGACGCCAGGCGAAGTCTGGCCGTCTCTACCGGAACCAGTGCAACTGGAGAGCAGACGTCAGACTGGAGAAGATCTAACCAGTCGCGGTTATTCGAATCGAATTGTCATGCCGACATGGCTCGGTGAGAAGCCCAGCCGTGCGTAGAAACGCTGGGCGTCGACGCGGCTGTTGTGCGTGAACAGCTCGACCAGCCGGCAGCCGCGCTGCCTCGCCTCCGCGAGCGCCCACTGCACCATCAATTCGCCGATTCCTCGGCTGCGGCAGTCGGCGGCGACGCGCACATCTTCGATGATGCCCCGCGACGAGCCTTGTGAGCTCAATCCGGGCAGCACGGCGAGCTGCAGGCAGCCCACCACGCGACCCAACGCGGTTTCGGCCACCACCATCTGAATTTGCGGCGCGGCTGTCATCGCATCGAACGCCGCGTAGTACGAGTCCGGCAGCGGATCCTCGACCCGTTCGCGGCCGCGGCCGAGATGATCGTCGGCGAGCATGGCCACGATGGCGGCAACATCGGCGCGCCGCGCCGGGCGAAGCGAGATCCCGTCCTTGCTCATCACGATCGCGTCGCCCCATCGACAGGCGCAAGGCCGAGCACGTGTTCGGCGTCGGCGATCCAGCGCTCCACCGCCGGATAATTCTGGAGCGCAAAGCCGCCTTCATGCGCAAGCCGCGTATAGGCGAGCAGCGATACGTCCGCCAATGTGGGGCGTTCGCCGACCAGGAACGTCGAGTCCGCGAGATGGTGCTGCATCAACGCCAGCGCGGCGTGACCACGCTTCACCCGATCAGGATCGAGCTCGGAGGCCGGCCTGCCGAGATACACCATCTGATAGCGACACACCGCGATGGCGGGTTCATGGCTGTACTGCTCCCAGAACAGCCACTCGTCCATCTTCGCGGCGAGATAGGCATCGTCAGGGACGAGATCGCTGTCCCGCGCCAGATAGCGGATGATTGCATTGGACTGCGCCAGCGCCCTGCCGTCGTTCAGCACCACGACCGGGACCTGCCCGGCGGGATTGAGCGCGAGGAATTCCGGCGACCGCGTCTGGCTCTTCAGGATGTCGACAGCGACCCATTCATAGGGCAGCGACAGCGCATCGCACACCCACTTCACCTTCAGGCAATTGCCCGAGTTGAGATCGCCGTAAATCCGCATCGTCGCTCCGCCCTGATCGCGCGAACAGTCGATCAGGCAGCGGCGACTTCGTCAATGTGCCGAACGATGACGCTCGGCGCTCAGAATTTGTAGCCGATGCCGCCGCGCACGGTGGACACCGCCGTGTTGATCGGCGCGGCGAATTTCTGGTACTCCCACTCGGCGCGCAGGAACAGTCCGCGATACAGCATCATGTCCATGCCGAGACCGGCCGAATAGCCGTAGATGAAGTGATTGTTCTGCACCTGGCTGCCGGTCGAGTAGAACGGCACGTTGGTGAATCCCGGCGCCGCGCTGGCATTGACCTGCGTGCCGGAAACGGTCGCGGAGCGAATGATATCGGCCTGCCCCAGCGCGACCCCGCCGAAGGCGTACGGCAGGAAGCTTCCGAATGCCCAGCCGGCGCGGAGCCGGGCCGAACCCATGTCCTTCACGTTGATCGCGGCGTTGGCCTGATACAGAACGCTATTGGTGTAGCCGTTGGTCGTGCTGAAAAATCGGGACATCGAGCCGGTCTGGGCTCCACCGAAATTGCCGTGCAGATAGTTCGCCTCGATGCCGAGCACGACATCGTCCCACTGCGCGTTGTAACCGGCGAAGCCGCCCCAACCCTGGCCGTGCGACGAGGTCTTGCCGAGCACCGGCCAACTCGAAACACCGCCTTCGTTTTCGATCGAGGTGTTGACCAGCATGCGGGCCGTGATGTCGCTGGTCGCGTTGCTGAAGTCCATATCCGAGGTGCCGTAGGCGGCCTGACCGCCGACATAGAAACCCTGCCAGTTGACCACGCCGGGCGGCGTATCGACGACTGCACCGCGCAGCGCTCCGAACTCCGGCATGTCGGCCGCATGCGCGCCCTGCGCCGCCGCCGCCACCATCGCCGCTGCTACCAGAACTCCACGCATCGCAACGCTCCTCGACCAAACCGGTACGTCCAATCATCGCGTGTTAACCTTAATCAATCCTTGTCGAAGCACGCGCCGCGCAAAACAAAACGGCGCGGGAAGCTCCCGCGCCGTTAAGGTTGGTAAACGTTTGAGGCCGATCAGCCCTTGCGCATCAAGGGCGGCGGCGGCGCGTAGACCGGGCCAGAGTCGATGTTCCAGCGCACGCCGAGCTTCACGTCGTGCGAGGTGATATCCTTGAACTTGAAGGTGTTGTTCGTGGTGTTGCCCACGTAATCCGACAGCGCACCGGTGTAGCCGTCGCCGAGATTGAGGTAGCTGTAGGCCAGTTCGAGGGTCAGGTTCGGATTGACCTTGTAGGCAAGACCGGTGTGCAGCGCCCAGGCCAGATTCCACTTCGAGGCGGTCGGCGCGCTGGCGAAGCTGGTGGTCGAGAACGGCAGGTTGTTGATGCCGGTGTCGGTGAAGTTCGCCATCGTCACCCGGGCTGCGCCGACGCCGGCGCCGATGAACGGGGTGACGCACCACCAGGTGCCGAGATCGACATAGCCGTTGGCCATCACCAGCCATTCGGACTTGCTGGCCCCGTAATTGTCGATGCCGTTGTAGGGCGTGCCGAAGGACGTGCCGGTGAACCGGTCGGTGCCCTTGAAGTTGGAGTTGCCGCGATACTGGCCGACGAGGTCGGCGCGGAACCAGCTGTTGAACTGATAGCCGACGCCGAGACCGTAGATGCCGGCCGCATCGAACGAGGTCTGCTGATCGAACGAGGTGAGCTGCGAATAGGCCGAGTCGCGACCGTAGCGCAGATCCTTGACCTTCTGGTTGCTGAAGCCGATGTCGCCGCGCAGGTACCAGCCGCCGAAATCTTCGGCCGGCGGCGGCGCATAGGCCGGCGGCGGGGCAATCGGCATATCGGCCGCCATCGCGGTCGAGGCAATCAGCGAAGCCGCGCCGGCGGCCATCATCATCTTCACGCTACGCATTGGCTTCGTCCTTTGGTCCAATGATCAATTACGAAGGCCCCTTACCCGGAAACCTATGAGAACCAACGATGCCAGCAATTCCTTAAGCGCGACTTAACCCTAATTTTTAAGGTTGATATTTGGTGAGGAGACAATCCGGGGCTGCTAACAACCCGTGCGCCGATGCGCCGCTGCGGGGATGTTTGCTAACAAATCGTTGACGGCGGATCGCTCGGCTGGCCGGAACAACGCCAAAGCAAACGGCCCCGGTTCCATCACGGAACCGGGGCCGTTTTAGGTGTTCCGGCGGGAGCGCTCGTCCCCGCGCCTGCCCTAATGCGCGTGGCGCGGCATCTTCGGCAGCAGCACGGCGAGCAGGCCCAGGATCGGCAGGAACGAACAGACCTGGTACACGAAGTCGATGCCGTAATGATCCGCGACCTCGCCCAGCGCCGCGGCGCCGAGGCCGCCGATGCCGAAGGCGAAGCCGAAGAACACGCCCGAGATCATGCCGAAGCGATGCGGCATCAGCTCCTGGGCGAACACGATGATCGCCGGCGTCGCCGAAGCGAGAATGAAGCCGATGAACACGGTGAGTACCGCGCTGGCGTACAGCCCCGCATAGGGCAGCGCCAGCGTGAACGGCAGGATGCCGAGGATCGAGAACCAGATCACGTAGCGCCGGCCGAAGCGGTCGCCGAGCGGCCCGCCGAAGAACACCCCGGCCGCGGTGGCGGCGAGGAAGATGAACAGGAACATCTGCGCGGTCTGCGTCGAGACGTGGAATTTCTCGATCAAGTAGAACGTGTAGTAGCTCGACAGGCTCGACAGATAGAGCTGCTTGGAAAACAGCAGCGCCACCAGCACCACCAGCGCGACCATCACCCGGCGGCGCCCCGGCGCATGCGGATGCGGGCTCACCACCATCCTCTTCTTGCCGGCGACCTGCGGCTTGTACCACATGCCGATCCGCCACAGCACCAGGATGGCGACGAAGGCGATCGACGAGAACCAGGCGATCGACGGCTGGCCGAACGGCACCACGATCAGCGCCGCCAGCACCGGGCCGAGCGCCGTGCCGGCATTGCCGCCGACCTGAAACACCGATTGCGCCATGCCGTGCCGGCCGCCGGAGGCGAGCCGCGCGATCCGCGCCGACTCGGGATGAAACACCGCGGAGCCGAGGCCGATCATCGCCGCAGCGACCAGGATCACCGCGTAGGAATGCGCGACGCTGAGCAGCAGCAGCCCCAGGAAGGTCGAGCCCATGCCGATCGCCAGCGAGAACGGCTGCGCCTTCTTGTCGGTCATGTGCCCGACCACCGGCTGTAGCAGCGACGCGGTGAACTGGAACGCCAGCGTGATCATGCCGATCTGGCCGAAATCCAGCGCGTAGTTCGCCTTCAGGATCGGATACACCGACGGAATCAGCGACTGCATGGTGTCGTTGAGGAAATGCGAGAAGCTGATGCCGCCCAATACGATATAGGCCGGCCCCGTCGCCGACGGCGCCGCCGGCTTGCTGAGCTCGGGCAGCGGCGGCTCGGTGGCAGTGACCGGAGCGGCGATATCCGCGTCGACGACAGGCTTGTTCACGGCGTTTCCTGGAGATGGTGGCGGCCGCGGTCAATTCCGGCGGCACAAACGCAAGACGGCCGGCATCGGTGCCGGCCGTCAGCAAATTAGTCCGTATAGCCGCGTCTTGGTAGCGACAAATCGCGATGGCAGCGATGCACGCTGCGGTGCAACTACGCGTCGGCGCTCAGGCCGCCGCCGCGGCCGCGCTGCCGACCGCGTCGACAATGGTGTCGACGACGTCCTCGACCAGCTCGCGATCGTCGCCCTCGCCCATCACCCGGATCACCGGCTCGGTACCCGATGCCCGGATCAGCAGCCGGCCGTGGCCGTTGAGCCGCTTCTCGGCATCGCTGATCGTTGCCTGGACGCGCGCGTCATCGAGCGGACGACCGGCGTGGTAGCGCACGTTCTTGAGGATCTGCGGCAGCGGATCGAAACGGTGGCAGACCTCCGACACCGGCCGGCCCGACTTCTGCACCACCGCCAGCACCTGCAGCGCAGCTACGAAGCCGTCGCCGGTGGTGTTGTAATCGGACAGGATGATGTGGCCCGACGCCTCGCCGCCGACGTTGTAGCCGTCCTTCAGCATCGCCTCGAGCACGTAGCGGTCGCCCACCGCGGTGCGCACCAGTTCGATGCCCTCCGAGGCCAGGAAGCGCTCGAGGCCGAGATTCGACATCACGGTCGCGGCGATGCCGGGCTTGGCGAGCCGGCCGTCTTCCTTCCAGCTCTGCGCGATCACCGCCAGCAACTGATCGCCGTCGACCACATGGCCGCGCTCATCGACCATGATGACGCGGTCGGCGTCGCCGTCGAGCGCGATGCCGATATCGGCGCGCATCTCGCGAACCTTGCGGCACAGCGCCTCCGGCGAGGTCGAGCCGCATTCCTTGTTGATGTTGAAGCCGTCCGGCTCGACGCCCATCGCGATCACGTCGGCGCCGAGCTCCCACAGCGCCTCGGGCACCACCTTGTAGGCGGCGCCGTTGGCGCAATCGACCACGACGCGCAGCCCGTCGAGCGACAGGTCGCGCGGCAGCGTGCGCTTGGCGAATTCGATATAGCGGTCGCGGACGCCGTCGATGCGGCGGGCGCGGCCGAGGCCGGCGCTCTCCGACAGCTTCTTGTCGAGCGACTCGTCGAGCAGCTGTTCGATCTGCTTCTCGACGTCGTCGCTGAGCTTGAAGCCGAGCGGGCCGAACAGCTTGATGCCGTTGTCCTCGAACATGTTGTGCGACGCGGAAATCATCACGCCGAGATCGGCGCGCATCGACTTGGTCAGCATCGCGACGGCCGGCGTCGGCATCGGCCCGACCAGCATCACGTCCATGCCGACCGAGGTGAAGCCCGCCACCATGGCGTTCTCGATCATGTAGCCGGACAGCCGCGTATCCTTGCCGATCACCACGCGATGACGATGCTCGCCGCGCTGAAACACCAGCCCGGCCGCCTGCCCGACCTTCAAGGCCAGCTCCGGCGTGATCAGGCCATTGGCGCGGCCCCGGATCCCGTCCGTCCCGAAATATTTGCGGCTCATTCAAATCCCCCGCCCAAGCCACGGGTCGGCTGCTGCCGACCGGAATCCGGTCCGCGCCGCCCTGGCGAAACCCCGCTTATACGGCCATTCTGCGGGGGGAGCCTTCAAAAAATATAAAGAAAGATTACGCGCCGCGGCCGATGGCCACGGCGCAACCTGTTGAATTCACGGGTTTTTGCGGCAACGCGCGCCCGCTGGGCGCGGAACTGCGCTGTGGATCAGGACTTCCGCTTGCTGTCGCCGTCCGGCTTCGAGGGGGCCGGCTGGGTCACGCTGACCGGATCGGAGCCCGGAAAGGACTCTTCCAGCGCCTCGTTGAGCTCGTCGTCCCGCTCCTTCTTCTCGGCGGTGCTGTGCTTGATCGGGGTGTCGGCCGTGCTCTCGACGGTCGTCTTCTTCACGGTCTTTTCGATAGTCTTGGCGTCGGCCATGGTGTCGCTCCTGCTCCGTTGGATGTCTGCGGGGCAAACGCGTGGGAACCGGCGCTGTTCCAGCGACGGACCGGCGCAGCGTTCCCGGCCATGTTGCGCGCCGCTGCGGCGTGCTAGAGGACGCCACGCGCAGAAACGGACCAGGGGCGGCAACGTTCATGAAATACATCACCTGCATCGAGGACCTTCGCCAGATTCACAAGCGCAAGGTGCCGAAGATGTTCTTCGACTATGTCGACCACGGCTCCTACGCGGAAGAAACCCTCCGGGCCAATGTGGACGACCTCAAGCGGATCAAATTCCGCCAGCGCATCCTGGTCGACATCTCGAAGCGCGATCTGGCGACCACCATCCTGGGCGACACCTACGCGATGCCGCTGATCCTGGCGCCGGTCGGCTCCACCGGCATGCAGTACGGCGACGGCGAGATCCACGCCTGCCGCGCCGCGCAGGCCGCCGGCATTCCCTATACGCTGTCGACGATGTCGATCTGCTCGATCGAGGACGTCGCCGGCAATGTCGAGAAGCCGTTCTGGTTTCAGCTCTACGTCATGAAGGACCGCGGCTTCGTCAAGGCGCTGATCGAGCGCGCGATCGCGGCGAAGTGCAGCGCGCTGGTGCTCACCGTCGACCTGCAGGTGATCGGCCAGCGCCATCAGGACATCAAGAACGGCATGACCGTTCCGCCGGAGATTTTCCGGCCGAAGAACCTGATCGACATCGCCACCAAGCCCGGCTGGGTGAAGGGCATCCTCGGCGCCAAGCAGCGCAACTTCGGCAACATCGCCGGCCATTTGCCCGGCTCGAAGGATCTTGAATCGGTGTCGGCCTGGGTGGCGTCGCAGTTCGATGCGTCGCTGAACTGGAAGGACATCGACTGGATCCGCTCGATCTGGCCGGGCAAGCTGATCATCAAGGGCATCCTCGACGTCGAGGACGCGCGCGAGGCCGTCAAGGTCGGCGCCGAGGCGCTGGTGGTGTCGAACCATGGCGGCCGCCAGCTCGACGGCGCGCCGTCGTCGATCGAGGTGCTGCCGGAGATCGTCCACACCGTCGGCTCGCACATCGAAGTGATGTTCGACGGTGGCATCCGCTCCGGCCAGGACGTGATGCGCGCGCTGGCGCTCGGCGCCCGCAGCTGCATGATCGGCCGCGCCTATATCTATGGCCTCGGCGCCTTCGGCGGCCCGGGCGTCAGCAAGGCGATCGACATCATCGGCCGCGAGCTGTCGACCACCATGGGCCTGTGCGGCGTCAACGCCATCAACCAGATCGACGAGAAGGTGCTGGCGGAGTAAGCGGCCGGCAAACAACGCTCGCCATCCGTCATTGCGAGCGCAGCGAAGCAATCCAGCCCGGTGCACTGAGCTGGATTGCTTCGTCGCTTCGCTCCTCGCAATGACGGGGTGAGGCCGACTAACAACAACAAAAGCAACAATCAGGAGGAAACCGATGACCAACATGCAGACGAGCGCGCAGGCCGCTTCGAGCGAAGTGCTCTACGCAGTCGAAGACCACATCGCCACCATCACGCTGAACGCGCCGCAGCGGATGAATACGATCTCCGGGCCGATGCTCAACGAGCTGGCGGCGCTGCTGCTCAAGGCCAATCAGGATCCCGAGGTGCGCTGCGTGATCCTTACCGGCAACGGCCGCGCGTTCTGCGCCGGGCTCGACCTCACGAAGGAGCGCGGCGACGAAGGGCTCAGCGCGGCGTCGTCGCCGACCACGCTCGACCTGCGCAATACCCCGCCGACCGTGCTGCAGGGCATGGACAAGCCGACGATCTGCGCCGTCAATGGCGGTGCGGCCGGCTACGGCATGGACACCGCGCTCGGCTGCGACATCCGCATCATGGCGGAGTCGGCCAAGCTCGCCGCCGCCTTCGTCAAGCGCGGCGTGGTGCCGGAGTCGGGCGGCACCTGGTTTCTGCCGCGGATGATCGGCTGGGCCAAGGCGTCCGAGCTGATCTTCACCGGCCGCACGCTGTCGGCGCGCGAGAGCCTCGACTGGGGTCTCGCCAACGAGGTCGTGCCCGACGCCGAGCTGATGGGCCGCGCCCGCGCGGTGGCCAGGGAGATCGCCGCCAACGCGCCGCTCGCCGTGCAGGCCGCCAAGCGGATGATGCGGATCGGCCTCAACGAGACCTTCCCGGATCACGTCCATCATGTGTATTTACAGCTGCTGCCGCTGTTCAAGACGCAGGACATGAAGGAAGGCATCGCGGCCTTCATGGAAAAACGCGAGGCGAAGTTCGTCGGGCGCTAGCGCCCGGCGTCGTGACGGAAACGCCCCCATGTTCGAAACCGTCACGACGCTGCTCGACTGGCTCGGCATCGTGGTATTCGCCGTGACCGGCGCGCTGGTGGCGTCGCGCAAGCAGATGGACATCGTCGGCTTCGCGATGCTCGGCACCGCCACCGGCATCGGCGGCGGCACGCTGCGCGACGTGCTGCTCGGGCTGCCGGTGTTCTGGGTTCACGAACCCGCTTATCTGGCGACCTGCGTGGTGGTCGCCGGCGTCGCGTTCTTCACCGCGCACATTCCGCACTCGCGCTACAAAGCGCTGCTCTGGCTGGACGCGATCGGCCTCGCGCTGTTCGCGGTGACCGGCGCCGAGAAGGCCGTGCTCGCCGGCGCCAACGGCATCGTCGCGGTGGCGATGGGCGTCGTCACCGCGACGTTCGGCGGCATCATCCGCGATCTGCTCGGCGGCGAGATCCCGGTGATCCTGCGGCGCGAGATCTACGTCACGGCGGCGCTGATCGGCGCCGTGACCTTCGTCGTGCTCATGGCGTTCGGCGCCTCGCGTGAACTCAGCACCGCCGCCGGCTTCATCATCGCCCTGCTGGTACGCGCCGCGGCCCTGCAGCGCGGCTGGTCGCTGCCACGCTACCGGCCACGGCCAGGCCAGGGTGATAATTAGATAGCTTGATCGCCTGATTGAAGCGCGACGGCCCTCCCCGAGGCACCGCGTCCTCATCTGAGGAGCCCGGCGAAGCCGGGCGTCTCGAAGGATGAGGCAACGCCGTGTCGGTGGCGCACGGTTCGAGACGGCGCTTCGCGCCTCCCCACCATGAGGCCCTGCCTGTCGCAGCTCACATCGGCGGCGTGATGCCATCGCGGCCCACCGCGATGCGGCTGGTCTGGAACGAACCGTCGGGCAGCGTCTTGCCGAACGCGATGATCTTGGCGCCCTGCTTGAGGTCCGACTTGTCGGCCGGCACGTAGGTGACGACCTTGGTCTTCGTCGTCACGGTGATGACCTTCTCGCCGCCTTTGTACTTCACCGTCACGGTGCTGCCGTCATTGCTGGCGACCGACTGATCGACGGTGGCGTTGGTCATCGTGCTGTTGGGGCCAAGGTCCCAGGCGCGCGAGCCCTCGCCGGTGCCGCGCATCGATTCCGGGAAGATGTGAATTTCGACGGCATTGTGCGTGCCGTTCGGTCCCGGAACGGTGGTGGCGCCGATGAACGAGCCGGGCTTGACGTCGGACAGCGCGACCGGCGCGATGCCGGCGACCTTCGCGTCGGGCGCGAGCTGCAGCTTGACGTCCTGACCGCTGCGCGACTTCACCGAGAGGCTGTCGCCGTCGACACGCTCGATCTCGCCGCGCACCTTGGTGGGCGTCGGCGATTGCTGGGCCAAAGCAGTGGAAACGGACAGTCCGAGAACGGTTGCAGCGATCAGCGGACGGGTGACAGAAAGACGAAACGACATCGACGAGTTCTCCAGCAAGCCCCGTGATGCAAATGCTGTCGATCGCCGGTTATTCCAGTCACGTATGCGCGAGCAGATCGGCCTCGACCAATTCGCGCAGCTCGGCGGTGACGTGCGGCCGCGCGCCGAACCACAGCTCGAAGCCGCGCACCGCCTGATGCAGCAACATGCCGAGCCCGTCCGCGGTGCGCAGGCCGCGGCCGCGCGCCTCGGCGAGCAGTTCGGTCTGCAGCGGCACATAGACCAGATCGGCCACGACCGCGTCGGCCGGCAGCGGTTCGAGATCGAGGTCGAGCGAGGGCTGGCCCTTCATGCCGAGCGAGGTGGTGTTGACCAGCAGGCCGGCTCCCGGGAGGGCCGCGACCGCTTCGGTCCAGGCGATCGGCACCACGCGATCGCCGAACAGATCGGCCAGCGCCTGCGCCCGCTCGATCGACCGGTTGGCGAGCGCGATGCGCTTGATGCCGCGCTCCAGCAGACCGAACAGCACGGCCCGCGACGAGCCGCCGGCGCCGAGCACCAGCGCCTGCCCGGCGCGGTCCCAGCCGGGCGCGCTGGCGTCGAGATTGGCAATGAAGCCTTCGACGTCGGTGTTGGTCGAACGCAGCACGTCGCCATCGTAGTACAGCGTATTGGCGGCGCCGACCGCGCGGGCGCGCTCGTCCGGCTGCGTCAGCTGCAGCGCGCGCTCCTTGTGCGGGATGGTGACGTTGGCGCCGCTGTAGCCGTGGGTGCGCAGGTTCAGCACGAATTCGGCAAAGCCCTCCGGCGGCACCGACTCGATCGAATAGCCGCCCGGAATGCCGAGCGTGCGCAGCCAGTAATGATGGATCAGCGGCGAGCGCGAATGCGCGGCCGGCCAGCCGATCAGGCAGGCGGCGGTGTGGCCCTCGCCGGGATGCACGGGCGCGCTCACGCCTCGTCCCTCGCCGGTTGCGGCGTCGCCTGGCGAAGCCGCACGCCGCGGCCACCGTCCTCGCTGCGGGCGTGCTCGCCGATCAGCTCGACGCCGGCGCGATTGAGGGCATCGACCACCCGGGTCAGCGACTCGACGATGCCGCGGACGTTGCCGCCGCTCGCTTCCATCCGCTGGATGGTCGGCACCGACACGCCAGCGAGCTTCGCCAGCTCGCGCTGGTCGATCCCGAGCAGCGCCCGCGCCGCACGCATTTGAGCCGAAGTGATCAAGCGAGCCTTCCAATTCCGGTCCGCCTATCGGCTACAGCAAATATGAAACGGCTTCAATGATGCTTGGGACATCATTGAAGCCGTTTCGTCTCATCCTCAGAGGGATCAGGCCGCGACCTGGCGATGCGCGGCGATGATCTGGTCGGCAGTGCGTCCGGAAACCTCGGCCATGTGGTCGAAGCTGCGGGTGAAGCTGCCGGCGCCCGCGGTGGCCGAGCGCAGCTCGACGATCAGGTCGCCGATCTCCGCCTCAGGCATGGTGGCGCGCACCACGTCCCAGCCCGGCCAGCCCTCGCGGGTGTCGAAGCCAAGGATCTGACCACGCCGCCCGGACAGGATGGCGTTGACCTTGGCGGTCGCGTCGGTCGGGCAGACGATCTCGACCGTATGGATCGGCTCGAGCAGCACCGGCTGGCACTGCGGCAACGCCTCGGTGACGCCGATCCGCGCCGCGGTGCGGAACGCCTGATCGGACGAGTCGACGCTGTGATACGAGCCGTCGGTCAGCGTCACGTGGACGTCGACCACCGGGAAGCCGAGCGGCCCCATCCGCAGCCCGTCGGCCGCGCCTTCCTCGACCGCGCCGATGTAGTTGCGCGGCACTGCGCCGCCCACCACCGTCTCGGCGAAGACGAAGCCGTCACCACGCGGCAGCGGCTTGATGTCGAGCACGACGTCGCCGAACTGGCCGTGGCCGCCCGACTGCTTCTTGTGCCGGCCGCGCTGGGTGACCGCTTTGCGGATGGTCTCGCGATAGCCGATCGCCGGCGGATGCGACTTGACGCTGACGCCGTAGCGCTCCTTCAGCCGCTCCAGCGCGACGCGCAGATGCATCTCGCCCTGGCCCCACAGCACGATGTCGTGGGTCTGCGGATCGTGGATCACGGTCAGCGAGGGGTCTTCCTCGAAGAGTCGCTGCAGCGACTGGCCGAGCTTGACGTCGTCCTTGCGGTCGGCGGCGGCGAGCGCCATCGCCAGCACGGGTGGCGCCGCGGCGATCTCGACCAGAGCCGCTGGCGCGGCCTTGCCGTTGCCGAAGGTGTCGCCGGTCTTGATCGTATCGAGCTTGCCGAGCGCGACGACATCGCCGGCCGCAGCGGAGGACCGCTTGCTGTCGTGTCCGCCGTTGACCGCCTGAATGCCCGAGACCCGCGCCGACTCTCCGGCGGACGACAGCACGGTGTCGCCGTCGTTGAGCGTGCCGGCAAACACGCGGGCGAGCGACAGCTTGCCGCCGTGCTGCAGGTGATTGGTCTTGAAGACGTAACCGATCGCCTCCTTGGCCGACGTCACGCCGAGCCGCGCCGCGGTTTCGGCAATGTCGGGCGCTTCGTGGCGCAGCGCCTTGAGCAAACGCATCACGCCGTTCTCGCGGAGTGCGGAGCCGAGCAGCACCGGGCAGATCAGACCTTCGCGGAGCTCGCGCGCGAGATCGTCGAACACCGCGTCGCGCGGCGGCGGGATGTCTTCGAGCAGTTGCTCCATCAGCGAGTCGTCGTGATCGGCGAGCTTCTCCAGCATCGAGAAACGCGCTTCCTTCTCGCGACCGAGATCGCCGCCTTCGAGCGCGATCACTTCGGAGGGCTTGTGCTCGCGATAGACGAAGGCGCGCTCCAGCGCGAGGTCGACATAGCCGGCGATCAGTTCGCCATTCCAGATCGGGATCTGGCGCAGCACCAGCGGAATCCGCGACGCCGGCTGCAGGCTGTCGAGGACTTCGCGAATGCGCTTGTTGGCGCGATCGATCTTGTTGAGGAACAAAAAGCGCGGAATGCCGAGATCCTCGAGTTCGCGCAGGATCAGCTGCAACTGCGGCAGTTTGCGCTCGTCGGCTTCGCACACCACGATCGCCGCATCGACCGCAGGCAGCGCGGCGCGCATGTCGTGGGCGAATTCGATGGAGCCGGGACAATCGAGGAAGGTGTAGGTCTCACCCATGAACTGGGTGGTCACCGCCGTGAGGCCGAGCCCCATCTTGTGATGGCGCGCCTCGGGGCTGGAATCGCCCACTGAGGTACCAGCGTCGACCGAACCGGCGCGCGGCACCGCGCCCGTGCGGGCGAGGATCGCTTCAAGTAGTGTGGTTTTTCCGCTTTGGAATGGGCCCACCAGTGCGATGCACCGGGGACCACGGGGACTTCTGACGTCTTGTCCCATCGCCGCCTCCTTCTTCTGGAGCTCGGCCCGTGATTGGGTCGGCAAGACAGGATGCTTCCGCAACACACGACGCTTGGCAAGCGCGAAAAATTACGATGCCTCTATGACCGTCTTGAGCAGGATCAAGGACAACAAGAAATGATCGCTGCGGCGCAAATCCGCTGCGCCGCAGCGAGACGATTAGTTAGCGCCCCGGGCGCAGCTCGAGTTCCTGCAGGCCGACCGCGACGTTGACGCCGGTCTGGCCCTGCAGGCTGAGCGGCTGCAGCGCGATCGAATTCGACGAGCCGCCGACCAGCACATTGGCGCCGGCGCCGACGCCGATTGCAGCCGAACCCTGCGCGCCCGCGTAGTTACCCGAAAGGTCGCCCGGGCCGAAGCGCTCGACCGGCGCGAACACCGCCCAGGCCAGCGCGGTCTGCTCGGTCAGGCCGATGTCGAGGCCGACCTTGCGGATGGTGGCGACATAGGGCGTGTCGGGGCGGCCGTTGACGCGCAGCACGCAACCGAGATTGGTCACCGAGCCGACGATGAAGCCCATGCTGGCGCCACCGCGGCACTCCAGAACGCCGACCTGCACACGGCTCTGGGCATGGGCGGCGCTGGCGATCAGGGTGGCGGCGGCACCGAGCAGAAGCGATAAGCGGCGCATTTGGATTTTCTCCCGTTCGACGTGATGCAGATAGTTTGCGGATAGTTTGCGGATAGTTGTCAGATATTCGAGCCCCGACGGATGCCGCGGATCGTCGCGATCCGGCAATGCGCCCGCTGCGTGCGAAGCGGTTCGCATCTAGTCACAGCGACAACGAATCTTCAATGACAGTTCCCGATTCGCCAAAACGCGCCACGCCAGAACAAAAAAGGGCCCGCGCGAGGCGGGCCCTTCGTCACAACGTTGTCGTGTGGCGATCAGCGATGATGACGATGATGATGCCGCTTGTGCTTGCGATACTTGCGGGGCATCTCGACCGCGCGGAGCTGCACGTCGACGATACCGGCAGTGGCGTTGAGGCCGGTCTGGCCCTGCAGGCTGAGCGGCTGCAGCGCATACGCATTGCCCGAGCCACCGATCAGCAGGTTGCCGCCGAAGCCGACGCCGAACGACGCGTTGGCGCCAACGCCGCCGAAGCTGCCGGCGAGGTCACCGCGACCGATCTGACGGGTCGGCGCGTAAACGGCCCAGGCGAGGCCGGTGTTCTGGGTGAAGCCGAGGTCGACACCGATGCGCTGCACGGTGGCAACGTAGGGCTCCGGACGACGGCCGTCGGTCTTGAACACGCATTCGAGCTGGGTGGTCGAGCCAACGACGTAGCCGACGTTCGGGCCGCCGGCGCATTCGATCACGCCGACCTGCACCCGCTCCTGCGCGCTTGCGCTGGCGACGGTTGCAACGAGCGCAACGGCAGCAACACCGAACAGTCTTGAGATGGACATTGAACAGAACTCCGCATTTCGGGGATAAATTGTACGGCGGCGACAAGAAGGAACTGTCTTGTCCAAAACAAGGCAGCTCCGCGACACCAGAATAAATCCAGTGGATCTTGCCGATTTTTAATGAACGCCCGGTTGAGCGATCAGCGCAGATTTCCGCAGAAGCGCTGGATGCGCTTGCAGGCGTCTTCGAGGTCCGACGTTTTGGTGGCGTAGGAGATGCGGAAGGCCGGGCCGAGACCGAATGCCGACCCCTGCACGACGGCAACGCCCTCGGACTCGAGCAGCTCGGTGACGAAGTCCTCGTCGGTCGCGATCACCTTGCCGGACGGTGCGGTCTTGCCGATCGTGCCGGCGCAGGACGGATACACGTAGAACGCGCCTTCCGGCCGAGGACAATCGATTCCGCTCGCCTGGTTCAGCATCGACACCACGAGGTCGCGGCGCTCCTTGAACACCTTGTTGTGAGCCGCGATGAAGTCCTGCGGACCGTTGAGCGCTTCGACCGCCGCCCATTGGGCGATCGACGACGGGTTGGAGGTCGACTGCGACTGGATCGTCGACATCGCCTTGATCAGCGACGCCGGGCCGCCCGCATAGCCGATGCGCCAGCCGGTCATGCAATACGACTTCGACACGCCATTCACCGTCAGCGTGCGATCGAACAGCTTCGGTTCGATCTGCGCCGGCGTGGTGAACTTGAAGTCGTCATAGACGAGGTGTTCGTACATGTCGTCGGTCATCACCCAGACATGCGGATGCTTGACCAGCACGTCGGTCAGCGCCTTCAGCTCGTCGTGCGAATAGGCGGCGCCGGTCGGGTTCGACGGCGAGTTGAGGATGATCCACTTGGTCTTCGGCGTGATCGCCGCTTCCAGCGCAGCGGCCTGCAGCTTGAAGCCGTGCTCGGCGGTGCAGACAACCGGCACGCTCTCGCCGCCGGCGAGCGCCACCATCTCCGGATAGCTGACCCAATACGGCGCCGGGATGATCACCTCATCGCCCGGGTTGATGGTCGCCATCAGCGCGTTGTACAGCACCTGCTTGCCGCCGGTGCCGACGATGATCTGGTTCGGCTTGTAGGTCAGGCCGTTCTCGCGCTGAAACTTGTCGATGATCGCCTGCTTCAGCTCGGGAATGCCATCGACCGCGGTGTACTTGGTCTTGCCGGCCTCGATGGCGTGGATCGCCGCCAGCTTGATGTTGGCCGGCGTGTCGAAATCCGGTTCGCCCGAGCCCAGCCCGATGACGTTGCGGCCCGCCGCTTTCAGCTCACGTGCCTTGTCCGTGACCGCGATGGTCGCGGACGGCTTCACACGATCAAGCGAGGCGGACAGGAACGACATCGTTATCTCCTTGCAGCCGTCATGAGCCGGCGGAGGGCGCGACTCTTCAAGTTCTGACGGGGAATGCTCATACACTAGGCGGGGGCACGCTGCATCGCAAGAAGCTTGGTGCGGCAATGGGCAAAGCGCGAGCGGTTCAGGAAGCCTTAAAAGCCCGCCGTTAAGGTCCTGCCCGCCCCCTCCCTGCGCGAGCGCAAATGTCTCGATTCTGGCAGCAATTTGCCACCGGCGAGTGGCTGACCCGCGAGCGGGTGCGGATCTACAGCCTGCTGATGGGTGGCATCTGCGTGGCCGCGATGGTTGGCTGGGTTGCGCTGTCCGATGGGCTGATCGATCGCAACGGCAAGCCGATCGGCACCGATTTTTCCAGTTTCTATGCGGCCGGCTCGCTGGCGCTCGAGGGCCGAGCCGGCGAGGTCTACAGCCCCGCGGCCCATTATGCCCGCGAGCAGCAACTGTTCGGTCCGGACACCCCCTACTACAGCTGGCTGTATCCGCCGTTCTTCCTGCTGGTCGCGACGCCGCTGGCGCTGCTGCCCTACTGGCTCGCTCTGGCGGTCTGGCAGGCCGCCGGCTTCGCGCTCTACCTCACGGTGATCGGCGCGATCCTGCGGCGCGCCCGCGCCAGAGAGGCGATCGCATCGCTATGGCTGCCGGTCGCGGCGGCCTTCCCCGCCGTGTTCATCAATCTCGGCCATGGCCAGAACGGATTTCTCACGGCCGGTCTGCTCGGGGCGGCGCTCTGCCTCCTGCGCCCGCAACCGATCCTGTCCGGCATCCTGTTCGCCCTGCTGGCCTACAAGCCGCAATTCGCGCTGGTCATCCCGCTGGCGCTACTTGCGGCCGGGCGATGGCGGACCATCGCATCTGCCACCCTCACCGTCGCGGCGCTGGTGGCGGCCGCGACCCTCGCCTTCGGCCCGGATATCTGGGCGGGCTTCGCGGCCTCGACCGAGATGTCCCGCAAGCTGCTGCTCGAACAGGGCGACGTCGGCTTCGAGAAATTGCAGAGCGCCTTCGCGGCCGTCCGGATGTGGGGCGGCGGCATCGCGCTCGCCTACGGCGTCCAGGGCGCCCTCTCGGCAGCAGTGATCGGGGGCACGGTGTGGGCCTGGCGCGTGCCATGCGACGACGCCGTCAGGAGCGCCCTGCTGGTGCTCGCCACGCTGCTCGCCTCCCCGCACACGCTCGACTACGACCTGATGCTGCTCGGCCCGGCGATCGCCTTCATGGTCCGCGCGGGCATCTCCGGCGGTTTTCGCCGCTATGAGATTTCGCTGATGGCCGCAGCCTGGCTCACGCCGCTGCTGGCGCGCAGCATCGCCGGCACGACAGCCATCCCGCTGGGTCTTTCGGTCTCGATCGCGCTGTACGGCCTGGTGCTGGTCCGGGCGCTTCGTCATCGCGAGAATGCGATCAGCGGCTCCGGCCGCGTCGCACAAGCGTGACCGGCGCGACGGCCCCTTGCGCAATGGCATCGCAGGCGCGTGCGATGCAGCACGCTTCGACTTTTTCCAGCGCGGGGGCCTTGCGACCCGACGCCATCGGCATCATTGTTTGACCGCTTTCCATAGCGACAAGCGCCGACGTCCGGCGCGGCGACGGCAAACGATCGACGGCGATGTAGATGTACAAGCTCTATTCGATGCAGCGATCCGGCAACAGCTACAAGGCCCGCCTGGCCTTGGCGTTTCTCGACGCGCCGTATCGTTGCATCGAGGTCGACATCCTGCGCGGCGAGAGCCGCACGCCCGACTTCCTCGCCAAGAATCCGAGCGGCCAGGTGCCGTTGCTGGAAGTCGCGCAGGGCCGCTATCTCGCCGAGTCCAACGCCATCCTCTGGTATCTGGCCGTCGGCACGTCGCTGGCGCCCGACACTCGGATGGACCGCGCCGAAGCGCTGCAATGGATGTTCTTCGAACAGCATGCGCTCGAGCCAAATATCGGCTCCGCGTACTTCTGGCTGTGCCTCGTCAAGGGCGGACGCGACCTGCAGACCCACGCGCTGGAGGACTGGCTGGAGCGCGGCTATGCGGCGCTGCAGGTGATGGAAAATCACCTCAAGACCCATGATTACTTCGCAGCGGGACAACTCACGATCGCCGACATCGCGCTGTACGGCTACACGCACGTGGCGGACCAGTGCGACTTCGATCTGTCGACCTTCCCGTCGGTCAACGCCTGGCTGCGGCGGGTCGAACAGACGCCGGGCTTCGTGACGATGGACTGGACGCCCGACCCGACGCCCCACAACCACGCGGATTTCGCCGCCGAGGCCTAGCGAAATCCGCCATTTGCAGGCGTTTTCGCCGCGATTTCGACACGATTACGCTCCTGACGCCCTATAAATGCCTGGGATTGCAGGGAGATTCCGCTTGCGCGGCGATTCGCCGACGCTTGCGAGGATTTGGTCATGACTCGGTCGCCCGGCCCGGAAGCCGGATTCGTCCCGCGTTCCAAGCCGTTTGGCTCACTCCGGCTGATGCGCGCCGTCGCCGCATCGCTGGCGGTGGCCGTCGTCCTGCTCAGCGTGATCCTGCTGCTGGCCGTCGCCTCGACACAGTCGAGCATGGCGATGCCGTTTGCAAACTGAACTCCGAACTCGATCGACTGCGCCGCCGCTCCGCTGCGGCGGCACCGGGCTGCATCCGCTGTTCTATCGCGTGGAGGCCATTCGATGAAGGCACTGCTGGTCTGGGTCTCCGGTTCGCTGACCGCGGCCACGGTGATCATCGCCTCGTTCCTGATCGCCACCAAAAGCAGCGGCGAGCCGACGTCGTTCAGCTCCTCCGCCGGCCCGCTGGCGGTGAAGACCTTCGCCGAGAACCTCGCCTATCCGTGGGGATTGGCGTTTCTGCCGGAAGGCCGCGTGCTGGTCACGGAACGGCCCGGACGGTTGCGGGTCGTGTCGTCGCAGGGCGCGCTGTCGCCTCCGGTGACAGGTGTCCCTGAGGTCTGGACGACAGGCCAAGGCGGCCTGCTCGATGTCGCGACCGACAAAGAGTATTCCACTAACCGCACAATCTACGTCTGCTATTCCGAACGCGCCAATGAAGGCGGACGCAGCGGGGGCCGCACAGCGGTCGCGCGCGCGGCGCTGACCGACGGCGACGCACCGGCGCTCAGTGCGGTCAATGTGATCTTCCGCCAGGACGGACCGCTGTCGAGCGGCAATCACTACGGCTGCCGGATCGCGCAAGGCACGGACGGCCATTTGTTCGTCACGCTCGGCGAGCACTTCAGCAGCCGCGACGAAGCGCAGAACCTCGGCAATCATCTCGGCAAGATCGTCCGGATCGCGCCGGACGGCAGCGCGCCGAAGGACAATCCGTTCGTCGGCCGCGACGGCGCCAAGCCGGAGATCTGGAGCTGGGGCCATCGCAATCCGCAGGCCCTCGCCTTCAACCCGGCCGACGGCAAGCTGTGGGAGATCGAGCATGGTCCGCGCGGCGGCGACGAGGTCAACATCATCGCGCCCGGCAAGAACTATGGCTGGCCCGTGATCGGCTACGGCATCGACTATTCGGGCGCCAAGATCCACGAGGCGACCGCGAAGCCCGGCATGGAGCAGCCGGTCAAGTATTGGGTGCCGTCGATCGCGCCATCCGGCATGGCGTTCTACACCGGCAAGCTGTTTCCGAAGTGGAATGGCAGCCTGTTCGTCGGCGCGCTCGCCGGCAAGATGCTGGTGCGGCTGACGCTGTCCGGCGACAAGGTCACCAGCGAGGAACGGCTGCTGCAGCCGCTCAACGAGCGCATCCGCGACGTCCGCCCGGGCCCCGACGGCGCGCTATGGCTGCTCACCGACAACGCCGCCGGCCGTATCCTGCGCGTCACGCCGGCGAGCCAATAGTGCCCGGGACAAATGCTCGGTCTGTCGCGTAGCGACAAACCTCACCCCGTCATGCTCGGGCTTGTCGCGGGCATCCACGTCTTGCAGCGGCGATACGTCGGAAGGCGTGGATGGCCGGGCCTTCGCCGCGCCGAAGCGGCTTCGGCCGCGCAGGCGGGACAAGCCCGGCCCTGACGAGAAGCAGGCCGATCAGCGCGGCATCCCGAAGAACAGATTCGGGAAGAACAGCGCGATCTGCGGCACCATGATCACGATCAGCACGCCCAGGAACGTCACCAGCGCGTAGGGAATGACCGACCAATAGATGTCGCCCATGCTGACCTCAGGCGGCGCCACCGCCTTCAGATAGAACAGGTTGAAGCCGAACGGCGGCGTCATGTAGCCGATCTCCATCATCATGATGAAGACCACGCCGAACCAGACCGGGTCCCAGCCATAGAGCTGCACCACCGGCATGAACACCGGCAGCGTGATCAGCATGATGCCGACCGGATCGAGTACCATGCCGAGCAGCAGCAGCACCGCCAGGATGAAGACCAGCGCCCCCCATTCGCCGCCGGGCACCTGCGACACCAGATGGTTCATCAGTTCGTTGGCACCGAGCGTCGTGTAGGCGGTCGAGAAGGCGTGGGCGGCGAACAGGATCCACATGATCAGCGCGGTCAGCCGCAGCGTCTGCATCGCCGAATCCGACAGCACCGCGTATGACAGCTTGCGATGCACCGCGGAGGCGATCAGCGCGCCGAACACGCCCAGCGCCGCGGCCTCGGTCGGTGTCGCGAAGCCGCCGAAGATCGAGCCGAGCACCAGCAGCACGATCAGGATCGGCAGCGCCACCGCCTTCAGCGTGCTCAGCTTCAGCCGCCAGTCGCCGCGCTCTTCCGGCGGCAGCGCCGGCGCGAGCGACGGCTGCAGCCAGGCGCGCACGATGATGTAGACCGTCACCAGCACGACGAGCAGGATGCCGGGGCCGATGCCCGAGGCGAACAGCCGGCCGACCGAGACTTCGGTCAGCATCGCGTACAGCACCATCAGGATCGACGGCGGCACCAGCACGCCCCAGCCGCCGCCGGCATTGATCGCGCCGATCGCCAGCCGCTTGTCGTAGCCGCGCTCCAGCATCCGCGGCAGCGCGATCGCACCCATCGTCACCACCGCGGCGCCGCTGATGCCGCTCATCGCCGCGAAGATGGCGCAGATCATCACCGTGCCGATCGCCAGCCCGCCGCGCATCGCGCCGAACCAGACGTGCATCATCCGGTAGAGATTTTGCGCGACGCCCGACTTCTCCAGCAGCATCGCCATGTAGACGTACATCGGGATGGCGATCAGCGTGAAGTTGGTCATCGAGTCCCAGAATTTGGACGCGACGATGTAGAAGCCGACAGGCCCCATGGCGAAATAGAGGAAGATCACCGAGATGCCGCCGAGCGTGAACACCAGCGGCGTGCCGATGAACAGGAACACCAGCAGCGAACCGAAGAACAGGAAGGTCAGAAGCTCGACAGACACGAGATCGCCCGATCAGTGAGAGGAAGCGTCGCCGGCCTGCTTGCCGAACACGGCGGGATCGTTGTCGTGGCCGGCCAGCGTGCGAATGTCCGAGGCGATCCGCACCAGTCCCTGCAACAGCAGCAGCACGCCGGCGATCGGGATCGCCAGCTTCACCGGCCAGATATACGGATCCCAGATACTCGACGAGGTCTCGAGCTTGGCGGTCGACTCCCATGCCATGTCGGCGCTCTGCCAGATCAACACGCCAAGGAACATGAAGAACAGGAACGAGGTGGCGAGATCGACCCTCGCCTTCTGCACGCGGCTGAACTTGCCGTAGAAGATGTCGACATTGACATGCGCCCGCTCCGCCAGCAGATAGCCGCCGGCAACGACCGCGTAGACGCCGAAGATCAGCTGGGCGAATTCGGAGGTCCAGATCGCCGCGCTGCCGACCACATAGCGCATGATCACGTCGGTCATCAGCAGCACGAAGATCGGCACGATCAGCCATGCGGCGATCCGGGCGACCAAATAGTTGATCCGCGTGATGGCTGCGGCGACCTTCAACATGCGAGAACTTTCATGGCTGGGCACATGCGGTCGGGCCGCAGGTCATCGACGGTCCGCGCGCGACTTGGAAAGGTCGGGCTTGCCTGCGGCAGCCGCAGCAATTGGCTGGACCATCGACCCGATCCGGACTGGCGGCACTCAGGCGTAGCCGAGATCCGACATCAGCTTGGACAGCGCGGCACCACCCTTGCCAGCGAGTTCGCCCTTCGCCGTCTCCTTCTGCAGAATCGTCTTCGACGCCTCGGCGAATTTCGCCAGCACATCGTCAGGAAACTGCACGACTTCGACGTTCATCTTCGCCCGGCCGGTAGCGAGCGCCATCGCTTCCTGATGCTGATACTCGACCGAGCGCAGGAAGTAGCGCTCCTCGATCAGCGACAACAGCTGCAGCTTGAGATCCGGCGGCAGCTTGTCGAGCGCCGCGACGTTGATGATCCAGGCATCGTTGGTGATGCCGAGCGCCGGCTTCATGTGGAACGGCGCGACTTCCCAGAACTTCATCGACAGCGCGCCGACCGCCGCACCCCAATGCGCGCCGTCGACCACGCCGGTCGAAATCGCCTGATAGATCTCCGGCCCCGCGACTTGCTGCGGCGACGCGCCGGCGGCGGCGAAGTATTCCAGCATCGCGCCGGTGGAACGAATTTTCAGTGAGCCGAGTTCGGCCGCAGAGCTGATCTTGCGCTTCAGCACGACTTCGGTCGGGTAGGCCTTCTCGGCGAATATCATCACGCCTTTTGGCCGCAGTTCGTCATTGACCAGCTTTTCGGCACCAAGGTTCTTGGTGAAATGCATCATTTCCCACGGTTCGCGCAGTGTGCCGGGCACGCCGTAGAGCAGCCCCATCGCCTGCGCCTCGCCGAGAATGTAGGCTGGAGAGATCGTGCCCATCTGCACGACGCCGCGGCGCACGACGTTGTAGATCTCGCGGTCCTTGGCGATCTCGCCGGCGCCGAACGTCTCCAGTGTGAAGCGGCCGTCGGTCCGCGCGGCGAGTTCCTTGGCGAGTGCACCGAGGCTATCGTTGAACGAGCCCGACGCCTTCGGCCAGTGCGCCTGGACTTTCCAGTTCACCTTCTGCTGCGCCAGTGCAGGACCGATCAGTGCCGGAGCCGCGGCTGCGGCGAGTGCGCCTTTCAGAATGCTGCGGCGGTTTGTCTTGCTGATCGAGCCTGGCACGCGCTTCTCCCCTGGCGGATTGTTTCGACGAATTGACCATGGCGTAAACGCGCCAGTCAACGCATCGACACCGCTCGGGAGAAGCGATGATGTCGCACTTGTTAGCTTGTTAGTTCGCCAGCGAACACGCAGTTGCGAAGATGAATTTGGTGAGCGCCGAGTGACGCGACAAATCAGCGCTCCCGATCGAGCGGCAGGAACCTTGCTATGCCTCGACAGACGCGTCCAGCGCGGCGAGCATCTCCGAGACGCTGACGAATTTCTCGCGCGGGCGTCCATCAATGGCGCCTCGCCGTTTCTCGGCGACATCGATCGCCGTCCAGTCCTGATAGCTCACGAGGCGCGGGACGCGCGCTCGCAGCTTCGTCAGCAGCGAGTCGGCACGCTTGCCATCGCGCGGCGCGCCGGTCGCGAGATCGGCGAGCACCGCTTCCGCAGTCGCCATTCCGCAAGCGCGATTAGTCCCGATCGTGCCGCTCGGCCCGCGCTTGCTCCAGCCGCAGACGTAGAGCCCGCGAACCACCTCGCCGCCGTTGACGATGCGGCCGCCGATATTGGCGTGCACGCCGCGCTCGGCGTCGTAAGGCACGCCCGGCAGCACCGCCGTGCGGCGGCCGATGCTGCTGAAAACGGCGCCGCACGCGACCTCCTCGGCCGCGCCGGCGTGACGCGCAAAGCGGATCGCCGCGACGCGCTCTTCCCCTTGAATTTTGGTCGGTGACAAGCCGAAGCGGAAGACGCAGCGCCGCGGCTTCGACGGCACTTGCTGCGCGAAAGTACGCAGCAGTGTCAGCTTCTCGTCGCGTTCCGGATCGTCGCTCGTCTCGGGCAGCAAGGCGAGATCCTGCGGATGGACCCAGGCATCGCATTGGGCGAGGCTGAGAAAATCGCGCAGCTCCTTGGCGCCGAACTTCGCCTGCGCCGGCCCGCTGCGCCCGACCACATGAACTTCGCGCACGCGGCTCTCGGCCAAGACCTCGAGCGCGTGTGTGGCGATGTCGGTGCGCCTTAATTCGTCGGCGGTCTTCGACAGGATGCGCGCGACATCGAGCGCGACATTGCCGTGGCCGATGACGGTGGCGACCTCGTGCCCCAGATCGAAGCTGCAATCGCGATAGTCCGGATGGCCGTTGTACCAGGCCACGAATGCGCCGGCCGAATGACATCCCGGCAGCGTTTCTCCCGGAATGCCGAGCGGCCGGCTGAGATCGGCGCCCGTCGCCAGCACGACGGCGTCGTAGGCCGCGCGCAGTTCGTCGATCGTCACGTCCTTGCCGACCGCGACGCCGCCGAAGAAACGAAAGCCGGGCAGCGCCGCGATCTTGTCGAACGTCAGGCTGACCAGCTTGAGCTTCGGGTGATCGGGCGCAACGCCGAACCGCACCAGCCCATAGGGCACGGGCAGTTGCTCGAATATATCGACGGCGATCGGCACACCGGACCGCAGCAGCGCTTCGGCGGCGTAGAACCCGCTCGGCCCGCTGCCGACGACGGCGACGTGAAACGGGAAAGTCATCGACCCAGCGCGAGCTTGCGCTCGTCGGCGCCGGGCAGCGGCGGCAGGCGTGCAGTAATCACCGGCGTCTCAGCGACACGCTTGCGATTGATCGCGATCCAGAATTTCTTGTCGGCCGCCAGCCGATAATCCGGCTCGATCGCGCCGACCGGACAGGCCGGCACGCAGCCGCCGCAATCGATGCAGTTCTCGGGATCGATGTAAGTCATGGTGCCGTCGAGATGGAAGCACTCGACCGGGCACACCGTCACGCATTCGGTGTAGCGGCAGCCCTTGCAGTTATCAGTCACGACGTGAGTCATCGTCGGCGTTCCGTGGTGAGACGAGGAGACGGCCGGCGCCGCGCAGCGCCGGCCTTGTGATGTGCGATGCCGGTTACACCCGCCCCACCTGCACCAGCACGTCCGAGAACGTCGGCGCGCGGCCAAGATCGGCGAAGGCCGGCGGCGTCAGCGCGTGCACGGTGGCGCCCTTGCGGTTGGAGCGCTGCCAGTAGCCGGACGGCGCCACCACCACGCCGGCCATCACGTCGGCCGACACCGTCGCATAGGCCTCGAACGAGCCGCGATCGTTGAACACGCGGATCGGCGCGCCGGCCTCGATGCCGCGATGCGCGGCGTCGTCGGGATTGAGGATCACGGCCTGCTCCTCGCCGGCCTGCGCGGTCTGCGCCGGCAGGTTGCCGTAGTTGGAGTTGAGGAAGGCGTGGCTCTTCGGCGAGATCAGGCTGAGCGGATAGCGCTCCGCCAGGTGCGGCGCGGTGCGGGCGCTTTCGTTGGGCGAGATGTAGTGCGGCAACGGATCGATCGGCGAGCCGTCCTGATCGCCGCCATAGCCCTGCCGGAACAGGGGCGCGACGAAATTGCCGCCCTCCGCGATGGTCGACTTGAACT
Organism: Rhodopseudomonas telluris; assembly: GCF_042432815.1. NCBI lineage: Bacteria > Pseudomonadati > Pseudomonadota > Alphaproteobacteria > Hyphomicrobiales > Nitrobacteraceae > Rhodopseudomonas > Rhodopseudomonas telluris. The sequence continues at coordinate 876,502 of NZ_JBHLWM010000005.1, forward strand.
CGATCTTGCCGGTGGCGGTCGGGAAATTGCCGTCGCGATGCGGCGCCCAGTCGGCCGGCGCCGGCATGTTGAGCCGCGAATAGCCCTTGGCCTTGACGTCGTCCAGCGTGATGCCTTGCAGCACCGGGTTGGTCCAGTCCAACGCGGCTTCGATCATCTCGTCGTCGGTGCGGAAGAAGCTCGGGTCGGTGATGCCCATCGCCTTGGCGAGGCGGCGGAACAGCTCGGTGTTCGGCACCGCTTCGCCGAGCGGCTCGATCGCCTGATTGTTGTAGGACAGATACAGATGCCCCCAGGAGAACATGATGTCCTTCTGCTCGAGCTGGGTCGTCGCGGGTAGCACGATGTCGGCGTACTTCGCGGTGTCGGTGATGAAATGTTCGCTGACCACGGTGAACAGATCCTCGCGTTCGAGCCCCTTCTCGATCTTGTCCTGCTCGGTCACCATCGCCATCGGATTGGCGTTGTAGACGAACAGCGCCTTGATCGGCGGATCGAAGCCGAGTTCGCCGGTCAGGGCCGCGCCAAGCCGCCACGAGTTCAGCACGCGCATCTTTTCCGGCGCCAGCTCGGGGCGCATCAGCACTTCCCATTTCACCGGGAAGGCCCAGATTGGCAGTTGCAACAGACCGCCGCCGACGTGCTTCCAGGCGCCGATCAGTCCGGGCAGACAGGCGATGGCGCGCACGGTCTGGCCGCCGCCGGCGTGCCGCTCGACCGCAACGCCGATCCGCACCACAGCGGGCGGCGTCGTGGCGTATTCGCGCGCGAGCTTCAGGATGTCCTCGACCGGAATGCCGGTTTCCTGCGCGGCGAATTCCGGCGTGTAGGTCGCGACGCGCTCGACCAGTTCGTCGTAACCGACCGTGTGCTTGTCGATGTAGTCGCGGTCGACCAGGTCTTCCTTGATGATCACGTGCATCATCGCCAGCGCCAGGGCCGCATCGGTGCCGGGCCGGATCTGAATATGCCAATCAGCCAGCCGCGCCGTGCGCGTCCTGACCGGATCGATCACCACCAGCTTGGCGCCGTTCTTCTTGGCCTGCTCGATGAACGGCCAGTGATGCGAGTTGGTGCTGAGCGTGTTGCAGGCCCAGAGAATGATGTACTTCGAGTGCACGAAGCTTTCCGGATCGACGCCCGGCGTGTGGCCGATCGTCAGCAGATAGGCGGTGCACGAGCCGGAATCGCAGAAGGTGCGTTCGAGCACGGTGGCGCCGAGCTTGTTGAACAGCGGGTCGCCAACGTTGAGCCCGTTGATCACGCCCTGGGTGCCGAGATAGCTGTAGGGCAGGATCGCCTGCGCGCCGTGCTCGGCGATGATCGTCTTCCAGCGCGACGCGATGGTGTCGATCGCCTCGTCCCAGCTGATGCGCTGAAACTGCTTGGTGCCCTTTGGCCCGACGCGCTTCATCGGATACAGCACGCGCTTGTCGCTGTAGACGCGCTCCTCGTAGTTGTTGACCTTCACGCAGAGCCGGCCGCGCGTGAACGGGTGATCGGGATTGCCGCGCACCGCGATCGCCTTGCCGTCCTCGACGGTGGTCAGGATCGAGCAGGTGTCGGGACAATCGTGGGGGCAGGCGCCTACGACGGTGGTCCGGGCCATGTGTCTCCTCCATGTGCACGTTCAAAACATGCGCAAGGATGCGGCACCCGGGGCGACGTGGCTTTTCCAAACCTGCTTGGTTGTTTTCCAAATCTGCCATGGACGAAAACCCGCCCTTGTGGCATGGTAATTGCTTACCTGGACTGCTCTTGCCTGCACTCGCGTTGATCTGTGGAGATTCACGATGGGGATGCTCGGCAATTCTGTCGATAAATATGTTACCGGCAGAATGCTCCAGACTTCGAACGACCGGCGGTGGTCCCACCTGCTCGCGGAGCGGTGGAGTCACGAGTCCGGCGACCTGCCGTCGCTGCTGCCGCGCGACACCGAGATTGCCGTGCTGCTGCGCGGCAGTTCGGTGGTGGATCGCGAAGGCGCCGGGATGCGGCAGCGGACCCATGGCCGGCGCGGCACGGTCTGGCTGTGCCCGGCCGGAATCCGCGAGGACTTCATCCGGGTCGAGAGTCAGATCCACGAATGTCTGCACATCTTCCTGCCCGGCCGGCCGTTCGAAGACACCATGCTGCAGGACATGGATATCGATCCGACCGGGATCGCGATCCGCTACGAGGCGATCGACCACGACATCTTCATCGAGCATGTCGCCGACCAGATTCTCCGGGAGCTCGCGCACGAATCCTCGACCGGCCGCCTGCTGATCGAGAGCCTCGGCCGCGCGCTGTCGGCGCATCTGGTCCACACCTACGCCGACACGGCGGTGCGGCTGAAGCAGACGCAGGCGGCGAACCGCCCGCTCGACGCGCGGCGGCTGGCGCGCGTCACCGAGTTCATCAGCGCGTCGGCCGAGCGCGACTTCAGCGTCAACGACCTCGCCTCGATCGCCTGTATGAGCCCGGCGCATTTTTCGCGCAGCTTCAAAGCCGCCACCGGCTGCGCGCCGCACGAATATGTCAGCCGGCAGCGGCTCGATCTGGCCAAGCGCATGCTCGCCAACGACCGCCAGTCGCTCGCCGAGATCGCCTATGCGACCGGGTTCTCGTCGCAGGCGAATTTCAACCGCGCCTTCCGCAAGGCGGTCGGCACCACGCCGCGACTGTACCGCGCGCAGCATCGCACCGACCCGTCGGCATGATGCCGACGCTCCTCCTGATGTGTACCGGCAAGCGGGCACGCCGCTCCGGCGTCGCGTGAAAAGCAGCGCCTGTAGCGCGCTCGTGCGATGCGTCACCACCATGTAACAAACTACCGATAAGTTAATGCTGCGTTTGATCGTGACCCCCGTCGCCGATCAGCGTCCCCCAGCGGTCCCCGTCAGTCGCCGCGTCTGACCGGGGCCGCACCTTTTTGAGCTGGCGATATTGCGATGATCCGTTTCGTCCTGGTGATTGCCTGCGTGGTGCCGCTGACGCTGGCGCTGCTTCCGGTGCATCTGCTCGCGCTGCGCTACGGCTGGCGTATTCAGCGCACCATCCCGCAGTTGTATCACCGCATAGTCTGCCGACTGATCGGCGTGCGCATTCGCCAGGTCGGCCGCCGACATGGCGACGGCCCGGTGCTGATCCTCGCCAATCACGTCTCCTGGCTCGACATCTGTGTGATCTCCGCGATGGCGCCGGTGTCGTTCGTCGCCAAGAGCGAGGTGGCGGGCTGGCCGGTGTTCGGCGCGCTGGCGAAGTGGCAGCGCACCGTGTTCATCGACCGTCAGGCGCGGCAGCGCACCGGCGAGGCCACCGCCGAGATCGGAGGTCGGCTCGCGGACGGCGAAGCCATCGTGCTGTTCGCCGAAGGCACATCGAGCGACGGCAGCCGTGTCTTGCCGTTCCGCTCGGCGCTGATCGGCGCGGTGCATCACGCGCTCGGCGACGAGACCGCCACGCCGATCAGCGTGCAGCCGATGGCCGTGACCTACACCGGGTTCGGTGGCCTGCCGATCGGGCGCGAACTGCGCGAGCGCGTGGCGTGGTACGGCGACGCCGAACTGATCCCGCATTTCATCGGCCTGCTGTCGGCCGGCGCGATCGACGTCACCGTCAGCTGGGGAGAACCGATCCCGCACACCGCCGACCGCAAGGCGATCGCGCGCGACGCCGAGATCTCGGTGCGCCGGATGTGCGAGGCCGCGCGACGCGCCGGCGTACGGGGCGCGCTCGCGCCGCGTCCGGCGACCGCCGCCGCGCCGCAGGGCGACGCCCAGCTCGAGCCGACCTGAGCCGCGCAGAGCTGCGCCGCGTCCGGCGTCTTGCTCAGGCGCGCGGCGCGGGCCACAATCGCCGCTCCCGCGTTTCGCACAGGACCCATCATGCAACTTCGTAATCTCGGCGGCAGCGGCCTTCGCGTGTCGCTGGTCGGCCTCGGCTGCAACAATTTCGGCCAGCGCACCGATCCCGACACCTCGCGCAAGGTGATCTACAAGGCGATCGATCTCGGCGTCACGCTGTTCGACACCGCCGACATCTACGCCGGCCAGGGCGGCTCCGAGACCGTGCTGGGCAATGTGCTCGGCGATCGCCGCAAGGACATCGTGCTGGCGACGAAGTTCAGCAAGCCGATGGCCGCCGACGGCACCAAGCAGGGCGCCTCGCGCCGTTACATCGTCGCCGCCGTCGAGGCGAGCCTGACGCGGCTGAAGACCGACTACATCGACCTCTATCAGCAGCACGATTACGACCCGCTGACGCCGATCGACGAGACGCTGCGCGCGCTCGACGACCTGATCCGCGCCGGCAAGGTGCGCTACATCGGCAATTCCAATTTCCCGGCCTGGCGCATCGCCGAGGCCGAATACGTCGCCCGCGCGCTCGGCACCCATCGCTACGTGTCGTGCCAGGACGAATACAGCCTGGTCGTCCGCGACATCGAGAAGGACCTGCTGCCGGCCGCGCAGGAATACAAGCTCGGCCTCTTGCCGTTCTTCCCGCTCGCCAGCGGGCTTCTGACCGGCAAGTATCAGCGCGGCGCCGAGATCGCCCCGACCACCCGCTTCGCCAAGATGCCGGCGATCCGCGACCGCTACTTCACCGAGGCCAATCTCGACATCGTCGACAAGCTCAAGGCGTTCGCCGACGCGCGCGGCAAGTCGCTGCTCGAACTGGCGTTCTCGTGGCTGGCCTGCCGCCCGCAAGTCTCCAGCGTGATCGCCGGCGCGACCACGCCGGAGCAGATCGAACAGAATGTCAAAGCCGCGAGCTGGCAGCTCACCGCCGAGGAGATGGCGGAGATCGATACGATCACCAAGGCGTAGCATCGCTCACGCTCCGTCCTTCCGAGGCGCTCGCGCGGCGGTGACGATCTTCGCCATGAGACGATCTCCTTCGCTTGCGATGAAATGAGATCAAAGCGCGCATGCGCGAGCCGCGCCCGCGACGCTGATCGCGTGAATGGCCGGCCCGGAGGACCTCCGCGCCGGCCATCAGCCGAGGGAGGCGGAGCGCCGAAAGGCGCGACTTTAAGTAGTGGCCGCAGCATGGTCGCCGGATCGCCGGCGATCAGAGGCCGCGGAAACGCCTTTCGACGCTCCACCGTGGCGATTTTTCGCTTCGGGGCCGTGCTTCCGGGCACAGGTCAGGGTAATTAAACCCCGTTGATCCGGCGGGATTTCTCCCGCCTTCGCCTGTGCCGCGTCCAGCCAACTAACAAGTGGCAGACCCCCGTAGTGGGGCCGGACGGCGACCCGAAGCGTCCCGAGTGCGCAGGGCAACGTCTGCCCCACGCCCGCAGGCGCCACCGCCTCACCCCACATCTCCAAGCGTCCCAGGAAACGCCCCTCGATGGGATGAGGTGATGGGAATATATTCAGATGTTTGTGGGGAAGTCAAGAGGCGGGAGGCGCAGTGGAAGAATTTTTCCTGAGAGCTCGAAGCGCTTCTGCTGCTGATAGCAGTCGGAGCGGACGCTCTGGCGCGCCAACACGCACAGCCTCATGGTGAGGAGGCGCGAAGCGCCGTCTCGAACCATGTGCCGCGGGCACTGCGTAGCCTCATCCTTCGAGACGCCCGGCTTCGCGGGGGGCCTCAGAGCCTGACCGGAGTGTGGCTTTTGAAATCACGCACATTCGTTTCAACCCGTCATGCCCGGCCTTGTGCCGGGCATCCACGTCTTGCCGAGCAGTGGCGCCGAAAACGTGGATGGCCGGGACGAGCCCGGCCATGGCGAAGCTGGTGAGCGGACCAAGGCCCCGAAGCGCTTAGTTCACCGCGGCGAATTTGATTTCGCCGGCGTGGAGGAAGCACGCCTTGGTGAACAGCTTCAGATCGAGGTCGTTGATCAGGCGAACGTCGGCGAGATCCGGGCAGCTCTTCGCCTTCGGATCGAACGAGCGGTGGATTTGCGAGATGACGACGAACACGAGTCCGCGCGCGCGGGCGAAGGCCCGCAGCGTGCCAACCTGCGTGGCGAGGTCAGGGGTGTCGCGGCGGCGGTCGAGCAGTTGGAGATAATCGATCACCGCCAGCGTGCCGCGCGGCGCCGTTGCCAGACGGGCGACGATGTGGTCGGCGCAGATCGTCTCCGACGTATCGAGGTCGAGCAAACCGGCGAAGCCCGCCGGGTCGGCGCCGAGTGCCTTGAAGCGATCTTCGACTTCGGCTTCGGTATATTCGAGCGTGAAGAAGGCGGCGCGCTGCCCCGCTTTCATCGCCTCCACGGCGAGTTCGACGCTGAGCAACGTTTTGCCCTGCCCCGGCCGCGCGCCGATCAGAACCAGATCGCCCGGCTGCACTTGCGCGAACAGACGCGCGGCCCGGCCGCGCGCATGGGAGCTTGCCAACAGACTCCAGCGGGCGAAGCCCTGCTGCGCGGCGACGCGGTCCAGCGCCGCGTGCAGCGGAATGTGCTGGTCGCGCGACAGCAGTTTTGCCTCGCGCTTCAGCCGATAGAGAGGAGCAGACAGTCGCATCTCGAAAACCTCCTGGTGCGGGCCATGTCTGCAATCCCTCCTTATGCTGGCGCCCGAACAGTCGGTTCGATGATCATCCGGCCCGGTATGAAGGATACTTTCCCGATGGAGGGGGGAGGCGTGGGCCGCGCCAGGGCGAGATCATAGCGTGAGTCTACCGCTGAGAAAATCCGGATTGCGTCCGTCGCCGTTATGCGCAATTCGGCCAAAGCCCTTACGCTGCCGGAGGCCCGGCGCTAGACTGCGGCCATGACCGCGCTGTCCCCCTCCCCTCCCCAGCCCCGCCGCCTGATCTGCGCCGGATGCGGGGCGGAGTTCGGCTGTACGATGGATGCGCAGTGCTGGTGTGCGGCGGAGACGGTGACGCTGCCGATGCCGTCGGATGCGGCGGATTGTTTGTGCCCGGACTGCATGCGCGAGTTGGCGAAGGCGAGCCGGCCGGCGGGAGACGAGGTGTGAGCGCGTGACGGACTGGATCATCGAGGCGGTGCTGCTCGACATGGACGGCACGCTGGTCGACACCGAGCGCGTTTATCTCGAGAGCCTCAGTGAAGTCCTCGACGAACTCGGCCTGCCCGATGCGCTCGCCACCTGCCAAAGCATGATCGGCCTGCCCGGCCCCGAGTGTCAGGCGCTGCTGGTGGCGCGCTATGGCGACGGCGTGCCGCTCGCCGACATCAACCGCGCCTTTGCGCGCAAGCGCGACGCCCGGTTCGCGACCGGCCTGCCGGTGAAGGCCGGTACGCTCGAACTGCTCGACACGCTGCGCGAGGCGCGCTGCCGGATGGCGGTGGTGACCTCGTCGTCGCGCAAGACCGCCGACATGCACCTGACGCTGGCGGGCATCCGCGCCCGGTTCGACACCATCCTCACCCGCGACGACGTCGCCCACGGCAAGCCGGCGCCCGATCTCTATCTACTGGCGGCGAACCGCATCGGCAGTGCGCCGCGGAATTGCATCGCGGTCGAGGATTCCAGCGTCGGCGTCGCGGCCGCCTCCAGCGCCGGCGCCATCACCCTGATGGTGCCCGACATGCTGGAGCCCGACGCCGCGACGCGCCGCAAATGCGCCGCCGTGCTGCCGGACCTGCACGCCGTGCTGGCGACGATGCAGCAGCGCGGCCGTTTCGTGCCGGCACGCGCGCTGACCTGACACCCGTCGCCGCAGCCATGCGCATTGGAATTCCCGTGCCGACTTGATATGATAAACATAATTCAATGGGAGACGCGCGATGGATGCGAGCAACGTAGCGAGAGACAGAAACTACGGCGTGACGCCGGTCGAGGTGATGGCGTCGATGTCGGGGCTCGACTTCATCCGCAAGATGTTCGCCGGCGAACTGCCGGCGCCGCCGATCATGCAGCCGATCGAGCCGTTCGACGAAACCGCCAAGCCTGGACTGATCGTGATGCATTCGGTGCCCGGGCTGCGGCACTACAATCCGATCGGCTCGGTCCACGGCGGCTACGCGGCGACGCTGCTGGATTCGGCGATGGGGCTCGCGGTGCAGAGCATGCTGAAGCCCGGCCAAGGTTACACCACGCTGGAATTCAAGATCAGCTTCATCCGCGGCATGAGCGCCGACAGCGGTGTGGTCCGCACCGAGGGCCGAACGCTGAATGTGGGCCGCCGCGCCGCCACAGCGGAGGCGCGGATCACCGACAGCAACGGCCGGTTGCTGGCACACGCGACCACGACCTGCCTGGTGTTCGACCTGCCGATCGGAACCGCGTCGGCGTCGTGACGTTGTCCCCGGCACATCACAACAATCGCCGGAGTGATCATGTCGCTCGCTCGCGACCAGACGATGCCGCATGCCTATCGTTTCGACGACGACGGGCTGGTCCCGAACAATCCGATGCCGCTCCTGATCTACAAGGGCGCGGTCGATATCGCGCGGCCTGATCCGGCCGCGGCGATCGAGGAACTGTTCGCGCGCAACGGCTGGGGCCAGCAGATGTGGCGCAACGGCATTTTCGACTACACGCATTACCACGCCACGGTGCACGAGGCGCTCGGCGTGGCGCGCGGCCATGCGCTGGTGCTGTTCGGTGGCGAACAGGGCGAGGCCATCGAGCTGAAGCCGGGTGACGTCGCCGTGCTGCCCGCCGGCACCGGCCACAAGCGGCTGTTCGCGACGCATGATTTCCAGGTCGTCGGCGGCTATCCGCCCGGCCCGGAAATGCAGGTCACGCGGCCGACGCCGGCGAACTATCAGCGCGCGCTGAAGACAATCCCCGAGGTGGCATTGCCGGAGAGCGATCCGGTCGGCGGCGATGATGGTCCGCTGACGCGGTTGTGGCGGGCGTAGGCCTGTGAAGCAATCGGTCGTTCCGCCACGCCTCTCGAGGACACGTCCGAGAGCACGGATTGATCGTAGGAGCCGTGCAGAGTCGGGCGTCTCGAAGGATATGAGATTAGCGCAGGGCTAGCGGCACAGCACATGGCCCAAGCCGGTGCTGCGCGAATCCTCACTCCGCGGCTGTGCCTGTTACAAGCACGCTTGATCGAGATGCAATCGCAGTGCGCGGGGCGCGCTCACCCCAGCCCTCTCCCGCGAGCGGGAGAGGGGCGCGCTGTGCGCGGGGTTAGCTACGCGCCGATATGAGTTTCGGCTTACTCTTCGTTGCCGCCTTCCTGGCGGCTGGCTTCGAACAGGAACCAGGTGCGGCGTTCGGTTTCGTCGATGAAGTTCTCGAGCAGGCCGGCGGTCGCGGCGTCCTTGCAGTCGTCGACGATCTCGTGGGCCTTGCGCATCGCCGCTGCCATCTTCTTGTTGTCGTTCATCAGCTCACGCAGCATCTCGCGCGGCGGCACGTAGTCTTCGTCATTGTCCTTGATGGTCTGCAGCTTGGCGATCTGGCCGATCGACTTCAGCGTGACGCCGCCGACCTTGCGGACGCGCTCGGCGAGCTGGTCGGTGGTGGCGAAGATCTGGTCGGACTGTTCGTCCAGCATCAGGTGGTAGTCGCGGAAGTGACGGCCGCTGATGTGCCAGTGAAAGTTCTTCGTCTTCAGATACAGCGCGAAAGCGTCGGCCAGCAGCGTATTGAGCGCCACCGAGATCTTGTCGACCGACTGTTGCGGCAGGTCGGTCGGGGTGTCGAGGTCGGCGGCGACGGCGGATTTGCTCTTGCTCACGATGGCGATCCTATGATGATGGGCGGGTGGTGACAGTCGGCGTGGGCCGGTTCGGGCGCGAGCATGACGGGCGGGAACCGCATCGTCTTGCCGGAATTTGCGGTTTTTGTTTCCCTCGGTCGGCAAACGCCTTAGACCGGTGTCAACGCGCCAAATTCCGCCGCGTTCCAGTGATGGAACAAGATCTGACTGCCCGCTCCCCGTGTCGCGCGAATTCCGTCAACCGCTTGAGCGGACGATCGAATTCGCTTTCCTTCCGGTTTCGAGGCTTCGATGGAAGACTGGATCGACTATTACGACTCCACCCACACGATCTATGTCAGCAAGCTCCATCGCGACGTGCACTTCGACGAGATCGCCAAGGACATCATCGGCTATATCGGCGCGCCGGACGCGACCGTGCTGGACTATTCCTGCGGCGAGGCGCTGTCGGCCGCCAAGGTCGCGGCGGCCTGCGGAACGCTGATCCTGGCCGAGCCGGCCCCCGGGGTGCGCGGCCGGCTCAAGCAGCGGTTCGTCCAGCATCCGAACATCAAGGTCCGCTCGCTCGACGAACTGGCGGCGCTGCCGGACGGCTCGCTCGACCTCGTCGTGATGAATTCGGTGGCGCAGTACATGAAGCCGGCCGAGCTGGACAAGGCGCTGGCGCTGATCCGGCGGCTGCTGCGCCGCTCCGGCAAGCTGGTGCTCGGCGACATCCTGCGGCCCGAAGTCGGCATGAGCCGCGACGTCGCCGCGCTGCTGAAGATGGCCGCCCGCCACGGCTTCCTGCAGGACGCGCTGTGGGGACTGGCGCGGACGGCGCTGTCCGACTACCGCCAGCTCCGCACCAAGATCGGCCTGCAGCGCTACGGCGAGGCCGAGATGCTCGCCAAGCTCACCGCCGCAGGCTTCTCGGCGCTCCGCGCCGACAGCAACATCGGCCACAACCCGTGGCGGATGACCTTCGTGGCGAAGCGGGCGGGGTAGCACCAAGCGCCGTCAGAAGTTGTCTACGCAGGCACACTGCCTGCGGCACCCTCACCCCAGCCCTCTCCCGCAAGCGGGAGAGGGAGCGCGAAGTGCAAGCGCAACATCGTGCGCAACAAGCGCCGCTCAAGAACAAAGGCCCCACCCCAGGCACGGCGAGTCCCCTCTCCCGCTTGCGGGAGGGGGTTGGGGTGAGGGCGACGCGGGCACGGCCTAGCGCTACACCACCACGCTGAGCCGTTTCGCCGCGCGGGTGATGCCGGTGTAGAGCCAGCGCGCGCGGGAGTCCTGAAACGCGAAGCTTTCGTCGAACAGCACGACGTCGTCCCACTGCGAGCCCTGGCTCTTGTGCACGGTGAGCACGTAGCCGTAGTCGAACTCGTCATAGGGCTTGCGCTGATCCCAGCTGATGTCCTCGATGCCCCCGGCGAAGCATTCCTGGCGCACCGAGACCTTGGTGAGGCGGCCGCCGAAATCCTCGTCGGGCGTCACCCGCATGGTGATGATCTTGGTCTTGATCGGCGAGCGCGACTTCACCCGCCACAGGCCGCCGTTGAACAGCGCCTTCTTGCGGTTGTTGCGCAGGCACACCAGCTTGTCGCCGCCGACCGGGAACGGGTCCTCGATGTTCAGGCGCTGGCGGAAGCGCGCGTTGTAGGCGCGGCGGGTGTTGTTGCGGCCGACCAGCACCTGATCGGCGTCCATCACCCGCTGCGGATCGAGCTGGTCGCGCGTCACCACTTCGGTCTCGCCGTAGCGGCCGCGTTCGAGCGCCCTGCCTTCGCGCACGTCCATCGACAGCCGCACGATCGGATCGTCCTGCGCCTGGCGATGCACCTCGGTCAGCATCACGTCGGGCTCGGCATTGGTGAAGAAGCCACCGCCCTGGATCGGCGGCAGCTGGGCCGGATCGCCGAGCACCAGCAGCGGGCAGTCGAACGACATCAGGTCGCGGCCGAGTTCCTCGTCCACCATCGAGCATTCGTCGATCACGATCAGCTTGGCCTTCGAGGCCGGGGCGTCGTCCCACAATTCGAAGCTCGGCTGTTCGACGCCGCTCTCCTTGGTGCGGTAGATCAGCGAATGGATCGTCTGGGCGTCGTCGCAGCCCTTGTTGCGCATCACCAGCGCCGCCTTGCCGGTGAAGGCGGCGAATTTCACCTCGCCCGACACGCCCTCGGCGATCTCACGCGCGAGCGTGGTCTTGCCGGTGCCGGCGAAGCCGAACAGCCGGAACACCAGCGGCGTGCCGCCACGGCCGGGCCTGGCTTTCAGCCAGTCGCCGACGGCTTTCAACGCCTCGTCCTGAACGGGGGTGAAGGTGGTCATGGGATCTCGCGGGCGGACACGCCGCGGGCGGACCCGCGGCGATTCGATGCCGGCAAGCTAGCGCGTCGCGCGCTCAGTGCAAGCCGGCAGCAGCGCCCGCGCTTTCGTCGATCTCGTCGGTCCAGACCTTGAAGCTGACCAGGGTGTTGGGGCCGAAGGTCTGGGTCAGCGGCACGTCGGCGGCGTCGCGGCCCTGCGCGATCAGCACCCGGCCGAGCCGCGGCACGTTGTTGCGCGGATCAAAGGTGTACCAGCGGCCGCCGATGAAAGCTTCGAACCAGCCGGCGAAATCGCCGGCCGCCCACGGCTTCGGCGTGCCAACGTCGCCGAGATAGCCAGTGCAGTAGCGCGCCGGGATGTTCATGCAGCGGCACAGCGCGATCGCCAGGTGCGCGTAGTCGCGGCAGACGCCGCGGCCCTCGTCGAACGCTTCATGCGCAGTGCGCGTCGCGCGCGCGTGCTGATAGTCGAACTTGATGTGGTTGTGAACGAAATCGCAGATCGCCTGCACCCGCGGCCAGCCGGGCTTGGTGCTCTCGAACATCTTCCAGGCAATGTCGGACAGAAGATCGGTCTCGCAATAGCGGCTGCCGAGCAGATACACGATGGTATCGGCCGGCAAATCCTCGATCGCGTGCTGGACCGCCGTCGGCACCACCGGATCGGGCACGCCGAGATCGCGGACGATACCGTCCGCCGCGAGCCGGACGCGGCCGGCCGGCGCCACCATGCGGCTGCACCAATTGCCGAACATGTCGCGATACGGCGTGACCAGCACCGGCGGATCGACGGTGAGAAAATCCGGAACGATGATGTCGGACGCACGACTGAAATGGGTTCCGAGCACGACGATCATCGGCGTTGGCTGCGCGAAGTCGTAGATCATCTCGTAACCGACGCGGAGTTTCATGGTGATGGTCTCCGCAGTGCGCCATGGCCTGATCGGAACTGATTGCCGGCTGCCTTCCATAAATGGCGATCCAGGGGCGAAAATACAAGCCGCTGCGGCAGATGCGACTACGTCGATGCCGAATTCGGTGGCTATCGCGCGTGAAAAGGCGCAGCATCACGCGCAATCGTGGGGGCGCGACAACGACGCTGCCGACGCAGGGACGCAGCGGCCCGAAGGAGCGTCCATGACCACACGTACACGCCGCGAAACCATCGTCTTCGCTCAATCGTTTCGATTGCGCGGCCTCGACCGCGAACTACCTGCCGGCGCTTACGACGTCGTCACCGACGAAGAACTGATTGAAGGTCTGTCGTTTCCGGTGTTCCGCCGCGTCGCGACGATGATCACCGTACCCTGCGCACCACCGCATCACAGCGCGGTCGAAATGATCGCCGTAGATCCGGAGGCCATCCGCGACGCGCGACATGCCGACGGCGGTATCAGCCAGACCTGACCCGTTCGGCGCGGACGACCCAACACAAAGGAGACCCACCATGGCATTCACCAGCGGCAGCTTTCACCGCTACGACGAGGACCGTTCGGTCGTGCTGTTCTCGATGATCCACGGGCACACCGAGGTGCCCTGCGCGATCAGTTCCGACGCGATGGACTTTCTCGACGGCGCCAAGCGAACATCGCCGGCGCAGCGCGAACAGCAATTCATGCGGCTGCGCGCCAGCATCGAGACCCGCGCCGAGCGCAAATTCGAGAATGCGGAGATGGAAGGCAAGCCCGCGGGAATCATCCTGCGCAGCATCGATTTCCGCTGATGCGAAGCTTGCGCTGATCCGCCCGCGCCCGGCACCATGATCCGCGTTTGACTTTTGCCGAGCCTTCGCCATCTGTCGCGAAGGAGGATCGGCAGATGCGACGTGTGGCGACCTGGCTATTGTATGCGATCGGCGCGCTCGCCTGCGCCTATCTGGCGCTGTACGCCCATTCGGTGCTGACCGCGCCGAAGCTGGTCCCCGGCGAGCCGATCAAGATCTTCCGCAATCCCGATGCGCCGAAATATTCGTGACGGAATATTCGTAACGTCGGCACTCGTCATTCCACGGCCCGCGGAGCGCGAACCCGGAATTCTTATCCGCTGGATGCGAGGCGAAGACGACAACCGTGCTTCCATGGCGAAGCTGCGGCGTATGGATTCCGGGTTCGCTCACTGCGTGAGCGCCCCGGAATGACGGAGTTCGTGGGCGGCGCCCTTACCCCATCGACACGAACGCTCGCGGTTCGCCCGCGCCGGCAGGCGTGATCGGCAAGCCGCCGTCGGCGTATTCGTTGAGCTTGTTGCGCAACGTACGGATCGAGATGCCGAGGATATTGGCCGCGTGGGTGCGGTTGCCGAGGCAGTGCTTCAGCGTCTCCAGGATCAGGTCGCGCTCGACGTCGGCGACGGTGCGGCCGACCAGCGCGCGGGTGACCTGCTCGGCCGCGAAGGTGGCATGCGCCACCGCCGGTGGCGTCTTCGACTGATCGAGCCGGTCGCCTTCCGGCGTCAGGATCGCATCGGCGCCGATCTCGTCGCCGCTCGCCATCAGCACCGCGCGGTGGATGGTGTTCTCGAGTTCGCGGACGTTGCCCTGCCAGCGATTGGTGGTGAGCACGCTGCGCGCCTCGGCCGACAGCGGCCGCAGCGGTACGCCATTGGCGGCGGCGTATTTCTTGGCGAAGTGCTGAGCCAGTTCGAGAATGTCGGCCGGCCGCTCGCGCAGCGCGGGGATCTTGAGATTGACGACGTTGAGCCGGAACAGCAAATCCTCGCGGAACGTGCCGGCACGCACCGCTTCTTGCAGGTTACGGTTGGAGGTGGCGAGGATGCGGATATCGACCGGCACCGGGGTCTTGCCGCCGACGCGATCGATCACCCGCTCCTGGATGGCGCGCAGCAGCTTGGATTGCAGCCGCACGTCCATCTCGGAGATTTCGTCGAGCAGCAGCGTGCCGCCATTGGCCTCTTCGAACTTGCCGATACGCCGCGCGATGGCGCCGGTGAAGGCTCCCTTCTCGTGGCCGAACAGTTCGGATTCCAGCAGATGCTCCGGGATCGCCGCGCAGTTGATGCTGATGAACGGCTTCTTGGCGCGATGCGAACGGGTATGGACGTAGCGCGCCAGCACTTCCTTGCCGGTGCCGCTCTCGCCGGTGATCATCACCGAGGCTTCGGAGCCGGCGATCTGCTGCGCCAGCTTGACCACCTTGGCCATCGCCTCGTCGCGATACACCAGCTCGCGGCTGTCATTGGCGACCGCGGCCAGCACCGCCGCGATCAGCTCCGGATCCGGCGGCAGCGGGATGTACTCCTTGGCGCCGGCATGGATCGCGGCGACTGCCGCGCGGGCGTCGCTGGCGATGCCGCAGGCGACGATCGGCACGGCGATATGTTCGGCCTCGAGCCGCATCACCAGATCGCGGATATCGAGCGCGACATCGACCAGCAACAGGTCGGCGCCCTTGCCGCCGCGCAGCACCCGCATCGCCTGCTCGTGGTCCGAGGCGTGGGTGACCGACGCGCCGTTGTCGATGGCGATCTTGGTTGCGGTGGTGAGCTGGCCCTTCAGAGTGCCAACGATGAGAAGCCGCATGATTTGCTCCTGTGATCCTAGGTCTGCCGCGCCGCCGAACGGCTGCGATTAGTTGTCCGCCTTGATGATTTCCGTCATGGTCACGCCGAGCTTGTCCTCGACCAGCACCACTTCGCCACGCGCCACCAGCCGATTATTCACGTAGATGTCGATCGCCTCGCCGACGCGGCGGTCGAGTTCGAGCACCGCGCCGGGCCCGAGCTTGAGCAGCTCGCCGACGTCCATCTTGGAGCGGCCGAGCACGGCCGAGACCTGCACCGGCACGTCGAACACCGCTTCGAGATCGGCGGCGACGCGCGACGTCTGCTCTTCTTCGTTGTAGCCGACATCCGCCAGCGGCGGCGCATCGGCCCCGTTCAGATCCGGCAGCGGCAGACCGTCGTTCTCGCCCATGTTCAATCCTCGATGTCGTTACTTGCGCGACGCCATGTAGCGTCCGACCAATTCGGTGATCTTGGCTTCGATCACGGCGCGCTCCAGCACCACGCCGCCATCCGCCCATTCGATCTTGCAGTCGCCGCCGGCGATCTCCGGATCGGACAGCAGCACCAGCCGACCGGCGAAGCCGCTGCGCTTGGCGAGCAGCTCGATCCGCTCGCGCGCCGCCTCGTACAGGGCGTCGCTGATCCGCACCACCAGATGCGGCGTCGATACCAGATGGCGGAAGCACTCGCCGACCAGCGCGGTAATTTCCGCCAGCGGCTCCGCGGCGATCAGCTCGGCGCACAGCTTGCGCGCCACCGCCACCGCCACCTCGACCGCCTCGGTCTCCATCCGGGTTTCGACGCTGCCGATGCCGGCGGCGATCACCTGCATCGACTGACCGATCTGTTCGAGCGCCATCGCGGCGAGACGCTCGGCCTCGGCCTGCATCTCGCGCTGCGCCTGGGCGAACCCGACCTGATAGCCGCGCTGCTCGGCAGCGGCGACGGCTTGCGCCAGTTCGGCGGCAGCCGCGGCCTTTTCGCGAGCCTTGTCGGGCGCCCCGAAATCGTTGTCGAACAGGAATTTCTGCGCGGGAGCAGCCATCAATACACCAGTTCGTCGTCGGCGCGGTTCTTGGTGAGCACGATCTCGCCCTTGGCGGCGAGATCCTTGGCGAGATTGACGAGCAACGCCTGCGCCTCGTCGACGTCGCGCAGCCGGACCGGGCCCAGCGCCGCCATGTCGTCGAGCAGCATCTTGCCGGCGCGCGACGACATGTTGCCGAGGAAGAAGCCGCGAACCTCTTCGTTGGCGCTCTTCAGCGCGATGGCGAGCTTGTCGCGGTCGATGTTGCGCATCAGCGTCTGCGCCGAGCCGGAATCGAGCTTGACCAGATCGTCGAAGGTGAACATCAGCGCCTTGATGCGCTCGGCGGCCTCGCGATTGTCGTCTTCCAGCGAGGTCATGAACCGGGTTTCGGTCTGGCGATCGAAATTGTTGAAGATCTCCGCCATCACCTCATGGGCGTCGCGGCGACGGGTCTGCGACAGGTTCGACATGAATTCGGAGCGCAGCGTGCGCTCGAGGCTCTCGACCACTTCCTTCTGCACCGACTCCATCCGCAGCATGCGGTTGATGACGTCGAGCGCCATGTCGTCGGGCAGGATCGCCAGCACCTTGGCGGCGTGTTCGGGCTTGAGCTTCGACAGCACCACGGCGGTGGTCTGCGGATATTCGTTCTTCAGATAGTTGGCGAGAACCTCTTCCTGAACGTTGGAGAGCTTCTCCCACATGTTGCGGCCGGCCGGACCGCGGATTTCCTCCATGATGCCGCTGACACGGTCGGCCGGCAGATAGCGCTGCAGCAGCCGCTCGGTGGCGTCGTAGTTGCCCATCAGCGCGCCGGAGGCCGACATCCGCGACACGAATTCGAGCAGTAGATCCTCGACCACTTCCGGCTCGATCGTGCCGAGCGTCGACATCACCGAGGACAGCTCGCGCACTTCGTCGTCGTCGAGCAGGCTCCAGATCTTGCCGCCATATTGCTCGCCGAGTGCGAGCATCAGGATCGCCGCGCGCTTCGGGCCGGGGAGCGGCTTCGACGCGGGGCGGCCGCTCTGACGCTGCGCAAGCGTCGCGACGACGCTGGCGATGTCGTCGGGGCCCGAGGAGACGGTGGCGGGAGTTTCGGCCATGGCGGTTTAGGCGGGCTCGGCCAGCCACTGGCGGACAATGGCTGCGGTTTCATTGGGATTGCGCTCGGCCAGTTCGCCGACGCGGTGGACCGACTGGGCGTGGACCTGGCCCTGAACCTGGGCGATGTCGATCATGCTGGGCGGAGCGATCGGCTGTCCGTCGGCGCCGATCTGCGGCACGGTGCCGTCCGTCAGCGCCGGCACGCCGGCCGCTTCCAGCGCCGGGTCGGCGGCGAGCACGCGCTTGACCAGCGGGCGGATCACCATGAACAGCACCACCAGGCCGAGGACGAACAACACGCCGAGCTGAATCATGTTCATGATGTCGTCCTTCGTGAACTGCAGCATGCCGAGCAGGCCTGCCGGCTCCGGCAGCTTCTCGATCTGCGGCGCTTCGGCGAATTTGAGATTCACGACCTCGACCTGGTCGCCACGCTTCTGGTCGAAGCCGATCGCCGAGCGCACCAGCGCGGCGATCCGGTCGAGCTGCTCCTTGGTGCGCTCGGCATAGACCAGCTCGCCCTTGTCGTTCTTGGTGTAGATGCCGTCGACCAGCACCGCGACCGACAGCCGGTTGACCCGGCCGGCCTCGGTCACCTCGGTCTTGGTGACGCGGGAGATCTCGTAATTGTTGGTCTCTTCGGACTTCTTGCTCTGATCGCGCGGACCGGCGCCGCCCTGGCCCTGATTGCCCGGCAGCTCGTTGTTGACCGTGACCTGGCCGTCGTTCGACAGCGTCTGCGACTGCTCCTCGCGGGTCTGGCTGGAGCGCAGCACCCGGCCTTCGGGGTCGAACTTGTCCGAGGTCTGGGTGATCTTGTTGTAGTCGAAATCGGCTGTAACCTGGACGCGGGCGCGACCAGAACCGACAACCGACGAGACGATCGCCTCGACCTCGTTACGCATCCGCTTTTCGAACGCCGTGCGGCGCTCGTCGCCGGCCGTGCTGTCGGCGTTGGCTCCCGCCGAGCCGTCGGCCAGAAGCTGGCCGCCCTCGTCGACGATCGACACCCGCTGCGGCTTGAGGCCGTTGACGGCGGAGGCGACCAGATGCCGGATGGCGCGGACCTGCTGCGGCTCGAGCGTGCCGCGCACCCGCAGCACGATCGAGGCCGAGGGCTCCGGCGCCTCGCGCGAAAACAGCGGCCGCTCCGGCAGCACCAGATGCACGCGCGCGCCCTGAACGCGATCGATCGCCTGGATGGTGCGCGACAATTCGCCTTCCAGCGCGCGCAGATGGTTGATGTTCTGGACGAAGCTGGTGGTGCCGAGCGCGTCCGACTTGTCGAAGATCTCGTAACCGACGCCGCCGCCCTTCGGCAGGCCGCCTTCGGCGAGCTTCATGCGCAGCCGGGTCACCTTGTCCTTCGGCACCATCAGGGTGGAGCCGTCGTTGCGCATCTCGAACGGGATCGCCTGACGCTCCAGCTCCTTGATGATGCTGGAGGCATCGGCGCTGCTGAGGTCGGTATAGAGGGTGGTCATCTGCGGCTGCGAGACGCGCATGATGACGAAGGCGAAAAACCCGAGCAGCGCAACCGTGACGGCGATCATCGCCATCACCCGAGCGGCACCCAAGCCCTTCAGGAAACCCACCAAACTCTGCAAGACCAGCCCCTCGGATTCGGCTCCAAGGCCGACTAGGCAAATCTTGCCTATGGGATGGTTTCCAGAAGGTTAATAAATCTTAACGAGACGGAAATTGCTTCAGACATGACGAAAGCCGGCTTCCCGAAACGGGGCCGGCTTTCCGGAATTCGTTAAGATCTTGGTAAGAAAGGTTACTGGCGATATTGCTGGATTCGGGTGGTCCGCAGCCCCGCCAGCCCGTGCTGGTCGATCGAGAACTGCCAGGACAGGAACTCGTCCACGGTCAGAGTGTAGCGGCTGCAGGCCTCTTCGAGGGAAAGGAGACCGCCCCGAACGGCGGCGACCACCTCGGCCTTCCTGCGGATCACCCAACGCTTGGTCCCCGGAGCAGGCAAATCCGCAATCGTTAACGGACTTCCATCAGGCCCAATGACGTATTTGACCCGCGGGCGGTGGGGTTCTGTCATGGCGTACTCACAACTCTCACTCAAGACACTGTTTGATCGAACGTACGCGGGGCGGCTTAAAATTTGGCTAAGCGACATTCCGGATTGTGATGGATGATGTTAGTAAAGTCGTAAGATTGGTAACCGGAATGCCGACGCCATAATAAAGCGCCCGCGCATGGTCCGGATTCAGCGCATTTCGGCGCTTCCGTACGCCCTTTCCCCGTCCCTGAAGCGTTGCCGATATCAGCGCTGGTGAAGCGATGTGATGGCGCGTGATCCGGCGGGCGCCCCCGCCACACAGCGATCGAGCACGTCGGACCGGGCCGGCGGCCCTTCGCTTGCGGTGGCCATGCTGGTGAGGCCCGCGAGCTACACCGCGTCGCGCACCGGCACGATGAGGATGTCGCGGCTGAGCCGCCGCAGCACTTCCTCGGTGACGCTGCCGAGCAGAAGACGGACCGCACCACGCCGGCCGTGCGTGCCGATCACCACCAGATCGGGCCGCAGCTCAGCCGACGCATCGACGATCGCGACCTGCGCGATGCCTTCCCGGACCATCGTGGTGTAGTCCATATCGTCGAGATCAAGCGGTTGAAGAAAACGCGCCAGATCGCGCACCGCTTCGACGCGGGCCTCGACCAGGTAGTCGTCGACATTTCCCTTGCGCACGCCCGCATAGCTCAGCATGCCGGCCGCCGCGGCGTCGTACACGTGCAGAACCACCATGCGGGTGTGCTCCAGCAGACCGAAGCGCCGCCCGGTCTTCAGCGCCTGCAACGAACAATCGGACAGATCGACAGGCACAAGACTGGTGGCATAGCGCAGCGCCGGATCGATATTGGCCATCAGCACCGGCACCGGGCTGTTGCGGATCACCCGCTCGGCCGTGGTGCCGACGAAGATGTCTTTCAAAAACGCACGGCGGTGACTGCCGATCACGCACAGATCCGCGCCCTGCTGCTCGGCAGCCTGGACAATGCCGGCAAACGGCGTACCGCACACCACCAGCGGGCTGCACTGCAAGCCGGCCAGATAAGCGTGTTCGCGGATCGCATCCGCGAGCGCCGTTTCGGCGAGGTCGCATTCCGCCGCAACGATGCGGTCAGGCTGATCGTCGTCGACCACATGGGTCAACACCAGCCGCGCCCCTGCCTCCCGCGCGATCGCGGCGGCGCGGCGCACCGCGCGGTCCGACCGGGCCGAGAAATCCGTGGCGACCAGCACGACCTTCAATTCGGGCCTGCTGAACTCGGACCGCATCTGATCCATGGTGCACCTCCTGTTGATTGGTCGCTCGCGCCCGCGTTACGGCTCCAGCCTGCGCAGCAGGCCGACGCGCCGCATCACGAACTTTTCCAGCTCCAGCACGGCCATCATCACCACGCCGGCCGCAACGATCACCGCGCCTTCGAGCAGCGACAGCGGCGTGGTGTCGAACAGCGAATGCATGAACGGCGCGTAGGTGAAGGCGAGCTGCGCCGCGATCACCACGATCAGCGCCGCCAGCACCGCCGGGGTACCGAGTGCGCCGCGGAGCGAGAACGATGAGGTGTGCAGATAGCGGACGTTGAAGAGATAGAAGATCTCGAACACCACCAGCACATTGACCACCATGGTCCGCGCCGTCTCGACCGACAGCCCGCTGCCGAGCGCGTAGAAGAAGATCGCCAGCGCCCCGACGGTGAACAGGAACGACACGAAGAAGATGCGCCACACCAGGAAGCGAGACAGCAGCGGCGCGTCTGCCGGACGCGGGGGCCGCTGCATCACGCCGGGCTCCGGCGGCTCGAACGCGAGGACGAGGCCGAGCGTGACGGTGAGGATCAGGTTGATCCACAGGATCTGCACCGGCGTCATCGGCATGGTGAAGCCGATCAGGATCGCCATGATGACAGTGATGACTTCGCCGCCATTGGTGGGGATCGTCCAGGCGATCACCTTGCGGATGTTGTCGTAGACCGTGCGCCCCTCCTGCACGGCGGCGACGATCGAGACGAAATTGTCGTCGAGCA
Source organism: Rhodopseudomonas telluris (assembly GCF_042432815.1). NCBI lineage: Bacteria > Pseudomonadati > Pseudomonadota > Alphaproteobacteria > Hyphomicrobiales > Nitrobacteraceae > Rhodopseudomonas > Rhodopseudomonas telluris. Next base: position 898,114 of record NZ_JBHLWM010000005.1, read on the forward strand.
GCACCACCTCGGAGGCTTCCTTGGCGGTCTCGGTGCCCTTGTGGCCCATGGCGATGCCGACATCGGCCTGCTTGAGCGCCGGCGCGTCGTTGACGCCGTCGCCGGTCATCGCCACCACCGCGCCGGCCGCCTGCAGCGCGCGGACAATCCGCAGCTTGTGCTCGGGATTGGTGCGGGCGAACACGTCGGACCGCGTGACGACGCCGGTGAAATCGGCGTCCGCAGTGGCGTCGAGATCAGCCCCGGTGACGACATCCGGGCTCTCGGTGAGCGCGAGCTGGCGCGCGATCGCGCCCGCGGTGGCGGCGTGATCGCCGGTGATCATCTTGACCACGATGCCGGCCGAGCGACATTCGGCGATCGCCTGAATGACCTCGTCGCGCGGCGGATCGATGAAGCCGATCAGCCCCATGAAGGCGAGGCCCTCGTCGAGATCGGCAAAGCCGAGCTGATCGCTGAGACGCGCCGGCGAACGCACCGCGAAGCCGAGCACGCGCTCGCCTTCCGCGGCGGCGCGTGCGATCTGTTCGGTCCAGAACGCCTGATCGAGCGGCACAAGTCCGTCGCGGCTGGCCTGCGACGCGCACATCGTGAGCAAGCGCTCCGGCGCGCCCTTCACGAAGATCACCTGCCCGCCCGGCGAAGCGGCGTGGCGCGTCGCCATGAAGCGGTGCTGTGCGTCGAACGGAATCTCGTCGGAGCGCTTCCAACTCGCGCGCTCCAGCGTCGGATTGAGGCCCGCCTTGAGCGCGAGCGCCACCAGCGCTCCTTCCATCGGATCGCCGTCGACCACATAGTGCCCGCCCGCCTCGCGGAGCTGGGCGTCGTTGCACAGCAATCCGCAGCGGATCAGTTGCATAGCCGAGGCGACGGCGGCCGGCGCCTCGCGACCATCGACCGTCAGTTCGCCCTTCGGGACGTAGCCCGAGCCGCTGACCAGGATGGTGTGCTCGGCGGTGATGATGCGCCGCGCCGTCATCTCGTTGCGGGTCAGCGTACCGGTCTTGTCGGAGCAGATCACCGAAGTCGCGCCCAGCGTCTCGACCGCCGGCAGGCTGCGGATGATGGCGTTGCGCCGCGCCATCCGCTGCACGCCGATCGCCAGCGTGATGGTGATGACCGCCGGCAATCCCTCCGGCACGACGCCGACAGCCAGCGCAACCACGGCGATCAGCGCGTCGCTCCATTCGTAGCCACGCACCAGCGTAGCGAAGGCAAAGATCGCGGCCGCCGCGGAGATCGCCACCCAGGTGAAGCGCTCGCCGAACCGATTGATCTGGCCGAGCAGCGGCGTCGTCAGTTGCTCGACACCCTGGATCATCGTGCTGATGCGGCCGATCTCGGTACGTTCGCCGGTCGCGACCACGACGCCGAAGCCCTGCCCCGCCGACACCAGCGTGCCGGAGAACGCCATGCACAGCCGGTCGCCGAGCGGCGCGTCCGCGGCGGCGGGCTGATCGTGCTTCTCGGAGGCGACCGACTCGCCGGTGAGCATCGCCTCGTCGATCAAGAGGCCACGGGCGCGCGTCAGCCGCAGATCGGCCGGAACGCGATCGCCCGCCTCGATCATCACCACGTCGCCGGGCACGAGGTCGGCCGCTGGAATCGCAACGCGATGGCCGTCGCGCCAGGCGTGGGCGCGCGGCGAGATCATCTTCTTGATCGCCGCCAGCGCCTTCTCGGCCTTGTCCTCCTGGATGAAGCCGACGATCGCATTGATCGTCACCACCGCGACGATCACCGCGGCGTCGATGCGATGGCCGAGAATCGCGGCGGCGACCGCCGCAGCCAGCAGGAAGTAGATCAGCGTATTGTTGAACTGAGCCAGGAAGCGCAGAATCGGCGACCGCCGCTGCGGCTCGGGCAACGCGTTCGGCCCCACCGTCGCGAGGCGTTTCGCGGCTTCTTCGCTCCCCAATCCGCTCCGGCTCGTGTCCAGTCCCGCCAGAACCCGGTCGGCATCGATCGCGTGCCACATCTCCTCCGAGGCCTGGTCGTTCGGGCCCTTGATCGTGGCTTCCATCGGCATGGTCATGCGAGCGTCCGGGATGTGTGAGTTGAAGATCAGCGCTGCGGGACATGGTCCCGCGGCGGGTCTGGCCATACGCGGGCGGCCGCAGCAGCGTCGCGCCAGACGGGACGATCAGGAGAGGCCGGACACCGCGGCGTCGCGCTCGGACGCGGCGAGGCATGAGGCCTCACGCCGTCGCGAGACGGTGCGCCATACGTCGGTTACGAACGCGGATGGAGTCCGGCGGCTGTTAAGTGCCGATCGGCGGGCGGAGCTGCGGGGGTTCGCTGCGATCGAGCATCGGCTCATCGAGCGGCAGCCGTACGCGGATCGACTCATCGCAAGCGATGCTGCGGGTCGAACTCGGCGTCAGCGCCTGGGCGCTGTCGGTGATGGTGATTTCAGGCTCGTCGCTTACACTCGGCGCGGGTACGGCCGGCGGCGTCTTGACGAATTCGAGCTGGTGACGCGGAGCATCGGACGCCGCGGACGCAACCGACACAGTGCCGAACACAATCATCACCAGCGCGCACAGACACAGCGCCGATTTGAGCCAGACGCGCAAAGCAGGCCGTGTCACATCAAGGCTGGTTCGATCGAGCCGCATGTCTCTCCGCGCTGGCAACTTGCCGAGTGGCAACGCTAGACGGCGAGCCGATCGTATCATTGACCTCCATCAAGGCGCGCACGCGCACGGCTGCGGCCACTCGCCGCAACGCGCAGCTGATAGCAGGTGATCTTAGATGATCGGTGCGCGCGCTGGAGCTGTTCTGCTTCTGATGGAACCGCAGCTGGCGATCCGGATCTCTTGCCCCAGGGAGAGCCTCATGGTGAGGAGGCGTGAAGCGCCGTCTCGAACCATGCGCCACGAGTTATGCGTGGCACTCATCCTTCGAGACGCCCGGCTTCGCCGGGCTCCTCAGATGAGGACTCAGTGCCTCTGGAAAGGCCGTATCGCTGCAATCAATCGATAAACCGCTCTAGAACGCCAGCTTCATGCCGCCCGTGACGCCGGCGTCGTTGCCGCCCTTGCGGGCGAAGCTGGTTGTCCCGGTCAGGGTCGCGGTGACGTTGCCGGCAACCACTGCGGAGACGCCTCCGGCGACCCGGCCATAGGTGCCGCCATTGGCCGACACCGGCGTCAGGATCGGCAGCAGCGGCGCCGACACCAGCGTGGTGGTGATGGTGTGGCTGGAGCCGAGGAAGTCGTGCGCGGCTGTGAGGTTGAGGAACGGCGCGTAGATGCCGTTGCCGAGTTGCAGCGGATAGCGCAATTGCATGCCCGCATCGCCGGTCAGCGTATCGAGCGTCTGGCGATCGACCGCCATGGTCAGCAGCACGTCGCCGGTTTCGGTGTAACCCCGGATCGTGGCGTTGGTGTAGTTCAGCCCCGCGATCGGCCCGACGCGCAGCCCACCGGCATCGAACAGATAGCCGCCGCGCGCCGCGACCGTGACGACATCGGCATGAGTATTGGCGCGGATGATGTCGATGATGCCGCGGCGCTCCAGCGCGAAGTCCTGCCGGCCGTAGGCGACAAGGCCGTCGGCGAACCAATGCGCATCGGTGTAGGAGCTGTAGCCGGCGCACTGGAACGCATCGATGCGATTGCGCGCATTCTGCACCGCGAGCTTGACGTCCGGCTGCGAATAGCCGAACACGCCGCCAAACCGCCAATTGGCATTGAGCCGATATTCCAGCCCGAGGTATCCGCCCGCCGCGTCGTAATCGTAGGCGGTGGCGTAGAACTGCCGGTCGCGGCTGCCGCCCGCATAGCTTGCGGCGCCATAGACCGACCAGCGGTCCGCCGGCTCGGTCAGCGCGACCGCTTTGGTCGGCATCGCCGCCATTGCCGCATAGGCGCCGAACGGCTGGACGCGCCGGCTGGCATCGAGGCGATCGAACACCGAATTCGAGAAGCTGCCGAGCAGGCCGGTTGCGATGGCCGCCTGCGGCGTCACCGTGGTCGGCGCGTCGATCTGGTTGGCCATATAGTTGGCGATCAGCGCCATCGCCGCACCAGTCGGGTGCACCGAGTTTTCGTAGAAGCAGCCAGCAACGTTCACTGCGACCGTCGGCGGCGTCGAGCCAGTGCCCGGCCCCGCCTCGCACCCGGTGAAACCCGCCGGCACGGCGGCGAAGCCGTACAGCGCCGGATTTTCAGCGACGCGCTGCTGCAGGATGCCGAAATTGAACAGGAAAATGCGCACACCCGCCTGCGCCATCGGCGCCAGCATCAGTTGCGTCTGCTGATAATAGGTATCGGCCCAGGCGTCGCGCTGCGGCGCGCTGAAATTGAATGTCCCGATGGCCCCGCCCTGCGAGCCGAGCGTCGCCTCCGGAAACCATTTCGAACTGCCGGTGCCGAGCCAGGCGATGTTGCGCGCGCCGGCCGCCACCAATTGCTGCACGCCGCCGACCGCGTTGGCGGCCGACTGCAGCGCGCCGGCGACGACGATCTGGGTCTGCGATGCGACGTCGCCGGTGCCGACATTGATGCCCGACAGATCGTTGCCGCCGATCGACAGCGCGATCAGGTCGCGCTCGGTGAAACGGGTGCCGCTGGCGGCGAATTGCTGCAACTCGTAGGGCAGGCCGTAACTGGCGGAGAGAAACGGCATGGTGTTGGTGTTGCTGGTGCGGGCGCCGCCGATCGAATAGTTGGTCAGCCCCGACAGCCCGTAGATCGATTGCAGCGTATCGACGAAATTGGTGCTGCCGGTGAAGCGGCAGCTTGTGTAGGTCGGGCTGGGACAGGGCCAGAAATTCGACGGCGTCAGCGTATAGGGCGGAAATGGAATGCTGACCGTGCCGGTGCCGTTCTGACCGATCAGGCGATACGCGCCGCCGGGCGCCGAGCCGGTGTCCGCATAGCTGTCGCCGAAGCCGTATAATCTTGCGAACTGCGCCTGAGCGGGCGCCAGCGAGACGCCGAGCATCGCGGTCATCGCCGCGCCTGCCAGCAATGCCGTGCGAACGCGCGAGAAAAAAATCGGCGCGCAATCGCCCCGGCGGTTACTAAAAATGCGACACATCACGAATCACCCCTTGCCCATCGATGTCTATCGGTGAGGCGATCGAGGAGAGCAGCAACTGATAGAATTACGAAACGCACGACTCATTAGTCGTGTCACACGCAATACAGCTACGGAATTAGCGTTTGCTGGTATCAGCTTATGTTAGCGCAAGGACTCGCCCGCGGTGACGCGATCGAGAAGCGCCAGCAGGCCGCGCAGGATCTGCAGCGGCGACGGCGGGCAGCCGGCGATGTGAAGATCGACCGGGATCACCGCGGAAACGCCGCCAGCAACCGCGTAGCTGCCTTTGAAGCAGCCACCGTCCTTGGCGCAATCGCCGACCGCGACCACCCATTTCGGGCCGGGCGTCGCGTCATAGGTCAGCTTCAGAGCCTCGCGCATATTGTGCGTCACCGGCCCGGTGACCATCAGCACGTCGGCATGGCGCGGCGAGGCGACGAAGCGCAGGCCGAAGCGCTCGACATCGTAGTACGCGTTGCTCAGCGCGTGGATCTCCAGCTCGCAGCCGTTGCAGGAGCCGGCATCGACCTCGCGGATCGCCAGGCTGCGGCCGAGCGCGCGGCGCGCGCGGGCGCCGAGCAGCGCGGCGAGTTCGGCGGCCGCGGCGTCGTCCGGCGTCGGCGCGGCTTCCGTCAGCGGCTTGGCGAACAGGCTCTCGAACAGCAGCTTGCGCATCGCTACAGGTCCACGCCCGAATAGGAGCAGTTGAACGACTTATTGCACAGCGGAAAATCGGCGATGATGTTGCCCTCGATCACCGCTTCCAGCAGCGGCCATTGGAACCACGATGGATCGCGCAAATGACAGCGCTCGACGACGCCGTTTGCAATGCGCAGCCATACGAAGATGTCGCCGCGGAATCCTTCGACCAGCGCGAGGCCCTCGCAGCCCTGCGCCGGCAACGTCGGCGCGACATGGATGGCGCCGCGCGGCAGCTGCTCGAGAATCTGGTCGATCAGCGCGAGACTCTGCTCGGCTTCGGCAATACGGATCCGCACCCGCGCATCGACGTCACCTTCGCTCAGCACCGGCACATCGAAGCGCAGCTCGTCATAGGGCGCGTAAGCCAGCGCGCGCCGCGCATCGAAGCCGCGGCCGGAGGCGCGGCCGACGAAGCCGCCGGCGGCGTATTGATCGGCCAGAGCGGGCTTCAGCGTGCCGGTCGCGACGGTGCGGTCCTGCAGCGAGGCGGTGTCTTCATAGAGCGCGATCAGCTTCGGCCACTGTTTGCGCACGCCGGCCTGCGCCGCACGGATCGCCGCGATGCCAGTGTCGTCGAGATCGCGCGCGACGCCGCCGGGGATCACCACGTCTCGCATCAGACGATGACCGAACGCGGTGTCGGCGGCGCGCAGGACGTTCTCGCGCAGCACCCCGAATTGCGCCAGCATGATCGCGAAGGCCGCGTCGTTGCAGATCGCGCCGATGTCGCCGAGGTGATTGGCGAGGCGTTCCAGTTCGGCGCACAGCGCCCGCAGCCACACCGCACGCGCCGGAACGGCGATCTCCGCCGCAGTCTCGACCGCGCGCGCAAACGCCAGCGCATAGGCCACCGTCGAATCGCCGGAGACGCGGCCGGCGAGCTTTGCCGCACGCGCCAGATCAGCGCCGGCGATCAGTCCATCGATCCCCTTGTGGACGTAGCCGAGCCGCTGCTCCAGCCGCACCACGGTTTCGCCGCTCACGGTAAAGCGGAAATGGCCGGGCTCGATGATGCCGGCATGCACCGGCCCGACCGCGACCTGATGCGTGCCGGCGCCTTCGACCGGCAGGAAGCGATAGGGCGGCGACGGCGCATCTATTTCGACGCGGTCGCCGAGCGGCGTGTGCACGCCCCATTGGCCGTGATCGAGCCAGGGCCGATCGTCGATTGCACCTGCGGGCTTCAGGCCGAACAGATCGGTGATCGTGCGTTCGAGCCGCAGCGCCGGCAGATGCTTCGCCGCGACCGAGGGAAACGAGCCATGCGGGCAATCCAGGCTGACGATCCCGAACTCGCCGCTGCGCGGATCGAACAGCGCCATGTGCACGCTGGTCGGCTCGCCCCACAGCGACAGCAATTGCCACTGCCGCTCCGCGAGCATCTTGACGGCGAAGCTCCACACCGCGCTGTCGACCACCGTGCGGGGCCACGGCCGATGCCGCGCCACCTGCAAGCCTTCAAGGTTGAGATCGATCAGCGACGGCATGCGATCCCCCTACCCGAGCAGCTTGGCGACGTGCTGGAACCACGCCACCACCGGCGCCGGCAGATACACGCCCGCGATCAGCACCAGCGTCAGATGCGCGAACATCGGCACGTAGGACGCCTGCACCGGCTGCCGGCTGCCGCGCGGCGCGCCGAACGCGATGCCGGTCAGCCGCAGCGTCAGCGCGCCGAACGCCACCAGAATGCCGAACACCAGCAGCAGCGCCAGCCACGGCGAGCGCGCGAAGGTCGACGACACCAGCAGGAATTCGCTCATGAAGATGCCGAGCGGCGGCAGGCCGGCAATCGCCACCACGCCCACGACGAGGCCCCAGCCGAGCACCGGATGGGTCTCGGTGATGCCGCGGATCTTCGCCAGCGACTGCGTGCCCTTGACCTGGGTGATGTGGCCGACCGCGTAGAAGATCGCCGATTTGGTCAGGCTGTGCATCACCATGTGCAGCAGCCCGGCGAAATTCGCGAGCGGCCCGCCCATGCCGAACGCGAACACGATGATGCCCATGTGCTCGATCGACGAATAGGCGAACAGCCGTTTGATGTCGCGGCGCCGATACAGCATGAAGGCGGCGAACAGCAGCGACGCCAGCCCCATCACGATCATCAGCACGCCCGGCGGCATCGCGTCGCCATTGGCGGCGAGCAGCATCTTGAAGCGCAGCAGCGCGTACAGCGCGACGTTGAGCAACAGGCCGGACAGCACCGCCGAGATCGGCGTCGGGCCTTCAGCGTGGGCGTCGGGCAACCAGGCGTGCAGCGGTGCGAGGCCGACCTTGGTGCCGTAGCCGAGGAACAGGAACACGAAGGCGACGTTGAGCAGCGCCGCGTCGAAGCCGGAGGCGCGTGCCACCAGCACGGTCCAGATCATGCCATCCGGGCCCTCGCCGACCACCGGCCGCGCCGCCATGTAGATCAGGATGGTGCCGAACAGCGCCAGCGCGATGCCGACGCTGCCGAGGATGAAGTATTTCCACGCCGCTTCCAGCGCAGCCGGCGTGCGATAGATGCCGACCATCAGCACCGTGGTCAGCGTCGCAAGCTCGACCGCCACCCACATCAGGCCGATATTGTTCGACATGAACGCGAGGTTCATGCCGAACATCATGATCTGATACATCGCGTGGTAGAACCGCAGATAGGTCGGCGTCAGCTTGCCGGTTTCGAGTTCGTGGGCGATGTAGCTGGCGCTGAAGAGGCTCGTCGTGAAGCCGACGAAGGTGTTTAGCACGATGAACACGATGTTGAGATCGTCGACCAGGATGTACGGCCCCGGCGCCGGGCGCGGCAGCACCAGTAGCGAGGCGGCGCAAAGGAAACTGCCGAGACTCGCCAGCACGTTGAGTTTCGCGGTGAGCTTGTAACCCGGCAGCAGTGCCAGGACGACAGCCGCGCAGACCGGGATCAGCAGCACGCCCACCACCGGATCGATCCCGGACATCGTCATGTCCGCTCTCCGCGCGAGACGTCGAGCTGCGAGACATCGACCGAGTCGAACCGCTCGCGGATCCGGAACAGCACGATGCCGATGACGATGAAGGCGATCAGCACCGAGAACGCGACGCTGATCTCGACCACCAGCGGCATGCCCTTGGCGCCGGCGGCGGCGAGGATCAGGCCGTTCTCGAGCGACATGAAGCCGACCACCTGGCTGACGGCGTTGCGCCGCGTCACCATGAACAACAGCCCGAGCAGCACGACGGACAGCGCGAAGGCAAGATCCTCGCGCGCCAGCGCGTCGGCATCGGCGGTGACGCGCAGCATCAAGGCCAGCGACAGCGCCACCAGCCCCATGCCGGCCAGCATGGTCGGGCCGATGCCGACCACGGTCTCGATGTCGCGATGGATGCCGAGCTTGTAGACGATGCGGCGCAGCGCCACCGGAATGATGATCGCCTTGAACAGCAGCGCGATCGCCGCGGTGACGTAAAGATGCGGCGCGTCCTGGATCAGCGCCTGCCAGGCTACCGCCGCCGACAGCATCAGCGCGTGCAGCGCGAACACGTTGAGCAGCGAGGTCAGGCGGTCCTGATACAGCATCATGAACGACACCAGCACCAGACCACCGGCCAGCGAATGCGAGATGTCGAAGGCAAGCCCGTGCATCGTCACAGCCCCTTCGATACAAAGAGCAGAAGGGTACCGAGCAGGCCGAGCATCAGCGCAGCGCCGAGGAACTGCGGCACGCGGAACACCCGCATCTTGGCGGTGGCGGTCTCGAACAATGCGAGCAGGAAGCCCGCGACCGCGATCTTGAACAGGTACAGCGCCGCGCCGGCCGCATAGGCGGCCGGGCCGGCGCCGAACACGCCAATGCCCCAGGGATAGAACAGGCAGACGATCAGCGAGACGTAGAGCAGCAGCTTGAGCTGCGCGCCGAACTCGATCAGCGCCAGATGCCGGCCGGAATATTCCAGGATCATCGCCTCGTGCACCATGGTGAGTTCGAGATGGGTCGAGGGATTGTCGATCGGGATGCGCGCGTTCTCGGCGAGCGCCACCATCACCAGCGCGATCATCGCGAGGCCGAGCGAGACGCGCAGGCCGACCGCCGTGGACGCGATGTAGTTGGCGACGGTGGACAGATGCGTCGAGCCGGCGACCAGCGCGACGCAGAACACGATCATCAGCATCGCCGGCTCGGCCAGCGCCGCGATCATCACCTCGCGCGACGAGCCGATGCCGCCGAACGAGGTGCCGACATCCATGCCGGCGAGCGCGAGGAAGAACCGCGCGGAGCCGAGCAGCGCGACGATGACGATCAGGTCGGCGGTCCAGTTGAACAGCAGGCCAGTGGCGAAGGTCGGCACCAGCGCGGCGGCGACCCAGATCGCCGCGAAGGTGACATAAGGCACAGCGCGGAACAGCCACGAGGCGTTGTCGGCCAGCACCACGTCCTTGCGCAGCAGCCGGATCAGGTCGCGATAGGGCTGCAGCAGCGACGGCCCGCGGCGGCGCTGCAGCCGCGCCTTGATCTTGCGGATGAAGCCAGTGAGCAGCGGTGCCAGCAGGAACACCAGCAGCATCTGCACGCCCTGCACGGCGATGTCGGTGATCACGGCCATATCGCGAGCACCAGCAGCAGCGTGACGAGAGTGGCGAACACCAGGCTGAGATAGCCGCGGATGGTGAGGAGTTGCAGCCGATTCAGCCGCACGGCAGCGCCGACGATGCCGTTCGCCAGCGGCGCGTAGATCCGCTCCCACACCTGATCGTGCAGCTCGATCCGCAGCCGCGCCGGCGCGACGTCGCCGGGCGGCGGCATCGTCACGCGATCACGGGCGCGGAACAGCAGCGTGCCGAACACGCGGCGGATCGGCTGCGCGAAGCCGGCCGCGGAATATTGCGCCAGCGGCGCAGGATCGGTGAAGCCGCAACCCCAGGCCGGGCCACGGCGCACCGCGCCGGACGACACCAGCCGAATTGCTACAAAGCCCAGCGATGCCGACACCGCAATGAAGAGCGCGACCAGCAGGCCGTTATACGAGCCGCGGCTCTCGGTGATCGGCACGAACGACAGCCACGCCAGCGGCGTCTGCGCCGGCAGACGGCCGCCGAGAATATCGGCGGCGATCGGCGCCAGCGCGTCCATCACGAAACCGGGCAACACGCCGGCGGCAAGGCACAGCGCGGCGAGGATCGCCATCGCGGACAACGAGAAGCGATCGACCTCGTGCGCCGAGCCGGTCGCCGCGCCGCGCGGCCGGCCGAGGAAGGTGACGCCGTAAGCCTTGACGAAGCACGCCGCCGCCAGCGCCGCGGCGAGCGCCATCAGCGCGCCGACCGCAGGCACCAGAATCTTCAGGCCCCATTGCGGCAGTTGCGGGCTTTGCAGCACCGCCTGGAAGATCAGCCATTCGGAGACGAAACCGTTGAAAGGCGGCAGCGCCGAGATCGCGATCGCGCCGATCAGGAACACCACACTGGTCACCGGCATGCGATGGATCAGGCCGCCGAGCCTGTCCATGTCGCGCTCGCCGGTCGCGCTCAGCACCGCGCCGGCGCCGAAGAACAACAGGCTCTTGAACAGCGAGTGGTTGAAAACGTGAAACAGCGCCGCGGTGAACGCCAGCGCCGCCGGCAGCTTCTCGTCATTGGCCTGGAACGCCAGCGCCAGACCAAGGGCAACAAACACCACGCCGATGTTCTCGATGGTCGAGTAAGCGAGCAGCCGCTTCAAATCGCTTTCCATCAGCGCGTACAGAATGCCGACCGCGGCGGTGACGCCGCCGAATGCCAGCACCACGCCGGAGGTCGACCAGTCGGGCGTGCCGAGCAGATCGAACACCACGCGGATGAAGCCGTAGATCGCCACCTTGGTCATGACGCCGCTCATCAGCGCCGAAACGTGGCTCGGCGCGGCCGGATGCGCCTGCGGCAGCCAGACGTGCAAGGGGACGAGACCGGCCTTGGAGCCGGCGCCGAGCAGCATCAGCAGCAGCACCAGCGTGGCAATCCACGGCGCATGCGGCGCGATGCGGATCGCGGCGAAATCGTAATGGCCGGCAGTGCCGGCGAGCAGGCCGAAGGCGAGCAGCAGCATCAGCGTGCCGAAGCTCGCCATCAGCAGATACACATAGCCGGCGCGGCGATTGGCGGCGACGCGGTGATGCGCCATCACCAGCGCCCACGACGCCAGCGACATGAACTCCCACGACAGCAGATACGAGAACGCGTCGGCCGCGAGCACGACCATGTTCATGCCGGCCAGAAACGCCGGATAGAACGGCAGGACGCGCTGCGGCGCATGTTCGTGGCGGCCATAGCCAAGCGCATAGAGGCTGGCGAGTGTGCCGCCGAGATTGACCACGACGAGGAAGAACGCGGCGAGCGCATCGAGCCGCAGATGTGCGCCGAGCCACGGCAACCCGATCGGCAGCACGCTCTCGGCGGCGGCATCGGCATGCAGCAGCAGCCAGGTCAGGGCGCTACCGGCGGCGACCGCGCAGCACAGCAACGTCGCCGAATAGATCACCGCCGTGGCGAGCCGCGGGCTGCGACTGAGCGCGACAGCAACCAGCGCGAGCCCCAGCAGCGCCGCCACGCACCACAGCTGGACCGCGAGCCCGCTCATCAGCCGCGCACCCGCGCCGCGCGCCAGACTCGGCGCGCGAGGAAGGTCTGCGCGCGATCCTGCGGCGGAACCATCATCTGCGATCTTGCCCCATTCGCATCGGGGTCGACCTCAATTCCATTCAAGCGCGGAGCCCGGCGCATGACGACGTCTCATTATCCGAATCGCAGCAGGTCTATCAATCATCTATTTTTGATCCGCATAAATGATGTTTCAAATATCATAATTGGCCGACCGGCTGGACCACTTCAAGTTTGTCACCCAGCTCAATTTCCGGTTTGTGCCAGCTCAAGGTTCCATCCCGCAGGTGACTTGGCCGGCAGCGACGACCGACGGTCCAAGGTCGCGGTTGACCGCGACACGAGGCGGCGCGCAGTAAAGCGCTCCCCCGCAAAGGACCGCCATGTCCGACAACACTCCGCCCCGGCCGACGCCCACCCTCGCACAATTGCTCGACGCGATCCGCTTCCTCACCATCCTGCCGGTGCCGAATTCCGACCGCGCGCCGGAACCGGACTGGCTGACCCGCGCAATGACGTTCTTCCCGATCGTCGGTGTCGGCATCGGCGTGATCTCGGCGATGGTGCTGGTGCTCGGCAGTTCGCTGTTCGGCCCCGGCCTTGCCGCGCTGCTCGCCGTCGCCGCCTCGGTGATGGTGACGGGCGCGATGCACGAGGACGGCCTCGCCGACACCTTCGACAGTTTCGGCGGCGGCTGGTCGGTCGAGCGGCGGCTGGAGATCATGAAGGACTCGCGGCTCGGCACCTATGGCGGGCTGGCGCTCGGCCTCGATGTCGCGCTGCGCGCCACTGCGCTGGCGCAGCTGCCGCTGTGGGCCGCGCTCGCGGCTCTGGTCGCCTGCCATGCCGCCGCGCGAGCGACGCCGGGCTTCGTCACCCGGAAGCTGTCCTACGCCGGCAATATCAGCGGCATGAAAGTGAGCTACGCCGACGCGCCGATGCGCAAGGACGAGTTCGTGCTGGTGCTGATCACCGTCGCGCTCGCGTCGCTGCCGCTGCTGCTGGTGTCGCCGCTGGCGCTGCTCGCCGGCCTCGGCGGCGGCGCCGCGCTGGCCGCGCTGATGACGAGGTGGGCCAAACGCCTGCTCGGCGGCTACACCGGCGACGTGCTCGGCGCGGTCGAGCAAATGTTCGAGATCGGATTTTTGCTCGGGGTGGCGGCGGTGCTGGCCGCGTAGGCTATCGCGCATCCTCCGCCGCTTCGGCAGAGCTACCCAACAATCCCGTCCCGTAGCAGCCGGATCGCCGTCTGCGCCTCCTTTCGGTCGAGTGCGGCGAAGCCGATGCGTAGTCCCCTGCTCGCCGTGCCGTCTCCGAAGCAGCGCGACGGCAGAAACTGCAGACGGCCGCTGCTCCGCTCGAGCCGATCGAGCTTGCGTAGATCGCGAAATTTGAGCCAGAACGCGAGGCCACCGTCGGGCGGCCTGAAGCTGAGTTCGTCGCCCAGCTGCGTCTGCAGGGCTTCGGCAAAATGCGTGCGCCGCTCGCGATAGATTCCGACCGCCTTGCGGGCGAACCGCCTGATCTCGCCGGCGGACAACAGAGCGGCGACCGCGGCTTCGGTCACCTGATCGCCCTGCCGATCGATCAGCAGCACTTCCTGTGCGGCGCGATCGATCACCTTGGTGGGCGCGACGATGTAACCGAGCCGCAAGGTCGGCGCGAGCAGCTTGGACATCGAGCCGATATAGAACGTCTTGTCGGGCGCCACGCTGGCGAGCGGAAACAGCGGACGATGACGGAAATGAAATTCGTGATCGTAGTCGTCTTCCACGATCGAGAAGCCGAACTGATCCGACAGGCTCAACAGCCGCAACCGCCGCTCCGGCTTCATCAGCACGGTGGTGGGAAATTGATGATTGGGCGTGAGATAGATCGCGCGGATCGTATTGCGACGGCACAGCCGTTCGAGATGCTCGACGTCGAGGCCGTCGTCGTCCAGCCTCACGCGCAAAATCTCGGCGCCCGCGGCGCGGAATGCCTCTCGGGCGGGCGGGTAGGTCAGCTCCTCTACCACCACTTTGTCGCCGGGTGAGGTGATGATCCGCGCGACGACAAACAAGGCCATCTGACTGCCGCGGGTGAGACAGATATTGTCCGCCGCGCTGGCGAGGCCGCGTTCGGCGTTGAGCATCTGGGCGATCTGCACACGTAGTAACTCCAGCCCGCGCGGATCGCCGTAGCCGAGACTGCCGCGGCGACCGCCGAACAACAGCGCCTGCCGATACGCGCGCGCATAGGATTGTGCCGGAAACAGCCGCGTATCGGGGATGCCGTCGTCGAGGCAAATCGACGACGCAGTCGGATACACGGTGGGAATCTCGACGCCGGAGCGGAGCCGGCCGGCAAAGCGCGTCGACGCGCGAGACGCCTTCAGCGCTGACGGCGCCGACTCTTCGGCCATGATCGGCAGCTGAGTGGCGACGAAGGTGCCGCGCGTGCCGCTGGTCGACAGCCAGCCCTGGGTTTCCAGCTCCTGATACGCGGCGACGACCGTCTTGCGGTTGATCGCCAGACTCGCGGCGAGTTCGCGGCTGCTCGGAAGCAGATCCTGCGGCGCCAGCCGGCCGCGCCGGATTTCCTCGATCACCGTCTGGGCAATCTGCAGATAGACCGGCGTCGCACCGTCCAATGCGATCCGCGGCGCCAGAAGCGCTTTCCAATCCTTCGCCACGCCGCCCTCCAGACGTCAAGCTTGGCCCATGCAATAACACAAAATTGGACCATTCACGGGTCCTAGCGCGGGTCTTAGGGTCTGGCAACTTCACGAGACAACCATCGATGCAAATCGTCCTGGTCCCAAGCGGCACAGCCTTTTCCTGCGAAAGCGACGAAACCATTCTGGCAGCGGCCAAGCGCCAGGCGATCAACCTCGCCAGCGCCTGTGAGAACGGGACGTGTGGGGCCTGCAAGGCCGAGGTCGTCTCCGGCGCCATCATCCACGACGAGCGCGCCAGCGCCCTTACCCGGACGGACCTCGCGCTCTGCAAGGCGCTGCTATGCTGCGCCTATGCGCGGTCGGACCTGACCATCAAGGCTACCGAGGTCGCGCTGCGCAGCGATCAACCGGCCGCGACGGTTCCGGCGCGCGTCTTGCGGCTGCAGAGATTGTCTCCGAGTGTCGTCGGCCTGACGCTGCGTTTTCCGCCCGGCATGGCGCCGGCCTTCAGGCCTGGACAATTCGTCGGCATCGAATGGCAGGGGCGGCTGCGCTCGTTCTCGATCGCCAACGCAGCGCGCGGCGACGGCACGATCGATCTGCATATCGGGCGTGTTCAGAACGGCCAGTTCACCAACCATGTCTTCGAGACGCTGAGCGAGGGCGCCATCCTCAGACTGGCCGGACCGTTCGGTGAGTTCGGCATCGCCGACGCCCAGCGTCCGATGCTGTTCGTCGCCGGCGGCACCGGCATCGCGCCGATCATCGGCATGCTGCAGGCGCTGGCGCCGTCGGCTCCGCGCCAGCCCATCCGTTTGTATTGGGGCTGCAGGAATTCGCGGGAGTTCTACACGAGCGCGCAGATCGACGACATTGCGGCGGACTTCGCAGACTTCCGCTGCGTGCAGGTGGTGTCCGACGACGACGCGCAGTGGCGCGGACGATCCGGCTTCGTTCACGACATCGTCCGCAGCGACGTGCCGGACCTCTGCCAGTTCGACGTCTACGCCTGCGGCAATCCCTTGCTGGTCCGCGCGATGGAAGATGTCGCGATCGACGGCGGCGTTCCGCCCGCGCGCTTCTTTGCCGACAGCTTCAACCTCGTTCCACCGCCGGCCGCAGCCGACCCGATCCCCAGCAGAGGCGCAACAGCATGACGACCATTTCGGACATCTACATCTACCCGGTGAAATCCTGCGGCGGCGCGCGTCTGACCAGCGCCACCATCACGCCGACCGGCCTGGCGCTGGACCGGCACTGGATGATCGTCGACGGCGACGGAATGTTCGTCACCCAGCGCGAACAGCCCCGGCTCGCTCTGCTGCGTCCGACGCTGCATGACGGCGGCGTCACGCTCACGGCGGAGGGCTACGATCCGCTCGACCTCTCGACCAACGAGGTCGAGGGCAACGTCGATGTCGTCATCTTCGGCGAAACGATTCCGGCGCGCGGCGTCGGCCCCGCCACGGACGACTGGATCAGCGACTATCTCGGCGCGCCGCATCGCGTCGTCGCGCAGGAGCCGAGCTTCCTGCGCAAAGGCGGCGTGCAGTATCCCAGCCGCGACGACGCGCCGACGAGCTTCGTCGACAATTTCGGCGTCCTCGTCGTGTCGCAGGCCTCGCTCGACGACCTCAACCGCCGCATGGACACGCCGCTTCCGGTCAATCGCTTTCGGCCGAACATCGTGGTGTCGGGCGTGGCGGCCTATGACGAGGACTTCTTCGCCACCGCCAGCGCTGGCGCTGTCGAACTGCGGTTCGTCGACCTGTGCTACCGCTGCAACCTCACCACCATCGATCAGGACGCCGCCGAGTTCGGTGCCGAGCCGCTGGCGACGCTGACGGCCTATCGCAAGACCGAGCCGGGGGTGAAGTTCGGCAACTACGCCGCCATCGCCAAGGGCTTCGGCGACAGGCTCGAAGTCGGGCAGCAGCTGAACGTGACGTTCAACTTCTGATGCTACCCGGCTTCCCGGCGCGGTCTCAGTGGCTGATCATCCACGGCCGCGCCGTCGGGAATCCCTTGGCGCCGCTCTTGGTGCGGGTTTGCAGCCGCGACGGTTTCTTCAGGCCGGAGCAGCAACCGCAGCCGGGGGCGTGCTTGGCCTTGTATTCGCCGACGCTCATCGGGGCGTTGCGGCTCTTCTCGTTGGTGGCGTGCGCGCTGCGTTGCGCCGCCGGCATGCAGGAGAAGTTCGGCGCGGTGAGGATCACCCGCGGCGAGGTGGTCTCGCACACCGGGCACGGCTGCGGCTCTTCATACTCCGACATCGGCCGCAAATCGGTGAACGGCCCGCAGGCGTCGCACATGTATTCATAGACTGGCATCGTCGTTTTCCCTTGCGCTGACGATTTGCCCCTGCCCGCGATGGGAGCGGGGCGGATAAACCGCACCGTCCCGCTCCCTTCGCGCAGGGAAGTCTTGGCCGTCATTGCGAGGAGCGAAGCGACGAAGCAATCCAGCTCAGTGCACGGCGCTGGATTGCTTCGCTTCGCTCGCAATGACGACCTTCTGGTTACTTGTCCGGCGAGATCGGCATCTGGATGTCGCCCTTGATGTGTTTCACCGGGCCGGCCGAAGACGGCATCATGTCGAAGTCGAAGATCTCGGTCGGCAGCCACAGCGTGGCGCAGGCGTTGGGGACGTCGACGACGCCGGAGATGTGGCCCTGCACCGGCGCGGTTCCGAGGATTGAATAGGCCTGGGCGCCGGAGTAGCCGAACTTCTTCAGATACTCGATGGCGTTGAGGCAGGCCTGACGATACGCAACGGTGACGTCGAGGTAGTGCTGCTGGCCGGCCTCATCGACCGAGATGCCCTCGAAGATCAGGTAGTCCTTGTAGTTCGGCGTCACCGGCGACGGCTTGAAGATCGGGTTCTTGATGCCGTATTTCGACACGCCGTCCTTGATGATGTCGACCTTGATGTGCAGCCAGCCGGCCATCTCGATGGCGCCGCAGAAGGTGATCTCGCCGTCGCCCTGGCTGAAGTGCAGATCGCCCATCGACAGACCGCCGCCCGGCACATAGACCGGGAAGTAGATCTTCGAGCCGCGCGACAGGTCCTTGATGTCGCAATTGCCGCCGTGTTCGCGCGGCGGCACGGTGCGGGCGCCCTCGGCGCCGGCCTTGGCCTTCGCATCACCGGTGAGCTTGCCCATATGCGCGGTCGGGCCGAACGGCGGATTGGCGAGGCCGGGCACGCGCGTCGGGTTGGTCGCGATCAGGCCGGTCTCGCGCTCGTTCCAAGTCGCCAGCAGCTTCGGATCGGGCAGACAGCCGATCAGGCCGGGATGGATCAGGCCGGCGAAGTTCACGCCCGGGATGTGGCGCGACGAGGTGTACATGCCCTTGAAGTCCCAGATCGACTTCTGCGCCAGCGGGAAGTGATCGGTGAGGAAGCCGCCGCCGTTCTGCTTGGAGAAGAAGCCGTTGAAGCCCCACAGGCTCTCCTTCATCGGGCCGACGTCGAGCAGGTCGACGACCAGAAGGTCGCCCGGCTCAGCGCCCTTGACGCCGATCGGGCCCGACAGGAAGTGCACGATCGACAGGTCGATGTCGCGGACGTCGTCGGCCGAGTCGTTGTTTTTGATGAAACCGCCGGTCCAGTCGTAGGTCTCGACGATGAAGTCGTCGCCCGGATTGACCCACGCCGCCATCGGGATGTCCGGATGCCAGCGGTTGTGGACCATCTCGTTGTCGTAAGCGGACTGCGTGAGATCGACCTTGATCAGTGTCTCTGGCATCGGAAGCTCCCCTTGTGACCAGTGGACGGACGTGAAGAAAACGCGGAGTTAGACGGATAGATATTTGGCGACCTGCGCCTCATCGACGCTGTCGCGCGGATCGTCGCGGACGATTTCGCCGTTCTCGATGACCAGCACGCGGTCGGCGACGTCGAGCGCGAAGCTCAGCACCTGCTCGGAGACGATGATCGACAGGCCCTTGGTGTCGCGGATGCGCTTCAGCGTCCGCCCCATCTCCTTGATGATCGACGGCTGGATGCCCTCGGTCGGCTCGTCGAGCAGCAGCACTTTCGGCTTGGTCGCGAGCGCGCGGGCGATCGCGAGCTGCTGTTGCTGACCGCCGGACAGATTGCCGCCGCGCCGGCTCTTCATCTCCAGCAGCACCGGAAACAACTCGTAGAGATCGCTCGGCACATCCTTCTCGCCGGAGACGACGAGGCCGGTCTCGATGTTCTCCTTGACCGTCATGGTCGAGAAGATCATGCGGCCTTGCGGCACGTAAGCGAGGCCCTTGGCGACGCGCTCATAGCTCTTCAGCCCGCCGAGCTCGGCGCCCTCCATCGAGATCGAGCCCTTGCGCTGCGGGATGATGCCCATCAGCGACTTCATCAGCGTGGTTTTGCCCATGCCGTTGCGGCCCATGATCGCGACGATCTCGTTCGGCGCGACGTTGATATTGAGCCCGTGCAGCACCTCGCTCTGGCCATAGGCGACGTGCAGATCGTTGATAGCGAGCATCGGGATCTCCTTATTTGGTCGGAGCAACAATGGACGGCGTCATTGCGAGGAGCGAAGCGACGAAGCAATCCAACGCAGCATTCGGAGCTGGATTGCTTCGCTTCGCTCGCAATGACGGAGGAGAGGCTGTGCGCATCAGCAACCTCCTAGTGCCCCAGATACACTTCGATGACCTTGGGATCGTTCTTCACCGTGTCCATGGTGCCTTCCGACAGGATCTGGCCCTGGTGCAGCACGGTGACCTTGTGGGCGATGTCTTCGACGAACTTCATGTCATGCTCGATCACCAGCACCGAGCGGTCCTTGATGATGGTGTGCAAGAGCTCGGCAGTCTTGACGCGCTCGGAGACGCTCATGCCGGCGACCGGCTCGTCGAGCATCAGCAGGTCGGGGTCCTGGATCAGCAGCATGCCGATCTCGAGCCATTGTTTCTGGCCGTGGCTGAGCAGGTCGGCGCTCATGCCGAGCTTGTCCTTGAGGAAGATCGCTTCCGCCACTTCCTCGACGCGCTCGCGCACCGCCGCGGTGCGCTGGAACGCCAGCGCGCCGAACACCGAGCGGCCCTGCGGATAGGAGATCTCCAGATTCTCGAACACCGTGAGGTCTTCGTAGATCGACGGCGTCTGGAACTTGCGGCCGACGCCGGCTTGGACGATCTGGTTCTCCTTCATCTTGGTGAGATCCTTGCCGCGAAAATGGATCGCGCCGGACGTCGCCTTGGTCTTGCCGCAGATCAGATCGAGCACCGTGGTCTTGCCGGCGCCGTTGGGGCCGATGATGACGCGGATCTCGTTTTCCTCGACGTAAAACGACAGGTCGTTGACCGCCTTGAAGCCGTCGAAGGACACGGTGAGCCCTTCCACCGCCAGCAGGAAGTCGGGCTGTTGATGGCCGATCAGCATGGTTGCCTCCTCATTCCGCCGGGGCGCTGCCCGCGATCGGGCCGATGGTCTTGCCGTTGTGGTGATCCGAACCGGACTTGCGCTTGCTGATCAGTTTGTCGATCAGCGGCTGGACGTAGTCGCGCCAGATGCCGGCAAGTCCGTTCGGGAAGATCAGCACCACCGCGATGAACAGCGCGCCGAGGCCGAACAGCCACAGCTGCGGGAAGGATTCCGACAGACCGGTCTTGGCGAAGTTGACCAGCAGCGTTCCGTAGATCGCCCCGAAGATCGACAGCCGGCCACCGACCGCGGTGTAGATCACCATCTCGATCGACGGCACGATGCCGACGAAGGACGGCGACATGAAGCCGACATTGAGGGTGAACATCGCGCCGCCGATCGCCGCGAACATCGCTGCGAGGCAGAGCGCGAAGATCTTGAAATTGGCGACGCTGTAGCCGGAGAACCGCACCCGGTCCTCCTTCTCGCGCATCGCCACCAGGATGCGGCCGAGCTTGGAGTGCCGCACGAACAGCGCCAGCATGATGCAGCCGAACAGGAAGGCGACTTCGACGAAGTACAGGATCACCTTGGCGTGGTCGGGACGGATGTCCCAGCCCTTCAGCGTGCGCAGATCGGTGATGCCGTTGATGCCGCCGGTGTAGCCCTGCTGACCGATGATCAGGATGGTGCAGATCGCCGCGATCGCCTGGGTGATGATGGCGAAATACACGCCGCCGACCCGGCGCTTGAACATCGCGGCGCCGACCAGATAGGCGAACAGCGCCGGGATGATCAGGATCGCCAGGATCGTCAGCGTCAGACTGTGGAACGGCTGCCAGAAGAACGGCAGCTGGGTGATCTGATTCCAGTCCATGAAGTCCGGGATGCCCGGGGTAGACTGGATCTTGGTGTTCTCGACGCTGGAGGCTTCCAGCTTGAGATACATCGCCATGCAGTAGCCGCCGAGGCCGAAGAACACCCCCTGCCCGAGGCTGAGAATGCCGCCGAAACCCCAGCACAACACCAGGCCGAGCGCCACGAAGGCGTAGGTCAGATACTTCGCCACCAGATTGAGGCGAAACACATCCAGCGACAGCGGCAGGATCACCACCAGCAGCAGAGCGAGTGCGGCGAGACCGATGATGTCCGAGCGGCTGAGAAAGCGCGGGCTTTCCATTGTCGTGTCTCCCCGATTACTTGCGGACCTTGAGGGCGAACAGGCCTTGCGGGCGCATCATCAGGATCGCGACGATGGCGAGCAGCGTGAGCACCTTGGCCATGGAGCCGGACATGAAGAACTCCATGGTCGACTGCGCCTGCGAGATGCTGAAGGCCGAAGCGATGGTGCCGAACAGGCTGGCGGCGCCGCCGAACACCACGACCAGGAAGGTGTCGACGATGTAGAGCTGACCGGAGGTCGGCCCGGTCGAGCCGATCATGGTGAAGGCGCTACCCGCGATGCCGGCGATGCCGCAGCCGAGGCCGAAGGTGTAGCGATCGACCTTCTCGGTGTTGATGCCGACCGCGCCGGCCATCACCCGGTTCTGCACCACGGCGCGGACCTGGCGGCCCCAGCGCGACTTGTACATCACATAGGCAACGGTCGCGGTGATCAGCACCGTCAGGCACATCACAAAGATGCCGTTGATCGGCACTTCGATGGTGTCGGTGACCTGCTTGGAGCCCAGCATCCATTGCGGCAGTTCGACGCCGACTTCACGCGCGCCGAAGATCGACCGATAGGCCTGCTGCAGGATCAGCGACAGGCCCCAGGTCGCGAGCAGCGTGTCGAGCGGACGTTTGTAGAGATGCCGGATCAATCCCCATTCGACCAGCATCCCGAGCGCGCCCGACGCGATAAAGGCGAGGATCATCGCGACGAAGAAGTAGCCGGGAAACAGCGCCGGCAAATAGGTTTGAAACGCGTTCGACGTCATCCAGGTGACGTAGGCGCCGAGAATCATGAACTCGCCGTGCGCCATGTTGATGACGCCCATCTGGCCGAAGATGATCGCCAGACCGAGCGCCATCAGCACGTAGACCGAGAACAGGATCAGGCCGGCAAAGCCCTGCATCGCGAAGATCGCGCCGAGATCGCCAATGGAATAATCGCCGAACATGGAGGCTGCCCCTGCTGAGTTAAAAAGATCCGGACGCGGAGAGTCGCCGGCGCCAGCCCCGCTCACCGCCGTCATGCGCGGGCTTGACCCGCGCATCCATCTTCTTGCGAAGAGGATGGATCGCCGGGTCGGGCCCGGCGATGACGGTTGCGCGCGTGAGGCGTGCGCCGGCGCGCTTCTTACTGGTAGCCCTTCGGGAACGGATCGGGTTCGACCAGGTCGGCGGTCTCGTAGACCAGTTCGTACTGACCGTCCGCCTTGGCCTTGCCGACGCGGGTCTTGGACCAGAGGTGATGGTTTTCGTGGATCCGGACGTAGCCTTCCGGCGCACCCTTGAACTCGACGCCCGGCGATGCCGCCGCGATCTTGTCGACGTCGAACGAGCCGGCCTTCTCGACGGTCAATTTCCACAGCCACGGGCCCAGATAGGCAGCCTGGGTGACGTCTCCGATCACCGTCTTTTCACCCCACATCTTCTTGAAGTCCGCGACGAACTTCTTGTTGTTCGGATTGTCGAGCGACTGGAAATACTTCATGCAGGCGTAGGCGCCCGCGATATTCTCGCCGCCGATGCCGTCGATTTCGTCCTCGGTCACCGAGATCGTCAGCAGCGTCTGCTTGGAGAGGTCGATGCCGGCCGCCTTGAGCTGCTTGTAGAACGCAACGTTGGAGCCGCCGACGATGATCGCGTAGATCACGTCCGGCTTGGTCAGCTTGATCTTGTTGATCACCGAGTTGAACTGGGTGTGGCCGAGCGGGAAGTATTCTTCGCCGACGACCTTGCAGCCCTGCAGATGCCCCTCGATGTGCTTGCGGGCGATCTTGTTCGAGGTGCGCGGCCAGATGTAGTCGGAGCCGAGCAGATAGAAGCTCTTGGCGCCTTTGGTCTTGTTGACCCAGTCGAGGCCGGCGATGATCT
The DNA here is from genome assembly GCF_042432815.1 of Rhodopseudomonas telluris. NCBI lineage: Bacteria > Pseudomonadati > Pseudomonadota > Alphaproteobacteria > Hyphomicrobiales > Nitrobacteraceae > Rhodopseudomonas > Rhodopseudomonas telluris. Next base: position 921,531 of record NZ_JBHLWM010000005.1, read on the forward strand.
GCTGGGTGGCTTCCTGGCCGGTGTAGATGACGTTCTTGGACTGCTCGAGGCCCTCGTAGAAGGTCGGGTAGTACAGCATGCCGTTATATTGTTCGAACACCGGCAGCACGGCCTTGCGCGAGGCGGACGTCCAGCAGCCCATCACGGCGGCGCATTTGTCGTTGACCAGCAGCTTCTTGGCCTTCTCGGCGAAGGTCGGCCAGTCGGAGGCGCCGTCTTCCTGCACGAACTTGATCTTGCGGCCGAGCACGCCGCCGGCGGCGTTGATCTGTTCGATCGCCAGCTTTTCGGCCTGCACCGAGCCGGTTTCGGAGATCGCCATCGTGCCCGTGACCGAATGCAGGATGCCGACGGTGACTTCGGTGTCGGTGACCGCGAGGCCCGTGGTGTTGACCGCGGAGGTCGCCGGCGCCTGGGCGAACGACGTGCGCGGCAACATCGTCATCGCCGGAATCGCCGCCATCCCCATCAGCAGCTTGCGCCGGAACGGCGAGTGAAGGCCCTGGTCTTTCTCGTCTGCCATGAACTACCCCTTCGTGTTGTTTGGACGCGTGTGCAGCCGGGGCAGACGATCGGCGAAATTTTCCGCTGCACCGATACGCAAGATCACGTATGTTGCATCGCAAGACCGCGACGTAGATTTTTCATCACGCAAGGGAGCGTGGCATCAGGGAGAGCAGCGAGTGGTTGGGCGGCAGCGCATAGACCGCGTTCGGCGCCAGTACAATCAATGGGTCGCCAACCAGACGCTCGAAGACTACGCGCTGCGGTTCACCGCCAAGAGCGCCCGCCGCTGGTCAGCCGCCCGGGTCGCCAACACCGCGCTGGGCGCGATCTCGTTCCTGGCCCTGGAGGCGATCGGCGGCACCATCACGCTGAACTACGGCGTCACCAACGCCACCGCGGCGATCCTGGTGGTCAGCGTGATCATCTTCTGCTGCGGCCTGCCGATTGCCTATCATGCAGCCAGATGTGGCGTCGATATAGACTTGCTCACGCGTGGAGCCGGATTTGGCTATATCGGCTCGACCATCACGTCGCTGATCTATGCCTCTTTTACGTTCATCTTCTTCGCCATCGAGGCTGTTATTCTCGCCAAGGCGCTGGAGATGTGTTTCGGCTTGCCGCTGGCGCTCGGCTATCTGTTCAGCGCCGTGGTGATCATTCCGCTGGTGACGCACGGCATCACGCTGATCAGCCGGTTTCAACTGTGGACCCAACCTTTCTGGATCCTGCTGCACATTCTTCCGTTCGCGGCGATCGCGATCAAGAGTCCGGAATCCTTCGTCGGCTGGACCAGCTTTGCCGGCACGCACGGCAACCCGGACGGCCACCTCGATCTGTTGCTGTTCGGCACCGCCGCCTCCGTGGTGTTCGCGCTGGTGGCGCAGATCGGCGAACAGGTCGACTTCCTGCGCTTCCTGCCGCGCGACCGCCGCACCTCGAAGGCGGCGTGGTGGGCGGCGATGATCAGCGCCGGGCCGGGTTGGATCGTGCCGGGTGCGCTCAAGCTGATTGCCGGCTCGTTCCTCGCTTACTTCGCGCTGAGCCACGGCGTCGGCGCGGAGGATGCGGCCGAGCCGTCGCACATGTATCGCGAGGCGTTCCGCTACGTGCTGGCCCAGCCCGAACTGGCGCTGGCGCTGACCGGCGCGTTCGTGATGCTGTCGCAGATCAAGATCAACGTCACCAACGCTTATGCGGGGTCAATCGCCTGGTCGAATTTCTTCTCGCGGCTGACGCATAGTCATCCCGGCCGAGTCGTCTGGCTGGTGTTCAACGTGCTGGTGGCGTTGCTGCTGATGGAAATCGGCGTCTACAAGGCGCTGGAACATACGCTGGCTCTCTACTCCAACGTGGCGATCGCGTGGGTCGGCGCGCTGGTCGCGGACCTCGTGATCAACCGGCCGCTCGGGCTACGGCCGCGGCAGATGGAGTTCAAGCGCGCGCATCTCTACGACATCAACCCGGTCGGCGTCGGCTCGATGGCGATTGCCACGGTGATGTCGATCACGGCGTTCTACGGCGTGTTCGGGCCGACCGCCAAGGCGCTGGCCCCGTTCGTGGCGCTGCTGGCCGCGTTCGTCACCGCCCCGGCGATCGCGCTCGTCACCCGCGGCCGGTTCTACATCGCCCGCAAGCCGAAACGCGCCTGGCGCGACCTGCCGGCGATCAAGTGCTGTATCTGCGAGCACGCGTTCGAGCCGGAGGACATGGCGCATTGTCCCGCTTATGCCGGCGCGATCTGCTCGCTATGCTGTTCGCTGGACGCGCGATGCCACGATCTGTGCAAGCCGCACGCGCGGTTCGACGCGCAGTTCGCCGATACGCTCGGCAAGGTGCTGCCGCAGCGCGTCCAAGCGCTGCTGAACTCACAGGTCGGGCACTATCTCGGCGTGTTCACGGTGTCGGTCGGGCTGGTCGGCATCACCCTGCTGATGATCTATCTGCAGGCGGCACCGGCGACCGACGCGCAACACCTGCTGCTGTCGGAGATCCTGTGGAAGCTGTTCTTCGCATTGGTGATCATCGTCGGCGTGGTGACGTGGCTGTTCGTGCTCGCACGGCAGAGCCGTCAGGCGGCCGAGGCCGAAACGCGGCGGCAGACCACGCTGCTGATGCAGGAGATCGACGCGCACCGCCAGACCGACGCTGAACTGCAACGCGCCAAGGAAGTCGCGGAATCCGCCAACCTCGCCAAGAGCCGTTACGTCGTCGGCCTCAGCCACGAGCTGCGCTCTCCGCTCAACGCGATCAGCGGCTATGCCCAGCTGTTGGAGCAGGACAGCACGCTGCCGCCGCGGCCGCGTGACCAGATCCGGCTGATGCGGCGAAGTGCCGATCATCTCTCCGGCCTGATCGATGGGCTGCTGGACATTTCCAAGATCGAAGCCGGACGGCTGTATCTGTCGCGTGACGAAGTGCGGTTCGGCGAGTTTCTCGATCAGCTCGTCGGCATGTTCCGGCTGCAGGCCGCAGCCAAGGACGTGGAGTTCGTGTTCAAGCGGCCGCAATATCTGCCGCCGGTGGTCTACGCCGACGAGAAGCGGCTGCGCCAGGTGCTGATCAACCTGCTGTCGAATGCGATCAAGTTCACGCAGGAAGGCAGCGTGCACTTCATCGTGCATTATCGGAATCCGGTCGCCGAACTTGAAGTCCGCGACACTGGCCCAGGTATCCACGCCGACGATCTCGAGCGGATCTTTGCGCCGTTCGAGCGCGGTGCGCTCGGCGTGTCGCAGCCGCACACCGGCACCGGCCTCGGGCTGACGATCAGCAAGCTGCTCGCCGGCGTGATGGGTGGCGATCTCAGCGTCACCAGCACGCTCGGCCAGGGTTCGACCTTCCGGGTCAAGCTGCTGCTGTCGGAGGTCGCCAACCCGACCCGCACCCGTTCGATCCGCGCGCCGATCCTCGGCTATCACGGCCCGCGCAAAACGATCCTGATCACCGACGATGATCCCGCACAACGGAATCTGCTCCAGGAATTGCTGTCGCCGCTCGGCTTCATCGTACTCAGCGCGCCGGATGGGTTTACCTGTGTCAGCCTTGCCGAACACTGCCAGCCGGACCTGTTCCTGCTCGACATCTCGATGGCCGGCATGGATGGCTGGACTGTCGCCGAGACGCTGCGCACCAACGGTCATCACCACGCCCGCATCCTGATGGTCTCCGCGAGCGCGATCGAGGCGCACGGGGCGCCGCTGGCGCAGCCGTTCCACGACGGCTACCTGATGAAGCCGATCGACATCCCGCGGCTGCTCGAGCAGATCGGACAGCTTCTCAAACTGGAATGGATCTACAAAGGCGACGTAGCCGAGCCGCCGCAGACCGACAGCGACATACTCACACCGCCGATGCAGCACGTCGAAGAATTGATCGAGCTCGGCAAGATCGGCTACATCCGCGGCATCGAGTCCAAACTCGATCAGATCAACATCGACTATCCGGAGTCGGGACCGTTCGTGTCGCAGATCCGTTCATTAGTCGAGCAGTTCGACCTCGATCAATACATGAAGACACTGAACACGCTGTATCGCCATGAACAATGACATGAAGAAGCGCGATATCGTTCTGGTCGTCGACGACTCGCCGGAAACGCTGCGGATGCTGACCGATGCGCTGGACGGCGCCGGAATGACCGTGATGGTCGCGCTCGACGGCGCCGCGGCGATGCGGATCGTCGAGCAGATCACGCCGGACATCATCCTGCTCGACGCCATCATGCCGGGCCTCGACGGCTTCGAGACCTGCCGGCGGCTGAAGCGCAATCCCGGACTCTCCGACGTCCCGGTGATCTTCATGACCGGCCTCACCGAGAGCGAGCACATCGTCCGCGGCCTCGAAGCCGGCGGCGTCGACTACGTCACCAAGCCGATCGTGATCGCCGAAATGCTGGCGCGGATCCGGGTGCATCTCGGCAATGCGCGGCTGAGCCAAAGCGCACGCGCGGCGCTCGACGTGTCGGGGCGCTTCCTGCTCGCGGTCGATCGCGTCGGCAAGGTGCTGTGGGCGACGCCGCAGGCGCAGAAACTGCTCGCCGCCGACGGCGCCTCGGCCGAAGGCTATCGACTCGATCTGCCGAAGCCGTGGCTCGACTGGCTGGAGCAGGTCCACAGCGGTCTGGCGCAACCCAAGACGCCGATGAAAGCATCGCTGCTGCGCAACGACGAGCTGCGGCTGCAATATATGGGCAAGCTCGGCCCGAACGAATTTCTGCTGCGGCTGGCGCGCGACAGCTCGACCGAGTCGCCGAAGGAATTCGCCACGGAATTCGGACTCACCAGCCGCGAAAGCGAAGTGCTCGCATGGCTCAGCAAAGGCAAGACCAACCGCGACATTGCGCAGATCCTCGGTCTCAGCCCGCGCACCGTCGACAAGCATCTGGAGCAGATCTACGCCAAGCTCGGCGTTGAAAACCGTACCGCGGCAGCCGCGATCGCGACGAATGCGGCCCGGCGGGATTCCTGAAGAGCGGCGCGGCTGAGAAGGCACGGGATGTCAAAAGAGAAACGGCCGGGACGACGTCCCGGCCGCAAATAACGATCGTCGTGGTACGACGCCGTCAACCGTCTGAGATCAGTGCGTATTACTGTCCTGCCACTCTTCCAGGTCCGGCTTCGACGGTGCGTCCTTGGTGGTCTGCGAACTCTGGTCGGGCTTCTTCCACGGTTCGCGGGTGCCGCTCTTCATCGCGTCGCCCGGACGATCGTCGGGCTTCTTATCGTCGGCCATCAATGACTCCCGTCTGGCTCACTCCAGCCGCAGATTGTCCTCAGCCGCGTCGACGACGCGCCGGGCCTTGTCGCCCATTTCGCCGACCGCCTTCATCACACCATCGGGCGTGAGGCCTTGACGGCGCGCCTCGTCGGTAGCGGCGCCGACCGCGTCCCGTGTCGCAGCCGTGACCCGCTCGCTGGCGTGATCGACAAACCCACGTGCCTGCGCCTTAAACTCGTCGCTGGTCTCGCCAAACAGATCGGCCTCGACCGAGGTTGACGGCAGCGAAGCCGCAATGCCAGCGCCAATCGCCAGACCGAGCGCACCTAGCAACAACGGCTGCTCCTCGAGCAGGTCGGTCATGCGAGACTTGGCGGCGTCGAACAATTCCGCACCGGTCTCCGGAAGCTGTCGGCCAAAATCGCTCGCCCGATCCATCGCCGCTGCGCCGCTGTCCCGCACCACGCTTGCGACGCTGGCAGCCTTTTCGCCGACGTCGCTCAGGCCGTCACTGAGGCGGTCCTGCACGTCGTGCATCCGTGCACGGCCGGTTTCGACGAGGTCCGACGCGAGGTCAGGCACGCGATCGAGCCCGGCGCTGTGCGCGAGCTTCGAGGCGCGCGATCGCGAGCCGGCGCTGCCGGCGAACAGCCACAACACGCCCATGCCGATCAGCGCCGTGGAAACCGGATTGCGACGCATTGCGTCGCCGACATCGTGGATGAAGGGCATCGCCCTGCTCTTGTCGTTCACTTGACCATCTCCTTCGCGGCGACCTTGTCGCGCTGCAATTGTTCGATCGTGACAGTCGGCTTTAGGGAGTCCGGTGACAAGCGGCTGACACCGATCCACATCAGGATCGCCGCGACAATCACCGTGCCGCCACCCGTGATCAGATAGGCGAGCGATTGCGACAGCCCGTTTTCGACCAGCAGCGCAGCCAGCGCGAACAGCAGGACGACGAGCCCAGGAATCAGTACGACCGCGCCCGCGCCGATCATCGCCACCGCGCGGCCGACCTGACCGACCTTGTCGGCCATCTCGGCGCGCGCGAGATCGAATTCGTTACTGATCAGCTTGGCGAACTGATTGAAAGCGTCGCCGAACAGCTCCGGGATCGATCGATTGGTCGGAGACGTCATCGTCAACTCCGATCCTCAAAATCCGGCCGCTCAGCCACGGACGCGCGCGGCGCGGCCGCCGACGAGCTCTTCAAGAAGCGCACCGCGCCGAAGCCCGCCAGCACCGCAAGACCGAGGAAGGCCGTCGGCTGACGACGCGCGAAGTCCTGCACGCCGCGGACGAGATTGGAGATATCGCCCTGCTGCACGGTGTCGGAGATTTCCTCGACCTTCGACGCCGCCTTGCGCATGTAGACGCCCGCGATTGGCAGATCATTGTCGAATTCGCGTGACGCACGGCGGATCGCCTCGGCGATCCCGCCGATGTAATCGGCGCCCGCCTCGCGCTGCTCGTTGGCACGGCTCTTAATTGCCTCGCCCGCCTCGGAGGCGAACTCGCGGGCCACGCCGGCGAGATTCTCCGCCTGCGCGCGCGCGGCTCCGACCGACTCCTCCGCAAGTCCGACCACACGATCCTTGATATCACGCCCTGCTTCGGTCGCCTGATCCGCCATGTTCTGGCCTTCCTTTTTCGCCGATTTCAGCGGCTGCGACCGCATGCCTGCTCCGTTACCTGTCTTTTCGATCTGCTCGGCCATGTCCCTGCTCTCTGTCTGTCTCAATGCTTGTTCTGCGAGGGCGACTCGAAGGTCGAGACGGCGGCTTCCGCCACTTTTCGAGCCCGCTCACCGAACTCCCGCACCTGACCGCCAACCTTGTCGGGCGTGAGCCCTTCGTCCTCGGCCGCATTCGCCGCGCTCTGATACACGTCGCGGCCCTTCTGCTTCACGGCATCGAGGCCGCGGTTCACGGTGTCCTCGGCCTGCTCGCGCAGACGACGACCCGCTCCGCCAAAGATCTGCTTCTCCGCGCGGAGCCGCGGGATGGCGCTGGCGATCAACCCGCCAACGACCAAGCCGACACCCGCCACGAGCAGCGGATGTGCGCTGACGGTTTCAGTCACGTTGCGGCTCGCGCGCTGGCCGAGATCACCGGCGCGATCGCGGATCCGAACGGCCGCATCGAGCCCAGCGTCCGCGGTCTCGCTCATCTTGTGACGAAGCCGGGACGCAGCGTCCGTCGCGGTCTCGCGAACCGACGCCGCGGTGTCGCGGACCGAAGCCGCCGTCTCGCGCAGCGTATCCGAGACGGTATCGGCCAGACCGGCGCCGCGTTGAGCTGCGTCGTCAACCTCCCCCGCGAAGGCATGGCCGGCCGCCGCAGCAGTCCGACCGAGGCGATCCGTCTCAGCCGACAGCGTGCGGCCGAGGTCTTCGCCCTTCCGCTTCAAGTCGGCAGCGGTGGAAGCAGCGGTGCGGCGGAATTCGTCGGCCCGCGTTCCGGCGACCTCGCCCGCAGCCTGGATCGCGCCGGCTGCGTAATCCCGCGCGGCCTCCGCGGTGTCCGCCACGTCCGACCCGAACGCACGAGCGCGCCGCTCGACTTCGACGGCGAGTTCGCCCGCCGCGACGGACGCACGCTGCGTCAAGCGCTGGCCCGACTTCGACCCGGCCAGATACAGGCCGGCGCCGACCATCAGCACCGGAGCCGGAATGGCGCGCACGATCTTCCACAACGGATAAGCGAGCGTCGCGCCCACCGCGACCGCCTGCACCGGATTGTTGCGGATGGTATCGCTCACCTTGTCGGCAAGCTCTTCACCGCGCGTCTTGATGTAGCTGGTGACATCGTCCTTGATCGCCTGCGGCGAGTAGCGCTCGCGCAGATCGCTCGCGGTGTCCGCCACGGTGGCCCGCAGCTCACCGACGGTTTGGGTCAGTCCGGCCCGGGCGCTCTCGGTCTCGCGTCGGATCTCGTCTAGGGTTCGAGCGTCGTGCGCCATCGGTTCCTCCAGAAGTTGTGAGCGTCCAACTCGGTACTGCAGACGATGTTCCTCGCCGGTGGACAATCATCAGATGGTTCGTGGTTCGTGTCATCGTAAGACGTCGCTCGCCAGGCTGCGACGAAAATGCCGGCCGCCACAGCCGGTTGCCAACTCCTTCATCGAGCTTTGCGGTAATCCAATCAGGGGTTCGCTGCAGGTGAACTCCACCCCAACTTTGAAGTGTCCCTTCCCGGCCAAACTTCGCTACAAAGCCCGGATCGCGACCCGGGCGCCGCCCGGCGAGCGGGAGCTATCGGGTGGGCCGGAAGAATGCCTGCCGAAGCCTTACATGGGGAAAATGCATGGCGCTTCACGACTTCACCCTGGGCGATGTCTATCGCCGCAATGCCGCGCTGTTTCCGGATCGCACGGCTTTCGTGTTCGACAGCGGCGAACGCGTCACGCACCGCGACTATCTGGCACGGACGGAGCGGCTCGCCGCCGGCCTGCTGCGCGACGGCATCCGCCCGGGTGACCGTGTTGCAATCCTGTCGCAAAACTGCGTGGAAATGGTGGAGCTGATCGGCGCGGCGGCTCTGGTCGGCGCCATCCTGCTGCCGGTGAACTATCGGCTTGGGGCCGACGAGATCGGCTTCGTGCTGAGCGACGGCGCCCCGGCGGTGCTGGTCGTCGCCGCCGAGTATCGCGACATCGTCGCCGGCCTGCAGCCGTCGCTGCCGAGTGTGCGCCGCATCTACACCATCGGCTGCGAGCCGGCCCCGTTCGTGCCGTTTTCCGAACTCGCTTCAAACGACGCTTTTGTGCCGCCGGAAGTCGCCGCTGCGGACGGTTTCGTCATCATCCACACCGCCGCGGTGGGCGGCCGGCCGCGCGGCGCGCTGATCTCGCAGGGCAATCTGCTGATCGCGCAAAGCTCGGCGATCGAGTCCTGGCGCCTGACCGAGCGCGACGTCAATCTCGGCATGCTGCCGCTGTTTCACGTCACCGGCCTCGGCCTGATGCTGACGCTGCAGCAGGCCGGTGGCGCCAGCGTGATCGCGGCCAAATTCGACGCCGCGCAGGCCGCGCGCGACATCGCTGCCGAGCAAGTGACAGTGATGGCAGAATTCGCGCCGATGCTTGGCAACATTCTGGATCAGGCGGAGCCGGCGCAATTGCAAAGCCTGCGCGCGGTCACGGGGCTGGACACGCCGGCAACCATCGAACGCTTCGAGCAGCTTTGCCCGGAGGCGACGTTCTGGGCGACCTTCGGCCAGTCCGAGACGTCGGGCCTGTCGACCTTCGCACCGTATCGGGACCGGCCGGGTTCGGCCGGACGTCCGCTGTTCTGGCGCAGCATCGCGGTGGTCGATGCCGACGACAAGCCGCTGCCCCCCAGCGACGTCGGCGAGATCGTGGTGCGGGGCCCAACGGTGTTCAAAGGCTATTGGAATAACGAGGCTGCGACCAAGCATGCGTTCCGCAACGGCTGGCATCACACCGGCGACATGGGGCGGTTCGACGCGGACGGCTACCTGTTCTACGCCGGACGCGCGCCCGAGAAGGAGCTGATCAAGACCGGAGGCGAGAACGTTTACCCGGCCGAGGTCGAAGCGGCGCTGAAACAGCATCCCGCTGTCGTCGAGGCGATCGTGATCGGCGTGCCCGACCCGCAATGGAGCGAGGCGGTCAAAGCCGTTTGCGTGTTGAGGCCCGGCGAGAGCATTGGTGCCGACGAGCTGGCGAATTTCGTCGCTTCGCTGATCGCACGCTACAAGAAGCCCAAGCACGTGGTGTTCGTGGAGACGCTGCCGAAGAACGCCAGCGGAGCGATCGACCGCGCCGCCGTGAAGGCGGCGCACGGCGCGGCATAACGCTCGCCGGCTGAGTGCTCCGGCGAAAGGCTTCGGGTGGCGACTGCCTTGGCTACGGCAGGCCGCCGCCGCCCATCGCCCCATAGACCTGCCCGGTCGAAAAGCTCGCGTCATTGGCGGCGAGCTGCACGTAGATCGAGCCGAGTTCGGCAGGCTGGCCGGGCCGGCCGAGCGGGGTTGTACCGCCGAACTTCTCCAGCTTCTCCATCGTCGCGCCGCCCGACACTTGCAACGGCGTCCAGATCGGCCCCGGCGCCACCGCGTTGACGCGGATCCCCTTGGGGCCAAGTTGCTTGGCGAGCGACCGCACATAGTTGGTCGTGGCCGCCTTGGTCTGGGCGTAGTCGTACAGCTCCGGCGACGGATCTGTCGCCTGCTCGGACGACGTACCGATGATGCACGAGCCGGGCTTGAGGTGCGGCAGCGCCGCTTTGATGATCCAGAACGGCGCGTAGATATTGGTCTTCATCGTCGCATCGAAATCTTCCGACGACACGTCCATGATCGAAGCGCGTGTCTGCTGGCGGGCGGCGTTGTTGACGACGATGTCGAGCCCGCCAAGCTGTTGCACCGTCTGCTCGACCAGCCGGCTGCAGAATGCTTCGTCACGCAGGTCGCCCGGAATCGCGACGGCGTTACGGCCCGCTTCCTTGATCAGCTCGATCACCTGCCGGGCATCTTCTTCCTCGGCCGGCAGATAGTTGATGGCGACGTCGGCGCCCTCGCGCGCGAAGGCGATCGCAGCGGCGCGGCCCATGCCGCTGTCGCCGCCCGTGATCAGCGCCTTACGGCCGGCCAATCGACCCGATCCCTTGTAGCTCTTTTCACCATGATCCGGCGGCGGATTCATCTTGGACGCCAGTCCGGGCCAAGGCTGTTCCTGCCGCTGGAACGGCGGCTTCGGATACTTGCTGACTGGGCTTTCGAACGGCGCCGCCGTCGCGACCGCATTCGGCGTGGCGGCCTTCTGCGCGAAAGCGGGCGCGGCTGCGGCCGCGGCGCCGAGCACTCCGGCCCCAGCGCCACCGACCATGTTTCGACGGGTAATTGTGTCAGTCATGTTTATCGTCCTGCTAATGTCAGCGGCAACAGCAGGATCGCGCGATCGTTCCTGGACGGGCGGATCGATCGCGCCGTGAGTCAGGACGGGGCGCCGTCCAGCGGCTTCAGACCGGATAGCCGCCCGAGTTGCGCGCCATGCCGCCGAACGCATCGAGCAGCTTGTCCCGCCAGGCATAGACCGGATCATCGGCCTCGAGCAGCGCGAACGAGCTGACCGCTCGCGCCCACTGGAAACCACCGAACACGATGTAATCCGCGTAGTTGGGCTGCTCGCCCCCGATAAAGGATTGCGCCTTCAGCGTCAGCCGCAGGGGATCGAGCGACTTGCGGAACCCGATCACCGCGCTGTCTCGGCCGGCCGCGACCTCTTCGACCGTCTTGCCGAACCGGGCTTCGCGGGTCTTGCGGAAATAAGCCTGATCCTCGGGGCCGAGTTGGCTCACGATATCGGCGATGATCAACGGAAAGATGCCTCCGACGATCGCCAAGTCGCCCCATGCGTTGAGCATCCGCGCCATCGCACGACCACCCTCGCCGCCAAACAGCGACGGACGATCCCGATAGGCATCTTCGAGATAGAGCGCGATCGCCCAGGAATCTGCGATCGCCTGGTCGCCGTCGAGCAGCACGGGCACTTTCTCCGACTTGTAGGGTGCGAGCGCCGCCTTCTCGGTGAACCGCCACGGGATCGACACGGCATCGAGCCCCTTGTGCGCCAGCGCCATCCGGATTCGCCAGCAATAGGGGGAGAACGGCCGCGCGCCATCGAGGCCGACGAGTTCGAAGAGTTTCAAGGTCATTGCGCTTCCCAGTTCGACGCCGCGAAGCGGTGCGATCCGGGAGGCCGCACATAATCGCTTCGCTTTCGGAGACGATCGAAGAGATCCGCGCGCCGGTCAAGCCTCACCGGCCAAACCTCGGTGGGGCGCGTTGCGCTGAACCTTGCGGCACGTACCCCGCGGCCTATTCCACGAGATGCCTGGGTCGGCCAGGCTCTCGGAATGTCAACGCATAAGGAGAAGACAGATCGCTGCAATCAATCGATCGGCTTGGTCTAAAGGCATCGGTCCTTCTCTTTCAGCAGGCGGCGATAGTACGTACTTCGGTCAATTCCGAGCCGCCGGGCCGCGCGGGAGACGTTGCCGTCGCTGGCGTCGAGTGCCGCCTGCAAAGCCGACCGTGTCTGTTCCGCCAGCGAGGTCGGCGGAGTGCTGATCACCACATTGAACGTCGGCACCGCCGCGCGGATCTCTGCCGGCAGAGCTGACACATCGACCGGCTGGCCCGGTTCGCCCAGCACCATCAGGGCCCGCAGCGTGCCGACCAATTGCCGGAAATTGCCCGGCCACTCATAGGCCGCCAGCAGTCGCTCGACCTCGTCCGACAGCGCAACGCCGGCGGTCTCGCCGCCAAGCTGGCGCCACAGCCGGCGCACCAGCGCGAGCCGATCCGGATGATGCCGCACCGGCGGACGCTCGACGACGTATTGGGCGATGCGGAAATACAGATCTTGCCGAAACGCGCCGGCCGCCAGCAGCGTCGACAGCGACTGGTGCGTGGCGCAGATCAGCGCGAAATCGACCGGCACCGGTTTGCCGCCGCCGAGCGGCGACACCTGCTTGTCCTGCAGCACGCGGAGCAGCCGGCTCTGCAACGACAACGGCATGTCGCCGATCTCGTCGAGAAACAACACGCCGCCATCGGCCTGGCGCAGCAGGCCGGGCGCGCCCTGCCGACGTGCGCCGGTGAAGGCGCCGGCCTCGTAGCCGAACAGCTCGGACTCGATCAGTCCCTCGGGCAGCGCCGCGCAATTGACCGGCACGAACGGCTTGTCGCATCGTTCGCTCTCGGCGTGCACACGGCGCGCGAACACGTCCTTGCCGGAGCCGGTCTCGCCCAGCAACAGCAGCGGGATGCCCGCATTGACCAGACGCACCGCCCGCGCCAGCGAGGCCTGCATCTCCTCGCCGAGAATCGGCTCGATCTCGCCCGACGGCGCAGCCGAAGCCTTTGCCCGCGCGGACGTCGCCCCGCCACGGGACGGCCGACGGGCGGGGTCGAGAAGCCGACCGTAAAGCCGTGTCCCTTGCGGTCCGCGAAGCGGCTGGATCTGATCGGACGGGCGAACTCCGGGTAGCAGCGCCGCCAGCTTGGCGTGGTCGATCGCAGACCAATCGAGCTTCATCAGCTCGAGGCCGCGGCGATTGGCGCCGACCAGCACGCCCTCCGCAAAGGCCAGGACTCCCTCGCGCGGCGTGCCGACCAGCGCGCGGTCCGCGTGAAAGCGCAGCATCATGCAATGCGCGAAGCCCTCGCTGAAAAAGCGGTGCTCGATCTGCTCGGCGGCGAGGCGCATCAATCCGAGGGCGTGGACGTGGCGGATCGCGGCCGGGCCGGTCATGTCGAGCGCGCCCGCGACGTTGCCGCGCGGATCGATCAGCGGCGCCGCCGCGCAGGCCAGGATCCGATGGCGTTCGAAGAAGTGCTCCGCCCCATGCACCGCGATCGGCTGCCGCTCGACCAGCGCGGTGCCGATCGCATTGGTGCCCGTCGCGGCCTCGTTCCACGACACGCCGGGCCGCAGCGCCACTTCGGCGGCGCGTCCCGCAAAGGCGGCGTCGCCGACCATATCGAGCACGACGCCGGCCGTATCCGTGACGATTACCACGCTACCAGTCAGTCGCGCGTCGCCCTGCAATGCATCGAGCTCGGGCCGCGCCAGACGGCTGAGGCGCGCGTGACGCTCTTGAAGCTCACGCAACTCATGAGCAGTTGGCGGTACGAGCAAGGGCGAGCGGCTGACATCGAGGCCCTGCCCGGCGCAGCGTTCCCACGACCGCAGAATCGGCGCCGCGACAATTCCAGAAGCAGACCGTCCTTCGTCGAAGAAGCGACGACGCGCGACGAAAACGGCATCATGACTTGATGCAGGCGACATGGGCGTCTCCGGAATGTTGGATTCTGCAACAGCTGTTGCGCCCAACTGATCGCAGTATCACACGCAGTGTCGCGCGCTGTCCAGAGAACGAACGCCAGCGCAAATTCGCGCAACGTAGAATCCTCCCTGACTTATCAACGCGCTGCGCCATTGGTCGCGCATCCGGCGCGCCGTCCCGCGCAATTGGCACACGATGTGCGTAGTTGCTTCCGCTTCAATAAATCGGGAGGAAGCCATGAACATCATCACCACACTGCAGCCCAAGGCGAGTTCGATCTTCAAAACCCGCTACGGCAACTTCATCGGCGGGCGCTGGATCGAGCCGCTCGAAGGCCGCTACTTCGACAACACCACGCCGATTACCGGCGGCAAGATCACAGAGATTCCGCGCTCGCAGAAAGAAGATATCGAACTCGCGCTCGATGCCGCGCATGCGGCGAGCCCGGGCTGGGCGAAGACGACCACAACGGAGCGGTCACTCATTCTCAATCGCATCGCGGACCGGATGGAGGACAACCTCGATCTGCTCGCAACCGCGGAAACCCTCGATAACGGCAAGCCGATCCGCGAGACACGCGCCGCCGACCTGCCGCTGGCGATCGATCACTTCCGCTACTTCGCGGGTGCACTACGCGCCCAGGAAGGCTCGATCTCAGAAATCGATCACGATACGATCGCTTACCACTTCCACGAACCGCTCGGCGTCGTCGGCCAGATCATTCCGTGGAACTTCCCGCTGCTGATGGCGGCCTGGAAGCTGGCGCCGGCGCTCGCCGCCGGCAATTGCGTGGTGCTCAAGCCCGCCGAGCAGACCCCGGCGTCGATCCTGGTCTGGGCCGAGCTGATCGGCGACCTGCTGCCGCCGGGCGTGCTCAACATCGTCAACGGCTTCGGCGTCGAGGCGGGCAAGCCGCTGGCGTCGAGCCCGCGCATCGCCAAGATCGCCTTCACCGGCGAGACCTCGACCGGCCGGCTCATCATGCAATACGCCAGCGAGAATCTGGTGCCGGTGTCGCTCGAACTCGGCGGCAAATCGCCGAACATTTTCTTCGGCGACGTCGCGGCCGAGGACGATCCGTTCTTCGACAAGGCGATCGAAGGCTTCGTGATGTTTGCGCTCAATCAGGGAGAGGTGTGCACCTGCCCGAGCCGCGCGCTGGTGCAGGAGTCGATCTACGACCGCTTCATGGAGCGGGCACTCGCCCGCGTCGCCGCAATCCGCCAGGGCGACCCGCGCGATCCGGCCACCATGATCGGCGCGCAGGCGTCGCAGGAACAACTCGACAAGATCCTGTCCTATATCGACATCGGCCGCCAGGAAGGCGCCGAACTGCTCGCCGGCGGCGCCCGCGCGCAGTTGCCCGGCGATCTCGCCGGCGGCTACTACGTGCATCCGACCGTGTTCCGCGGTCACAACCAGATGCGTATCTTCCAGGAAGAAATCTTCGGCCCCGTGGTGTCGGTCACCACCTTCAAAGACGAAGCCGAGGCCGTCGCCATCGCCAACGATACCCAGTATGGCCTCGGCGCCGGCGTCTGGACGCGGGACGGCACCCGCGCCTATCGGTTCGGGCGCGCCATCGCCGCCGGCCGGGTGTGGACAAACTGCTACCACGCTTACCCGGCGCACGCCGCCTTCGGCGGCTACAAGCAATCCGGCATCGGGCGCGAGACCCACAAGATGATGCTCGATCACTATCAGCACACCAAGAACCTGCTGGTGAGCTACGGGACCGGACCGCTCGGCTTTTTCTAGGACGCAACTCATTTCCGCGGCGGGTGCGCAGCACCCAGCCGCAGCAACTCCGGACGGCGTTTCCGGCGCCGTCCGGGCCGCACGGCCTTGCCCTGCAATACGGAGCGCATCTGGACCGGCACATTCGTCCGGCCGAGCGGCTCATCGACCACCGACCAACAACAAACGCATGGAAGGAAACACAATGACCGCAACAACCTTTTTCATTCCCTCTCTCAACCTGTTCGGCGCCGGCTGCGTGTCGAGCGCCGCTGACCACGCCAAGGCCCGCGGTTTCACACGCGCACTGATCGTCACCGACAGCGGCCTGCACAAGCTCGGCGTCGCCGACCAGATCGCCTCGATGCTGGTCGAGCGCGGCGTGGGCAGCGTGATCTTCCCCGGCGCCAAGCCGAACCCGACCATCCGGAACGTGGAGGACGGACTCGCGCTGCTGAAACAGGAAAACTGTGACTGCGTCATCTCGCTCGGCGGAGGCTCGGCGCACGACTGCGCCAAGGGCATCGCGCTCACCGCCACCAACGGCGGCAGCATCAAGGACTACGAGGGCGTCGACAAGTCGGCGCACGCCCAGCTTCCGCTGATCGCCGTCAACACCACGGCCGGCACGGCGAGCGAGATGACTCGCTTCTGCATCATCACCGATGAGGAACGCCAGGTGAAAATGGCCATCGTCGACCGCCACACCACGCCGCTGCTGTCGGTCAATGATCCGGTGCTGATGCTCGGCAAGCCTGCAGCGCTGACGGCGGCCACCGGCATGGATGCACTCACCCATGCGATCGAAGCCTATGTGTCGATCGCGGCGACGCCGATCACCGATGCCTGCGCGCTGAAGGCCATGTCGATCATCTCCAACAGCCTGCGCACCGTCGTCGCCGAGGGCCAGAACCTCGCCGCCCGCGAGGCGATGTCCTATGCGGGCTTCCTCGCCGGCATGGCGTTCAACAATGCGTCGCTCGGCTACGTGCACGCGATGGCGCATCAGCTCGGCGGCTTCTACGACCTGCCGCACGGGGTCTGCAACGCGGTGCTGCTGCCGCACGTCCAGGCCTACAACGCGCAGGTCGCAGCCGGACGGCTGAAGGACGTCGCCCACGCGCTCGGAGTCGACGTCACCGGCATGACCGATGCGCAAGGCGCCGACGCCGCCATTCACGCCATCCAGCGGCTGTCGGCGGATGTCGGCATTCCGGCAGGGCTCGGCGGTCTCGGCATGAAGGAAACCGACGTGCCGATCCTCGCCGCCAACGCGCTGAAGGACGCCTGCGGCTTCACCAATCCGAAGCAGGCGACGCAGTCCGAGATCGAAACGATCTTCCGCGCTGCGGCCTGACGGCTCTAGGCAAGCCTGGGATGCCCGCGCGTCGTGCGTCCGTGGGCTTGCTCAGAGCGACGGCTCCAACCATCCGGGGGCGCTCAAGCCATGAGTGGCTGAGTGCCCCCGGAATCTGAAATGCACCCCACCCTCGTCATTCGGGGCGCCGCGTAGCGGCGAACCCGGAATCCATACGCCGCAGCGCTGCTGCTGAGCACGGCGGACGTGACGATCGAACGAGAGTCCAGTGAACATGGATTCCGGGCTCGCACTACGCGCGCCCCGGAATGACAAACGAGAGGCCGAGGGTCATGGCTGGATTGGAGATCAACGCCGCGACTACCTGCCCCAGCGATCCTGCCAGATTTTCTCGCCGACCAGGCAGGAGACTCGCGCCGACTTCTCCTGCCCGGCGATCGGTACGATCCAGCCGGGAGGCGTCAGTCCGGCGACTTCCATCACCAGCTTGGTGCGGATCGCCTCCTTGAATTTGTCGCGACTCTTGATCGTGACTACGAACGCGCCCGGACCTCCGATGACGCAATCCTCGTAGTAGTAATCGAGATTCTCGATATCCATCGTCGAATAGGACGGCTCCTTCACCATGATCGGCAGGCCGTTGATGACGACGCCCTTCTCCACCGCGGCGTCGCGCGCCATCGTCACCGGCTCGCCATTGTTGTTGGGGCCGTCGCCGGAGATATCGATGACGCGGCGCAGGCCGTGATAGGGATTCTGGTCGAACAGCGGCACGGCAAAATTGATCGCGCCGGAGATCGAAGTCCGCGATGCGCGCCGCAGCGGCGCATTCATGATTTCGTTCGCGACCGAGTCGGCCGATTCCGGCCCGTCGATGATCTGCCAGGGCAGGATGATCTTCTGGTCCCCGGCGGCCGCCCATTCGAAATACGTCACGGCGATGCGGCCGGTCGGGCCGGTCTTCAGCGTCTTGAGAAATTCACTGGAGCGCAGCGCCTGCGCGTAGCCCTCACGCTGGACCGCGAGTTCGTCCATATCCATCGAATACGAGACGTCGACCGCGAGGATCAGTTCGACATCCACCGTTTTGGAATCGTCGGGGCGATCAGCGAGTTGCGGTGCCCGGTTGGGCGCGGCGAGACCCGCCACCATGCCGGCCGCCGTGACAGCGGCGGCTATCGTGCCGATCGAGATCCACCGCATCGCACGCCCTCCGCTCGAGGATGACACGATCGTGACACGACGTACGACGCGCGCAACCGGAAAGCCGGTTCCACCGCGATCACGTTTCACTGATAGCAAAAGCCCGCGGACAAGAGCGGGCCGTGCGCTGCATCGAAAATGCGCAGATCGCACAGCGGCACAGGTTTCGCCGGCGCCGCCGGAGTTGTAAACTCGGACCGATCAACAGCGGTGAACGATATGAGCAACATCGATGTCGTCACGCGTCGGACGACCAAGACCAAGCCGAAGATCGAGCGGCCGAAGCTGCACAAGGTCATCCTCGTCAACGACGACTTCACGCCGCGCGACTTCGTGGTGATGATCCTGAAGGCCGAGTTCAGGATGACCGAGGAACAGGCGTACAAAGTGATGCTCACCGCCCACCAGCGCGGCGTCTGCGTCGTCGCCGTGTTCACCAGGGACGTCGCCGAAACCAAAGCCACCCGCGCCACCGACGCCGGCCGCGCCAAAGGCTATCCGCTGCTGTTCACGACGGAACCTGAGGAGTAGGCGGAGCTTCGTTGCGCGTCCCGAACCGTTCGTCTCGCCTCGGCAAAGACCATCAGCACCGGCGCTTTCTTCACCCTCCCCTGGAGGGGGAGGGTCGGCGGGCAGCGCGCGAAGCGCGGTGCTCGACGGGGTGGGGTGAGCCGCGGGCACCGCGTTTCGTAACGTCGCCACCTCACCCCGCTCGCTGCGCGAGCGACCCTCCCCCTCCAGGGGAGGGTGATCATCGCCGCCACCGCAATTTTCACATGCGATCCCTCTGCTACTCGTGGGGCCAGGGGCTGCATGCAACTAGCGATGCCGATGCTCTTTGAGCTCCGCCGATTCTGGCAGATGTCTACAGCCCTTCCGCCGCCTGCAGCGTTTCGACTTCGAGACCGTAAACCCGCTCGGCGTGCGACAGCCCGTCGATCGGGAATTCGCCGATCTCCACGAAGCCGTCGCCGCAGAGGTTGATGAAATCGGACGAGGCCACCACGGTGCGGCCGAGGCGCCCGGCGATCCGCTCCAGCCGAGCCGCGAGATTGACGGCGGGGCCGACACAGGTGAAGTCGAGCCGGTTGCCGCCGCCGATATTGCCGTACAGCACCTGCCCGACATGCAGCGCGACGCCGAAGCGGAAACTCTCGATGACGTGGTTGCCCTCGATGTAGTTCATCGCGGCGACATTGACGCGGCATTCGTGGGCCGCGGCGAGCATCCGCGCGCAGACGTCGACTTCATCGACGCGATCGTCTGCGATCGGAAACACGGCGAGAAGACCATCGCCCATGAATTTCAACACCTCGCCGCCATGGCGCAGGATCGGCCCGACCTGGCAGTCAAAATAGGCGTTGAGCAGCTTCACCATCACTTCCGGCGGCAGCCGGTCGGACAGCGCCGTGAAGCCGCGCAGATCCGACAGCCAGATTGCGGTGCGCAGCATGTCCGCATGGCCGCGGCGGATCTGGCCAGCAAGAATGCGCGCGCCGGCGCGGTTGCCCACATAGGTGTCGAGCAGCGTGGTGGCGATCTCGCGCAGGCTGAGCACTTCCACCAGCCGGGCGATCGGCGGAATCACCGCGCGGATCGCGTTGAGCTGCGCGTCGGTGAAGCCGCCGGGCTGCCGCGTCGCGTAGCTCGCGGCGTGGAAGCTGCCGTCGAGGAATTGCAGCGGGAGCGCCGCGTAGTCGGTGATGCCTTCGGCACGCATGTCGTCGAAAATCGGAAAGTTCCGGCTGGCCGGATCGTCGAGCCGGAACCGGACTTCTACGCCGTGGTCGTATAGGACCTTCAGGGGGCTGCGCAGATATTCGTCGGATAGGTCGACATCGACCGTCGTCTCGCCGACCTCTGCCTCCTTGCCCGGCCGCCAGATGAAACGATGGCCGTAGATGTCAGGATGCAGAGTCTCGACGAAAACCGCGACGCGCGCCAGCGGCACGCCGGCCTCGACCAGGCGCTCGCAGGTCTGCGTCATCATCACAATGGGGTCTGGCGCGGAGCGCGCGCCATCGACCAGCCAGTCGATCAGGGCGCGGAGTCGGTTTTCGTGCATCCGCGTACCAATAGCAGGTCGGATGCTGCTTTGCACCCGGTCGGGCGGATCAGCCGACCTGTCCCCGGTGGCGCAGCAGGTGGTCGGCGAGCACGCAGGCGACCATGGCTTCGCCGACCGGAACCGCCCGAATGCCGACGCAGGGATCGTGGCGGCCCTTGGTGAGGATCTCGGTGTCGGCGCCGGCCCGATCGACGGTCTTGCGCGGCGTCAGGATCGACGAGGTCGGCTTGACGGCGAACCGCGCCACCACCGGCTGACCCGTCGCGATGCCCCCGAGGATGCCGCCGGCGTGGTTGGACAGGAACTGCGGGCCATGATTGCCCATCCGCATCTCGTCGGCATTCTGCTCGCCGGTCAGTTCGGCGCTGGCGAAGCCGTCGCCGATCTCGACGCCCTTGACCGCATTGATGCTCATCAGCGCGGCGGCAATGTCGCCGTCGAGCTTGGCGTAGATCGGCGCGCCGAGCCCGGCCGGGACGCCCTCGGCCACGATCTCGATCACCGCACCGATCGACGAGCCGGCCTTGCGGATGCCGTCGAGATAATCGGCGAACAATCCGGCCGCGTCCTTGTCCGGGCAGAAGAACGGGTTGTTGCCGATCTCGTCCCAGTCCCATTTGGCGCGGTCGATCTTGTGCGGGCCGATCTGCACCAGCGCGCCGCGCACGCTCATGCCGGCGATCACCTTGCGGGCCACCGCGCCGGCGGCGACGCGGCTCGCGGTCTCGCGCGCCGAGGAGCGGCCGCCGCCGCGATAGTCGCGGATGCCGTACTTCGCCTCATAGGTGAAATCGGCGTGGCCGGGGCGGAATTTGTTCTGAATGTCCGAATAGTCCTTGGAGCGCTGGTCGGTATTCTCGATCTGCAGCGCGATCGGCGTGCCGGTGGTGACCTGCACCCCGGTCTCCGGATGCACCATCACGCCGGACAGGATCTTCACCTGGTCGGCTTCCTGGCGCTGGGTGGTGAAGCGCGACTGGCCCGGCCGGCGGCGATCGAGATCGCCCTGAATGTCGGCCTCGGTCAGCGGGATCAGCGGCGGGCAGCCGTCGACCACGCAGCCGATCGCCACGCCATGGCTCTCGCCGAAGGTGGTGACCCGAAACATGTGACCGAAAGTGTTGAACGACATGGCGGACCCGCCCCTCAAGAATTGCGCCGGTGTGGTAACGCGCCGGTCGAACAGGGTCAAACCAACCCTCAACTCCAGCAGGAGCGGGTTGCGAGCGCAACTCGCCGTGTGAGGGTTCGCCGCGCGGTCAGCGCCCCCTCATCCGGCGCGGACGGCGTCCGCGCCACCTTCTCCCATGAGGGGAGAAGGAAGAGCGCGCGCGTCCGTGCCTCAGCTCACAATCTCCAAGCCGCCGTCGCGGAACATATAAACGGAGCCCTGTAAAATCAGTCCCTCCAGCGCTTCGGTCGGGGTCTTGACGCCGCATGCGACCATCAGCATCCGGCAGGTGCCGACATGGCCGACCGCGACGGTGTCGGCGGTCACGGACGCGACCCAGTCGGCGACGAACGGAAAGCGGTCGGCGTAGCTCTCGCCCCGCAACGGCGCGACGGTCCAGCGGTCGGCTTGGCGGGCGGCATAGATTTTTGCGTCCGAGGCTTGCATCTGCTCCACCGTGAAGCCTTCCCAGGCCCCATAGGTGATTTCGCGCAGCCTCTCGTCGGTCGCATAACCCTGCGCCGGCAGCCCGAGCTTCACGCGCGCCAGCTCCATGGTGACGCGGGCGCGGCCGAGCGGGCTCGACACATAAGACAGCGTCGCGGCATCTCGCCCCTCGCGCGCCAGCACCTCGCCGAGCAGCCGCCCGGCTGTGCTCGCCTGCCCCCGCCCCTTGTCGTTGAGCGGAATGTCCTGCGTCCCCTGATAACGTCCGGTGGCGTTCCAGTCGGTCTGGCCGTGACGCATGAAGTAGATGGTGGGCATGGCCTGATCAGTGGTGAGAGCGAAATCTATCAAACCGTCATGGCCGGGCACGTCCCGGCCATCCACGTTCTTGCTATCAGGGTGTTGTCGAACACGCGGATGCCCGGGACCAGCCCGGGCATGACGACATTGGGCGGGAAGTCAAACTTGACGGTTAGTCCTTGCCGCCGAGCGAGATATCCGGGGCGTCGGGGTTCTTCATGCCGACCACGTGGTAGCCGGCATCGACGTGATGGACTTCGCCGGTGACGCCGCGCGACAGGTCGGACAGGAAGTACAAGGCGCTGTCGCCAACCTCCTCGATCGACACCGTGCGGCGCAGCGGCGCGTTATGTTCGTTCCATTTCAGGATGTAGCGGAAGTCGCCGATGCCCGACGCGGCCAGCGTCTTGATCGGTCCCGCCGAGATCGCGTTGACGCGGATGTTCTTGACGCCCAGGTCGGCGGCGAGATAGCGCACGCTGGCTTCCAGCGCGGCCTTGGCGACGCCCATCACGTTGTAATGCGGCATCCACTTCTCGGCGCCGTAATAGGTCAGCGTGATGATCGAGCCGCCGTCCGTCATCAGCTTTTCGGCGCGCTGTGCGATCGCGGTCAGCGAGTAGCAGGAGATCAGCATCGACTTGGAGAAGTTCGCCTCCGAGGTGTCGATGTAGCGGCCGTCGAGTTCGTCCTTGTCGGCGAAGGCGATGGCGTGGACGACGAAGTCGATCTTGCCCCACTTCTCCTTCACGACGTCGAACACGGCATCGATCGTCGACGCATCGGTGACGTCGCAATGGCCGAGCACCAGCCCGCCGAGCTCGGCGGCGAGCGGCTCGACACGCTTCTTCAGCGCATCGCCCTGATAGGTCAGCGCGACTTCGGCGCCCTGCTCGCGACAGGCCTTGGCGATGCCGTAGGCGATCGAGCGATTGTTGGCCACGCCGAGAATGACCCCACGTTTGCCCTGCATCAGGCCCGAACCAGTCGCCATGTCACATCCCCTCGGCTTGAATTGCTGCCCCGACCTACACCACCGCCCCAGCCGGGTACAGCCCGAATGTTTGTGAGCAAATTCAGCCGTTTGGCGCGGTTCGCCGGACTGGAATAGAGTTGCTTGCGCGGTGTTATGGTTGTCGGAGCGGCACAAGATGCGCGCACGAGCCACAGGCCCGCGATGAACGATTTCCGAGACGGCGTCGAAGCGATGATCCCGGCCCTGCGGCGCTACGCCCGGGCGCTGGCGCGCGACACCGACATCGCCGATGATCTGGTGCAGGACACGCTGGTGCGGGCGCTGCGCTCCGAGAAGCTGTTTCTCGGCGGCGACCTGCGCAGCTGGCTCTACACCATCCTGACCAATCTCAACCGCAACCGCCGGCGCACATTGGCGCGGCGCCCGACCTTGATGCCGCTGACCGACACCAGCGTCGACGCCAGCGGCACGGAAGCGGAGGGGGGCGACATTGCGCGGGCGCTGGCGACGCTGGTCGAGGAGCAGCGCGCGGCGCTGTTGCTCGTCGTGCTGGAAGGGCTGAGCTATCGCGAGGTCGCCGAGATCCAGGGCGTGCCGATCGGCACCGTGATGTCCCGCCTCGCCCGCGCCCGCGCCCACATCCGCGCCAGCCTCGACGGCGAGCGGCCGATGCTCAAGCAGGTGAAATAAGCCGATGCGAAAGACGAACCACCATGACTGAGCCCCTGATGCCCGTCACTGAGGACGAGCTGCACGCTTATGTGGACGGCGAATTGCCGGCGGAGCGGCGCGCGGATGTCGAAGCGTGGCTCGCCGCACATCCTGCGGATGCGCAACGCGTCCGCTCGTGGCAGGCGATGGCCGAGGCGCTGCATGCCCGCTACGATCGCGTTCTCGACGAGCCGATCCCGGCGCGACTGCAACTCGACCGGCTCAGCGCAGCGCCGCCGCGACGCTGGATCGCCGGCGCGATGGCAGCGACGCTGGCGGCCTTCATCGTCGGCGGCGGGGCCGGATGGTTCGCCCGCGGTGCCGCGACGACGCCGAGCGCATTCCGCAGCTTCACGGTTGATGCGCTCGACGCGCATCGACTCTACGTGGTCGAGGTGCGGCACCCGGTCGAAGTCGAAGCCTCGGAGCGCGCGCATCTGCAGCAATGGCTGTCGAAACGCGTGGGCTACACGGTGACAGCGCCGGAGCTTGAAGCCAGCGGGCTTAAACTCGTGGGCGGCCGTCTGCTGCCCGGGCCGGACGCGCCGGCCGCTTTCCTGATGTACGAAAGCGCGAACGGAGAGCGCTTCACACTCTACACGTCACGCGCCGCCACCGACGCGACGCAGATGCGCTACGCCAGCGACGCTCGCGACGGCGCGCTGTTCTGGGCAGATCGCGGCGTCGGCTACGTGCTGGCTGGGCCCACCGACAAGGAGCGGCTGAGCCAGGTGGCCAAGCAGGTGTACGCGCAGACGGAGAAGACAGGCGGTTAGCTGGCGATTAGTTCACCGATTTGGCACCGTCCAAATTTCGACACTTATAATCGCGGATTCCAACATCGACGCGCCTCACTGTCGTCCGACCGAATCACGATGCTGCGATGGCGTCTGATCCGCCGATCGGCGCAAGCGGCCTTGGCCGGGGTTTGCGCTGATCCCCCGCGCCGAGGCCGCTCCCACTTTGGGCCGGCCCAGCCCGGGCGCAGACTTCCCTCAGATACCGCTTTGGTATTTTATCACCTCCATTCGGGGTGAAGGGATACCAGTATGCAGACTCAGTCGATCGAGACGTGCGCCGGGCGGATCGCCTACCGCCAGTCCGCCGGCAGCGGGCCGACCGTCGTGATCGTCCACGGCAATTCGGCGTCGTCGCGCGCCTTTGGCCGACAACTCGACGGCGCTCTCGGCGCCAAGTATCGACTGCTGGTGCCTGATTTGCCGGGGCATGGGGAGTCGGCCGATGCGGCGGATCCGGCGGCGACCTACACCATGCCGGGCTATGCGGCGATGCTGCGCGAGTTTGCGGGCAAGCTCGGCGCCGCCGAGGCTGTGTTCGTCGGCTGGAGTCTGGGCGGACATATCGTGCTGGAGGCTGCGCCGGATCTGCCGCGGGCGAAGGGCTTTGCGATCTTCGGCACGCCGCCGATCGGCTTTCCGCCCGCGATGGAGCAGGCGTTTCTTGCAACGCCCGCAATGGCCTACACGTTTCAGCCCGAACTGAACGAGGAGCAGGCGCGGGCCTATGTGGCGGCAGCGTTCCGGCCGGGCGTCACTGCGCTGCCGCCCGAGATGGTCGCGGACGTGCTGCGGACCGAGGGACGCGCGCGTGGACAGCTCGCCGCCAGCATCGCGCCGGGCGGCTATCGGGACGAAATCGACCTTGTGGCAAACCTGAGGCAGCCGCTCGCGGTCCTGCACGGCGCCGAGGAGCAGCTGGTCAACGGCGAATATTTCAAGACACTGACGATGCCGACGCTGTGGCGCGGCGCGGTTCAGGTGATCGACGGCGCCGGCCACCTGCCGCAATGGGAGCAGGCCGACCGCTTCAACGCGCTGCTCGATGCGTTCGTGGCGGAGGCGAACGCTTAGCGGAACGAGCCGCTGTCGAGTCTCGACAACGCCTCGCAGATGGAGTGTCGGGAGCTACACGTGAGCTGTCTTCACCCTCCCCTGGAGGGGGAGGGTCGGCACGCAGCCGCGTAGCGGGTGCGTGCCGGGGTGGGGTGAGCCGCGGGCACGGCGGATGAACTCTTCGCCACCCCACCCCGCTCGCTATGCGAGCGACCCTCCCCCTCCAGGGGAGGGTGACACTCGTCGCGGCAGCAAGCTTTCAGGATCACCCCAGATCGCTGCGCGGGTGGTACGGGTGGCCGTCGCGCCACTTCGTCATCAGCGCTTCGAGTTCGGCGTCGTGGCCGTCGGGCAGGACGATCCGGATGGTGACGAACAGATCGCCGGCCGCGCCGGCCTTCGGCAGGCCCTTGCCCTTGAGGCGGAAGATGCGGCCGCTCGACGTGTTCTTCGGGATCGACAGCTCGATCGCGCCGGTCAGCGTCGGCACGCGGACCTTGGCGCCGAGCACCGCCTCGTACAGCGTGATCGGCAGTTCGAGCCGCAGATCGCTGCCGTCGACCTTGAAGTACGGATGCGGCGCGTAGTTGACGGTGATTAGCAGGTCGCCGGGACGATGGCCGGGCGCGCTCTCGCCCTGCCCCTTCAGCCGGATTTGCTGGCCCGGCCCGACGCCGGCCGGAATCTTGACGTTGAGCTCCTTGCCGCTCGGCAACCGGACGCGCTTTTCCGAGCCCTTCGCGGCCTCTTCGAGCGTCACCGTCATCGCGACACTCTGGTCGAGGTCGGGGGCAAAGCCGCCGCCGTCGAAGTCGAAGCCACCGGCCCCACCGCCGCGCGCACCACTGCGCATGCCGGCCGCGCCGCCGAACATCGAATTCAGGATGTCTTCGAACCCACCGCCCGCGCCGCCGCCGAATCCAGCGCCGCCGCTGCGGAAATTGTACTGCTCGAAGCCGCCGCCGGCACGACCGCCGCGCGCACCGCCGCCAGGGAAGCCCTGGAAACGCGGCTTGCCTTCGGCGTCGATCTCGCCGCGGTCGAATTGCTTGCGCTTGGCCTCGTCGCCGAGAATCTCGTTGGCGGAGTTGACCTCGGCGAAACGGGCAGCGGCCTTCGGGTCGTTCTTGTTCGCGTCGGGGTGATGCTTCTTGGCCAGCTTGCGATAGGCGCTTTTGATCGCCGCAGCGCTGGCGTCCCGCTGCACCCCCAGGACCTCGTAGGGGTCGCGCATCCGTCACGTCTCCTTCAGGAATCAGGAATCGAACTATGGGCAGAACGCCCAGTCGGGTTTCATCTGGGGTGTTTGTGTCTGTTTTGCAACCGCTTTCGGCCCCGCTTTCGCAGGCGCGTCAGGTCCGACGCCACGGCTTGAGCGAGCGGATTTCCCAGTGGCCCTGAGCCGACCGGCAGGCGGCGCCCTGCATCCAGCTTTCGGCCCCGTCCTTGACGTAGCTGGCGAGAAAGTCGCGGCAGGACCGGCCGTCCGCCGTATAGGCCGCGGCGAGCGGCGTGACCGAACCGCGCGCGCCGGTGGTCGGGTTCTCCCACGGCTGGCTGGAATCCTTGCCGCCTTTGGTCAGCACGTCGGACGCGGCGATGCGCGCCAGCGCCAGATCGGCTTCGCTTGGGCCGCTTTCCGCCGACGGCGTCAGGGCGCGGATCGAGCCGGTGAACTCGCTGGCGTCCATTTGGGCAAATGCCGCGTCCTTGCCTCCGACGCTGCAGCCGCCGAGCCCCACCCCCATTAGAATGACTATCAGGCCGGCGGAGCGGCCGATCGTCGATAGGACAACGCACCGCCGTGCCCTATATAGGTCTGGCCTATACAGAGCCGCCGGCGCGTTCGGGAGCGCGGTGAAGCACAAGTCGGATCCCCTCGCATGAGCGATACCTCCATCAAACACCACAGTGAGTTAACGTCCGGTGATTTCACCGCGGCGGAGAATCCGTTTGGCCTGTTCGCTGAATGGCTTGCGGAAGCGAGCGGCTCCGAGCCGAACGATCCGAACGCGATGGCGCTGGCGACGGTGGATCCCGACGGCCTGCCGGACGTCCGCATGGTGCTGATGAAGGGCTACGACGACGACGGCTTCGTGTTCTACAGCCACATTGCCAGCCAGAAGGGCCGCGAACTCGCCGCCAATCCCAAGGCGGCGCTGCTGTTCCACTGGAAGTCGCTGCGCCGGCAGGTCCGCATCCGCGGCACGGTGGCGCCGGTGACCGAGGCAGAGGCCGACGCCTACTTCGCGACGCGGCCCAAGCAGGCGCAGATCGGCGCCTGGGCCAGCAAGCAGTCGCAGCCGCTAGAGAGCCGTTTCGCGTTCGAACAGGCGATCGCCAAGGTCGCGGCGCGGCATCTGGTCGGCGAGGTTCCGCGCCCGCCGGGCTGGAGCGGCTGGCGGATCACGCCGTCGCGGATCGAATTCTGGCACGACCGCCCGTTCCGCCTGCACGACCGCATCGAATTCAGCCGGGACACACCGGCCCACCCCTGGACCAAGACAAGGCTTTACCCATGAGTCCCGACACACCGAAGCGTGCGCCCGAGGGCAACGCGCAGCGCCGGACGATGATCTTGACCGGCGCCAGTCGCGGCATCGGCCACGCCACGGTGATCCGTTTTTCCAGCGCCGGCTGGCGCGTGATCACCTGCTCGCGGCACCCGTTCCCGGAGGAATGCCCGTGGGGCGCCGGGCCGGAAGATCATATCCAAATCAATCTCGGCGATCGCGCCGACACGCTGCGCGGCATCGATGAAATCCGCGAACGGCTCGACGGCGCGCTGGTGCATGCGCTGGTCAACAACGCGGCGATCTCGCCGAAGAACGCGAGCGGAGGCCGGCTCGGCTCGATCGACACCGAAATGGACACCTGGGAGCACGTCTTCCACGTCAACTTCTTCGCGCCGATCATGATGGCGCGCGGGCTGATCGAGGAGCTGAAGGCGGCCAAGGGGTCGGTCGTGAACGTCACCTCGATCGCCGGCTCGCGCGTGCATCCGTTCGCCGGCGCCGCTTATGCCACCTCGAAGGCGGCGCTCGCGGCGCTGACGCGCGAGATGGCGTCGGACTTCGGTCCGATCGGCGTGCGCGTCAATTCGATCGCGCCCGGCGAGATCGACACCTCGATCCTGTCGCCCGGCACCGAGAAGATCGTCCAGGAAGACATCCCGATGCGCCGGCTCGGCACGCCGGACGAAGTCGCCAAGATCATCTACGTGCTGTGCACCGAGACCTCGTCCTACGTGAACGGCGCCGAAATCCACATCAACGGCGGCCAGCACGTCTAGTCTGCCCTGTGCGGAGCCGTCATCCTGAGGTGCGCGCAGAGCGCGCCTCGAAGGATGCGGCCACAGGGCGTGCGGCCCATCCTCCGAGGCCCGCAGCGCCGCGCAGTGCGCGGCTCCGCGGGCACCTCAGGATGACGGCGGGAGCTGATTGGCAGCTCTGATCTTTCAGCCAAGCACAACTGATCCGACATCACCCCACGTCCTACCCGGCACAAGGCCGGGCACGACTTGGGCAGAGCCGGATTTGGTCACCGGATACGTTCATTTGAATCGAAAGCGCCGGTTCTGATCTCTCAGAACCGGCGCTTCGGTTTTATCGGAAGGGTCTTCAGTCCGCGCGGAACCGGCGGGGCGACCGGGTTCGCGTGGGGCCTTGCTGCAGGATGCCCGCACTGGAGCAATCCTCCTCACGGTCGTCCTCGAACAGCGCTGCCCCGCAGTAGCGACAGAAGCGGCCGCTCATTGCCGGTGCCCGACTCGGCCGCTGCGCTCGCTGATAGTTCGCGAAATCGATGATGCGACCTGGCTTTACAACTTTGTCAACCATTGCTGTCCTCGTAGATCTGACAGCGTTATCGCAGCAACCCTTCTTCCAAGTGTTCAGCCGAAAGCTCAAATTTTACAGGCAACCGGCCACCGTCGGGTGATCAGCCGAGATGCTTTCCAAAGAATGCAGTCGCACGCGACCACGCGAGTTCCGCGGCCTCGCGATCATGCACCGCAGCGCGCTGCTCGTTGACGAAAGCGTGGTCGGCTTCGTAGCGGAAGAACTCCGCCGACTTGCCGGCTTCCTTCATGCCCTTCTCGAACGCATCCACCAGTTGCGGCGTGCACCAGTCGTCGCGGTTGGCGAAGTGGCCCTGCATCGGCACGCGCACGTCGGACGGCTTGGCGACCTGCTCGGGCGGAATGCCGTAGAACACAACCGCTGCACTCAGCTCGGGAATCTTGCACGCGCCGATCACCGTCACGGCGCCGCCGAGGCAGAAGCCGGTGAGGCCCACCTTGGCGCCGTTGCGCGCCAGATAGGCCGCGGCGCCGCGCACCGTCTGGGTCGTGGCATCCATGAAGTCGAGTGAGCTCATCTCTTTGTTGGCGGCGTCCGTGTCGTGATAGGGCACGACCTTGCCGTTGTAGAGATCGGGCGCGAGCGCATCGAAACCGGCGAGCGCGAAGCGGTCGGTCAGCCCCTTGATCTGCTCGGACAGGCCCCACCATTCCTGAATCACGACGACGCCGGGCGCGTTGCCGCGGGCCGCATTGGCCAGATAGCCGTTCGCCTCTTTGCCGTCGGGACGCTTGAAGGTGATGATCGTGCCCATGAATCCTCCGTGAGTTGCACTTTCATTGCGGCGCATATTGTCCGCACCGCCCGGCGGATGCAATCGCCGGCGGCGCGACCGGTGGGCGCGGAAAACGCGCAACAAAAAAGCCCCCTTGCGGGGGGCTTTCCGTCTCGCGCGCGTCTAACGCGCGAAGAGTGAGGCGTGTAGCCGGCGTGCTCAGTGCACGTTTGACCAGACCTTGCGCTTGGTGAAGTACAACAGGCCGCTGAGGATGATCAGGAAGATCATGACCTGCAGACCGAGGCGCTTGCGGGCTTCGAGATGCGGCTCGGCGGCCCACATCAGGAAGGACGCGATGTCCTTGGCGTACTGCTGAACGGTCTGGGGCGAGCCGTCGTCGTAGGTCACCTGACCGTCCGAGATCGGCGGCGGCATCTTGATCGAATGGCCCGGGTACCACTTGTTGTAGTACGAGCCATCCGGAAGCGCGAAGCCTTCCGGCGGCGGGTCCTGATAGCCCTGCAGCAGCGCGTCGATGTAGTTCGGACCCTGCTCCTGGAACTGCGAGAACAGGTCGAACACGAACTGCGGGAAGCCACGCGGATAGGACCGCGCCTTGGCGAGCAGCGACATGTCCGGCGGAGCGGCGCCGCCATTGGCCGCGCGGGCCGCCTGCTCGTTCGGGAACGGCGAGTGGAAGGTGTCCGCCAGACGGCCGGGGCGTTCGAACATCTCGCCGGCGTCGTTCGGGCCGTCCTTGATCGAGGCTTCGGCGGCGATCGCCTTGGCCTGGTCGAGGGTGAAGCTCGGGCCGCCCGGCTCGGCGAGGTTGCGATACTGCAGCAACTTCAGCGAGTGACAGGCCGAGCAGACTTCCTTGTAGACCTTGAAGCCACGCTGAAGCTGAGCGCGATCATAGGTTCCGAACGGACCCGAGAAGCTCCAGCTCAGCGACGGCGGGGTTTCGCCGCCTTCCGAGGCCTTGGCGTTTTGCACGGCGCCGACCAGCAGCGAACCGCCGAGCAGCACCGCGAAAAGGCTCGCGGCCGTCGTCTTCATGATCTTGCCCTTGTTCAGCACGTCTTCGGCGATCGAGTTCGGCACCGGCAGGGTCTTCTCGACCCGCGACAGCAGCGGCAGCACGATCAGGAAGTAGGCGAAGTAGAAGAATGTGAAGACGCGGCCGAGGATCGTGTAGATGCCTTCCGCCGGTTTGCCGCCGAGCCAGCCCAGCATCACGCAGGTGGCCACGAAGCCCCAGAAGAAGCGCTTGGCGAGCGGCCGGTAGCGCGACGAGCGAACCTTGGCGCTGTCCAGCCAGGGCAGGAACAGCAGGACGAGGATCGCGCCGAACATCGCCACGACGCCGAGCAGCTTGTTCGGGATCGAGCGCAGGATCGCATAGAACGGCAGGTAGTACCATTCGGGCACGATGTGCGCCGGGGTCACGCCCGGGTTGGCCGGAACGTAGTTCTCCGGGTCGCCGAGATAGTTCGGCATGTAGAAGATGAACCAGGCGTAGAACACCAGGAAGCAGGACATGCCGAACGCGTCCTTCAGCGTCGCGTACGGCGTGAACGGAACGGTGTCCTTCTCGGTCTTCGGCTCGACGCCGGCCGGGTTGTTCTGGCCGGTGACGTGCAACGCCCAGACGTGCAGCACGACGACGCCGGCGATCACGAAGGGCAGCAGGTAGTGCAGCGAGAAGAACCGGTTCAGGGTCGGGTTGCCGACCGAATAGCCGCCCCACAGCAGCGTCACGATGCTGTCGCCGACGAACGGGACCGCCGAGAACAGGTTGGTGATCACGGTGGCGCCCCAGAAGCTCATCTGGCCCCACGGCAGCACGTAACCCATGAAGCCGGTGGCCATCATCAGCAGGTAGATGATGACGCCGAGGATCCAGAGCACTTCGCGCGGCGCCTTGTAGGAGCCGTAATACAGGCCGCGCAGCATATGCACGTAGACGGCGATGAAGAACATCGACGCACCCGCGGCGTGCATGTTGCGCAGCAGCCAGCCGTAGTTGACGTCGCGCACGATGCGCTCGACCGAGTCGAAGGCGAGATCGACATGCGGCGTGTAGTGCATCGCCAGGACGATGCCGGTGACGATCTGCACCGCCAGCATCATCGACAGGATGGCGCCGAACGTCCACCAGTAGTTGAGGTTACGCGGAGTCGGGTAGGCAATGAACGACGAATGCACCAGGCCCGCGATCGGCAGGCGCTGCTCGAGCCACTTCATGAAAGGGCTCTGTGGCTGATAGGTCGATGGTCCGCTCATGATGCGATCCTAAGCAAGGGATATAGCGACGACGCTGGACGGAGAGCGTGTCAGCCGATCTGGATTTTGGTGTCGGAGACGAATTGGTAGGGCGGGACCGGCAGGTTCAGCGGCGCCGGCCCCTGGCGGATGCGGCCGGACGAATCGTATTGCGAGCCATGGCACGGGCAGAAGAAGCCGTCGTAATTGCCCTCGTGCGCGATCGGGATGCAGCCGAGATGGGTGCAGATGCCGATCACGACCAGCCACTGCTCGTGTCCCGGCTTGGTGCGCTCCTGGTCGGTCTGCGGATCAGGCAGCGACGACAGGTTGACCGCGAGCGCTTCCTCGACCTGCTTCTTGGTGCGGTTCATGATGTAGATCGGCTTGCCGCGCCAGAACACCTTGATGTCCTGCCCTTCGGCGATCGGCGTGAGGTCGACTTCGATCGGGGCGCCGGCGGCGATCGTCGATGCGTCCGGGTTCATCTGCGCGATGAACGGCCATACGGCGGCCGCTGCTCCGACAGCAGCCACGGCGCCGGTTGCGATGTAGAGAAAATCACGGCGTGTCGGTTCCGCCGAAGTCTCTGTCGTCACGATCCAAAGCCCTTTCATCTCTGCGGCCGGCGATGCGGTTCTGGCAGGTGCGAATAATCGCCCGAGGCAGGGTCGCCGAACTCCACAGCCCACGCATTCAACGGCTGCTTGTCATCAACCGTTCAGCTAGAAACAGACAGTTCAGAATCGATCTATTGGCACCCTTGCCGGTAGAGCGCAAGCCCGCGAAGGGCTAATCGCCGCAGCTCGGACAATTCGACCAAGCAGTGATGTCACCTCGCGAGTTATGATTCAGTTGCTACGGAGCATTACGGAATGCGGATCGCCCTGTACCAGCCCGACATTCCTCAAAACACCGGCACTATTCTTCGGTTTTGCGCGTGTTTGAACGTCGAGGCTCACATCATCGAGCCGGCCGGCTTTCCGATCTCCGATCGTCATTTCCGTCGGGCGGGAATGGACTATCTCGACCAGGTAACGATCGTGCGGCACGATTCCTGGTCAAAATTCATGCAATGGCGGGATAGCGCCGACTGTCGCGTGATTTTACTTACAACTAAAGGCGTAACGCCCTATCTCGAACAGCGTTACCGATCCACTGACGTGCTGCTACTGGGCCGAGAAAGCGCTGGCGTACCGCAACAAGTCGCCGAGACGGCCGATGCGCAGGTGGTCATTCCGATGCAGCCGGCGATGCGCTCGCTCAACGTCGCGATGGCAGCCGCGCTGGTGGTCGGCGAGGCGCTGCGGCAGACACGAGACTGAGAAGGACACGAGTTGAGCTACGCGGTGAAAGAAATCTTCCTGACCCTGCAGGGCGAAGGCGCGCATGCCGGACGCGCGTCGGTGTTCTGCAGATTTGCGGGATGTAATCTGTGGACGGGCCGCGAGCAGGATCGCGATCAGGCGGTGTGCAAATTCTGCGACACTGACTTTGTCGGCACCGACGGCACACTCGGGGGTCGCTATGCGGACGCTGATCAGCTCGCGGCTGTTATTGCAGCGCAATGGATCGGCGACGATCAGGACCACTATGTAGTGATCACCGGCGGCGAGCCGCTGCTGCAGGTCGACCCGGAACTAATTGATGCGCTGCACAAGCGGGGCTTCGCGATCGGCGTCGAAACTAACGGCACGATCGAGCCACCCCACGGAATTGATTGGCTTTGTGTCAGTCCGAAAGCCGGCGCGCCGCTGCGCGTGCAATGCGGTAACGAGCTCAAGCTGGTGTACCCGCAGGACGGCGCGCTGCCGGAGCGGTTCCAGCACCTCGCCTTCGAGCGGTTCTCGCTGCAGCCGATGGACGGCCCGCGGCAGGCCGACAACACCCGGGAGGCGATCGACTATTGCCTGCGCCACCCGCAATGGAGGCTCAGCGTCCAGACCCATAAGGCGATCGGCATCCGCTAGCCGGGCCGTGATCGCCCTGTCATGCCGAACCGCTAGGCTCCGCCGCGTGATCAACACTTCCAGCGGGAGCCAAACATGGACTTGAAAGCGGGCGACGTCGTGATCCTGAAATCCGGCGGCCAGGCAATGACGGTGGCGGAAGCCCGCGCCGACGAAGCGGTGTGCGTGTGGATGGGCGAAGAAGGCGACCTGTTCCGCGAGAGCCTGCCGCTCGCCGTTCTCGAAGCGATCGAAGTCGCCGACGAGGACGAAGACGAGGATGAGGACGACGACAGCGAGGACGACGCCGAGGCCAGCAAGGTCGCCTGAGCGCGTTTCGTCGCGAAACCTTGCGGTCCTGGACCCGATCCAGGGCCGCAACGGACGTCTCAGCTACAGAAGATGATCGCGGGCGAACCGCGCCGCCGTCTGGTCGGCGATCGCCTGCAGCCGGTCCGCGTCGAGCGGGAAATCCGCCGCCAGCCAGGCATCCTCCGCCAGCGTCAGCACATGACCGAGCGCCGGCCCGGCGGCAAAGCCGCGGGCGATGAAATCCGCGGCCTTGAGGGGAAAAGCCGGCGCACGCCAGCGTTGCGGCAAGGCGATCCGCTCCCGCCAATAGGAGGGATCGGCCCGGCTGCCGGCCCGTCCCCAGGCCAGCATCATGCGATCATGGAAACGTGCCTCGCCGAGACGATACAGCCGGCGCCGCGCCGTCGCGTCGTCCATGCCGGACAGCCGCCACCAGCGGTGACCCATCGAATCCAGCCGCTTGTTCTCGGCATTCGACAGCCGCAACCGCTGCGTCAGCCGCTTGGCGTCCTCGGTCACCGCCACCGCCAGCGCCGCAAGGCGCCGCACCGGATCGGGTTCGAGGCCCAGCGCCGCCTCGGCGTCGATCATCGCCGCGAACGTGCCCGGATAGGTGACGCCGCCCAGCACCTTGAGCAGCAGGCCGCCATCGGCCATCGCCACCACCGAGGCCAGCGCGCCGTCCGCGACCATCAGCTTGAGGATCTCCATCCGCATCCGTTCGGCCGACAGCGTGGCGAGGCCGCCGCCGCCGCGGATGCAGGCGAGCAGCCCGTCGCGCTCCGGCGCGCCGGCGCCGTAGGCGGCATGAATCCGGAAGAACCGCAGGATGCGCAGATAGTCCTCGGCGATGCGCTGATCGGGATCGCCGATGAACCGCACCCGCCGCGCCGCGATGTCGTCGAGGCCGCCGACATAGTCGTGCACCGTGCCGTCGGGCGACAGCGACAGGCCGTTGACCGTGAAGTCGCGGCGCTGGGCGTCGCGCACCCAGTCGCGGCCGAACGCGACCTTGGCCTTGCGGCCGAAGGTCTCGACGTCCTCGCGCAGCGTGGTGACTTCGAAGCCGTGGCCGTCCAGCACCAGCGTCACGGTGCCGTGCTCGATGCCGGTCGGCACCGCCTTGATGCCGGCCGACTTGGCGCGGCGAACCACTTCGTCGGGGAGCGCCGTGGTGGCGATGTCGACGTCGCCGATCGGCAGCCGCAGCAGCGCGTTGCGCACCGCGCCGCCGACCACCCGCGCCTCCTCGCCGCCGCCGTTCAGCAGTGCGAGCACCTTGGCGGCCGGGCCGCCATGCAGCCAGGGCGCATCGGCGCGCACCACCGCGCCGGTCATTTTTCGGCTCCAGGGACGAGCCGGCCATCCTCGATATGCGCCGGCACATAGGTCGCGCCCGGCGGGGCGCCCGAATAATGCACCAGCAGCAGCAGGCTGATGATCACCAGCGCCAGCGCCGCGATCAGCAGCCAGGCGACGGTCCGCAACGGCCAGGACGAGCGATGCGTCAGCGCCGCCCGCGTGATCAGCAGATAGCCCGCGTACAGGATGAAGGGGATCAGGAAGATCCCGACTTCCGTCAGAATGGCACGGATCATGGCAGGCAGATCCGCTCGTACAACACGCGCAGGATGCCCGCGGTCGCGCCCCAGATGTAGCGCTCGGCGAACGGCATCGCGTAGTAGGACCGCAGCGCGCCGCGGAATTCCTTGCTGTGCAACTGATGATTACCCGGATCCATGAGGAACGACAGCGGCACTTCGAAGGCGTCGTCGACTTCGGACTTGTTGATGGTCAGTTCGAAGCCGGGCCGCACCCGCGCCACCGTCGGCAGGATGCGAAAACCGAAGCCCGTACCGTAGACGTCCAGGTAGCCGATCGGTTCGACATAGGAGCGATCGAGCCCGATCTCCTCCTCGGCCTCGCGCAGCGCGGCGTCGAGCGGCGAGTTGTCGCCAGGATCGATCTTGCCGCCGGGAAACGAGATCTGGCCGGCGTG
Organism: Rhodopseudomonas telluris; assembly: GCF_042432815.1. Taxonomy (NCBI): domain Bacteria; kingdom Pseudomonadati; phylum Pseudomonadota; class Alphaproteobacteria; order Hyphomicrobiales; family Nitrobacteraceae; genus Rhodopseudomonas; species Rhodopseudomonas telluris. The sequence goes on from NZ_JBHLWM010000005.1 coordinate 958,456, forward strand.
GTCGTTGAGATGCGCGGCCCGCATCGTCAGCAGCACCGTCGGCTCGGCATGTTCGATCACCGGGATCAGCACCGCGGCCGGGCGGATCGGCCGCTCCTCGGCGATCAGCTTCAACATGCGATCGGTGCCGGCGTCGCCGGTCGAGGGGATGATGCTGGCGTCGGTCAGCGCCGGTGGGACGTCGAACCGCAATCGCCTGTGCGCGCGATCGAAGAAGTCCGCCGAACTGATGCTGCCGGGGGCAGATTCGATCGTCATCGCCGGCTCGTTCAAAGTGCTTCCCAGTTCAAAGTGCTTCCCTCATCTGCTCCGCGTCGGCCATCGCGAAGAATGCGCCGCCTGAAGCAATGCCGAACTTCGGCACCCCATCGACCATCCGCTCCTCGCCGATGTCAACCAGATCGTAATACAATGCCCGCGTCACCTTCGCCCAGAGATCCGCGCGGACGTGCAGATACGGCATCAGCCCGCCGTCGTCCGCGACCTCGAAGCGCAGGCTGTGCTCGGCATCGCACGTCACCCAGTCGTCGACATTGGTGCGGAAGCGCAGCAGCGGGCCGCGCGAATCCGCCTCCTTCCGCATCTCGACGGCGGTGAACGGCGCATCATCGACGCGAATCCCGACCTTCTCGACCGGCGTCACCAGGAAGTGCTTGCCGTCCTCGCGCTTCAGGATGGTGGAAAACAGCCGCACCAAAGCGGGACGGCCGATCGGCGTGCCGAGATAGAACCAGGTTCCATCGCTGGCGATGCGCATGTCGAGGTCGCCGCAGAACGGCGGATTCCACAGATGCACCGGCGGCAGCCCCTTGCCCTTGGCGGCTTCACCGGCCGCGTCACGCGCGGCAGCGGTCAATCCGTCGAGATTGCGGTTGGTGGTCTGCCCTTGCTTCGCCATGGTTTACCCTGACCCTGAAGTTTCTGATTGGCACGATAGCTGCACATCCTTGGCAACGTGCAGCACGGGTTAACTCTCCACATCGTGATGGGCGCAACTCCGTGATGCTCATAATGTGGGGATAGATTTGGCCAATAAAACCATAGCCTTCGCTTCGCCGCAGCGGGCAGCCTAGCATGCGGGCGGAAGCGGTACGATGCCGCTGCGCCCGATCGGGCTGAACGGCCGGCCAGCGCGGCAGGGACGAGCGTGAACAGGAGAGACCGGATGGCGGACAGTGTCGAGAAGCTTGAAGACGTCATCATCCGGTCGGCCGAGCAGATCGCCAGCGACGTGCGCGCCGCCAAGGAAGCGATCGCCACCGTCATCTTCGGCCAGGAGCGCGTCGTCGACAACACGCTCGTCACGATTCTCGCCGGCGGCCATGCGCTGCTGATCGGCGTCCCCGGCCTCGCCAAGACCAAGCTGGTGGAAACCCTCGGCGTGACGCTCGGCCTCGACGCCAAGCGCGTGCAGTTCACGCCCGACCTGATGCCGTCGGACATTCTCGGCGCCGAAGTGCTGGACGAGACCGCCGCCGGCAAGCGTTCGTTCCGCTTCATCGCCGGCCCGGTGTTCGCGCAATTGCTGATGGCCGACGAAATCAACCGCGCCAGCCCGCGCACGCAGTCTGCGCTGTTGCAGGCGATGCAGGAGCAGCACATCACAGTGGCCGGCGCGCGGCACGATCTGCCGAAGCCGTTCCACGTGCTCGCGACCCAGAACCCGCTGGAGCAGGAAGGCACCTACCCGCTGCCCGAAGCGCAGCTCGACCGCTTCCTGATGGAAATCGACGTCGACTATCCGGACCGCGACGCCGAGCGCCGCATCCTGTTCGACACCACCGGCGCCGAGCAAAGCGCGCCCAAAGTCTCGATGAATGCCGAGCTGCTGGTGTCGGCGCAGCGGCTGGTGCGCCGCTTGCCGGTCGGCGACTCCGTGGTCGAGGCGATCCTGTCGCTGGTGCGCTCGGCGCGTCCTGGTCCCGAGGCTGGCGATCTCGGCAAGCTGATCGCATGGGGCCCCGGCCCGCGCGCCAGCCAGTCACTTATGCTGGCGGTGCGCGCCCGCGCGCTGCTCGACGGCCGGCTGGCGCCGTCGATCGACGACGTGCTCGACCTTGCCGAGCCCGTGCTGAAGCACCGCATGGCGCTGACCTTCTCGGCGCGCGCCGAAGGCCGCACCATTCCGGACGTGATCCGGCAGCTCAAGAGCCGGATCGGTTGATGGCGCAGGCGACCGAGCAGCCGAATAAGGAGACGCTGGCAGTCAGACGCGCGGATGGCGAAAGCCGCACGCTCGCCGCGTCGTTGCCGCGCCTGATGCTCGAAGCCCGCCGCATCGCCAATAACGTCACCCACGGCCTGCACGGCCGCCGCCGCGCCGGCGCCGGCGAGAACTTCTGGCAGTATCGCCGCTTCGTCTCCGGCGAGCCGGCGCAGAACGTCGATTGGCGCCGCTCGGCGCGGGACGATCATCTCTACGTCCGCGAACTGGAATGGGAGGCCGCGCACACCGTGTGGCTGTGGCCCGACCGCTCCGCCTCGATGGCCTATGCGTCGAAGGGCGTGCGCGACAGCAAGCTCGAGCGCGCGCTGATCGTCACCTTCGCGCTGGCCGAACTGCTGGTCGCCGGCGGTGAACGCGTCGGCGTTCCCGGCCTGATGAATCCGACCTCGAGTAGCAATGTGATCGACAAGATGGCGCAGGCGATCCTGCACGACACCACCACGCGGGACAGCCTGCCGCCGTCCTTCGTGCCGTCGTCGCGGGCCGAGATCGTGGTGCTGTCCGACTTCTGGTCGCCGGTCGGCGATATTCACAAGATGCTGGCGGGCCTGTCCGCTTCCGGCGCGCACGGCTCGCTGGTGCAGGTGGTCGATCCGTCCGAAGAGAGCTTTCCGTTCGCCGGCCGCGTCGAGTTCGTCGAGCCCGAAGGCGGCGGCGCGATCACCGCCGGCCGGGCCGAGACCTGGGCGACCGACTACGTGGCGCTGGTCGCCGCGCATCGCGACGCGATCCGGATCGAGACCGGCAAGCTCGACTGGCTGTTCTCGACACACACCACCAGTCGTTCGGCTGCCGAGCTGCTGCTGTTCCTGCACGCCGGCATGACCACGGCCAAGGGGGCACCGGGCACCAAAGCGGGGCTCGGCGCATGATCGGCGGTTTGCCTCTGTCCTTCGCTCAACCTCTGCTGCTGTTCGGCCTGCTGGCGCTGCCGGCGCTGTGGTGGCTGCTGCGCGTCACCCCGCCGAAGCCGCGCCGCATCGACTTCCCGCCGACACGGCTGCTATTCGAGATCGCGCCGAAGGAAGAGACCCCGTCGCGCACGCCGTGGTGGCTGACGGCGCTGCGGATGCTCGCGGCCGCGCTGGTGATCCTCGCGCTCGCCGGCCCGATCTGGAATCCGCAGACCGCCGCCGGCTCCGGCAATGGGCCGCTGCTGATCATGCTCGACGACGGCTGGAGTTCGGCGTCGAACTGGGAGCTGCGCATCAAGGCCGCCGACGAACTAATCGCCGAGGCGGATAGTTCGCGGCGCGCGGTGGCGCTGGCGCCGCTGTCGGAGACGCGCGATCCGACGCTGATGCCGGCCGGCACCGCGCGGGTGTCGCTGCGTCAGTTGGCGCCGAAGCCGTACGCGGTCGAGCGCGTCGAGGCGCTGGCCCCGATCGAGCGTTTCCTCAAGAGCAGCGGCGATGCCGAGATCGTCTGGCTGACCGACGGCGTCGATACCGGCCGCGGCGGTGAGTTCGTCGCGGCGGCGGCGAAGCTGCTGCAGGGCCGCAACGTCACCATCGTCGAAGGCGGCACGCCGCAGCCGCACGCGCTGGCTGCAGCCGAGAACGCCGCCGCCAAGATGACCGTGAAGGTGCTGCGCGCCCAGGCCGGCGGCATCGACACCGGCACGGTGCGGGCGCTCGACGCCAAGGGCGCGCCGATCGGCGAAGCGGCGTTCAACTTCCCGCCGCAGGATCGCGAAACCGATGCGGCATTCGAACTGCCGGTCGAACTGCGCAACGACATTTCGCGGCTGGAGATCGCCGGCGAGCGCTCGGCCGGCGCCGTGCAACTGCTCGACAAGCGCTGGCGCCGCCGCGCGATCGGCATCGTCTCGGGCGCGAGCAGCGACACCGCGCAGCCGCTGCTGGCGCCGACTTTCTACCTGACCCGTGCGCTGGCGCCGTTCGCCGACGTCCGGCTCGGCGACCGCGCCGCCCCGCAGCAGGTGATCACGCAATTCCTCGACCAGAAGCTGCCGATGATCGTGATGGCCGATGTCGGCGCGCTGTCGCCGGAGATCCGGCAGCGGCTCGATGCCTGGATCGAACAGGGCGGCGTGCTGGTGCGCTTCGCCGGTCCGCGGCTGGCCCGGCAGGACGACGATGACCTGGTCCCGGTCAAGCTGCGTCAGGGCAATCGCAGCCTCGGCGGCAGCCTGACCTGGGAGAAGCCGCAGAAGCTCGCTGCGTTTGCGGCCGACGGACCGTTCGCCGGCATCGCGGTGCCGAACGACGTCACGATCAACCGCCAGGTGCTGGCCGAGCCCGATGCGGTGCTGGCGACCAAGAGCTGGGCGTCGCTCGCCGACGGCACGCCGCTGGTCACCGGCGAGCATCGCGGCAAGGGCGTCGTCACGCTATTCCACGTCAGCGCCGACATGCGCTGGTCGGACCTGCCGATGTCCGGCACCTTCGTCGAGATGCTGCGCCGGCTGGTCGATATGTCGGGCTACACCGCGACGCCGGGCGCCGGTGTCGCCGCCGAACCCAATGCGGCCGAAACCGTCGCGCCGCTGCGCACGCTGGACGGCTTCGGCGCGTTCGGCCCGCCGCCGGCCTCGGCCAAGCCGATCCCGACCGACTGGCGCGACCGCGGCAGCGCCGATCATCCGCCCGGCTTCTACGGTCCCGCCGACGGTCCGATCGCGGTGAATACGCTCGCGGCTGCGGACCGGCTGGCGCCGCTCGACACCTCGGCGATCGCGGCGCGCCGCGCCAACTACACCACCGCGGAGCCGCGCGACCTGCGCGGCATGCTGCTCGCCTCCTCGCTCGGCCTGTTCGGGCTCGACGCGCTGATCGTCGCTCTGCTCGGCGGCGGCCTCGCCGCGCTGCTGTCGCGCCGCCGCCGCGCCGTCACCACGGCGCTGGCGCTGATCGTCTCGCTGCCGCTCGCCAGCCTGCCGCGGCCGAGCTTCGCGGACGCCGCCAAGGACGAGTTCGCCATCAAGGCGACGGCGCAGACGCATCTGGCCTACGTCGTCACCGGCAATGCGGACGTCGACCAGATCGTCAAGGCGGGCATGAACGGGCTGACGCTGTTCCTGGCGCAGCGCACCGCGCTGGAGGCCGGCGAACCGATGGGCATCGATCCGGCACGCGACGAGCTGTCGTTCTTTCCGATGATCTACTGGCCGATCATCGCGGGCGCGCCGAAGCCGTCGCAGGACGCGCTCAACAAGATCGACGCCTACATGAAGCAGGGCGGCACGGTGATCTTCGATACCCGCGACGCCATCGAGGCGCCGGCCGGCCCGAACGGCGGCTCGCAGACGCCCGGCATGCTGACGCTGCGCGGCGTGCTGTCGTCGCTCGACATCCCCGAACTCGAGCCGGTGCCGCGCGAGCACGTGCTGACCAAGACGTTCTATCTGCTGCGCGACTTCCCGGGCCGCTTCACCAGCGGCGAGACCTGGGTCGAGGCGCTGCCGCGCGAGAACGACGACGAGGACAACGCCCGCCCGGCGCGCGGCGGCGACGGCGTGTCGCCGATCATCATCACCTCGAACGATTTCGCCGGCGCCTGGGCGATGCGGCCCGACGGCCAGCCGATGCTGCCGCTGACGCCCGGCGAACCGCGCCAGCGCGAATTCGCCTTCCGCGCCGGCGTCAACATCGTGATGTACACCCTGACCGGCAACTACAAGGCCGACCAGGTGCATGCGCCAGCGCTGATCGAGCGGCTGGGGCAGTAGCGCGTCTCATCCTTCGAGACGCCCGGCTTCGCCGGGCTCCTCAGGATGAGGGAGAGGTCTCGCGAGGGGCTGATCGACGAAACGAAGACCTCATGGTGAGGAGCATCGCGCAGCGATGCGTCTCGAACCATGAGAGACGAGGAGAACGGATTGCAATACGGCATCGCCTTCGCACCATTAGTCCCTGCGGCCGTGCTGTGGGTCGCGCTTGCCGCCATTGCGGTGATCGCGCTCGTGCTGCTGCTCGGGCGGTCGCGCGGGGCGTGGGTGCGGATTGCGGCGCTGGGGCTGATCCTGCTGGCGCTGTCGAATCCGTCGTTCACGCGCGAGGAGCGCGAGCCGCTGTCGAGCGTCGCCGCCGTCGTCGTCGACAAGAGCCCGAGCCAGAATTTCGGCACCCGCGCGGCCGAGGCCGAGCAGGCCAAGGAGCAGCTGGTCGAACGGCTGAAGCAGCTCAAGGGCGTCGAGGTCCGCGTCGTCGAGGCCGGCCAGGCCGATGGCGAGACCGACGGCACCAAGCTGTTCGGCGCGCTGACCTCGGCGCTGTCGGACGTGCCGACCGACCGCGTCGCCGGCGCCTTCCTGATCACCGACGGCCGGGTCCATGACATTCCGGCGAGTGCCGCCGCGCTCGGCTTCCAGGCGCCGGTACACGCGCTGATCACCGGCCGCAGCAACGAGCGCGATCGCCGCATCGCGATCGTGGCAGCCCCGCGTTTCGGCATCGTCGGCCAGGTCCAGACCATCACCTACCGGCTCGACGACCAGGGCATCACCGGCGAGCGCGCCCGCGTCGTCGTCCGGCGCGACGGCGAAGTGCTGAACGAGCGCACCGTGACGTCCGGCCAGACCGTCAAGGTCGACGTCGAGATCAAGCACGCCGGCGCCAACATCGTCGAGATCGAAGCCTCGCCGGTCGAGAACGAACTCACCACCGTCAACAACCGCGCCGTGGTGTCGATCGACGGCGTGCGCGACAAGCTGCGCGTGCTGCTGGTATCGGGCGAGCCGCATTCCGGCGAGCGCACCTGGCGCAATTTGCTGAAGTCCGACGCCAGCGTCGACCTCGTCCACTTCACCATCCTGCGGCCGCCGGAGAAGCAGGACGGCACGCCGATCAACGAGCTGTCGCTGATCGCGTTTCCGACCCGCGAGCTGTTCCAGCAGAAGATCAACGAGTTTCAGCTGATCATCTTCGATCGCTACGCCCGCCAGGGCGTGCTGCCGATCGCCTATTTCGACAACATCGCCCGCTACGTCCGTAACGGCGGCGCCGTGCTGGTGTCGGCCGGGCCGGACTACGCCTCGACCACCTCGATCTGGCGCACGCCGCTCGACAGCCTGCTGCCGGCCGAGCCGGTCGGCGTCACCGAGAAGCCGTTCTATGCGCATCTGAGCGACGCCGGCAAACGCCACCCGGTGACGCGCGGGCTGGAAGGCTCGAACTCCGAGCCGCCGAAATGGAGCCGCTTCTTCCGCACCGTCGACACCCGCAACGCCACCACGCCGCCGCTGATGACGGCGGCCGACAACGCGCCGCTGCTGCTGCTGTCGCACTACGGCGAGGGCCGCGTCGCGCTGCTGCTGAGCGATCACATCTGGCTGTGGGCGCGCGGCTATGAGGGCGGCGGGCCGCATCTCGATCTCTTGCGACGGATGTCGCACTGGCTGATGAAGCAGCCTGATTTGGACGAAGAAGCGCTGCGGCTGAAGGTCGAGGGCAAGGACCTGCAGGTGATCCGGCAAACCATGGCGGACAACGTGCCGCCGGTCACCGTCACCTCGCCGTCCGGCCAGACGAAACAGCTCACGCTGACCTCGAACGATCCCGGCACCTGGCGCGCGAGCCTGCCGGCCGACGAACTCGGCCTGTGGCAGGCGACCGACGGCACGCTGAAGGCGCTGATCAATGTCGGCCCGGTCAATCCGAAGGAATTCTCCGAAGTCACTTCGACGCCCGACACGCTGCGGCCGCTGGCGCAGACGACCGGCGGCGACGCCCGCCGCATCGCCGACAGCGGCAGCGTCGAGCTGCCACGGATCATCCCGGTGCATTCGGCGACGTCGTTCCGCGGCGACAACTGGCTCGGCGTCCGCATGCGCGACGCCAGCGTGGTCCGCGGCGTCGGCGTGCTGCCGATGTTCACGGGTTTGATTGGATTGTTGCTGCTCCTCGGCGCGTTTGCGGCGACGTGGCTGCGGGAGGGGCGCTAAACCGCCATCGCGTTGCAGCCTGCATCAGGCCACCAACGCCGTCATTCCGGGACGCGAACGCAGTTCGCGAACCCGGAATCCATACCCACGGTGTTCGTGGTCGGCACTGGCGTCGCCCCCGTGCAATAGCAACAAGTACAGGGGCTATGGATTCCGGGTTCGCGCTACGCGCGCCCCGGAATGACTCGGGGAGAGGTTCAGGAGGTACTGCTACCAATCCTTGAATCGCTTGGTGAACGCCTCGACGTCGATCAGGCCGCGCAGGTGCTTGCCGTCGCCGATCTTGCGCGCGCCGACCCAGCAGGCGACTTCGAAGCCGATGGTGCGCTGCTCGACCGAAATCACTTTCGACGTCGTCCGCACCACCTGCCCGACCAGCGCCGGCGTCAGGTGGCGGATGTCGACGCCGGTGCCGACGGTGACCCAGCCCTGCGGCAGCGCCGGATGGATCGCCTCGCCCGACGCCATTTCCATTTCCAGAATCATCAGCGGCGTCGCGAACACCGGCGGCATATAAGGCACGAAATGCTGCACCGTCTGCTCCAGCGCCACCGTGATCTGCCGCTCGGCGCTCATGCCGACGGAGAGAATATCGCGCGCGTCCATGAGGGCCTCGCAGTCTTGGCGAATGATTTTTGGCGTGTTTGCCATCCGGCGATCACTTCAAATTCGTCATTCCGGGGCGCGCCTCTTGGCGCGAACCCGGAATCCATACCCCCAGTTTCAACGATGAGTACGAGCCTGGCAACCTGGCGGCCAAGCATCAAACACAGGGGTTATGGATTCCGGGCTCGCCGCTGCGCGGCGCCCCGGAATGACGAACGAGAGAAACGTGAAGGCGCTTACTTCGCCTGCTCGGCCTTGCGCTCGACGAAGGTCTTGCCGCCCTTCATCTTGTTGGCGAGCGGGGCTTCGTTGATCTGGATGACGACGTCTTCGGCCTTGACGCCGAGATGCTTGACCATCGCGTCGGAAATGTCGCGCATCACCGCGGTCTTCTGCTCGTCGGTGCGGCCGACGGCGAGGTTGATGGTGATCTCGGGCATCGTGGTTCTCCCTGGTGTCGCGCGCTAAGCGCTGTTGTTGTGTCCTTCTCCCCTTGTGGGAGAAGGTGGCGCGGACGCAGTCCGCGACGGATGAGGGAGACCTGTAAGCTCGGCGACGGCCCTCGCCCCCTCACCCCGCTTCGCTGCGCGAAGCGACCCTCTCCCACAAGGGGAGAGGGTTAAGTTCGCGCCTCGACCTTAACTCCAATTCACCCCGCGGCGCTGCAGCAGATCCTGCACCTTGGCGACGAGCTCATCCTCACTGCAGGAGAACTGCGCCTCGGCCTGCTTCTTCAGATATTCGTCGCGGTCCTTTTCGAGCGACGCCAGTTCGGCGCCGAGGATCAGGTCCTTGATCTGGACGATGCCCTGCGCCTTCTCGTCCGAGCCCTGGATGATGGCGCAGGGCGAGTTGCGCTTGTCGGCGTATTTCATCTGCTGGCCGAGCGAGTGCTTGGGATTGCCCAGGTACAATTCGGCGCGGATGCCGGCGCTGCGCAGCGTCGCGACCATCTTCTGATAGCCGGCGATGTCGCCGCCGAACACGGTGACCACCACCGGCCCCGGCTGCGGCTTCTTACCCAGCTGTCCAATCAGCGTCAGCGCCGCCTGCAGCCGCGACACGCCGATCGAGAACCCGGTCGCCGGCACCGGCTCGCCGCGGAAGCGCGACACCAGGCCGTCGTAGCGCCCGCCGCCGCCGACCGAGCCGAACCGCACCGAACGGCCCTTCTCGTCCTTGGTGTCGAGCAGCAGTTCGACCTCGTAGACCGGGCCGGTGTAGTACTCGAGGCCGCGGACGACGGAGGGATCGATGCGGATCTGATCCTCGGTGTAGCCGGCGGATCGAGCTAGCTCTGCAATGTTGGAGAGTTCATTGAGCCCTTGTCGAGCTACGGAGTTACTTCCAAATTTCTCGAGCAAACTCTCGATCGTCTTCTCGTTGTTGAAACGATAACTTCCAGCGCTCGTTCCATCGGCGTGTACGAACGGCATTGGCTTGCCGCGGTCACCCGGCTGCTCGTTGCCTACATACTCTAGCGGCATCAACTGCTGTGACTCAGCGTATTCAATCACGAGTTTTGCTTCGGCGTCGCCGAGGCCAGCGCCTTTTGTGAAGTCGCCTTTTCCTTCTTCGCCACCGTCCCAACGGCCAGGGCCGAGCAGCTTGGCTACTTCTTCTTTTGAAAACTTGTCGAGCTTATCGATCGCCCGCAGCACCGTCAGCCGGCGCCCGGCATTCTCATCACCGCCGAGCCCGATGCTCTCCAGCACCCCGTCCAGCACCTTCCGATTATTCACCTTCACCACGTAGCTGCCGCGCGGGATGCCCAGCGCTTCCATGGTGTCGGCCGCCATCATGCACATCTCGGCGTCGGCGGCGGCGGTCGGCGCGCCCACCGTGTCGGCGTCGAACTGCATGAACTGGCGGAAGCGGCCGGGGCCGGGCTTTTCGTTGCGGAACACCCAGCCGAACCGATAGCTGCGATACGGCTTCGGCAGTGCATCAAAATTCTCGGCCACGTAGCGGGCGAGCGGCGCAGTCAGGTCGTAGCGCAGGCTGATCCACTGCTCGTCGTCGTCCTGCAGCGAGAACACGCCCTCGTTGGGGCGGTCCTGATCGGGCAGGAATTTGCCGAGCGCGTCGGTGTATTCGAACGCCGGGGTTTCGACCGGCTCGAAGCCGTAGCGTTCGTAGACCTCGCGGATCTTCTCCACCATCGCGCGCGTCGCCGCGATCTCGGCGGGGCCGCGATCGGCGAGGCCGCGCGGCAAACGGGCGCGGAGTTTCTGCGGTTTCTTCGGTTTGTCAGCCATGGTCGCCTTTTCAGCTCAGGGCCGGGTTGGTACCAGCCGTCCCGCCGTGCAGCAAGGCTGGGCTGTGTGATCCAGCGCAAATCGCAGGCCGATTGCGTGGTTTATGAGCGTCGGCAGCCCCTATCGGATGGAAGCCCCACGCAAATGTGCGGGCTCGCGGCATTTCCGTGCCAGCCCGAAGCTGCTAGCCTGCCGCGCCGTCCGCAAACCAGCCCCGCGCATATGAGGAGCGCTATGTTAGACAAGAGCAAGCCCACGTCCGCCGTCAACGTGCCGAACGACCTCGAGGCGTTCTGGATGCCGTTCACTGCGAACCGGGCCTTCAAGCGCGCGCCGAAGATGATCGCGGGCGCCAAGGACATGCATTATTTCACCACGGACGGCCGCAAGATCATCGATGCCGCGTCGGGCATGTGGTGCAGCAACGCCGGCCACGGCCGCGATCAGATCTCCGCGGCGATCGCCGCGCAGGCCGAGGAGCTCGACTTCTCGCCGCCGTTCCAGTTCGGCCAGCCGAAGGCGTTCGAGCTCGCCAGCCGGATCGCCGATCTGGCGCCGGCCGGGCTCGACCACGTGTTCTTCTGCAACTCCGGCTCGGAAGCCGCCGACACCGCGCTGAAGATCGCGATGGCCTGGCAGCAGATCCGCGGCCAGGGCTCGCGCACCCGCTTCATCGGCCGCGAGCGCGGCTATCACGGCGTCGGCTTCGGCGGCACCGCGGTCGGCGGCATCGGCAACAACCGCAAGATGTTCGGCACGCTGCTCAACGGCGTCGACCACCTGCCTGCGACCTATGATCGCGACAAGCAGGCGTTCAGCAAAGGCGAGCCGGAGTACGGCGCGCACTTCGCCGACGCGCTCGAGGGCCTCGTCAATCTGCACGGCGCCAACACCATCGCGGCGGTGATCGTCGAGCCGATGGCCGGCTCCACCGGCGTGCTGCCGGCGCCGAAGGGCTATCTCAAGCGCCTGCGCGAGATCACCAAGAAGCACGGCATCCTGCTGATCTTCGACGAAGTGATCACCGGCTATGGCCGCCTTGGCTTCCCGTTCGCGGCTGAGCGCTACGGCGTCACCCCGGACATGATCACTTTCGCCAAGGGCGTCACCAACGGCGCGGTGCCGATGGGCGGCGTGATCGCGTCGAGCGAGATCCACGATGCCTTCATGACCGGGCCGGATTACGCCGTCGAGCTGTTCCACGGCTACACCTACTCGGCGCATCCGCTGGCCTGCGCGGCCGGCCTCGCCACGCTCGACATCTATCGCGACGAGAAGCTGTTCGAGCGCGCCAACGCGCTGGAGCCGAAATTCGCCGACGCGGTGCTGTCGCTGAAGTCGGAGCCGAACGTCCTCGACATCCGCACCGTCGGCCTGACCGCCGGCATCGACCTCGCGCCGGTCGGCGAAGGCCCCGGCAAGCGCGGCTTCGAGGCGATGAACTCCGCCTTCCACGACCACGACCTGATGCTGCGCATCGCCGGCGACACGCTGGCGCTGACCCCGCCGCTGATCATGAGCGACGACCAGATCGGCGAAATCGTCGACAAGGTCGCCAAGGTGATCCGCGCCGTCGCCTGACGACGCCCGGCGCCCCTGTCCCGATCCCGGATGCGGCGGACGAATCCAGTGGACTCGTCCGCCGAATCACCAATGATGCGGGATCGGCAGGGAATCCGGCGCTGAATGATCCGAGTTTCGACCCTTTTCATCGCGATCTGCATGGTGCTGATCTCCGTGTCGCTGGGCACGGTGGTGTACGCGCTTGCCGGCTTCAGCGCGCTGCAATCCGCCATCGTGGCGCTGGCGGCGCTCGGGCTGTTCATTTTGTATCAAGCGGTCTCGATCCGGCTGGGTGACCGCTCCGACGCCAGCCACCAGATCGCCGACCTGTCGAACGGAACCGCCGACCTCGCCCGCCAGATCGCCGAGTTCGGCCGGCGCCTCGCCGCCGTCGAGGCCAAGGTCATCGCCGCGAATACCGCCAGCCAGGACCGCACGCAGGTCGCGCTCAACGAGATCGGCGAACTCGGCGTGCTGGTGAAGCAGCTCGCCGCCTCGGTCGCCACTCACGAGGACATGCTGATGGCGGCCGCCTCTGGCGCGGCGCCGCAGCCCCAGCCGCTGCTCGATCCCGGCGCCCGGCTGCCCGATCAGCAGGGCATCCAGCCGCCGCCGTCCGCCGAACCGATGGCCCTGACCGAACTCCCGGCCGCGCCCGCCCCGGCTCCGGCGGCGCCCAAGCCGGCCCGGACCGCGCCGCAACTGCTCGAAGCCGTGCGCGGCGCCGTCGAGCACGGCCGCCTCGACATCTATCTGCAGCCGCTGGTGACGCTGCCGCAGCGCAAGGTCCGGTTCTACGAGATCGTCACCCGGCTGCGCGACGGCAACGACCAGATCCTGACCGCGCAGGAATTCCTCACCGCCGCCGAGACCGCCGGCCTGATGGGGCGGATCGATCACGCCGTGATGCTGCGCGCCGTCCAGGTGCTGCGCCGGCTGATGGTCCGCAACAAGGACGTCGGCGTGTTCGTCAACATCGCCGGCGCAACGCTGTCCGACGCCGCCGCCTTCGCGCAGTGCCTCGACTTCCTCGAGGCCAACCGCGCGCTGGCGCCGTCCTTCGTGCTCGAATTCAAGCAGGCGACGCTGCGCAAGCTCGGCCCGCTGGAAGCCGAGCATCTCGCGGCGCTGGCGCAGCGCGGCTACCGGTTCTCGATCGACCACGTCACCGACCTGCGGTTTGAGCCGCGCGAACTCGCCGACCGCGGCGTGCGCTTCATCAAGGTGCCGGCCGCGCTGCTGCTGGAGGAGCGCGAACGCCCCGCCGCCGACATCCATCCGGCCGATCTGTCCGATCTGCTCGGCCGCTTCGGCATCGACCTGATCGCCGAGCGGATCGAGGGCGAACGCGCCGTGGTGGACCTGCTTGACTACGATGTCCGCTTTGGGCAGGGATTCTTGTTCGCGGCGCCGCGTCCGCTGCGGCCCGAGACCGCTCCCACGCCAGCGCCGACCGCCGCCTCCGGCGACAAGGCCAAGCAGGATACCCCTCCGTCCCATGATCCAGGCCCCACCTCGAAGGGCGAACTCGCCCGGATCGAACCGGCGCGCGTCGTCACCGGCGTCGCCGCTCTGGCCCGCCGCGCCGTCGGCCCGTTCTGACCGTCTCTGCCGATGACCACGTTGCGTTTCGTCGAGCACCTGCGCGAGCTGGTGCCGTCCGTCGATGTCGTGCTCAGCGACATCTGGGGCGTGGTCCATAACGGCCTGGAGTCGTTCCCCGAAGCCTGCGAGGCGCTGCGCACCGCGCGGGCCGAAGGCCGCACCGTGGTGCTGATCACCAACGCGCCGCGTCCGGCGGATTCGGTGCAGCGCCAGCTCCGCAAGCTGCACGTGCCGGACGATTGCTACGACGCCATCGTCTCGTCCGGCGACCTCACCCGCATCTACGTGGCCGAGCACCCCGGGCAGTCGATCTATTGGCTCGGACCGGATCGCGACAATTCGATCTATCGCGGCCTCGACGCGGTGCTGACGCCGCTCGACAAGGCCGACTACATCATCTGCACCGGCCCGTTCGACGACGAGACCGAGTCGGCCGAAGACTATCGCGACATGATGGGCCAAGCGCTGGCCCGCAAGCTGACGCTGGTCTGCGCCAACCCGGACATCGTGGTCGAGCGTGGCGACCGGCTGATCTATTGCGCCGGCGCGATCGCCGAGCTGTATCGCGAACTCGGCGGCGACGTGATCTTCTACGGCAAGCCGCACCGGCCGATCTACGATCGCGCCATGGCGCTGGCCCGGGAGATCCGCGGCGCCGACACGCCGCTCGCCCGCGTGCTGGCGATCGGCGACTCGGTCCGCACCGATCTCACCGGCGCGCAGGCCTACGGCATCGACCTGCTGTTCGTGACCCGCGGCATCCATGCGGACGCCTTCGAAGGCATCGACCGCCTCGACCCCGCCGCCGTCACCGAACTGTTCGGCCATCCCCCGGCCGCCCTGACGCGCGAACTGCGCTGGTAGCTCCGCGCGCAACTCCGACTCCCTCGCGTTCGTCATTCCGGGGCGCGAGCGCAGCTCGCGAGCCCGGAATCCATACGCCGCAGCTTCGGTTGGGATGGCAGAGCGGCGGACGCTTCGTCCAAAAGGATAGGCTTGGGGTTATGGATTCCGGGCTCGCGCTACGCGCGCCCCGGAATGACGGGGAGAAGATGTGCGCAACAAAAAACGCGCTCCTCGCGGAGCGCGTTCAATTAGCTCTATGGATGCAAGCCCGGCTTACGCCGCGACGTGATCCGGGAACACCGCGTCGATCTTGGTCTTCAGCGTCGCGGCGTTGAACGGCTTGACGATGTAGTTGTTCACGCCCGCCTTCTTGGCGGCGATCACGTTCTCGGTCTTGGATTCCGCCGTGATCATGATGAAGGGGGTCTGCGACAGGTTGGGGTCGGCGCGGACTTCCTTGAGCAGGTCGTAGCCGGTCATCGGCTCCATATTCCAGTCCGAGATCACCAGCCCGTACTTCTTCGAGCGCATCTTCTCGAGCGCGGCCGAGCCGTCGCTGGCGTCGTCGATGTGCTCGAAGCCGAGCTGCTTCAGAAGATTACGAATGATCCGGATCATGGTGCTGTAATCGTCCACCACCAAGACCGACATTGACAAATCAACCGCCATCTTCAACTCCCAAGGGGCACCGCAACGGTGCGCCGAAACGCCCCAACGGTGGGCTCATTGTGTTCTGTGGAGGACCCGACTTGCGAAATGTCCGGTCCCGTCCGGAATTCAGAACTAGCACCGCTGATTAAACAGCCCGTTAATCGGCCGTCCGGGACGTTGCCGCCCCGCTGCTACAAGTTGCTGCAAATGAACACTTCTTGGGAGCCTCGGCGCTGCTCGCCTCCCCGTAATGATACGAGCCCGCGGCCGGCGCCGCCGAACAGCTGCCGTGGCCCGACCATGGCGGCCGGGCGGACCACCTGCTAGGGAGTGCGGATGAACTATCGCCATGCCTTCCATGCCGGCAACTTTGCCGACGTCATCAAGCACATCGTCCTGGTCCGGATCCTGACCTATCTGCAGGAGAAGCCGGCGCCGTTCCGGGTGATCGACAGCCATGCCGGCGCCGGGCTGTACGACCTCACCAGCGACGAGGCGCGCCGCGGCGGCGAATGGGCCAGCGGGATCGGCCGGGTGATGCAGGCGCGGTTCACCGACAAGGCCGGCGATCTGATCAAGCCGTATCTCGACATCGTCCGCGCCTTCAACCCGCAGCGCGAGCTGTCCGCCTATCCGGGGTCGCCGCTGATCGCCCGGGCGCTGCTGCGCCCGCAGGACAGCATGGTGGCCAGCGAACTGGAGCCGGTGGCGCGCAAGCAACTGATCGACGCGCTGCGCCGCGACACCCAGGCCCGCGTGGTGGATCTCGACGGCTGGAAGGCGCTGGCGGCGTTCGTGCCGCCGAAGGAGCGGCGCGGGCTGGTGGTGATCGACCCGTCCTTCGAGCAGAAGGACGAGTTCGAGCGGCTGGCCGAGGGCTTCTCCACCGCCTACGCGAAATGGCCGACCGGGGGCTATCTGCTGTGGTATCCGGCCAAGAACCGCCGCGCCACCGAGGCGCTGGCGCACCACGTCGCGACCACGGCCGCCGCCGGGGGCGAAGGCAAGTGCCTCCGCCTGGAGTTCAGTGTCGCCCCGCAGCAACCGGACGGCCCGCTGACATCGACCGGCCTGCTGATGGTGAATCCGCCCTGGACGCTGGCCTCGGAGTTGAAAGTCATTCTTCCCGAGCTCGAACGTCCGCTGGGACAGGGCGGTGTCAGCCGCTACCGCCTCGAGCTACCCAAGCCCTGATCACTCACGCAGTGACCATCAGAGTCCGGAAAAGTCGCATTTGAACCGTAGTCAATCCGCGCAAATCCGTATTATGCTGAGCTGATTGGACTGGCTTTACGTTCCGCTTCCGCGAATGGGGGCGGCGGAGTGACAAGGCCGTACTACTCGGACCGGGATTAGCAGCGGTCCACCTCTCGGCCGAACCTTCCGGCAGCGCAACGCCAGGTCGCACTGAAGCGCCTTCTTTTTATTTGTTGGCGCGACGGAAAGCAGGCGGGAGGAGTTTCCGGAATGCCTATGACGGGAACGGTAAAGTTCTTCAATGGAGAACGCGGCTACGGCTTCATCAAACCCGATGACGGTGGCCGCGACGTATTTGTTCATATCACTGCGGTCGAGCGGGCCGGCTTGAAGGACCTGACCGAAGGTCAGCGTATTTCGTTCGAAGTCGAGCCGGACAAAAAGGGCAAAGGCCCCAAGGCGGTCAATCTGGTAATTTCATAACCGTCGTGTTCGCGTCGCCAAGTACGGCGACGCTGCGACTGCGACCATCCGGCCGACTCTCGAAGGTGCAGGTGACGGCTCACTGCCGGAGCACGCGCGCGTCCGCCGTGCCGTCGCGACCCAAGTTGGCGTCGCCACGATGGCGTAGTGCGCCGATCGTTCGCCGCCGCGGTGTCTGCGGTCAAATCTGCACAAAAAAATCCCGGCCACGAGGGCCGGGAATGGTGATCGTCGAGTTTCTTGGTCGCGATAATCGCGATGCTTAGAAGTGATAGTTGATGCCCGCGCGCACGAGTCCGAAATTGTAGCCGTTCGGCGTGCCGGTGATGAAGAAGTTGTTGGTCGAGAGGCTGCCGTACAGATACTCGACCTTGGCGCTGAGCTTCGGCGCGAAGGCGAATTCGGCGCCGGCGCCGACGGTCCAGCCCGCCGAATTGTGGCTCTCCGACGCCAGCAGGTTCTGTCCCTTGAGCTGGCCGAAAGCGAGACCGCCGGTGGCGTAGAGCAGCACGTCGTTCATGGCGTAGCCGACGCGGCCGCGCGCGGTCCCGAACCATGGGTTCGAGAACTTGTAGGGCGCAAAGGTGTCGTCGGCGGTCGAGAACTGGATATCGCCCTCGAGACCGAAGACGATGTTGCCACTCTGCCAGTTGTAGCCGCCCTGCACGCCGCCCGAGAATCCGGACGGCTTGGTGATGTTGTTGGTGACGTTGCCGAACGAATAGCCGAGGTTGCCGCCCAGATAGGGGCCTGCCCAGCTGAACGCGTTCAGCGGTTGATTGACGGTGTAGGGCGTCCGCGAGCCGTAATAGCCCATGTCCGCCGCTTGGGCCGTCGAAACTCCTGCGGCGAGAATGGTCGCCGCCGCCATCGCAACTTTACGCATCTTACTCTCCTCGACGGCAGGAGCGCGGCTTTTGCGCGCCGTCCGCCCAGCCATCGGCACCTTGGGCCGAGGGAAAAAGCATCCGGGATGGTTACGGATTTCCACTTTTTTCCGGTAAGATTTATCGAGAGTTTTAAGTTAAGCGGTTGTTAAGCCGCCCGCGGTTCCAGATGTCGTTCTTAACGAAAGCTTACTTCCCAAGCTTCGGGGCGACAGCAAGGCGAGACGCGCACCGAATGCCGCATGTGGGTTCCGGGCCCGCCGCGCTGGCACCGCCCGGCGCAAGCGCCTAATTTAGGGCCATGACTCAAGACCCTGCCGAGACCCGCGACACGGCGGCCGCACCGCCTGCCGAAACGGCAGCGCCGTCGCCGGCCGTCCCCGACGTGAAGCCCCGCTCCGCCTCCGGCGCTCAGGACATCGATGCCGCCACCGCCTCGCTTACGGTCGAGGAGGACGAGGAGTCTCGCCTGCCCGACGTCGAGGACGACAGCGGCGAGGTCGCGGACGGCCCGCTCGCGGTCGGCCGCGCGGCGATCGAGCAGGCGGTGCGGCTGGCCCCCACTTCTCCGGGCGTCTACCGCATGCTGAACGCGGCCAACGACGTGCTCTATGTCGGCAAGGCCAAGAACGTGAAGAAGCGGCTGTCGTCCTATGCGCGGCCGACCGGGCACGTGATGCGCATCGCCCGGATGATCGCCGCGACCGTCACTGTGGAGATCATCTCGACCGCGACCGAAACCGAGGCGCTGCTGCTCGAAGCCAATCTGATCAAGCAGCTGCGGCCGCGCTTCAACGTGCTGCTGCGCGACGACAAGTCGTTTCCCTATATCCTGATCACCGGCGACCATTGGGCGCCGCAAATCCTGAAGCATCGCGGCGCGCAGACCCGGCCCGGCCGCTATTTCGGGCCATTCGCCTCGGTCGGCGCGGTCAACCGCACCATCACGGCGCTGCAGCGGGCGTTTCTGGTGCGGTCCTGCACCGACTCGTTTTTCGAAAGCCGCACCCGGCCCTGCCTGCTGTATCAAATCCGGCGCTGCGCCGGGCCCTGCACCAGCGAGATCGACTTCCCCGGCTATACCGAGCTGGTCCGCGAGGCGACCGACTTCCTGTCCGGCCGCAGCCGGGCCGTGAAGGGCCTGCTCGCGGCCGAGATGGAGAAGGCCTCGAACGAGCTCGAATTCGAGACCGCGGCGCTGTATCGCGACCGCCTCGCGGCGCTGTCGGCGATCCAGTCCCAGCAGGGCATCAACCCGCGCACCGTCGAGGAAGCCGACGTCTTCGCCATCTATCAGGAAGGCGGCTATTCGTGCGTCGAAGTGTTCTTCTTCCGCACCGGGCAGAACTGGGGCAACCGCGCCTACTTCCCGCGCGCCGAGAAGTCGTTCACCCCGGAGGAAGTGCTGGCCTCGTTCCTGGCGCAGTTCTACGACGACAAGCCCCCGCCCAAGCAGATCCTGCTGTCGCACGACATCGAGGAATGCGAGCTTTTGGCCAACGCGCTGTGCATCAAGGCCGGCCACAAGGTCGAAATCGCGGTCCCCAAGCGCGGCGAGAAGAAGGAGCTGGTCGCTCACGCCCTGACCAACGCCCGCGAGGCGCTCGGCCGCAAGCTCGCCGACACCGCGACCCAGACCCGACTGCTGGAAGGACTGGCGTCCACGCTCGGCCTGCCGAAACCGCCGCAGCGGATCGAGGTCTACGACAACAGCCACATCCAGGGCACCAACGCGGTCGGCGCGATGATCGTCGCCGGACCGGACGGCTTCATCAAGAACCAGTACCGCAAGTTCAACATCAAGTCCGAGGGGCTCACGCCGGGCGACGATTACGCGATGATGCGCGAGGTGCTGCAGCGCCGGTTCAAGCGGCTGGTCGCCAGCCGCGCCGAAGGCGAGGCGCCTGCGAAGGACGACGAGACGCCGCGGTGGCCCGACCTCGTGATCATCGACGGCGGCCGCGGCCAGCTCAACGCCGCGCGCGGCGTACTGGCCGAACTCGGGCTGGAGACCGAGGTGACGCTGCTCGGCGTCGCCAAGGGACCGGACCGCGACGCCGGCCGGGAAACGCTGTTCATGCCGGAGCGCGAGGCGATCAAGCTCGAGCCGCGCGACCCGGTGCTGTATTTCATCCAGCGGCTGCGCGACGAGGCGCACCGCTTCGTGATCGGCTCGCACCGCAAGCTGCGCAAGAAGGACATCCGCGAGGCCGGTCTGCAGGAAATCCCCGGCATCGGCCCGACCCGCAAGCGCGCGCTTCTCCACCATTTCGGCACGCTGAAGGAGATCGAGCGCGCCTCGCTCGGCGACCTCGGCAAGGTTCCGGGAATCAGCGCCGAAAGCGCGCGGCGGATCTTCGAATTCTTCCATCCGGGGCCGGCCTGACCCCCGCGCCCGACCAAAGTCGGCAGCCCTGCCCCTGATCCGGATCCATGCGGATTTCACCTTTTCCTGATAGGGATCAGGCGGCCCTTCGGGGGAGTTGACGTTCCGGTGCGGGCAGTATTGGTAAAGCTCGATGAACAATGTTTCTACCAGGGCGCCGGTGCGTGGGACGAAGTCTCTGACGCTGCCCAATATTCTGACTTACGCGCGCATCGCGGCGATCCCGGTCGTGGTCGGCTGCATCTATGCGCAGTCGATCCTTGGCGGTCCGCTGGCGCTGCGCTGGGTCGCGCTGGCGGTATTTATTGCTGCAGCCATCACGGATTTCCTGGACGGCTATTACGCCCGGATCTGGGACCAGCATTCGGCGTTCGGCCGGATGCTCGACCCGATCGCCGACAAGCTGCTGGTCGCGTCCTGCCTGCTGATGCTGGCGGCGGACGGCATCATCCACGGCTGGACGCTGTGGGCCGCGATCGTGATCCTGTGCCGTGAAATCCTGGTCTCGGGCCTGCGCGAATATCTCGCCGCGCTGCGCGTCAGCGTACCGGTGACCAAGCTGGCGAAATGGAAGACCACGGTGCAGCTCGTCGCGATCGGCTTCCTGCTCGCCGGTGACGCCGGCGACGAAGTGCTGCCTTACACCACGCAGATCGGCCTCGCGCTGCTGTGGATCTCGGCGCTGGTGACGATGTACACCGGCTACGATTATTTCCGCGCCGGCATCCACCACCTCATCGAGGAGGACTCGCGATGAAGGTGAAGTACTTCGCCTGGGTCCGCGAGCGCATCGGCCTCGAGGAAGAGACGATCGAGCCGCCGGCGGACGTCGCCACCGTTGCCGACCTGATCGGCTGGTTGACGGCGCGGGGCGAAGGCTACGCCTATGCGTTCGAGAAGCCGGCCGTGATCCGCACCGCGATCGACCGCACCCATGTGCGCCCGGACACGCCCATCGCCGGCGCCCGCGAAGTGGCCTTCTTCCCGCCGATGACCGGCGGCTGAGTGCCTCGCGCGCAGGATGATCCGATGACCGTTCCGGTGACCATCCGCATTCAGGAAGCCGATTTCGATATTGCCGCCGAGATCGCCGCGATGACGGCGGGCCGCGTCGATATCGGCGCGGTGGTGAGCTTCAGCGGCATCTGCCGCGGCGCTGACGATGGCGACAAGGTGGCTGCGCTGACGCTCGAACATTATCCCGGCATGGCCGAGGACGAGATCGGTCGCCACGCCGCCGAAGCGGTCAAGCGCTGGCCGGTCACCGGGCTGACGATCGTCCACCGCGTCGGCCGGCTGCTGCCGGGCGACAACATCGTGCTGGTGCTGGCCGCCTCGGCGCATCGCCAGGCAGCGTTTTCGGCGGCCGAATTCCTGATGGATTATCTGAAGGCCAACGCGCCGTTCTGGAAGCGCGAGGAGCGCGACGGCGAGACGCGCTGGGTCGAGGCGCACGACCGCGACGACGCGGCCGCCGCGCGATGGGGCAAGGATTGATGGCGAAGACAACCAAGGCGAAAAGGGCCGCAAAGCGTGGCGCGGCAGCCGCGAAGCCGCCGGCGAAACGCAGCGCTGCGAAGCTGGCCCCGCGCGCGCGTCTGCCGAAGGTCGCGCCGGGCGAACTGGTC
The DNA here is from genome assembly GCF_042432815.1 of Rhodopseudomonas telluris. Lineage (NCBI taxonomy): Bacteria > Pseudomonadati > Pseudomonadota > Alphaproteobacteria > Hyphomicrobiales > Nitrobacteraceae > Rhodopseudomonas > Rhodopseudomonas telluris. Next base: position 980,698 of record NZ_JBHLWM010000005.1, read on the forward strand.
ACGCTGCTCGACTTTCTGCGCTACGCCGTCAGCCGCTTCGCCGAAGCCGGCGTGGTGTTCGCGCACGGCACCACCGATCCGATCGCCGAGGCCGCCTTCCTGATCGGCGAGGCGCTGCATCTGCATCCCGACCAGTTCGAAATGTTCGCCTCGGCGCGGGTCACCGCCCCTGAAGGCGCCAAGATTCTCGACCTGATCGAGCGCCGCGTCGCGACGCGGCTGCCGGCGGCCTACCTCATCAACAAGATCTACATGCGCGGCGTGCCGTTCTACGTCGACGAGCGCGTGATCGTGCCGCGCTCGTTCATCGGCGAACTGCTCGACAGCCATTTCGACGGCGGCGAAACCTCGCTGATCGGCGATCCGGCCGAGGTCGAACGGGTGCTCGATCTCTGCACCGGCTCCGGCTGTCTGGCGATCCTCGCCGCGCGCGCCTTCCCGTTTGCGGCCATCGATGCGGTTGATCTGTCGAAGGACGCGCTCGCGGTCGCGGCCCGCAATGTCGCCGATCATCAGCTCGGCGACCGCATCACGTTGCACAACGGCGATCTGTTCGCGCCGCTCGGCGATGCGCGCTACGATTTGATCATCACCAACCCGCCCTACGTCGACGCCGAAGGCATGGCGAACCTGCCGGCCGAATGCCGCGCCGAACCCGCGATGGCGTTCGACGGTGGCGACGACGGCCTCGACATCGTTCGCCGCATTCTCGCTGAAGCCAAGGATCACCTCACCGAGACCGGCGGCCTGCTCTGCGAAATCGGCCGCGGCCGCGGCCTGATCGACGCAGAGTTTCCGGATCTGCCGCTGCTCTGGCTCGATAGCGAAGATTCCGAAGGCGAAGTGTTCTGGATCGCCGCGGCGGATCTTTAACCGACGATCCTGAGCGACGCGGCGGGGCTACTCGATCTTCGCCTTCACCGGCTCGATCACTTCGAAATTCGGCGAGAATTCGTCGAACATGCCGAACAGCTCGCGGAGCTTCAGCGGATTGCCTGTGACCCACAGGTCGCCGGTGGCGATCGCGCCGAAGAAGCTGCGCTGCTTCAGCGAGATCGCGTCGAACGTCGCCCGGTTGAGGGTGACCGAGACGTCCGCATTGTCGGACAGCCGGCCCGCCACATGGGTCAGTGCCGAGTTTTCCAGATTCATCGTGTAGGTCTGCTTCGGCTCGGTGAAGGTCCAGTTGACCACGATATGCTTGCCCTCGGCCTTGGCGGCGTTGAGCCGCACCGCGAGGAAATCGAACGCCAGATCGATCGACACGCCCTTGAGCAGTTCGGGGCTGACGGTGACGGCGTCGGTCTTGATCAGCCCGTTGCGCAGTTCCTGCGCGCCGAGCAGATAGGCGTTGCGCCAGGTCGCCGCCTCGGCCTGGTAGCCGAGCTGCTCCAGTGCGTCGGCGCCGAGCGCCCTCGCCTCCTTGTTGGATGGATCGGCGAACACCAGCTTGCTGGCGATGGTGGCGACCCAGCGATACTGCCCGGCCTTGTAGTCGTCGCGGGCACGCGCCAGCACCGCAGTGGCGCCGCCCATGTAGTCGATTTCTTTTTTGGCTTCCTCCGCACGCGGCAGCGGATTGAGATCGGCGGGATTGCCGTCGTACCAACCGAGATAGAACTGATACACCGCCTTGGCGTTGTGGCTGACCGAGCCGTAATAGCCGCGGGCCGCGAAGTCGCTGGCGAGCGACGGCGGCAGCGTCAGACGCTCGGCGATTTCGGTCGGCGTCAGGCCGTAATTCAGCAGCCGCACGGTCTGATCGTGGATGAACTTGTAGAGATCGCGCTGCTTCTTCAGATAGGAGACGACACGTTCGCGGCCCCACACCGGCCAGTGGTGCTGCGCGATCACCACGTCGGTCCGATCGCCGTAGCGGTCGATCGCCTCGCCGATATATTTGGACCACAGCCGGCCGTCCCGGATCGCGGCGCCGCGGATCGTGTAGAGATTGTGCAGCGTGTGCGTGGTGTCCTCCGCCATGTTCAGCACCTTGAACTGCGGATAGTAGGAGATCATCTCCGACGGCGCCTCCGACTCCGGCACCAGATTGAATTCGATGTCGACGCCGTCGATCCGACGCGTCTCGGTCGGCTGCTTGATGGTGTCGTTGGGCGGGATCAGCGAGATCGGCCCCATTGCCAGTGCCTTGCCGAGACCGGCATCGACCTGCCCCTTGTCACCGACCGGCAGCGGCGCGCCGAACTGGAACTGCGCGCGGCGGCTCATCGCGTTGCCGGCGATGACGTTCTCGGCGACGGCGTGCTCCATGAAGCCTTCGGGCGCGATCACCTTGACCTTGCCGGAGGCGGCGTCCTCCGGCGTGATCAGCCCGCGCGCGCCGCCGAAATGATCGACATGGCTGTGGGTGTAGATCAGCGCCACTACCGGCTTTTTCGGCCGGTGCTGATAGTACAGGTCGAGCGCCGCCTTGGCGGTCGGCACCGTCAGCGTGGTGTCCGTGACGATCAGGCCGGTGTCGCCCTCGACGATGGTGACGTTGGCGATATCGAGGCCGCGCACCTGATAAACCCGGTCAGAGACCTGAAACAGGCCGTTGGCGAGATTGAGCCGGGCCTGCCGCCACAAACTCGGATTGACGGTGGCGGCGGACTGATCGCCGTTGAGGAAATCATAAGGCTTCAAGTTCCAGACCGGCGGCGCGCCGGCACCGCCAGCGACGATGCCGTCCGGCAGCGGCGCGATCAGGCCGCGCTGCGCATCCTCGAAATCGGCACGGTCGGCCAGCGGCAGCGCCTTGGCGACGGCCTCATTGGCGGCGCGCGTCGCCGGCTCGGCGTCGTTCGGCTGGGCCGCGGCGAATGAGAGAGGTTGTGCGAGCAGCGCCAGCACGGTGAGACAGACGGATCGACGGATCATCGGGGGCTCGGATCGGAAGCGGGCGGGAACCGCAGCTTACGGTTCCGACGTGCGAAGGAAAGACCCGCGAATGCATTCGCAACGCCATTCGTGACGGGCGCTGCGATGCAGCAGAATTTTCCCCGGACTGCGGGACTCCGGTGGTTACTTCCGCGCCGCCGGTCTTTCATCGTCCCCCGACTCTGCCCATATTCACCGCGATGGCGAAATCTCCCGACACTCCGAAAAAGCCGGCCGCGAAATCCACCCGCGCGCCGAAATCCAAGGCGCATCGTCCCGACGTGAAGCCGATCGGGCCGGCGCTGGCCGAGTTGCTCAATCCGGCGCTGAACCGCGGCGAGGCCGGCCTCGGCTCGGGCACCGGCCTGCAGCCGCCGCCGGACAATTCCCGCGACCGCCGCACCGGCGGCGAGGCCGCGGTGCATCGCGGCCGCGCGTCGACGCCGAAGAGCTTTCCGGGTGATGGCGGCGCGCCAAGGCCGACCCCGCTGCAGCCATATCCGCAGCCGCAAGGCTCCCCTCCCCCTCGCGGGGGCGGGTCGTCGGGGGTCGAGGGCCACGGGCAGGGCTTTGCTGAAGCCCCGCAGGCCAACTACGGCACCGCCGCCACCATTCCGACGCTCGATCCGGAACTGGCGCGACAGCTCGGGCTGCCGACCGAAGAGGACGACGCCGAGGCGCTGGCGCGACCGCCGCGCAGCAAGATGGAAGCGCTCGGCGTCAAGGCCACCGCCGACGCGCTTGAGAACCTGATCCGCGACGGCCGCCCCGAGTTCAAGGGCGAGGACGGCGGCGTCAAGCTGTGGGTGCCGCACCGGCCGCCGCGGCCGGAGAAATCCGAAGGCGGCGTGCGCTTCGTCATCAAGTCGGACTACGAGCCCAAGGGCGATCAGCCGACCGCCATCAAGGATCTGGTCGAAGGCATCGACCGCAACGATCGCACCCAGGTGCTGCTCGGCGTCACCGGCTCGGGCAAAACCTACACCATGGCCAAGGTGATCGAGGCGACGCAGCGCCCGGCGATCATTCTGGCGCCGAACAAGACGCTGGCGGCGCAGCTCTACGGCGAGTTCAAGAACTTCTTCCCCGACAACGCCGTCGAATACTTCGTCTCCTATTACGACTACTACCAGCCCGAGGCCTACGTCCCGCGCACCGACACCTATATCGAGAAGGATTCGTCGATCAACGAGCAGATCGACCGGATGCGCCACGCCGCGACCCGTGCGCTCTTGGAGCGCGACGACGTCATCATCGTCGCCTCGGTGTCGTGCATCTACGGTATCGGCTCGGTCGAGACCTATACGGCGATGACCTTTGCGGTGAAGCGCGGCGAGCGCATCGACCAGCGGCAACTCATCGCCGACCTGGTAGCGCTGCAATACAAGCGCACCCAGGCCGACTTCTCGCGCGGCACCTTCCGGGTGCGCGGCGACGTCATAGACATCTTCCCGGCGCACTACGAGGATCGCGCCTGGCGGATCAAGACGTTCGGCGACGAGATCGAGGCGATCGAGGAATTCGACCCGCTCACCGGCCACAAGCAGGACGAGCTCGAATTCGTCAAGATCTACGCCAATTCGCACTACGTGACGCCGCGGCCGACGCTGATCCAGGCGATCTCCTCGATCAAGACCGAGCTGAAATGGCGGCTCGATCAGCTGCACGCGCAAGGCCGCCTGCTCGAAGCGCAGCGGCTGGAGCAGCGTACAACGTTTGACATCGAGATGATGGAAGCGACCGGCAGCTGCGCCGGCATCGAGAACTACTCACGCTATCTGACCGGCCGCCGGCCCGGCGAACCGCCGCCGACGCTGTTCGAATACGTTCCCGACAACGCACTGGTGTTCGCCGACGAAAGTCACGTCTCGATCCCGCAGATCGGCGCGATGTTCAAGGGCGACTTCCGCCGCAAGGCGACGCTGGCCGAATACGGCTTCCGACTGCCGTCCTGCATGGACAACCGGCCGCTGCGCTTCGAAGAGTGGGACATGATGCGGCCGCAGACGGTCGCGGTGTCGGCGACGCCTGCGGCGTGGGAGCTCAACGAGAGCGGCGGCGTGTTCGTCGAGCAGGTCATTCGCCCCACCGGGCTGATCGACCCGCCGGTCGATATCCGCCCGGCGCGCACGCAGGTCGACGATCTCGTCGGCGAAGTCCGCGCCACCGCGGCGCGCGGCTATCGCACGCTGATCACCGTGCTGACCAAGCGGATGGCCGAGGACCTCACCGAGTTCCTGCACGAGCAGGGCATCCGCGTGCGCTACATGCACAGCGACATCGACACCATCGAGCGTATCGAGATCATCCGCGACCTGCGGCTCGGCGCGTTCGACGCGCTGGTCGGCATCAACCTGCTGCGCGAAGGCCTCGACATTCCCGAATGCGCGCTGGTCGCCATCCTCGACGCGGACAAGGAAGGCTTTTTGCGCAGCGAAACGTCGCTCATCCAGACCATCGGCCGAGCCGCGCGAAATGTCGACGGCAAGGTGATCCTCTACGCCGACCACGTGACAGGCTCGATGCAGCGCGCGATGGACGAGACGTCGCGGCGTCGCGAGAAGCAGGTCGAGTACAACACCGCCCACGGCATCACGCCGGAGAGCGTCAAGAAGTCGATCGGCGACATTTTGAATAGCGTGTACGAGCGCGACCACGTGCTGGTCGAGATCGGCGACGGCCAGGGCTCCGGCTTCACCGACGACGCCGCGGTGATCGGCCACAATTTCGAGGCGGTGCTGGCCGATCTCGAAACACGGATGCGCGAAGCCGCCGCCGATCTGAACTTCGAGGAAGCCGCGCGGCTGCGCGACGAGGTGAAACGCCTGCGCGCCACCGAGCTGGCGGTGATCGACGACCCGACGGTGAAACAGCGCAAGGTCGCCGACAAGGCGGGCAGCTACAAGGGCGACAAGAAATACGGCGCGGCCGCCAATCTGCCGAAACTCTCGACCGAGCGCGGCGGCAACAACACCCCGCGCAGCAAGGTGCACAAGCCCGACCTCGACGAGATGGGGATCGCCGGCTACCACGAAGTCAAGAAAGTCCAACGCCCCCGACCGCGCAAGCCGACGCTCGACGAGATGGGACCGGGGACGGAGAGCAAGATCTATCAGCCCAAGACCAGCCGCGACTCTGGTCCCGAATTCGGCCCCGCCCCGCGCTCAACCGGCGGCGCGCCGGGGCATCGGGGCGGGTGGAAGAAGAGGTAACTCTAAACAGGCGGAGTGGTTAGCACGGCAGCCGCATCCTCCGCCTGGTTGGAATGCTCCACCAGCACGTACTCCCCTTTCGTCAGCGTCGCAGCACTCGCTGTAACCACCGCGCGCTTCGGGCAAATGCCGAGGCAGCCGGCGGTGACGAGCTTGGCGCGCTTGCCGCCGTGCGCGGCAGCTGCCTGCTTCAGTTCCGTTTTCAGCGCCTGCTTGAGCTTCTTGCCGCCGTCGATCCGCGACAGGCACTTGCCGCAGATCAGCACCGGCGGCGGGCGTTTGGGACGGGCGATGATGGGGGAGGATTTGGTGGGCATGATCGTCATATAGGGACGATCCCCTCTACTCCAAACGCCGCTCTTTATTCATCGCAGTTATTTGTTAGGTTGAGCCATGAAGCTCGGCTTTGAAGAAACGCAGACGGCCTACACCAGCGGCTCACAGAATGCCCGGGTCTGGACAGAGACCTGGGTGAAGACCTGGGCATACTGTCCGCATTGCGGTCATCCGCAGATTTCGCAATTCCCCAACAACAAGCCACTGGCCGACTTCTACTGCTCCTCCTGTCAGGAAGAGTTCGAGCTGAAGAGCCAGAAGACTAGATTTGGCTCGACGGTAGCCGACGGCGCGTACAAAACGAAATGCGAACGTCTGGCTGAGAGTAACAATCCGAACTTGCTGTTGATGAATTACGATCGCAAATCGCTCGAAGTCATCAATCTCTTTATCGTACCGAAGCACTTCTTCGTCCGGGAGATCATCGAGGCGCGAAAACCCCTGTCACCGACGGCCCGCCGCGCCGGCTGGATCGGATCGAACATTTTGCTCGGCCGTATTCCAGAGTCAGGTAAGATACACATCGTCCAGAACCGGAGCATCCGCCCGAAAGACCTTGTGCTGGAAGAATGGCAGAAGACGCTTTTTCTCCGGCAGGAATCTCTCGAGACAAAGGGCTGGCTGCTCGATGTTATGAACTGTGTCGAGTCGATCGGCAGACCGGAGTTCTCGCTGGATGAGGTCTACGCTTTCGATCGACACCTGAGCAAGCTCTACCCGGGAAACCAGAACGTTCGACCGAAGATTCGACAGCAGCTTCAGTATCTGCGGGACCGTGGGCTCCTCGAATTCGTGGGGCGAGGAAATTATCGCTTGATCAAATGAGGAAGCGAGCTTGGCTTGGTTTCTCAATATCTACCGATGTGACCGTTGCGGTCGCTTTTGGAGCGACGAGTGGTCCTGCATGTGCGACGACGATTGCCCGCATTGCGGGGCTCGCCACATGTCACCGCTCGACAGCAATGATCTGACTGACTTGATCGTCCAAGAGGGCAAGAAATTCGTCGCTATGCGCTCGCCCAAAACTGCGGAACATCATCCGGACTATCGAGAATTAGGACGCTTCCCGACCAGGAAGAAGGCCGCGGCCTTCTTGGCGAGGAATTAGCTCGACGTCTCTTCGATGTGTGGACGCAGTGACATCCCCGCTCCAGCCCCGACACGCACCGACCTCATCCTGAGGAGCCCGGCGAAGCCCGCAGGGCGAAGCCGGGCGTCTCGAAGGATGGCGACGAGTCTGTGCCGCCTCATGGTTCGAGACGGCGCTGCGCGCCTCCTCACCATGAGGGACCGTGGTCGGACGACGAAACAAAAAAGGGCGGCGCAGGACGCCGCCCTTTTCAGTTAGTTCAGTTCCTCAACGCCGCACGGACTACCCGATGTCGCCATAGGCGTGCGAAACTGCTCCTCGCCTCACACCCGCTCGATGATGATCGCCGGGGCCATGCCGCCGGCGGCGCACATCGTGACGAGGCCGCGCTTCAGGCCGCGGCGCTCGAGTTCGTCGAGCACGGTGCCGATCAGGATCGCGCCGGTGGCGCCGATCGGGTGGCCGAGGGCGATCGAGCCGCCGTTGACGTTGACCTTCTCGCGGTCGAGGTCGAGGTCGCGGATGAACTTCTCGGCGACCACGGCGAAGGCCTCGTTGATCTCCCAGAGGTCGATGTCCTCCTTCTTGAGACCCGCCTTCTCCAGCACCTTCTTCGCCGCCGGCACCGGGGCGTTCAGCATCAGCGTCGGATCGTCGCCGATATTGGCCATCGCCACGATCTTGGCACGCGGCTTGAGGCCGTGGGCGTCGGCGTACGTCTTCGACGTCAGCAGCACCGCGGCGGCGCCGTCGACCACGCCCGACGAGTTGCCGGCGTGGTGGACGTGCTTGATCTCGAGGTCCGGATACTTCTGGTTGATCAGCTTGCGATAGGTGGTGCCCTTGTCGTCGAGCGGATAGTCGGCCATCGCGGTGAAGGCCGGCTTCAGCGCGGCGAGGCCTTCGGCGGTGGTCTCCGGACGCGGATATTCGTCCTTGGCCAGCACGACATTGCCGTCGTCGTCCTTGACCGGGATGATGCTCTTGTCGAAGCGGCCTTCCTTGATGGCGATCGCAGCGCGGCGCTGGCTCTCCAACCCGAGCGCGTCGAGCGCCTCGCGACTGATGCCTTCCATCGAGGCGATGGCGTCGCCGCAAATGCCCTGATGCGATTGCGGATGCACCTTGGCGAGACGCGCGTTGCCCGAGCCCATGCCGAGCGGCGGCTTGCCGGCGGCCATGTCCTCGGCGGCCATCGCGCCGGTCAGCGACATCATCTCGGTGCCGCCGGCGATCACCACGTCTTCCATGCCGGACATGATCTGCGCCGCGGCGAAGTTCACCGCGGTAATGCCGCCGCCGCAGAAACGATCGAGCGTAGTGCCGGAGGCCTTGATGTCGTAACCGGCGTCGAGCGCCGCCATGCGGCCGAGGTCGCCACCCTGCTTGCCGCGCTGGGTCGAGGTCGACCAGATGATATCATCGACTTCCGCGGTGTTGAGCTTGTTGCGCTCGGCGATCGCCTTGAGCACGGCGGCGGCGAGATGTTGCGGATGCATATCCGCCAGTTTGCCCTTGCCGACCTTGCCGATGCCGCGGGGGGTGCGGACGGCGTCGATGATGTAGGCGTCTGCCATTTCTTGTTCTCCCTGTTGTTGTCTGATTTATCGGGGTTGTTTATCGGGGCTTGGCGGCGAGATTGTCCGAGCCGGCCGTGAAGTCAAGCCTTGCGCGCGCTGTGGCGAATTGCCATTCCGCGCGGGCGCACGCATATTCCGCCGCGACGAATGTCAGGCGACTTTGGGGGACGACAGGAATGGCCGACGCCGATCTGGATGGCATCATCCGGCAGCTCGCGAAGCAGCAGAACAAGACGCTCACCGGCGCGGTGAAGGCGCGGCGCGATCACTATCTCGGCCTCGCCGCCAAGGCCAAGGACGCGGCCGGCAAGGCCCGCGCGAAGGCGCTGGCGCAGGCGGCGATGGAGCAAGGACAGGCGGCCGCCAAGCGGCTGCAGGTCGCCGCCGACAATGCCGCCGACTCCTATGCGCGCGCGATGCGACGCGCGGTCGAGATCGCCGCGAGCGAACAGAGCAAGGCGATCGCCAAGGCAGCGGACAAGCCGGCCACGGCCGCTCCCGCGAAGAGCGCAGCCAAGGCTGCGGGCGGCAAAGCCAAGCAGCCCAAGGCGAAGACAAAGGCAAAGGCGCGGAAAGCCAAATCCTGATCAAGGCTCTGCGCACGCGACATCGTGCGCGGAGAACCGTACGCCGGAGTACGCGGTGCCCCACCCGATCGGTGTGGCCTTAAGGCGAATCACCTGCTGATCCGAGCGCCATTGGTTGCCGCGCAGCCCTCGCGGTCGGTTCTTTGCTCGCAACGCACACCTCTGCTCAGTGCATAGCCGGCTGGGAGTTCCTGGCCGGGCTTCCTTTATTCTGGCGATCGGGACGCTTATCGAGCGATAAAAGCAGCGCTGGCGAAGCTTTGCCTCGGGGGCAGGCGCCTCTGTGACGGCACGACATTTGTGCATTGCACAATGTGAGTTGATTTTTAGTTTTAACGCATCTAATTCGCCTTCTCATTAGCAGCAATGGCGACAGGCGTGGCGACGAGGATGTCGCCTTCGGCTCCATTGCCGACGCCCATTCCGTTCCACAATCCGGAATTTCAGATGACAGAGCATAATCTCTGGCGTTTCTCGCGTGCGTTGCATCGCGCCCTGAACGAAGGCCGCGATCAAGAGCTCGCGGACATGATCGACGAAGACATCGACTGGGCCATGTACGGCCCGATCGAGATGTTTCCGTTCTTCGGCGCCCGCCACGGCAAGGCGGCGGTGCTGGACGTCTGCCGGCAGATCGCCGACAACATCCGTATCCATCGCTTCGACCGCGAGGCGATCATGCTCGGCGTTGATACGTCGGCGTCGATGATCCGCTACTCACTCACGGCGCTCGATACCAACAAGCCGATCAGCCTGCGGATGGCGCAGTTCGCCCAATTCCGGCACGGCAAACTCGTCAACATGCGGATCCTGATCGACACCTTCGATCTGGTCGAACAAGCGCTCGGCCAGCCGATCGCGCTGCCGCGGATTGCCTGACGGGCGGGGGCAACCCGCCGCCATCGTTAGCAAACCGTTAGTGATTTCGTCGAAACACCGGCCCGTTGCCGCAGATTGGCCGCGATACTGTCAAAATGCGCTGTAGTGATGGTTTCGCAACTTGGCGTGCGGGGGACACACCGCGCTGCTCGACGCTCATGCAAAGGAACAGCCGATGAATGCCATTCCATCCGAGAAGATCGAGACTCCTGAGATCGACGAGAACCTCGCCGCGGTCTCGGAAGTCGAAGCGGGTATCCGTGACTTCGTCCGCAACGACATCGCCTATCTGCGCCGGCCCTCGACGGGCGCGTCGACCAGCACCGAGACTCCGGCCGCTGCCACCCCGTCGTTCGACGCCAGCGCCGAGGCCACCGTGTCCAATGTCAATTCGCTGATCCAGCGCGTCGCCGGCACCTCGCTGGCCGAGATCGAAAACCTGATTGGTGAGCTGGAAGCGCTGCGCGACCTGCTGCACGCCGAAGGCCAGCGCGTTCAGCGCGAGATCTCCGGCTACGCCCAGCTCAGCCAGCAGGCGATGAAATCGACCCGCATGATTGCGGACAACGTCTCGCAGTGGAAGCGCAGCGCCGAGAACCTGCGCAACGGCTGAGCGCCGTCCTCCCATCACCGCACGACAACTACAAAGTGCAGCCATCGCGAGGTGGCTGCACTTTTGTTTTGCAAGCCGCCGGCCCGATCGCGCGCGAACGCGCAGCCGTCGACATCGCCGGCTGCGTGGTGCGTCCCGATCCGAGCTGGTTAAGAAAGGATTAACGCGAGCGCCGCGCGGCGCTCGAAGCCTCGACAGCTCAGTGGCTGGAGGTCACGGCTGGGACGTCGAAGGAGTACGCGCCATCCGCGTAGCCCTTCACCACCATGCCGGTGGTGATCATGACGGCCAAAGTGATGGTGGCGAAAATAAAACCCACCCATTTCAGTCCAGCCTGGTCCGCCATCGTCTTCTAGTCCCCTCGTCCTGCAACTATGTCGAGCAATGCCCGTGCAGGGTTCACAACGTCTTAATAGAATGGCCGTTCCGCGGCCGTCTCGCACAAAACAGCCGCATTTGGTTAAAATCAGAACGGTTGTTGCCCCCTGGCCTCAGTCCCCCGCCGGACGCTTCGGTACGAAGGCCGTGGCAAGGAATGAGAACACCAGTTCGCCGCGCTGATTGGTGCCGGTGTTCCGGCCCTGAATGATCCCCCATTCGGGCCGCGAATCAGAGGCACGCACCGACGCGATCTCGTTAGCATAAGAGATCGTGTCACCGGCAAGCACCGGCTTCACCCAGCGCAGATCGCGGAAGCCCGGCGACGGGCCCCACACGGCGACCGGCTCGCCGCGCGCGGCCTCGGCGGCCGCCTCGTTCTGGCGCTCGAGCACCAGCAGCCGCATGCAGGCCGACGCGACGTGCCAACCTGACGCGGCAAGGCCGCCGAACAGCGAGCGGCGGCCGGCCTCTTCATCGAGATGAAACGGCTGAGGATCGAATTGCTTGGCGAAGGCGACGATGTTCTCCGCCGTGAACTGATAGGAGCCGAGCTCGCGGCGCATCCCGACTTGCAGGTCTTCGAAGAAACGCATCGGATGACTCGCTGTGTCTGCTAATTCGATTCGTTCGCGAGTGCCGCGTCGCGGCGCCGGATGATGATCGGCGAGACCATCTCGCACAGGATCTGACCCTTGGCGTTGCGAACGTGGCACTTGAAGGTGACGATGCCGGTCTCGGGGCGGCTGTTCGACACCCGCGCCTCGACCACGTCGACCTCGATGGTGAGATCGTCGCCCGGCCGCAGCGGCGCCATCCAGCGCATCTCGTTGACGCCGGGCGAGCCGAGCGAGGCGGTGTCCTTGATGAAGCCGTCGAACATCATTCGCATCATCAGCGACGACAGATGCCAGCCCGAGCCGGACAGGCCCTGCAGCATGGAGGCGGCGGCGGCGCGCTCGTCCAGATGCATCGGCTGCGGATCGAATTCGGCAGCGAAAGCGACGATCTCTTCGCGCGTCACGCGGCGAGGACCGAAGCGGCCGAAGTGACCGGGGGGAAAGTCTTCGAAGGTCAGGAGGTTCATGGCATTTGCTGGCGGGAGGCCCGATTGTGGCCGTTATTGGCGGCAATCACAAGCCGCGATCCGATTGCTGGGGAGATCACTATGTTCAACTTTCGCGACCTGTTTCAATGGGACCGCTTCATTACGCCGGCCATTATCAAGCCGTTCTATTGGCTGGTGATCGCGGTGACGGTGCTGTTCGGCATTTCGGGGGTGTTTTCCGGCCTTGCCGCGATGGCGGTGAGCCCGTTCGGCGGCTTCATCATCGTGCTGTCGAGCCTGGCTTCGATCCTGGTCGGCATCGTGTTCACGCGCATCATCGCGGAATTCATCCTGATCGTGTTCCGCATCAACGAACATCTGGGCGCCATCCGGGATCAGCAGGGATTCAGGTAGCTCCTGCCCGACCTATCGATCGTCATTCCGGGGCGCCGCACAGCGGCGAACCCGGAATCCATATCCCCTCGACTCTCGGCTGTGCAACGGACGTTCGTGTCGCCTGCGGTACGTTACGGCACCGCTGCGGTGTATGGATTCCGGGTTCGCGCTTCGCGCGCCCGGAATGACTCTTGGATGGGTGCGCAAAAATCGGATGGGCTCCGCTTCGCTCAGCGCCCCCTCATCCGATCAGGTATTGAAGCGGAAATGCATCACGTCGCCGTCGGCGACGACGTATTCCTTGCCTTCGAGCCGCAGCTTGCCGCCGTCGCGGGCACCGGCTTCGCCGCCGAGCGTCACATAATCGTTGTAGGCGATCGTTTCGGCTCGGATGAAGCCCTTTTCGAAATCGGTGTGGATCACGGCAGCCGCCTGCGGCGCCTTGGTGCCCTTGGTGATGGTCCAGGCGCGGGCTTCCTTGGGGCCGACCGTGAAGTAGGTGATCAGGTGCAGCAGCTCGTAGCCGGCACGGATCAGGCGGTCGAGGCCGGCCTCATGCAGGCCGAGCGTATCGAGGAAGTCCACACGCTCTTCACGTGACAGCGTGGCGATCTCGGACTCGATCTTCGCCGAGATCACCACGGCGACCGCGCCTTCTTCCTTGGCGCGCGCCATCACTTGCTCGGAGAACTTGTTGCCGTCCGCCGCAGAGCTCTCCTCGACGTTGCAGACGTAAAGAACGGGCTTCGACGTCAGCAGGCCGAGCATCCGGAACGCCCGCTCTTCCTCCGGCTTGCGCTCGAGGAAACGCGCCGGCCTGCCGTCGCGCAGCAGCGTCAGCGCACGCGTGACCAGCTCGAGCTGCTCCTTGGAGTCCTTGTCGCCACCCTTGGCCTTCTTGGTCAGGTTGTCGACGCGCTTCTCGAGGCTCTCGAGATCGGCGAGCATCAGCTCGGTTTCGATCGTCTCGATATCGGCGAGCGGCGCGACCTTGCCTTCGACGTGGGTGATGTCGCTGTCTTCAAAGCAGCGCACGACATGGGCGATGGCGTCGACCTCGCGAATGGTCGCGAGAAACTGGTTGCCGAGGCCTTCTCCCTTGGAGGCGCCCTTCACCAGGCCGGCGATATCCACGAAGGTCAGTCGCGTCGGAATGATCTGCTGCGACTTGCCGACCTCGGCGAGCTTGTCGAGCCGCGGGTCCGGCACCGCCACTTCACCGACATTCGGCTCGATGGTGCAGAACGGATAGTTTGCCGCCTGCGCCGCCGCGGTCTCGGTGAGTGCATTGAACAGCGTCGACTTGCCGACATTCGGCAGCCCGACGATCCCGCATTTGAAGCCCATGGTATGTCCCGCTGTTCGAGCTTGGCGCCGCTACTAAGGTGATGCGTCATACGCGGGCCTGACCCGCACATCCATCTTCTTCGCCAGATGATGGATCGCCGGGAAACTGGAAGCGATACGGCTTCGCGCTTCACCGACAATGACGCTCCTACTTGTTGCTGCCCTTCGGCTCGCCTTTGTCGTTGTCCAAAAATCCCTTGGCCTGCATCGCCAGATGCACCTTGTTGGCGAAGGTGGCGTCCTTGCCTTTGGCGATCAGGCCGGCGTTGTCGGCGGCGATCTCGCACAGCGCTTCGACCCACGGCCGCTCGCTCTTGGCAAAATCGCCGAGCACGTGATTGTGCACCAGCTCTTTCGCGCCCGGATGACCGACGCCGAGCCGGACCCGCAAGTAATCGTTTCCGATATGGGCCGAAATCGAGCGCAGGCCGTTGTGGCCGGCGATGCCGCCCCCGACCTTGACGCGAACCTTGGCGGGCGGCAGTTCGATCTCGTCGTGAAACACCGCGACCTCGCTCTGCCCGATCTTGTAGAAGCTCGCCGCATCCTGCACGGCGCGACCGGACTCGTTCATGTAGGTCAGCGGCTTGAGCAGCGTGACGCGCTCGCCGTCCAGCGTGCCGTCCGCGGTCTCGCCCTGAAAGCGACGGCGCCATGGCGAGAAGCCATGACGCCGTGCGATCTGGTCGATGACCATGAACCCGATGTTGTGCCGGTTGTCCTGGTACTTCGCTCCAGGATTGCCCAGCCCGACAAACAAGCGCATGGGACGGCGTCTCGCGCCGGATTACTTCTTCTTCGCTGCCGGAGCAGCAGCCGGAGCCTTGGCGGCAGCAGCCGGAGCCTTGGCCGCACCAGCCTTGGCGGCAGGCGCCGCAGCAGCAGCCGCAGGCGCCGCAGCGCCGGCCGCAGCCGCCTTGTTCTCTTCGTTGAAGCCCGACGGCGGCACGATGGTGACCAGCGTGACGTCCTCGCGCGACACCGACTTGACGCCGGTCGGCAGCGCGATGTCCGACAGATGCAGCGACACGCCGATGTCGAGGGTCGACACGTCGGCTTCGATGAACTGCGGAATGTTGTCGGCCGGAGCTTCGAGGTCGACGGTGTGGGTGACGATGTTGAAGGTGCCGCCGCGCTTCACGCCCGGAGCGACTTCAAGACCCTTCAGATGCAGCGGCACCGAGACGCGGATGGTCGCGCCGGCGCCGAGCCGCAGGAAGTCGACGTGCAGCGGGAAGTCCTTCACCGGGTCGAGGTGATAGTCGCGCGGAATCACGCGATGCTTCTTGCCGTCGAGAACGACGTCGAAAATCGTGGTCAGGAAGCGGCCGGCCTGGATGCGCAGGCGCAGTTCCTTGTCTTCGACCGAGATCGGCAGCGGGGGCTGGTTGTCACCATAGATCACTCCCGGCACGCGGCCGGCGCGACGCTCTGCCCGGGCGGCCCCCTTGCCGCTCTTCGGACGCGCGGTCGCCTTCAATTCCAAGACGTTCGCCATCGTTGTAAGTCCTTGATTTGTCAAAAATTAAAGGCCGCAACGCGGCCTCGTGCAGACGCCGCGGCAAGCCTCCAGGGGTGCGGGGGCCACGGACGTGCCGGGTTTCTAGCGGCAAAGGCCGCAAATGACAAGGAAATCGCTCGTCTCCCTCCCCCTTGCGGGGAGGGTGGCCGGCCGTAAGGACGGTCGGGTGGGGGTAGCCGCAGGCTTAGCGCTCGGGGCCCCCCACCCCGGCCTCCGCTTCGCTCGGCCAACCCTCCCCGCGAGGGGGAGGGGGCCAACCGGCGCCTACTACGCCATCGCGGTCGGGGGTTCGGAGCCGCCACCCTGGCGGGCTTCGAGAGCGGCGATACGGGCCTTGAGGGCTTCGTTTTCCTCGCGGACGAGGCGGACCATCTCCTTGAACGCCTCGAACTCCTCGCGCTTCACCAGGTCGAGGTCGCGCAGGATCTTTTCGGCCTGGCTGCGGACCACCGCATCGACCTCGCGCTTGACGCCCTGGGCGGCGCCGGCGGCGTCGTTCATCAGGCGTCCGATCTCGTCGAAAATCCGGTTGCTGGTCTGGGTCATGGTCGAGATCTCCGTCAGGCGTCGTGCGCGGTTACAGGCCGAGCGGGCCTCGGCGGTGACAATGGCGATCGATCGGGCCCACTTCAAGGCCGCGCAACGCGCGCGCCGGGCTGGCCCGCCCGATGGGGCACTCCTTGCGACGTTCGCACCCGCGTCGCAAGGCCGATTTAAGGATCAGACCGCGGTGCCCGGCAATTGGCGCTGTACCGGCGCAGGCTTTGCGGTTAAGGCAATCGAACAATGCCCTTCTTTGCCATCGCCTTCCCCGTTTTCGACCCGGTGGCCGTCGCGATCGGCCCGTTCGCGATCCGCTGGTACGCGCTCGCCTATATCGCCGGCATCCTGCTCGGCTGGCTGTATGCCCGGATGCTGCTGCAGCGGGAGCGGCTGTGGGGCGGCCCGGCGCCGATCACTCCTGTCCAGTTCGACGACTTCATCCTGTGGGTGACGATCGGCATCATCCTGGGCGGCCGCACCGGCTACGTGCTGTTCTACAATCTCGACTTCTTCATCACGCATCCGGCCGAGATCTTCGAATTGTGGAAGGGCGGCATGTCGTTCCACGGCGGCTTTATGGGCTGCGTCGTGGCGGTGGCGCTGTTCGGCTGGAAGCGCAACGTCTCGATCGCGTCGCTGGGCGACATCACCTGCGCGGTCGGGCCGATCGGCCTGTTTCTCGGCCGCATCGCCAATTTCATCAACGGCGAATTGTGGGGCCGCCCGGCCGACGACACCGTACCGTGGGCGATGGTGTTTCCGCATGCCGGCCCACTGCCGCGGCATCCGAGCCAGCTCTATGAAGCGGGCCTGGAAGGCATCGTGCTGTTTCTGATCCTGGCACTGATGATCCGCGCCGGCGCCCTGAAGCGGCCGGGCCTGATCATCGGCGCCTTCCTCACCTTCTATGGACTGGCCCGCATCACCGGCGAGTTCTTCCGCGAGCCAGATCCGCAGCTCGGCTTCCTGTGGGGCGGGCTGACGATGGGAATGCTGCTGTCGGTGCCGATGGTGATCGCCGGCATCGTGGTGATGCTGCTGGCACGCCGCGCCAAGCGCGCGCCGCAGTCCACGTCCCTGCCCGCCGGCTCCAGCGAGGCGACCAAGTGACCGACTTCTCGGCGCTCTCCGAAGAGATCAAGCGGCTGATCAAATCGGCCGGCCCGATGCCGGTCTGGCGCTACATGGAGCTGTGCCTCAACCACCCGGACTACGGCTACTACGTGTCGCGCGATCCACTCGGCCGCGAGGGCGACTTCACCACGTCTCCCGAGATCAGCCAGATGTTCGGCGAACTGCTCGGGCTGTGGTCGGCGTCGGTGTGGACCGCCGCCGGCGAGCCGAGCACGTTGCGGCTGGTCGAAATCGGTCCCGGCCGCGGCACCATGATGGCGGATGCGTTGCGCGCCCTGCGCGTGCTGCCGCCGCTGTATCAGGCGCTCAGCGTCCACCTGGTCGAGATCAACCCGGTCTTGCGCGAAAAGCAGAAGGCGACGCTGGCGGGCATCCGCAACGTGCATTGGCACACTGACTTCGCCGAAGTGCCGGACGGCCCGGCGGTGATCCTCGCCAACGAATATTTCGACGTGCTGCCGATCCATCAGGCGGTCAAGCGCGAAACCGGCTGGCACGAGCGCGTGGTCGAGATCAGCGGCAGCGGCGCGCTGGTGTTCGGCGTCGCGCCCGACCCGATCCCGCGTTTCGATGTGCTGCTGCCGCCGCTGGTCCGGATGGCGCCGGTCGGCGCGGTGTTCGAGTGGCGCCCAGATGCCGAGATGATGCGGATCGCCGCGCGGGTGCGTGACCAGGGCGGTGCGGCGCTGATCATCGATTACGGCCATGTCCGCAGCGACGTCGGCGACACCTTCCAGGCGATCGCCAGGCACAGCTTCGCCGATCCGTTGCAGAGCCCCGGCCGCGCCGACCTCACCGCCCATGTCGACTTCCAGGCGCTCGCCCGCGCCGCCGAGGACGTCGGCGCCCGCACGCACGGCCCGGTGACGCAGGGCGAGTTCCTGAAGCGGCTCGGCATCGAAACGCGCGCGGTGTCGCTGATGGCCAAGGCCACGCCGCAGGTGTCCGAAGACATCTCCGGCGCGCTGAAGCGTCTCACGGGGGAAGGCCGCGGCGCGATGGGCTCGATGTTCAAGGTGCTGGGCGTGTCCGATCCGGCGATCACCTCGCTGGTCGCACTGAGCGACGACGCCCGACACGCCGCAGAAGGGCAGCCGGCATGACGATCAGCTCCTCGCAGCTTGCCGCCCTGCCCGGGGTGCGCCACGCCTTCTTCAACCGCGAGGGCGGCGTATCGCAGGGCATCTATGCCGGCCTCAATGGCGGCATCGGCTCGAACGACGATCCCGCCGCCGTCGCCGAGAACAGGCGGCGGATGGCGCAGACGATGGGCGTGCCGCCGGAGCACTTCCTGACGTTGTATCAGGTGCATTCGCCGGACGTCGCGGTGGTCGAGGCGCCGTGGGACAACGCGGCGCGGCCGAAGGCCGATGCGCTGGTGACCAAGGTCCCGGGACTGGCGCTCGGCGTCACCACCGCGGATTGTGGACCGATCTTGTTTGCCGATCCCGACGCGCGGGTGATCGGTGCGGCCCATGCCGGCTGGAAGGGCGCGCTGACCGGCATTTTGGAAGCCACGCTCGACGCCATGGACAAGCTTGGAGCCGATCGCAGCCGCGTCGTTGCGGCGATCGGCCCGCTGATCCGCCAGCCGAGCTACGAAGTCGGCGACGAATTCGTCGCGCGGTTCGCCGCAGCCAGCCCGGATTATGCGCGGTTCTTCATCCCGGCGGCCCGCCCTGGCCATGCGATGTTCGACCTCGGCGGCTTCATCCGGATGCGGCTGGAAACCGCGGGCGTGATCGCGATCGACGACACCGGCATCGACACCTATCCGGACGAGAATTTCTTCAGCTATCGCCGCTCCGTCCACCGCGCCGAGCCGGACTACGGCCGCGCCGTCCACGCGATCGCGCTGGAGCCATAGCCTGCTCGCGCGTCGTCCGCGCAAAGGTGAACGGCCATTAACCAAGGTCGTTTACAGCTGTGGGCTTCGCGCGCCCGGACAAATCGACGTAAACTTCTGAAAATTTTAGCTAAATCTGATTAGACCGCGAACCTCAATGGTTAACCTGGGGACCGCCCCACCCTAGACCTTAACGCATTTTAACGATATCGCTTGGTCCGTCCGGCGGCTTCGCGGCCGCGCCTTCCGACGGGACCCTGCATGACGACTCGCCGCCTTCCTCAGCCCGCCTCGCGATTTGCGCGCGCCGCCCTGCTGCTGGGCCTGATGGGTGGTTTGGCGGGCTGCGTCACCGAAGGCGGCCCCGGCGCAGGGCCGATGGCTTCGGCCGGCGGATCGACCATCGCGTTCGACTCGATCGACGGCCCGCCGCCGCAGGTGTTCGACCGCATGGTCTCGGTGCTTGACAGCGAGGCCAAGCTCCGCCGGGTCGCCGTTGTGTCGCGTGACGGCGCCGCCGCCTATCGGGTGCGCAGCTATCTGTCGGCGCAGGTTCGCGGCAATCGCACCAACATCGCCTGGGTCTGGGACGTGTACGACCGCAATCAGCAACGCGCGCTGCGGCTGTCCGGCGAGGAGCCGGCTGGTCGCTCCGGCGGCCGTGCCGATGCCTGGGGCCTCGCCGACGACACGGTGCTGCGAAGGATCGCGCAAGCCGGGCTGACCGGCGTCGGCGGATTGGTGAACGGGACCTTACCGGCCGAGTCCGCCCCCTCCGCGCCATCGGAGCCGGCCGCACCGGCATCGTCCGGCCCCGCGATCGCGAGCGCAGAACCCGCCGCGGCGAGCGCGGAAGCGCCCGCAAGCTCAATGAGCTTCGCCGCTCGCTGAACGCTACCTATGTCGAATCCGCATCGGAAAACCGCCTGCGACGGGTTGCCATCGCACGCCAGCGGCTGATATCACCTGCGCTCGCAAAGACGTCCGTTTTTCGTGAGTCAACCGATATGCTGAACGTAGTATCCACCACGCGGGGAGACGCGTCGATGTCGGGCAAGAACGGCTCCGTCAAACTGGTGGCGGGCAATTCCAACCCCGCTCTGGCGCGCGACATCGCCGACTGGCTGAAGATGCCGCTGACCAAGGCCAGCGTCCGCCGCTTCGCCGACAACGAGATCTTCGTCGAGATCCAGGAGAACGTCCGCGGCTCGGACGTCTTCATCATCCAGTCGACCTCGTTCCCGGCGAACGATCACCTGATGGAACTCCTGATCATCACCGACGCGCTGCGCCGCGCCTCGGCGCGCCGCATCACCGCGGTGATCCCGTATTTCGGCTACGCCCGGCAGGACCGCAAGGTCGGCTCGCGCTCGCCGATCTCGGCCAAACTGGTCGCCAACCTGATCACCCACGCCGGCGTCGATCGCGTCATGACGCTCGATCTGCACGCCGGCCAGATCCAGGGCTTCTTCGACATCCCGACCGACAATCTCTACGCCTCGCCGGTGATGGTGCGCGACATCAAGGAGCGCTTCGACCTGTCGAAGGCGATGGTGGTGTCGCCCGACGTCGGCGGCGTGGTCCGCGCCCGCGGTCTCGCCAAGCGCCTCAACACGCCGCTGGCGATCATCGACAAGCGCCGCGAACGCGCTGGCGAGTCCGAAGTGATGAACGTGATCGGCGAGGTCGAGGGCTACACCTGCATCCTGCTCGACGACATTGTCGACTCCGGCGGCACGCTTGTGAACGCCGCCGAGGCGCTGCTCGCCAACGGCGCTACCGACGTCTACGCCTACATCACCCACGGCGTGCTGTCGGGCGGCGCCTGCGCCCGCATCACCGGCTCCAAGCTGAAGGAACTGGTGATTACCGACTCGATCCAGCCGACCGAGGCGGTCCGCGGCGCCCACAACATCCGCACGCTCTCGATCGCCTCGCTGATCGCCGAAGCGATCGGCCGCACAGCGTCGGAAGAGTCGGTGTCGAGCCTGTTCGACTGATCCATCACCCTCTCGGTTGTCATTCCGGGGCGCGCAACGCGCGAACCCGGAATCCATAACCCCGGCGCACGATGTTGATGCACCGAGACTGCCGCTTCGTGCCTCCAGGCGGGTCCAGGGGATATGGATTCCGGGTTCTCCGCTGCGCGGCGCCACGGAATGACGGAGAGAGCCCGGCAGCTGATCTTCGCTTGACCGTGTGCAGCTAACTAAACGATCCCCGCCGCGACCTGGCCGCGCAGGCGTTCGAGGCTGAGCAGCGTGTCGGCGCAGGCGTGCGCGACTTCGGCGCCCTTGGTGGCGAAGTGCTGCTTGAAGAACGCGGTCTGCTCATCACCGCTGTCGACGGATTGCGGCGTCGCGATCGCCGAGAACACGGGCACCTCGGTCCTAAGTTGCACGTCCATCAGCGCGCGGATGACGGTCTCGGCGACGAAGCCGGTGAGGCCGCCATCGACCACCAGACCGGCGGCGACGATCGCCGTATAGCGCCGCGTCTTTGCGAGCGTTTGGACGTGGAGCGGAATTTCGAACGAGCCCGGCACCTCGAACAGATCGACCTGCGCCTCCGCGACGCCGCGCAGCACGATCTCGCGCGCGAACGCCTGCCAGCATTCGGCCACCACGTCGTGATGCCAGGACGACTGCACGAAAGCCACGCGCTGCGGCCGCGCAAACCGCGGATACGCGGCGGACGCAGGCGGCGCTACGGTGGGATCTGTCGTGGTCTCGGTCATCGGGCACTCACCTCGGCTCTGGAACGAAGCTCAGGCTACCAGCGCCTGCGCTCGAATCAAAGTCCGGCCCGAGGGACGACGTGTCCGACAAGCTGCAACGCGCTCGCCAGACTCGCGATAGGTGAAATCGAACCACCCGACTCGTCACACGCGAATCCGATTCCGTTTTGTTCTATGGCGAGATGATCGAACTGTGGACGGGCCGCCCTTTGGCTGTGGATGGACTCGCCTCGGGATTGCACGGATTCGGCAAATCACATCATTTCATCACTGCAACCTCGGTTCGTCCGGATCACGCGCGATGCACGATCCACCGGGCACAGGCGCGTACAGACCTGCCACGTATCAGGCACATCCTAACTAAAGGTCGAGACGGCATGGCCATGCTCGAAGGCATCTTCGATTCCCGCAACACCAACCCGCTCGCAGCGGTCGAGGACATCGCAGCCTCGAACGATCTGGTATTCGAGCGGTCGGGCGAAGACGAAATCACCATCGCGGCCAAGGGCCAGTGGACCGACTACACGCTGTCCTTCACCTGGATGGGCGAGATCGAAGCGCTGCATCTGGCTTGCGCCTTCGACATGAAGGTTCCCACCGCACGGCGCGGCGAGACGCAGCGGCTGATCGCGGCGATCAACGAGCAGCTCTGGGTCGGTCACTTCGATATCTGGACGCATACCGGCACGATCATGTATCGGCAGGCGCTGATACTTCCCGGTGGGCTGTCGGCGACGAGCGCGCAATGCGAGACGATGCTGATCAGTTCGATCACGGCCTGCGAGCGTTACTACCCGGCGATCCAGTTCACGGTGTGGGCCGGCAAGACGGCGTCCGAAGCGATGAGCGCCGCGATGTTCGATACCGAAGGCGAGGCGTGAGCGCGCGGCCGCGCATCGTCGTTCCCGATACGCCCGGCGATCAGGATCGCGCCGCCGTCCTGAACGCGTTGATCGCCCATAACGAGAAAGCCGCCGGCCCGTCCGGCTTTCAGCAGATCTGCGTGCTCGTCGAAGATCCCGAGACCGGCGCCGCCATCGGCGGGCTGTGGGGCCGCATCACCTATGACTGGCTTTTCGTCGAACTGCTGGCCCTGCCCGACTCGACGCGACACGCCGGCCTGGGCACCGAGGTCCTGACCCGGGCCGAGACGATCGCACGCGACCGCGGCTGCGTCGGAGTTTGGCTCGACACCTACGCCTTCCAGGCGCCGGGCTTCTACGAGAAGCGCGGCTACGAGGTGTTCGGCACCCTCGCGGATCATCCCCGCGGCTCGCAGCGGCTGTTCTACAAGAAGCCGCTCTGAGCTTCGGCCGCCATGCATGGGACGCCGCCGCGCTCGTGAGATCTGTGCGGTTGAAATGGTTGCCCGTCCGGCCTACGCCAGCGTGTCTCTGTCCAGCCGAGGAAGCTCCGCCGTGCCGTCCAAACCCTTCGACCTGATGACTGGCTCACTCGTTCTCGCCGGGGCCGGCAAAATGGGTGGCGCGATGCTGCTCGGCTGGCTGGCGCAGGGCCTCGACGCCGGCAATGTGGTGGTGGTCGATCCGCAGCCCTCCGACGATATCAAGGCGCTGACAGCGCGCGGCGTCCGCATCAATGCCGCCGCCGGCAATGTCGGCGCGGTATCGACGCTGGTGGTGGCGGTGAAGCCGCAGACCTTCGCGGCCGCGGCCGACGCGCTGCGCGCCTATGTCGGGCCGTCCACGCTGGTCGTGTCGGTGATGGCCGGCAAGCCGATCGCGACACTGGCGGCCGGCGTCGGCGGTCATGTCGTTCGCGCGATGCCGAATACGCCGGCCGCGATCGGCCGCGGCATCACCGTCGCGGTGGCGGCGGATGACGTCACGCCCGAGCAGCGCGCCATCGCCGATGCGCTACTGCGCGCGACCGGCGGCGTCGAGTGGGTCGAAGACGAAGGCCTGATAGATGCGGTGACTGCCGTATCGGGCTCCGGCCCCGCTTACGTGTTCCTGCTCGCCGAAGAACTCGCCCGCGCCGGTGTCGAGGCCGGCCTGCCCGAAACGCTGGCGATGACGCTTGCCCGCGCCACGGTGGCGGGCTCCGGCGAATTGCTGCATCGCTCGGATCTGGATGCCGCGACGCTACGCAAAAACGTCACCTCGCCCGGCGGCACGACGGCAGCTGCGCTCGAAGTGCTGATGGCCAACGACGGCTTCCGCCCGCTGCTGACCAAGGCCGTCGCGGCAGCGGCGAAGCGCTCGCGGGAACTGGCGAAGTAAGCGCCGCGCCACACGCCACCGTTATCGCCCGGCTCGACCGGGCGACCCAGTATCCCAGAGCTTTCGTTAGTTACAACGCACGCTCTGGGATACTGGATCACCCGCATGCGCGGGTGATGACGACTGGAGATGTGGCAGCGCTTCGAGCTACACGGACGGTCGAAACCGCGTGCGCGGTTACACCGGCACTCGCACCGTCGCCCGCAATCCGCCCATCGGGCTGTCGCCGAGCGTGATGTCGCCGCCGTGCGAGCGGGCGATGTCGCGGGCGATGGCGAGGCCGAGGCCGGTGCCGCCTTCGTCCTGATTGCGGGCGTCGTCGAGCCGAAGGAACGGCTTGAAGACCTCCTCGCGCATCGCCATTGGAATGCCCGGGCCGTCGTCGTCGATCATCACCGTGAGATAACGATGATCGCGTTGCCCGGTGATGGCGATGGTGTCGGCATGGCGCGCGGCGTTCGACACCAGATTGGCGAGGCAGCGCTTGAACGAAGCCGGCTTCACCGTGACAACCGGCTGGCCGCTGAACGAGACCGTCGCGGTGTGGCCATGACGCTCGGCATCGCTGCGCAGTTCTTCGAGCGCGGCCGTCATATCGGTCGGCTGCGCCTGCTCGCCGCTGTCGCCGCGCGCGAACGCCAGATACGCCTCGAGCATCGCCGACATCTCGTCGACGTCCTTGCGCATGCCCTCGGTCTCGGGCGCGTCGCCGATCAGTTCGAGTTCGAGCTTGAAGCGCGTCAGAATGGTGCGCAGATCGTGGCTGACGCCTGCAAGCATCGCGGTGCGCTGCTCGATCGAGCGTTCGACACGGCTCTTCATTTCGATGAACGCATAAGCCGCGCGCCGCACCTCGCGCGCGCCGCGCGGCTTGAAGTTCGGCGCGTCGCGGCCCTTGCCGAAGCTCTCGGCGGCATCGGCGAGTCGCAGGATCGGCCGGATCTGGTTGCGCAGGAACAGCACCGCGACGATCAGCAGTACCGTCGAGGTGCCGACCATCCATAGCAGGAAGATCTCCGAATTCGACGCATAGGCGGCGCTGCGCAGCGCGAACACCCGCATCACCGCATCGTCGAGCTGAATGCGGATCTCGACCAGGTTGGAACGGCCAACGGTGTCGATCCAGAACGGCCGCGCGATCTGCCGACTGATCTGCTTACTGATCGACTGATCGAGCAGCGAGAAGAACGGCTTCGGCCCCGGCGGCGGCATCTCGCCCGGTCCCAGGAAATCGACCACGAGGCCGAGACGGGTCTGCGCGATGCGGCGCAGTGCCGCGCTGTCCTTGTCCTGCGGATAGCTCTTGTAGACATCGATCAGCGCCGCGATGTCCTGCACCACCGCCGCCGACAGCCGCTGCGTCACCGTGTTCCAGTGCCGCTCCATGAACACGAAGGCGATCACCGATTGCAGCAGCACCATCGGCACGATGATGATCAGCAGCGCGCGGGCGTACAGCCCCTTGGGCATGAAGTCGTTGAAGCGCTGCCCCATCCAGCCATTGGCCGCCGACACCCGCCGCGACGCGGAGCGGATCAGCGTAAGACCGGTGTCGAGTGTGCTCATGAGTGTTACGGCGCCGCCACCAGGCGATAGCCGATGCCGCGGACGGCTTGCAGGAATAGCGGGTTGGCGGGGTCGCGTTCGATCTTGCGGCGCAGGCGGTTGATCTGCACGTCGACGGCGCGCTCGTTGGCATTGCCGCCGCCGCCGGTCAGGTCGCCGCGCGGCACCGTCTCGCCCGGCGCGGCCGCCAGCACGCGCAGCATGTCGCGCTCTCGGTCGGTGAGATGGACGATTTCATCGCCCTGGCGCAGTTCGCCGCGATCGATGTGAAACACGTAGGGCCCGAACGCGATCGTCTCGGCCTTGGCGGCTGGCGCGGGGGACGTCCGCTTCAGGATATTGCAGATCCGCAGCAGCAATTCCCGTGGCTCGAACGGCTTGGCGACGTAGTCGTCGGCACCGAGCTGCAGACCTTCGATCCGCGCCTCGGCCTCGTGGCGCGCCGTCAGCATCACGATCGGCACGTCGGAATCGACTCGGATGGACCTCGCCAGATCGAAGCCGGTCTCACCCGGCATCATCACGTCGAGGATCAGCAGGTCGAAATTCAGTCCGGCCAGCTTGGCGCGCGCGTCCGGCACGCTTTGCGCCGTGGTGACGCGATAGCCTTCGCTGGCGAGAAAGCGCGACAACAGATCCCTGATCCGCCGGTCGTCGTCGACCAGCAGAAGATGCGGGGCGTCGTCGGCGGGGCGGACCGGCTTCTTCGCCAATGCTGCGAGCTGAATCACGTCACATCCTTTGCGCTGGCGCCGTCCCTCGACTGCAGGATGGCCTGGAGAACCTTGTCCGGATCATCGCGGTCGATCATGGCGCGCAGGAATTTGCTCACGGCCTCGGCTTCGCGCGGGCCAAAACCCCGCAGCGCGTGGGCGATGCGATCGGTCTGCAGCCCGGCAAGCTTCACCACCAGCGCCTCGCCCTTGGGGGTGGCGAAAAGAAGGCGCTGGCGGCGGTCGCTGTCGCCGGCTTTCTGGACGATATAGCCCTCGTCGAGCAGCTGCTTCAGCACGCGGCCGAGCGACTGCTTGGTGATGCGCAGCACGTCGAGCAGATCGGCCACGGTCAGGCCCGGATAACGGCAGACGAAATGCACCACCCGGTGATGGGCGCGGCCGAAACCGAACGCTTCCAGCACGTGGTCGGCATCTCCGACGAAGTCCCGATAGGCGAAAAACAACAGCTCGATAATGTCCCAGCGCGGCGGCGCCGTGGGCGCATCCTCAGCCATCGGACGCGTCGGGGCAGCGGGCGCGCGATCGTCCCCCCGCCCCAAACCTTTGAAATTTATGTCAGTCATGTTGACATATCTGGGTCTTATGTTACAAAACCGCCGACCAAGACGAAATATTCGACTATTCCGCTTGCGACCTTTCACCCCGCAGTCCGATAACCAGATGCGGCAGAACGGCGTGCATGCGAATGTCGGACGGCTCGGCCGAAACATAGCGGAGTTCGAAGATTCCGCCAAAGCATGTCTCCCGGCGCGGCCGGGGGCCACTCACCCAGCGCGGCCGGCGACTGCCGGGCTCGCCCAACACGGCCACCTGCAGGCGCGCCGATCCAGGAGACAGGTCCATGGGAATCTCGTTCGACAAGAAGGTCGACGGCTCGGTCTGGCTGAATTTCGACATCCAGCCCACGGCGCAACCGACAGAACTGCAAAACCGCGTCGACAAGCTGAAGGACCCGGGCTTCGGCCGGGTGTTCACCGATCACATGGCGATCGTGCGCTATGAGCACGGCAAGGGCTGGCACAGCGCCAAGATCGAATCCCGTGGCAACTTCCCGCTCGATCCGGCCACCGCCGTGCTGCACTACGCGCAGGAGATCTTCGAGGGGCTGAAGGCCTACAAGCGCTCCGACGGCGGCGTGAACCTGTTCCGGCCGGACGCCAATGCGCGGCGCTTCCGCGACAGCGCCGATCGCATGGCGATGGCGCAGCTTCCGGAAGAGATCTTCATCGAGGCGATCGAGCAGCTGGTGCGGATCGACCGCGACTGGATCCCGGGCGGCGAAGGCAGCCTGTATCTGCGGCCGTTCATGATCGCCAGCGAGATCTTCCTCGGCGTCAAGCCGTCGGCCGAATACATCTTCTCGGTGATCGCCTCGCCGGTCGGCTCGTACTTCAAGGGCGGCCCGGCCCCGGTGTCGATCTGGGTGTCGGAGAACTACACCCGTGCGGCGATCGGCGGCACCGGCGGCGTCAAATGCGGCGGCAACTATGCGGCGTCGCTGCGCGCGCAGGCCGAGGCGATCGAGCACGGCTGCGATCAGGTGGTGTTCCTCGACGCGGTCGAGCGCAAATACATCGAAGAGCTGGGCGGCATGAACGTGTTCTTCGTGTTCGAGGACGGCTCACTTTCGACGCCGCCGCTCGGCACCATCCTGCCCGGCATCACCCGCGACTCGATCATCGCGCTGGCGCGCGAGGCCGGCCGCACCGTGCGGGAGGAGGCCTACACCATCGACCAGTGGCGCGCCGATGCCGCCAGCGGCAAGCTGAAGGAAGCCTTCGCCTGCGGCACCGCCGCGGTGATCTCGCCGATCGGCACGGTCCGCTCGGCGAGCGGCGACTTCACCATCAGCGGCGGTGCCGCCGGCGATGTGGCGATGGGCCTGCGCAAGCAACTCATCGACATCCAATACGGCCGCGCTCCGGATACGCACGGCTGGATCCGGAAGGTGTTTTGAGCACTGAGCGGCCCTGATTGGGGACGGGCTTCTCGGCGCCAACTAACAACGAGTCATCCGGTGGCGCTTGCACGGTAATCGCCACCGGAATTTCCTTTCGAAAGACGTCAAGATCGGACACGGCGCAACCTCTCCCACTTGCGGGAGAGGTCAGATCGCGCAGCGATCCGCGTGAGGGTACTCCTCTCCGCGAACATTCAGTCAGTGCCCGCGTCGCCCTCACCCCAGCCCTCTCCCGCAAGCGGGAGAGGGAGCGCGCCGTGCTTGGGGCGCAAGCATTACGCTACACGCTACATCGCGTCAGAAACAAGCCAACTACCTCCGCCCGAACAGCTTCTCGATATCGGTTAGCGTAAGTTCGACATAGGTCGGGCGGCCGTGGTTGCATTGGCCGGAGTTGGGCGTCGATTCCATTTCGCGCAGCAGCGCGTTCATTTCCTCGGGCTTGAGCACGCGCCCTGCCCGCACAGAGCCGTGGCAGGCCATTGTCGCCGCGACATGCATCAGGCGGCGCTCCAGCGGCAGTGCCTCGTCCCATTCGGCCATGTGCTCGGCGAGATCGCGCAGCAGCGAGGCCGCGTCGGTCTTGCCGAGCAGCGACGGCGTCTCGCGCACCGCGACCGCGCCGGGGCCGAAGCTTTCGATCACCAGGCCGAACTTCGCCAACTCGTCGGCGCGCACGAGCAGGCGCTCCACCGTCGCCTCGTCCATCTCGACGATGTCGGGAATCAGCAGGATCTGGCGCTGCACACCATTGGCGTCGAGCGAGGCTTTCAGCCGCTCATAGACGATGCGCTCGTGCGCGGCGTGTTGATCGACCACGATAAGCCCGCCGCGGGTCTGCGACACGATGTAGGTCTCGTGAATCTGCGTCCGTGCCGCGCCAAGCGGCCGATCGAGCAGGTCGGGAGCAACCTCATGATGGCGCACGTCCGCGCTGGGCGCACCGACATCGAACGCCGCCTGGGTGCGCTCCGCAAACGAAGGCGTCGCAAAGCCCGCACCGCCGCCGACCGGATAGGACGGCGAACTGCGCCAGTCCCAATTCGCCGGCGGCGCCGGCCCGGGACGGAACGTCGAGATCACGCTGCTGGCGCTGTTGGCGGCGGTGCGGCGGCCTTCGCGCGCGAGACCGTCCTTCAGCGCGTGCACGATCAGCGCGCGAACCAGCCCGGCGTTGCGGAAGCGCACTTCGGTCTTGGCCGGATGCACGTTGGCGTCGACCTCGCGCGAATCCAGCGTGACGAACAGCGCCAGCACCGGATGGCGATCGCGCGGCAAGTAATCGGCATAGGCGCCGCGCACCGCGCCGAGGATCAGCTTGTCGCGCACCGGCCGGCCGTTGACGAACAGATACTGCCCGAGCGCATTGGCGCGCGTCAGCGACGGCGCCGCGGCAAAGCCTTCGACCATCACGCCTTCGCGCTCGGCGCGAACCTCGATGGCGTTGGCGCGGAAATCCGCGCCGAGAATGTCGCCGAGCCGGATCAGTTGCCCCGGCGCGCCGGGCAGCGCGGCCGCCCAGGTCACCGGCGCGCGTTCCTCCCCGGCCAGCGTGAAGGCAATGTCGGGCCGCGCCATCGCCAGGCGCCGCACCACTTCGCGGATCGCCTCGGCCTCGGTGCGGTCGGTCTTGAGAAACTTCAGCCGCGCCGGCGTCGCGAAGAACAGATCGGCGACCTCGACGCGGGTGCCTTGTGACAGCGCTGCCGGCGCGATCGGGGTCTTGTCGCCGCCCTCGACGCGCAGCGCCCAGGCGTGCGGCTCGGCGGCGTGGCGCGTGGTGATCGACAGCCGCGCCACCGCGCCGATCGACGGCAGCGCCTCGCCGCGAAACCCGAGCGTGCGGATCTGCAGAAGGTCCTCGTCGTCGAGCTTGGAGGTGGCGTGGCGATCGACGGCGAGCGCGAGGTCGGTCTGCGTCATGCCCGAGCCGTCGTCGGCGATCACGATCTTCCGCCGCCCGCCGCCATCGCTGAAGATGTCGATCCGACTGGCGCCAGCATCGATCGCGTTCTCGACCAGCTCCTTCACCACACTCGCCGGCCGCTCCACCACCTCACCGGCGGCGATGCGGTTGACGATGGTTTCGGGAAGCTGGCGAACGGGCATAAGGAACCTGACGAGTCGGGAGAGAGGTACGACCTTAGAGGAGCAGGCTGCCGGCGTCAGCTATCGACGGGACGCTCTCCCCGCTCCGTCATTGCGAGCGCAGCGAAGCAATCCAGCGCCGTGCAATGCGCTGCTGGATTGCTTCGTCGCTTCGCTCCTCGCAATGACGGCCGGTTGGCGGCGCACGTCAATCGTCAAAGCTCTTGCCGCTGCGGCCGGCTTTGACATCGCCACGGCGCTTCTTGCCTTCGAGGCGGCGTTTCTTAGAGCCGAGCGTCGGACGGGTCGCGCGGCGCGGGACCGGGCGGACCATGGCTTCGCGCAGCAGTTCGAGCAGGCGGTCGATCGCATCCGCCTTGTTGCGCTCCTGGGTGCGGAAACGCTGGGCGTGGATCACGATCACGCCCTCCTTGGTCATGCGCTGGCCGGCGAGATTGATCAGCCGCAGCGCGGCGTCTTCGGGCAGCGCGATCTTGCTGGTGTCGAAGCGGAGCTGGGCGGCGGTCGAGAGCTTGTTGACGTTCTGCCCGCCGGGGCCCGACGCGCGCACGAAGCTGATCTCGATGTCGTCCTCGTCGATCGAAAGATTGCGGCTGATCCGCAGCATGGGGCACCCGCTCGGGTCTCGCCCGACCAAATGGGATTCGTCATCCTGAGGTCCGCGCGGCGCGAACCTCAGGGGGACTGCCCTGTAGCACATCCTGCGAGATGCGCGCCAATCGGCGCGCTCTCAGAATGGCGATACCCTAATTCGCCCGCGGCGGCGGCGGGGTGCCGGCGGGTTTCACGGCGGCGGGATCGGCCGCCGCCTGGGGCGTGCGGCCGACCACGACGGTCAACAGGCCGTCCGACCACAGCCGCTTGGCGGCGCGCTTGGCGTCGTCGAGCGTCACGGCGTTGATCACTTCGCTGCGCTTGTCGATGTAGTCGATCGGCAGGCCGTCGTTCTGATATTGCAGCATCGCCTGGGCGAGCTTCGCCGACGTATCCAGCGACAGCATCTGCGAGCCGTTGAGATACGACTTCGCCTCGTCCAGCTCCTGTTGGGTCGGCCCCTCTTCGGCCATCCGCTTCACCTCGGCCTCGATCGCCTCGATGCTCTGCGCGGCACGATCGGCGCGGGTGCCGGTCGCGCCGGTGAACAGCGCCGAATGCTCCATCCACACCATCGACTCGTAGATCGAATAGGCGAGCCCGCGCTTCTCGCGCACTTCGCGATACAGCCGCGACGACAGCGAGCCGCCGCCGAGGATGTGATTGACCACGTAGCCGGCCATGAAGTCCGGATCGGCGCGCTTGAAGCCGGGACCGCCGAACATCACCACCGTCTGCGGCACGTCGAGCGGCACGAAGCTGCGCTGCGGCGGCTTGGTGGCGACGACATCCGCCACCGGCGCGAGCCGCGCCTTCGCCGGCAAGCTGCCGAAGGTGGCGTCCAGCAGCTTCGCCAGCGTGTCGGCATCGACATCGCCGACCACCGCGATCTTCAGAGTGTCCTTTGCCAGCACCTTGCCGACGTAGCTTTTCATATCCTCGACATTGACCTTGGGCAGGCTTTCCAGCGTGCCGGTCGAGGGCCGGCCGTAGGGATGATCGCCGAACGCGACCTGCAAGAATTTGCGGCTCGCCATCGTGTTCGGATCGAGCGACTGGCGGCGCAGCGTCGAGATCAGTTGCGCGCGGATGCGCTCGACGTCCTTGGCCTCGAACCGCGCGGACGTCAGCGAGGTATGCAGCAAGCCGAACGCCTCGTCGCGATTTTCCTTCAGCATCCGCAAGGAGCCGCGGAAGTAATCGCGGGTGACGCTGTAGGACAGATGGATGGCGCGGCGGTCGAGCCGCTCGTGGAACGTCGCCGAATCCATGTCGCCCGAGCCTTCGTCGAGCAAATTCGCCACCATGTGGCCGACGCCGGGCTTGTCGGCCGGGTCCTGGCTGGCGCCACCGTCGAACGAGTACTCCATCGAGATCAGCGGCACCGTGGCGTCCTGGACGAACCAGGCATGGATGCCGCCGGGCGTGACGAGATTCTGGATCTTGGCCGCGGCGAGGCCCGGCGCCGTGGCGGCGAGCGTGAGCGCGGCGGCGAGCGCGAGGCGCTTTACAAAACGAATGGCGATGGTCACGAGCGCTTCTCCTCGGGCTTCGGCAGCGTGCCCTTGACCAGATAGCCCGTGACCGAGCGATTGCGATCGAGGAACTGCTGCGCGACGGCGCGCACTTCCTCGGCGGTGACGGCGCGGATGCGATCCGGCCAGGTCTGGATGTCCTGCACGGTGAGCCCGGTCGTCACCGCGGCGCCGTACCAGCGCGCCAGCGTCGCCTGATTGTCCTGCGCATAGATCGCCTCGGCGATCAGCTGGGTCTTCACCCGCTCCAGATCCTCGGAGCGGATCGGGTTGCGGACGATGTCGGCGATGACGTTGTCGATCGCCTTTTCGATCTCGGAGAACTCGACGCCCGGCTTCGGCGTCGCGGCGACGACGAACTGGGTGTCGTCGAGCGCCGTGCCCTGATAGTTGGTGCCGACGCTGATCGCGAGCGGCCGGTCGATCACCAGCGCGCGATACAGATACGAATTGCTGCCACCGCCCATCAGCTGCGCCAGTACTTCCAGCGCGGTGCTCTCGCCCTTGGCGGCGGTGTGGGCCGACGGCGCGAGATAATAGCGCCGCACGCTCGGCTGCTCGACGCGCGGATCGGCCAGCGTCACGGTACGCGGGCCGGCCGGGGTCGGCTCCTGCGGGCGCATGCGCTGCGGCGCGATCGCCGGCTGCGGCGGGATGGCGCCATAGATGCGCTCGATCGCCGGCCGGATCTGATCCGCCTCGACGTCGCCGGCAATCACCAGCGTCGCGTTGTTGGGGGCGTAGAAGCGGCGATAGAACGCCAGCGCGTCCTCGCGGTCGAGCTTCTGAATCTCCTGATGCCAGCCGATGACCGGCCGGCCATAGGGATGGTTGAGATACAGCGCCGCCATGATCTGCTCGGTCAGCCGCGCGTCCGGATTGTTGGCGACCCGCATGTTGTACTCTTCGAGCACGACGTCGCGCTCGGGCAACACGTTCTCGTCCTTCAGCACCAGGCCGGTCATGCGATCAGCCTCAAATTCCATCATCCGGTCGAGCTGGTCGCGCGGCACGCGCTGATAGTAGCCGGTGTAGTCGTAGGAGGTGAACGCGTTCTCGTTGCCGCCGATCTTCAGCACGGTCTGCGAGAACTCGCCGGCCGGATGCTTGGCAGTGCCCTTGAACATCAGATGTTCGAGGAAGTGCGCCAGCCCGGACTTGCCCGGCGTCTCGTCGGCCGAGCCGACCTTGTACCAGATCATCTGCGTCACCACCGGCGTGCGGTGATCCGGGATCACCACGACGTTGAGGCCGTTGGGAAGCGTGAAGGTCGCAGGCGGGTTAGCCTTCACTGTCTGGGCGCTCGCGGCGCCGGCCAGGCACAGCGTAGCGGCGAGAACGGCGAAGGCGGAGCGCAGCGGCGAAGCGAATGCGGTCATGGTCAGGCGATCATCCCGGTGGGAGAGGTCGGATCGGGTCGGCAGACAGCGAACCGCGTCGATGCGCCAGCATGTGGCGCACCCGGGCGGACAACGATGTGGATCAAGTCGAAAGCGATGCGGCGCGGCCGCATCCGGCGGAGACTGACGAGCTCTGTGCTAAGCTCGTGGTCCCGGATCAATTGCTGACTTCTTTGCCCGTCATCACGTCGATGCGCTTGTTGCCGAGCGCTTCTTTCGGGCCGGTGCCGTAGGCGAAATTCGGCGACGGGGTCTGATAGCCGACCGGCGGCTGGGTCAGCGTCTCGCGGGTCGGCTCGCCGGTGAACGGCGCCGTTTCGGCCTTGTTGCCGCCGCCGAACAGGCTGGACAGGCTGCCGTTGAAGCCGAGCTGCGACGGGCTCAGCATCGGGTTGTTCACCTGGTTGCCGGGCTGCGTCGCATCGCCATTCGCCTTGTTGGAGGACGAATCCGAGCGGACCGCGGCCAGTTCGGACGGCATCAGCGGACGCGCGGATTCCTGCGGCGTCGGCTTGCTGCGGCGGGCCGCGGCGCGGGCTTCCTTGCGGGCCTGCACGTCGGGGTCCTTCGGCCAGTTCGGCGCGTTGACTTCCTTGGCGGACGCCTCAGGCGACGGCAGATCGAGATTGCGCGGCACCACCAGCGGCGAACGCTCGCGATAGTCGATGCCGGAATTTTCCATATTGGTGGCGCCGATGCCCTTCATCAGGCCGCCGATCAGCTTCTCTTCGAAGGTCCGGTCGTCCTCTTCGGGGTCCTGCGCCCGCGCCACGCCGCCGGACAACACCAATCCGACACCCAGCGCGACGGCAGCCAGGCGCGCCGCACGCAGCAGCGCAGCCGGAGAGGCGTGCGACATTGGGGAGGTGTGCAAGGTCTGGCGCATGGCGTTGATCCTGTTCACGTCTTGCGATCGGTCGCCGGCCGCGACAGGTCGCCGGCGCGGCCTTGGCCGCGGTGCCCGTATCGGCCGGGATCAGGGCGCTTTTGCGGCGGGTGCTCCGAAGAAGGAGTCATACAACAGCGCCGCGACGCCGACAACGATCGCCGCGTCGGCAAGGTTAAACACG
Source organism: Rhodopseudomonas telluris (assembly GCF_042432815.1). Taxonomy (NCBI): domain Bacteria; kingdom Pseudomonadati; phylum Pseudomonadota; class Alphaproteobacteria; order Hyphomicrobiales; family Nitrobacteraceae; genus Rhodopseudomonas; species Rhodopseudomonas telluris. The sequence goes on from NZ_JBHLWM010000005.1 coordinate 1,016,040, forward strand.
TACCAGCTATAGGTTTTTCCGGCGATCTGGACGTGAAACAGCGCGAAATCCACCACCGCGCCATACGCCAGCCGGTCGATCGCGTTGCCGATCGCGCCGCCGATGATCAAGCCGAGACCGATCGTCGCAAGCCGGGTGGTCGAGCGCGCCATCCAGATCGCCAGCACGACGATCGCCACAGCCTTGAACGCCAGCATCGCCGCCTGCCCGACCGGTCCCTGATCGGAAAACCAGCCGTAGGAGATGCCGGTGTTCCAGGCCAGCACCAGGTCGAAGAACGGCGTGATGCTAACCAGCCCCTTGCGGGCAAGATCGAAGCCGAACAGCAGCCAGAGCTTGGTCGCCTGATCGAGCACCAGCGCGACGGCGGCGGCGAGGATGCCGAGACGGAGGGGCTTGTTCATTCGACAATCGCCCCATTCCCGTCATGCCCGGGCCTGTCCCGGGCATCCACGTCTTCGGGTGCCGAAGCGATGCGAGGCGTGGATGGCCGGGACAAGCCCGGCCATGACGGAAAGAAAGCAGCCGGCACGGCCTCCTCATCCTGAGGAGCGGCGTCTTCGCCGCGTCTCGAAGGATGCGGGCCACGAATCCTCATGGTTCGAGACGCGCGCCCAATGGCGCGCTCCTCACCATGAGGAGTTGGCGCACGTGACATCACGCTCAAGCCGCCGCGCCGCCGAGCGCCTTCCACTCGCGCAGCGCCTGGGCGTCGCGGGGGGAGACGTCGGGGTAGTCGGCATCGCTGCCGACCGACGACAGGATCTTCCATGAGCGGGCGCATTTGGTGCCCTGGGCACGCTCGACCACCACGGCGACGTCGGCGAGCTCCGGCAGCCGGAACGCATCGGCCGGCGGCGTGTCGTTGCCGCGCAGGATCTCGACCATCGCGTTCGAGGTGATGCAGATCTCGGCCCAGTCGACATCGAAGATGTCGCCCATGAACTGCTCGGGCAGATAGATCATCGGTGAGGCCTCGAGCGAGGAGCCGATCCGCTTGGCCGCGCGCTCGACTTCCAGCGCGCCGGTGACCACCCGGCGCACCGCGCGGATCAGCGTCCACTTCTTGGCCAGTGCGTCGTTGCGATACGACCCGAGGTCGAGCGGGAACAGCGTCAGATGCACGCTCGGCTCGGCGTCCGGCCGATACATCGTCCAGGCTTCGTCCGCGGTGAACGACAGCACTGGCGCCAGCCATTTCAGAATGGCGTCGCAGATGATGTCGATCGCAGTCAGCGCCGACTTGCGCGCCAGCGACGACGGCGGGTCGCAATACAGCGTGTCCTTGCGGATGTCGAAATAGAACGCCGACAGCTCGGTGTTCATGAACGCCGCGAGCGACGACACCACGGTCTTGTAGTCGAACTCCGCATAGGCGGCGCGCACGACGGCGCTCTGCTCGGCGAGCTGATGCAGCATCAGCCGCTCCAGCTCCGGCATGTCCTCGATCGCCACCGCCTCGTCGCGCTTGTAGTGATGCAGCGTGCCGAGCATCCAGCGGATCGAATTGCGCAGCTTGCGATAGGTCTCGACCACGTTCTTGAGGATCTCGGGGCCGATGCGCTGATCGTCCGCGTAGTCGGTGGCGCACACCCACAGCCGCAGGATGTCGGCGCCGGAGGACGCGATCACCTTGGCCGGGTCGGTGGTGTTGCCGAGCGACTTCGACATCTTGCGGCCCTGCTCGTCGAGCGTGAAGCCGTGGGTCAGCACGACGTCATAGGGCGCACGGCCGCGGGTGCCGCAGCTCTCCAGCAGCGACGAATGAAACCAGCCGCGATGCTGATCGCTGCCTTCGAGATACATCACCGTGTCGGCGCCGCCGTCGACCTTGCGGCGGATGCCGGCGAGACCGGGGAAGTTCTGCGCATCTTCCAGCACGAAGGCGTGGGTCGAACCGGAATCGAACCAGACGTCGAGAATGTCGTCGACCTTCTGCCAGCCCTCGCTGGCGCGCGCGCCGAGGAAGCGCTCGGCAGCGCCGTCGGCGTACCAGGCGTCTGCGCCTTCCTGCATGAAGGCTTCGGCGATGCGCTGATTGACGAGTTCGTCCTGCAGGATCTCGACCGAGCCGTCGCCCTTGTCCTTGATGAACACCGCGATCGGCACGCCCCAGGCACGCTGCCGCGAGATCACCCAGTCGGGACGGCCGGAGATCATGCCGTTGATACGGTTCTGGCCGGCCGGCGGCACCCATTGGGTGACGGAGATCGCCTGCAAGGCGCGAGCGCGCAGCGTGTCGCCGGGCTTGGCCGCGCCATTGTCCGCAATGTCCTTGTCCATCGCGATGAACCATTGCGGCGTGTTGCGGAAGATCACCGGCTTTTTCGAACGCCACGAATGCGGATACTGATGCTTGAGCTTGCCGCGCGCCAGTAGCGCGCCGCGCGCGATCAATTCCTGAATCACCGCCTCGTTGGCGTCGCCCTTCTCGCCCTTGTCGTTGATCACCCGCTTGCCGGTGAAGCCCGGCGCATGATCCGTCAGCGCGCCGTTCTCATCGACGGTGTAGGGGATGGCGGTGGCGATGCCGCGCATCTGCAAGGCGGCATAAGTCACAGCGGATGTCCAAAGCTCAAAGTCCTCGCGGCCATGACCGGGCGCGGTATGGACGAAACCAGTGCCTGCATCATCGGTGACGTGGTCGCCGTACAGGAGGGGAACATCAAAATCGTATCCCTCTCCGCGGAAGGGATGTGCACAAGTAGCCCCCCACAGATCGGAAGGCAGCAGCTTAGCTACCTCTCGATAAGAGGTGACCTTTGCCGCCTTCATAACGCTTTCAGCAAGCGCCCGCGAAAGGACGAGCAGATCACCGACGGCTCCCCAATTGCCTTCTGGAGCCTCGGTTACCTCGAAGATAGCGTAGTCGCCATGCGGCGAAAGCGCGATGGCGCGGTTCCCCGGCAGCGTCCAGGGCGTGGTGGTCCAAATCACCACCGACGATCGCATCAAGAGATCGAAGACCTTCTTGGCCTCCGCGGGCGCGTCACGATGGATGCCTGGAAAAACGCCTTGTCTTGAAGGCACTACCGGAAACTTCACCCACACCGTATCGCTGGTGTAGTCCTCGTACTCGACCTCGGCCTCGGCCAGCGCGGTCTTTTCGACGACGCTCCACATCACCGGCTTGGAGCCGCGATACAGCGTGCCGTTGGCGGCGAACTTCATCAGTTCGCGGGCGATCTGGGCTTCGGCGGCGTAGTTCATCGTCGCGTAGGGATGATCCCAGTCGCCGATCACGCCGAGCCGCTTGAACTCCTCGCGCTGCACGTCGAGCCACTTCTGCGCGTAGGCGCGGCATTCCTTGCGGAACGCCACCATCGCGGTCGAATCCTTGAAGTTCGGCTTCGGCTTGCCCTTGGAGCGATAGTTCTCTTCCTCGATCTTCCACTCGATCGGCAGGCCGTGGCAGTCCCAGCCCGGCACGTAGTTGGAGTCGTAGCCGAGCATCTGCTGGCTCTTGGTCACGACGTCCTTGAGGATCTTGTTGAGCGCGTGGCCGATATGGATGTTGCCGTTGGCGTAAGGCGGGCCGTCGTGCAGCACGAATTTGGCGCGGCCCTTGGCGCCGTCGCGCAGCTTGCCGTAGAGGTTCATCTCCTCCCAGCGCTTGAGCATCTCCGGCTCGCGCTGCGGCAGCCCGGCGCGCATCGGGAATTCCGTCTGCGGCAGGAAGAGCGTCTTGGAATAGTCGTTACCGCTCTGGGCGGCGTCGGTCTTGGGCTTGTCGGACATGGAAGCTCTGGGTCAAGAGGCGCTGACGCGATCGATCGCGATGAAGTAGGGCCGGTCCCGGTCTTGCGCCGAACTCGAAGCTCAGGCGGAAGCCGGGCCGCTAATGCTGATGAGGCGCCGTGCAAACATGCGGGCATTCATTAGCAGGCGGTCGCAGGATCGCAAAGCCCCGCTTCGGTCATCCTTGCGTCTGGCCGCCCTTCCCGAGCAGCTTGGCCGGGTTGCCGCCGACGATGGCATTGGCCGGGACGTCACGCGTGACGACGCTGCCGGCCCCGATCACGGCGCCGTCGCCGATGGTGATGCCGGGCAGGATGATCGCACCGCCCCCGATCCAGACATCGGCGCCGATCGTCACCGGCCGGCCGAATTCCAGGCCAATGCTGCGGGTGGCGGCGTCGCGCGGGTGATCGGCGGCGTAGATCTGCACCGCCGGCCCGATCTGAGTGCGGTCGCCGATCCTCACCGGCATGATGTCGAGAATCACGCAGTTGAAATTCAGGAAGACGCCGTCGCCGAGGAAGATGTTGTAGCCGCAGTCGCAGAAGAACGGCGGCCGCACCACGACGCCCGTGCCGACATGGCCGAGATGCTCGGCCAGCAGCACGCGCCGTTCCGCCGCCGGCTGCGCGCCGGAGACGTTGTAGCGAGCCATCCAGGCCTTGTTGGCGGCCTCGTCGGCGGCAAGCTCCGGGCTGCCGGGGCGGTACAGTTCGCCGGCCAGCATTTTCTCTTTTTCAGTCCGGGTCATGCCACCTCGCCGAGCTTCGGGAAGGCGCCGTGGTCGGCGGCGAGCGCCGCCTTGGCGCGGGCGCTGTCGTCGTCCATATGGCGGATCAGCGCCTCGATGCTCTCGAATTTCTCTTCCTCGCGGATGAAGGCGATGAAGGCGATGTCGAGCTGCTCGCCGTAGAGCGAGTCCTTGAAATCGAACAGGAACGTCTCGAGCAGCGGCGCGCCGTTGTCGAAGGTCGGGCGGCGACCGAAATTCGCCACGCCGTCATAGTGCTTGCCGCCGCGGCCGATCCGCACCGCATAGATGCCGTGCTTCAGCTCGCATTGCGGATCCAGCCGGATATTAGCGGTGGGATAGCCGAGGTCGCGGCCGCGCTTCTCGCCATGGATCACCTCGCCGGTGATGAACCACGGCGCGCCCAGCATCTCGGTGGCGGCGGCGATATGGCCCTCGGCCAGCGCCTTGCGGATCGCGCTCGACGACACCGGGTGATCGCCGAAATCGACATGCGGCTGAACGTCGACTTCGATGCCCAGCGCCGGCGCCTCTCCGACCAGCATCGCCGGCGAGCCGCCCCGGCCCTTGCCGAAGTGGAAATCGTAGCCGATGGCGATGCCCTGCACGCCGAGGCGCTCGATCAGTTCTTGCTGGATGAAATCATGCGCTGTGGTCGCGGCACGCTTGGCGTCGAAGCGCAACACCACGGCGCCGTCGAGGCCCGTGCCGGCCAGCAGCCGCAGCTTGGCGGGCTCGTCCGTCAGGCGGAACTGCGGCGCGTCGGGCGCGAAGAATTTGCGCGGATGCGGCTCGAACGTGACCGCGAAGGCCGGCGCCTTGCGGATCCGCGCCATGTCGAGGCACGCCCCGATCACGGCGCGATGGCCGCGATGCACGCCGTCGAAATTGCCCATCGCCACCACCGCGCCTTTCGGAATGGCGGACGCGGGAGTGTCATCGCGGATCACGACAAAGCCAGTCATTTCGGATTTCAATTCATCGCTTCAAAGGTGGGAAAATGACGGTGACGCCGAGCGGTACGGGAAGTCAAGGTTAGGCCCGGCTCGAACACCGCCGCCAACCGTCTCTCAATCAGTTAAAATCCTATAAGAGCAAAGCTTTTCCGTCATGGCCGGGCTCGTCCCGGCCATCCACGCCTTCCCTGCAGGATCGGACCAGAACGTGGATACCCGGGACAAGCCCGGGCATGACGGAGGAGATTCAATGCGAAGGGGGACGGCCGCTCAGCCGCCGCGGACCGGCGGCACTTCGAGCCGCTCGCGGCGACAGGCGCGGCGGTCGATTTCTTCGCAGGCGCGGAATTGCAGGTCCTTGCTCATGCAGATCCGCACTTCGGTGAGCCGGGTGCGGTCGCAGATCACCGAGATGGCCGAGGTGCTCAGGCCGGGATTGGCCTTGACGAAGGCGTCCTCGACTTCGGCCGGCGTCACCGTCCGCGGCTCCTTGGCGTCGATGAAATCCGGCGGAATACGGACCGCCGCACGGGCCTTGCGAATGTTCTCGAAATAGTCACGCGCCGAGGTGCCCGCGCAGGTGCCGTGCTTGTCCCACTCGTTGTAGATCAGGCCGGGCGCCGGCATCAGGTCGAGCATCGAATTCATGATGCGCCGGTCGAGTCGAGGCGACGGCCGCTGGCAATATTCCGGAAAGCCGCGCTCATATTGCGGCCACAGCCCGTGCACCACGAAGGAGAACGGCCGACCGCCACACTGGATCTGCTGCGAGCGCCCGCTATTGCCGCGCTCCGACGCCTGCTCGCAATAAGACGGCGACCATGACAGCGCCAGCACGTAGAAATCGAACTCGCCCGGCGCGTTCTGCCGCGTATCCTGAGCCACGGCAGCGCTTGCGGTCAGACCGACTGCGCAAGCCGCGAGGGCGGCGATCATCGACCGCCAGCGAACGATAAAATCACGCATGATGAAAAGCCCCGCTCCCATAATGCGGGAGCCTAGCGACCGATCAGGAACGTTTCAAGAACGCAAATGGTGGAAAGACCCGACCATCTCGCGCGACGGCGAGCCAGAAAAAGCGCAGCCCGCCGCTCGCGGCCTTACGGCTTGGCAGCCTTGCAGGCCGGGTTGAAGGCCCAGTTGCGGTCGAGACCGACGATGCAGAACTCGACGCCGTCGCTGAAGCCGGCGAGCCCGCCGTCCTCGATGATCGAATAGTGCAGCCGGTGCGCCTTGCCGTCGTTCAGGATCGCATCGCCGGTGCAATAGCGACGCGGAATGTTGTCGCTCTGCCAGGGCCGGAACGCGACCTCATGGATCCCCGAATAGGCGGTGATCCGCAGATTCGAATTCCAGTAAAGGCCTTCCTTCTCGGCGAACTGATAGGTGATCGCCGGCAGGCCGGACTCGCAGCTCGGCAGATCGCCGTCGTAGCGCGGCCCGGACAGCCAGAAGTTCTTCTCCAGCGGGTTGGCGGCCTGCGCCGCCGGTGCCAACGCGCACAGCCCCAGCAGCACCGCAAGGCCAGCCGAGGACAACTTCAGAGAAGAGATGACGCGCATGGATGATTCACCGGATCTTTGCTGCGCGGACGGTGCCGCGAAGCCATGACGAGGTCAAGTGCAGCGCAGCCACACCTCGGCACATCCCACACCGGGATTGCCCGCACGTTCTTTCAATCGCCGCCATCCCGCACTAGAATCGGATCAGCTATGAAGGAGAATCTGATGCGCATGCTTGGGGCCGCCGGCCTTGCCGTCCTGTCTGCCGTGCTGTCCGGCACCGCCGCCCGCGCTGATATCGTGTCGGCAGTCCAGGGCAACGATACCGGCGGGATCATCTCCTACAATCTGGTCGGCGTCGCCGATGTTCGCACCATCGCGATCGAGCACTGCGCTCAATACGGCAAGGTGGTGAAGCTGCTCGGCGTCCAGGCGACTTACGGCGGCTATATTTCGTTCTCCTGCCGCTGGGTGCCGTACGGCGCGACCGAGCGTCCGCTCCGCGTCGGCTACTGAGTGGGATTGTCGGGAGTGATTGGCATGCGCGCGTTTCGCGTCTGGATGCTGCCGCTGCTGCTCGCCGCCCCGGCGACGGCCGCGCACGCGATCGATCTGCCGACCCGCAAGCCCGGGCTGTGGGAGCTGAAGATGCAGCGCGCCGGCTCCGCGGGCGAAGACCTCACGATGCAGCATTGCACCGACGAGAGCACCGACAAGAAGATGACGTCGGCGGTCCAGCCGATGGCCACTGAGGCCTGCTCCAAGCAGGACATCCAGAAGACCGCCACCGGCTACGTCAACGACACGGTGTGCAATGTAGCCGGCATGACCACCAAGTCGCACGCCGAAATCAGCGGCGACTTCAACTCGGCCTACACGGTCAAGGTCACCTCGCAGAACGAAAATCCTCTGCCCGGAGTGCCGAAGAGCAGCAACATGACGCTCGACGCCAAGTGGCTCGGTGCCTGCAAGGATGGCCAGAAGCCCGGCGACATCGTGATGCCCGGCGGCATCAAGATGAATATCGCCGACATGGAAAAGCTGAAGGCGCTGATCCCGAAGAAGTAACGTCTCTGCCAGCCGGCTGATGGCGCATCGACGAGGCTGGCGGAAAAGTCACACCCCACAACCATCGCTCCCGTCTCCGTTGACAGCCGAACCGCTTGTCGCGATGTTACATTGTAACGTCGCGCGGTGAGACTTGCCGGCCGGCGGGGGCGTGGTGGGCATGAACTGGGTAAGGGCGAAAATCGGGCTGGGAGCACGGCTGGCGCTGATCGCGCTGGCGATCCAGTTCGTCGCCTCGTTCGGTCACTTCGACGCCCTTGCAACGCCTCCCGCGCAGATCGATGCCGCACAGCTCGATCCAGCGCTCATCGCCTCCACCGCCGATTCCGCGCCTACCGACCACGATCATGATCGGACCGCCGACCTGTGCGCGATCTGTGCCGTGCATGCGATGGCCAATGCGATGCTCGACGCATCGCCGCCGTCCTTGCCGCTGCAGGTCGGCCATGGTCTGCGCTACCGCTTCGCCGGCTTTGCGGCGGCCGAACCCGGCCAGCAGCCGGGCGGCTTCCAGCCCCGCGCGCCTCCTCTGTCCTGACGACCTCGAAACGCGTCATGCGCGGCACCTTCGTCGGTGCGCGCAGCCCATCCGCATTCGATCTGCCGCGCGCAGAGACCGGCCTCCGGGCGCAACCCGGGCCGGCCAAGTCAGGACCAGAGTCAAACCATGCCATTCCCGATCCGACGCGCCCTTCTGCTCGGAGGCGCAGCTTTCGCCGGCTTCCAGGGCCTGCCAGCGTCATCCGCGCTCGCCCAGCAGGCCGCCACCACGCTGCCGGAGGTCACCGTGACCGCGCCGAGCCCGATCGTGCGCCGCCACACCGCGCCGCCGGCGCGCCCGGCTCCGCGTGTCGCAGCCCCTGCCCGGCAACGTGGTCCCGCGCCCGCCGAAGCGCAGCCGGTGGTGGCCCAGCCGGCGGCCCCGCTTCCCGGCACGCTGCCGATCGTCACCGACCAGTTCGCGACCGTCACGGTGGTGCCGAACGAGGAAATCCGCCGCAGCGGCGGCGGCACACTTGGCGATCTCCTCAACAACAAGCCCGGCATCACCGGCTCGAGCTACGCGCCCGGCGCATCCAGCCGCCCGATCATCCGCGGCCTCGACGTCAACCGCGTCAGCATCATCGAGAACGGCATCGGCAGCAACGGTGCCTCCGATCTCGGCGAAGACCATTTCGTGCCGATCGATCCGCTCGCCACCAACCAGGTCGAAGTGATCCGCGGCCCGGCGACACTGCGCTACGGCTCGACCGCGATCGGCGGCGTGGTCAGCGCCACCAACAATCGTATCCCGGATGCGCTGCCGCCTTGCGCGCAGCCGTTCCAGAGCTACGGCCTGCCGACCAAGGCGCCCGTGATCGGCGGAGCGCCGGGGTGCATGAACGCCGAGGTCCGCACCTCGGTCAGTTCGGTCGATCGCGGCGTCGAAGGCGCGGTGCTGCTCGATGCCGCCGGCAAGAACGTGGCGGTTCACGCGGACGTCTACGGCCGCAACGCCAGCGACTACAACGTGCCGAGCTATCCCTATGCGCAGCCCGGCCTGCCGTTCAACGGCCGTCAGCCGAACTCCGCCGCGACCGCGGCCGGCGCCTCGGTCGGCGGCTCCTATCTGTTCGACGGCGGCTTCATCGGCGCGTCGATCACGCAGAACAATTCGATCTATCGCATTCCAGGCGTTGAAGGTTCGCAGGTCGGCACGCGGATCGACGCCAAGCAAACCAAGTTCAACGCCAAGGGCGAATATCGTCCCGACACCGCCGCGATCGACGCGATCCGGTTCTGGGTCGGCGCCACCGACTACAAGCACAACGAAATCGGGCAGGCCACCGCCGGCGATCCGACCACCGACGGCGTGCGCCAGACCTTCACCAATCGCGAGCAGGAAGGCCGCCTCGAAGTCCAGCTGACGCCGTTCAACGCCGGCTTTGCGGCGGTGACCACCGCGGTCGGCGTCCAGGCCAGCCACCAGGAGCTGAACGCGCCGAGCCCGGACAATGTCGGCAGCCCGATCAACGGCCTGTTCGACCCGAACAAGAACACCAAGGTCGCCGGCTACGTGTTCAACGAGTTGCGCTTCACCGAGACCACCAAGGCGCAGGTCGCCGGCCGTATCGAGCATGTCGATCTGTCGGGCATGACGCCGTCGGCGATCCCCGAGCTGTTCGACCTCAACGCCGATCCGAACGCGATCGGCGCCTCGGTCGCGCAGAGCCGGTCGTTCACGCCGAAGAGCTTCAGCCTCGGCCTGATCCAGGCGCTGCCATGGGGACTGTCGGCAAGCATCACCGGGCAATATGTCGAGCGTGCGCCGAAGCCCGCCGAACTGTTCTCGCGCGGCGGTCACGACGCCACCGAGACCTTCGATATCGGCAATCCCAATCTCGGCATCGAAACCGCCAAGTCGATCGAACTCGGCCTGCGCCGCGCCGAGGGACCGTTCCGGTTCGAGATCACCGCCTACTACACCAAGTTCAGCGGCTTCATCTATCGGCGGCTGACCGGCAACACCTGCGACGACGCGTCCTGCGTCGATCCGGCGACCGGCACACTGGAATTGAACCAGGCGATCTACTCGCAGCGCGACGCCACCTTCAAGGGCGGCGAATTCCAGAGCCAGCTCGACGTCGCGCAGCTCTATGGCGGCACGTGGGGCATCGAGAACCAGTTCGACATCGTCCGCGCCACCTTCGCGGACGGCACCAACGTGCCGCGCATCCCGCCGATGCGCGTCGGCGGCGGTCTGTTCTGGCGCGATGCCAACTGGCTGACACGGATCAACCTTCTGCACGCGTTCGCCCAGAACGACGTCGCGCAGATCGCCGAGACCACGACGCCCGGCTACAACCTGCTGCGGGCCGAGGTCAGCTATCGGACCAAGCTTGATCCGAACGCCTGGGGCGCCCGCGAAATGCTGGTCGGCCTCGTCGGCAACAACCTGCTCAACGAGAACATCCGCAACTCGGTGTCGTACAGCAAGGACAACGTGCTGATGCCCGGCATCGGCGTCCGGGCGTTCGCCAATCTGAAGTTCTGACCCTGTTCAGTCATTCCGGGGAGCGAGCGAAGCTCGAGACCCCGGAATGACGACGAGACCACTGTCGGCGTCGCCGGAATTGTCGGCGACGCCGGTTTCGATTACTGACTATGTTCGGCGCCGACCGCCATGCGCGACGTCGAACTCGGATGAGCGATGAACTGGGTACGGACGCATATCCGTCTGGGAACGCGGCTGGCGCTGGTGGCGCTGGCGCTGCATTTCGTCGTCGCGTTCGGTCACTTCCACCAGATCATCACGCATTCGGCGGTGCTCGCGCTCACCGCCGCCGATCCGGCAGCTCCGGACTCCGATCCCTCCTCGGACGATAGCGCCGACACCTGCACGATCTGCGCCGTCATGGCGATGGCCGACGCGATGCTCGACGCCTCGCCGCCATCCCTGCCGCTGCGGCAAGCCATCGCCTTCGTTCATTCCGTCCCGGATCTCGTACTGATCCGCGCCGACGGCATCCGAACCGCCTTCAATCCCCGCGCGCCTCCCGCCTGCTGACATCGACCCCACTGTGAACCAGGGTTCGCCCGCTGATGGAGCGAGCTCGACAGATGTCAGCCAAGCCCGTCGGCCACCGACGGCAAGCCAACGCCCGCAACATCCGCGGCGACGATCAGCGTCGCCCGTGAGCGCATGCGTGGCTTCGAGGAGACTCACATGCTTTCTCACATCAAACGAAGCCTCGCGGCTTCAAGCACAGCATCGCTGCTGCTGGTCGCGCTCAGTTCGCCCGGCCTCGCGCAAAGCGCGGCGCCCGCGCCACGCGGCACCACGGCGCTCCCGGAAATCGACGTGATCCAGCCGCAGCGCACTCCGCATCCGGCCCGCCGGCCGAAAACTCAGACCGCATCGCGGGGACGGCGCGGCGCGGCGACGGCACCTCCGGAGCGGGATGTCCAGACGGCTGTGCAGACCGCGGCGCAGGCGGTAGCGGCCAAACATGCAGGCTTCGATGCCGCGCGGCAGGCGATCTTCGCACCGAACGGCGCCAGCGCCTTCGACGTCAGCCACGAGGCGATCGTGGCGCTGCCGCAGGGCGCCAACGCCACGCTCGACAAGGTGCTGCTGCAGGCGCCGGGCGTGTCGCAGGATTCCGCCGCCAGCGGCGATCTGCACGTCCGCAACGAGCACGCCAACGTGCAGTATCGCATCAACGGCATCGCGTTGCCCGACGGCGTCAGCGGCTTCGGCCAGATGCTCGACACCTCGCTGGTCGGACGACTGACGCTGCTCACCGGCGCGCTGCCGGCGCAATACGGCCTGCGCAGCGCCGGCGTCGTCGACATCACCACGCGCACCGACGCATTCAACAACAGCGGCACCGTCAGCGTGTATGGCGGCAGCCGCCAGACCATCACGCCGAGCATCGAATACGGCGGCACGGCCGGTACCACGCAGTACTTCGTCTCGGGTCGTTACTTCGGCACCGGGCTCGACCTCGAGAACCCGACCTCGGCGCCGAACGCGATCCACGACGACTCCCAGCAGGGCAAGGGCTTCGCCTATCTGTCGACCGTGATCGACGATTCGACGCGGCTGACGTTCATCGGCGGCGCCTCGGCCAACAACTATCAGATCCCCAACAATCCGGGCCAGACGCCCGGCTTCACGGCGTTCGGCGTGTCGAATTTCGACTCCGCGCTGCTCAACGAAACCCAGCGCGAACGTAATGCGTTCGGGGTTCTGGCGCTGCAGAAGTCGATCAACGGCTTCGACCTGCAGCTCTCGGCGTTTTCACGCTCCAGCACGCTGCACTTCACGCCCGATACGATCGGCGATCTGGTGTTCAACGGCGTCGCCTCCGACGTCTATCGCAAGAGCGTCGCCAGCGGCATCCAGGCCGACGGCTCCTACCGGCTCAGCGACGCGCATACGCTGCGCGGCGGCTTCCAGGTGACGGCCGAACAGAGCCGCGTGACAAACTCCTCGGTGGTGCTGCCGCTCGACGACAACGGCAATCCGATGGACGCGCCATTCGGCGTCGTCGATTCCAGCAGCAAGCTCGGCTGGCTGTTCAGCACCTATCTGCAGGACGAATGGCGGGTCACCAACACGGTGACGCTGAATTCCGGCCTGCGGTTCGACCAGATGAACGAATACACCAACGCCAACCAGCTCAGCCCGCGTATCAGTGTGACCTGGAAGCCGTTCGAGGACACCACCTTCCACGCCGGCTATTCGCGCAATTTCACGCCGCCCGCGCAGGTGCTGGCGGCGCCGACCAATCTGGCGCTGGTGCAGAACACGACGCAGCAGCCGGCCGTCAACGCCAGCAGCCCGGTGCTGCCGGAGCGCTCGAACGTGTTCGACATCGGCGTCACGCAGCGCCTGCTTCCCGGCCTCGAAGTCGGCATCGACACCTATTACAAGACCGCCCGCGACCTGCTCGACGACGGCCAGTTCGGCGCCGCTTATGTGCTGTCGGCCTTCAACTACGAGCGGGCGGAAAACGTCGGCGTCGAATTCAAGGGCTCGTACACCAACGGCAATCTTCGGGTTTACGCCAACCTGGCGCTGGCGCGGCAGATCGCCACCAATGTGGTGTCGAACCAGTATCTGTTCGATCCGGACGAACTCGCCTACATCGCCAACCATTACATCTACACCGATCACGCGCAGCTGGTGACGGCGTCGGCGGGCGCATCCTATCGCTGGCACGACACCAATTTCAGCGCCTCGATGATCTACGGCAGCGGCCTGCGATCGGGATTTGCGAATATCGGATCGCTGCCGTCCTACACCCAGGTCAACCTCGGCGTGTCGCACGACTTCTATCTGGCGAGCCCGACCAAGCCGACCACGGTGCGGTTCGACGTCGTCAACCTGTTCGACAGCGTCTACGAGATCCGCGACGGCTCGGGGATCGGCGTGTTCGCGCCGCAATACGGTCCGCGGCGCGGCTTCTATGCGGGGATCTCGCAGAAATTCTGAGCGCCAGCCCAACAGCAAGGCGCGTCAGCGCGCCTTGCTCCAATCCGGGCGGATCGGACCGCTGACGCCCTCGAAGGCCCCGTCGGCCAGTTCGAGCACCAGCAGGCGGCCGGCGTCGACCGGCCCCGGCATGGTGACCCGGCCTTTGGGAATCTTCTTGAAGCCGACGCGGCTGTAATACGGCTCGTCGCCGACCAGAACGATCAGCTTGTGCCCTTGCGCCCGCGCATCCGAGATCGCCCGGTCGAGCAGCAGCCGGCCGACACCGCGCGAGCGGAACGGCGGCTCCACGGTGAGCGGCCCCAGCAGCAGCGCCGGCGTCTCGCCGATCATCACCGGCAACTGCCGGACGGAGCCGACCAGCAGCGTGCCGATCCGGGCGGTAAACGACAATTCGGCGAGGTGGTCGACATGCTCGCGCAGCCGATAGGCGCTGAGCACGAAGCGGCCGGGCCCGAAGGTGCGTTCGTGCAGCCGTTCGATGGCGTGCGCGTCGTTCGGGGATTCGGGCAGGATGGTGAGGTTGAGATCGGTCATGGCGGACGCGCAATAGCACTGCCGCCGGGCGTGGTCCATCGCCCGGCGGCAGTGGCATCCGTCAGGTTCTGGCGTTCGCGGCCTGCTGGGGCCGCCCCTCGGCCTCGCCGCCGTCCTGCTCGTGCGGCGCGAGCTGGGGCGAGCGCGTCATCGACAGCGCCCGGTCCCGCGCGATGTAGAGCGTCTGCGAGTTCAGCGCGAAACCGGTGCCGGCGGCCTCGATCAGCTCCATCAGCCGCAGCGACAGCTCCTCCTGGACCTCCAGGAAGTCGTCGCCGTCCACGGCATGCACATAGGCGAAGATCTCGACCTTCAGCGAATTCGGCCCGAAGCCGATCATCCGCACCCGTCCGGGGCTGTCGACCTTCGGATGATCGATCAGCAGTTCGCGGATCGAGTCCATCAGCGAGCGCAGCTGCTCCGGCGTGGTCTCGTAGCGCAGGTCCAGGATCGGGTGGTACCAGAACTTGTCGCGGCGGCTGAAGTTTTCGATCGGCAGCGCCGCCAGGTTACCGTTCGGCACGGTGATCAGCGTGCGATCGAGCGTCCGGATGCGGGTCGAGCGCATCCCGATGTCCTCGATCGTCCCCATCGTGTCGCCGAACTTGCAGAAGTCGCCGACGCGCATCGGCTGGTCGGTGACCAGCGTCAGGCTGCCGACCAGATGCTCGATCGTCTTCTGCGCACCCAGAGCGATGGCGATACCGCCGATACCCAGAGCCGCGAGGCCGGCCGTGACGTTGTAGCCGAGCGCATTCAGGCCGGCGATCACCGCGAATGCGACCAGCGCAAACTTCACCACGCGGCGGATGAACGTCACCGCCGACAGCATCGACAGGCGGCCCCGCAGGGTCATGCGGGCGATCGCGAATTCGCCCAAGGCATCGACGACCCGCCAGATGATCCACGACAACGCGATCCAGCCGATGATCTCGGTGACGCTCGACATGTGCTGCCGGGCGACGATCGAGACGCCGGCCAGCACCATGGTGACCCGCAGCATCCACACCGTGAAGAACAGCCGGATCGGGAATGCCGATGCGCTCAGCACCTTGCGGAGCCGGGAGTCCTGGCGATTGCGGAGGCGGAACACCACCCACAGCAGCGACGAGATGATCGCCCAGACCAGCAGGAAGGACACCACCGCGAGCGTCAGCACCGCCAGCCAGTGGCCGACCGGCACGCCGGCGAAGCGATAATCATCCCGCAACGAATAGGGCAGCAGCCGGTCGACCATGCTGGAGATCACGGTGCGCGACAGCGATGGCAGGTCGGCCACCGTGCGAGCCGAGACCAGCCAGATCTTGTTGCCGTCCTTGTCCTCGACCCGCTGGGCGATCAGATCGACCAGGCCGCTGGTGGTGCGGACCGCGCCGAACTTGTCCTGGTCCGGCGGCAGGCCGTCGTCGACGTCGCCGGCCTGCTCGGTGCTCATGCGCAGGCGCGAGAACACGTAGCCGCCCTGATCGAGAATCCGCTGCAACTGCTGGGCGACGCTGGGCCCCCAGACGCCCTTCTCCTTGCTCAGATCGAGATACTGCGCGGCCTTCTCGTAGTTCTGCTCGGCAGCCGCACTGATGAAGCCGGACACCAGGCCGGCCGGCGTGTCGCGGCCGAGAGGATCGGGCGTCTTCTCCTGCGCCTTCGGGGCGGAATCGCCGTTCCCGTTGCCGCTAGGGGCCGGAACCTGTGCAAAGGCGAGGTTCGCCGCCAATACGGCCCAAATAATCAGCAGGGATCGAGCGATGGCTTTCGCGGTTGCCGTCAAAACTGGTCCTTTCAAAAAGAGCTGGATTGGATGCGGCGGTCTGACCAGAGAAATGAGCCCTAGATGTGATCGGCGCGGCAATCGGGCCCTCGATCGGGCAGCTCACGCGGCGATTCACCGCCAGGTCGGGCGTTTCGGCTCGCGACCCAGCACCTCGGCGATCCGCAGCCGCGTTCCGAGAGTCGTTTCGTCCGGCAGGGCGGCGACCTCGAAAAAGCCCGACGCGACAATCTCGAAATTCGGATCTGGCGCCCGGTCTTGCTGGTATTTTCGCACCACATAGACCGCCACGTGATCCCGCGGCGACACATGGCTGTTCAGGAAGATGCCGTGCAGCTCCGGATCCCCGGTAAGTTCAATCCGGCCCTCTTCCATCAGTTCCCGTCGCAGCGCGTCGAGGAAGGTCTCACCGACCTCGACGCCGCCGCCTGGCAGATGCCAGCCGCTGACATAGCTGTGCTTGATCAGGAAAACGCGACCTTGACCGTCGAGCACCACGCCCCGCGCGCCCAGCGTCATGCCGCGGGCGAACCGCCAGTACAGATGAAACACCCGCCGCAGCACAGGTTCGAACTTCAGTCGCAAGGTCTGCAGAGCCGGCAAAGGCGGACAATCCCCGAATGGCTGGCGCAGCGGGCGCTTGCACCGATCGAGCGACCTTGCCAAAACCGAGCCGATTTTGACAGCGAGTGCGGGCCCGATTTCGGGACCGGAAGGAAAGCGCGATGACGTTCACGCTGGCGCATCTGTCCGACCCGCATCTGCCGCTGCTGCCGAAGCCGCGCTATCGCGAACTCGCCAACAAGCGCGTGCTGGGCTACCTCAATTACACCCGCAACCGCCACGCCATCCACCGCCGCGACATCCTCGACACGCTGGTCGGCGACATCCAGGCGCAGCAGCCCGACCACATTGCGGTCACCGGCGATCTGCTCAACATCTCGCTGACGGGCGAATTCGCGCCGGCGCGGCAATGGCTCGAAACCGTCGGCCCGCCGCACAGCGTCAGTCTCGTGCCCGGCAATCACGACGCCTACGTCACCTCAACGGCGCTCCGCTTCGGCGAGGACTTCGCCCCCTATCTCAGCGGCGACGACGGCGTCGCAGGCTTTCCCTATCTGCGCCGGCGCGGCAACGTCGCGCTGATCGGCGTCTCCAGCGCAGTGCCGACTGCGCCGTTCATGGCGACCGGCCGGCTCGGCAGCGCGCAGCGGGCGAAGCTTGAAATCCTGCTCGCGGGGCTGGCGGACCAGCCTGTGTTTCGCGTGCTGATGATCCATCATCCGCTGCGGTCGCGCTCGCGCTTCAAGCGCCTGACGGATTCGCGGGAGCTGATCGCGCTGCTACAGCGCTACCCGGTCGAGCTGGTGCTGCACGGCCACGACCACGTCCACGCGACGATCTGGATCGATACGCCGACCAGGTCCATCCCGGTGGTCGGCGTGCCGTCGGCCTCCGCGTTCAACGACCACCATCGCCCGTCGGCCGCCTATAATTTCTTCACGGTCAGCGAGACCAGCGGCGGCTGGCGCTGCGAACACCGCAGCCGCGGCTTCGCCGGCACCGAGACGGTGCAGGAGCTGCGCGAGCCGGTGATGCTGTAGTCCGCCGTCATTGCGAGCCAACGGGGCGGCGCTCCGCGCCGACCCGTTGGCTCGCAATGACGGGGAAAGGCTTTGCTGGAACGCTAGAGCAGTTCTGCTTTTCTTAGAATCGGATAGGAAGATCAGTAACACCCGCCACACGCCCAACCTCATGGTGAGGAGGCGCGCAGCGCCGTCTCGAACCATGGGCCGCTCATACCGCGTCTCCCCATCCTTCGAGACGCCCGGCTTTGCCGTGCTCCTCAGGATGAGGATTCAGTGCCTGCGGAAGGTCGGATCGTTTCCATCAAGCGATGAAGCGCTCTAAAGCGCTCGCGGTCACACGTTGCGCAGCGAAGCGAACAACGCGACCGCGAACAGCGCCAGGGCGCCGGCGATGAAGCCGAGCGCGAAGAGCCAGAAGCCGCCGCGGCGCGGCTTGGATGGCGGCGCCGGATCGGCCGAAGCCGGCAGCAGCAGCGGGCCAGCCGCGGCCAGCGCGTGGTCGCGCTCGATCAGCCGGCGGGCAATGTAGCTGGTGATCGCGTCGACGATCACCGCGGGCTGGTGCGATTCGGCCAGCACGATGCGGCCGTAACGGGTGTCCTGGACGAAGCGATAGACCCGCTTGTCACGGCCCATCATCACGTGGGCGACGACATCGATCCACAGCCGCGGCGTGACGCCCTGGCTGAAGCCGCGGTCGAACAGATCGACGCCGGCCGGGATTTCGTCGAACAGCGGATCGAGCGCCTCGTTGAGAATCTCCAGCCGGGCGATCTCGGCGTCGCGCAGGTCGACGACCACGCCGGTCCGGTCGGCAGCCTCGATCCGGGCCTGGCGCAACGCGTCCCGCAGCCGCATCGGCCGGGCCTCGGCTGTTCCGCTGACCTTGTTGTGCGCGTCCGCCATTCGACAAACCGGGCTCGATTGTTCAAAATTAACCTACCAGCAACCATGACCGCCGCAAAGGCCCTGACCTTGCAAGGATTTGCGGCACGGGGGCGCGCCACAACAACGCCCGGTTCCATCCACAGGCCAGATGCGCAGCGGCCCACCCAGCTCCCAAAACGACGATGGCGGCCTCACCGGGTTGCCCCGGTGAGACCGCCAAAGTCCTTGGACGTCTTCTATCTGGTCTAGTTCGCCGCGCGGCGCGTGCGCCGCCGCGGCTAAAGGAGCGGATCAGGCCGGGGTGACTGCCCGGTTCGGCTCTTCCACGATCGAGAACCGCACGCCGGCGCGATGGCGGTTTTCCTCGGAGAGAACCTTCCAGGCCTCTTCGGCCTCCTTGCGGGTCTTGAAGGGGCCCTTCACCTGGGCCGACCCTTCGACGAGCTTGTGGAAGTTCATCGATCCGAACTCGCCACCAATCACCCAGAAGTTGCTGCCCGACATGATCCTGTCTCCTGTTCTTTTCTGTTAGCTGAACTGGTTCATCGTGTTGTGTTCGCCGCCGGCCTTCAGAGCCGCTTCGCCGGCGAAGTATTCCTTGTGATCGTCGCCGATATCCGAGCCGGCCATGTTCTGGTGCTTCACGCAGGCGATGCCCTGACGGATTTCCTGGCGCTGCACGTTCTTAACATAACCCAGCATGCCCTGGTCGCCGAAATATTCGCGGGCCAGGTTGTCGGTCGACAGCGCGGCCGTGTGGTAGGTCGGCAGCGTGATCAGGTGGTGGAAGATACCGGCGCGCTTCGCCGAATCCGCCTGGAAGGTGCGGATGCGGGCGTCGGCTTCGATCGCCAGCGGGGTTTCGTCGTACTCCGCCTTCATCAGCTCGGCGCGGTTGTACTTGGACACGTCCTTACCTTCTTCCTTCCAGGCATCGTAAACCTGCCAGCGGAAGTTGAGCGTCCAGTTGAACGACGGCGAGTTGTTGTAGGCCAGCTTGGCGTTCGGCACGACTTCGCGGATGCGATCGACCATCGAGGCGATCTGCTCGATATGCGGCTTCTCGGTTTCGATCCACAGCAGGTCGGCGCCGTTCTGCAGCGAGGTGATGCAGTCCAGCACGCAGCGGTCCGCGCCGGTGCCCGGACGGAACTGGTACAGGTTGCTCGGCAGACGCTTCGGACGCAGCAGCTTGCCGTTGCGGCTGATGATGACGTCGCCGTTGCCGATCTTGGTGGCGTCGACTTCCTCGCAATCCAGGAAGCTGTTGTACTGGTCGCCGATGTCACCCGGCTGATGGCTGACCGCGATCTGCTGGGTCAGGCCGGCGCCGAGCGAGTCGGTGCGAGTGACGATGATGCCGTCTTCCACGCCCATCTCGAGGAAGGCGTGACGCAGCGCGCGCACCTTGGCGATGAACACGTCGTGCGGCACGGTGACCTTGCCGTCCTGGTGCCCGCACTGCTTCTCGTCCGAGACCTGGTTCTCGATCTGCAGCGCGCAGGCGCCCGCTTCGATCATCTTCTTGGCAAGCAGATAGGTCGCCTCGGCGTTGCCGAAGCCGGCGTCGATGTCGGCGATGATCGGCACGACGTGGGTCTGGAAATTGTCGATCTGGTCGATGATCGCCGTTTCCTTGGCCTTGTCGCCGGCCTCACGGGCCTTGTCGAGCTGGCGGAACAGGTCGTTGAGCTCGCGCGAGTCGGCCTGGCGCAGGAAGGTGTAGATCTCTTCGATCAGCGCCGGCACCGAGGTCTTCTCGTGCATCGACTGGTCGGGCAGCGGGCCGAATTCGGAGCGCAGCGCCGCGATCATCCAGCCCGACAGGTAGATGTAACGACGGTCGGTGCGGCCACCGCCATGCTTCTTGATCGAGATCAGCTTCTGCTGCGCGATGAAGCCGTGCCAGCAGCCGAGCGACTGGGTGTACTTGGTCGGATCGGCGTCATAGGCCGCCATGTCGGCACGCATCTGCGCCGCCGTGTAGCGGGCGATGTCGAGGCCGGTCTTGAAACGGTTCTGCAGGCGCATGCGGGCCACGGCCTCGGCGGTAACGCCGTTCCAGGTCGGCTTGTCCTTGAGCAGGGCTTCGGCCGCTTCGAGCTCGCTCTGATAGGAGCTCGGACCGTGGATGGCGCTGATGCCGCGAGGCTGGAAGTTCATGACATGATCCCTTCGGTGACGACAAAACCGCGTCGCGCTGCTTGAGACATTCGTGACAGCGCGCTGCGAAACGTGTCGCTACGTAAACGCGAGATTGGGAAAGACGTACAGACCTCTTGCGAACGAATGGTGATGTCATGTAACTTCAGTACATGTAACAAATGTAACTTTGTAAATTTTGTAAAAATCTGCCAGCAGGCGAAGCTGAAGGAACTGTGAAAATGGCCGGCGAATCCGGTAAAAAACTGTTCGTCGGGCCGCGATTCCGGCGGATTCGCCAGCAGCTCGGCCTGTCACAGACCCAGATCGCCGAAGGATTGGGCATTTCCCCCAGCTACGTCAACCTGATCGAGCGCAACCAGCGCCCGGTGACCGCTCAGATCCTTTTGAGGCTGGCCGAGACCTACGACCTCGATTTGCGCGACCTGGCGACCGCCGACGAGGACCGGTTCTTCGCCGAGCTCAACGAGATCTTTTCCGACCCGCTGTTCCGCCAGATCGACCTGCCCAAGCAGGAGCTGAAAGACCTTGCCGAGCTCTGCCCCGGCGTCACCCACTCGCTGCAGCGGCTGTACGCCGCCTATACGGAGGCGCGGCGCGGCGAAACCATGGTGGCGGCGCAGATGGCGGACCGCGAGCAGATCCGCTACGAGGCCAACCCGATCGAGCGCGTCCGCGACCTGATCGAGGCCAACCGCAATTACTTCCCCGAACTCGAGCAGGCCGCCGAGACGGTGCGGGACGAGCTCAACGTCACCTCGCAGGAGCTGTTCGGCGCGCTCGCCGACCGCCTGCGCGAACGGCATTCGATCACCACGCGGATCATGCCGGTGGACGTGATGCGCGAGACGCTGCGCCGGTTCGACCGCCACCGCCGCCAGTTGCTGATCTCCGAGCTGGTCGATTTCCAGGGCCGCGCGTTCCAGACCGGGCTGACCGAATACGGCAGCGTGATGGACGGCATCGTCGCCCGCACCGGCTCGCTCGACGACGGCGCGCGGCGGCTGTTCCGGATCACGCTGGGCAATTACTTCGCCGCCGCGGTGATGATGCCCTACGCGGCGTTCCATGCCGCGGTCGAGCAGCTCAGCTACGACGTCAACGTGCTGGCGCAGCGCTTCAACGCCGGCTTCGAGCAGGTCTGCCATCGCCTCACAACGCTGCAGCGGCCCAACGCGCGCGGCGTGCCATTCTTCCTGCTGCGCGTCGACAACGCTGGCAACGTCTCCAAGCGGTTTTCGTCCGGCACCTTCCCGTTCTCGAAATTCGGCGGCACCTGCCCGCTGTGGAACGTGCACTCGACCTTCGACACGCCGGATCGCCTGCTCAAGCAGGTCATCGAACTGCCGGACGGCAGCCGCTACTTCTCGATCGCCCAGATGGTCCGCCGCCCGGTCGCGCCGCACCCGCAGCCGCAACCGCGCTTCGCCCTCGGCCTCGGCTGCGAAATCCGCCACGCCTCCAAACTGATCTACGCCGCCGGCATGGACCTCGACAAAGCCGAAGGCACCCCGATCGGCGTCAACTGCCGTCTCTGCGAACGCGAACACTGCAGCCAACGCGCCGAACCGCCGATCACCAGGACGCTGATTTTGGACGAGAACACGCGACGGGCAAGCAGCTTTGCGTTCAGTAATGCGAGGGAGTTGTGAGGCGGCGTTCCGTCCTCGCCCGCTCTGCATGACTCCCGGTCATTGCGAGCGAAGCGAAGCAATCCACAGCCGCAGCACGGCGCTGGATTGCTTCGTCGCTTCGCTCCTCGCAATGACGCGGGGATTATTCTGCCCGAAGCCGCCAACGCCCGCACCGCCCGTCATGGCCGGGCTTGACCCGGCCATCCATCCCAACAACAGTCAGCTCTTCTGATTTGATGGATCGCCGGGTCGAGCCCGGCGATGACGTTTCGTGAGGTGGCGATGCTGCGGATCAATTCGATGCTAGAACGATCGTGCGGGCTCGTCGCCGCGTTGGCAGTATCGGCCGCAATAACCCTGTCCGCCTCCCCCGCCCTCGCCCAGCGCGGTGCGTCCTGCCATGGCGGGCAGAGCTTCGATCAGTTTCTCGCCGGGCTGAAACAGCAGGCCGTCGCCGCCGGGGTGTCGCAGCGGGCGATCGCGGCGGCCTCGCCGTATCTCGTGTACGATCAGGGCATCGTCAATCGCGATCGCGGGCAGCGGGTGTTCGGGCAGATCTTCACGGTGTTCGCCGGGCGGATGGCGTCGGAGGGACGGCGCGTCAAGGGCCAGCAGCTGATCAAGCAATACGCGCAGGCATTCGCGCGCGCCGAGAAGGAATATGGCGTGCCGCCGGCGGTGATCGCGGCGTTCTGGGCGCTGGAAAGCGACTTCGGCGCCGTGCAGGGCAATCTCTCGACGCTGCGTTCGCTGGTGTCGTTGGCCTATGACTGCCGCCGCTCCGAGATGTTTCAGCAGGAGACCATCGCGGCGCTGAAGATCGTCGACCGCGGCGATCTGGCGCCCGGCGAGATGATCGGCTCGTGGGCCGGCGAACTCGGCCAGACCCAATTCCTGCCGCGGCACTATTTCGACTACGCGGTCGACTATGACGGCGACGGCCACCGCGACCTGCTGCACAGCGCACCCGACGTGATCGGCTCGACCGCTCACTACATCGCGGCCGGCCTGAAATGGCGCCGCGGCGAGCCGTGGCTGCAGGAGGTGCAGGTGCCGGCCAATCTGCCGTGGGATCAGGCCGATCTCACGGTGAAGCAGCCGCGCTCGCAATGGGCGCAGTGGGGCGTCAGCTATGCGGACGGACGGCCGCTGCCGAAGGACGACATGCCGGCGTCGCTGTTGCTGCCGATGGGCCGGCACGGCCCGGCGTTCCTCGCCTATGCGAACTTCGCCGCCTACACGGAGTGGAACAACTCGCTGATCTACTCGACCACCGCGGCGTATCTCGCGACCCGCATCGCCGGGGCCGCGCCGATGCGCAAGCCCACCGCGCAGGTCGCGCAGCTGTCGTTCAACGAGATGAAGCAGCTTCAACAACTATTGGTGCGCGCCGGCTTCGACGTCGGCAAGGTCGACGGCGTGCTCGGCCAGCAGACCCGCACGGCCGTGAAGGCGATGCAGGTCAAATACGGACTGCCGGCGGATTCCTGGCCGACCGCGGAATTGCTGACCCGGATGGGCGGCTCGGCGTCACCCGCGCCTTCCGCCTCCGCCGAGCCGCCGCTCGGCCAATCCGATGCGCCGCCGGCGGAGCGTCGCCGCCGTCCGCCGGCGCCTTTACCGCAGTAGAGCGTTTTCAAGCGAAGTGGAGGCCGGCTCGCGTGAAGAAAACGCGTCCGGGCAACAAGCGGGAGCTGCGGCTCTGAACCCGATCAGAGCCGCCGCAGATCCCGCGAAATTTCATCTGCCGGCACGTTCCAAGTTTCGCCGACTTGCACTAGGGTCGCGCGCAACAAAAACCGGAGGAAGAACGTGCGTCATCTGTCTCTCGTTGCCGCCGCCGCCCTTGCGCTGACCGGAGCGGTCGCCGCAAAGGCCGACGATCTCAAGATCGCGCTGATTTACGGCAAGACCGGCCCGCTCGAGGCTTACGCCAAGCAGACCGAGACCGGCCTGATGATGGGGCTGGAATACGCCACCAAGGGCACGATGATGCTCGACGGCCGCAAGATCGTCGTCATCACCAAGGATGATCAGAGCAAGCCCGACCTCTCCAAGGCCGCGCTCGCCGAAGCCTATCAGGACGACGGCGCCGACATCGCGATCGGCACCTCCTCGTCGGCCGCCGCGCTGGCCGATCTGCCGGTCGCCGAAGAGAACAAGAAGATCCTGATCGTCGAGCCGGCGGTCGCCGACCAGATCACCGGCGAGAAGTGGAATCGCTACATCTTCCGCACCGGCCGCAACTCCTCGCAGGACGCGATCTCCAATGCGGTCGCGATCGGCAAGCCGGGCGTCACCATCGCCACGCTGGCGCAGGACTACGCGTTCGGCCGCGACGGCGTCGCCGCCTTCAAGGAGGCCCTCGGCAAGACCGGCGCCACCCTTGCCGCCGAAGAATACGTCCCGACCACCACGACCGACTTCACCGCGGTCGGCCAGCGGCTGTTCGATGCGCTCAAGGACAAGCCCGGCAAGAAGATCATCTGGGTGGTGTGGGCCGGCGGCGGCGATCCCTTGACCAAGCTGCAGGATATGGACCCGAAGCGCTACGGCATCGAGCTGTCCACCGGCGGCAACATCCTCCCGGCGCTGGCCGCCTACAAGCGCCTGCCCGGCATGGAAGGCGCGACCTATTACTACTACGACATCCCCAAGAACCCGATCAACGACTGGCTCGTGACCGAGCATCAGAAGCGCTTAAACGCGCCGCCGGATTTCTTCACCGCGGGCGGATTCTCGGCCGCGATGGCGGTGGTCACCGCCGTGCAGAAGGCGAAGTCGACCGACACCGAGAAGCTGATCGCCGCCATGGAGGGCATGGAATTCGACACGCCCAAGGGCAAGATGATGTTCCGCAAGGAAGATCATCAGGCGCTGCAGAGCATGTATCACTTCAAGGTCAAGGTCGATCCCAACCTCGCCTGGGCCGCGCTCGAGCCGGTGCGCGAACTCAAGATCGAGGACATGACGATCCCGATCAAGAACAAGAAGTAACAACCCGTCAACCTTACGTTCGTCATTCCGGGGCGCGCGAAGCGCGAGCCCGGAATCCATAACCACCGCCGGGAGTATGGATTCCGGGCCTGCGCCCAAGAGGGCGCATCCCGGAATGACGAACTTGAACGATGAGGCGCGTCGCTTGTCACACTCACAGGTCGTCACCACCCGCGAAAGCGGGTGGCCCAGTATCCCAGAGCGGTTTCGACAAAACGGAAGCGCTGCGGCGTACTGGATCCTCCGCTTTCGCGGGTGATGACGTTGTGATTGGAGAGGCGCCGTGCACCACTCCTAATCCACTCGGCGCCTTTAGATGATGCTCGAAACTGCGATGACCGCGTTGCCATGACCTCCCTCGAAACCCAATCCCTCACCATCCGCTTCGGCGGCCATGTCGCGGTCGATGGGGTGAGCTGTGCGTTTCGGCCGGGCGAACTGACCGCGATCGTCGGGCCGAACGGCGCCGGCAAGACGACGTATTTCAACCTGATCTCCGGCCAGCTCAAGCCGAGCGCCGGCCGCATCCTGTTTGACGGCGCCGACATCACCAAAATGACCGCCCCGCTGCGCACCCGCGCCGGGCTCGGCCGCGCGTTCCAGCTTACCAATCTGTTTCCCAATCTCAGCGTCGAAGAGAACGTCCGCCTCGCCGTGCAGGCGCACAGCGGCACGCACTACGACATGCTGCGGCCGTGGCGCACTCGCCGCGACCTGATCGACCGCGCCGACGCCATCCTCGACAGCGTCGCGCTGGGCAGCCGCCGCACCGTCGCCGCCACCGCGCTGTCGCACGGCGACCAGCGCAAGCTCGAAGTCGCGCTGATGATGGCGCTGGAGCCGAAGGTCTACATGTTCGACGAACCGACCGCCGGCATGAGCGTCGACGAAGTCCCGGTGGTGCTCGACCTGATCGCGCGGCTGAAAGCCGATCCGACCAAGATCATCCTGCTGGTCGAGCACAAGATGGACGTCGTCCGCTCCCTCGCCGACCGCATCATCGTTCTCCACCACGGCAAACTCGTCGCCGACGGCAAGCCCGCCGACGTCATCGCCTCGCCGATCGTGCAGGAAGCGTATCTGGGTATTGCGCCGGGGAAGAGTGCGGCGTGAAGATGATGTTGATGGCAAACTATCCCCGCATGCGAACGAGCCCCCTCCCCCTTGCGGGGAGGGTTGGGGTGGGGGTCCACAACGGGACGCCATCCTCGTGGCCCCCCCACCCCCGACCCCTCCCCGCAAGGGGGAGGGGAGAAGAGGCGCCGCGCAAATATGAAGACGCAATAAGTAACTCGATGGAGATGCTGATAACGCTCTCTCCCCGCGCGCCGACGGGCTCCCTCTCCCGCTTGCGGGAGAGGGTTGGGGTGAGGGCGACGCAAGGATGGCGTCCCGTTGTGGCCCCCCACCCCCGACCCCTCCCCGCAAGGGGGAGGGGAGAAGAGGCGCCTCGTTGTGGAGCGAGAGGAGAATGACCGACCTTCTCACGCTTTCCGGCGTGCACACCAACATCGGCCGCTACCACATTCTGCAGGGCGTCGATTGCGTCGTGCCCGCAGGCGAGACCACGATGCTGCTCGGGCGCAACGGCGCCGGCAAGACGACGACGCTGCGCACCATCATGGGTCTGTGGCCGGCGTCGAAAGGCGAGATCAACTTCGCCGGCAAGCGCATCGAGGCAATGGCGACGCCGGAGATCGCGCGACTGGGCATCGGCTACGTGCCGGAGACCATGGCGGTGTTCTCCGATCTCACCGTGAAGGAAAACCTGATCCTGGCCGCGCGCGAACGCGCGATGGAGACGGCGCGGCTCGACTGGATCTTCGGCTTCTTCCCGGCGCTGCGGAAGTTCTGGCTGTCGCGTGCCGGTTCGCTGTCCGGCGGGCAGAAGCAGATGCTGTCGATCGCCCGCGCCATCATCGAGCCGCGCCAGCTGCTGCTGATCGACGAGCCCACCAAGGGGCTGGCGCCGGCGATCATCGGCGCGCTGATCGAGTGCTTCGCCGAGATCAAGCGCAGCGGCACGACCATTCTGCTCGTCGAGCAAAATTTCCACGTCGCCCAGCAGATCGGCGACAGCGTCCTGGTGATGGACAACGGCATGATCGTGCACCGCGGCGCCATGGCCGCCCTCGCCGCCGACGTGCCGCTGCAGGAACGCCTGCTCGGATTGAGCCTGGAGGCGCATCAGTGAGTTCTTACTCTCGCCCTCTCCCCGTCATTGCGAGGAGCGCAGCGACGAAGCAATCCAGCGCCGTGCTCGGGAGTGGATTGCTTCGCTTCGCTCGCAATGACGGAGGCCTCCCATGACCGACATCCCCGCCTCCACCTCCGATCCGCTGCCGCAGGCCAAGCGCGATCTGTTGCCGGTGCTGCTGCCGGTGATCCTGGCGCTGCTGATGCTGCCGCTGGTCGGTTCGTTCTCGTCGTGGGTGACGCTGACCATCGCCAGTCTGGCGATGGGGATGATGATCTTCACCATGGCGTCGGGCCTGACGCTGGTGTTCGGGCTGATGGACGTGCTCAACTTCGGCCACGGCGCATTCATCTCGGTCGGCGCCTATATCGCCACACTGGTGCTGCTGCCGCTGGCGGCGATGTCGCAGGCCGACTCGCTGCTGATCAATCTGGCGGTGCTGGCACCGGCGGCGCTGGCCGCGATGGCGGTGTCGGGCGCGCTAGGCCTCGTCGTCGAGCGCGTGCTGATCCTGCCGGTGTACGGCCAGCATCTGAAGCAGATCCTGATGACCACCGGCGGACTGATCGTGGCAGAGCAGGCGCTCTACGCGCTGTGGGGGCCACAGATCATTCCGCTGCCGCTGCCGGACGCGCTGCGTGGCTCGTTCATCATCGGCGATATCGCCATCGCCAAATATCGCCTGCTGGTGATGCTGGTCGGGTTGATCGTGTTCGTCGGCATCCAGCTGACGCTGAACCGCACCAAGATCGGCCTGTTGATCCGCGCCGGCGTCGAAAACCGCGAGATGGTCGAGGCGCTCGGCTATCACGTCAAGCGGCTGTTCCTCGGCGTGTTCATGGTCGGCTCGGCGCTGGCCGGGCTCGGCGGCGTGATGTGGGCCTTGTATCGCGAGCAGGTCCACGCCTCGATGGGCAACGAGCTCACCGTCTTGATTTTCATCGTGGTGATCATCGGCGGGCTTGGCTCGGTCGGCGGCTGCTTCATCGGGGCGCTGCTGGTGGCGATGGTCGCCAATTACGGCGGCTTCCTGGTGCCGAAGCTGACGTTGGTCTCCAACATTCTCTTGATGGTCGCCATCCTGATGTGGCGGCCGCGCGGACTCTACGCGGTGACGTCACGATGATGATCCTGTCCGGCGATCCGCCGCGCAGCCGGGTGCTGTCGCTGATCCTGATCGCGATCGTGGTGGTGCTGGCGCTCACGCCATTCCTGTTTCCCGGTGCCAAGCCGCTCAACGTCGCCGCCAAGATCTGCATCTTCGCGGCGCTGGTGGCGTCCTACGACCTCTTGCTCGGCTACACCGGCACGGTGTCGTTCGCCCACACGATGTTCTACGGCATCGGCAGCTACGCAGTGGCGATCGCGCTGTACGGCATGGGGCCGAGTTGGGCAGCAGTCGGCGCCGGCATCGTCATCGGCCTGCCGCTGGCGGCGCTGCTGGCGCTGGCGATCGGGCTGTTCTCGCTGCGGGTCGAGGCGATCTTCTTTGCGATGATCACGCTGGCGGTCGCCTCCGCCTTCCTGGTGCTGGCGTCGCAATTGTCGTGGCTGACCGGCGGCGAGGACGGCCGGAGCTTCAGCCTGCCGGAGCTGCTGCGACCCGGCACGGTGTTCATCAAGGATTTCTTCGGGGTGCGGATCAACGGCCGCATCCTGACCTACTACATCATCCTGATCGGCTGCGCCGGCATGATCCTGGCGCTGCTGCGGGTGGTGAACTCGCCGTTCGGCCGGGTGCTGCAGGCGGTCCGCGAGAACCGCTTCCGCGCCGAGGCGCTGGGCTATCGCACCGTCTTCCACCTCACCTACGCCAACGTGCTGGCCGCGCTGGTGGCCGCCGCCGCCGGCGTGCTCAACGCGATGTGGCTGCGCTATGCCGGACCCGACACCTCGCTGAGCTTCTCGATCATGCTGGATATCCTGCTGATGGTGGTGATCGGCGGCATGGGCACGATCTACGGCGCGATCATCGGCGCCACCATCTTCATCCTGGCGCAAAACTATCTGCAAGCGCTGATGGGGGCGGCCTCGACCGCCGCCGCCGATGCCGGGCTGCCGCTGCTGCCGGGGTTGCTGCATCCGGATCGCTGGCTGCTGTGGCTCGGCCTGCTGTTCGTCGCCAGCGTGTATTTCTTCCCGACCGGGATCGTCGGCCGGCTGCGCGGCGGGCAGAAATCAGCCGGCTAAACCGGGACCAAAGTCGTAAGACGCATGGCTCCTGTGCGCTCCTGACGCGCAGGCTGACCGGTATCATCTGCGCCAGATCAATTTCGTGTGCAACTGCACAAAGTATCCTGTTGCCGTTCGGGGCGCTTTCTCACCTCCGCGCCCCATCGACTTAGGACACCCCGCTTATTCGGATACCGAACAGGCGGATCGTCCGAGCAACAGGAAATTGGAAATGACACTTCTTTTGGTGCTGACCGCACTGGCTTTCGGGGCCGCCGTCGTGGTGGCAGGTGTACTCGCAACCGCCGCTCCGGCCGGCAAACTGGTGTCGCAGGCCGCCGGCGCCGCCACCATGGTGGTCTCGCCGATCGTCACGCTGGTGATCGCCATCGTGCTCGGCAAGATCGGCCTCGGCGGCGACGGCTTCGGGGCGAGCGAGATCCTGCGCGCCGCGGCCCTGCCAGCGTTCGGCACGCTGTTCGTGGCCCCGTTCGCCTTCTGGTTCTTCCGCCGCCAGCGCCGCACGCTCGCCGCCTGACGATCCCTTGCTCGCAGCCGACACCGGCTGCGAGCTGGGTTCCGGCGACGATTTCCCCGCCGCCGGCTCCCTTCGCTCAAACGCGTTGCCTGCGCCGCGAGCACGTTAAAGCCCGAGCAGAATTGGTCCGCGCTCGCCCGCATTCGCAGCAGATCCTTTCAGCCGCAGCCGGCTTTTCGAAACCGCACTTCAAAATTTCATGCGGTCGCATCTATTTTCGGCAGACCCATTGAGATTCCGACGGGGCGCCCCAAGTTCCAGCCATCCGCAATTTTCCAGGACGGCCCCATGTCGACTTCCAAGCTGTTCGAGCCCACCAAGCTCGGTCCGATCTCGCTCGCCAACCGCATCGCGATGGCCCCGCTGACGCGCAACCGCGCGATTCCGGAAGGGCTCATCCCCAGCCCGCTCGCGCCGGAATATTACGGCCAGCGCGCCACCGCCGGCTTGCTGATCACGGAAGCCAGCCAGGTCTCGCAGCAGGGTCAGGGCTATCAGGACACGCCCGGCATCTATTCGGACGCCCAGGTCGCCGGCTGGAAGAAAGTCACCGACGAGGTGCACAAGCGCGGCGGCAAGATCTTCATCCAGCTCTGGCATGTCGGCCGCATCTCGCATGTCGACCTGCAGCCGAACGGCGGCAAGCCGGTCGCGCCCTCGGCCATCAAGGCTAATACCAAGACCTTCGTGGGCGGCAAATTCGCCGACGTCTCCGAGCCGCGCGCGCTCGAGCTCAGCGAAATCCCCGGCATCGTCGATGATTTCCGCAAGGCCGCGGCCAACGCCATCAAGGCGGGCTTCGACGGCGTCGAGATTCACGGCGCCAACGGCTATCTGCTCGACCAGTTCGTCCGCGACAGCTCCAACAAGCGCACCGACCAGTATGGCGGCTCGATCGAGAACCGTGCCCGGCTGATGATCGAAGTCGCCGCGGCCGTCGCCAAGGAAATCGGACCGGAACGGACCGGCATCCGCATCTCACCGGTGACGCCCGCCAATGACGTCTCCGACTCGAACCCGCAGCCGCTGTTCGAATACATCGTCGACGAGCTGAACAAGCTGAAGCTGGTCTATATCCACGTCATCGAAGGCGCGACCGGCGGCCCGCGCGACATCGCGCCGTTCGACTACGCCTCGCTGCGCAAGCGCTTCAGCGGCGCCTACATCGCCAACAATGCCTACGATCTCGCGCTCGCGAACCAGCATCTCGACTCGGGCGCGGCCGACCTGATCGCGTTCGGCAAGCCGTTCATCTCGAATCCGGACCTGGTCGAGCGCCTCAAGCGCAACGCCCCGCTGAACGAGCCCGATAAGGCCACCTTCTACGGCGGCGGCGCCAAGGGCTACATCGACTACCCGACGCTGGAATCGGCCCAGGCGGCGCAGTAAGCGCTTAGCCACACACGCCGTCATTCCGGGATGCGCCGCGCAGCGGCGCAGGCCCGGAATCCATAAGCCCTGTGCTCATTGTTGGGCGCGAAGTGCGGCCAAAGGCTAGTATAGGGGGTATGGATTCCGGGCTCGCGCTTCGCGCGCCCCGGAATGACGAACGAGAGGAAGTGCGCGGAACAGCAAAAAGGCCGGGATCGCTCCCGGCCTTTTGCGTTGATGGCGGTTCGACTTCGAGAACGCTTACTTCGCTTCGGCGCGCTTCGGCGGGGAGGCCGGCCAGGACTTGATCAGGGTGTCGTAGTCGATCGTTTCACCCTTCGGCTTTTCGTTCGCCAGCTTGCGCTGGGGTGCGATGTTGCCGTCCTTGGCGGACTTCTCGTACCAGTACTCCGCGGTCTCCTTCTTGTTCAGCTTCGGACCGCATTCGCCCTGCACCTTCGACTTCTCGAGGCGCTCGAGTACCGAGTCCTGCGCCGCGGCCAGCGAGTCCATCGCCTGCTGCGGAGTCTTGGCACCGGACGACGCGTCGCCGATGTTCTGCCACCACAGCTGCGCCAGCTTCGGATAGTCCGGGATGTTGTTGCCGGTCGGCGACCACTGCACGCGGGCCGGCGAGCGATAGAACTCGATCAGACCGCCGAGCTTGGGCGCGCGCTCGGTGAACGACTTGTCCCAGATATCGCTCTCACGGATGAAGGTGAGACCGACGTGGCTTTTCTTCAGGCTCACCGACTTGGAGGTGATGAACTGCAGATACAGCCAGGCGGCCTTGCGGCGGTCCGCCGGGGTCGATTTCAGCAGCGTCGCCGAACCGACGTCCTGATAGCCGAGCTTCATGCCTTCCTTCCAGTACGCGCCATGCGGCGACGGCGCCATACGCCACTTCGGCGTGCCGTCGGCATTCATCACCGGCAGACCGGGCTTCACCATGTCGGCCGTGAAGGCGGTGTACCAGAAGATCTGCTGGGCGACGTTGCCCTGCGCCGGCACCGGGCCCGACTCCGAGAACGTCATGCCCTGCGCCTGCGGCGGCGCGTACTTCTTCATCCAGTCCAGATACTTGACGATCGAATAGACCGCCGCCGGACCGTTGGTGTCGCCGCCGCGCTCGATCGACGAGCCGACCGGACGGCAGCCTTCCATGCGGATGCCCCATTCGTCGACCGGCAGGCCATTCGGCAGGCCCTTGTCGCCGTTGCCGGCCATCGACAGCCAGGCGTCGGTGAAGCGCCAGCCGAGCGACGGGTCCTTCTTGCCGTAGTCCATGTGGCCATAGACTTTGACGCCGTTGATTTCCTTGATGTCGTTGGTGAAGAACTCGGCGATGTCTTCATAGGCCGACCAGTTGACCGGCACGCCGAGCTCATAGCTGTACTTGGCCTTGAACTTCGCCTTGTAGTCCGGATTGGTGAACCAGTCGTACCGGAACCAGTAAAGGTTGGCGAACTGCTGGTCCGGCAGCTGGTACATCTTCTTGTCGGGCGCCGTGGTGAACGACGTGCCGATGAAGTCGCCAACGTCGAGCATCGGATCGGTGACGTCCTTGCCCTCGCCGGTCATGTAGTCCGACAGCGCGATGGTCTGGTTGTAGCGGAAGTGAGTGCCGATCAGATCGGAGTCGTTGATCCAGCCGTCATAGACGTTCTTGCCGGACTGCATCTGGGTCTGCAGCTTCTCGACGACGTCGCCTTCCTGGATCAGGTCGTGCCGCAGCTTGATGCCGGTGATCTCGCTGAACGCCTTGGCCAGCGTCTTGGATTCATATTCGTGCGTCGTCAGCGTTTCGGAGACGACGTTGATCTCCATGCCCTTGAACGGCTCGGCCGCCTTGGCGAACCACTGCAGTTCCTTGAGCTGGTCTTCCTTCGACAGCGTCGAGGGCTGGAATTCCTCGTCGATCCACTTCTTCAGCACCGCGTCGTCGGCGGACCACGCCGGCGCCGCCAGCGTCATCGAAGCCGCGACCAGCGCCGCCGCGCTCGCCATCGTCATCAGCCGCGCGCGGCTGACATGGGTTTTGCGTCCAATCAAATGTCGCATCCTTGGTTCCTCCATTAAGCGACAGCACTTCAGGCCCGGGTTGATCCCGGATCTGTTCCTCATTCGCCAGGCTCAGACGGTGCGAAAAATCACAACGGCAGAAACCAGCGACAGACCCGTGGCGAGCCAGAGGCTCGACACTTCGACACCCTCACCGACCGGCAGCGTGAACAGCGGATCGGTGCCGACCACCGCGATCCACACCAGGTGAATCACGGCGGCCAGGATCAGCGATAGAAACAGCCGGTCGCCGCGCGTCGTCGGAATCCGCAGCACGCCGACGCGCTCGACTTCCGGATAGGCCACCGCGAGCCAGGTCATGGTCCCGAGCGTGCAAGCCAGCGCGGCGAAGAACGCCGCAGTCGGCCAGGTCCACGCCATCCATGCGAAGGAGTCCATGATCAGCGCGCTCCTCTTCGATCGTAGCAGGCGAAGACAGCCTCTCCGTCATTGCGAGGAGCAAGGGGACGAAGCAATCCAGCTCCGAGCACGGCGCTCTGGATTGATTCGCTTCGCTTGCAATGACGGGCGAAACGTGGGTGCGTCATCATCATCCCCTCACACCCGTCCCAGCGCGAAGCCGCGCGCGATGTAGTTGCGGACGAACCAGATCACCAGCGCGCCCGGAATGATGGTGAGAACGCCGGCGGCGGCGAGCAGGCCCCAGTCCATGCCGGCGGCCGACACGGTGCGGGTCATCACCGCCGAGATCGGCTTGGCATTGACCGAGGTCAGCGTCCGCGCCAGCAGCAGCTCGACCCACGAGAACATGAAGCAGAAGAACGCCGCGACGCCGATGCCGCTGGCGATCAGGGGCATCAGGATCTTCACGAAGAAGCGCGGGAACGAATAGCCGTCGAGGAACGCGGTCTCGTCGATCTCCTTCGGAACGCCGGACACGAAGCCCTCGAGAATCCACACCGCCAGCGGCACGTTGAACAGGCAGTGGGCCAGCGCCACCGCCCACGGCGTGTCGAACAGGTTCAGCGCCGAATACAGATTGAAGAACGGCAGCGCATAGACGGCGGCCGGCGCCATCCGGTTCGACAGCAGCCAGAAGAACAGGTGCTTGTCGCCGAGGAAGCGATAGCGCGAGAACGCATACGCGGCCGGCAGCGCGAAGGAGATCGACAGCACCGTGTTGATGACGACGTATTGCAGCGAGTTGATGTAGCCCGAATACCAGCTCGGATCGGTAAAGATCGTCCGGTAGTTCTCCAGCGTCGGCTGATGCGGCCACAGCGTCATCGTCGAGACGATCTCGCCGTTGGTCTTGAAGCTCATGTTGACGAGCCAGTAGATCGGCAACATCAGGAACAGCAGATACAGCGCCATCACGATGCGGCGGCCGGGGATCGAATGCATCACACGCTCCCTTCGGTCGGCCGGTGCTCATTACCGGCATTGGTCATCACGGTGTAGAACACCCAGCAGACGATGATGATGATCAGGTTGTAGACGATCGACAGCGCCGCGGCCTTGCCGAGGTCGAACTGGCCGAGCGCGATCTTGACGAGCTCGATCGAGATGAAGGTGGTCGAATTGCCCGGCCCGCCGCCGGTGACGACGAACGGCTCGGTGTAGATCATGAAGCTGTCCATGAACCGCAGCAGCACGGCAATCAGCAGCACGCGGTGCATCTTCGGCAGTTGGATCGCCTTGAACACCGCCCAGCGCGACGCGCCGTCGATCTGCGCCGCCTGATAATAGGCGTCCGGGATCGACTTCAGGCCGGCGTAGCACAAGAGCGCCACCAGGCTGGTCCAGTGCCAGACGTCCATCACCACCACGGTGGCCCAGGCGTCGAACTCGTTGGACACGTAGTTGTAGTTGAAGCCGAGATGATTAAGCGTGTAGCCCATCAGGCCGATGTCGGGGCGGCCGAAGATCTGCCAGATGGTGCCGACCACGTTCCACGGGATCAACAGCGGCAGCGCCATGATAACCAGGCAGAACGCCACCGACCAGCCGTGGCGCGGCATCGCCAGCGCCACCACGATGCCGAGCGGCACCTCGATCGCCAGGATGATCGCCGAGAACGCCAGATTGCGCCACAGCGAGGCGAAGAACCGGCCGCCGAGATCGCTCGACGGATCGAGCAGTTCCTTGAACCAGCCGACACCGTTCCAGAAGAACTGATTGTTGCCGAAGGTGTCCTGCATCGAATAGTTCACCACCGTCATCAACGGCAGGATCGCCGAGAACGCCACGATGGCGAACACCGGCAGCACCAGGAACCAGGCTTTCTGGTTGACGACCTTGTCCATCAGGCGACTTGCTCCAGTGCGCTGCCCTCGACGATCTCGCTGTTGGCGTAGACGTGGATGCGCGAGGGTTCGAATTGCAGCCCGGCCTCGTCGCCGCCCGGCGTGAAACCGTCCGGCACGCGCGCGGCGAACTTGGCGTCGCCGACCCGCACCGAGGCGAAGCGAATGCGGCCGAGATCGTCGATCCGCTCGATGCGGCCCGACAGCACGCCCGGCGCCTTGGCGGTGAGATGCACGAATTCCGGCCGCACGCCGATCTCGATCTTAGCGCCGGCGGGGAGATTGTCGTAGCCGCGCGCCAGCCGGATGGCGTGGCCGCCGACCAGCGCGTCGCGGCCCTTCACCTCGGCCGGCACGATGTTCATGCCGGGCGAGCCGATGAAGTAACCGACGAAGGTGTGGGCCGGCTTCTCGAACAGCTCCTCAGGCGTGCCGCTCTGCACGACGCGGCCATCATGCATCACCACCACGGTGTCGGCGAACGTCAGCGCTTCGGTCTGGTCGTGGGTGACGTAGATCATCGTCAGATCGAGCGCGCGGTGCAGCGCCTTGAGCTTGCTGCGCAGCTCCCACTTCAGATGCGGATCGATCACCGTCAGCGGCTCGTCGAACAGGATCGCGGCGACGTCGTTGCGCACCAGTCCGCGCCCGAGCGAGATCTTCTGCTTGGCGTCGGCGGTGAGCCGCGTCGCCTTGCGATTCAGGTTCGGCGTCAGGTCCAAGAGATCGGCGATTTCCGCGACGCGCTTGTCGATGTCCGGCTTCGCCACGCCGCGGTTCTTCAGCGGAAAGGCGAGATTCTCCCGCACCGTCATGGTGTCGTAGATCACCGGAAACTGGAACACCTGCGCGATGTTGCGCTCGCGGGTCGAGAGCTGCGTGACGTCCTTGCCGTCGAACAGGATCTTGCCGTGCGACGGCGTGACGATGCCCGAGATCAGATTGAGCAGCGTGGTCTTGCCGCAGCCGGAGGGGCCGAGCAGCGCATAGGCACCGCCCTGCCGCCAGGTCATCGACACCGGCTTCAGCGCGTAGGCGGCCGGCGGCAGGTTGTCGCCGACCAGATAGGAGTGAGCAAGATCGACGAGATCAATGCGCGCCATCGGGATGCCCCTCAGTTCGGCTTCGGCGCGGCGACGAGGCGATCGGCCGCGTCGAACACGAACAGGTTGGCGGGATCGAGCACCGCGTCGAGCGGCTGGCCCGGCTCGAACTCGTGCACGCCATGCAGCACCGCGACCCAATTGTCGTCGCCGCGCTTGAGATGCACGAAGCTCTCCGAGCCGGTGATCTCGGTGATCGCCACCGTGGTCTGGAACGCATGACGATCCGGATCGGCGCGCTTCACCGCGATCTGATGGGCGCGGAAACCGACCCGATAGGCGCCGTCGCCGAGCCCGGCGAATACACCGGTCGCCGGCGCTTCGACGCCGCCCGCATAGTGCACCGTGCCGGCCTTCTTCTCGGCGCCGACGATGTTGAGCGGCGGATCGGAGAACACCTGCGCGACGCGCAGCGTGTCGGGCTGGCGATACACCATCGGAGTCGGGCCGACCTGCAGCGCCTGGCCTTCCCACATGCAGATGGTGCGGCCGCCGAGCAGCAGCGCTTCGGACGGCTCAGTGGTGGCGTAAACGAAGATCGCGCCGGAGGCCTCGAAGATCTTCGGCAATTCGGTGCGCAGCTCCTCGCGCAGCTTGTAGTCGAGATTGGCCAGCGGCTCGTCGAGCAGCACGAGGTCGGCGCCCTTCACCAGCGCACGGGCGATCGCGGTGCGCTGCTGCTGGCCGCCGGACATCTGCAGCGGCGTGCGCTGCAGATACGGCTCGAGCTTCAAGAGCTTCGCCGCCTCCTGCACGCGCTGCTCGATCTCGGCGCGCGGCTTGCCCTGCACGCGCAGCGGCGAGGCGATGTTCTCGTACACGCTGAGCGACGGGTAGTTGATGAACTGCTGATACACCATCGCCACCGAGCGAGTGCGCACGTCGGCGCCGGTGACGTCCTTGCCGTCGACCAGCACGCGGCCGGAGGTCGGCTTGTCGAGGCCGGCGAGCAGCCGCATGATCGAGGTCTTGCCGGACAGCGTCGGCCCGAGCAGCACGCTCAGCGTGCCGCGCTCCAGCGTCAGCGACACGTCGCGGATCGCCGGCATCCCGTCGATCGTGCGGGTCACGTTTTCCAGGCTGACACTCATGCCCGGCCTCCCATCTGTTGCTGGGGCTTCTCGGCGAAGCTGTTCGCCGCGATCCACTCGCCCAGCGCGGTGATCGCCTCGGGCGACAGCCGCAGACCGAGCTTGGATCGGCGCCACACGATGTCGTCGGCGCTGCAGGCCCATTCGTTTTTCATCAGATAGCGGACCTCGGCTTCCGTCAATGTGGCGCCGAAGTCGCGGCCGAGATCGGCCATCGACGTCGCCGCGCCGAGCACCAGGCGCGCGCGCGTGCCGTAGGCGTGCACCAGCCGATACGCGTGCGGCTGCGGCAGGAACGGGTAGTCACGGGTGAGTTGCGCCACCAGCGCGGGCCCGCCATCGACGGCGAAGTCGCCGCCGGGCAGCGGCTGCCGCGCGGTCCAGCCCTCCTTGGCCTGCGCGCCCTTCACGTAAGGTGAGAGCTTCTCCAGCGCCTCTTCGGACAGCCGCCGATAGGTGGTGATCTTGCCGCCATAGATCGACAGCAGCGGCGCGCCGCCCGGCGTGTCGAGCTCGAACACGTAGTCGCGGGTCGCCGCCTTGGCCTCGCTGGCGCCGTCGTCATACAGCGGCCGCACCCCGGAGAACGTCCACACCACCTCGGCTGGGGTCACCGGCTTGGCAAAGTACTGACTGACCGCATCGCACAAATAAGCGATCTCGTCCGGCGTCGCTTTCACCTGCGACGGGTCGCCGTGATAGTCGCGGTCGGTGGTCCCGATCAGCGTGAAATCGCCCTGATAGGGAATCGCGAACACGATGCGGCCGTCGGCGTTCTGGAAGATGTAGGCGCGGTCGTGCTGATACAGCTTCGGCACCACGATGTGCGAGCCCTGCACCAGCCGCACCTTCGAGGTCGCGTTGACGCCAGAGCCGGACGCCAGCACGTTCTCGACCCACGGTCCGGCGGCATTGACCAGCGCCCGCGCCTGGATCGTCTCGCGCACGCCGCTGCGCATGTCCTCGGTGGTGACGTGCCAGATGCCGTCGTGCTGGCGCACCTCGACCGCGCGGGTGCGGGTGCGAATGTCGGCGCCGCGATCAGCCGCGTCGCGCGCGGTCAGCACGACCAGCCGCGCGTCATCGACGAAGCAGTCGGAATATTCGAAGCCGCGCGTGAAGCGGCCCGGCACCAGCGGCTTGCCGACTTCGTCGTGGGCGAGATCGACCGAGCGGGTCGGGGGCAGCAGCTTGCGGCCGCCGATGTAGTCGTAAAGGAACAGTCCGAGGCGCAGCCGCCAGGCGGGCCGCAGGCCGGAATGATGCGGCAGCACGAAGCGCAGCGGCCCGATGATGTGCGGCGCGATCTGCCAGAGCCGCTCGCGCTCGATCAGCGCCTCGCGCACCAGCCGGAATTCGAAATATTCGAGATAGCGCAGGCCGCCGTGGATCAGCTTGGTCGACCAGGACGAGGTGCCGCTGGCCAGGTCGTTCATCTCGCAAAGGAAAACGGAATTGCCCCGGCCGGCCGCGTCGCGCGCGATGCCACAGCCGTTGATCCCGCCGCCAATGATCGCGAGATCGAAAACCTTTGCCACGGACGCTCCTCACCCAACGCTTGCGAATTGCTGCAGTGCAGCTTTCGCTTCTGTCGAATTTCTTTCGAGACGAAATAGATCAGAATACAAAACGAAAGCAAGCGGCATGTGACAGTTCTCCCGGCCGCTTCGGCGGCCAGGCAAAATCTCTAGTGATTACAGTCTATTAGCGCGTTTCAGGCGGCGGTGTCGTCGAGGTCTTCGGCGCGTTTCGGCAAGGCTTCGATCACCTGAATGCCGTGCGCATCGCAGATGGTCTGCAGCGCCGGCGGCAGCGCCTCGTCGGTCACGAAGGTCTGGATCTGGCTCAAATGCGCGATCCGCACCGGCGCGCTGCGCCGCAGCTTGGTCGAATCCGCCACCAGCATCACGCTGCGGGCGTTGGCGATGATCGCCTGCGCGGCCTGCACCTCGCGATAGTCGAAGTCGAGCAGCGCGCCCTCCTCGTCGATCGCCGAGGCGCCGATGATCGCGTAGTCGACCTTGAACTGGCCGATCAGGCTGATCGCCGCCGACCCGATCACCGCACCGTCGGCACGCCGGACCGTGCCGCCGGCGACAATGACCTCGATGCGCGGATATTTGTAGAGCTGCATGGCGACATTGAGGTTGTTGGTAATGACCA
Organism: Rhodopseudomonas telluris; assembly: GCF_042432815.1. Classification (NCBI taxonomy): domain Bacteria; kingdom Pseudomonadati; phylum Pseudomonadota; class Alphaproteobacteria; order Hyphomicrobiales; family Nitrobacteraceae; genus Rhodopseudomonas; species Rhodopseudomonas telluris. The sequence goes on from NZ_JBHLWM010000005.1 coordinate 1,056,574, forward strand.
GCAACTCGTGATGCGACGTCAATGCGCTCGCGACTTCCTCGGTGGTGGTGCCGATGTTGATGAACAGCGAGCAGCCGTTCGGAATCTGCGCGGCCGCGGCGGCGCCGATCGCACGCTTTTCTTCGGCGGCGACGAAACGGCGCGCCTCATAGGCGAGATTTTCGACTCCCGACGCGATGATCGCGCCGCCGTGGATCCGCGTCAGCGAGCGCTGATCGCACAGATCGTTGAGATCCTTGCGAATGGTTTGCGCCGACACTTCGAAGCGCCGGGCGAGATCGTCGACCATCACCCGCCCCGAGGCGCGGGCAAGATTGAGAATTTCGGATTGACGTTGGCTGAGGGCAGTCACGCGCACACCTGGAAAGAATCGATCCATGGTGCGGCGGTTCGCCGCCGCCGTCAACGCGCGGCGCAGAGGCTGCCACGCAACCGCAACGACCGCTTCAATCGAACGACCCTGCTCTGAAGGCTCGCCACACGCACAGCCTCATGGTGAGGAGGCGCGAAGCGCCGTCTCGAACCATGGGCCACGGACGCAGCGCGGCCCCATCCTTCGAGACGCCCGGCTGCGCCGGGCTCCTCAGGATGAGGACTCAGTGCCCATTGGAAGGCCTGGGCTTCGAGCAATTGGTGAGCATCAGGTGCATGCACAGCCCCGCCCCGCGTCATGCCCGGCCTTGTGCCGGGCATCCACGTCTTGCTGACGTCAACTCAGAAAAGGCGTGGATGGCCGGGACAAGCCGGCCATGACGGAGTGATTGGGGCGTGCGCGACGTTCAGAAGCATCGATGAAGCGCACAGAAAACCGCGCCCGCCGCCCAGCTATTCCGGCCGCGGCATGTCGAACATCGCGTCGGGGCGGATTTCGAAGTAGTCGCCGCGGCGGCCGGCGCGGACGATGGGGCGGGCCAGTGCGGTCTGATAGACGCCGTCCAGGATCAGCCGCTTGTCGATATGCACCGCGACGACTTCGCCAATCGTCAGCCAGGCCTCGGCCTTGGTGCCGTCGGCGCCCTTGAGCTGGATGATATCCGACAGCTTGCATTCGAAAGACACCGGGCTCTCGCCGACGCGCGGCGGCTTCACCCGCGTGCTCGGCAGCTTGGTGAGCTTGCCGAGTTCGAACTCATCGACTTCCTGCGGCACCGTCGCCGAGGTGGCGTTCATCGCCTCCGCCAGATCCATCGTCACCAGATTCCAGACGAACTCGCCGGTCTCCTGGATGTTGGCGACGGTGTCCTTCCAGGTCGTCGAGGAAAAGCCGATCAGCGGCGGCTTGTAGTTGAAGGCGTTGAAAAAGCTGTAGGGCGCGAGGTTGACGTGGCCGGCCGCGCTGCACGACGAGATCCAGCCGATCGGCCGTGGCGCGATGATGGCATTGAAGGGGTCGTGCTTGAGGCCGTGGCCGTTTGCCGGCTCGTAGGAATGCAGATCGGTCACGCGGAGGTCCTGGGTTAGGAGACGGCGGCCACGGTTCGAGCGCCGAGGCTGCGCAGGATGAAGTCGATCATCTGATCGATCGTCGGACCATCCTTGTTGATGGTCTGGGCGATCATCTGGGGATGGAAAAATCGCATCATCGCCGTGCAGGTGCAACCCGCCGCCACCGCGACGTCCGGAACGTCGAACTCACCGCTTGCGGCGCCCTGGGTCACGATCTGGGTGATGGCGCCGACGATCTGCTGCATGTGCAGCACGCAAACGTCCCAGTTCTCTTCCATCGCGATCGCCACCATCTCGTGCAACTTCTCGTCGCCGACATAGCGCTCGCGATTCATCCGGTGCACGGTCGAGAGCAGCTTGCGCAGCCGGTCGCCGGCCGGTCCGCTCTCCGCCGCGATGCTCGCCGCAGCCTGCTCGACTTCGCCCATCAGGTGACGCGCCACGCCCGAATGGATCGCCTTCTTCGAGTCGAAGAAGCGATACACATTCGCCGGGCTCATCTGCAGCACCTTGGCGATGTCGGCCACCGTGGTCTTCTGGTAGCCGATCTGACGAAACAGACGCTCCGCCACCACGAGAATGCGGTGACGCATGTCGGCTTCGGTATTCTCGGAAATCACGCTCATCAGGGCCGCAATGTCGAATTATTCGGCGGCGTCGGCAAGCGGAAACGCGTGATGCCCGTGCTCGCCATGCTGCGGCGCAAGATCGGTACCGCCGCGTTCGTCGAGACTTTTGCGGAACCACAAGGCGTACAGACCGGGCAGATAGAACAGCGTCAGGAAGGTCGCGACGAACAGTCCGCCCATGATGGTGATCGCCATCGGGCCCCAGAACGCCGAGCGTGACAGCGGAATCATCGCCAGGATCGCGGCGAGCGCGGTGAGCACCACCGGCCGGGCGCGGCGCACCGTCGCCTCGACGATCGCCTCGCGCCGGGTCGAGCCCTGCGCCACATCGGTCTCGATCTGATCGACCAGGATCACGGTGTTGCGCATGATCATGCCGGCCAGCGCGATCAGCCCGAGCAGCGCCACGAAGCCGAACGGTGCGGTCGCGACATTGAGCCCGAGCGAGGCGCCGACGATGCCGAGCGGCGCGGTGAGGAACACCAGCAGCAGCCGCGGGAAGCTCTGTAGCTGGATCATCAGCAGCGTCAGCATCACGATGACCATCACCGGGAAGAGCACGAAGATCGAGGCGTTGCCCTTGGCGGATTCCTCGATCGCGCCGCCGGTCTCGATCCGGTAGGCGGGCTGCAGGCTGTCGCGGATCTCCTTCAGCTGCGGCCAAATCGCATTGGTGACGTCCGGCGCCTGCACGCCGTCGACGACGTCGGCCCGCACCGTGATCGCCATGTCGCGATTGCGCCGCCACAGGATCGGCTCCTCGTGCGCGTACTCCACCTTGGCGACCTGCGACAGCGGCACCGCGACGCCGTTGCGCGCCGTGATGGTGAGTTCGCCGATGCGGCCGAGGTCGAGCCGCTCGGCCGGCACCGCACGGGCCACCACGGCGATCTTTTCGACGCCGTCACGCACCGTGGTCACCGGCGCGCCGGAAATCAGCATCGCCAGCGCCTGCGAGACGTCCTGCGGCGTCAGCCCGAGCGCGCGGGCGCGGTCCTGATCGACGACGAGCCTGAGATAGGGCGATTGCTCGTTCCAATCGAGATGCGGATCGATCACGTTCGGATTGCGCTTCACTACATCGCGGACCTGATAGGCGATCTCGCGCACCTTGGCGGTGTCGGGCCCGATCACCCGGAACTGCACCGGGAAACCGACCGGCGGACCGAAATTGAAGCGGTCGACGCGTACGCGGGCTTCGGCGAGTCTGCCCTCATGCGTGGCCTGTTCGATCCGCGCCTTGATGCGTTCGCGCGCATCGACGTCCTTGGCGACGATCACGATCTCGGCGAAGGACTCGGTCGGGAGCTGCGGGTTGAGCCCCATCCAGAACCGCGGCGAACCCTTGCCGACATAGGCCGTGTAGGTGGCGATGTCGGAATCGTCCTTGAGCAACGTCTCGGCTTCCTTGACGGTCTTCATGGTCACGCCGAACGCGGTGCCTTCCGGCAGGCGGAGTTGCAGGAACAGTTCGGGCCGCTCCGACAGCGGAAAGAACTGCTGCTGCACGTGGCCGAAGCCGACGATCGACGCGACGAACAGGCCGATCGTGGCGAGCACCACCGTGCCGCGCCAGCGCACGCACCACGCGACGCCGGCGCGCAGCGCCCGGTAGACGCGGGTGTGATACACTTCGTCCGGGTTATGGCCCTTCTTCCCGGCGAAGTCCGGCAGCAGCTTGACGCCGATATAGGGCGTGAAGATCACCGCGACGAACCACGAGGCGATCAGTGCGATCGCCACGATCCAGAAGATGCCGCCGGCATATTCGCCGACCGACGAATTGGCGAAGCCGATCGGCAGAAAGCCCGCGGCGGTCACCAGCGTGCCGGTCAGCATCGGAAACGCGGTCGACTCCCAGGCGAAGGATGCAGCCCTGGCGCGGTCCCAGCCCTGCTCCATCTTCACCACCATCATCTCCACCGCGATGATGGCGTCGTCGACCAACAGGCCGAGCGCGATGATCAGCGCGCCGAGGGTGATGCGGTGCAGATCGAGCGACATCACGTTCATGACGATGAAGACGATCGCCAGCACCAGCGGCACCGACAGCGCGACCACGATGCCGGTGCGCCAGCCGAGCGCCAGGAACGACACGAACAGCACGATCACCAGCGCTTCGACGAACGATTTCATGAATTCGCCGACGGCGTGCTTCACCACCAGCGGCTGATCGGCGATCTGCTCGATCTCGATGCCCTGTGGCACGTCGCCCATGAACTCCGCGGTCGCGGCCTTCACCTGCTCGCCGAGGTCGAGAATGTTGGCGCCCTTGGCCGTGACTACGCCGATGCCGATCGCGGCCTTGCCCTTCTGCCGCACCATGTAGTCGGTCGGATCGACATAGCCGTGCGACACCGTGGCGATGTCGCCGAGCCGGAACACCCGGCCGTTACTTTCGACGGGCGTTTCCGCCACCGCCTTGACGCCGTCGATCGCGCCGGTGACGCGCAGCGGCACGCGCTGCGACGAGGTCTCCACCGTGCCGGCCGGCGTCACCGCGTTCTGCTTGGCGAGCGAGTCGAACAGCGCCTGCGGCGTCAGGCCGAGCGTCGCCAGCTTGGCGTGCGAGAACTCGACATAGATCTTTTCGTCCTGGGTGCCGTAGATATTCACCTTGGTGACATTGGCGACCTTCAGGAGGCGCTGGCGCAGGCCCTCGGCAGCTTTCTTGAGCTGCGCGTAGTTCGCGCCCTCGCCGGTCATCATGTAGAGAATGGAGTCGACGTCGCCGTATTCGTCGTTGATGGTCGGGCCGATCAGGTTGCTCGGCAGTTGCGGCGCGACGTCCCACAGCTTCTTGCGCAACAGATAGAACAGATGCGGCACCTCGGCGGGCGGCGTCGAGTCGCGGAAGGTGACCTGCATGGCGGCGAACGACGCCTTCGAATAGGTCTGGACCTTCTCGAAATACGGCAGCTCCTGCAGCTTCTTCTCGATCGGATCGGCGACCTGCGCCTGCATCTCCGCGGCGGTCGCGCCCGGCCAGATCACCGACACCACCGCGACCTTGACGGTGAACGACGGATCCTCGGCGCGGCCGAGCCGCAGATACGAGTAGATGCCGGAAACGCTGAGCGCGCAGATCAGGAACAGGATCAGCGCCGGATGCGAAACCGCCCAGGCCGAGAGGTTGAACCAGCGCATCGCCGCCTCCCGGTCAGAACGCGAGCGATGAGACGACCCGAACCTTTTCGGCCGGGTCGAGTTTCTGCACCCCGAGCACGACGACCTTGGCGCCATCGGCGAGACCATCGCCGATCACCACGCTCTCGCTCTCATAGGCCTTCACCGCGACCGGGGTCAGCGTCACCTTGCCGGAGTCCTCGACCACATAGACCGAGGGCGAGCCGCCCTGGTTGAACAGCGCCGACAGCGGCAGCCGCGCCACCCGGTCGGTCGCGGAATCCGACAGCGTCAGCGTCGCGGTCATGCCGAGCGCGATACCGTCGTCGGCGTCCGGCAGCGAAAACTTGGCCAGATAGGTACGAGTCGCAGGATCGGCGATCGGGGAAATCTCCCTCAACTTTGCCACATGAATTTTGCCTGGCTCCGACCACAGGCTGACCCGCGCCTCGCCCTGCCTGGCGCGACCGATCAGCGTCTCCGGAATAGCCACAACCGCCTCCTTCTCGCCGAACCTCGCAATGCGGAACGCCGCTTGCCCAGCCGCCACGACTTGCCCGGCGTCGATCAGCGCCGCCGTGACGACGCCGCGCGTATCCGCATTCAGCGTCGCGTAGGACAGCGAGTTGCGGGTCAGCTCTACCGAGCGTTCGGCCCGCGCAAAACGAGCCCGCGCCTCGTCAGCGGCCGCGCGCGCCTGATCCATCTGCGCTTCGGTGGACCAGCCCTTGCCGCGCAACTCCTTGGCGCGGTTCTCCGACGCGATCGCCTGCGCCAGCACGCCCTTGGCGGCGCTGTACTCGGCCTCAGCCTGCTCGGCCTGCAGCTTCAGGTCGGTCTCATCGAGCGACGCCAGAGGCTGCCCGACGTCGACCATCTGCCCGACCTCCACCAGCCGCTGCGCGACCTTGCCGGTCACCCGGAAGCCGATATCGGTTTCGATCCGCGGCCGGATGGTGCCAACGAAACTGCGCTGCGGCGAGGCCGCGGCGTAGCGCAGGCTTTCGACCAGCACCGGCCGCTCCGGCTTGTCCTTTTTGACCTGCTTGTCATCGCAGCCGGCCAGCATCAGCGCCAAAACGGCCAACGCCAAGCCAGCAAGGAGTCGAACCATCCCGTCGAACATCGGATGCGCAAGCATGACAGAGCCCTCACCTTGAACTGAGGGAACCGTCCTCTGAACTATGACGAATGTCAATAATCGTCAGAGATCATCATACCGTGCTTGCGGTGCGCTATTCGGTCGCACCTTCATAGGCTCGCTGGAGCGCCGGGCCGTCGAGCTTGACCATCTGCATCATCGCCCGCATGGCCCGCTCGGCGCCCGCCCGGTCCGGCCCTGCAAACAGCTTCGGCAGGATCGACGGGACGATCTGCCACGACAGACCGTAGCGATCGCGCAGCCATCCGCACTGGTCGGGCTCGCCGCCGTCGAGCAGCGCATCCCACAGCCGATCGACTTCGGCCTGATCCGTGCAATTGATCATGAAGGACACCGCGTGAGTGAAATTGGCCCGCGGGCCGCCATTGAGCGCCATGTAGCGCTGGCCGGCCAGGGCAAATTCAACCAGCAGGACCGACCCCGCCGGTCCGGAGGGCGTGTCGACGACGCTGCGCTGGACGTGATCGATCCGGGAGTCCGGCAGCAGCGAGACATAGAACCGCGCCGCCTCCTCGGCTTCGCTGGCAAACCACAGGCACGGGGTGATCTTCGACATGGCACAACTCCAGAGAGGACATTGTGCCGAGGACGAACGAACGCGGCCGGACCCGACAGGGCGCCGGATCAGCTCGCGAGCTTGAACTTGCCTTCGCAGTGATGGCGAAGTTCGACCAACGCCTTGGAAAGCTGCGCGGTCAGCGCGGTCAGCGCCTCCGGCGAGACGCTCGAAGCGCCCGCCTCGATCGCACGGGCAATCTCCGCCACCGAGCCGAAGCCCAGCGTGGCGGCGCCGCCTTTCATCGAATGCGCCTCGATGGCGAGCAGGTCGCGATCGATGTTGGCGGCGAACTGGCGGAACAACGCGATCCGGCGATCGGTCTCGCTGAAAAACAGCGACACCATTTCAGTAACCTGCTCGCGGCCGATCTCTTCGGTCAGCTCGGCCAGCACGTTGAGGTCGACCGGCGCAGGCGGAGCGACGGGCCCCGAGGCGGCGGTTGCGCCACTGCCGCCGCGCAGCGCGCGGAGCACGGCTGCGACCAGCGCCGGCTTGCGCAGGGGCTTGGCGAGAAAATCCGTCATTCCGGCCTCGCGACAGGCCTTGATGTCGTCCGGAAAGGCATTGGCCGTCAGCGCGATGATCGGCAGGCGCGCCAGGGCTCCGCCGCGATTGCGGACCGCGCGCGTCGCGGCCAGACCGTCCATGATCGGCATCCGCACATCCATCAGCACCACATCGACTTCTTCCGCCTCGAGCGCACGCAGCGCCTCGGCGCCGTCCGACACCACGCGCGTGTCGGCGGCGAATTCCTGAAGCATCTTCAGCACCACCATCTGGTTGGTGGTGTCGTCCTCGGCGATCAGCACACGCAGCGGGTGGCCCAGCATGGCGATCCGGGTTCGCAGATCGTCGCTGCCGACCCGATCGAGGCGGTAATCAGAAATCAGGGCGTTGCTCCACGGCAGATCGAGGCTGAACCGGAAGGTCGAGCCTTCGCCGGGGCGCGATGTGACGTCGATACCGCCCCCCATCTGTTCGACGATACGGCGGCTGATCGCGAGACCCAGTCCGGTGCCGCCGAACCGGCGATTGATCGACAGATCGCCCTGCGCGAAATCCGTAAACAGCGAGCCGACGCGCTCCGGCGGAATACCGATGCCGGTGTCGGTGACCTGCCACTCGACCGTCGCGTAGCTGTCGTCGCGTCGCACGCAGGTCAGCACGATGGCGACGCTGCCATGCTCGGTGAACTTCACCGCGTTGAAGGCCAGATTGAGCAGCACCTGGCGGATCCGCTGCACGTCGCCGGTGAGCGCCGGTGGCAGCCTGGGATCGATGTCGATCTTCAGGCTGAGCCCCTTGGCCCGCGCGTTCGGTTCGACGATCGAGCGCACTGCATCGACCAGCACCACGGGCGAGAAGTTGACCTGCTCGAACTCGATGCGTCCGGCCTCGAGCTTCGACAGATCGAGGATGTCGTTGAGGATGCGCAGCAGGTTGTCGCCGGAATCGCGGATCGTCGTCACCGCGTGATGCTGATCCGGATCGAGATTGGTTTCGAGCAGCGAGTTGGCGAGCCCGAGCACGCCATTCATCGGCGTGCGGATCTCGTGGCTCATCATCGCCAGGAAGCTCGACTTGGCGCGATTCTCGGCCTCGGCCTGCTCGGCCCGCCAACGCTCGGTGACGTCGCGGCCGACGCCGCGATAGCCGGAGAACTCGCCATTGTGGTCGAAGATCGGCCGCGCGGTCAGCGACCACAGCCGCGGGCTCCCGGCGACCCGCACATGCACCAGCACTTCGTGCAGCGACTCGCGCAACGCCATCTTGGCCGCGACCGTCGCGGCACAGCGGCCGTCCTCCACACACAACATCCCGAGCACGTCGGAAAACTGCGCGCCGAACAGAACGTTGGACGGCAGATGCGCGACCTCGGCGAAACGGTCCGGCACGTGGACCAGCCGCCCCAGCGTATCGGTCTGCCACAGCCAATCGCTGGCGTTGGCCTGGAAGTCCTTGAGCAGTAGCGAGATGATCTCGGTGTTGCGCTCCAGCTCGAACTGGGAGCGCAAATTGTTGAAGAACATCTCGCCGTGCCACACCAGGTTGCGCGACATGAAGACCGCATAGAGCAGCAGGAAGATCGCGGTCACCATGTAGCTGGTGCCGGAGCACAGTATCAGCGCGATCGCCGAACACGCCACCATCGCCCAGGTGTAAGCGAGACCTGCACGCGGCACGGTCGACAGCGTGAAAGCGCCGCCGGACATCATGCCCGTGACCAGACAGCCGAGGATCAACTGATCGGTCGGCGCCGCGCCTGGAAACAGCGCGATCGGCATCGCGCCCCAGACCGAGCCGAGAATAAGGGCCTGGACGCTCATCCGGCGGGTCGCATTGGCGGATGCTTCGCGCGGCGGACTGTGCCGAGTCCCGAGCCAGGACCGCAGCGCCATTGCGGCGATGAGACCTAACGCGACGAACCAAGCGGACAGGAAGATCTTGCTGCTGCCGTCCCAAAATACCACGACCACAAGCGCGGCATTGATGACGTTGATCGACATCGTGACAGGCACGAGCCTGCTGACGCTGGCGATCTGCTCGGCGCGAATCCGACGCATCTCGCGCTCGTCCATGTCGGCGATGGGGATCAGCGTGCCGGCACCGCGTCCGCCCAGCCAGAAGTCGAGACGCGCGCTCCAGTCCTTTCCGGGCGCCAGCGCCGTCGTCGTCGGTAGCCCTAGGCCGGACATCTCGTCAATCTCTCTCGGCCGTTCTCGTCAGTTCTGAAGCACCCGATCTTACCCGGCCTTGGCAAAATCGGCGTATCCACACCGGCCTCCGCAGTCTTCCCTGATTCAACTCCAGGAAGAACAAGGTATCGCCGGAGCAAAGCCGCAGCCGGTCCCGGGCTGACGACGCATGGTTCCGTTTCGACCATGCGGTCGTGGTACTTCCGCAACGTTAATCTGCAAGGGCAATCACGGAGCGATACCGGGGGCAGTTAACAATCGACGAAAGATCAAAGCTAATCCCGATAGTCGGAAGAGCGGGTTACCCAGCAGTCTTGCGCACCCTACCATTTTCGGACCTTCGTTGCACTCTCGATCTCCCACACCCAACAGTGACGAGATTACGAGCACGACGATTTGTTCCGATTTTTCAATGCGATCACAAAGATTCCGGGCCGGAACTAGCAGCCATGCAGACCGTTGTCTGCCCGAAAGCTCACCAGTCCGGTGATGCTCATCCAGGTAGGAGAACTTCAATGGGTAGCACGATGGACAAGATCAAGGGCGCGGCGAACGAGGCGGTCGGCAAGGCCAAGCAGGGCATCGGCGAAGCCACCGGCTCCGAGAAGCTGAAGGGCGAAGGCGTGATGCAGGAAGCCAAGGGCAAGGGCCAGCAGGCTCTCGGCGACGCCAAGGACGCGGTGAAGGATACCACCGACAAGGCAGCGGCTGCCGTCCACCGCAACCTCTGATTTCATTTCGTGATGCGGGGCATTCGCCCTGCTCACAGCAGGAGACCGGCTTCGGCCGGTCTTTTCGCGTTTGAGGGGTCAGCGTCGCCCGGAGAGGACTGCCGGATTGACGACGTTGATCGGTCCGCCGGCCGCATAGGCCACGATCTGATCGAAGATGTCGCTGAACTGCAATTCGTATTCGTCGCGCGTCACGTAACCGATATGCGGTGTCGCGACGACGTTGGCCATCGCCAGCAGCGAATCCTGCGGATCGCGAAGCGGTTCGGTGTCGAACACGTCGAGCGCCGCCATCCCAGGCCGCCCGGCGCGTAGCGCGTCGACAAGCGCGCCCTGCTCGACCAGCCCGGCGCGACTGGTGTTCACCAACAACGACGTCGGCTTCATTCGTGCCAGGTCAGTCCGCGTCACGATGCCCCGCGTCGCATCGACCAGCCGCATGTGCAGCGTCAGGATGTCGCTTTCGGCGAACAGTTCTTCCTTGCTGCCTGCGATCTGGTAGCCGTCGGCGCGCGCTTGCGTCAGGTTCGGTTCGCGCGCCCAGACCAGCACCGACATGCCGAACGCGCGGCCGTAGCCGGCGACGACGCTCCCGATCCGGCCATAGCCGTAAACTCCCAGCGTCTTGTTACGCAACGTATGGCCGACGCCGATCTGCCAGTTACCGGCCTGCAGCGCCGCCATCTGCTGCGGAATCTGCCGCATCGCCGCCAGCACCAATCCCCAGGTGAGTTCGGCCGCCGCATAAGACGGCGTGTCGGCGTGCATGTTGGACGACACCACGATGCCGAGCCGCGTGCACGCGTCGATGTCGATGTGCGGATAGACGCTGCGCTGGCTGATCAGCTTGAGCTTCGGCAGCTTCTCCAGCAGCGGCGCCCGGATGTGGGTGCGCTCGCGGATCAGCACCAGCGCTTCGACATCCTTCAGCCGCTCTGCCAGCGCGTCCGTGTCCTGGACGTGGTCGTTGTAGATCGTGACCTGGTGCCCCTTGAGTTTAGCGAAGCAGGGCAACGTGCGCAGCGTGTCGAAGTAATCATCGAGGATGGCGACTTTCACGCGGCGTTCCCTTTCTTCTCCCCTCCCCCTTGCGGGGAGGGGTCGGGGGTGGGGGTCCACAAGCACTACGACTCGTGGCCCCCCACCCCGGCCTCCGCTTCGCTCGGCCGCCCCTCCCCGCAAGGGGGAGGGGAGGCCACTACTGCTCTGCTCTACAAAGCGCCTCTCAATATCCCAGCGCGCAGCCGTCCTTGCGGGGATCGGAGCCGCCGGTCAGCGTGCCCTTGTCCCAGTCGATCCAGATGCCCTGAGCGCCGCCATGCGGCGTGCCGACTGACGTGACCTGATGACCGAGCGCCTTCAGACCCTCGACGGTCGCGGCCGGCACACCGTCCTCCAGCTGATACACGCTCTCGTAGTGCAGGCCGCGCGGCAGATCGATCGCCTCCTGGATGTCCATGCCGTAGTCGAGCACGTTGGTGAGCACGTGAACCTGACCCACCGGCTGATACTGACCGCCCATCACGCCGAACGACATCCGCGCGCGGCCGCCTTCGGTCGCGAGCGCCGGGATGATCGTGTGCAGCGGCCGCTTCTTCGGCGCGATGCAGTTCGGGTGACCCGGCTGCACGCGGAAACCGGCGCCGCGGTTCTGCAGCAGGATGCCGGTCTTGTCCGAGATGATCGCCGAGCCGAACGAATGCGCGATCGAGTTGATGAAGGAGCAGACGTTGCGGTCCTCGTCGACCACCGTGATGTACACGGTCGAGGGGTTCATCGGCGGCGCGACATGCGGCAGGTCGAGCATCTTGTCGAGCGCGATCTTGCTGCAATGCTCCTCGCCGAATTCGCGCGCCAGGATGCGGACGACGTCGATATCGACATGCGCCGGATCGCCAATGTGTTCTTCGCGCATCATGAAGGCGATGCGGCTGGCCTCGGCCTCGAGGTGGAAGCGCTCGACGCTGAGCGGATCGAACTTGGTGAGGTCGAACCGGCTGAGGATGTTCAGCATCACCAGCATGGTGATGCCCGGGCCGTTCGGCGGGCACTGCCAGACGTCGAAGCCCTTGTAGATGGTGCCGAGCGGCGAGGTGGTTTCGGTGCTGTGCTCGGCGAAGTCTTCGAGCGTGTGCAGGCCACCGAGCTTGCGCAGCGTCTCGACCATGTCCTCGGCGACCGCGCCCTTGTAGAACGCGTCGGGACCGTTGTCGGCGATCAGCTTGAGCGTGGCCGCGAGCTCCGGCTGGGTGATGACGTCGCCGGTCTTGGCGATCTCGCCGTGCGGCAGCAGATAACGCGCGGTGTTGGCGCCCTTCTTCAGCTTTTCGAAGCCGTGCTTCCAGTCGAACGCGATACGCGGCGCCACGACGTAGCCCTCGGCGGCGGCCTTGATGGCGGGCTGCAGCAGCTTGTCGAGGCCGAAGCGGCCGTGGTCGCGCAGGATCGTCGCCCAGGCGTCGATCGCGCCGGGGATCGTCACCGAATGCGGGCTGGTGAGCGGGATCGCGTCGATACCCTGCTCCAGGAACCACTCCGCCTTGGCGGCGGCCGGCGCGCGGCCGGAGCCGTTATAGGCGACGATCTTGCCGGTGCCCTTGGGCTGATACAGCGCGAAGCAGTCGCCGCCGATGCCGGTCGACTGCGGCTCGATCACCGCCAGCAGCGCTGAGGCGGCAATCGCCGCGTCGGCCGCCGTGCCGCCCGCCTGCAGGACTTCGATCGCGGCGAGCGACGCCTGCGGATGCGAGGTCGCCACCATGGCGTTGCGGGCATGGACCGTGGACCGGCCGGCGAAGTGAAAATTCCTCATGGGAACAGGCTCTTTGGTTCACCGCGCCGCGCTTCGGCGCCGGCCTAATTGGCATAATCCGGCCGGGCGGAGCAATCCTCGGCGCACCCGCGACGGGCTCGGGCCGCAATCCGGCCCCATCGCCGAGGGTTTCGCGCCGCTCCGCAGGCTGTTACATCGTCGGCCGCGCCCTTCGGCGCCGCCAGGCAGGGGCCTGCGTCTGAAGCTCGGAGCGGTTCGATGGCCGATCAGCAATCCCTCACCGACCGGATCGAGGCACTCGAAATCCGCCTCACCTATCAGGACGAGGCGATCGAAACGCTGAACCAGACGGTGACGGCGCAGTGGAAGCAGATCGACGCCCTGACGCGGCAAATCGCGGCGCTGTCGGAGCGGCTGGAGCAGGCCGAGACCAACGTCGCTCCGATCAACGAGCGCCCGCCGCATTATTGAGGCGGACTCGCACTCAGCCTCTCTTTTGTCATTCCGGGGCGCGCGAAGCGCTAGCCCGGAATGACGAGTCGTGAGTTTGTGCGGATCGACTATGACGCCGCTTTCAAGGCCAGCCGCTGATCGCGCAGCTCGCGCTTCAGCACCTTGCCGATCGCGCTGCGTGGCAACTGCTCGACGATCGCCACATCGGCGAGACGCTGCGTCTTGCCGACCTTGGCGTTGGTGAACGCCTTCAGCTCGGCCGGATCGAGCGTGCGGCCGGGCCGCGCCACCGCGAACGCCACCGGCGTCTCGCCCCACTCCTCCGACGGCATGCCGACGACGGCGACTTCCAGCACGTCGGGATGCTGGCTGGCGATCGCCTCGATGTCGCTCGGATAGATGTTGAAGCCGCCCGAGATGATCATGTCCTTCTTGCGGTCCATCAGCGTCAGGAAGCCCTCGGCATCGAACCGGCCGACGTCGCCGGTGCGAACCCAGCGGTTGCCGTCCTTGTCGATCCACAGCGTTTCGGCGGTCTTCTGCGGCTGATTGAGATAGCCCTTCATCATCACCGCGGAGCGGCCGACGATCTCGCCGATCTCTCCGGGCGGCACGAAATTGCCGTCCTCGTCGATCAGCCGGATCTCGTGCTCCGGCATCGGCTGGCCGACCGTATTGAGCTTGTCCGGATGCTCGTGCGCCAGCAGCGCACAGGAGCCGCCGCCCTCGGTCATGCCGTAATACTCGGTGAGTCCGCCCGGCCAGCGCGCGAGGATGTCCCGCTTCAGCTCGGCCGCGAACGGCGCCGAGGTGCAGAACTTCATCACGAAGGACGACAGGTCGTAGTTGCCGAAGTCCGGCAGCGCCATGATGCGGCGATACTGCACCGGCACCAGCATCGCGTGGGTGACGCGGTGCTTCTGCGCAAGGTCGAGGAAGCCCTTCGCGTCGAACTTCTTCATCAGCACGAGTGTGCCGCCGCCGGCGAGCGTCGGGTTGAAGCAGACCAGCGTCGTGTTGGAATACAGCGGCGTCGACAGCAGCGTCACGGCGTCCGGGCCGTAGCCCAGCGGGTCGAGCTGACCGTATTGGCGCCAGCGCAGATAGTGCGTGTGCACGATGCCCTTCGGCGTCCCGGTGGTCCCGGACGAATAGATGATGTTGAACACCCATTCCGGATCGACGGTGACCGGCGTCGGCTTCGCCCCCTCCGGTGCCAGCCAGCCACTAAACGCTGTGCCACTGCCGCCACCGTCGAGCGCAACGCGCTTGACGCTCGGGTCGATCGCCGCATCCTTCATCGCGGCGGCGGCGAAATCGTCCGTGAACAGGATCTTGGCCGCCGAGTCCTTCACCATCGCGGCGAAGTCGTGCGCGGTGGACGACGGCGCCAGCGGCGCAACCGCAACGCCGACCCGCAGCCCGGCAAGAAAGGTCGCAGCATATTCGATCGAGGACAACGCGCAGATCGAGATCGTGTCCGTGGGCTTGACGCCATCCCGCTGCAGCGCCGCCGCGACGCGATCGATCAGCGCGTCGAATTCCGCGTAGCGCAATTGCCTTTCGCCATCGATCACCGCAAGCCGATCCGGCGACGCCTGCGCGGTGTTACGTACCAGGGCATCCAGGGTGATGAAGTCGGGCATGATCAGGTCTCCCAGATTTTCTTTTTGTACGACGCTTCGAGCGGTCGAAGATCAATTATCGAATTCGCGGCGTCATTGCGAGCAGCACGCGGATCGGCACTCGGCGCCTTCCGAGCACAAGCGTCGCAATGAAGCAATCCACTCGCGTTCAGGGCGCTTCTGAATCGCTTCGCCACCCTCGCCATGACGGCAACCGCGCGCGGAGCCTCTACCGATCGAGCTTCTCGCCCCGCAACCACGCCGCGCCGCTGGCGTAGAGCCGCTCCACAGCATCGCCTTTCAGGCCGGGCATGTCGGGCTTGATCTGATAGCCGATCTGGCTCTGCAGATAAGCGAGATGTCGATAGCCCTCGGGGAAGCGCGCGAGGACAGCGGGATCCAGCGACAGTTTTGCCGCAGGATCGACCGGGTCCATGCGGTCCTTCTCGTAGATCGGCTGGCGCAGCACGAAGCCCCAACGGCCGTCGCGCTTCTCCAGGAAATCGTAGAACCGGCCGGTGCAGACGACGTCTACCACGACGTCGTGCACGCTGGCACGCTGCGAGATCGTCATCTTGGTCTGAGAGATCGCGCGACGTCCGGCAAGGTCGATCGACTGCGCACCGAGGAAATGCAGGATCGAGACGCCCTTGGCCCAGCCGGCCTTGCTCATCGCGATGAATTCGTCGGCGGTGCCCTGCGTCCAGGTCGCCATCATTCGTCCGTCGTCGAACCAGACCGTGCGGAAGCGATCCCAATCGCCGGCATCGCGCCACACCACCCAATTCTCAATTAACTCGCGGATCGCGAGTCTGTCCTGCCACTCCGCATCCATGTGCCGTCACGCCTCCCCGCGCGGCGCACTATAGGCACGGAGCAACGGCGCGGCGAGAGGCCCTCCACGCAGCGGTGCCCTGCTTTAGGGGACAGTTCTGAGAGGATGGAAAGCGCCCGCGGCTCAGCCGCGGGCTTCGGAATGGTCCTGCAGCATCGCACTGAGCCGCGGATGGACCTCGATGTTGCGATCGTAACTGATCAGGCCGAGCTTGCGGAATTTGTTCATGAAGAAGCTCACGCGCGACCGCGTGGTCCCGATCATCTCGGCCAGCGTCTCCTGGCTGATATGTGGGGCGATCGGCTGAGAGCCGTTGTTGTCGAGCTTGGACAACCGCAGCAGCAGACGCGCCAGCCGCTTCTCGCTGGAGTTGAAGAGCTGATCGATCAGATCTTCTTCCATTCCGCGATTGCGCAGCAGCAAATGACGAATGAACATCGCGGCGAAATCCGGTTCGGTCCGGAGCGTTTCGACCATCAGTGACTTGCTGATTGAAGCGACGACACAATCCCGCATCGCAATCGTCGTCGCGCATCGCGTATCGTCACCGACCAGACACCCGTCGCCGAAGAACTGCCCCGAGTGCACCAGACCAGTCGCGGCCTCCTTGCCCTGGGCCGACAGCACCACGACCTTGATCCGGCCATCGAGCAGGAAGAACACGCTGTCCGCCGGATCGCCTTGGGAAAACACCACCTGGTCACGCGTGAAGCGAAGGACGGTGCGTCCTACGCCCGGCTTGGTCAGGAACTCACGATGATCGAAATCGGCTCCAAGCCTCATCAACCTTCTCCAACTCCGCCTTGAAGCTGATGCAACAGGAAAAGGATAGACCGCGGCCGGTCGGAACCGTCGGTAAAAAATCTCATCCTCGGTAAGGTACGAGGTAGTTTAAGCCCGGTTTCAGGGCATTTGCGTCCGCGCGCCAAACAAAATCCGAGCTTGAAACGGCGCAACGAGATCAGATGGCATCGGAGATGCGTGCAACGGTATCACGGGCACACTAAGGGCGCGAAAACAGACGTGTTTCTCGTGACTTGATGCGAATCGCGCGCATGATTCGGCGGAAACCTTCGCGTGATATCGATCACACCACTGGCGTGGTGCGCTCGTCTGTCCAGGACAGGCCGAACTCATCGAGTCCCGCCGCCAGATAGTCGCTCAGCAACGGCTCACCCAGCAGATAGCGAGCGGTGCGACCGTTGCGGCCGTCGGCGGCCTCGCTGCGCAGATCCTCCCAATCCTCGATCGTGCCGTCGCCGCGCCCCAGCCTCATCAACGCGACGAGATCGATCTGCTCCTCCTCGGTCATTGCGCTGATGAAGCCGGCGATCTCCTGCGCCACCGGATCTGCGCCGTTGTCTTCCAGCACGTCGATCATGTTGTCATCGGCACCGTTCGATCCGGAGTCGATGTCGCTGGCGCCTTCCTTGACGTCGTATTCACGGGCTTTCTCGATCAGAAAGCCGACCTTGTCGGTTGAAATCGCGAGCTCAGGCATCGAACATCTCCATCGTCTGACCATCCGGCGGCATGACCAACGCATCAACGCGGCGGATGATCCGTTGCACCCTCCGGGCAAAACCAGCATGCTCCGGCAAAACACGAACAACAGGGAGAGACGTGGGATGGCTTGGACGATCGGCAAGGTGAAACTCACCAAAATCGTCGAGATGGAATTGACCGGCGGCACCCGTTTCATCCTTCCCCAGGCCACCCCCGAACAAATCCGCGAACTGCCCTGGCTGATCCCGCAATTCGCCAGCCCGGAAGGCCGGCTGACGATGTCGGTCCATTCATGGGTGGTGGAGACGCCGACCCGCCGGATCGTGGTCGACACCTGCATCGGCAACGACAAGCAGGGCCGCGGCGTGCCGCACTGGAATGGCCTAGACAAGCCGTTCCTGCAGGACATGGCGAAAGCCGGCTACCCGGCCGACAGCATCGACATGGTGGTTTGCACCCATCTGCACGTCGACCATGTCGGCTGGAACACCCGGCTGGTCGACGGACGCTGGGTGCCGACCTTCGCCAACGCACGCTACGTGTTCGGCCGCAGCGAGTACGACTACTGGAAGACCCACAGCACCGATGCGGCGCATGCCGCGGTGTTCGCGGACTCGGTGCAGCCCGTGGTCGATGCCGGCAAGGTCGACCTGATCGACAGCGACGCCCGGCTGACCGACGAAATCAGCTTGATCCCGACGCCAGGTCACAGCCCCGGTCACATGGCGCTGCATATCCGTTCCGAAGGCGAAGAGGCGCTGCTGTCCGGCGACGTCGCCCATCATCCCTGCCAGATGGCGCATCTCGATTGGGCGTCGAGCTTCGACACCGACGCGCAGCAATCGACCGACACGCGGCGGACGCTGTTCTCGCGGTTCGCCGACACGCCGACCCTGGTGTTCGGCGGTCACTTCGGCCCTGGGCGGATCGTCCGCGACGGCGACGCCTTCCGGTTCGTACCAGTGCAATGACGGCCGCCTGCATGGCGCGCCCGCGCCCGGGACTGTTGAATTCGGCGCGGCGCTGTTCCATGAGGTGAGCGCAACAACCGAGGAGGAAGCGCGGCATGAAGCTGGTTCGTTACGGCGCGATGGGCCATGAGAAGCCCGGACTGATCGACAAATCCGGGAAGCTGCGCGACCTCTCGGGTCAGGTGGCCGACCTCGCCGGCGAAGCGTTTTCGCCCGCGGGCCTCGCCAAGCTGGCCGCGCTCGATCCGGACGGGCTGCCGGAAGTTCCGGGCACTCCGCGGCTTGGCTCGCCGGTCGGCGGCACGCCGAAATTCATCGCCATCGGCCTGAACTACGCCGACCATGCGGCCGAAGCCAACATGCCGATCCCGGCCGAACCGATCGTATTCATGAAAGCGGCGAGCTCGCTGTGCGGCCCGAACGACGACGTCGAAAAGCCGCGCGGCTCGACCAAGCTCGACTGGGAAGTCGAACTGGCGATCGTGATCGGCACGCGCGCCAAATACGTCTCCGAAGCCGACGCGCTGAACTACGTCGCCGGCTACGCAGTCTGCAACGACGTCTCCGAACGCGCCTTCCAGCTCGAGCGCGTCGGCCAGTGGACCAAGGGCAAGTCGCACGACACGTTCGGTCCGCTCGGGCCGTGGCTCGTCACCAAGGATGCGGTCGGCGACGTGCACAAGCTCGGCATGTGGCTCGACGTCAACGGCAAGCGCTGCCAGACCGGCTCGACCGCGACGATGATCTTCAACGTGCCGAAGATCGTATCCTATCTGTCCGAGCTGATGACGCTGCTGCCCGGCGACATCATCACCACCGGCACCCCGCCCGGCGTCGGCATGGGCATGAAGCCCCCGCAGTTCCTCAATGTCGGCGACGTGGTGACGCTCGGCATCGAAGGCCTCGGCGAACAGAAGCAGACGATCGTCGCGGTGTAGCAGCGACGGCCACGCATTTCGGCCTCATCCTGAGGAGCGCTCCGCCAGGAGCGCGTCTCGAAGGATGTCGACAGGTGAGTACGTGCGGCCCATCCTTCGAGACGCCCGGCTGCGCCGGGCTCCTCAGGATGAGGTCGTGGTGTTGAAAAGCCGCAGTCCGAAAGGGACTTCCATGAAGCTCTCGTTCTCCCCCGCTTCTCCGTTCGCCCGCAAGGTGCGGATCGTCGCAATCGAGCTGGGACTGATCGACAAGATCGAATTCATCTCGGCCGCGACCGTGCCAGGGCAGCCGAATGACGACTACATGCGGCAGGTCAACCCGCTGAAGAAGCTGCCGGCGCTGATCCTCGACAATGGCGAGGTGATCGTCGATTCCTTCGTCATCGCCGAATATCTCGACGACCTCGCCGGCGGCGGCAAGTTGATCCCGTCGTCGGGGCCGGCGCGCTGGCGCGTGCGCAGTGATCACTCGCTGCTGCAGGGCATGCTGGATTCGATGCTGCTGTGCCGCTACGAGAAGCTGGTGCGGCCGCAGCCGCTGTTCTGGCAGGCCTGGTACGACGATCACTGGAATCGCGCGTGGACCGGCTTCGCCAAATTCAACGCGAACGACAAAGTGCTCAACGGACCTTTCGACATCGTGCAGATCGCGCTCGCTTGCGCGCTCGGCTATGCGGATTTCCGGTTTGCCGACTGCGGCTGGCGCGCGGCCTATCCGAATCTCGCGGCGTTCAACGAGCGGATGATGCAGCGCGAATCGATCGCAATCTCCGTTCCGCCGGCCGCCTGAGACGGTTTTGGTTTGAGGCAAACCTGTGGCAGCGATTTTGCCACAGGCTCGCATCTCAATCGAACAGGCTCGGCGTGTAGTTGACGACCGCACCTTCGATCGCCAGCAGCTTCAGCTTGGTGGCGACGCCGCCATTCGCCGAAAACCCTCCCGGCTTACCGCCAGCGGCGAGCACACGGTGGCACGGTACGATGATGGGGATCGGATTTCGGCCGAGCGCCTGGCCGACTTCGCGCGAGAGTTCGACTCCGCCGAGCCGCTTGGCGATGTCGCCGTAACTCAGCGTTCGTCCCGGCGGGATAGTGCGGGCGATGTCGTAGACGCCGCGCTGAAAATCGGAGACGGCGTCGAGATCGACCGGGATGTCGGTGAGGTCGACCGGCTCGCCGGCGATCAGCGCGACGATGCCGTCGATCGCGTGCTGCACGTCCGCGGGTGGCGGCGCCTCGGGGATGTCGCCATGACGTTGCGCGATGCGGGCGCGGGTCTGCGCGTCGTTCGGTTGCGGCAACTGCACGGCGACGATGCCGCGATCGCCCCAGGCGATGCCGCAGCGGCCGAGCGCGGTGTCGAACATGGCGTAGCTGTGCGGCGTCATGGCGATGGTCCGTCGAAGTTCCGGACCAAGATTAGCGCCAGGAAGCGCGGCGATCCACCCGATCTCAGGCCTGGGCCGCGCCGCGTTCGAGCTGCTCGGCGACGGCGGACAGCCACGCGCCGCGATGCTGATGCAGGCTCTGCGACCGCGCCGCCGCCGCGGCGCGCATCGCCGGCAGCGTATCGATCATGCTGGCGAGGCCGTTCACCAGCGCCTCGTGCTGAAACGGCTCCGGAATCACCAGCCCGGCGCCGCTGCGCTCGATCTCGCCCGCATAGCCGCACGCCGCACTCGCCAGCACCGGAACGCCCGCGAGCAGCGCCTCGCCGATCACCTGCCCGGCGGCTTCGGAACGCGCCGGGTGCAGCATGAAGTCGGCGGCGGCGATCAGATCCATCACCTCGGAAACGTAAGGCACGATCCGGACCCGGGTCTCGAGATCGTGGCGCACGACATGGCGATGCAGCCAGGCCGAATCCGAACCGGCGACGACGAGGTGCAGCTTGGGATAGAGCTTCAGCGCCGCGAGGCTGCGGTCGACGCCCTTCAGCTTCGGATCGACCGCGACCGAGACCGCCAGCAGTGCGTCGTCCGGAATGCGCAGATCGGCACGCCAGTCGGTCGCGCCGAGATGGCGCGCGGCGGTGTAGCGGTCGTCGTGCAGCACCATCGGCAGCACGGTGGCGCGCGACGGCTCGAAATCATAGGCGATGAAGTACTCGTCGCGCTGGCGCTCGGTGAGGAAGAACAGCCCGGTGGTGGACGGCGTCGCGAACAGCGCGCGCTCCAGCGCGAGCCGCGTGCGGCGGCGCGGCGGCCAGGCCAGCAGCCGCCAGTCGCGCAGGATGGCGGCGCCGTCGGCGACGTAGTGATAATCCGCTCCGGGAATGCGTTCGAACGACAGCAGCACCGCCGAACCGGCGCGCTGCCGGTGCGCGATCACGGCGCGCGCAAATTCGCGCAGCAGCACGTGATTGGCGAAGCCGCGGGTGCGCAATTTCTCGATCCGCAGATCGCCGATGCCCGCCACCTCGGCCGAGGTGGTCAGCACGGTCACCTCGTGACCGCGCGCCGCAAGATCGCGCGCGACCGCGATACAATCGCGCTCTTTGCCGCCCTGCTTGTCGAGCTTGAAGATGGCCAGCATGACCCTCATAGGCACCGCCGGCTCATCGGAGAGATCCAGATCATCACAACGGCGGGGTTTATAACCCTTCTAGACCGCACGGTGCAACGCAGCGGCACGCCGCAGACAGCGCGTGCATTGCAGCGTTGCGGGCTGACCGGACCAAGCGGCCGCGCGACGCTCTCCACGAACTCGACCTCATCCTGAGGAGCCGCGCAACGCGCGGCGTCTCGAAGGATGGGCCGCAAGCACGTGCCGTGTCGCCATCCTTCGAGACGCGCGCTATAGCGCGCTCCTCAGGATGAGGCTGTGCGTGGGGATAGGTTCGCATTGCTGGCGGGCGCGGTCGCGCCACAGCAGCGTGGAGCCGGACTATTCGCCCGGCACCAGCCTCGCCATCGCGTCGCGCGACATCCGCTTGTGACGGCGGCGCGACAGGTACAGCAGCAGGCCCGTCACGGCGAACAGCGGCATTGACAGCGACGCGAGCATGAAGAGCAGCCTGCCCGGCCAGCCGAGGATGCCGCCGCGATGGATGTCGAACATCCGGGACAGCATCCGCTCACCGGTGGTCTTGTCGGCATAGAGCTCGCGCGACACGATGGCGCCGGTCGCGGCGTCGATCTTGAATTCGTCGCGCCGGCCGTCGGCCGCGTCGGTCAGCCAGGCCCTCACCCGCAGCGTCGTCTCGCCGCCGCTCGGCAGCGTCAGCCGCGCCGAGGCAAAATTGTCGCCGCGGTCCTGCAGCAAGCTGGCCCATGCGCGGTCGAGCTGGGGCGCCGGCGCCGCGCCATCCGGCCGCTCGGCCCGGGCCGCCTTGCCGCCCTGCGCCTTGCCCGGCGACTTGGCCGGCGACTTGGCCTTCATCGGCTCGTCCGCCGCCGGCGCGCGCGCGAACAGCCAGGTCGCCGCCGACCTGTACC
The DNA here is from genome assembly GCF_042432815.1 of Rhodopseudomonas telluris. Classification (NCBI taxonomy): domain Bacteria; kingdom Pseudomonadati; phylum Pseudomonadota; class Alphaproteobacteria; order Hyphomicrobiales; family Nitrobacteraceae; genus Rhodopseudomonas; species Rhodopseudomonas telluris. Next base: position 1,079,461 of record NZ_JBHLWM010000005.1, read on the forward strand.
AGTCGAACGACCACCACAGGCCGCTCAGCACGATCACCAGATAGATCACCATCACCCAGGTGCCGACGACCGAATGCAGCGAGCGATGCAGGCCGCGGCCGTGCAGGCGCAGATTGGGCTTGAGCCAGATCTTCAGGCTGCCCGGCCGGTGCGGCCAGCGCAGCACCAGGCCGGAAATCAGCATCGTGATCAGCCCGATCGCGACGATGCCGGTGATCGGCCGGCCATAGCCCTTGCCGTCGCCCGGCAGCAGCAGCCAGCGGTGCAGCTTCTGCACCGTCAGGAAGAACGCCTCCCCGGCCGGATGGCCGAGCACGCGACCGTCATAGGGATCGACATAGAGCGACGACGGACGCGAGCGGTCCTCGTTGCGGGCGAAGCGGATGCGCACGGCGGCCGACGGATCGCGCGCCAGCGTGATCGACGCGACCGCACCGTAGGAGGTGGCCGCCTGCGCCCGCGCCACCAGCTCGTCCGGCGACAGCCGCGGCGCCGATCGCGGCTCGACGCGCATCAGGCCGGCATTGAGGCCGGCCAGGATCTCGTCCTCGAAGCTCATCATCGCGCCGGTGACGCCGATCAGCGTCAGCACCAGCGCCAGCACCAGGCCGGCGATCGAATGCACCTGAAACAGCGTGGCTTTAACCGCGGCGCGCATGTCAGCCTCCGCGCATGCGGCCGGGCGGCGAAGTCGCGCCATGACAGTGCAACGGCGCGGCGCTCCGCATCAGAATTTCACCGTGGCGGCGAGCGAGAACCGCCGCGCGTCGCCAACCGCCGCGTTCAGCGTGTTGACGGCGGACGGATAGTACACGGTGTCGAACAGGTTCTTGACGTTGAACTGATAGGTCACCGGGAACGGACCGGTGCGTGTTTCGTAGCTCGCGAAGATGTCGGCCACAGTGTAGGCCGGCAGCACGAAGGAATTGGCGCTGTCGCCGGGGCGGTTGCCGACATAGCGCGGACCGCCGCCGAGGCGCAGCCGGCCGGGCAGCGCGGTGCCGAAATCATAGACCAGGAACAGCGACGCGGTGTTCATCGCCACGTTCTGCAGCCGCATCCCGACCAGCGTCGGATCCTCGGTGACGATCGCGTCGGTGTAGCCGTAGCTGGCGATCGTGCTCCAGTGATCGTCGAGCCGGCCGGTGACGTCGAATTCGACGCCGCGCGAGCGGACCTTGCCGGCGGCGCGATATTCGTTGAGGCCGGTCGCCGAATTGAACTGCGACACCAGCACGTTCTTCTTGTCGATGTCGTACACCGCCAGCGTGCCGGACAGCCGCTTGTTGAGATCGAACTTCAGGCCCGCCTCGTATTGCGTGCCCTCTTCGGGCGCGATGTTCGAGCCGATCACGAAGCCGCCGGTCAGCGGCGCGATGCTCGAGGTCGGCTGCAGCGACTGGGTGTAGCTGGCGTAGAGCGAGACCTGGTCGTTGAGCTTCAGGATCGCGCCGGCGAGCGGCAGCACCTTGCTGCCGTCGAGATTGGTGTTGGCGGTGAACGGCCGGCCGCGGCCGGCGAGCTGGTCGTACTCCATCCAGCGCAGACCGCCGACCAGCGAGAACCAGTTGGTGAGATGCAGCGTATCCTGCAGGAACACCGAGCGGGTCTCGAGCTGATCGGTTTGGTTGCTGTCGGTGGGCGACACCGTGGTGCCGGGCTGCACCAAACCATAGGTCGGATTGTAGAAGTTGAAGTTCGGCGTCGCCTGCCGGATCAGATCCTGGCGATAGATCACGCGGCGCTGTGCGTCGCCGCCGATCAGCAACTCGTTGCGGAAGTCGCCGAGCCAGACATTGCCCTGCAGATAGGACGTGCCGAAGCTGACATACGCCATCGCGCCCTTGGTGCCGTCATTGCTGCGGCGCTCGACGCCGGTGCGGGCATCGACCGAGGTGATGCGGAGCTGATTGGCGTCGTAGGTCTCGCTGTTGAAGCTGTAGGCGGCGGTGACTTTCCAGTTGTCGTCGAGCCGGTGCTCGATCGAGCCCTGCACCAGGTCCGACTTGCCCCAGGTCCGGTTGAACGCCTCGTCGAGCCGCCGCGTCGCCGGGATCGCCAGCGGCGCGCCATTGACGAAGGCGGTGCCGCGGTCGAACGGATAGCTGAATTCGCGGTGCTCGTAGCCGAACTGAACCGTGGTGCGCTCGCCATACCAGGCCAGCGACGGCGCGATCAGCGTCTCGCGATTGGCGCCGAAATTGCGCCAGTAATCCTCGTCGAGGCCGGAGCCGACGAACCGATAGGCGACGCCGCCGTCGCCGATCGGGCCGGTGACGTCGACGATCGCCTGGCTGCCGTTCTTGCCGCCGCCGAATGTCGAGCCGATCACGGTGAGCGAGCCGTGCTGATACAGTTCGGGCCGCTTGCTGATGGTGTTGACGATGCCGCCCGGCGTCTGGATGCCGTACAGCAGCGAGGCCGGGCCTTTCAGCACCTCGACGCTCTCGACGCTGGCGCCGAGCGCGCGGCCCTGCACCAGCGGCATGCCGTTGCGCATGATCGAGCCGTCGCGATTATCGCCGAAGCCGCGGCGGATCACGGCGTCGAACGAGCCGGCCAGCGTGTTGGTCTGGGTGACGCCGCTGACATTGGCGAGCGCGTCGTCGAGATTGCGCGGCAGCTGATCCTTCAGCACCTGCTCGGGCACGACGTTGACGGATTGCGAACTATCGAGCGGCGACGCGCCGCTGCGCAGCGTGGTCGGACTCGGCATCGCCCGGTAGCCGAGCTTCTGTTCGTTCAGCACAGCGGCGGCCGCGGCCGCGCGTTCCGACGGAGTCGGCGGCGCCGGCTGGGGCGCGGGCTGACGCGCGGCGCGGCGCACGACGGCCTGCTGCGGCGCGCGAGACGCGGGCGCCGCAGCGCTGCGTTTCGCGGCGCGGTTCGGCGCTTCGACGGTGACCGATGGCAGCTCCGTGCTGGATTGCGCGACGGCGACGTCCGCGCAGGCGAGACTCGCAAGGCACACAGCGCCGGCAGTCGCGCCCGCCGCGACGGACCCACGCTGGCGCCTCCCGGCTTTGGCGAGCCGTCCTTCGTCGATCGACATTCCGCAGTCTGCTTTCCGCACGAGAGAATGATGAGAGGTCGCGTTTAGCAGCGTGCGGTGATGATGAGAACGCAGGGGCGCTTGTAATGCCTCTAAGTCGCGCCCGCGTCGCGTCCGATCGCACCAGCGATCAGCTTCAGGTTGTGGTACTGCTGATGGCCGAGGCCGCGACGGGGCTGCGGCAGCGGCTCGACAAACAAAAACGCCGCCTCGTTACCGAGACGGCGTTTGCTTCGAAACTCCTGCGCGGCGCTATTCCTCGTCGTCGAGCGCTTCGGCGAGCTTGTCGTAGTTCTTCAGCACCAGATCGATATTGCCCTGGTTCTTGACCACGGGCCCCGGCGACTTCAGTGCTTCGTTGAGATCGGCCAGCGCCTGCTTCTTGTCGTCGGCGGACATCTTGGTGTCGGCCTGGACCAACGCGATCTGCGCCTTCAGCTCGGCTTCGGGACCCACATAGGTCTTGGTCTTGGCGTCAACGCCGGCCATCACCATGCTGATCGCTTCGACCACGTCGCTGTATTCGCCGTAGTTGGCGAAGCCATACTTCTTGGCCGTCGTGTCGAGCTGCTGGACGATCTTCGGATCGGGCTTGGCCTGCGGATCGTCGGGCATCTTGGCGGCGATCGCGTCGAGATCCTTATGCGCGGCGAGCACGCCCTGGACCTGCTTCTCGGTCAGGGTGATGTCCTTCAGCACCGGTTCCGACGGAGCCGCCGCTTCGGGAGCGGGCTTCACCGGCGCGGCCGGGGTGGCTTGGTTCTGAGCGGCCTGCGCCAGCACCGCCGTCGGCGCCGCCGATGCGAGCGCAAGAGCCAGACAGCCCGCACCAGCCATGGCGACGGGTCGAATAGGGAAGCGCATGAAGTTCTCCTCGGTGATTCCGCCTGGGACAAGGCCGGCTTGACGCCGATTCAGGGCGCCGCGAATCTGCGCCGCAATTGGGCCGAAACACGGGCAGACGCCCGTAGCCCAGGCAACGATCCAAGGCAATTCGGAATGGAACCAAGACCGAGGAGACGAACGTGGTTCAAACGCAAAAACGCCGCTTCCGTTTGGGAAGCGGCGTTTTGCGATTGGTGTGTTTGATCATCGTATTTG
>NZ_JBHLWM010000006.1:0-143531 GCF_042432815.1 Rhodopseudomonas telluris
CGTCGACGGATGAATCCCGAACCGACGACACAGCTCCCGCCGGTTCGCCCCATCTTGAGCCACGAGCCGAACGAACTCCCGCCTCTGATCCATTACCGACACCTCACGCCAGGGCATGAACTTGGCCTCCAACCGCCAAATCCACCCACTATGATGTGTCGACTATGTCTCCGAACACCTGTCGGTCATGTCTCCGGGCTGAACATCGGGCCCGGCAATGACGCTCGGCTGCTTGGCCACGCCAATGAGTTGCTTGGGCAAGCCGCGCCCTACCCCCCGACCGTCATCGCCCGCGAAGGCGGGCGACCCAGTATTCCAGGGCGCTGGTTGAGCGGCAGAGCATCCCATCGCACACTCTGGGATACTGGATCCCCCGCATGCGCGGGGGATGACAGTTTATTGTGGGGCTGCGCGCCTCCCTACCCCGCCGTCATGCGCGGCTTGACCCGCGCATCCATCGCGCGCGCAGCGTGCTGCTAACAAGTTTCTTGCCAAGACGATGGATCGCCGGGTCGAGTGTTCAGCCCGGCGATGACGCTACAATGCGGAGCTGGCGCTCTCGCTTACTTCGCCGACCCGACCACCTGCTTGCAGGCGTCGGACAGGCTGGCGAAGTTGTCGGCGAGGCACTTCTTGATGCGACCGCCGCCGGGGGTCACGGTGCTGCAGAATTTCTGGTAGTCGGGCTTGCAGGCTTCGCGGGCGGCGCCGCGGGAAGCGTCGCGGTCCTGGGCGCTTGCCATCGACAGCGACACCGCGAGGGCGGCGATCACCAGCGCGGCGACCAGGGCGGCGCGCACCATCGCATCGTGGGTGTAGAACAGCACAGGCCGGCGTCGCACGGACTTCGACATCAGGGATCGCATCGGAGCTCCTTTGGGTCGGGCCGGCGTCTCGGGTCGAGATCGAGATCCGGCAGGCGGATGTAGGTGATACGCTGCAGCCGCCGCGATCCCTCGCCGCGCCGCGCCGGCTCAGCGAAACATTCCGCCGACGAGTTGCCGGCGTCCTTTCGTCGAGATCTGCTCCAGCGTTTCGATGAAGGTGTCGATCACCGCGTCGCCGATCTTGATGCGTTTCTCGCGGGCGTCCTTGATGGCCGCCTCGAGCGCCGGCTTGTCGAGCTCGGCCTGGCCGGTCAGTCGCAGCGTCTTCATCAGCGCCGCCACATAGGCCTCCTGCAACGGCTGCATCTCGGTCTGCCGCGCCTGGAAATTGCGACGCAGGATCTCGGCATCGTCGGGCGGCAGCCGCGTGGCGACGCGTTCGATCAGCCGGATCGGCGTGGCGGCATTTTTCGGCGCCCATTCGGGCTGCAGCCACTGCGCCCCCACATAGGCGCCGAGCGCGACGTTGAGACAGAGCGAGGCCAGCAGCAGCAGGCGGCCGCCGGTGAACGGGCCGAACCGGGACGTCATTGGTTTCCCCACAGGTTGATGACGGAGGCATCGAACACGGCTGCGACCACGGCGACCGCCTGATCGTCCTGGCGATAGGGCAGCGCGCCGGCGAGCCAGAGGCCGAGCAGCGCCGAACAGGCGAGACTGCCGGCCGGCAGCAGCGACACCGGCCGCAGCCATCGCCGATACCAGGGCGGACGTGCCTCGCTCGCCGCGATCGCCTGCAACACCGACAGCGCCGCGCGGCCGGCGCGCGCGGGCGTGACCTCGGGCGCTGCCGCAAGCAGCGCATCGAACGCCTGCTGTTGGCGCAGGATCGCTGCGCCGGCGTCCGTGCGCGCGAAAGTGCGCGCCGCCGGCCGCGCCGCTTCGGGCCAGCGCGCGATATCGCCGCCCCATGTCTCCGCCAGCTCCCTGAAGCGATCGGGCGTCATGGCAACCTCCTGGTCTGCTCGATGGTCTCGACTTCTGTCTTGAGCGCGATGCGGGCCCTCGCCAGCAGCGACTCGAACGCCTTGGCGCTGAGCCCCATCGCCCGCGCCGCGTCCTCGCCGGAGAGGCCTTCCATATGAAACAGCGCGATCGCGCCGCGCTGCCGGTCGGACAGCCGCGCCATCGCGGCGTCGAGCGCGCGGCGCTGCTGATCGGCGATCAGATGCTCGATCGGCGCCGGCTCGCTCGAAGCGATCTCGGCCGCCTCGTCGATCGGCGCATGCGCAGGCTTGCGGGCGCGGTCGAACGACAAATTGAGCACGATCCGGTACAGCCAGGTGGTGAACCGCGCGACCGCCGGATCGAACGACGCGGCCTTGTTCCAGACCCGCAGGAACGCCTCCTGGCCGATGTCGTCGGCCTCGGCGGCATCGCGGACGATGCGCTGCGCGACGCGGATCGCGCGCGGCATGTGCCGCGTCATCAGCACGCGAAACGCCTGCTGGCGCCGCGCGGCGACGGCGGCCATCAGCGCTTCGTCGCTGTCGTCCTCCATCGCCCCGATCCTCTGCCCGACCGCCGCATCGCCCAGCATGGTGGCGGCGCTCACCTCACACTGCGACCGGTTAGCACGGCCGCCAGGCGCCCGCGATCCAGCAGCGACGCGGCGCCGGCACCACCGGCCCGGCCACCACGACCGGCGGCGCCACATAGACCGGCGCAGGCGCCACCACATAGGGATACGGCCGGTAGTAAGGCCGATAATTGCGGCAGCCGGGATAGACCCCGACCCCGCGCCAGCCGCCGCGGACGCACGCCACGGTTTCGACCGGCGATGTCGCTGCAACGGCCGCTTGCGCGGCGGTCGCGGGCGCTATCAACGATGCGGCCTGGGCCGAAACCGGCGCGGCGGCTGCGAACAGGGCGGCGATCAGTATGTTGCGCATCATCGGGTCCTTCCTCGCTGGCGAACAGGCGGGCCGGCATGCCGGCCGATGTGAGGAATACGGACCCGCCGCCGCTTTCCCTCGCGGAGGCGATGCTTTTATTTCGACCCTCCGGGGGAGCGGCGCGCGCCTTGAACTAAAGTTTGCGCCTCCGGACGGCGCCAGTGGTAGTTAGTTGCCGAAAACGACCCCGGTAATTCTACGAGCGACAATCCGCCGCCCGGATGTTTACCAATAGCTATCGTTCTTCGTGGATAGTTCCCATCATGAAACCGTCGCTCGATTGACGCACGGGACCGCATCGCGGCTCGGGCTCACTCGCAAGTGACGCAAGACCCCAGTGTGGTGTGCCGCTTCCCTCCGACGCCTTTTTCTTCGGGCGGCGACCGAAGACGTGTGCGCGACCGACGGCAGGAGCCGGCACGCAGGATTGCTTCGGCAAACCGCTTGTCCGCCGGAAGGGGCCAGCATGCGGATCGCCGGGCCCGGCTGATCCGACACACGAGTCAAGCAGCGGGAACACGCAGAATGCCGTCCAAACTACGCATGACCATCAGCCGCCGGATCTATCTGCTGATCGGCCTCGGATTTCTCGGACTGCTGGCGACCAGCTGGCTGGCCTCGCACGAAATCGCTTCGGGCCTGAAACAGCAGAAGCAGATCGAGCTCAGTCATATCGCCGATCTCGCCATCGCGATCCTGCAGGACGAGCACGATGCCGCGCGGCGCGGCGAGATCAGCACCGAGGACGCGCAGAAGCGCGCCCAGGCTCGGATCGCCAAGCTGCGCTACGGCGGCAACGAGTACTTCTTCATCACCGACATGCAGAGCCGGATGCTGATGCACCCGATCGCCAAGCAGCTGATCGGGCAGGATCAGACCAACACCAAGGACACGAACGGCAAGCTGCTGTTCCGCGAGATGGTCGACACCGTGCGCCGTGACGGCAGCGGCTATGTCGAATACGTCTGGCCGAAGCCGGGCTCCGACCAGCAGTTTCCGAAGCTGAGCCGCGTTGCAGGCTTCGCGCCGTGGGGCTGGATCGTCGGCACCGGCGTGTATATCGACGACCTGCATGCGCAGACCTGGAGCGCCACCCAGCGGCTGCTGATCGCCGCCGCGATCGTGCTGGTGATCATCACGCTGGTCTCGGTGCTGGTGGCGCGCGGCATCACCCGGCCGATCGATGCGATCACGCAGGCGATGAAGCAGCTCGCGGCCGGGCGGCTGGAGGCCGACATCCCCGGCGTCGGACGCGCCGACGAGATCGGCGAGATGGCCGGCGCCGTCGAAGTGTTCAAGCTCAACGCGATCGAACGTCAGCGGCTGCAGGCCGGCCAGGAGGAAGCCGAAGCCCGCGCCGCGGCGCAGCGCAAGGCCGACACGCAGCGGCTCGCCGGCGAGTTCGAACGCGCGATCGGCGAGATCGTCGAGACGGTGTCGTCGGCCTCGCACGAGCTCGAAGCGTCCGCCACCATGCTGTCCTCGACGGCGGAGCGCTCGCAGCATCTCGCCACGATGGTGACCTCGGCGTCCGAGGAAGCCTCGACCAACGTGCAGTCGGTGGCGTCGGCGACCGAACAGATGAGTTCGTCGGTCAACGAGATCAGCCGGCAGGTGCAGGAATCGGCGCGGATCGCCCACGAGGCGGTCGAGCAGGCGCAGGCGACCAACAGCCGGGTCGAGGAACTGGCGCGGGCGGCGGCGCGGATCGGCGACGTGGTGGAGCTGATCAGCACCATCGCGGGCCAGACCAACCTGCTGGCGCTGAACGCCACGATCGAAGCCGCCCGTGCGGGCGAAGCCGGCCGCGGCTTCGCCGTGGTGGCCAGCGAGGTCAAGGCGCTGGCCGAGCAGACCGCCAAGGCGACCGGCGAGATCACCCAGCAGATCAACGGCATCCAGGCGGCGACCGATCAGTCGGTGGCGGCCATCAAGGAGATCGGCGGCACCATCGGACGGATGTCGGAAATCTCGTCGACGATCGCCTCGGCGGTCGAGGAGCAGGGCGCGGCCACGCAGGAGATTTCCCGCAACGTCTCGCAGGCGGCGCAGGGCACCCATCAGGTCTCGGCCAATATCACCGAGGTTCAGCGCGGCGCCACCGAGACCGGCTCGGCCTCCAGCCAGGTGCTCTCCGCGGCGAAATCGCTGTCGCAGAACAGTTCGCGGCTCAAGGTCGAAGTGTCGAAATTCCTCGACAGCGTCCGCGCCGCGTAGTCCCGCGAAGGCCCCGTCCGGCATCCTCGGGTACCGGACGGGCCGATTGGTAAAGGCACTATTAACCAAGACTGTTTACGTCTTGGTGAGGATCACGGCGCCCGGCATCCGGCCCGGCGCCTTCGACGACCGCCCGGCCAAGGCCGGGCGAGAGGCTGAGCGATGTCGAACTCCGGGAGTGCGCCGCGACTTGCCGACCGCCGGTCCCCGCTTGGGCCAGGGCTTCCCCTCGCCTCGCCGCTGCGCGAACTGTTCGCGCCGCTCGACCAGCTACTCGTCTGCGGCGGCGACGCGCGGCTCGCGCGCCATCCGGCCACCGGCCGCAATGCCTATGGCTGCAGCCCGTCGCCGACGCCCGACATCCCGAGCTTCTCGTCCTGCACCGCCACCACGATCTCGCAGCGCGGCTATGACGCGGCGGAATCGGCACGCACCGCGCTGATGGCCTCCGCCATCCTGCACGGCCTGGTCGATTGCTTCGACGCCCGGGTGGAGGCGATGCGCGACGAACTACGCGCGCTGCTCGGGCTCGGCGATTCAGGCACCGAGGTGGTATTCGCCGCCTCGGGCACCGACGCGCAATTGCAGGCGCTGGCGCTGAGCCGTGCGCTGCTCGGCGACGACCTCGTCACGGTGGTGGTCGGCGCCGACCAGAGCGGCTCCGGCACGGTGCACACCGCGCGCGGCTTTCACTTCGGCGAGCGCAGCACCAATGATTGCCGCGTCACCAAGGGCGCGCCGATCGAAGGCCTCGGCCCGGTGCGCGGCGTGGCGCTGCGGCTGCGCGGCGCCGACGGCCGGCTGCGCACGGCGGCGTCGATCGACACCGAGGTGCTGGAAACCGTGGAGTCGCTCGTGACGCGCGGCGCGCGGGTGATGCTGGAAGTGATGGACTGCTCCAAACTCGGCCTGCAGGCGCCGAGCGATGCCTGCGCCGACGAGATCGCGGCGCGCTGGCCCGGGCGGGTGCAGATCGTGGTCGATGCCTGCCAGATGCGGCTCGGCCGCCGCCGCATCGCGCGCAGCCTGGCGCGCGGCGACCTGGTGCTGATCACCGGCTCGAAATTCTACGCCGGCCCGCCGTTCAGCGGCGCGCTGCTGGTGCCGTCGCGGCTCGCCGCAGCGATCCAGACTGCCGGCCCGCTGGCGCCGGGGCTCGGTGACTATGCGACCCGGAGCGACTGGCCGAAACGCTGGCGCAGCCTGCGCGACGCCTTCGCGGCGGCGCCGAATTTCGGCCAGTGGCTGCGCTGGGAAGCGGCGCTGGAAGAGATCCGCGCCTATGACGCCGTGCCGGAAACCTTCCGCCGCGCCGCGCTGCGCCTGCTGGGCGACGGCATCGTCCGGCTGATCAACGCATCGCCGGCGTTGCGGCTGCTGCCGCCGCAGCCGCGCCCGGCCGAGGGCGACGAATTCGCCGCGCCGACGATCTTCGCCTTCACCTGCGAGCCGGACGGCACGCCGCTGTCGCTGGCGCAATGCCGCGCGATCTCCGCCGATCTTCGGAACGACGCCGACGCGCCCTGCCTGATCGGCCAGCCGGTCGGCTGGGGCGGCCGCGCCGACGACGAGGCCGCGGCGCTGCGGATCTGCATCAGCGCCCGCCATGTCGCGGACGCCTGGGCCGCACATCCCGGCCATGCTCACGAGGCGATCGCCCACATCCTCGACGACGCCGCCGCCGTGATCGCGCGGATCACGACGCGGCTCACGCCGCCTGCATCGACCGTACCCGCCAAGGACCATCATGCCCTCTGACTCGCAGCCCCTCGCCTCGCACCAGATCGCCGACCGGATCGGCTTCGCGCGCCTGACCAAGCGGGCGTTCGACGGCGAGAACCTGTTTCCGCTGTGGCAGGAGATGATGGACAAGGTCGACGCCGGCACCGCGACCGCCGGCGAACAGCTCGACCTCGCGCTGCTAACGCAACTGTTCGGCCACAAGCAGGCCGGGCTGTCGGTGCAGACCGAGACGCTGGCGCAGCATCAGCTGTTTCGCTCGCCCTGTGCCAGCGCGCAGCCGCGGATGAGGGTGCTGGCGCTCGCCGCCGATATCGACATGGGCGGCAACACGCCGATCGAATTCCTGCTGGAAACCTCCGGCATCGAACTGCTGACGCTGTATGTGGTCGACGGCGTGCCGCTGCCGGACCCGCTGCCGCCGCACGACGTCGCGATCGTGATCGCGTCGGACTCCGACGAATGCCGTAGCGCGCTGGCGGCGATCGAGGCGCGCGCCGAGACCTGGCCGGCGCCGCTGCTCAACGCGCCGAAGCTGATCCGCCATCTCGACCGCGACAAGCTGTATCGGCTGATCGGCGATGTCGACGGGCTCGACATTCCGGCCACCATCCCGGTGTCGCGCGACGCGCTCGTGGCGGTGGCGGAAGGCCGAGCGGCGCTGCAGGACGCCACCGACGGCGTCGCCTTCCCGGTGATCGTGCGGCCGCGCGGCTCGCATGCCGGCTTCGGGCTGGCCCGGATCGAAAGCTGCGCGACGCTCGCCGCGTATCTCGCCGAGCGCGACGAGCCCGAATATTTCGTCGCGCGATATGTCGACTACGCGAGCGACGACGGGCTGTTTCGCAAGTATCGGATCGTCGTCGTCGACGGCAAGCCCTATGCGTGCCACATGGCGATCGCCGACCGCTGGGACATCTGGTATCTCAACGCCGGCATGGCGCAGAGCGCCAGCAAGCGGCTGGAAGAAGCCGCATTCTTCCACACCTTCGATTTCGGCTTCGCGCGCCGGCATCGCACCGCGCTCGACGGCATGATCGAGCGGATCGGCCTCGATTACTTCACCATCGACTGCGCGCAGACGCCGCAAGGCGACCTGTTGGTGTTCGAGATCGACAACACCGCGGTGGTGCACAATATGGACAGCCCCGAGGTCTATCCCTACAAGCCGCCGCAGATGACCAAGATCTTCGGCGCCTTCGCGGCGATGCTGGAACGCCATGTCGCGGCGCGCCGGCAAAGCGTGGCTTAGGCGCAGGGCAAGTTTCCAACGCGTCTGTAGCGAGTGCTGATGTGAGTGCCGAACAAGGCGGGCCGGCCCGCGCCGTCCCGAATCCCCCGACCAGTCTCGATCCCGACGACTGGAGCGCGCTGCGCGCAGACGCGCATCGCATGCTCGACGACATGATCGACTCCATCGCGCGGGTGCGCGAGCGGCCGGTGTGGCAGCCCATCCCGGACGACGTGCGGGCGCGCTTCCGCCAGACGCTGCCGCGCGATGCGATGCCGCTCGCCGACGTCTATGCGGATTTCACCGATCACATCGCGCCCTATGCGACCGGCAACGTGCATCCCGGCTTCATGGGCTGGGTGCACGGCGGCGGCACCGCCGTCGGCATGCTGGCCGAGATGCTGGCGGCGGGGCTCAATGCCAATTGCGGCGGCCGCAATCACGTCGGCATCGAGGTCGAACGCCAGATCGTGCGCTGGATGCGCGAGCTGTTCGGCTTTCCGGACACCGCCAGCGGCGTGTTCGTCACCGGCTCGTCGATGGCGAATTTCATGGCGCTGCTGGTGGCGCGGAGCGCCGTGCTCGGCCCGCAGGTCCGCGAAGGCGGCCTCGCCGGCGAACCGCTCACGGCCTACGCCTCGGCGGCCGCGCATGGCTGCGTGGTGCAGGCCGCCGATCTTGCCGGGCTCGGCCGCGGCGCGATGCGGCGGATTCCGTTCGACGCCGCGCACCGCATCGACATCGCGGCGCTGCGCCGGCGCATCGCCGAGGACCGTGCTGCCGGCTTCCGGCCGTTCCTCGTCACCGGCTCGGCCGGCACCGTCGACACCGGCGCGATCGACGATCTCGCCGCGCTGGCGCAGCTCTGCCGCGACGAAGGCGTGTGGTTTCACATCGACGGCGCCTACGGCTCGCTCGGCATGCTGTCGCCGGAGATCGCGCCGAAGCTGGCAGGATTGAGCGAGGCCGACTCGATCGCGCTCGACTTCCACAAATGGGGCCAGGTGAATTACGACGCCGGCTTCCTGCTGGTGCGCGACGGCGAGCAGCATCGCGCGACCTTTGCGGCGCCGGCCGCCTATCTGCGCCGCGAGACCCGCGGCCTCGCCGGCGGCTCGCCCTGGCCGTGCGATTTCGGCCCCGATCTGTCGCGCGGCTTCCGGGCGTTGAAGACCTGGTTCACGCTCAAGACCTTCGGCACCGAGCGCATGGGTGCGATGATCGCCCATACCTGTGCGATCGCCCGGCACCTCGAAGCCCGCGTACAGCGCGAGCCGCAGCTCGAAATGCTGGCGCCGGTGACGCTCAACATCGTCTGCTTCCGCTATCGTGCACCGGACGGGATCGATGCCGACGCGCTGAACGCCGAGATCGTCGCCGATCTGCACGAGTCGGGGATCGCCGCGCCGTCCTCGACCACGATCGACGGCCAGCTCGCGATCCGCGCCGCCATCGTCAACCACCGGACGACGTATGAGGACGTCGACCGGATGGTCGATGCTGTTCTGCAGTTCGGCGTGGCGCGAACGAGCTGATCAGCTCGCCGCGGGCGCAGCGCAACCTCGCCCGCCTGCGGGAGAGGTCGACGCGCGAAGCGCGGCGGGTGAGGGCACTCCTCTCCGCGAGGCGCAGGTTCACTGCCGGGGGCGCCCTCACCCCAACCCTCTCCCGCAAGCGGGAGAGGGGGCTCGCTGCGATCCGCGGTGAGGGCGATTTGGACGGACGAACTGGAAAAGCTCGGCGCGAGCCGATTAGGACGCACTGCCCAGCGCCACGTGCCAAATCACCGCACCCGGCGGGCGGTCATACGGGTGACAAACACAAACGGCATCTGCGGGGCAGCCTCGCCCGGAGAACCCCATGGCCCGCAAGCCCGCCGCCAAGCCGACCAAACCAAAGAAGCCCGCCAGGAAACTGACCGCGACGCCGACGATGCGGCAGCGGATCGAGGCCGAGATGCTCGACGGCTTCGACGAAGAGCTCGAACTCGAGATCGACGACGACCGCCTCGACGCGCTGACCAACGAATTTGCCGAGCACTCGCCGGCCGACACCGTCGACCGCCGGATCTACTTCAAGGAACTGTTCCGGCTGCAGGGCGAGTTGGTGAAGCTGCAGAGCTGGGTGCAGCATCAGGGCCTCAAGGTCGTGGTGATCTTCGAGGGCCGCGACTCCGCCGGCAAGGGCGGCGTGATCAAGCGCATCACCCAGCGGCTCAATCCGCGCATCTGCCGGGTCGCGGCGCTGCCGGCGCCGAGCGTGCGCGAGCGGTCGCAATGGTACTTCCAGCGCTACGTGTCGCACCTGCCGGCCGCGGGCGAGATCGTGCTGTTCGACCGCTCCTGGTACAACCGCGCCGGCGTCGAGCGGGTGATGGGATTCTGCACCGAAGCCGAGGTCGAGGAGTTCTTCCGCTCGGTGCCGGAATTCGAACGGATGCTGGTGCGGTCCGGCATCGTGCTGATCAAATACTGGTTCTCGATCACCGACGACGAGCAGCAGCTCCGCTTCATGATGCGGATCAACGATCCGCTCAAGCAGTGGAAACTCAGCCCGATGGACGTGCAGTCGCGGGCGCGCTGGGAGAACTACACCAAGGCCAAGGAAGAGATGCTGGAGCGCACCCACATCGCCGAGGCGCCATGGCACGTGGTGCAGGCCGTCGACAAGAAAAAGGCGCGGCTGAACTGCATCGCGCATCTCTTGGACCAGGTGCCATACGAAGAGGTACCGACCGAACGCGTTGTGCTGCCGCCGCGCATCCACCACCCCGACTATCACCGCACGCCGATCCCGCCGGAGATGTACGTGCCGGAGCGGTACTGACCTCTCTTTTGTCATTCCGGGGCGCCGCGGAGCGGCGAGCCCGGAATCCCTACGCCGCAGCGATGCTGATGAGCACGGCGGGCGATGATCAAACGAGAGTCCGGGGGATATGGATTCCGGGCTCGCGCCAAGGGGCGCGCCCCGGAATGACGTGGGGTTAGGTGGAGATCCAGAACTCCGGCCGGGCCTGGTTGAGGCGGCCGCCGATGCGGACCGGGGCGATGCGGAGGGCGAGGCCCGTCGCATCGTCGGTTTCGACCGCGACGCCGCTCAGCGTCGCTTCGCCGTTCGCCGGCTCGAAGCGGCCCTGCGGGATGCCGGTGACAAAGCGGTGCAGCGGTTCGTCCTTCTGCATGCCGATCACGGAATCATAATCGCCGGTCATGCCGGCGTCGGTCATGTAGGCGGTGCCGCCGGCGAGGATCTGGTGATCAGCGGTCGGCACATGGGTGTGGGTGCCGACCACGAGGCTGACCTTGCCGTCGCAGAAGTAACCCATACCCTGCTTTTCGCTGGACGCCTCGCCGTGGAAATCCAGCACGATGGCGTCGGCGGCTTCGCGCAGCGGGCAGGCGTCGAGTTCGCGCGCCACCGCGGCGAACGGATCGTTGAGCGGCTCCATGAACACGCGGCCCATTGCGTTGATCACCAGCACGCGCGCGCCGCCGCGGGTCTCGACCAGCGCGGCGCCACGGCCGGGCGTATGGCGCGGGAAGTTCGCCGGCCGGATCAGGCGCGGGGCGCGCTCGATGAACACCAGCGCTTCCTTCTGATTCCACGCGTGGTTGCCGAGCGTCACCGCGTCGGCGCCGGCGTCGATGAAATCATTGTAGATCGCCTCGGTGATGCCGAAGCCGCCGGCGGCATTCTCGCCATTGATGATGGTGCAGTCGAGCCGCCAATCGCGGATCAGGCCGGGGAGATGTTCGGCGATCGCTACGCGGCCGGCCTTGCCGACCACATCGCCGATGAACAGAATGCGCAAACCTATCGACTCCGGAAATTGAGCGTCTCACGCTCGGTTAGCACATAATCCAGCGCCACGTCGTGGGCCGCAGCCGGCACCGCCGCGATTTGCTGCACCGCGAAGGCGAGACCGACGGTGATGACCCGGCGAACCGCGCGCAGGCTCTCCAACGTGCAATCATAGTAACCGGCGCCGTAGCCGATGCGATGGCCGAGCGCATCGAAGGCGGCGAGCGGCACCAGCAGGATGTCGGGGATCAGTTCGGGCGCCTCGCGGCGCGGCTCGTCGATGCCGAGCGGGCTGCGCACCATCGGGTCGCCGGGCTTCCAGGCATGGAAACGCAGTGGCCGCCCCTGCTGCTCGACCGCGGGCAGCGCCAGCCGGGTGCCCCGCGCCGCCAGCGCCTGCATCAGCGGCAGCGGATCGAGTTCGCCGCGGATCGGCGCATAGCCGGAGACGATCGCATTCTCCGGCAACCCGAACGGCAGGCCGCGCGCCGCAATCGCCGTCGCGGCGGCGCGACGCTCCGCATCGGACAGCGCCAAGCGGCGCGCCAAGGCGGCGGCGCGGAGATCATTCTTGCTGGGGGCGTCGGTGACCGCGGACATCCCCGCTTATAGGCGGAGGCGAGCGCCGCGAAAAGCTGAGGAGATCGGCAGGACAAGAAGGCAAGTGCGAAGCCACGATGACCGTTGAAGCGCTCGATCCCGGAGTTCCCTACGAAAGTAGGTGGGCACCATGTGACCGGGTCCACGGACCCGGCCAGGGACAGTTCCCTGAAGGATCGATAAGGCCCCGGGGATATATGGCTCCTGACGCGAAACGCAGCCTCGCCGTCGCAATGTAGCGATCATACCGCCGCTTCGCCAGTGCGCCGCGGCGATTTGCTTGCGAGCGCGCGAACCCCTGACACCCGGCGACGTTTTCGGCTATTGAGAGCAATCGTCGCACGATCGCCATCAAGGCGAGCGATCGGGAGAAGGACGACTCGAACGGAGCACCATGGCGGCCAAGCCCAGCACCACGATCGCACGGAGGGCCCGCACCCGGGCCGAGGCGGACTTTGCCACCTGGCTGATGATGGCCAAGCTCGGCAGCTTCGACACGCTGCCGGAGAACGCCCAGAAGGTGCTGAACGGCTATCGCGAGCGGCTGGATCGGATGAGCGAGATCGAGTCCAAGGCGATCGCGGTGCGCGAGACCTATCAGGCCTATTACAGCGACATGGGCGGCACCGGCGACGCGCCGGAGCCCGAGCCGCGAACGCTGCCGCCGAACGAGGCGCAGGTCGATAATGTGGTTCGCTTCCAGAAGCCCCCGAAGGCCAAGCCCGCGCCGGTTCGTCCGGCCGATCGTGGCGCCCGGGCGGCGCCGGCAAGCGGGCGCAAGCCGATACCAGCCCTGTTGATCTTCGCGGCGCTGGTGGCGATCGTCGTGGCGTGGAAATTCCTGACGCGCTGAGGCGACCAGCTACCGCCGCCCATGGCGGCGTTCTTCCATCTGCCGCACCAACTCGCGGTGGCGCGCCATCGTCACCACGCGTGGCCGACGCATCATCCCCCTGCACCCCCAGCGCACGAGCAGAACGACAGCCGCGAGCGCGGCGACGCACAGCGCCAAAAGCGCCGACACCGGGGCTGCAAGGTGGAACAAAGTGATGACTTCGGACATCTGCTGATACCTCGTCTTCGACGAGCCAAGGGCCAGCACGCGGCATCGTTCCAACAGACCATTCCGCCCGGCCCCGCAACACTGCGGAGGATCACCAGTGGACGACGATACCCGACGCGAGACGCCCGGCACCGACCGCGCAGCACCCAAGCCGTCCGCCAAGCCGAAGGCCCCGCTGGTCGATAGTCTGATCGACATCGTGATCGACGGCGCCGCCGCGATTACCAAGGCGGCGGCCAAGAAAGCCGTGCAGCGCCTCGCCGCCGGGCCGGCCAAAAGCACCGCGGCGAAAGCCGGACTGACCGGAGCGGCGAAGCGCACCGGCGCGGCAAAGACCGCGCCAGTCAAGGCGACCAAGGCCAAGGCGTCCGCAGCGAAAAAGGCGGCAAAACCTGCCAAGTCGGCAAAGCCGGCCAAAGCCAAAGCCGCCACGGGCGCTTCAAAGCCGGGCAAAGCAACACCGGCAAAAGCGAAGACGGCAAAGTCCAAGACGTCGAAGTCCAAGACTTCCAAGGCGAAGGCTTAGGCCGAAGCTACGGGCTCTTCAGGACGCGACACGCGTCCTCGGGTTAAGGACAGAACCTATCCCCGTCATTCCGGGACGCCGCGCAGCGGCGAACCCGGAATCCATACGCCGCAGCGCTACCGATAAGCACAGGGCGACGTCGCAACGCCGTGCTACACGCGAGAGTTCAGGGGATATGGATTCCGGGTTCGCGCTCCGCGCGCCCCGGAATGACGACCTTTTGCTGACACCACCACACGCACGACCTCATCCTGAGGAGCCCGGCGCAGCCGGGCGTCTCGAAAGATGGGCCGCGTGTGCGGGTGAATTATCAGCGCAGCTGTCGCTCGTGGTTCGAGGCGGCGCGACGCGCCCCCCTCACCATAACGAACGTTTATGAGGAGAGCGCCGCCATCCGGGCCGCGCTGCACGCCCCGAAAGGCCGAAGCGGCCTTACATCCCGCCTTCGATCGGCTTCTCGATGGCGCCGCCGGATTCGGCCCAGTCCTTGAAGGCGCCGAGGTTGTAGACCTGGCTATAGCCGAGATCCTGCAGCGCCTTGCCGGCCAGCGCCGAGCGGCCGCCGGAGGCGCAGTACACCATCACGGGCTTGGCGCGGTCGAGCCGCTTGTCGTGGATCGGGGACTCCGGGTCGGCACGGAATTCCAGCATGCCACGGGAGATGTGCAGCGCGCCTGCGATCTTGCCGGCGGTCTCGACCTCGGGCGCGTCGCGCACGTCGATCACCACGGCGCCCTGCGCCATCAGCTCGCGCGCCTGCGCGGCGCTGACCCGCGGCACCGCGGCATTGGCGGCTTCGATCATCTGCTTGACGCTGGTGCTCATGCGACTCGTCCTCGTACCGTTTCGTCGAACCGCCGGAGCGACGGTTCGGATAAATTCGATTGTATGAATATATCTACAGCCATCGGCCGTGGACGCCAAGCGCGCCGGGCGTGATTCACAGCGTGCCGCCGGCGCTGACCGGGAGGATGCGCCAGACGATGCCGCGGGCGGGAAGCTCCTCGGCGAGCGCGTCGAGCAGGCCCCTCGCCTCCGTGTCGGGCAGCGCGACGACGATCTCGACCACCAGGGTGTGGCCGCGGACCTGCTCGACCACGCTGTCGAAATCGATGTTGTGGCCGTAGCCTTCGACCTCGCGGGCGATGAAGCCGGACTCCGCGGTCGGCGGATGCGCCAGCATCGCGGCGACGAGTTCCTCCTTCAGCGCGGTCGGCGCGATCAAGGTCAGCACCACGGCGCTCATCGTCTCGCCTCCTTCTCGATGCCGAAGCGGCGATACAGCACGGGAAGAATGACCAGCGTCAGCAGCGTCGAACTGACGAGGCCGCCGATCACCACCACGGCGAGCGGCCGCTGCACGTCGGCGCCGGGACCGCTGGCGAACAGCAGCGGCACGAGGCCGAACGCCGTGATGCTGGCGGTGAGCAGGATCGGCCGCAGCCGGCGCTGGGCGCCGAGCATCACGATCTCGTCCGGCGGCAGGCCCTGATTGCGCAGCGTGTTGAAGTAGCTCACCAGCACCAGGCCGTTCAGCACCGCGATGCCGAGCAGCGCGATGAAGCCGACCGAGGCCGGCACCGACAGATACTCGCCGGAGATCAGCAGGCTGAATACGCCGCCGACCAGCGCGAACGGGATATTGACGAACACCAGCAGCGATTGCCGCAGCGACACGAAGGTGGTGAACAGCAGCAGGAACACCAGCGCCAGCGCGATCGGCACCACAATGCCGAGCCGCGCCGCGGCGCGCTGCTGGTTCTCGAACTGACCGCCCCAGACGATCGAGTAGCCCTCGGGCAGCTTGACGTGCGCCGCGACGGCCGCCTTGGCCTCGTCGACGAAGCCGACCAGATCGCGACCGGTGACGTTGCTCATCACCAGCGCCAGCCGCTTGCCGTTCTCGCGATCGATCTTCACCGGGCCGTCGATCCGCTCCAGCCTGGCCACATTGGTGAGCGGCACCGACTGGCCGCCGGCCAGCACCAGGCTGACGCCGGACAGCCGCGCCGGTGACTCGCGCAGCGCCTCGCTGCCGCGGATGGTGATCGGCGTGCGCCGCCCCTCCTCGACCACGATGCCGACGCCCTCGCCCTCGATCTGCGCCCGCAGCGCCTCGGTGAGCTGATCGACGTCGAGCCCGAGCCGGCCGGCCTGCAGCCGGTCGATCTTGACGCTGTAGTACTCGAAGCCCTTGTTCAACGTGGTGCGGACGTCCTCGGCGCCCTTCAGCGTCTTCAGCGTCGCGGTGATCTGCTCGGCGAGGCTGTTGAGCGTCGCGATATCCGTGCCGAAGATCTTCGCCACCACGTCGCCGCGGGCGCCGATGATCATTTCCTGCACCCGCATCTCGATCGGCTGGGTGAAGCTGAAGCCGATGCCGGGGAATTCGGCCAGCGCCTTGCGGATCTCGCCGAGCAGCCACTCCTTGTCGTGCGGCCGGCGCCACTCCGCCTCGGGCTTCAGGATCACGTAAGTATCGGTCTGGTTCAGCCCCATCGGATCCAGGCCGATCTCGTCAGAGCCGACGCGGGCCACGATGCTGGTGACTTCCGGCACGGTGCCGATCACCGCGCGCTGGATCCTGAGGTCGAGATCGACGCTCTGTTCGAGACTGATCGAGGGCAGCTTCTCGACGCTGACGATCGGCGTGCCCTCTTCCATCGTCGGCATGAAGATCTTGCCGAGCTGGCCATAGGCGAACACGGTGGCGATCAGCGCGACGACCGCGACCGCCAGCACCGTCTTCTCGCGGCGCAGCGCGAAGCGCAGCACCGGCGTGTAGCCGGCGCTGATCTTGCGTACCAGCCAGGTGTCGCCATGGCCGGAGGTCTTCAGCAGCAGCGAGGCCAGCACCGGGATCACCGTCAGCGCCAGCAGCAGCGACGAGCCGAGCGCGAACACGATCGTCATCGCCACCGGGATGAACAGCTTGCCTTCCAGCCCCTGCAGCGTCAGCAGCGGCAGGAACACGATGACGATGATGACGATGCCGGACGTCACCGGCACCACGACCTCGCGCAGCGCCTGATAGATCCTGTGCAGCAGCGGCACATGCGCAGCGTGGCGGTCGTGCGTCAGATGCGAGACGATGTTCTCGACCACCACCACGGCGGCGTCGATCAGCATGCCGATCGCCACCGCGAGGCCGCCGAGACTCATCAGATTGGCCGACATGCCGGCCAAGCGCATCAGTTCGAAGGTGGCGAGCGCCGACAGCGGCAGCGTCAGTGCCACCACCAGCGCGGCGCGCCAATCGCCGAGAAATAGGATCAGCAGCACGATCACCAGCACCACGGCTTCGATCAGCGACTTCGACACGGTGTGGATGGCGCGGCCGACGAGATCGCCGCGGTCGTAGAACACGTTGAGCACGACGCCCTTGGGCAGCGTCGGCTGCAGCTCGGCGAACTTCGCGCGCACCGCCTCGACGACATCGCGGGCGTTGGCGCCGCGCAGGCCGAGCACCAAGCCCTGCACCGCCTCGCTTTGCCCGTCGCGCGTCACTGCGCCGGCGCGGGTGATACTTCCGATGCGGACTTCGGCAACGTCGCGCACCCGCACCATGCCGCCGTCGCGGGAGGCGAGCACGATGTTGCGCAAATCGTCCAGGGTGCGCACTTGGCCGTCGACGCGCACCAGCAGCACCTCTTCGCCGGCCGACAAGCGCCCGGCGCCGCCGTTGCGGTTGTTGGCCTTGACGGCCTTCTGCAGCGTGTCGATCGAGATGCCGCGCGCCGCCATGGCGAGGTTGTCGGGAATGATCTCGAAGCTCCGGACATAGCCGCCGAGCGAGTTGACGTCGGCGACGCCGGGCAGCGTGCGCAGCGCCGGGCGGATGGTCCAGTCGAGCAGCGTGCGGCGTTCGGCGAGCGTGAGGTCGCCGCCCTCGATGGTGAACATGAACATTTCGCCGAGCGGCGTGGTGATCGGCGCGAGGCCGCCGGTCAGGCCGTCCGGCATGTCCTTCATCGCCGAGGCGAGGCGTTCGGCGACCTGGTTGCGCGCCCAATAGATGTCGACGCCGTCGGCGAAATCGATGGTGACGTCGGCGAGGCCGTATTTGGTGGTCGAGCGCAGGATGGTCTTGTTGGGGATGCCGAGCATTTCGAGCTCGAGCGGCATCGTCACCCGGGTCTCGACCTCTTCGGGGGTCATGCCCGGCGCCTTCATGATGATCTTGACCTGCACCGGCGAGACGTCCGGGAAGGCGTCGATCGGCAGGCCGCGCACCGCGACGATGCCGGCGCCGATCAGCAGCAGCGTGGCGAGCACCACCAGCAGGCGATGCGCGAGCGAGAACTCGACCAGACGTGCGAGCATTTACTCGACCCCGCCGAGCCCCTGCCAGGCGCCCTTGAGTGCCGCGAGGCCGCGTACCGCGATGCGCTCGTCGCCGCGGAAGCTGCCGCTCACCACCGCGAAGGCCGGCAGCTCCTCGCGTACTTTCACCGGCCTGGCGACGAAGCCGGACTCGGTCTGCACGAACACATAGGCTTCGGGCCCGCGCCGGACCATCGCGCCGCTGCGCACCCGCCATTCGGCCTTGCCGCTGGTCGCCGAAGTGATCTGCGCCTCGATCATCTGGCCGGGACGCAGATCGGTGTCCGGATCGTCGAACTGCGCGCGCACGATCACGGTCTGCGACGTCGGCTCGACGCTCGAGCCGACCGACACCACGCGGCCGACGCAGTCGTGGCCCTTCAGGGTGACGCGGGCGCCGACCGCAAAGTCTTCGGCGCGCAGTGCCGGCACCTGCACTTCGGCCCACAGCGGCGAGAGCTGCGCCAGCTTGAACACTAGCGCCAGCGCCTCGACGGTCTGGCCCGGCGTGGTCGGGCTTTCCAGCACCACGCCGTCGATCGGCGCGATCAGGATCAGCTTCGGGTCGAGCTTCTGCGTGGTGATCAGCCTGTCGATCGCCGCCTCGGTCATGCCGACATGCTGCAGCGCGGCGCGGCGCTCGGCGGCGGTGGCGCGGGCCTGATCGTATTCGCTCTGGGTGACGATCACCTGCTTCTTGGGCACCGCGCCGTACGGCGCGAGCTGCTCCTCGCGGTCGAGATTGGTCTTGAGCAAGCGCTCCTTGTTGGCCGCGACCAGAAATTCGCCCTGGGCGCTCGCCAGCGCCGGGCTCTGGATCTCGGCGAGGACGTCACCGGCCTTGACCATGTCGTCGGTGCGTACCAGCAGGCGCTCGATGCGGCCGCCAAGCTGGGCGTTCATCAGCCGCGTGCGATCCGGCGGCACGGTGATCTTGCCCGGGAAACTCAGCCCCGCCGGCGCCGGCTGCTGCTCCAGCGGCGAGGTCTCGATGCCGACCCGCTCGGCCTGCACGGCCGAGATCGCCAGTTCGTCGCCGGCGCGCGCGGCGTCGGCGGCGAGCAGCGCGGCCAGACAGACGATGGAGACGGTGAAATTGCGGAGCATGGTGGCTCTTCGATGTCGCGGACCGGCCGGCCAAAGGCCGACAGCGCGCCGGCCCCCCGCAGCCGCCGCTACCGCAATGTCCCTAGGCCGGACCGGCTGACAGAATGCTGACACTCGGCCGCGGCCGCAACATCGCAAGGGTGCGAGGCGAGTAGCTGCTAATCACTCTCATCTAGCCGGCGTAAAGCTGCCTATCCGGTATTTTGGCAGCAGCGCGTCGGCTTCGCCTGAATGCGACCGCCCCTTGGTCTTGGTGTTGTAAGCCTCAGTGGCTTCCTTGCCGCACCACGGTTCGATGATCTGCGGCCGGGACGGATGATCGGGCAGATAGCTGGTGAGATCGTAGACACCACCGCGGATTGCCATCCAGCAATCGGCAGGGGTGGCGTGACGGGCGAGTTCGGCGGCCGCCACCTCGCGTTCCGCCGCAACGGCGGGTTCGCGGGCCCCCGGCGTCCACGCGCTGCCGGCCCAGAAGCCGAGCACGGCGACCCAGAACAAAGCAGTCGAGACGAAATACAAGGTGCGCATCATCTGAACTCGAAGTTTTCGAAGTGGATGTGCCGAGCCGCGACGCCGCGCGCGGCGAGCGCCCGTTGCGCTGCTGCGATCAGGCCGGGCGGACCGCACAGACAGCACTCGACCCCGGTGAGTGCGCCGGCGTCCGGCAGCAGGCCGTCGAGGTCGGGCGGCTCATCGCCGGTCGCGATTGCCTGCAGCGTCAGATGCGGATCCGACGACGCCATCGCACGCAGCTCGGACAAATAGATCGCATCGGCCTCGCTCCGGTAGAGATACAGCAGCCGTACCGGCTGGCGCAGCGAATGGTCATGGAGAACGGCGACGAACGGCGTCACGCCAATGCCGCCGGCGATCCAAAGCTGCGGCGCCGCGTCGGTCTCGCCCAGCGGACCACCGAACCCGCCGATCACCCGCGCCCCGACGCCCGGTGCGATCGACAGCATCCTGCGCGTACAATCGCCGAGCGCCTTCACGGCGAGATGGAGCGTGCCGTCGCGGCCCAGCGAGCTCACGGTGAACGGATGAAATTCGCCGCAGCCGCGGTAGGCCGGGCCGTTGCCGAATTCCACCAGCACGAATTGTCCCGGAGTCACCATCGCGGGCTCCGCCAGTGGCCGCAGGGCGACCTCGACCGAGTGCTCCGTGAGGCCGCGTGCCGTCGCGACGATGTAGGGCCGTGCCGCGAGACCGAGATCGCCGCGCACCAGGCGCCAGCCCAGAATCGCGGCCGCAGCCGCAAGGATCGGCAGCACCGGCTCGTCGATGCCGAGCAGGATCAGATGCAGTAGCCCGATCACCACGCCGGCACCGAGCAGCACGTGCAGCGTCCGCCAGATGTCGTAACGGATGCCCGGCAGAAAAGTGGCTACGAGCCCCGCCATCAGCAGCAGCAGGCCGAGCCAGCCCGACCAGATCGGCCAGCTCTCGCTGGACGGGGACAGGGTCTGCCAGGCGGTCGCCGGCGAGGCGCCGAGATTGCTCGCTGCGAGCGCGAGCGGATGCAGCAGCAACAGCACATAAGCCAGCACGCCAGTGACGTGGTGCCAGCGATACATCCGCTCCAGCCCGCCGAGCCAGCCGGCGAGCCGGGGTTCGCGCAGCATCAGCAGCAGGCTGACCAGCAGCAGCCCGCAGCCGAGCCAGCCGGCCACGATTCCGGCAGCGCGGAGGGACGCCAGCCCGACCGGAAATGCCCATGCAACGAAGCCGAGCGGCACCGCCAGCGTGAGCAGCGGGATCGACCAGCGTCGCAGGCGCGATGCGGCGGGCGTCATCGGCCTATTCCGGCCGCGCGCCGCGCCTGAGGCGGCTGCAGAAATCCCAATGCTCGTCCGAAAGCGCCAATCCGCGCTCACGCGCCCGGCGCACCATCAGGGCGTGATGTTCGACCCGATAGGCTTCGCAGGTGTCGTAATCGGTAAAGCCACGCACGCGGGCCTGATGCTCGATCCGCTCCTGCGGCGACATCAGCATCCACCCGCGGGTGTTGCCCTCGTCGGCGCGCCACGGTGCCGCCGTGGCGGACGTGACTACGACCGCCAAGCCCAGAGAAGCCATCGTCGCGACCGTGATGGCCGCGCTTCGCCTGCAGGGCATGATCGTCATCCTGCTGCTGCGCCACGACGCGTCAGATTAGCGCGTGGTGAGCGGCACAAGGATGACCCAGATCAAGCGAGCCAACAGTCCGGCGAAGAGCCGCCCGAGGAAGGATCCTGCAAAGCAATCCAGCGCGATGCACGCCGCTTCCGGTTGCTTCGTCGCTTCAGGCGTCGCAACATCGGGAAGAGCTTTCGGCCGAACTACTTCTTCTGCGCCGCTGCGGTGCGGGCGTCCTTGATGGCCTGCTTGAACATCGCGGCGTCGAGCACGCCGGGGACGCGGAAGCGGCCGACGATGAAGGCGGGGGTGCCCTGGAAGCCGAAGGCGCGGGCCTGCGCGTCGTTGCGCTTGAGGATCGCGTCGATCGCGTCCTTGTTGGTCTCGAGATCCTTGGTGGCGCGGGCGACGTCGACGCCGCCCTTGCCGAGCGTATCGTTCATCACCGCTTCGGTCAGCTTCGAGGTGGTGCCGATCAGCGCGTTGTGGGCCTCGAGGAACTTGCCCTGATACTTCGCGGCCAGCACCAGCTTGGCCGCATCGACCGAGATGCCGCCGAAGATCGGCCAGTCCTTCAGCACCAGCCGGACCTTGCCGTCGTCGTTGACGACCTGCATCAGCTCCGGCGCCACCTTCTTGCAGTACGGGCAGCGATAATCAGAATATTCGACGATGGTGATGTCACCGTCCGGATTGCCCGCCACCGGAATGTCCGGATCGCGCAGCACCGCCTCGGTCGACAGCACGTTGTCGTCCGGCGCCGACGCTGCGGGAGCGGCCCAGGCGCGCGTGGCCAGCACCGGCGGCAACGTCAGGGCGGTCAACAGGGCCGAGCGGCGGGTGATCATCATCGGGTTCCAATCGTCGTCTGCGGAGCGCCTGTTGTGCCCCGGATCGCCCGGGAATGCGATCACTTTGACGTCAGCCCGGCGGATTTCGCCGGACCGCCCCGCAGCGCGATGTAGATCGCCGGGATCACCAGCACGGTCAGCAGCGTCGACGACGCCAGCCCGAACAGCAGCGAGATCGCCAGCCCCTGGAAGATCGGATCGAGCAGGATCGTCGCCGCGCCGATCATCGCCGCCAGAGCGGTGAGCAGGATCGGCTTGAACCGCACCGCGCCGGCCTGCAGCACGACTTCGCGCAGCGCCTTGCCCTCGCCGCCGGAGTGGCGGATGAAATCGACCAGCAGGATCGAGTTGCGCACGATGATGCCGGCCAGCGCGATGAAGCCGATCATCGAGGTGGCGGTGAACGGCGCGCCGAGCAGCCAGTGACCGATCAGGATGCCGATCAGCGTCAGTGGGATCGGCGTCAGGATCACCAGCGGCAGCTTGAAGCTTCTGAACTGCGCCACCACCAGCACGTAGATGCCGAGGATCGCCGCGCCGAACGCAGCGCCCATGTCGCGGAACGTCACCCAGGTGATTTCCCATTCGCCGTCCCACAGCACCATCGGCTTCGACTCGTCGGTCGGCTGGCCGTGCAGGCTGATCGCCGGCTTCGGCAGCTTGCCCCAGTCGTGCGCCTCGATCAGACGATCGACCTCCAGCATGCCGTAGAGCGGCGCCTCGAATTTGCCCGCGAGCTCCGCCTGCACCATGTCGGCGAAGCGGCCGTCGCGGCGGAAGATCAGCGGCGAGCCGACCTCGCGCGTCGCCTTCACCAGCTGGCCGAGTTCGACCACCGTCTTGCTACCCGGCAGCGTATTGGCCGGCACCGGCGTCGAGGCGAGCGCCTCGGTCCAGGCGAGATCGCGCTTCGGAAGACCGACAGTGATGGCGATCGGGTTGCGATCCTCGCCGCGATGCGAGTAGCCGACCGAGGTGCCGCCGAACAGCGTGGCGATGGTGTCGTAGACGTCCTTCTGCTCGACGCCGAAGAATTCCAGCCGGTCCTGATCGATCGACAGCCGCAGCCGCGGCCGCGGATCGCCGATGGAGTCGTCGATATCGACGATGAACGGCACGTCCTTGAAGATCTTCTTCACCTCGTGCGCGACGGCACGGCGGGTCGCGACGTCGGGGCCGTAGATCTCGGCGAGCAACGTGGAGAGCACCGGCGGCCCCGGCGGCACTTCGACCACCTTGATGCTGGTGCCTTGCGGCGGATCCAGCGCCTTGAGCCGCTCGCGCAGATCGAGCGCGACGGCGTGGCTGGCGCGGCTGCGCTCGCCGCGCTCCTTGAGGTTGACCTGCAGTTCGCCGAGCTCCGGCCGCTCGCGCAAGTAATACTGCCGCGCCAGCCCGTTGAAATTGTACGGCGCCGGCGTGCCCGCATAGCTCTGAACCGACATGATCTCGGGCAGGCCGCGGGCGATATCGGCGGCGGCGAACAGCGTGCGCTCGGTGTCTTCCACGCTCGCGCCTTCGGGCAGATCGACCATCACGGCGATCTCGCTCTTGTTGTCGAACGGCAACAGCTTCACCGTCACCGACTTCGTATAGAACAGCACCATCGACAGCAGCGTCGCAATGCCGACGCCGAGCAGGAAGATCCACGCCGCGCGCTTGCTGGCGACGATCGGCGTCGCGATGCGGCGATACAGCCGGCCGAGCCGGCCTTCGTCGTGGGCATCGTGCGACGCCGCGCCGACACCGGGCGCAGGCGCCAGCTTCAGCATCAGCCACGGCGCCACCACCATGGCGACGACGAACGAGAACAGCATCGCGGCCGAAGCATTGGCCGGGATCGGCGCCATATAAGGCCCCATCATGCCGGACACGAACAGCATCGGCAGCAGCGCGGCGATCACTGTGAGCGTTGCGATCACGGTCGGGTTGCCGACCTCGGCCACCGCCTCGATCGCGGCCTGCAGACGCGGCCGGCCGTCCTTCATGCCCCAATGCCGGGCGATATTCTCGACCACCACGATGGCGTCGTCGACCAGGATGCCGATCGAGAAGATCAGCGCGAACAGGCTGACGCGGTTGATGGTGTAGCCCATCAGATTCGCAGCAAACAGCGTCAGCAGGATCGTGGTCGGGATCACCACCGCGGTGACCACCGCCTCGCGCCAGCCGATCGCGATCGCGATCAGCACCACGATCGAGATCGTCGCGATGCCGAGATGCAGCAGCAGCTCGTTGGCCTTGTCGTTGGCGGTTTCGCCATAGTCGCGGGTGATGGTGACGGCGACGTCGCTGGGGATCAGCGTGCCTTCGAGCGTGGCGAGCCGCGCCTTGATGTCGTGCGACACCACCACCGCATTGGCGCCGGCGCGCTTGGCCAGCGCGAGGCTGACCGCGGGGACGCGATCCCATTTGCCTGAACCAGCGCGCGTATCAGTCCAGACCCGGTGCTCGGCGGCGTTCGGGCCGACGATCACCTGCGCGACGTCCTTGACATAGACGGGGCGATTATCACGCGTCGCAATCAGCAGCAGGCCGATATCCGGAATGCCGCTCAGCGTCTGCCCGGCGGAGACGCTGCGCACGCCGCCGGCGTCGCGCACGCTGCCGGCCAGGAACGAGCGATTGGCATCTTTCACCTTGGCGACGAGCTGCTGCAGCGTCACGCCGTACAGCGAGAGCTTCTCGGGATCGGGCTCGACCCGGATCTGCTGCGCGCCGCCGCCGGAGATGTAAGTGAGCCCGATGCTATCGACCTTCATCAGCTCGGAGCGCAGCTTGTCGGCGAATTCGTAGAGGTCCTTGTCGGTCCAGCGCGAGGCTGCCTCCGGCTTCGGCGACAGCGTCAGCACGGTGACGGCGACGTCGTTGATGCCGCGGCCGACAATCAGCGGCTCGGGGATGCCGACCGGAATGCGGTCGAGATTGGCGCGGATCTTCTCGTGGACGCGCAGGATCGCGTCCTCGGCCTTGGTGCCGACCAGAAAGCGCGCCGTGACCAGGACGCGGTCGTCCTCGGTCTGGCTATAGACATGCTCGACGCCGTCGATGCCCTTGACGATGGCTTCGAGCGGCTTGGTCACCAGCTCGACCGCATCGGGGCCGCGCAAGCCGTCGGCGTTGACGCGGATATCGACCATCGGCACGCTGATCTGCGGCTCCTCCTCGCGCGGGATCGCGGCGAGCGCGATCAGCCCCACCACCAGCGAGGCCAGCAGAAACAGCGGCGTCAGCGGCGACTGGATCGTCGCTCTGGTCAGGCGACCTGAGAGTCCGAGATTCACGGCTGCACCAGCTTGTCACCATTCCGCAGTCCCGAGAGAATCTCGAGGCCGTCCGGCATGTCGGGGGTCGGATGTTCGCGGCCGCGCTGCACCGGCACGGCGATGGTCTTGCCGGGCGCGCCGAGCTGCACGGTGTCGATGCCGAACTCGGTCTTGATGAAGCGTGACGGGATCACGAAGGCCGGCCGCTCGCCGCTGGAGATCCAGACGCGCAGCCGGTCGCCGACGAAGTACTGGCCGAGCCCGGGGACCGTGGCGTCGGCAACGACGCGGCCGTCCTCGATCTGCGGATAGACCAGATCGATGGTGCCGAACTTCGCCGCCGCATCGCCGGCCTCGGCACCGTCGACGCGGATGCGGTCACCCTGCTTCAGGAAGCGCGCGTGCCGCTCCGGCACCCTCAGGCGAAGCTTGTAATGCTGCTGCGCCACGGTGACGATCGGATCGCCCTGCAGCACCACCGAGCCGACCGTGATCATCTTCTTCAGCACGCGGCCGTCGTCGGGCGCGAGCACCTGGCCTTCCTTGAACTGCTGCTGCACCACGGACCGTTCGGCGGTCTTGGCGCGCAGATTGTTCTCGGCGACGTTGAGCGCGGTGCGGGCCTCGTCGAGCTTGGTGCGCGGCAGCGTGCCGCGTTCGACCAGCCCCGAGGTACGGTCGTAATCGATCTGCGCCTGGCTCGCCTGCGCCTGCAGGGCCTGGATCTGCGCGTCGAGCGAATTCATCTGCAGGGTCAGCTTGTCGTCACCGATGGTGGCGATCTCCTGGCCGCGGCTGACGCTGTCGCCCTCGCGCACTTTCAGCGAAATCACCGTGCCGCCGATCCGCGCGCGCGCCGGCACCACGCTGATACTCTCGACCGTGGCGAACACCGCCTTCTCGTCGGCGACGTTCCGCTCCGCCACCGTCAACGTCGGCTCGGCCGCGGAGGCACCCGCGGCGCCAATCAGGATCGCGGCGACGGCGCCGCCCATGAGGTCGCGTAGGTTCATCTCAGGCCTCTGCGGACTTTCTCTTGGCTGCGCCGGTTATCGGGGCCGGGCAATACAGCCGATACAACGTGGTCAGGAGTTCGCGGGCGGGTTCGCTCGCGATCGAGTAGTAGATGGTCTGGCCGTCGCGCCGGGCCGCCACCAGTCCGTCCTTGCGCAGCAGCGCCAGATGCTGGGACACGGTGGAGTCGCGCAGGCCCAGCAGCTCGGCCAGCTCGCCGACCGAACGTTCGCCATCGATCAACTGACAGACCAGCAACAGCCGGTGGCGGTTCGATAACGCCTTGAGCAGCTCGCTGGCCTGGTCGGCGGCGGCTTCCATGAGGTCGGCTCGTATCTTCATAGTTGCGTATATAGGATTATACGAATATATTGTCAACGCATCGACGGCGGACCACGCGGCTCGTGCCTTTCGACAGAGCCTGCCTTGCAACAACGGTCTCGCGACACTCAGTCTTGAAGGAGCAACGCAATGAACCTGGATCGCGCCGTTCTCGCCTTCGCCGGCTGCGTGGTGCTGACGAGTCTGCTGCTCGGCTGGCTGGTCAGCCCGTATTCACTGCTGCTCACCGCCTTCGCCGGCGTCAACATGATCCAGGCGTCGTTCACGGGTTTCTGTCCCGCGGCGATCGTGTTCAAGAAGCTCGGCGTCGGGAGCGGGACGGCGTTTTCCTGAACGCCATCCGCCGTCATTGCGCGGAGCACACGGATCGGCGCTTCGCGCCGTCCGAGCACAGGCTCCGCGACGAAGCAATCCAGCTCCCTGCTCGGCGCTGGATTGCTTCGCTTCGCTCGCAATGACGGGGAAAGTCTAGTGCCCACAATGGCAGCCGCAGCCGCCTTCCGCTTCGTCGTGATCGTCCGGCGCCGGCGGCGGCAGGGTGCCGGCGATGTAGGCCTTTACGGCGGCGACCGGGTCTGTCTCGGCGGTGGTGATGGCGCGGACGCCGCGGGCCGCCATACGGGCGATGAAGCCGGCGCCGGCGCTGCCGGCGATCACCGCCTCGACGCGGTCGAGCGGATGCGGCGCGCGCTCGTCGAATTCATGGATCGATTGTTCTTTCGGCAGATCGAGCCGCTGCACCTCGCGCGGCGTGCGGCCGTGCGCGGCGTCGAACACCATGAAGCGGCGGCTCTTGCCGGCATGGCCGGTGACGGTGCGGAAATTCTGGCTGGCGACGGCGATCAACATCAAGGGACTTTCTTATGCAGGGTTATGCCACCCGTCATTGCGAGCGAAGCGAAGCAATCCAGCGCCGAGTGCGGGGCTGGATTGCTTCGTCGCGGAGCCTGTGCTCGGACGGCGCGAAGCGCCGATCCGTGTGCTCCTCGCAATGACGTGCGGAGAGTCAGGGACGACGACGGGTGAGCGGTTGCGCGAACTAAGTCAGGCAGCCTCACGTCTCGCCGATGATGATCTGCGTATCGGACGCAAACTTGTACGGCACCAGCGGCAGGTTGGCGGGTGCCGGCCCGAGGCGGATGCGGCCGGAGGAGTCGTATTGCGAGCCGTGGCATTGGCAGAACCAGCCGTCGTAATTGCCCTGATGCTCGGTCGGCACGCAGCCGAGATGGGTGCAGATCGCCGACACCACCAGCCACTGTTCCTTGCCGGGCTTCACCCGAGCCGAATCCGGCTGCGGATCGCGCATGCTCTTCCAGTCGGCGGTCTGCGCCGACGCGATCTCCTTCGGCGTGCGGTGGCTGATAAAGATCGGCTGGCCGCGCCAGAACACTTTCACCACCTGGCCTTGGGCGATCGGCGCGAGATCGACCTCGAGCGGGAAGCCGGCCGCGATTGTTGAAGAATCGGGATTGAGCTGGGCCACGAACGGCCAGACCAGCGAGGCGGTGCCGACCGCGGCGAGCGCGCCGGTGGCAAGAAACAGCACGTCACGCCGGGTGGGCTGTTCGGAAGTGATTGCGGTCATGGTGGTCTCCTTGGCGGGATCGCCCGCCGTCGTTGTCAAACCTTGCGCAGCTCGCCGGCGGCGCGGGCCAGCACCGCGACCAGCTCGGCTTCCTTGTCGGAATCCTTGGCGATCTGCCGGGCCGCAACTGCGCGCAGATTGTCGAGCGCGGCCCGCAGCAGCGGCGGCAGTTCGCCAGCCTCGCCGCCCTCGCCGTTCTGCTGCTGCATCGACTCGCCGAACGCGGCGAGCCGATCGAGCACGGCTTCGGCCAGGTCGCGGCGCTCGCTCAGATAGTCGCGGCCGTCGTCGGTGATCACATAGAGCTTCTTGGCGCCCTCGGGCTGCGCGATGACGTGGCCGATGTCTTCCAGAAAGGTGAGCGCCGGATAGACCACGCCGGGACTCGGCGCGTACCAGCCGGCCGTCCTCTCCTCGATCACCTTGATGATGTCGTAGCCGTGGCGCGGCTGCTCGGCGATCAGCGCCAGCGCGATCAGCTTGAGGTCGCCCTGCGCCAGCATCCGGCCGGCGCGGGTCATCTCACCGCCCATGCCGCGCCCGCCGCCGCGACGCGCCCAGCGGCAGCCCGGCATTCCGAATCCGCAGCGCCGTCCGCCGTTGTCGAGGCCATCCATCGGGCTCTCCTGAGTAAGATATATCTTCCGTACGTCCGTCTCTTCGGGCCTGTAAAGACATATCTTAGCGAACGGACGCGTGCGGCCGAAAATGGTGCGATAGTAGTGTAAGTAACTGTTTTGGATTACCTTTCGGCCGCTGCCATTTGATCGAGATCAATACCAGGAACCAGCCCCGACATATCGTCCCGACACTTTTCGAGCCGTGGCGCGCAGCGCCACGAGCCGCTTTCTGGCTGACCAATCGGCCCGACAATCAGGAGACGAACATGTTGAAGGTCGCGATGGTGCTGTGGATCATCGGCGGCGCAACGCTGACCGGCATGATGGTGGTCGCTATCCTGGCCGTACCGAGCCTCGCCGAGCATGCGATGGAGTGGATCCCGCGCGCAGTCGCAGCCGGCTTTGTGCTGGCCATGCCGGTCTCGTATCTGGTGGCCCGTCAGATCGCGCCCACGGCGCGCTGACCCACTGTCGGCGTGGCTACTTCGCGCCGATCAGGCCGAGCACGCCTTGCGCCATCAGCGCGGTCGAGACGACGAACAGCAGCGCATAGGCGATCTTGTAGAACAGCCCGGTCGGCATCCGGCGCACCAGCCAGATGCCGAGCATGTTGGCGGCTGCCGCGAGCGGCAGCAGCGCGATCGAGGTCGACAGGTTCGCCGGGTTGAACTGGCCGAGCAGGATGTAGGGGCCGATCTTCAGCACGTTGAGGATCGCGAAGAAGATCGTGGTGGTGCCGACCAGCACCAGCTTCGGCAGCTGCAGCGGCAGCATATAGACCTGATAGGGCGGGCCGCCGCCCTGCGTCATGAACGACGTGAAGCCCGACACGCCGCCCCAGAACACGCCGGGCGCGACCGCGCCTTTGGCCGGCGTCAGCTGCGGCCGCAGCCAGACATTGAGCACGAAGGCAACGCCGACGCCGCCGACGATCAGCCGCACCACATCGTCCGAGACGATCGAGGCCGTCCACCACGCCACGCCCATGCCGATCAGCGCGCCCGGCAGCATGATCTTCAGGCTGCGCGCGTCCCAATGCCGGCGATAGACATAGAGCGAGATCATGTCCTGGCTGATCAGCACCGGCAGCAGCAGCGCCGCGGCTTCGAGCGGCGGCAGGAACAGCGCGAGCAGCGGCGTCGCCGCGATGCCGATCCCCGAGAAGCCGCCCTTGGCGAGCCCGAGCAGGATCACCGCCGGAACGGCGGCGACATAGAACCACGGATCGGTGATGATCGACGACACGGGGGGGGCTCGCGAGGGGAACGCCGCCGGACCGGCAGCAGAAATCGACGGCGCGCGATTGCGCCCACGATCCATGCGGCACGGAGCGGCTCGTCGCAAGTGAAACCGAATGGCGCGAAGCAAGTCGGTGCCTGCACGGTGCAAGGGCTGGAGGTCGACGTTCCGTCGAACTCTCGTCATTGCGAGGAGCACCCGGATCGGCGCTTCGCGCCGTCCGAGCACAGGCTCCGCGACGAAGCAATCCAGCGCCGTGCACTGCGCTGGATTGCTTCGCTTCGCTCGCAATGACGGAGAGCTAGGGCGCGGCGCCTCTAGAACGACACCTTGACGCGTCCGGTCACCAGATGGGTCACGGCGTCGCTGCTGCCGACGATGGCGTCGTAGCCGAGCGAGACCTGCGTCGCCTGGCCGAGTCGTCCGGTGACGCCGGTGCCGAATACGCCGCGGTCGCGGATGCCCTGGCCGGTGAAGGTGGTGAACACGCCCGGCAGCGTCGGCTCGACGAAACTGGCGTCGAGGCCGCGAACGCCATCCTTGAATTCGTGCAGCCAGGCGAGCCGCAGTTCCGGCGTCAGCACGCCGTTATTGGTCTGGAGATCGTGGGCGATCCGCACGCCCGCGCCTGAGCGCAGCGACTCGGTTCGGTCGGCCGCAACGCTCAGCGCGGTGATGCCGCCGGCCTCGGTGAATGCATCGGTGGCGACGCGGGTGTATTGCAGGCTCAGCTCCGGCGTGACGACGAAGCCGCCCAACATCCGCAGATCGGTGCCGATCGCGCCGCGCACCGTGTAATGGTTGCCGTCGAAGCGCGAGCTGTTGGTGGTGCCGAGCGCGACACGGCGATTGTCGTAGCCGTCCCAGCCGTAGAAGCCGACGACGTTCGCGTACCACCACGGCGCGCGATAGCTGGCGTAGCCGCCGACGCTGCGGCTGGTGATCTTGGTGGTGCTGCCGAGCGTGTCGAGATCGCCGCTGGTCAGCGCATAGCCGCCGAACGCGCCGAGCACCCAGCTGTCGGACACGCGCCAGTCGGCGCCGGCGACGACGTTCGCGGTGGTCGACCGGAACGCGCTGACGTCCGGCCGCGCGCCCTCGCGCGAACTGCTGAGGCTGGAGCCGACGAACACGCCGAAGCTCGGATCGAGCGCGGCACGCAGCGGCGGCGCCTTGGTGGGCGCATAGGCCAGCGCATCCGCAGTAGCGCCCCAGCCGGAGGCGGCCAGCGCGTCGCGCGTATTCCACGCGCCGAGCGAGGCCAGCGTGCGCTCCATGGTCGAGACCGACGCACCGAACATCCCGGCATCGGCCATCGCCAGAGCCGCGCCGGCGCCGCCGAGATCGCTGCCGGCACCGAACCGGCTCTGCATCAGCCGCTGGTCGATCAGCGTGCCGGTCTGCGACGCCGAATTCAGCGTCATCCGGCCGAGTGCCTGATAGGAGGCCGGCGACAGCTGCGCCAGCGCCGCGCCGACATCGGCCGCGCTCGCCACGCTGTCGATCAGGCTCAGTGCATCGGGGCTCGCCGCGACGCTGTTGGAGAGGTTGTCGAACAGCCAGGCCGGGCCGGCGCTGCCGGGCCTGGACGGGCTGGCGAAGGCCGAGAACGACGGCGCGAACGCGTTCGCCACTTCGAACGAGGTGTAGAGCGTGCCGCCGATATTGACGGTCTGGCCGGCCGCGAGCTGCGCCCGCTTGGCGTCGGACAGGCCGACCTTGTAGTAGTTCAGCGTATCGATGCCGGCGCCGCCGTTGACCAGGCCGACGATGCGCGAGGTCGGCATGATGTTGACGGTGTCGTTGCCGCCTTCCATGTTCACGGCGCGGCCGTTGTTACCGATGATGGTGCCGTAGTTGGTCAGGACGTCCGCGCCCTCGCCCATCTGGATCGCCGAGCCATCGCCGCGGATGAAGCGGGCCGAGCCGGTGCCGGTGTAAGTGACCCCGTCGAGCGTGCCGACCGATCGGGTGTCCGGCGTGCCGTTCTGCAGCAGCACCACGGCGTTCGGATCCGGGATCGCGCCGTTGCCGATGATGGTGCCGGAATTCACGATCGTATCGTTGTCCGCCGCGGTGCCGGTCTTGTTCTCGAGCCGGATCGCGAAGCCGTTCTGGCCGACGATGGTGCCGCCCGCGGCGTTGGTGATCGTGGTCGCGGCGACTCCGCTGCGGGTGCCGTCGGTGTTGGAGTCGTTGTTGACGACGATGCCGTAGGACGCGCCGGAGATCGTGCCGTAGTTGACGATGGTGCCGCCGCCGATCGACAGACCTTCGCTGTTGTTGAGGCGGCCACCGGAATCGTAGCCACCGGCGCCGGTGCCTTCGATGATGCCGTAGTTGGTGATGGTGGCGGCGAAATCGACGTCGACGCCGTCGCCATCGCCGGTACCGCTGCCGTTATAGGCGCCGGTGATGCGGCCGTAGTTGACCACGGTGCCGGTGCCGTCGGAGCCGACACCCGAGCCGTTGCGGCCGATGATGGTCGCGCCGGCCTCGTTGGTGACGGTGACGTTGGCGTCGGTGGTGATGCCGTGGCGGAAGCCCGAGATGGTGCCGCCGGACTTGTTGATCACCGTGCCCGAATGGCTCTGCCAGTCGATGCCGTCATTGCTGCTGCCGACGACGCCGTCGGAATAGATCAGGCCGTAATTGGTGACAGTCGCGCCCTCGCCGGGCCGCACCGCATCGGCGCCGGTCGAGCGGATCACACCGGTGGCGCGGTTGATGATCTGGATGGCGCCCGAGGTCAGGTCGTTGAAGTCGATCGCCTGGCCGGTCGCGGTCGACTGGATGGTCCCGGCATTGTCGATCGTGAAGCTGCCGGTGGTCGCCAGCGTGCTGGCCGTGACCCGGATCGCATCGTCCTGCGACTGGATCGTGCCGGTCGCGGTGTTGATCACCTGGAACGACGTCACCGTGCCGAGATTGCTGACGTTGAGATTGATGCCGCGGTTGGCGGTGGTGGTGGCGTCGATCAGCCCGGCATTGGTAATGGTGGTGCTGCCGGACCCCGGCCGGATCACGTCGTTGCCGAGCGCGCGCAGGATGCCGCCGGCATTGTTGTTGATCTGCACGGTGCCGGTCGCCGAGCTGTTGCTGGCGAAGTCGAACACCTGTCCGGTGTTGGAGACGATGGTGCCAGAGTTGTTGATCACCACCGTGCCGTTGCCGATCGAGGTGTTGAGGCGGAACGCGTCGTCCACCGTCGAGATCAGCGCGCCGGCGAAGTTGTTCAGCGTCAGGCTGCGCGGCGGATTGGCGCCCGAGGTGTCGATGCCGCGATTGCCCGAGGAAATCGTCCCGGAATTGTTGATGACCACGCCGCCGGCCGGGCCGGTGAAGGTGATCGCGGTGCCGCTCACGTTGAGTGTGCCGCCGGACTGGACGGTGCCGGTATCGGTGCCGGTCACGGTCTTCGCCGTGGTGTCGGTGGCGCCGACCGCGACGTTGAACGAGGCGGCCTCGGCCGGGCCGACCAGGATTGTTCCAAGGCTCGTTCCAAGGCTCGTTCCAAGGCTCAGAAACACGAGCCAACTCACGCTGTTATTCCAACGCACCACCGCACCGCCGCTTGCCAAAGTTAACTTTGTCTTAAATGTGGCATTTGACAGCGGCGTGACACGGCGGGCCCGAAGGCGTGGCTGCGACGGCTTTGCGTGCCTTGCGGCGGGAACCGATGCGCGCATGCAACGCATGTCCTGGCGTCCGTGGCCGGCACATTGAACGCAGCGGGAGACCGCGACGACCTATCCGCGGGACTTCCGCGCGACGCGCGAGTTAGCCCCCTCGGCGGGTCACCCCCGCGCCGCATCGTTCACATCGGAGCGCTCGTCTCCGGCACCGATCAGGAAGTCTCATGTCCGGCTGGATCATTCTCGGCGTCATCGTTGCGATCGCGGTGTCCGCGCTCATGGCCTACAATCGCCTGGTGGCGCTGCGGCAACGCGTCAATCAGGCCTTCGCCGACATCGACGTGCAGCTCAAGCAGCGCCACGATCTGGTGCCCAACCTGGTCGAGACCGTGAAGGGCTACGCGGCGCACGAGCGCGGCACGCTCGACGACGTCATCAAGGCGCGCAACGCCGCGATGAGCGCGCAGTCGCCCGGCCAGGTCGCGGCGACCGAGAACCAGCTCACCGGCGCGCTCGGCCGGCTGATCGCGCTCAGCGAGGCCTATCCGGACCTCAAGGCCAACGCCAACTTCCAGCAGTTGCAGAGCGAACTCGGCGACATCGAGAACAAGATCGCGGCCAGCCGGCGGTTCTTCAACAACGCCGTCCAGGAATACAACACCGGCATCCAGCAGATGCCCGCCGCCCTGTTCGCCGCCCCGCTCGGCTTCACCCACAAGGACTATTTCGACCTCGGCGAAACGCGGACGCAGGTCGAGCAAGTGCCGCAGGTGAAGTTCTAGTCTCCTCCCCTCCCCCTTGCGGGGAGGGGTCGGGGGTGGGGGGCCGCGAGCACAGTTGCCTATGGCGCCCCCCACCCGACCCGGCTTCGCTGCGCTCCGCCGGGCCACCCTCCCCGCAAGGGGGAGGGAGGTTTAGGCCAGCTCTGCAATGACTGGACAGCTTCATGGCCGCCTACGGTCTCTACACCCACATCGCCGCCAACAAAACCCGCTCGGTGCTGCTGCTGATCGGGCTGTTCGCGCTGGTCTATGTGCTGGTCTATGCGGGCGCGCTGATCGCCGAGGTGATGATCCGGGGCGACGGCAGCGTCGCGTATTATCTGAGCGCCGCCGCCGCGGACCTGGTGAAGGCGCTGCCGTTCGCGACGGTCGGCGCGGCGCTGTGGATCGCCATCGCCTACTTCTTCCACCAGAAGCTGATCGACGCGGTGACCGGCGGCCGCGACGTCACCCGGCAGGAGCAGCCGCGGCTGTATAATCTGCTCGAGAATCTGTGCATCTCGCGCGGCATCCCGATGCCGCAGCTGAAAATCGTCGACAGCGAGGCGCTCAACGCCTTCGCCAGCGGTCTCAATCCGAAGCAATACGCCATCACGGTGACCAGTGGCCTGCTGGCCAATCTCGACGACGCCGAAGTCGAGGCGGTGCTCGGCCACGAGCTGACCCACATCAAGAACGGCGACGTCCAGATGATGGTGATCACCATGATCATCGCCGGCGTGGTCGGGTTCTTCGGCGAGATGTTCTTTCGGCTGTTCTTCCAGGGCGGCTTCCGGTTCGACGGCGGATCAAGCGGGTCGTCCTCGTCGTCCTCGTCTTCGTCCTCGGGTGACCGCAAGAGCGGCGGCGGGGCCGTGATCGTCGTCATCGTGGCGGTCGTGCTGATCCTGCTGGCCTGGCTGCTGTCGCAGGTGGTCAAGCTGGCGCTGTCGCGGTCGCGCGAATTCCTCGCCGATGCCGGCTCGGTGGAACTGACCAAGAACCCCGACGCGATGATCTCGGCGCTGCGCAAGATCGAGAACCGCGGCGAACTTCCGGGCGCGACCTCGGCGGTGATGGAGATGTGCCTCGACAATCCGCGGTCGGGCTTCTCCGACCTGTTCGCCACCCACCCGTCGGTCGACGCGCGGGTGGCCGCTCTGGTGAAATTCGCCGGCGGCCACGATCCAGGCCCGCTGGCGCTGCCGACGTCGCCGGACAGTGCCGATGCGGACACGACGCCGCATGCCGGCGCGCCGGCCGATACCGCCGCTTCCGCGCAGGCCGGACCGTGGAACGATTCGGCACGGCCGGCCGGCGGCCTGCTGCGCGGACCGTGGGGCAGACGCACCTGACCCCGCGGTTGCGCCGCTTCGACGGCGTTGCGGAAGGATTTGTTGAGATCGCCGCACGCCGTGCGGCCTCGTCATTGAAAAATCCCATGTTTCTGCCATGTTCGCGCCCAAAGCAGGGACACGCACCGCGGCGCGCGGTGTCGGGGGATCAATCCGGCCGAGAAGGAATCTCATGGCGAAGCCAGCAGTCATCGTCGTCGGCGCAGACAAGGGCGGCGTGGGCAAGACCACAGTCTCGCGGACCCTGCTCGACTATTTCAGCGCCAACAACATCCCGACCCGGGCGTTCGACACCGAATCGCCGCGCGGCACCCTGAAGCGCTTCCATCCGGCCATCACCGAAATCGTCGACATGACGTCGACGGCCGACCAGATGAAGATCTTCGACACGCTGAACAGCGCCGCACCGTCGGTCACCGTCATCGACGTCCGCGCCGGCCTGCTGTCGCCGGCGCTGGCCTCGCTCCGCGACATCGGCTTCCTCGACGCGGCGCGCTCCGGCCAGATCACCTTCGCGGTGTTCCACATCCTCGGCCCGTCGATCGCCTCGCTCGACGAGATCGCCGAGACCGCCAATTTCATGATCGGCGCGAAGTACTTCCTGACGAAGAACTTCATCAACAACACCAGCTTCTTTGAGTGGGACCAGGCGACCTACAATTCGTACTTCCACCGCATCAAGGACGCCACCGAGCTGACCATCCCGAAGCTCAACGAGATGGCGTACGAGCAGGTCGAAGTGTCGTCGGTGCCGTTCCTGAAGTTCGTCGCCAACAAGGGCGTCAACGACGAGCCGGCCAACTACTCCTTCGTGCTGCGCGGCTATGTGCGGCACTGGCTGGCCAATGTCTGGAGCGAGTTCGACCGCATCCGGCTGACCGATATCGTCGGCAAGGACAAGGGCGGCCGCACCACCGACGTGGCCGAAGCCGGCGGCGAGAAATAATTCGCTTCACCCTGGATTTTGGCTATATCGGGCGAGACATCTTCCGGGCGGCTGAAGCGAGGCCGGCCGGAAAGCTCGATCGAAGCCAATGTCCCCCAGCCTCTCCCGCACCCCGGTCTACATCATCTGTTCGCCGCGCCCGTTCGTCGGCAAGACGCTGATCGCGCGGCTGTTGACAGAGTTTCTGTATCTGGCGCGCGGCTCGGTGACGGCATTCGACGTCAACGTCAAGGAACCGTCGCTGCTCGACTACCTGCCGCGGCTGACCGAGACCGCCGAGATCGACCACACCTTCGGCAAGATCCAGCTGATGGACCGGCTGATCGTCCATGACGGCGTCGCCAAGGTGATCGACCTCGGCTTTCACGCCTTCGACGAGTTCTTCGATACCTTCGCGGAGA
The DNA here is from genome assembly GCF_042432815.1 of Rhodopseudomonas telluris. Taxonomy (NCBI): domain Bacteria; kingdom Pseudomonadati; phylum Pseudomonadota; class Alphaproteobacteria; order Hyphomicrobiales; family Nitrobacteraceae; genus Rhodopseudomonas; species Rhodopseudomonas telluris. Next base: position 37,527 of record NZ_JBHLWM010000006.1, read on the forward strand.
TCGGCTTCATCAAGGAAGCGGCGCGGCGCCAGATCGCGCCGATCGTGCTGTTCCTCGCCGATACCGATCGCAATTCGGCGCGGGCCTACGGGACCCTGCAGGACATCGTCCCGCCGCGGCAACTGATCGCCATCGACAACGAGCACGTCCTGCTCGGCGAGATGCCGCGCGCCTTCGCCCAGGGCCGGGTGATGCGCATCCGCGCGCTGCCGCCGTTCCTGAAGACCTATATCGACCGGCTGAGCTTCTCGTTCACCGGCTATCTGCGCAGCGAGCCCGACGCCTCTACCGAACTCAACCAATGGATCCGCCGCAACTACACGGCGTTCCGCGATCTCGACCAGGAGATGACGCAGGCAAGGGTGTGACGGCGTGGCATTGAGAGCGTCGTCATCCTGAGGCGCGAGCGCAGCGAGCTTCGAAGGATGCGGCCGAGCAGCGTGACCGATCCTCCGCGGCCACCGCTTCGCGGCGGCGCCTCAGCATGACGCTGCGACAGGTGTCGCAAGATACTGCAAGTGAATGTAGCCCCGCGCGAGGTCGGCGCCCTCGCCCCGCTCTTGCGGGGAGAGGGCTGGGGTGAGGGGCTGCGACGGATCGGCAGAGGCAGCGCGTAAGGCTATGGACTCAGCTCGCAAACGCCGTGCTCGGGGACCCCCACCCGGCCGGCCTGCGGCCGTCCACCCTCCCCGCAAGGGGGAGGGTCAAGGGAGATCAGTGCCCGCCGAATTCCATCAGGGTCCGCACCGGGACACCCATGCCGCGCAGCTTGGCGGCGCCGCCGAGATCCGGCAGGTCGATGATGAAGCAGGCGGCGACGACTTCGGCGCCGGTCTGGCGCAGCAGCTTGATGGCGCCCTCAGCGGTGCCGCCGGTGGCGATCAGATCGTCGACCAGAATCACACGTTCACCGGGCGCGATGGCGTCGACATGCATTTCGATGATGTCGGTGCCGTATTCCAGCGCATAGGACATGCTGACACAAGCGTGCGGCAGCTTGCCCTTCTTGCGGATCGGCACGAAGCCGCTCGACACCTGATGGGCAATGGCGCCGCCGATGATGAAGCCGCGGGCCTCGATGCCGGCGACCTTGTCGATCTTGGAGCCGGCCCAGGGATGCACCAGTTCGTCGACGGCGCGGCGGAACGCCCGCGGATCGCCCAGCAGCGTGGTGATGTCGCGAAACATAATGCCGGGTTTGGGATAGTCCGGAATGGTCCGGACACTGGCCTTCAGATCGTGGGCAAGCTCGGGGGTCATCGGCGCGGGTCTCTGTTGCGGAGGGATCAATTCATCGGGCGGCGGCCGAGGCAATCCGGCAATTCGGATAACCGCCGCCGGGGAGAGTGCAGCCTGCCCCCGGCGGTACACGCGTTTGGATCAATTTCGCAAGCTCAGTTCGCAGGTTGACCGAGCCGGAAGGCATTTTCGACGATCCGCAGCCCGACCCCGCCGCCGAGCGACATCAGCGATTCCGGGTGGAACTGCACGCCGCCGACCGGCAGCGTCTTGTGCTCGATCGCCATCGCGACTCCGTCCTCGGTCGAGGCAGTGACGGTGAGATCCTTCGGCATGTCGTTCATTTCGACATAGAGCGAATGATAGCGGCCGATGGTGATTTCGTTCGGCAGGCCGTGCATCAGCGTGCCGCCACGGACCTGGATCCTCGACGGACGGCCATGCGCCGGCTGGGCGAGCTGGCCGAGGGTGCCGCCAAAGTACTCGCCCATCGCCTGCACGCCGAGGCAAACGCCGAAGATCGGCAGCTGCTTGCCGAGCGCTGTATCGATGGTCGATTTGATGCCGAAATCCTCCGGCCGACCCGGGCCGGGCGACAGCACCAAGAGATCATAGGCATTGTCGGCCAGCATCTTCTGGGCATGGACGTAGCGCACCACGGTGACCTGGGCGCCGACCTGACGGAAGTAGTCCGCCAGCATGTGCACGAAGCTGTCGTCGTGGTCGATCAGCAGCACCTTCTTGCCCGAACCGGTTGCGTCCGGCGCCACCGCCGACAGTGGCTTCGGCGGATCGCCGCGCAGCGCCTGGAACAGCGCTGCGGCCTTGACCTGGCATTCCTTGTCCTCGGCGACCGGATCGCTGTCGAACAGACAGGTGGCGCCGACGCGGACTTCGGCGAGGCCGTCCTTCATCCGGATGGTACGAATGGTCAAGCCGGTGTTAATGGTGCCGTCGAAGCCGACCACGCCGAACGCGCCGGCGTACCAGCGCCGCGGCGTGCGCTCATTGTCCTCGACGAACTGCATCGCCCACAGCTTCGGCGCACCGGTGACGGTGACGGCCCAGGCGTGGGTCAGGAACGCGTCGAGCGCGTCGAAACCCGGGCGCAGCATGCCCTCGACGTGGTCGACGGTGTGGAACAGCTTGGAGTAGGTCTCGATCTGGCGTCGCGCCAGCACCTTGATGGTGCCGGGCACGCAGACCCGCGCCTTGTCGTTGCGATCGACGTCGGTGCACATGTTGAGCTCGAACTCGTCCTTCTGGGAGTTCAGGAGCTTCTGGATCTGCTCGGCATCGCTGATCGCATCGACGCCGCGCGCGATGGTGCCGGAGATCGGGCAGGTCTCGATGCGGCGGCCGTCAGAGCGGACGAACATCTCGGGCGAGGCCGACACCAGGAATTCGCCGTCGCCGAGATTGAGCAGGCCGCCGTAGGGCGACGGATTGATGCGGCACAGCCGCTTGAACACTTCGGCAGGCGAGCGCTCGCAAGGCTCGCCGAACAGCTGGCCCGGCACCGCCTCGAACAGGTCGCCACGGGCGAACGCCTCGCGCGCGACCTCGACCACCTTGGCGTATTCGCCCGGCGCGTGGTCGGCAAAACCCTGGCGCCCGGTCTGGGTGTAGACGCTCTCGCCGGTCGCGGTCGGCAGGCCGGCGGTCGATTTGGCCTTCCAGGCAAACTCATAGGCGATAGTGACGCCGCGGCCGGTGGCGCGGTCATAGGCGAGCAGCCGGTCCGGCACGTACAATACGATGTCGCGCTGGTCGGCCTCGCGGGCGCGCTTCTGCTCGAGATCCTCGAACTGGAACACCAGATCGTAGGCGAAGGCCCCGTACAGCCCGAGCATCGGATCGGCCGGCGACGCGAAGGCCGCGACCAGGGCCCGGACGAGCGAGATCGCGCTGGCGCGGCGGGTGCGCTGATCCTCGTCCACCGGCGCCTCGCCGCGGACGATCCGCCCGCGGATCTTGGTGGCGCAGGCCTGCTCGACCACGATGCTGGGCTCCTCCAGCCGGTCCGACAGGAAAGCAATCAGGGTCTCGCCGCGCGGATTCAGCGCCTCGATGGCGAACTGGTCGGCCCGCGTGGTCAGCGCCAACGGCGGGTCGGCGAAGCCGAAATCGAAGCTCTCGTAGCGGCCCGGCACCGTGGTGCCGGACGACAGCATCACGCCGCGACGACGATCCAGCAGATCGATCAGATCATCGAGCGCCTGGCCGCCGGTGAAGGCCTGCACCGTGCGCGACACGGCGAGACCGGCGGCGGTCTTGTAGTCGCTCTGGGCGGGGAGCGAAAAAACGGTCCTGTTCATGGCATCCTCTTAAGCAAATTGCCGGAGGAACGCCACACAGGACAAACGAAAGCCGCCTCGCGTGGCGGCCTCAGGACGATCGGAATTCAACGGGATCGCACGGCCACCTCTGGTTACGAGGTGCGCCACCAACGACGTGAAACGGCGGGCGGGGACAGCGTGCACATGGAAGCGAGTGCATCATTGGCTCGAGGCCAAGTCAAGAGGCGGACAAGACGGGGCTCGTTCGACCAAAGACGCAACGACGCTGTCCACACCTCAACTAAGCTGCATCGATCCCATTGGGATGCAGTGCGATGAGAGTACGGGACGTCATCCGGCTGATCGAGGACGACGGGTGGACCCATGTCGCGACCCGCGGAAGCCATCGGCAGTACAAGCATCCCTGGAAGCCCGGCCGCGTCACGATTGCAGGCAAGCCCTCAGACGACCTTGCCCCCGGCACGTTTGCCAGTATCCTGAAGCAGGCGGGCCTGAAGGAGCGGCGCTGATGCGCTATGCGGTGGTGATCGAGAAAGCCGACGGCAACTACTCGGCCTATGTGCCGGACCTGCCCGGCTGCGTTGCGACCGGCGACACCCTTCCGGCGGTCGAAGCCGAGATCCGCGAAGCGATCCGGTTTCACATCGATGGTTTGAAAGAAGATGGGCTTCCGGTGCCCGCCCCGACCAGCCTGGCCGAATATATCGAGACCTGAAAACCCGGTCTGTCGAGGAACGCTTCCGCCCCACTCGCATTCTATCCCCGCATGCCGGGTGACAACCGGCCGTAACGGGGAATGGCGGACGCAGCTTATTTTGCCGGTTTCTGGCTGCGACATCAACGTATTGGTACGCGCTGACGCCTAACCTGTTCTCGGCATGCATCCCTCCCGCGGCCTCGCGGAGCCTGGGGATAACGGTGATAAGTCACGCCGAAACGGCGTCCGCCACGATTGCGAGGAACTTGCGCCGCGATCGCCGCATTTGTGTCCCCTGTTAGCACCGCAGCATGATCAGTGGGACAACTCATGCCGACTTTGTTGGACAAGCAGATCGACCGCATTGTCGCCGAGAGCGGCGGCAGCATGCATGAGGCGCTGCGCGCGCTGATGCAGGTGAACGAACACCTCGAGGCCGAACTGGCGCGGATGCGCGCCGCCGTCATCTTCAGCCACGCCAGCGGTGAGGGCGAGTGGCTGCATTAGCCGCAGCCGTCACGACTTCTTCAGAAATTCCGTCCGCAGCACCAGGCCCTTGATCTTGTCGGTGCGGCCTTCGATTTCGTCTTCATTGTCGGTGAGGCGGATGCCGCGGATCACGGTGCCGCGCTTCAGCACGGTGGAAGACCCCTTCAGCTTCAAATCCTTGATGATCGTGACGTTGTCGCCGTCGGCGAGCAGCGTCCCGTTGCTGTCCCTGACCTTGATGTCCATGCGGAGCCTTTCGGTGATGCGTGCCGCACGGTCGCACGGCGCGGGAACTCAAAGCAGGAAAGTGGCCGGCGGGCAATGTCCGCGGCCAGTCCCGACATGACGGCGGGGCGGATTGCTCCGCGCCGCCGCTCGTTGGAAACCGATCAGAACTTGTAGGTGATGCCGGTGCCGACCAGCCAGGGATCGAGGTTGACCTTGCCGGTCACCGGGACATTGCCGGCCAGCGTGCCGTTCCACTCCGGCCGCAGCCAGATCTTCTTGACGTCGACGTTCCAGCCCCAGTGCTTGTCGAACATGTAGTCGAAGCCGATCTGAGCGACCGGCGCGAAGCTGTCCTTGAGGTGGCTTTCGATGACGGTGCCGCCGGCCGCCTTCTGGCTGAAGAAGAAGGTGTAGTTCACGCCGGCGCCGATATACGGCTTGAACGCGCCGAAATCGGTGAAGTGATATTGCAGCGTCAGGGTCGGCGGCAGCAGCCAGGACTTGCCGACGTCGATGCCGTTGAGCGCATCCGTGCCGGAAATGCTGTGGCGGGTGACGCCGAGGATCAGTTCGGCCGCGATGTTGCGGTTGAAGAAGTAGGAAATGTCGAGCTCGGGCACCACCGCATCGGAGGTCTTCAGGGACGAGCCGGGGACCTGATTGACGTAGCCGGAATCGCGCGGGATCACGCCGAGCACGCGCAGGCGGATCATCCAGGGATTCCATTCTTCGACGACCGGCGCCTTGTAGACAGGACGCGCGGCGAGGTCGGCCGCGACCGCGGAAGTCGGCAGGCCGTTCAGTGCCGCCGCCATTGCCAGCGCCGATACTGCAGTGAGAAATTTGGTCATAGGTGCCCCATTAAGGTTCAGTCGCATGGGCTGAAGCCCACACTTGCGAGCACAGATGCCTCCGAGTGGCACTCGGGATTGATCTCGATCAAATCGGCGGGGCGAGTTGTCGCACCTGTCCGGCACCCGTGTCGTCCGGGCAACAGATTCTCAGGCGAGTCGCGACTGGGCTGAAAAATTTGACGTGCAACAATGATTTGTGTCGCGCGACGCGTGCGTGCGCGCCCCGTCCGTTCGAACCGCGCTCACTCAGGGGCGGCTTGGATTCTGCATCATGTATTCGCCGAGATTGCGCTGGGCGCGATTGGCGCGGGTGATGGAATTGGAGCGCTGGACGTCGCGGTCGCGGCGGCAGGCGACGTATTCGGACGAACCGACCGCAACGCCGTTCTGCTTGCAGAACGCATCGTCGTCGCCGAGATCTGTCGGCGCGTCATTGCGGCTGGCGCAGCCGGCGAGTGCGACGGCGGCGAAGGTCAGGGCGATCAGCGTTCTAGGCAACATGTATGACCCCGAAAGTTCGTCACTCCGGGGCGCGGGCGCAGCTCGCGAACCCGGAATCCATACTCACCGGCAGGGGTCATGGATTCCGGATTCGCCGCGATGCGGCGCCCCGGAATGACGTTGATAGGCCGTGCCTGTTTACCGCGAATTGCGGGCTTTGTAAGTCCGCAATCGCAAGGGCTTCCGTCATTGCGAGAAGCACGGCGACGAAGCAACCCAGCCCCGTGCACGGGGGCGGGATTGCTTCGCGGAGCCGGTCATCGGGCGGCGTTTCGCGCCGACCCGTTGGCTCGCAAGGACGAAGAAGCCGCTCAGCCGTGGCTCTTCAGCGCCGACGAGATATCGTCGAGCGCTGTCGGATCTTCGATCGTGGCGGGCATCGTCCAGGCGTCGCCGTCCGCGATCTTCTTGATGGTGCCGCGCAGGATCTTGCCGGAGCGGGTCTTGGGCAGCCGCGGCACGGTGATGGCCAGCTTGAACGCTGCGACCGGTCCGAGCTTGTCGCGGACCAGCTTGACGATCTCCTTCTCGATCTCAGCGTGGTCACGGGTGACGCCGCTCTTCAGCACGATCAGCCCGCACGGGACCTCGCCCTTGATGGTGTCGTTGATGCCGAGCACGGCGCATTCGGCGACGTCCGGATGCGAGGCGAGAATTTCCTCCATGCCGCCAGTCGAGAGCCGGTGACCGGCGACGTTGATGATGTCGTCGGTGCGGCCCATCACGAAGACGTAGCCGTCTTCGTCCAGATAACCGGCATCGGAGGTTTTGTAGTAGCCGGGGAAGTCGGCGAAGTAGCTCTCGCGGCAGCGCTCGTCCTGCTGCCACAGCGTCGGCAGATTGCCGGGCGGCAGCGGCAGCTTGATCACGATCGAGCCCATCGCGCCGGGCGCGACCGGCTTGGCGCCCTCGTCGACGACTTCGAGCTTGTAGCCGGGCATCGGCACGGTCGGCGAGCCGTGCTTGACGGGCAGCAGGCCGAGGCCGACCGGATTGCCGGCGATGCACCAGCCGGTTTCGGTCTGCCACCAGTGATCGATCACCGGCACCTTGAGTTGCTGCTCGGCCCATTCCACCGTCGGCGGATCGGCGCGTTCGCCCGCCAGGAACAGCGTGCGGAATTTCGACAGATCGTACTTACGAATAAAATCGCCGTTGCCGTCCTCCTTGCGGATGGCCCGGAAGGCGGTCGGCGCCGTGAACAGCGCAACCGCGCCGTGTTCGGAAATCACCCGCCAGAACGCGCCGGCGTCCGGCGTGCCGACCGGCTTGCCTTCGTACATGATCGAGGTCGCGCCGTGGATCAGCGGGCCGTAGATGATGTAGCTGTGGCCAACCACCCAGCCGATATCGGAGGCACACCACCACACCTCGCCGGGCTTCACGCCGTAGAGGTTCTCCATCGACCATTTCAGCGCGACCAGGTGGCCGCCATTGTCGCGCACCACGCCCTTCGGCTTACCGGTCGTGCCCGAGGTGTAGAGGATGTAGAGCGGATCGGTAGCGTCGACGGCGACGCAGTCGGCGGCCTTGCCGGCCGCGAGCGCCTCGCTGCGCAGCTTGCCCCAGTCGTGATCGCGGCCTTCCTTCAGCTCGCAGTCCTGCTGCGGACGCTTCAGGATGATGCAGGCGTCCGGCTTGACCGAAGCGAGTTCGATCGCTTCGTCGAGCAGCGGCTTGTACTTGACGATGCGGCCGGGCTCGATGCCGCAGCTCGCCGAAAGGATCAGCTTCGGCTTGGCGTCGTCGATGCGGGTGGCGAGTTCTTTCGCCGCAAAGCCGCCGAACACCACTGAATGCACCGCGCCGATGCGCGCGCAGGCCAGCATCGCCACCATCGATTCCGGCACCATCGGCATGTACAGAATGACGCGGTCACCCTTCTGCACGCCGAAGTCCTGCATGATCGCCGCGAGCGCCTGCACCTCGCGCAGCATCTCGGCATAGGTGAACTGGCTGATCGTGCCGGTCAGTGGCGAGTCGTGAATCAGCGCGACCTGATCGGCGCGGCCACCCGCGACATGACGGTCGAGCGCATTGTAGCAGGTATTGACCTTGGCGCCCGGAAACCAGCGGCCGTACAGGCCGAGCGAGGCGTCGAACACCTTGGTGGGCGGCTCGATCCAGTCGATCTCGCGGGCGACTTCACCCCAGAAGCCCTCCGGATCGGCCAGCGAGCGGGCATGGACCTCGTGATAACGACTCTTGTCATGCATATTCATGGCGTCGCACTCCCATGTTTTCGGGCGGTTTGGCCCGCCATGTCCAGCTTTTAGGCGGCGCTGGCAACCCCGCCTTTGTTCCTAATCAACCCCGCCGCAAGCTGCGTTTCAAGTGGGAAGCCGGCACGCAGCGCCACTCAGTTGCCGTCGCTCCCGGTAAGCTGTTGCAGCCGCGCCTTCATCTCCGCCCGCAAGTCGTAACCCGGCCGCCCGAACGCGCTATTCCGACGCGCGAGAAAACCGTCCTGCGCCCGCTTCAGCGACTGCAACTCCTTTGGAGTAAGTTTGGCGTCCTGCGCGATGCGGACGAAGCGCGCGTTGATCTCGCGGTCGAGATTGGCGAGGTCGCGGTCGGCGCAGATCGCCTTCTCGACGGCGCGGCGCGCCCGGCGGCAATCGAAGCTCGGCTTACCGTCGACCGCCTTCTGGGCACCGAGTCGCTCCAGCTCCATCGCCAGCGATTTGTGATTGGCGCGCGCCGCGGCGTGGTCCGGCTGCAGCTTCAACGCCGCCGAGAAATCCAGCAGCGCCTTGGGGCGATCGCCCTTCAGGCGCCAGGCTTCGCCGCGCGCGTTGAGCACGTCGGGCTGTTTCGGATCGAGCCGCAATGCGTCGTCGTAGTCCACGAGCGCGCGATCGACCTGCCCGCTCCGCGCCAGCGCGTCGCCACGCGCGACCAGCGCCTTGATGCGATCGTCGCGCTCGATCTTGCGGCTGGCGAGCAGCCGGCCGCACAGCGCTATCGTGCGATCCGCCTCCTCCGGTTGGGCCGCAGAGGCGAGGCATGGCGCCGGATCGACGGTCGGATCGTCGATGGCCTCGGGCGTGGTGGCAAGGGCGGAGCGCGTCGCCGCAACGCTCATCACCGCGATGATGATCAACATCGAGCTAATTGACATGCGACGTAGCAACTTCATCATATTCACCAAGCGGCCGATGTTCTTGTCCGGTCGTTGCCCCTCATCCTGAGGAGCGGCCGTCAGGCCGCGTCTCGAAGGATGAGCCGGCACGGCCGTGCCACCTCTTGGTTCGAGACGGCGCAAAGCGCCTCCTCACCATGAGGCTCCAACCCGGTGCGAGGATCGGCTGGCGAAGTGCGCATCTTGCAACAGCATCTCCTCAATTCACCTTCAGGGTCAGCCCGCCGTCCACCACCAGTTCGATCCCGGTGACGTATTTCGACTCGTCGCTGGCGAGAAACAGCGCCGCGTTGGCGACGTCCCAGGCTTCGCCCATGTGGCCCATCGGGACCTGCGCGTCGCGGGCGCGCCACATCGCGTCGACGTCGCCGCCCGCGTAGCTCGCGGCGAGGCCGGCGGAGTGCGCGACCATCGGGGTCTTCATCAGGCCCGGCAGGATCGCGTTCACGCGGATGTGGTCCTTGGCGTATTCGACCGCGGTGGTCCGTGTCATCGCATTCATCGCGGCTTTCGACGCCGCGTAGGTGACGTAGGAAATGCCGAGATGCCGGATCGAGGCGATCGACGAAATGTTGACGATCGAGCCGCCGCCCTGCTGTTGCATGATCGGGATCACATGCTTCATGGCGAGGAACGCGCTCTTGAGATTGACGGCGAACACGCGGTCCCACTCGGCCTCGGAGACTTCGACGACGCCGCCGGTCTCGGCGATGCCGACATTGTTGTCGAGCACGTCGATCCGGCCATAGGCCTCCATGCAGGCCTTGACCATCGCCTCGACATCCGCGACGCGCGATACGTCGGCCGCGAAGGCGACGGCGCGGCCACCGGTGCCGGTGATCAGGCTCGCGGTTTCCTCCGCGGCCTCGGCGTTGCGATCGACGCAGAACACCTGCGCGCCCTCGCGTGCGAACGTCACCGCCGTCGCCTTGCCGTTGCCCCAGCCCGGTCCGATCGAACCGGCCCCGACCACCAGCGCCGTCTTGCCTTGCAGTCGCGGCATGCGTGTCTCTCTCGTCGTTGCGTGTCGGAAAGCCTTGTAGCCCGGATGCAGCGAAGCGCAATCCGGGATGCGTTCCGTTCCTCATCCTGAGGAGCGCGCTCTTGCGCGCGTCTCGAAGGATGAGGGTGGCATAGCCGTGCAGCCTCTTGGTTCGAGACGGCGCTTCGCGCCTCCTCACTACGAGGGATCAGACACCTCGTAACGCGGCATCAATTACTCGCACGCGCTGACCGTCGTGGGCTCGGCGCCGAGCTTGTGCCCGACGATCTCCGACAACGTCCGACAGGCGCCGTCGGCACATAGTCGCCACTCACCCGCCATGCCCGAATTGCCGAGGATAAGTTCGCGCTGCGGGGCGCGGTGCGGCGACCATTGAAACCACCCGTCCCTCAGCCGCGCGTCCGGCGGCGGCTCCATGCCGGCCCCGCTGCCTTTGACGCGGGCCTGCACCAGTTCGAGTCCCTGCGGGGTGACGCGCCAGTCCTCTTGCCACTCCACCTTCTCGATCGAATGCGTCCACGCCAGCGTGAAAGCCGCGAGCGCCAGCGTCTTGACGACGCCCGCGGACACGACGCAAAGGCTCATTGTGCAAGCCTCACCGCGCGTGCCTTACGCCGTCGCCACCGCGTCGCGCGGCGGGCGCTGCCGCCATTGCCAGGCGACGATCAGCGCGGTGACGATGAAGCCGACATAGTCGCTGTAGGGGAATTCACCGAGCAGGCAGATCGCCGCCGCGAAGGCGACGAGACGTTCGAGCAGATTCATCCGCGTGTACAGGAAGCCGATCGCCACCATGCCGAACAGCGCGATTGCGATCAGCGCCTTGACGGTGGCGTAGGCGACGGCGCCGTAGAAGCCGAGCTCGGCCGCCATCGGATCGCCGGGCTGCAGCATCAGGGCCGGCGAGTACACGGCGATGAACGGGATGACGTAGCCGGCCAGCGCGATCCTCATCGCCTCCCAGCCGATCTTGTCGGGGTTCTCGCGGGCGATCGGTGCCGCCGCGAGTGCCGCCAGCGCCACCGGTGGCGAGAGATCCGCCATGATGCCGTAGTAGAACGCGAACATGTGGCTGACGATCAGCGGCACGCCGAGCTTGGCGAGCGCCGGCGCCGCGAGCGCCGCGGTGATGATGTAGGTCGGGATCGTCGGGATGCCGGTGCCGAGCAGGATCGACAGCAGCATCGTCATGATCAGCGCCAGGAACAGGCTCTTTTCACCCAGGCCGATCACCCAGCTGCCGAACACCGTGCCGACGCCGGTCTGGGTCATCATGCCGATGATGGTGCCGACGATCGCGCAAGCCATGCCGACGGTCAGCGCCGACTTGGCGCTGTCGGCCAGCGAGTCACGACACGCCGCCAGCGTCGCACGCCCGCCGCGGGTCAGCGCCGTGATAGCGATCAGCCCGGCGACAACCAGAATGATCCGCATGATGTCGAGCCCGTTGCGCGACACGGCGCCGACCACCAGCGCCAGCCCGATCCAGAACACGTAGCGCAGCACCGGCTTGGAGAAGCCGTGCACGATGCTGGCGCCGAGGATCAGCGCCACCGTCAGCGCCAGGCCCATCGAGCCGGCGTAGAGCGGCGTGAAACCCTCGAACAGCATGAACACCAGCGCCGCGAGCGGCAGGATCAGGTACCAGCGCTCGACGGCCGCCTTCCAGGCGCTCGGGATCTCGGACGCCTTCATGCCGACCAGGCCGTGCTTGCCGGCCTCGAGATGCACCATCCAGAACGCCGAGGCGAAATACAGCATCGCCGGGATCACCGCAGCCTTGACGATCACCGAGTAATCGACGCCGAGCGTCTCGGCCATGATGAAAGCGACCGCGCCCATCACCGGCGGCATGATCTGCCCGCCCATCGAGGCGGTGGCCTCGACGCCGGCCGCGAAGGCCCGGCGATAGCCGAACTTGATCATCAGCGGAATGGTGAACTGGCCGACGGTGACCACATTGGCGACGCCGGAGCCGGAGATCGTGCCCATCATGCCCGAGGCGAACACTGCGACCTTGGCCGGGCCGCCGCGGCTGCGGCCGAACAGGCCGAGCGAGACGTCGGTGAACAGCTGGATCATGCCGGCGCGCTCCAGAAACGAGCCGAACAGAATGAACAGGAAGATGTAGGTCGCCGACACGTAGATCGGCACGCCGTAGAAGCCTTCGGTGCCGAACGACAGATGGGTGACGATCTGGTCGAAGTCGTAGCCGCGATGGTTGAACGGCGCCGGCAGATACTGGCCGAAGAACCAGTACAGCAGACAGACGCCGCACATGATCGGCAGCGCCGGGCCCATCAGCCGCCGCGTGCCCTCGAAGATCAGCACCGCCAGCAGCGTGCCGACCGCGAGATCGAGATGCGTCGGATCGCCGTCGCGCTGGATCAGGTCCGCGTAGAAGATCCACTGGTACAGCCCGCACAGAAAGCCGAGCGCGCCGATGATCCAGGCGACCGCGCGGCCGAAATCGGTGCGCGCGGTGAAGTTGCCGATCAGGCCGAAGGTCAAGAGGATCAGAAAGCCGACATGGACGCTGCGTACCACCTGGCTCGGCAGCACGTTCCAGGCCGCGATGACCAGCTGGAACACCGCGAAGGCGATCGCCACCGCATAGGCCAGATGCCGCCAGCCACGCGGCCCGAACCCCGCCGGAAAGCCGTGCTCGAAATTGTCGAACTCGACTTTGACGGCTCCGGGAGCCTGTTCGATCGGAGCGGGCTGCATCTGAACCGTGTCCCCTCGGTGGCGTTCTTGGAGCCTTCAACCGCGCAGGTTTTGGCCGATTGGCATCTTATCTGTCATTGCGAGCAAAGCGAAGCAATCCAGGCTCGGTGCCCTGAGCTGGATTGCTTGGTCGCTTCGCTCCTCGCAATGACGACAGGCGATCGCTTACTTCAGCATGCCCTTTTCCTTGAAGTAGCGCTCGGCGCCCGGATGCAGCGGAACCGGGCTGCCGGTCGCCGCGGTCTCCAGCTTGATCTCGCGGCCGGCGGCGTGGGAGCTCGCCAGCTCGGGCAGGTTCTCGTAGATCAGCTTGGTCATCTGATAGGCGAGATCGTCCGACACCGCGGTCGAGGTCACCAGATAGTTGACCACCGCGGCGGTCGGAACGTCCTGCTCCTGGCCCGTATAGGTCTTGGCCGGAATCGTCGCCGCGATGAACGGCGGGCCGATCTTGTCGACGACCTCCTTGGGCACGGCCACGACGTTGATCGCCGACGAGTTCGACAGGTCCTTCAGCGAGGCGACGCCGAGGCCGGCGGACTGCAGCGTAGCGGCGAGCTGACGGTTCTTCATCAGGTCGACCGACTCGGCGAACGGCAGATACTCGACCTTGCCGAGATCCTTGTAGTCCATGCCGGCGGCCTTGAGGATCGCGCGCGAATTCAGCTCGGTGCCGGATTTCGGCGCGCCGACCGACAGGCTCTTGCCCTTCAGGTCGGCCAGCGTCTTGATCCCACTCTCGGAGGTCGCGACGATCTGGATGTAGTTCGGATAGACCGCGCCGATCACCCGCAGCTTGTCGAGCTTGGCCTTGAAGCCGGCTTCGGCGTCGCCTTCCCAGGCCGCTTTCAGGGAATCGCCCAGCGTGAATGCGATCTCGCCACGGCCCTGCTGCAGCAGGTTCAGATTCTCGACCGAGGCCTTTGTGGCCTGCACCTGCGCTTTGATGTTGGGGATCTTCTCGCCGTAGATCTTCGAGATCGCGACGCCGAGCGGGTAATACACGCCCGAGGTACCGCCGGTCAGCACGTTGATGAACTGCTGCGCGTGGGCCTGCGGAGCTACAACCACCGACGCGACTGCAGCCAAGGCGAACAATCTGGCCTTCATGAACGATTTTCTCCCCTGAGTTGCTTAGTCGGGAAACTGAACGTGCAAAACGCTGCGGTCAACCCGTCAAATCAGCAATAACAGAGCCGAGTGCGGAACCAGCCCGCGGCTTTGCGGGTTGGCGGGCGTACTTTTCGCTGCACCCCAGAGGTTCGTGTGTCTCCTGAACAGAAGCCCGACCTCAACCGGTCGCTCGATGCCCTTAACTTCTTTCTCGCCGACGTCCGCGACGGGCTCGGGCCCTATCTGGCGATCTATCTGCTGGCCGTGCAGAACTGGAACGAGGCCTCGATCGGCCTGGTGATGTCGATCGCCGCCGCCGCCGGCATTCTGGCGCAAACTCCGGCCGGCGCGCTGATCGACCGCTCGACCGCCAAGCGCGGCCTGATGGTTGCCGCCGCCGTGGTCGTCACTCTCTCGTCGATCACGTTGCCTCTGTTGCACAGCTTCGAACTGGTTGCCGCCACCCAGGCGCTCGCGGGAGCGGCCGGCGCGATCTTCGCGCCCGCGGTGGCGGCGGTGACGCTCGGCATCGTCGGGCCGCGCGCCTTCGCGCGGCGCACCGGCCGCAACGAGGCCTTCAATCACGCCGGCAACGCGACCGCTGCCTTGCTGGCGGGCGCATCGGCTTACTTCTTCGGTCCGGTGGTGGTGTTCTGGCTGATGGCCGCGATGGCCGTCGCCAGCATCTTCGCGACGCTGTCGATCCCAGCCGCGGCGATCGACGATCATGTGGCCCGCGGCCTCGACGCAGACGCTCCCGGCGCCGACGCACCGGCGGGGAGCCACCACGATCAGCCGTCGGGCTTCAAGGTGCTGCTGACCTGCCGGCCGCTACTGATCTTCGCCGGCGCCACCGTGCTGTTTCACTTCGCCAACGCGGCGATGCTGCCGCTGGTCGGGCAGAAGCTGGCGCTGGTGAACAAGAACCTCGGCACCACGCTGATGTCGGTGTGCATCGTCGCCGCCCAGATGGTGATGGTGCCGGTGGCCGCGCTGGTCGGCCACAAGGCCGACGTCTGGGGCCGCAAGCCGATCTTCGCGGTGGCGCTCGGCGTGCTGGCGCTGCGGGGCGCGCTGTATCCGTTGTCGGACAATCCATATTGGCTGGTCGGCGTGCAACTGCTCGATGGCGTCGGCGCCGGCATTTTCGGCGCGCTGTTTCCGCTGGTGGTGGCCGACCTCACCCGCGGCACCGGCCACTTCAACGTCAGCCAGGGCGCGATCGCGACTGCGGCGGGTCTGGGTGGTGCGTTGTCGACCGGCGTCGCCGGACTGATCGTGGTGTCGGCCGGCTACAGCGCGGCATTCCTCACGCTCGCGGCGATTGCGGCGGCGGGCCTCGCGCTGTTCCTGCTGCTGATGCCGGAAACGCGGCCGGGCGCAGAACAGCCGGCTCCGCCGCCGACGCTGGCCCCGACGGCGCCCGCCGCGTAGGCTGTCGCGGCGGCTTCACGAAGCCGCGCTAGACTCGGATATTGCCATCATCGTCGTTCTCGTCGCGGCCCTGCTTTGCCCGGCCGGATCGGATTCACCCATGCGCCCCTTCTCCAAACCTGTATCGCTCGACCGCCGCACGCTGCTGCGCGGCGCAATCGGCGCCGGCCTGATCGGCGCACTGCCGGCGCGCGCCACCGAGCCGTCGCGTGTCGTGTTCAAATCCGATCCGTTCACGCTCGGAGTTGCCTCCGGCGATCCGGCGCCGGACGGCTTCGTGCTGTGGACCCGGCTCACGCCGGAGCCGCTGAAGGCGCGCGGCGGCATGTCGAGCCAGCCGGTCGAGGTCACGATCGAGATCGCCGACGATCCGGCGATGACGAAGATTGTCCGCACCACCACCGAGACCGCACGCCTCGAACTCGCTCACTCGGTCCATGCCGAGATCGACGGCCTCGCCCCCGGCCGCGATTACTTCTATCGTTTCCGCGCCGGCGACGCCGAGAGTCCGATCGGCCGCGCACGCACGCTGCCCGCCCCCGGCGATACGCCCGCGCAGATCCGTTTCGCATCCGCCGGCTGCCAGCGCTGGGAGGACGGCTACTACACGGCGTGGCGCGCGATCGCCGACGACAAGCTCGATTTCGTCTTCCACTATGGCGACTACATCTACGAATACGCCCACACCGAGGTGACCGGCCGCGACAAGCAGCCGGCCCCGCGCACCATGCCGGCGGATTTCCCGGCCTGCTTCACGCTGACCGATTATCGCCGCCGCTACGCGCTGTACAAGACCGACGCCGACCTGCAGGCCGCGCACGCCTCCTGCCCGTTCCTGCCGAGCTTCGACGACCACGAGATCGCCAACAACTGGGCCGCCGACAGCGACCCGAAGCACACGCCGGCCGATGCCTTTCTGTTTCGCCGCGCGATGGCGCTGCAAGCATGGTACGAGCACATGCCGGTGCGGCGTGCCCAGCTTCCGCGTGGGCCGGACGTGCGCGCCTATCGGGGCTTCCGCTACGGATCGCTGATCGACGTCGCGGTGCTGGATACACGCCAGTATCGATCGCGCCAGCCGTGCGGCGATGGTTTCCTCGCTGGCTGTGCCGAAGCCGATGAGGAGGGGCGCACCATGCTGGGCGCCGCGCAGGAACAGTGGCTCGCCGAGCGGCTGAAGCAGAGCCCGGCGACCTGGCAGGTACTCGCCCAGCAGGTGCTGTTCGCGCAGTTCGACTGGCGTGGATTTCCGTTCGTCAAGGAGACCGAGGCGCCGATCGTCGACGTCGACACCTGGAACGGCGCCACCGCCGGCCGCGCGCGCGTGACGGCAATGCTGGAGGCGGCGAAGATCGCCAACCCGGTGGTGCTGACCGGCGACCTGCACCGGGCGCTTGCGCTGGAGCTGCGCCGCGACTGGCGCGATCCGGCCTCGCCGTGCATCGGCGTTGAGTTCCTGGCGACGTCCATCTCGTCGGTCGGCGACGGGCCGGCGACCGATAAGGACCGGGCCACGATGATGCGCAACAATCCGCATCTGAAGTTCTTCAGCGACCAGCGCGGCTACACGCGCCACGTGGTGACGCCGGCACAGTGGCAGGCCGATTACCGCGCCGTCGACAGTACCGCGACGCCCGGCCAGCCAGTCCGGACCGCGCAGACCCTGGTGGTCGAGGCCGGCCGGCCGGGACTGATACCCCGATAATCGCGCAGGTCTTGCGCCCGTCCGCCTGCAGACTGGTCACGCCGCACGTGAGCGCGTAGTCTGCCTCCCGCACCGGCCCAGCAGAGGCCGGGCAACCGGGAGAACGCTCATATGCCGTCTTCGACTCGTCCGCCGTTCCGTCCGAGCCGCCGCAGCGTGCTGCGCGGTGTCGCCGCCATCGGCACCATCCCGCTCCTGGCTCATGCGGCGCGCGCCGATACGTGGCCGAGCCGGCCGGTGAAATTCGTGGTGCCGTTCGCGGCCGGCGGCACGACCGACATTCTGGCGCGGCTGGTGGCGCAGAAGATGTCGGAGGAATACGGCCAGCAATTCGTCGTGGAAAACAAGGCCGGCGCCGGCGGCAATATCGCCGCAGAGTTCGTCGCCAAATCGGAGCCCGACGGCTACACCTTCATCGTCGGCACGCCGGGCACCCACGCGATCAATCAGTTCGTGTTCAAGACGCTGGCTTATGACCAGGTGAAGGACATCGCGCCGGTGATCATCATCGCGAAGGTGCCGAACCTGTTCTCGGTCACCAATTCGCTGCCGGTAAAGAGCGTCGCCGAACTGATCGCTTATGCGAAGTCCAAGCCCGGCGAATTGTTTTACGGCACGCCTGGCCTCGGCTCGACCGCGCACGTTTCGACCGAACTGTTCAAGTCGATGGCTGGCGTGCAGATGACGCACGTGCCCTACAAGGGCTCGGCTCCGATGCTGACCGATCTGATCGCCGGCCGCGTCCATCTCACCATCGACAATCTGCCGGCTTCGCAGCCGCACGCCGATGCCGGCGCGATCCGCGCGATCGCGGTGTCGACGGCGACGCGCTGGCCGCTATTGCCGGATCTGCCGACGATCGCCGAGGCAGGCGTGCCGGGCTACGACGCTGCCGCCTGGTTCACGATCGGCGCGCCCGCCAAGACCTCGCCGGAGATCATCACCAAGCTCAACGCCAGCGTGGAGAAATTCATCAAGACAGAGGACGGCACCGCCCGGCTGCGCAAGCTCGGTGCCGATCCGGTCGGCGGCTCGCCCGCGGACATGCAGCGCTACGTTCTCGCCGAGATCGACAAGTGGGGCAAGGTGGCGAAGTTCGCCAAGATCGAGCCACAATAGAAGCGCGCGCGATTACACGGCGGTACCGTCGCCGGCATTGGCGACGACATCTTCGTCGCCAATGTGCATCTTGGCATGAGCTGGAAAGCACAGCCGCTTTCGCCTGCGCTCGGCGTTGTTTTCGGCATCTTCCGCGAAAACAACGCGTTCCGGATCGCTCCGATTTAAATCGCATTCGCTGGTTTAACCCTACCCGGGACTTCATGTGGGTCGCTGAACAATTCCACAATTCGAACGCGTTCCAACCCGTAAAACTGGTCCGGTAACGGGGGAAGCTACGATGACCACCACCACCATCGAGGTTCAAGAGCGCGCGCCATCCGCAGCGTTCGGCCGCCGCAAGGTGTCGCCGCGCGCGTGCATCATCGACAGCAAGCCGCATCTGCGGGCGTTTCTCGCCGACACGCTGGAAGAGCTCCGTTTCGTCACCGGCGAATGCGGCGACGTCGAAGAGCTGTCATCGCGGATCGTGGAGCAGCAGCCCGATGTGCTGGTGATCGGCTCGTCGATCGGCGGCGTCGAGGCGGCGCGAATCATCGACGTCGCGTGCAATGCCGGATTTTGCGGAAGCGTCATTCTGATTTCCGCGCGTGAGACGATCGCGCTGCGTGCCATCCTGCATCACGGCCTGGAGCGTGGCTTGACCATGCTGCCGCCGCTGTCGACGCCGTTCAGCGCGCAGATGCTGCGCGAGTGCATCGCACCGCTGCTGCCGCAGGAGCCCGCGCCGAAACCCGAAGTCGATGTCGCCGAGGCGCTGAAGACCGGCTGGCTCGAGCTCTGGTATCAGCGCAAGCTCGACGCGCGCTCGCTGACGCCATGCGGTGCCGAAGCCCTGGTGCGGATGCGGCATCCGAGCTGGGGCGTCGTCGTGCCGGCCGCGTTTCTGCCCGACCAGAACGATCCGCATTTCCGCGCGCTGTCGGAATTCGTCGTCGCGCGCGCGATTTCCGACTGGCGCTATCTGCTCGACCATCACGGTCCGGTCGATCTGTCGATCAATCTGCCGGCGAAGTTTCTGCTCGACGCGCAGGCGGTCGAGGATCTCTGCGCCTGGATGCCACGGCATCCCGCATTCGGCGGACTGATCGTCGAAATCGAATCCCAGGAGGTGGCGCAACATCTCGATGGGATGATCGAGATCGCGCAGCGCCTGCGGCTGCACAATATCGCGATCGCGGTCGACAAGGTCGGCGCCGAATGGCCGGAGCTGATGAGGCTCGATGCGTTTCCGTTCGTCGAACTCAAGGTCGACCGCAGCTTCGTCACCGGCTGCGCCGACGACCGACTGAAGCGCTCGGTGTGCAAGCGCATCGTCGATCTCGCGGCCGACTACGGTGCACGCTGCACCGCGACCGGCATTGAAAGCCGGTCCGACTACATCGCCGCCCACGAAATCGGATTCGATCTGGTGCAGGGCTATCTGTTCGGCAAGCCGATGGGACTGAAGAAATTCGCGCGCGCCGCCGCGACCAGGCCGCTCGGCACGCTCGAGTGAAGACCGCTCGCGCCTCCGCTTAGTCGAACGTCATGTCCAGGCATTTCGAAACGTCGCTGCCGAGCCCCGACGCGATGATGATGCAGCCGCGCAACTTGCGGCTACCAGTGTCGCTCGCCCAGATCGCGTAGCCGCCGGGGCCGAAGAACGAGTTGGTGTTCGGCGGCTCTGTCTCGGCGGCGTCGAACTCGTAGTTGCCGTCGGTGTCGAAGATCCGCGGGCGTTTCGAGCAGCCGCCGTCGGTCTGGACGTTGATCACTTCCTTGTTGTCGCGCGTCATCGCCAGCGTGACGGTGCAGCGGAAGTATTCGGACGTCTTGGTGTTGAACAGGTAGGCGTAGGAGCGGCAGGTGGCGGTAGTGAGCTTGCCGGGGCTGAGGCCGCGGCTGCAGGAGATGCGCTGGTTGTTGCTCAGCTTGAACTCGTCGGCATGGACGGCCGCCGGCAGCACCAGCGCCATTGCGACAGACAGCGCCGCGCCCGTCGTCCACATCCGCCACGAACCTAAGCGCATCGTCTGCCTCCCGACTTGTTGATCACCACCGTGACGGCGCTTGTGGCGAAGTGATGAGGCTCCGCCGAAGACCTGCGCCAGAATGCAATTCCGAATCCGGTGCCGCGTTGTTCAGGATTGCTGTAATCCGGAATTGGCTCACGCGAAAGACACACCAAAGCGCACTGGCAAATTCGAAATCGATACCGACATGGACGCGGAAGCGGCGGGCTCCGCTTGACGCCGAAACGCCGTTCGTGATTTGTTCAAAACCTGCGACGCAGGACGCCGGTGAGCGCCGCTCGCATCGAGGCCCGAGGAGACGACAGCCATGATCGCCCACCCTGTCACGACGCTGCTGGCCGCGGCGGTCGCCGTCATGCTTGTCGCGCCGGCCATGGCGCAGACCGACGAAACCGCCCCGTGGGTGCTGTCACCCGACATGGGCTACGGCTACACCAAGGACGGCAAGACGGTGTCCTACCGGATGGGCACCAGCAATGCCAAAGAGCTGTTCAAGGGCGCCAGGAAAGTGCCGAAGGATACGCTGTTCTTCGTCGGCGCCAACGGCCAGCTCTACATGCGCAGCGGCCCGTTCCTCGAGGACGACGGCAGCTTCAAGTTCGGCCCCGGTCGCTGAGGCGGCGATAGGGCCGGTCAGCGAGTACGAGGACGCCGTACACTGTGAGGCGCCGCTTCACTCGCGGTGGCCTCGTCCATGAACGAAGTTCTCAGAAGGCGGCGTAGAGTTCGCGTGCGCCCGGTTTGGCGCTGTTGGCATCCATCCGCGCGTCGGTGACCGCCAGCAGCTTCGCCACCGTATTGTGACGGATCGCCACCGGATTGCGCTCGTAGCCCGAGCGCTGGAAGAAGTTCGAGGTCGGCACGATCTCGCGCAGCTCCTGCGGCATCGTGACCATGTCGAATCCCGTGCCGTCTCCGGTAAGGTTCATCATCTCGAGTTCGGCCGCGGTCAGCGGCTCGGTGTAGCCCTTCTGCCGGGCGAAGATCACCGAGGTCAGCAGCTTGTGGGTCTGCAGCAGCGGGCCGACGTCGATATCGAGAACCAGCGCGTGCACGCCCCAACCCTGCGGAGTGCGGCCGAGCTTCTCGTGCTCGCTCCAATTGCCCGGGATCGAGCGCGCCATCGCCACCATGCGCTTGACGATGCCGATCTTGTGCTCAAGCGCCTTGCGCTGCGGGCCCGACAGCGCCGCGGCGCGTTCGTTCAGCACTTTCAGGATGTGATTGCCTTGTTCGGCGAGCAGCACCAGCGTGTTGGTGGTCAGCAGCTGATTGTAGCCGATCGCGGTCGAGATCGCGCGCGAGCCGGGGCGCGACTTGCTCAGACCTGACTGCATGTCGTAGCTGCCGTCGCCGCCGGTCTCGAACGCATAGACCCGCACCGCCTGTTCGCGCGTCAGCCCCATCGCGCGGGCGACACGCGCATAGGCGCGCTTGAATTCGAGTTCGGAAGCCGGACGCTGCGGCGTGAATTGATAGTAGTCGCCTGCGGCCTTGACGAAATCCGCCACCACCGGAAGCGAACGCCGCTCGCCCGGAGGCTGCGGCCGCGGTTCGGGATCCACCGGGCGCTTCGGCCCGGTATAGACCGGCGGCTGCACCAGCACGTAATCGTCTGACGAAATCTGATCGCCGGCACGGCGCTTGGCGTTGCGGATGCGGCGCTTCTCGGCGATCGCGTTCCAATAGGCTTCGGCGTCGCGATCGAATTCGGCGCGCGCGGCCTGATACTGCTGCAACCGGTAGCGATACTCGGCGATCGCTTCGGGCGAAGCCGCCTGTGCGCGGGCATTCGCCACGGCGAGCGGCAGCGCGGTCTGGGCAAGCGTCGGCGACGCGAGCGCGACCAGCGCAAGCGACGCGAGGCTGACGGAGCGAATCAGACGAGTCGGCATGGCCGAATCATATCGCAGCCAGTGGTGAACGAATTGCTGCGCCGTCGCGGTTCCGTCTGCGGCAAATCGTGGCTGAGACGCGTGCGGCCCCGCACGCTACTTCCAGGCGAACACCGGCTGTTCGAGATCTGCGACACGCGTCACACGGCCCGCCAGCACCTCGCGGAACTGATAGATCAGCGCAGCAGTCGGCGCGTGAATGTAGTCGCCGGCGTGGCGGAACCGGACCACCCGGCGGTCGCTCTCGGGAATGCGCGTGAAATCGAACGCGTCGTGCTGCGCGATGTCGGCGAGCGCGATGTGATGCACCGACGCGACTTCGGCCGGATTCGGTGCGAGACGCTCCGCGGACGCCGCCCACGCCACCACCGGCGTGATCAGATAGCCGGACCGCGTCGGGTAGTCGTCGAGCATGCCGAGTACGTCGGCGGCGTCGAGTTTGAGCCCGAGTTCTTCGTGCAATTCGCGCAGCGCCGTCTCCGGCGCAGTCTCGCCCGCGTCGCAGCGTCCGCCCGGCAGCGCCCATTGGTTGCTGTGGGCGCGCAGGCTGGCGGCGCGGAACGTCAGCAGGAACGAGGCCGCACCATCGGCCCCGGCCACGACGGCAATCGCGACAGCTGCCCGCTTCAACCCTTGCGGCTCCAGCCCATCGTCGTGACGCGGAAAATCGCGGCAGCGCGCGGCGATTTCGATCCGCAGGGCATCGTTGTGCAGATGGCTCATGTGGCTTGACTACACCGGCGACGTGACGGAGGAAACCACCGCCGCGCCATTGCCGCGGCGACAGGGACGAAACGCATGACCGAGACTGCCCGCAGCCTGAAAGCCGACGGCTGGAGCATCGTTCACGACGATGGCTTCATCGATCTGGTCGGGCCGATGTGGCATCGCGTCGTCGAGGGCCAGCATGAATTCGCGATTGCGACCGGGCCCAAGCATCGCAACCGCCGCGGGCTGGTGCAGGGCGGGCTGATGATGACGCTGGCCGACCGCGCGTCCGGCATGGCGGCGCGCGAACAATCCGGCGCCCCACACGTCGCCACCGTGCAGCTCGACACCCACTTCATCGACGCCGGCGAGATCGGCGACCTGCTGATCGCGCGGCCGCGCGTGATCCGCGCGACCCGCAGCCTGATCTTCACTTCGACCGAAGTCAGCGTGGACGGCCGCTGCGTGATCGTCGCCAACGGCGTGTTCAAGATCGTGCGGCCGCGCTAGGCGGCGAAGCCTGCGCCGCGCCGCTCAGGCGGCCGCGAGCCAGCGGCCCAACGCGTCCAGCGTCACCATCGTGTCGCCTGCCCCGGCGCCGGCGAGATGCCGATAGGGCGCGTCTTTCTCCCCGAGATCGCTCAGGACCGCGAGCGCGCCGCTGAAATCGTCCCCCTCGGTGTAGATGCCGGGCGTGACGATGGTGGCGAGGCCGGCGCCGCGCGCCGCCTTCAGCCCGTTGGTCGAGTCCTCGAAGGCGACGCAGGCCGCGGCGGGCAGCGCCAGCCGCTCAAGCACATGGGCGTAGATATCGGGCGCGGGCTTCTTGGCCGGGACGACATCCCCGGCGCCGACGACGTCGAACAGGGCCATCGCCTCCGCGCCGAAGGCGGCGCCGAGCAGCGCTTCGACATTCGGCAGGCTGGTGGTGGTGGCGATCGCCAGTCGGACGCCGGCCTGCCGGGCCTCCCGGATCAGCCGCGCCACGCCGGACCGCAGCGGCGCTCCGGCGCCGGCGAGCGCGGTGTAACGCTGCGTCTTGGCGGCATGAAGCTCCGCGATCCGCCCCGACGCCCGCTCGGCGCCGGCCGGCGCGGACGCCAGGAAGTGCGCGATGCGCTCCTTGCCACCGGCGACGTCGAGCAGCCGCCGATAGGCCGCCTTATCCCAATGCCACGGCAGCGCCTCCGCCGCGAACGTCTCGTTGAAGGCTTGGCGGTGAAGCTCTTCGGTTTCCGCCAGCGTGCCGTCGACGTCGAAAATCAAAGCTCTCGGTATCATCAAACCTCTTTGTCTGCTGCGCGGGCACGCGTGATTAGAATTGATGCCTGACAAAACAACCGGGCCACTGTAAAGTAAACTTTACAACTCAAGAGCTATCCCCAGATGACCCAGACCTCCGACACGCCGTCGCGCAGATGCGACCTGTGCGCAGGCGAAATGAAGCTGCTCGGCCGTCTCCCGCGCCGGGCCAATCAGGCGCAACGCTTGGTTTTCCGCTGCTCCTGCTGCGACAACGTCGTGCAAGAACAGGCCTAGAGCCGGGACGACGTCAGAAGTTGGTCGCGGTTCAGCGCCGATACGGTTCGCCAAGCGTCGCCGGCGCCATCTGACGCCCCACCAGTCCGCCGACGGCGAGCAGCGCCAGCAGATACGGCAGCATGATCAACAGCGCATTCGGCACGTTGACGCCGAGCGCGGGCAGTTGGAATTGCAGCGCGGTCGCCGCCCCGAACAGCAGGCACGCCAACGTGGTGCCGCCGATCCGCCATTTGCCGAAAATCACCGACGCGATCGCCAGATAGCCGGCGCCGCGGGTCATGCCCTCGGTGAAGGTGTGGATGTCGCCGATCGACAGGAAGGCGCCGGCCAGCGACGCCATGAAGCCGGCGAACACCACGACGCCGTAGCGCACCGCCGTCACCGACAGTCCGGACTTGTCTACCGCCTTCGGCTCCGCACCGGCAGCGTGGATCGCGAGGCCAAGCGACGTGTAGCGCAGCACCAAGGCGGTAACGATGATGATGGCAATGCCGGCGTAGAGCAGCCAGACCTGCTCGAACACGGCCGGCCCGATGATCGGAATATCGCCGAGCAGCGGCGGCTTGATCTTGGCGAGGCCGGGGATTTCGGCGCGCGACCGAGCACCGAAAATTTCGCGATAGGCCAGCGTGGTGGCTCCCAGCACCAGGATGTTGATGCCGATGCCGGAGACGATCTGATTGGCGCGCAGCGTGTTGCTGAGAAATGCCTGCAGCAGCGACACCGGCACCACCGAGATGATGCCGATCAAGAGGCCGACCAGCGGATCGCCCGTCGCCCAGGCGCCGACCGCCGCCGCGAAGGCCGACATCAGCATCATGCCCTCGATGCTCATGTTGAGCACGCCGGCGCGCTCGCTGACCATCTCGCCGATTCCGGCAAGTAGCAGCGGCGTAGCGAGACGGATCGACGAGCCGAGGAAGACGGCAAACAGCTCCCAGGTCATGACCGACGCTCCCATTTCTCGATGAACAGCGTCGCGCCCGCGAGCGTGATCACGATCAGGCCCTGGATCACTACCACCAGCGCAGTCGGCACCGCCGCCACCATCTCCATGTTGATGCCGCCCGAGCGCATGAAGCCGAACAGCAGCGAGGCGGCGATCACGCCCGGGATCGAGCCGCGCGACAAGAGGCCCGCCACCAGCCCGTCGAAACCGTAACCAGACGAGAAGCCGTCCTTCAGCGTGTGCTGCTCGCCGAGCAGCATCAGCGCGCCGGCAAGCCCACCGAGCGCACCGGCGCCGGCCAGCGCGAAGATCACGGTCTTCGCATAGGAGATGCCGGCGCGATGCGCGGCGACCGGATTGAGCCCGACGGCGCGCAGCCGGACGCCGAAGATCGTCTTCGCCAGCAGCACGCCGACCACGACGGCAATCAGCAACGTCAGCGGCAGGCCGATATGCACCGGGAAGCCATAGTCGCCGGTGAGCAGCGGCAACTGCGTTGCGTCCGGGATCTCCAGCGATTCCGGCAACGTCGCCGAGCTAGTCATCGGCTTGCGCAGCAGCGCCGGCGACTGCACGCACCAGTACAGCAGCCAGACGCCGATGAACGACAGCAGCAGCGTCGAGATCACCTCGTTGGTGCCGGACTTCACTTTCAGCACCGCGGCGAGCGCGCCCCACAACGAACCGGCGATCACCGCCGCCAGCATCGGCAGCATGAAGGCGAGGCCGAGCGGCAGATCGGCGACATGGCCGTACAACGCCACGGCGGTGGCGGCGATGCCGCCGACCGCAATCTGGCCCTCGCCGCCCACATTGGTGAGATTGGCGCGGTTGGCGAGCACGAAGCCGAAGCCGACCAGCGCGAATACGCAGGCGCGGTTGAGCGAGGCCGCGAGCGCATAGGGGGAGCCGATGGTGCCGTCGATGAAGGCTTCGATCGCCTCCGGCACGGAGACGCCGATCGCCGCGATCAGAGCGAGACCGACGGCGGCCGCGAACGCCACCGCGGCGATCGGGACTAACAGGGACGGACGCAGCTTGAAGCGCGGTGCGGCAGCGACGGATTTCTGCTGATCGAGCGTCGTCATTGCGCCTGCCCCGCCATCATCGCGCCGATCTCTGCCTTGCGGGCCGGATCGGCGACGCACGATCCCATGATCCGGCCGCGATACAGCACCACGATCCGATCGGCGACGCTGAGCAGCTCGTCGAGTTCGGACGACACCAGCAGCACCGCGATGCCGCGGCCGCAGGCTTCGCGAATATGGCCGTACACCGCCGCCACCGCGCCGACGTCGAGGCCGCGGGTCGGCTGCGAGGCGACGAGGCACGACAGGTTCGGCAGCGTGATCTCGCGGGCCAGCACCGCCTTCTGCTGATTGCCGCCGGACAGACTGGAAAACGGTGCGCCCGGCCCGCGCGCGCGGACGTCGAAACGCTGCATCAGCGTTGTCGCCTGGCGCTGCAGGGCGGTGCGATTGAGGAAGCCGAACCGGGTGAACTCATCGAGGCGGTTGAGATAGATGTTCTCGGCGAGACTCATGCCGAGTACGCAGCCAACGGCGTGGCGGTCTTCCGACACGATGCCGACTCCAGCAGCCGTGATCTCTTGCGGCGAGCGTCCGGTCAGATCGGCCTCACCCAGGTAGTAGCGCCCGGAGGTCGGCGTCATCATGCCGGCCAGCACGGCGGCCAATTCGCTCTGGCCGTTGCCCTCGACGCCGGCGACGCCGACGATCTCGCCGCGATCGACTGTGAGCGTGAAGTTATCGAGCCGGGTGACACCCTGGCGATCCTTCACCGTCAGTCCGTCGATCTGCAGCGCCTCGACCTTGCTACGCGGCGGCGGCTGATGGCCGACATGCGCGACCTTGCCGAGGCCTAGCGTCGAGGCGGCCGCGCCGTCGAGCTCGGCGACGTCGCCGTGGATCATCGCCCGCACCAGCGCATCGATCTCCTTGGCCGGTGCACCCGAAGTCGCAACGGTGCGGCCGCCGCGCAGCACGGTGACGCGGTCAGCGACTTCCTTGATCTCGGCGAGCTTGTGGGTGACCAGCACGACGGCGCGGCCACTCGCGGCGACGCGGCGGCAGACCTGCAGCAGCGCGGCGATCTCGTCCGGCAGCAACACCGCGGTCGGCTCGTCCAGCACGAACAGCTGCGGATCTCGGATCAGGCATTTGACGATCTCGACGCGCTGGCGCTCGCCGACCGACAGATCGTCGATCTTGGCATCGGGATCGAGCGGCAGGCCGTAATCGTCGGCGAGCTTAGCGAGCTGCCGCGCGCATTCCTTGCGGTTGAGAATGCCGCGGCCACGGCCGAGCAGCACATTGTCGACGACGCTCATGTCGCCGACCAGGCTGAAATGCTGGTGTACCATGGCGATGCCCTGCGCCAGCGCATCGGCCGGCCCAGACGGCTGATAGGCGGCGCCGCGATAGCTCATCGCGCCGCCGTCCGGCCGGTGCACGCCGAACATCACGTTGCACAGCGTCGATTTGCCGGCGCCGTTCTCGCCAAGGATGCAATGCACCTCGCCCGGCCGCAGGTCGAGCGTCACCTCCGACAATGCGGTGAAGCTGCCGAACCGCTTTGTCACAGCCGACAGGCTGAGAAGCGGCGCGGCGGAAACTTCCACGGCGGGCGAGGCGCTGATCATGGCTAGCCCTTCAGCACCTTGATCTTGCCGTCGAGCAAATCCTTCATGATCGCGTCGAGCTTGGCCTTCTGCTCCGGCGTCGCGCCGCAGATCACCATGTTGGAGGCTTCCGGACCCATCTTCAGGCCGAACTCCTTGTAGCCCGGCGCCCACGAGCCCTTCACGGCTTCGTCGATCGCATACTGAACCTGATAGCCGGTGCCGGTGATCGAATAGGCGACGTAGAGCGGATCGGTGCCGCAGCGATCGGTGTAGCTGCCGATGATGTGGGTGCCCTTCTCCTTCGCGGCCTGCTCCATGCCGCGCAGGCCGAGATTGAGGATGTGGTAGTGGATGTCGGCCCCCTGCGCGATCGCGGCCAATGTGGCTTCCTTGGCCTTGGCGACGTCGTCGAAATCGCCGGTGTAGTTCTCGGTGTATTTGATATTCGGATTGATCGACTTGGCGCCGTTGCCGAATTCCTTGCCGGCATTGACGATCGACGGAATCTCGAGGCCGCCGACATAGCTGATCGCGCCATTCTTCGACAGCATCGCCGCTGCGGCGCCCGCCACATAGGCGATCTCGGCCTGCTTGACGTCGTAGCCGGCGACATTCGGCGCGCTCTCGCCGTCATTGCCGCCGACGATCGAGAAGTGCACTTTCGGAAAGCGCTTGGCGATCTTGTACACCGACGCCTGCGTCTGGCCGCCGACGCCGATCACCAGCGTGTTCTTGCTGGCGAGGTTGGTCAGCGCCTGATCCATATCCGCGTAGTTGATGTTCTCGATCATCTGCACCTTGATCTTGTCGCCGTACTTCTTCTCGGCGGCCATCAGGCCGTCGTAGGACGACTCCATCCAGCCCTTGTCGGACTTCGATCCCGGGATCAGGATGCCGACCTTGAGCGGCTCGGCGTGTGCAAGCGTGGCAGACAACGTCAGCGCGCCGGTGAGCAGCGCGGCCTTCAGGATGGAGCGGCGTGACCTCATGTGGACCCTCTTGGAAGCTGAATTGGTTACGGCCCGCGTTCTGCAGCAAGCGGTATGCCAACCACCCACACCGCTGATTTTGCTTGTGAAATCGTCTGAGTGCTTAGTCCCAAACAAACAAATGCTTACTTTTTGAGCCGACCGCCGCGACTTTTGTCGAATCCGCGAGCAGGCCCGCGTCGGGCTCCATCCCGTTGCGTTGATCGTGCTCGCAAAATCCCGCTGGCAGCGAACTTGCAAACAGGAGCAGCGGCACAGTTTGTCATCGCGCCGGACGAGGTCAGCCCCTCTCAGCGATGACGATCGCAACGGAGACACGACCATGAAGACCAGCGAGCAGCGCGCCCAGCCGATCAGCGGTGGACAGCTCGGCATCGGCCGGCAGACCGCGTGGTGGGCGGACCACAATACGGTCGACATGGCGATGCCGGGGCCGGCGCCGGTCGCCGTCACCATCCCCTGCGCGCCGCAGAACGTCACGGTCGATCTCAACCGCACCGCGATCGTGGTGATCGATATGCAGAACGATTTCTGCACCGCCGGCGGCTGGGTCGATCACATTGGCGGCGACTATCGCCCGGACCGAAAGCCGATCGAACCGCTGCAGAAGCTACTGCCGGCGCTGCGCCAGGCCGGTGTGCCGGTGATCTGGGTCAACTGGGGCAACCGGCCGGACCTCGCCAACATGCCGCCGAACCAGATCCATCTCTACAAGCCGAAGGGCACCGGCACCGGGCTCGGCGATCCGCTGCCGGGCAGCGGCGCGCGCGTGCTGGAGAAGGACTCCTGGGCCGCCGCAGTGGTCGACGAACTGCCGCAGGATCCGGCCGACATCAAGGTCGACAAATATCGCATCAGCGGATTCTGGGACACGCCGCTCGACAGCATCCTGCGCAATCTCGGCATCCGCTCGGTGCTGTTCACCGGCGTCAACACCGATCAATGCGTGCTGCACTCGCTGACCGACGCCAACTTCCTCGGCTATGGCTGCATCCTGGTGGAAGATTGCTGCGCGACCTCTTCCCCCGATTTCTGCACCGAGGCGACGGTCTGGAACGTCAAGAAGTGCTTCGGTTTCGTCACCGACTCCGCCGCGATCGTCTCGGCGCTCGGCAAGCGCGCCGGATAGCGGCGGTCGTGCGATGCAGGCCTATCACGACAACGGCGCCTTCATCCCCGGGCCGCTCCTCCGCGTTCCGGCGAGCGCATCGGGGCCGCTCGACGGGCTGACGTTCGCCGTCAAGGACCTGATCGACGTCGCCGGGACCATTACCGGCGGCGGCAATCCGGACTGGCTGCGCACGCATACTCCGGCGGCGCGCTCGGCCCCGGTGGTCGAGCGATTACTTGGCGCAGGCGCCAGCGTCCTGGGCAAGACCATCACCGATGAACTCGCCTTCAGCCTCGAAGGCGTCAACGCGCACTACGGCACGCCGCTGAACCCGGCCTGCCCGGACCGCATCCCGGGCGGCTCGTCGTCCGGCTCCGCCTCGGCGGTCGCTGCGGGTCTGGTCGATTTCGCGCTCGGCACCGACACCGGAGGCTCGGTGCGCGTGCCGGCGAGCTTCTGCGGGCTCTACGGCATCCGCCCAACCCACGACGCGATTCCGCTCGACGGCGTGCTGCCGTTCGCGCCGAGCTACGACACCGTCGGCTGGTTCGCCCGCGACGCAGAGATGCTGGCAAAGGTCGGCGACGTGCTGCTGCCGGACGCCACGCCCACGCTGATCGAGACGCTCATCATCGTGCGCGACGCCTTCGCGATCGCGGATGAACCGGTCGCTGCCGCGCTGCGCACTATCTGCGACGCGCTCGGTGCGACCCAAGAGATCAGCGTGTTCGACGGCGCCGAGGCAGACTGGTTCGAGGCGTATCGCATCCTGCAGGGCAACGAAAACTGGCGCGAACTCGGGCCGTGGATCACTGCGACCAAGCCGCGCTTCGGCGAGGCGATTGCGCCGCGCTTCGCCGGCACCGCGGAGATTACGCCGGAGGACGTCGCACGCTGGCAGCCTTTGCGGGACAGAATCCGCGCCAAGCTACGCACGCAACTGGGCGGTGGTGTCGCGTGGCTGATCCCGACTGCGCCCTGCATCGCGTTGTCCAAGGCGGCGCCGGGGGCCGGCGAGCAGATCGGTCCGTTCTATGGGCGCGCGCTGACGCTGACGTCGATCGCCGGCCATGCGGGCCTGCCGCAGATCAGTCTCCCCGCCGCGACTGTCGACGGCTGCCCCGTCGGCCTCTCGCTCGTTGCAGGCGCCGGCCAGGACCGCGCGCTGCTCGACGCAGCGTGCCGGCTCGGCGCACGCCTCACCAACCGGACTTCGACATGACCAATCCGACCGCCGATCTCGACGCCGACACCAAGCCACGCCGGCGGCCGCGCCGCTCGGCGGAGCAGAACCGCGCCGAGATCCTCAAGGCCGCCACCGCCGAATTCGCCACCCACGGCTTTGCCGGCGCGCGCATCGACCGCATCGTCAAGAAAGCGGGCTCGAATCCGCGGATGATCTACGAGCAGTTCGGCAGCAAGTCGGCGCTGTACGTCGCGACGCTCGAAAGCGCGCTCGGCGCGCTGCGCACCGAAGAACTGACGCTCGACCTGATGCATCTCGATCCGCTCGAGGGGCTGCTCAAGCTGTTCGATTTCATGAACGGCCATTTCGAACGCAACGGCCATCTGGTCAGCCTGCTGCGCGCCGAGAACATGCTGAAAGCGCGCCACATCCGCAAATCGGCGCGCATCCGCGAGATGTCGTCGCCGGTGCTGACGATGACCAAGCGGCTGCTCGCGCGTGGCGTCGCCGAGGGCCGGCTGGCCGCCGACATCGATCCGCTGCGGCTCTACGTGCTGATCGCCGCGCTCAGCCAGTTCCACTTGGCCAATACCCACACGCTGTCGTCGGAATTCGAAGCCGACCTCAGCGCCCCCGAATGGCGCGCCGCCCGCCGCGCCGACGCCCGCAAGATGCTGGCGGCGTATCTGGAGAAGACATAGCACCTGTTAGTACTGAATTGGCATCTCGCCCCGTCATGCCCGGGCTTGTCCCGGGCATCCACGAATGTCGACGACGGTCCGTGGCGAGACGTGGATGGCCGGGACGAGCACGGCCATGACGCAGTCGGTGTGCCGAGCGGAGCTTAGGCCTACAGCGCGATCTCCATCAGGTCTCGCGCGACCACGAGCGGACCGCTGTAGTGCTTCCGAACGTCCTGCATCCACATCTCGTCGCTGATGGTGTCGATGTCGCCGGGGACGAGATGCGTCATCACCAGTTTCTTGACCTTCGCGGCAGCGGCGAGCTTGCCGAGGTCTTCGGTGGTGGTGTGCGACGCGATCAGATGTTCCTTCAGCGTGCTGGCATTCTTGATCCGCGCCGCCAGCGCGTCGACGCCCGGCACGTACAGCGCCTCGTGGATCAGCAGATCCGCACCTTCGGCGAATTTGGCGATCTCCGGATTGTAGGCGGAATCGCAGACATAGACGATGACGCCTTTCGGGGTTTCGAATTTGTACGCGTAGTTGCGCTCGAGGATCGGCGGGTGCGGCGTGCGCAGCGCGGTGACCTTGACCTTGTCGGCGGCCATCACCGGCCCCGACTCGGTGATCTCCTTGACTACCAGGAACTTGCGCGGATCCGGCTTGCCCTCGTCGGGCATCCGGATCTCGATGTCGTCCTTCATCGACTGCCAGAATGCCTGCGCCAGCCCATCGAGCCCGACCGGCCCGAAAGCGTCGATCTGGTGGTTGAGCCCGGCCGACCACGCGCCATAGACCATGTTGCCGAATTCGAGCACGTGGTCGGAATGCATGTGGGTGACGAATACGTAGCGCAGGCTCGGCAGCGCGACCTTGGCCTCGACCAGCCGCCGCGCCACGCCGTAGCCGCAGTCGATCACGAACGGCACGCCGTCGACCAGCAGCACATTGGCCGGGTTGGAACGGCCGGCGCCGATCCGCGGACCGCCCTTGGTGCCGAGGAAGATCCACTTCACGCCGCTTTCGCTGCCGGCCTGCTGGGCCGCAGCGAACGAACTCTTCAGGCCGAGCGCGCCGGCGACGCCGCCGGCCAGTGACAAGTGCAGAAGCGTACGTCGATCGATGGCCATCGAGACTTCCTTTGAGAGCCGGTCAAGCGCCGCGCGGGACGCGGCTGCAGTGACGACTGTCGGCGTGAGGGGCGCTTCAAACGACGAAACTGCCGCTTTGCGTCAACAGAATGTCGAATGCCAATGGGCACCAGCGGATCTGGTTGCAAAGACTCAATCAAGAAGAACGGAGCGCCGCAACGCTCACGCCAATCCGGCCACGATCCCGTCGATCGCGTCGTACACCAGATCGAGATCCGCCTCCGTGCTGCAATAAGGCGGCATCAGATAGATCGTGTTGCCGAGCGGCCTAACCAGCAGGTTGCGCGCGCGGAAAGCCTCGTGCAGCGACGGCCCGATGTTCGCCATGTAGCCGGCATCACCGGCCACGACGTCGAGCGCCGCGATGGTACCGAGCTGGCGCACGTTCTCGAAGCGGCCATCGGTGCGGAAGCGATCCAGCTTGCGCGTCTGCAGCGCGGCCAGCGCGTCGATCCGCTGCATCACCGGCTCGTTGTCCCACACCTCCAGATTCGCCAGCGCCGCCGCGCAGGCGATCGGGTTTGCCGTGTAGGAGCTGGAGTGAAAGAAGGTGCGGGTGCGGTCCGGCGAATAATGCGCGTCGAAAATATCGCCTCGGCACAGCGTCACCGCGAGCGGCAGCGAGCCGCCGGTCAGGCCCTTGGAGTAGCAGGCGATGTCCGGCGCGATGCCGGCCTGCTCGCAGGCGAAGCGCGTGCCGGTGCGGCCCCAGCCGGTCATCACCTCGTCGGCGATGAACAGCACGTCGTGGCGTTCGCAGATCCGCTTCATCTCGGCGAGTACGGCGGGCGGATAGATCAGCATGCCGCCGGCGCCGAGAATCAGCGGCTCGACGATCAGCGCCGCGACGCCGCCCGCCGTGCAGGCGGCATCCAGCGCGTCGAACGTCACCTGCTCACGGCCTCGCTCCGGAAACGGAATGCGATCGACCGCGAACAGCAGCGGATCATACGGCGCGTTGAACACGCCGCGCTCGCCGACCGACATGCCGCCGATGGTGTCGCCGTGATACGCGCCCTGCAGCGCCAGGATGCGCGCACGATGCTCGCCGCGATGTCGCCAGAACCCCAGCGCCATCTTCAGCGCGACTTCGACCGAGGTCGAGCCGCTGTCGGAGAAGAACACGTACTCCAGCTCCGGCGGAGTGATCGCCACCAGCCGCCGTGCGAGCTGCTCGGCCGGCTCGTGGGTGAAGCCGGCGAAGATCACCTGGTCGAGCTTGTCGGCCTGCGCCTTGATGGCCTGCACGATGGGCGGATGGCGATGGCCGTGGGTGATCACCCACCAGGACGAGATCGCGTCGAAGATTCGCCGGCCGTCGGCGGCTTCCAGCCACGCGCCCTCGCCGCGCGCGATCGGAATCGCCTCGGGTTGCACCGCGTGCTGGGTGAACGGATGCCAGACGGGAGATTTGGACATCATCAAGGAGCCTTCAGGAAATCGTCAGCATTGAAGTTCGCCGCGAACGCCGCGCGGAGCGCCTGACTTGTGAGTTCGGGCAGATGCGGCAAGCGGCCGAGCCGCCGCGCGCCGCTGAAATCAACGATCACGCGTTCGGACTCCGCGTTCTCGTCGCCGATGAAGGCGATGCCGAGCAGCGGGATGCCGCGCGCGCGCAGCGCCTCGACCGACAGCAGCGTGTGGTTGATGGTGCCGAGCGTGGTGCGGGCGCACAGCACCACCGGCGCCTGCCAGCGCGCGAATACATCGATCGTCAGCAGCTTGCGAGTCAGCGGCACCAGCAGCCCGCCGGCG
Organism: Rhodopseudomonas telluris; assembly: GCF_042432815.1. Classification (NCBI taxonomy): domain Bacteria; kingdom Pseudomonadati; phylum Pseudomonadota; class Alphaproteobacteria; order Hyphomicrobiales; family Nitrobacteraceae; genus Rhodopseudomonas; species Rhodopseudomonas telluris. The sequence goes on from NZ_JBHLWM010000006.1 coordinate 72,706, forward strand.
CCTTCGATCACCAGCGGCCGCGCGGTCTGTGGCAGCACGAGACGTTCCGGATCGATGGTGACGCCGTCAAGCTCGGCGGCAAGATGCGGCGAGGCCGGTGTATTCAGCCGATAGGCTTCCGGCAGCAACCGCGCGTCGGGCAGCCCCGACAATTGCAGCACGCTGTCGCGATCGGTGCCCTCGTCGAGCCCGGCCTGCACCGGCTTCCAATAGTCGGCATTGAGCGCGCCGGCGAGCGCAGCGGCGAACACGGTCTTGCCGACGCCGGTGTCGGTGCCGGTGACGATGATACGCGCGTTCATGCGGCCATCCGCATGTCTTCGGCCAGCGCCGCAAACAGATCGGCCACGATCGCCTCAGTGATATTCGCCGTCAGCGCGATCCGCAGCCGCGCGGTGCCTTCCGGCACGGTTGGCGGCCGAATCGCGCGAATGTCGAAGCCGCGCCGCTGCAGCGACGCCGCCACCGCGACCGCTGCCTGATCGGCGCCGATCACCACCGGCACGATGTGCGAACCGGACGACTGCAGCCCGCAGGTGCGACGCAGCTCGCGCGCGGCGAAAGCGACCAGCCGCGCCAGCCGCTCGCGACGTTCCGGATTGGTCCGCGACAATTCGATCGCCGCCCGGGTGATCGCCGCGGTGAGCGGTGATGGCGCAGTGGCGAAGATGAACGGCCGCGAGCGGTTGACGAGGAAATCGCGGATCACCCGCGGCGCCAGGATAAAACCACCGACCGTGCCGAGCGCCTTGCCGCAGGTGTGCAGCGTCACGACATTCTGCCGCCCCTCGAACCGCGCCGCGAGGCCGCGGCCTTGCGGGCCGAGCACGCCGGTGGCGTGCGCCTCGTCGATCACCAGCATCGCATCGTGCCGATCGGCGACCGCGAACAGCCCGTCGAGATCGGGGCTGTCGCCGTCCATGCTGTACAGGCTCTCGACCGACAGCCACGGCCGCCCCTTGCCGCCGGCCGTGCGCCAGCGGACGATCGCGCTCTCGAACGCGTCGATGTCGTTGTGCGCCACGCCGACGAACTCGGCGCGGCCACGCCGCAGCCCCTCGTGCACGCTGGCGTGGATCAGCTCGTCATGCACGACGAGATCGCCGCGCTGCGGCAGTGTCGAGAAGATCGCCTGATTGGCGACGAAGCCGCCGCCGAAATACAGCGCCGTCTCGGCGCCGAAATACGCCGCGGCTTCCGCTTCCAGCGCCTCGTGCTCGGGATGATTGCCGCGCAGCAGCCGCGAGCCGCCCGACCCGACCGGCACGCCCCGCGCCACCGCCTCGGCGGCGGCGCGATTCAGCTCCTCGGATTCGGCGAGCCCCAAATAGTCATTCGACGTGAAGTCGATCCCCGCCCGCTCCTTCAGCACCCGCAGCCGCCCCCGTGCAGCCAGCCCGCGCAGATCGGCCTCGAAAACCTCATGCATGATCGTGCTTCATCCTGATGCGCCCGTTTGCGCGGACCCTGCCCGCGCAGCGGCGAAAACACTTGCCCCAAGGCGCTGCGGCCGATGCCGGCGACCAAAGTCAGCGCCCTGCTTACCCCCGCGGCCCCCTGAGCAACACCCGGAGTTCCGCATGCCCGCCCGACCGGGCAGCAATGGGGCAAAGGCAAGACATGCCGACCGCCGGACACGGCCGCGTTAAGGCGCAAAGCCTTCAGATATTTAGGGAAATCTGGCTATTCGGAGGGAGATGGTGCCCAGGGGCGGGATCGAACCACCGACACTGCGATTTTCAGTCGCATGCTCTACCAACTGAGCTACCTGGGCATTCCGCCGAGCAATGCCGGGGGAGCGCCGGGTTATAGTCAGCCAAATCGGCGCTGTCCACCCGTCCGCAACACTCCGGTGACAGGAAAATCGGGGATTGTCCGGCCGGCCCGATCGAACCCCGAACAGCAGACCGACCGCTCAATCCTCGTCGTCGTCCGACGGTGCGGCCGGGATGGCATAGGCGCCCGACAGCCAGCGATTGAGGTCGACGTCGCGGCAGCGCTCGCTGCAGAACGGGCGCGATTCGTGCGTGGCCGGCTTGCCGCAGATCGGGCAGCTCTTGGCCTTGACCGGCTTGGTGGCGGTCTTGCCGGGCGTCTCAGGAGGCATTCAGCCAGCCCTGCCGGATCGGGTAGCCTTCGCCGCCGAGCAGCGTCACCGTCTCGTACAGCGGCAGGCCGACGATGTTGGTGTAGGAGCCGACGATCTTGACCACGAAGCTGCCGGCGATGCCCTGCACGGCATAGCCGCCGGCCTTGCCGCGCCATTCGCCGGAGGCGACGTAGCCGTCGATGTCCTCTTCGGACAGCCGCTTGAACCGCACCTTGGTCTCGATCAGCCGTTGCCGGAAACCACCCTTCGGCGTCACCAGGCAGATCGCCGAATAGACCCGGTGGTTGCGGCCGGACAAGAGGCGCAGGCACTGCGACGCCTCGTCGACCAGTTCGGCCTTGGGCAGGATGCGGCGGCCGACCGCCACCACGGTGTCGGCGGTCAGCACGAAGGCGCCGCGCAGATCGTCGTCGAGCTGCACCGACTTCAGCGCCGCCTCGGCCTTGGCGCGGGCGAGGCGCGTCGCACAGGCGCGCGGCAGCTCCCCCTTGGTCGGGGTCTCGTCGACATCGGCGGGCCGCAGCGCATTTGGCTCGATCCCGGCCTGGTTGAGCAGGGCGAGCCGGCGCGGCGACGCGGACGCGAGAACGAGTTTGGGACGGCCGAGCATGCGGAACTTCGATTCGACGGATGGCGGGAAAGGAGCCGGAACCTATCGGAAGGCGAAAGCCGGGACAACTGGCCGCCGCACAGATCCGCTGACCTGAAGCCTCAGCGCGACGGCCAGTTCCAAGACGGCAGATCGCCGTCACGCACCACCGTCTCGCTCAGTTCTTTTTCGAGCACGATCTCGCGGCAATCGGCCTCGCGGCTCAGCGCCGAGACCAAGCCCTCGGCGTGCGACACCACGACGATCTGCGAGCGCGCCGCTGCGGCGGCGATCAGCCGGGCGAGCGGGCGCAGCAGGTCGGGATGCAGGCTGGCCTCCGGTTCGTTGAGGATCATCAGCTCGGGCGGACGCGGCGACAGCAGCGCCGCCACCAGCAGCAGATAGCGCAGCGTACCGTCCGACAGCTCCGCGGCCTTCAGCGGCCGCAGCAGGCCGTGCTGCTGCATCGCCAATTCGAAATAGCCGTCGAGCTCGGAGACGATCAGCCGCGCGCGGGGAAAGGCGTCGTCGATGGTGGCATCCAGCGCGGCCGGATCGCCGATCTCCAGGATGGTCTGGATCGCAGCGGCCAGATCGGCGCCGTCGCCGCCCAGCACCGGGGTGTGGGTGCCGATCTGCGGCCGCCGCGCCGGCGCGTCGCGATCGGTGCGCAGCTGATCGTAGAACCGCCAGCTGCGCATCCGGTCGCGCAGCAACAGCAGCTCGAGCGCGTCGCGCGGATCGGCGCCATGGGTCATCATGCTGTCGGAGGCGGCGAGCTGGCGATAGACCTCGCGCCACTGCCCGCCCTCGTCACGCACCCGCACCAGCGGCCCGCGCCGCTCCGCGAACGCATTGGCGCGGCCGAGCAGCTCTGCGGTCCAGACGCTCTCGACCTTGATCTCCGGATCGCGGCCGAACAGCGAGGTGGCGTCCGGCAGCGGCAGGCCGAGATCGATCGCGTAGCCGTAATCGGTCCCGGCGAATCCGAGCTTGAGGCCGACGCGCGTACTCCGCGTCGTGCCCTGCACCGGCTGCGCCCCGCGCTTCATCGCCCGCGACACCGTCTCCGGCCCCGCCCACAGCGTCGACTGCAACCCGCCTTCCGCCGCCAGCGATTGCACCACCCGCCCCTGCGCGATCTCGGCCAGCAGACGCAGCGCCCGGTACAGACTCGACTTGCCCGCGCCATTCGCCCCGGTCACGACATTGAGCGGCCCAAGCGTGAGCCGGACGTCGCGCAGCGAACGATAGCCTGAGACGGCGAGGCGCGTGATCATGGGACGGCCCGGGCGGGGAACGAGGCGGATGGGATAGCAGATCGGCGCCGCGAGCCAAGAGCGGCACGGCTAGAAATGGCGCGCCGACGCACGGCACCGGTCTCGCCCCACGCTCTGCACCTACAACAAGTCGTCCCCGCGCAGGCGGGGATCCATAACCCCTGCACTCTCGAATCAAGCAAGGAAGCTGCCGCGTTACCTCTATCGAGATGCTGCGGAGTATGGATCCCCGCCTTCGCGGGGATGACGGGTCGATAGGCTATTCTTAGCCTCAAAACAGCGAGCCAGAGCTGATCTCGGATCCCTTGCCGCGCGGACTTGCGGCTCAGTGCCGGCGCACATTCAACTACTCGTTCGCCCCGCTGTGCCGGCCGAAGCGCTTGTAGATCCGTTGCATCAGCGTGTCGGCGACGTCGCTATAGGCGGCGATGCGTTGGTCGCGGGTGCCTTCGGTGCCGGTGGGATCGTAGGTCGGCCAGTATTCGACGTCGATCGCGTGGGTGCGGGTCAGTTCCAGCGCCTTGTGGTGCGCCTCGGGCGACAGCGTGATGATCAGGTCGAAGTTGAGCCCTTCGTAGTCGTCGAGCTCATCGAAGGTCGTCGGCTTGTGCTTGGAGATGTCGATCCCGCGCTCGGCCATCGCCGCCACCGCGAACGGATCGAGCTCCTGCGTCTTCACCCCGACCGAGCGGATGTACATCGTGCGCGGCGCGATGCTGCGCAGCAGGCCTTCGGCCATCGGCGAACGGACGCTGTTCATGCCGCAGGCGAACAGCACCGCTTGCGGCACGCGTCCCGCCATCCGGTCAGGCTCGCATCACGACGTCATTGCGAGGAGCAACGCGACGAAGCAATCCAGCGCAGTGCACGGAGCTGGATTGCTTCGCGCAGCCTGTCATCGGGCGGCGCTGCGCGCCGACCCGTTGGCTCGCAATGACGGAAGGGCACGGCCGGCACTTTCGCCTCACCCCTTCCAATGCAACACCGAAATGAGCGTGAACAGCCGGCGCGCGGTTTCGAAGTCGATCCGGACCTTGCCGGCGAGGCGTTCCTGCAGGGTCCGCGAGCCTTCGTCGTGGATGCCGCGCCGGCCCATATCGATGGCCTCGATCTTGTCCGGCGTCGCGGTACGGATCGCCTGGTAGTAGCTGTCGCAGATCATGAAGTAGTCCTTCACGATGCGGCGGAACGGCGACAGCGACAACAGATGGGTGATCACCGGGGTGCCGTCCTCGCGGCGGATGTCGAACATCAGCCGGTTGCCGGTGATGCCGATATGCAGCGTGAACGGGCCCTCGACGCCGTTCTCCGGCGCGAACAGGTTCTTCTCGACGAGATCATAGATCGCGATGGCGCGCTCGTGCTCGATATCCGGCCCGGACCGCCCGATCGATTCCTCGTCGAGCGTCACCGCGACGATGCGATTGTTGGAATCGTCTGGTTCGGAAGTACTCATCGCCGGTTCAGACGCAGTCCCACCGAGCGCGCATGCGCATCCAGCCCCTCGGCGTTGCCGAGCGTCATCGCCGCCGGGCCCAGCGCCGCGAGCTGCTCGGGCCCGCATTTCAGGATCGAGGTGCGCTTCATGAAGTCGAGCACGCCGAGCCCGGACGAGAACCGCGCCGAACGCGCGGTCGGCAAGACGTGGTTGGAGCCGCCGACATAGTCGCCGATCGCTTCCGGCGTATGTGCGCCGAGAAAGATCGCGCCGGCATTGCGGATCTTGGCCGCAAAGGCCTCCGGATCGGCGGTGATGATTTCGAGATGCTCGGCGGCGATCGCGTCCGCCAGCGGCGCCGCTTCGTCGAGCTTGCCGACCTTGATGATCGCGCCGAACTCGCCCCACGAGGCGCGCGCGATCTTTTCGCGCGGCAGCGTGGTGAGCTGCGCCTCGACGGCGCGCTCGACCTGCGCGGCAAGATCCGCATCATCGGTGATCAGGATCGACTGCGCATTGGCGTCGTGCTCGGCCTGCGCCAACAGATCGGCGGCGATCCAGTCCGGATTGCCGGTCTGGTCGGCCACCACCACGACTTCGGACGGGCCGGCGATCATGTCGATGCCGACGCGGCCGAACACCAGCCGCTTGGCGGCCGCCACATAGGCGTTGCCGGGGCCGACGATCTTGGACACCGGCGCGATCGTCGCGGTGCCGTAGGCCAACGCGGCCACCGCCTGAGCGCCGCCCACACGATAGATCTCGGTGACGCCGCCGAGCGACGCCGCCGCCAGCACCAGCGGGTTGAGCTTGCCGTCCGGCGACGGCACCACCATGACCACGCGCTCGACGCCCGCCACCTTGGCGGGGATCGCATTCATCAACACCGAGGACGGATAGGCCGCGGTGCCGCCCGGCACATAGAGGCCAACCGCCTCGACGGCGCTCCAGCGCCAGCCGAGCTCGACGCCGAGCGCGTCGGTGAAGCGGTCGTCCTTCGGCAGTTGCCGGCGGTGAAAGAATTCGATGCGGTCGCGCGCGAATTTCAGCGCGTCGATCGTGGCCGGGTCGCAGGCCTTCACGGCCGCCTCGACCTCGGCCGCGGTAACGCGCAGGCCGTCGGCCGTCAGGCTCAAGCGGTCGAACTTCGCGGTCGCTTCGAGCAGCGCCGCATCGCCGCGCGCCGCCACATCCTCGACGATCGCGCGCGTCGCCGCCTCGATGTCGGCCGCCACCTCGCGCTTCATGGCGAGGAAGGCCTTGAACTGCGAGGCAAAATCGGTGCTGGCGCTGTCGAGACGAATTGGCATTTGAGAGCTTCCGGAGGCACGTCGGCCCAAGCGGCCATGATGCTCAATGGCGCGGCGACTTACCGCCGTCAACCCTTATGCCGGAAGGCTTTCGCTTCGGTTGCCGGATCGGGCAAAGCCGCAGCAAACATTCGCTCAGCCGAGGCCGCCCAGATCCTCGGGGGCATCACGATCGGCATCGCCGGTGCCGAGATGGTCGGGGCCGAGATCGGTCAGCGCGCATTCGAGACATTCGACGTCGAGGCGCAGCATGCCGCCGCGTGAAAACATCAGCACCACGCTGCCGCCAGGCGGCTCGGGCGCCGGATAGAATTCGATGCCGATCAGCTCCAGCGCGGTCTCGGGCGTCTCGACATCGATCTTGCGCGACTTGCAGGCGAGCACGCGGTCGAACCGCAGCGCGGCGATCAGCCGGCCCGGCACCGGTTCGCCCGACAGCGTCTGCTCCCAGTCAAGCCGGTGCAGTCCTACCACCAACCGCTTTTCCGCCTGACGCCAGACGATGTCGCCGGTTTCGACGCGCGCGTCCTGGACATGGGCGGAGATCACCGCGAGGTCGTCGGGGTCGAGCGCGATCAGTTTCAACTCACCCACAGCAGCCCCCGCAGCGGCGCTCACCCGCTGATACGTTCGATCGTGGCGCCGCAGGCCGACAGCTTCTCTTCGAGCCGCTCGAAGCCGCGATCGAGATGATAGATGCGGTTGACCATGGTCTCGCCTTCGGCGGCGAGCGCCGCGATCACCAGCGACACCGAGGCGCGCAGATCGGTCGCCATCACCGGCGCGCCGCGCAGTTGGGAGACGCCGTCGATCGTCGCGGTCTCGCCGTCGAGCGAGATCTTGGCGCCGAACCGTGCCAGCTCCTGCACGTGCATGAAGCGGTTCTCGAAGATCGTCTCGGTAATGTGCGAGGCGCCCTTGGCGCGCGTCATCAGCGCCATCAGCTGCGCCTGCAGGTCGGTCGGGAAACCCGGGAACGGCGCGGTCGTCACCGTCACCGGGCTGATGCCCGCGCCGTTGCGCGACACCTTGATGCCGTCGTTGTTCGGCGTGATGGTCGCGCCGGCTTGTGCCAGCACGTCGAGCGCCGCCTGCAGCAATTCGGGGCGAGCGCCCGAGAGCTGGACTTCGCCGCCGGTCATCGCCACCGCCATCGCATAGGTGCCGGTCTCGATCCGGTCCGGCAGCACCGTGTGGCGCGCGCCGTGCAGCTTGGCGACGCCTTCGATCAGGATGCGCGGCGTGCCGGCGCCGGTGATCTTCGCGCCCATCTTGTTGAGGCAATCGGCGACGTCGGCAATCTCCGGCTCGCAGGCCGCGTTGGAGATGATCGTGCTGCCCTTGGCCAGCGTCGCCGCCATCAGCGCCACATGCGTGCCGCTGACCGTGACCTTGGGGAATTCGATGGTGGCGCCCTTCAGCCCGCCGGGCGCTTTGGCGATCACGTAGCCGCCGTCGATCGAGATCTCGGCGCCGAGCTTTTCAAGCGCCATGATCAAGAGGTCGACCGGCCGGGTGCCGATGGCGCAGCCGCCCGGCAGCGACACCTTGGCCTCGTGCATCCGGGCCAGCAGCGGCGCCACCACCCAGAAGCTGGCGCGCATCTTCGACACCAGCTCGTAGGGCGCGGTGGTATCGATGATGTTCTTGGCGGAGATGTGCAGGGTCTGGCCCTGATATTCGTGGTCGCCCGGCCGCTTGCCAGCCGCCATGATGTCCACGCCGTGATTGCCGAGGATCCGCTGAAGCAGCGCGACGTCGGCGAGCCGCGGAACATTGTCGAGGATCAGCGTCTCGTCGGTCAGCAGCGCGGCGATCATCAGCGGCAGGGCGGCGTTCTTGGCGCCCGAAATCGGGATGGTGCCGTGCAGCTTGTTGCCGCCGATAATCCGAATGCGATCCATGCCGATTCCCGCTTTTGAGCCGTGTTCATATACGGCAGAACCGCCGTCCGTGGCAAAAGCGTGGAATTTGAGGCTATTTCATGGGCCCGGGTTCGGGATCCGGACGAATAGCCGCCCGGCCCGGGCGAATCGGCGGCGCTTCCCGCGCCACCGCGCCGATCGGCGCATTTACCAGCGCGGATCGCCGTAGGTGCGATAATCGCGATGGCGCGGCTCGCGAAAGCCGACGCGCGGGTTGAGGTTGCAGTCGGCAAGACGCCCCGATGCGGCGGCGCGGCACTGCCGATAGGACGCGTAGCTGCAGTCGCCCGGATAGCCATAGCCCGGAGACGTCAGACAATACGCATAATCGCGCGCTTGCGCCGCGGTGCCGCCGAGCAGACTCGCACCCGCGATCGCCGACACCGCCGCAACGGCCGCCAAGACCCGGCGCGACATCAGATTGTTCAAAGCTCGTCTCATGAGTGTCTCCGTCTGAATTGGCGAAACAATCCGGTCCAGCCGCCGTGGTTCCTCGTCGCGGGCCCTCCGCTCTTCCTACGCGGTTCGTGTTCCAATGCAAACTGCGACCGTCTTACACGCGCGATCTGCTGTTCCGTCGGAACGGCGCGCAGTGGCCGTGGTTTTCCAGGCAGTGCAACCGCACGATGCAACACGACCCGACGCAAACGCATCAATCGATATAACCAAAGAGGTTTCCCCATGAGCTCCCGAATGACCAAGATCGCTGGCGCCGCTGCTGCGGCATTGCTCGCCACCACGCTCGCGGCTGCTGCGCAGGGCCAGACCGACACCCGCGGCAACGCGATGGGCTCGGAGCGCGTCGGCAACGGCGCCCCGATGCAGAACGGCACGATGGCCCCCGGCACCACCACCGGCGCGGCCGGCAGCATGAACGGCGCCAACCATCCGACGCCGTCGTCCACCCAGGGCGATGTCGGCCCGGGCGGCAACAACAATGGCACGCGCACCCCGCCGGCGCGCTAACGTCCGAGATCACAGATACGGAAAGGCCCCGGCTCAGCCGGGGCCTTTTTCATTGCGATTGTCCACGAGGTCAGGCCCGCGCATAGGTCGGGACGGGATGGTAGCGGCGCAGCGCGAGAATGATCATCACCACGAAGAACACCAGCGTGGCCCCCTGCGCGGCGAGGAATGGCGGCTCGTTCTGATTCGGCGCGAGATCGCGCAGCACGGTGACTTTCTGAAACGCCTGCACGACCAGCACGAAGACGTTGAGGTACAGCGACAGCAGCGCGGTGATCACATAGGCCGGTCGCCACGGCCCGGCGAGCCGGCCGACATACAGCGCCACCACCGCGACCGCGAGCAGCACCAGCGAGATGATGCCGACGATGTGCGACGGCAGCAGCTGAAAGAATGGAAACAGGAAGCCGGTCGCGCTGGTCAGGATCGTCGTCGCGAGGAACAGAGCGGTCCATCCCGGCAACGGCTTGGAAATCAACAGCCCGACCATCGCGATCAGACCGGCGGCGATTCCGATCAGGCTGATCACCACATGAATCAACGTGAAGGTCTGCAAATCCATTCCGAGGACCATCGCGGGCTCCTGCAATTGATTATCAATATCGCATGATAGTCATCATGCAGAACAAGCCGTCGCTTGTCACGCCGGAATGATCAACACCGCGTGCCCAGCGCCTAGCCGCGAGCCGCAGCGTGCTCCCTCTCCCGCTTGCGGGAGAGGGCCGGGGTGAGGGCGACGCGGGCACAGCGCCTGCGTTTTTGCAGGCGACGCGTACTCAGTGCCTGGGGACCCCCACCCCTGACCCCTCCCCGCAAGGGGGAGGGGAGACAGCGCCCAATGCTAGGGGCTGCTGCTCTCTGGGACTATGTTACTTCTGCCGACCGCCTGTGAGACACGTCACTTAGTTCAGCGGGTCCGCCAAGTACCCGTGCAGGGCGGCGACCACCTGGGCGCCCTCGCCGATCGCGCCGCCGACGCGCTTCACCGAGCCCGAGCGCACGTCGCCGACCGCGAACACGCCCGGCACCGACGTTTGCAGCGCTGCCGTCGGACGCTGATTGGTGGCCTGCCCCGTCTGGGCGCCCGTGATGACGAAGCCGCCGCGATCGACAGTCACGCCGCAACCGTCGAGCCAGCCGGTCGCCGGGTCGGCGCCGACGAACAGGAACAGGTTGCGCACCTCCATCGGCCAGGTTTCGCCCGACAGCCGGCTGCGCAGCGTGACGCGTTCGAGGCCGCTGTCCGGCGCGCCGTTCACTTCCACCACCTCGGTGTTGAACACCAGCTCGATGTTCGGCGTCGATTCGATCCGCTCGATCAGATAGCGCGACATGCTGGCGGCGAGACCACCGCCACGGATCACCATGTGGACGCGCGCGGCGTGCGTGGAGAGAAACACCGCCGCCTGCCCGGCGCTGTTGCCGCCGCCGACCAGGATCACCTCCTGCGCCTTGCACAGCCGCGCCTCGATCGGCGACGCCCAGTAGTACACGCCGCGGCCGTCGAACGCCGCCAGATTGACGATCTCCGGCCGGCGATAGCGCGCGCCGCTGGCGACCACGATCGCGCGGGCGCGCAGCGCCTCGCCGTCGTCGATCTCGAGCGCGAAGGTGCCGTCGTCGCGGCTGCAATCCAGCGCCTTGACCTCGATCGGGATCATCACGTCGGCGCCGAACTTCTGCGCCTGATTGAAGGCGCGCGCCGTCAATGCATGACCGGAGATGCCGGTCGGAAAGCCCAGATAGTTCTCGATCCGCGCGCTGGCGCCGGCCTGGCCGCCGAATGCGCGCTGATCGCACACCGCCACGGAGAGCCCTTCGGACGCCGCATACACTGCGGTCGCCAGCCCGGCCGGGCCGGCGCCGACGATCGCCACGTCATAGACCTTGTCGCGCGCGATTTCGCCGATCATCCCGACCGCGCGGGCAAGCTCGGACTCGCGCGGATTGCGCAGCACGGTGCCGTCGGGCGTCACCACCAGCGGCAGATCGGCCGGCGACGGCGAGTAGCGGGCGACGAGATCGCCGGCGTCGCGGTCCACCGCCGGATCGAGCAGATGATGCGGCAGGCCGTTGCGGGTGAGGAAGCCCATCAGCCGCACGACGTCGGACGACATGGCCGAGCCGATCAGCACCGGACCGCCGACGCCGCCCTGCAGCAGGTTGACCCGGCGCAGGATCAGCGCCCGCATGATCCGCTCGCCCAGATCGGCTTCCGCGACCATCAGGGCGCGCAGCCGCTCCGGCGACACCAGCAGGCATTCGACCTCGCCCTCGGCGGAGCCGTCCACCAGCGAGACGCGGCCGGACAATTGGCTGATCTCGCCGAGGAACTGGCCGGGTCCCTGCTCGGCGACCGGGGTGACCCGGCCGAGACCGTCGCGCTGGGTGACGGCCACGTGTCCGGACAGCACCACGAACATGCCCGGCCCTTGCTTGCCGGTCTCGAACATCAGCTCGTGGTCGACGTAGCGCCGGATCTCGCCGAACCGGCGGATGCGGGCGATCTCGGCGGGTGTCAGCACCGGAAAGGTCTGGTCGTAGCGATCGTTGCGCTTGCCGGCCGCGGCGGCGTCGGCGCGCCCCGTGTCATCGATGCTCATCGGCGTTCCCCTTCGACGTTCGGTGCGCTCCCCTCCACAAGGACATCGGCGGCACCGGACGGGCTGTCTTGAACGTTTCTGCTGTGGTCGCCGTCTGGCGGCGCGGACTGACCGGCACGGCCCCGCGCCTGCAATTTGCGCCGTTTCAGATTGTCGCGCAGTGCGTCGCGCAGCCGCGCCTGCCGGCCGGTCGGATCCTTTGCGGTACGCGGCGGCGTATCGGTCATGGCCGGGCCCACCCGCATGCGGCGATGGTCGCGGTTGTCATTGCTTCGGGCTTGGTCTGCATTGAGGATCCAGATAGGAGAGACGCATGTCGGGCGACACTTGTGCGCTGGCGGCCGCATCGCAACACACCGTCGCCACCTGGCATCGGGCGCTGCCAGCCGCCGACGCGGTGGCGCTGACGGGACTGCTGACCGACGGCGTTACGTTCCATTCGCCGGTCGTACAATCTCCGATCCAGGGCCGCGAGGCTACCCTGCTGGTGATGCTCACGGTCGCCGAAGTGCTGGAGAACATTCGCTATCGCCGCACCTTCGTCGCCGGGCCTTACGAGGCCGCGCTCGAATTCAGCGCCGAGATCGGCAAGCTGCAGGTGAAGGGCGTCGACCTGATGCGCCTCGACACCGAGGGCAAGATTCTGGAGTTCGAGGTGATGATGCGGCCGCTGCGGACGCTGTCGGCCGTGGCCGACGCCGTCGGCAGCCGGGTCGCCCCCAAGATGCTGCAGCTCAAGCTGAAGCCGGGCTAAAGTCGAACAGCCGCGCCGCCCCGCCGTTGCGGCGGCCGTTCGCGCGGCACCCCCTTGGGATCATAGGCCAATTGCCACGCCGGCGGCCCGGCGGCCCCGGCAGGTTTTCCTCACCCGATGCGCGCGCCGCGCTTGCACTCCCGGATGCCCTGTGGCAAGGATCGCCCCGCCGCACCGGGCCCTAGGGGCTGATTCCCGGATCGGTTTATGCTGCCGTAGCTCAGTGGTAGAGCACTCCCTTGGTAAGGGAGAGGTCGTGAGTTCGATCCTCCCCGGCAGCACCATTCAAACCTTGAAATTGTTGATGTTATTGAACGCGCCAGCCGCGCCACGAGCGATACCGGGACGGCTGGACATATCATGAACACGCCGAAGCCGGCTTTGGCGACTAAGATACCCCTTCCCTGCTCTGCGCTTTTATTCCACCACCGATGACCATGCGATTCACCTTCATTCATGCCGCCGATCTGCACATCGACAGTCCCTTGGCGGGGCTGCGGGCGAAGAACGAGGATGTGGCGCGGCGGTTCGCCGAAGCTGGGCGGAAGGCCGTGCAGGCGCTGGTCGACGAGACGATCGCCAGCAATGCGGCGTTCCTGATCATCGCCGGCGACATTTTCGACGGCGACTGGAGGGACGTCACCACCGGGCTGTTCTTCGTCGGCGCGATCGGCGCGCTGCATCGCGCCGGGATTCCGGTGTTCATCGTCAAGGGCAATCACGACGCCGACAACCTGATGTCGCGCGGCCTGCCCTATCCGGACAGCGTCACGGTGTTTCCCACCAAGGCCGCGACGGTCGAGCTCGAACGCTTTCGCGTGGCGCTGCACGGCCGCAGCTTTGCGGATCGGGTCAACGCGGATTTCGTCGCGAGCTATCCGGCGCGCCGCGAAGGCTGGCTGAACATCGGCGTGCTGCACACCTCGCTCGACGGCACGCGCGGCCACGAGGGCTATGCGCCCTGCAGCGTCGATGATTTGCGGCGGTTCGGCTACGATTACTGGGCGCTGGGCCACGTCCATGCCGCAGAGATCGTCCACCGCGATCCGTGGATCGTGTTTCCGGGCAATCTGCAGGGCCGCAGCGTCCGCGAGACCGGCGCCAAGGGCGCAGTGCGGGTCACGGTCGAGGACGGCCGTGTGGTCGATGTCACGCCGCTCGCGCTCGACGGCGCGCGCTGGGCGCATCTGACGATCGACGTCGCAGCCACCGCCGAGGAATCGCAGGTGTCCGCGCTGGTGAGCGAGCGCCTCGCCGAACTCCATGCGCAGAGCGAAGGCCGCGCTCTCGCGGTCCGCGTGACGCTGACCGGTGCGACGCCGCTGCACAACCGGCTGCTGGTCCGCCGCGACGCGCTGCAGGACGATCTGCGCGCCGGCGCGCTGCATCTCGCCGCCGATTGCTGGATCGAACAGCTCAAGATCAAGACGACGTCGCCGGCGCAGGCGCCGACCGCGCAGCCGGACGGAGACGATATCGATGTCGCGGCGCTGCTGGCCGAAGGCGCGCAGGATCCCGGCCTTGCCGCGGCCCTCGCCGAGCTGACCGAGACGATCAGGTCGAAGCTGCCGCGCGATCTGCAGGACGAGTTCGACGCGTCCGACGTGCTCGGCAGCCTGTCCGACGATGCCCGCGCCCTGCTGGCCGGAGAGCTGTCGTGAGAATCGAGCAGCTCGCGCTCGAGCGCTACGGCATCTTCACCGACCGCATCGTGCCGTTCGCCCCGCAGGCGGCGCTGCACATCGTGCTCGGCGCCAACGAGGCCGGCAAGACCTCGGCGCTGACGGCGATCGGCGATCTGTTGTTCGGATTCGGCGGGCGAACCGATTACGACTTCAAGCACGACAGCAAGCTGCTGCGCCTCGGCGGCAGCTTCCGCCATTCCGACGGCCGCCTGATCACCGCGCGACGCCGCAAGGGCAACAAGAACACGCTGCTCGATGCGGACGATCAGCCGCTGCCCGACGATCACCTCGCGGCGCTGCTGGGCGACGTCTCGCGCGCCACCTTCAATCGCGAATTCGGCATGACCGCGCAGGCGCTGCGGACGGGCGGCGACGAATTGCTCGGCACCGGCGGGCGTCTGGCCGAAACGCTGGCGGCGAGCTCGGCCGGCATGGCGGAGCTGTCGCGCATTCAAGATCGCCTGCAGCAGCAGGCCGACGAGCTGTTCACGTCGCGCAAATCCGCCAGCAAGCCGTTCTACGTGGCGGCCGAGCGCCGCGACGCCGCCGACAAGGAGCTGCGCGACGCCATCGTCACTCGCGATATGCTGCGGCAGTTGCAGGGCGCGGTGGAGCAAGCCGCCGCCGAGCTGGAGAAGCTGAAGTCCGAGCACGCCACCTGCGGCAGCACGCTGGCGCGCTGGCAGCGAACGCTGCGGGTGCGCTCGCAGCTGGCGCGGCTGGACCATATCGAGGCCGAACTATCGGAGTTTAAGGATCTGCCGCTCGTCGCCGAGCCGACGCTGGCCGAGTGGCGCGCCTCGCTCGACAGCAAGACCGCTCTCGAAGCCGAGATCGCGACGCTCGACGCCGCAGCGGCCGCGGACGCAGCCGAGATCGCCACGATCCATGTCGACGAGGCCCTGCTGGCGGAGGCCAGCACGGTCGTGGCGCTGCGCGAACGGCTCGGCGCCGTGCGCAAGGCCGCGTCCGACCTGCCCCGGCGTCGCCATGACCGCGCCAGCGCGGAGGCACAGCTGGACGATTGCGCGCGCAAGCTCGGGCTCGCCTCGCATGTCGAGCTCCTCGCCGCGCTGCCGACGGAGCCGGCGCTCGCCGACGCGCGCGACCGCATGGAAAAAATGCGACGGACCACGCAGGAGCTGGCCGATATCGAAGCCCGCTACGAGCGCGCGCGGCGCGAACGCGAGGCCCAGGCGGCGACCGGCGACGATCCGCATCTCGTCGATCTCGAGCCGCTGCGCCAGCGCTTCGAGGCGCTCGGCGACATTCAGGCGCAGGAAGAGCGGCTGCGCCGCGACCGCGCCGCGCTGGCAGTGGAGCTCGAGGCGATCGGCAATGCCGTCGCCGCGCTCGACCCGGCGCCGGGCGCGCCCGACCGGATACGCGCCCTTCCGGTGCCCGACCGCGCCACCATCGGCAAATTCGCCAGCGCCTTCGAGCTCAGCGAAACCGAGCTCAAGCGACTCGATGCCGAGATCGCCAAGCTCGACGATGCGATCGCCGCCTCTGAGACCGAGCTGGCGCGGCTGTCGAGCGCCGGCGTGGTGCCGACCAAGGCCGATCTGACCGCCGCGCGGCTGACACGCGACGACAGCCTCGGCGCGCTGTACGACGGGCTCGATGGTGATCGCGACGAACGCCGTCAGCGGTTCGATGCCGTCGCCGAAGCCTCGCGGGCGATCGACGGCATCACCGACTCGCTGCTGACCGACACCGAGCGCGCCACCCGGCATGAGGACGCGCTGCGGCGTATCGCCGAAACGCGCAGCGAACGCGAGCGCGTCGCGGCAAAGCGGGCCGATCTCCGGCAGGGCCTGGCGGATATCAGCCAAGGATGGACCAAGGTCTGGGCGGCCTCCGGCCTGCAGCCGTCCGGCGCGGCGGAGATGCTGCGCTGGCGCGAGCGGTTCGACGAGATCATCGGCAAACTGACGAAGTTCGACCTGCAGCGGGCCGCTATCGACGCGCAGGCGATGGCGCTGAGCGACGGCAAGACGGCGATCCTCGGCTTCCTCGACGGCGTCGGCCGTCAGGCCGATGCCAATGCCCCGGCTGGCGTGCTGTATCGCGAAGCCAAGGGCCGCTACGATCAGTTGGTCGCGGCATGGAGCGACGCGAAGGCGCGCCAGGTTGCGAAAGAGCGGCTGGAGCGCGATCTCGCCGAGGCGGAGGCCGCGCGCACGGCCTGCGAGCGGCGCCTGTCCGAGCTCCGGGAGCATTGGCCGCAGACGATGCGCGCCATCGGACTCGCCGCCGAGGCTTCGCCGGCGCAGGCCGAAGCGGCGCTGTCGGTGTGGAGCGCGGTCGGCGTGCCGCGCGCCAACCTCGAACGCGAAGGCCGCAGCGTCGACACCATTACGACTGATCTGCAGGACTTCGACCGCGACGTCGCGGACCTGCTGGCGCGGGTCGCGCCGGACCTGAGCAACCTCGCGGCGCAGGACGCCGTGCAGCGCCTGGCCGAGCGGCTCGACGCCGCCCGCAGCGCCCGCGAGGCGTGCCATCGTCTGCACGAGAATGCGGCCAAGCGCGCGGTCAGTCGCGGCGCTTTGGTGAGCCGCCTCAGCGCGAGCCTCGACACGCTCCAGCACGCCGGCAAGACGCTGGGCGCCGACATCGTCGCGGTGCCCAAACTGCTGGCGCGGCTCGCGACCCGTCTGCGCTTGCAGACCGAGCAGGCGGAGCTGCGCCGACATCTGTTCGAGATCGGCGACGGGCACGACGAGACCGCGCTGCGTCAGGAGCGCGAGGGCATCGATCTCGACCGGCTGCAGGCCGACATCGCCAGCGCCACCGAACAACAGACCCGGCTGCTCAAGGACATCGCCGATGCCTCGGCGGCTCATTACCAGCGGCAGCGCGAACTGGAAGCGCTGATCAAGGGCCGCGATGCCGCGGGCGCCGCGAGCCGGCGCCGCGAGGCCGGTGCCGAGCTGTTATCGATCGCCGAAGACTGGCTGCTCCGCTCGGCAGCGGCGCTGCTGGCCCGCCGCGTCGTCGAACTGCATCGCGCCAAGGTGCAGGATCCGATGGTGGCGCGCGCCGGCGAGCTGTTCGCGCTGGCGACGGCGGAAGCCTTCGCCGGGCTCGGCATCGATTACGGCGACGAAGACGAGCCGAGACTGGTGGCACGCCGGGCCTCGGGCGAACGCGTGCCGCTGTCCGGCCTCAGCGAAGGCACGCGCGATCAGCTGTTTCTGGCGCTGCGCCTCGCGCTGCTCGAACGCCGCGCCTCCGAGCCGCTGCCGTTCATCGGCGACGATCTGCTCGCCAGTTTCGATGAGCGGCGGACGCTGGCGACGCTCCGGCTGCTGGCCGCGGCCGGCCGGCAGCGTCAGATGATCCTGTTCACGCATCACCGCCACGTCGCCGATCTCGCCCTGTCCCTGACGGATCATCAGGTCGATGTGATCGACTTGTAGACCCGGGCCGCGCGGAACGCCCGCGCGCCCCAGCGTTCGCACTTGCGATGATATGACGATCATCATACATTCCGGCGCAGGCGGCCGCCCTTGGCCGCCGCGGTGCCTGTGGGCTCGGCGATGATGCGCCCAGGTCGCCGCTGCGAACACGATCGAGGAGATCCTCATGAGCGCACGCGAGATCGTTCTCTGCCATCCCGTCCGAACCGCGATCGGCACCTATAACGGTTCGCTGAAGGGGACGCCGGCGACCGAGCTCGGCAGCGTCGTCATTCGCGAGACGCTGCGGCGCGCCGGGCTTTCGGCCGACGCGGTCGGCTCGGTGGTGATGGGCAACGTGATCCAGGCCGGCAACCGGATGAACCCGGCGCGGCAAGCCTCGATCGGCGGCGACCTGCCGGTGTCGGTGCCGGCCTACACGGTCAATCGCGTCTGCGGCTCGGGCGCGCAGGCGATCCTGACCGCGGCGCAGGAAATCGCCGATGGTGAGATCGACATCGCGGTGGCGGGCGGCATGGAGAACATGGACCGCGCGCCGTATCTCCTAGAGGGCGGCCGCTGGGGTTATCGGATGGGTCCGGCCGAAGTGCTCGACAGCATGCTGACCGACGGCCTCAACGACGCATTTTCCGGCAAGCACTCCGGCTGGCACACCGAAGAC
Source organism: Rhodopseudomonas telluris (assembly GCF_042432815.1). Classification (NCBI taxonomy): domain Bacteria; kingdom Pseudomonadati; phylum Pseudomonadota; class Alphaproteobacteria; order Hyphomicrobiales; family Nitrobacteraceae; genus Rhodopseudomonas; species Rhodopseudomonas telluris. Next base: position 91,452 of record NZ_JBHLWM010000006.1, read on the forward strand.
CTCGTCACCAGGCTGCAGATCACGCGCGCCGCGCAGGACGACTTCGCCGCGCGCTCGCAGCAGCGGTTCGCGGCGGCCCAGACGGCTGGCCGTTTCGAGGGCGAGATCGTCCCGGTCACCGTCAAGGGCCGCAAGGGCCCGGAGAGCTTTGCGGCCGACGAGGCGCCGCGGCCGGACACCACCGTCGAGGTGCTCGCCAAACTCAAGCCCGCCTTCCGGCCGGACGGCACCATCACGGCCGGCAATGCGCCCGGCCTGAACAGCGCCGCCGCGGCGATGATCGTGGCGGGGCGCGCCTTCGCGGACGCTGCCGGCATCGAACCGATCGCGCGACTGGCCGGCTACGGCGTCGCGGCGGTGGAGCCCGGCCTGTTCGGCCTCGGCCCCGTTCCCGCCGTGCGCAAGGCGCTCAAGCGCGCCGGCTGGACATTATCGGACGTCGAGCGGATCGAGATCAACGAGGCCTTCGCGGCCGTTCCGCTCGCCGTCGCCAAGGAGCTCGGACTGCCGGCCGACATCATCAATGTCGAGGGCGGCGCCATCGCGCATGGCCACCCGATCGGCGCGACCGGCGCGATCCTGACCACGCGGCTGCTGCACGCGATGAAGCGCGACGGCTTGCGCAAAGGCATGGTGACGCTGTGCATCGGCGGCGGCCAGGGCATCGCACTGGCGCTGGAGATGATCTGAGCGTGCATGCGCCGGGGATGAGTCCGGCGGCTGCCGTCAGGCCGTCGTGCGGCGCCGATACTCGCCGGGCGAAACGCCGACCTGTCGGCGGAACGCGCGCGTGAAGGTCGCCTGCGACGAGAACCGGCACAGATAGGCGATGTCCGCCAGGCTCGACTGCGAGCCCTTGAGCAGACTCAAGGCATGGTCGAGCCGCCGCGCGCTGATGTAGCGATGCGGCGGCACGCCGGTGGCTTCGCGAAACGCCCGCGCGAAGTGATGCTTGCTCAGGCAGGCGACGTCGGACAGCTTCGCCAGCGTCAGGTCCTGATCGATATTGGCGTGAATGTAGTCGAGCACGCGCCGCAGCCGGGCATCGTCGAGCCGGAGCGCCGTCCGGTCTTGATCGAGCCGCACCTTCGCGTCGCTCGAGTAGCTCGTCACCAGATGCGCCACCAGTGCCTGCGACAGGCACTCGATCAGCAGCTTGCCGCCGCTGGTCTCCTCGCTGAGTTCGCGATGGATGCGCAAACAGAGCTGACGCACCAGTTCGTCCTCGACATCCGCCAGATAGGCGACGTTGGCGGGCGACGGAGTCGTCGAACTGATCTCGGCAAGCCCGTCGAACTGCGATCGGGCCAGGAAGACGTGCAGCACGTTGCTCAGCGGCTGGGTGATCCTGATCGAATCCTCGCGGACGCCGATCGGACAGAACCACAACGTGCCGCTGCGCACCGCCGTATTCTGGAATTGGCCGCCGGAGCAGCGCTCGACCCGGCCGGCGGGCGAGGTCGTCATCGCGAATGTGACTTCCATCTCGTCGGGCGAAGGCGCAGGCACGTCGCAGGCGGGATGGTTGCGCAGCTGCGCGGATACTCCGCTCCAGTCCCGACCGGCGGAGGTGAGGAGCAACTCAGCGGTGGGAAATTTTCGATCTCCGAACACCTGGACTTGCGCCATTTCGTTACTCCGCCGCGTTGCGGGCCGCCTCGACGACCTCGCGACAATCTAGCCGACACGGTTCCCGGATCAAGAACGTCAATCTCGGCAAAAACAATGCCGCTCCATGCAAATACAAGGACCGACCTCCGATGTCAGGCTGCGCGCTGTGATCAGCAGCCTCGAGACGCGCGATTGGCCACCGATCAGCAGCACCCACACGATAAAGTGACGGAGCGTCCGCGGACGGCCATGCGCTCCACGGCCGATCTGTCGATGGGCGCCGAAGCGCTGCGCTGGATCGGCTGGTGCGAGGACCTGCTCGCCGCGAACCTCTCGCCCGCACAGCGCAGCGGCTCCGCGACGCCCGTGCGCCTTCTCCCGGCGGGGCATCGTGACAACGCAAGCGGCCTTCCGTTTCCGCTACTGACCGGTGAGAGGCTTCCGGCGATCCGCCAAAGGATCGCTTCGGCGCTCGGGACGAGTGGCATCTACCGAGCTCAGCTCGAACTGATCGACGCGCTGCGCACGGGGCAGTTCGAGATCGGCAGCGCCGTCGTCTGCGATCGCGAGCTCTCGCCCGCAACGCTGTTCTGGCTGCATCACTACGCCGGCATCACCGCGGTGTTCTTCAACCAGGACGATCGCGCCGCCGACCATCTCCACGAGTCCCGCCGGATCGACAAGACAGCCGATCTCGGCGCATTCGCCCCCACCCATATCGACCGCGCCGACAACTGCTTCTTTCTGGCGCTGGCACATTCGCGGCCGACAGCGCGCGGAATGACGCCGCAGCACGGCACCAATCATCTGATCGCGGCGCGCGATCGTTTCGAAATATCGGCGCGACTCGATCCGGCGCTGTTCCAGAGCAAGCACCTGCTGCTGGAAGCCGAAGCGGCGCGGCTGATCGGCGACGCAACCGGCGCGCAGGCCCTGTACGAGCGCGCGGCCGACGCCGCGGCCAAAGCCGGCCTCACGCACGAACGCGCGCTCGCCCAGGAGTTCGCCGGCTCGTCCTATCTGGAGGCAGGTCTGCCGACGCCCGCGCAGGGATGTTTCCAGGCCGCCATCGCCTGCTATCAGACATGGGGCGCGGATGGAAAAGCCGCCCAGCTTGCGCGGCGGTCGCGCCGTTCGGGCTGCGGCGACACCGTGGCGGATGGCCCGTCGCAGCCGCCCAATCCCGATCTCGCCCCGCTGATCGCGCTCGGCAGTTTCGCGGCCTCGATCGTGCACGAGATCAATCAGCCGCTCGCCGGCATCATCACCCATGCGGATGTCGGCCTGCGCTGGCTCGACAGGCCGCAGCCGGAGATCGCCGAGGCGCGCGACGGACTACGCAATATCGGCGACGCCGCCCGGCGCGCGGCCGAGATCATCACGTCGCTGCGCGCGCTGGTGCAGCAGCGGCGGGCGACGCTGCTGCCGGTCTGTCCGATCGATCTCGTGCGCGACGCGCTGCGCTTTGCGGCCGAGGATCTCGACGCCCATGGCGTTCAGCTCGTGACTGAATTCTCCGGCCAGCGCTGCCCGATCCTGGCGGATCGCATTCAGCTCCGGCAGGTCGTCCTTAATCTGATTACCAATGCGATCCACGCGATGGCGACGACCGCGCCGGAGGACCGCCGCCTGGTGATCCGGACCACGACGTCCGACGACGGCTTCGTGCATCTGGCGATCGAAGACAGCGGCTGCGGCATGTCGGAAGAGGTCCGCGCCCGGGTGTTCGAGCCGTTCTTCACCACCCGCTCGTCCGGCATGGGCGTCGGCCTCGCGCTGTGCCGGTCGATCGTCCGGCTGCACGGCGGCTCGATCGACATCCGCACAGCGATCGGCCAGGGCACCACCTTCGAGCTGCGCCTGCCGCTGGCGATCGGCCCCGACCCGAGCGTCGGTTAGTCCGCTCCGCAGCTGCCCTCCGCCCCACGCCATGCCCGGCCTGTTGGCGGCATCCACGTCGTGCCGCGCGACCGCGGCAACGACGTGGATGACCGGGCGCGCGCCGACGAAATCTCCGCACGACGACCCGATCGATGGACGCGACTGATCTGCTGGTGCAGGTCGGACCGGGCATTCAAGCCGTTCGACCGGCCGTAGGCACTCAGTCGTTGCCAGAGCCGCGTGAATGGATTATATTCCTTTCATGCGCTCCTTGTTCGATCCTCCGATCTTTCGCCTGCGCGTGCCGCCCGCCGAGCCGGTGGACGGCGAGGCGCCGATCGTCGGCAAGCGGCCGCGGGGCTCGCGCCGGCCGCACACCGATGCCAAGACGCTCGAGGTGCGCCGGCTGATCGAGCAGACGAGGCTGACCTATGGGGAGATCGCCAAGAAGACCGGCGTCGGCCGCGCCAGCATCTGCCGCTGGACGCGCGACGGCGGCTGGAAACGCCCGTTGTTCGCGCCGCGCGCCACCGACACCGTGCCGAGCATCCGCGCCAGCCAGAGGCTGAAACTACGCAAGCTCGCCGAACGGCTGCACATGCTCGCCGAGCGCGCCATCCGCGAACTCGAAGCCGATCCGCAGGTCGATATCGACAAGCTCATGCAGGCGCTGCAGGTGCTGAAGATGGCACGGCTCGAAGCGATGGGCCGCAGACGCCGGCGCCGCGCTCCCGATGGCACGGCGTATCCAGGCTCGTGGTGGATCTCCCGCGACGAAGCCATCCGCTCCGCGCTCAAAGAGATCCACCGCGGCGGCGTCGACGTCGACAAGGTCCCCGACGAGGCTATGCAGCTGTTCGAAGATGCCCACGCGCCACCCGACGATCACCCGGCGCTGCACCCGCCGAAAGCGAGACGCGGCAGACGGCGCCGGTGATGGTGATGGTGATGCCGATGATAACGACGACGTAGAAGACGACAGACAATTGCGGCGCGGCGCTACTTCCCCCCCTCCCCCTTGCGGGGAGGGGTCGGGGGTGGGGGTCCCCAGGCACTGGGTCTGCGTGGCCTTCACACAGGCACGGCGCCCGCGTCGCCCTCACCCCAGCCCTCTCCCGTAAACGGGAGAGGGAGCGCGCTGTGCTCTGCCGGTCTACAACCATTCAAAGCGTAAGGAGCTGGCGGCGCGTCCTCACGCGTCTCCAGCCGCCTCATCCCTCCCCGGCCGCGCGGGCTGCCATTAGCGCATCGATCTCCGACCCGCTGTAGCCAGCCTCCGCCAGCACTTCGCGGGAGTGTTCGCCGAGACGTGGCGGCACGCGATGCAGATTGGGCGGGGCTTCGGAAAACTTGGTGGCCGGACGGGCCTGGCGGATCTTGCCTTCGGACGGGTGATCGATCGCAGCGAAGTAATCGACCGCCTTAAGGTGCTCCTGCTCGGTGATCTCGCTGATCCGCGCGAAGGCGGTGTGCGGCACATCGAGACGCAGCAGCATCTCCTGCCATTCGGCCGTGGTGCGGCCCTGCGCGATCTCGTTCATTCGCGCATAGATCCGATCGATGTTCTCGGCACGCGCCACCGGATCGCGCACCTGCAGTTCCTCGATCAGCTCGGGCCGGCCGACCGCCTCGAAGAACGCGGACCAATTGTCGCCCGAGTACGGCAGCATGGTGATCCAGCCGTCCTTGGTCCGCACCGGCTTGCGCTCCTTCATCCGCTTGTAGCCGGGAGGCCCGATCGGCGGATCGAACGCGTAGCCACCCAGCATCTCGACGCTGTTGAAGCCCGCGATGGTCTCCAGCATCGGCACTTCGACGAGCTGACCCTTGCCGGTGCGCTCGCGGCTGAACAGCGCCGCCGACACCGCGCCGGCCAGCGCTTGGCCACAGATCTTGTCGCCGATCAGGCTCGGCACGAATTGCGGCTCGTCGTCTGATCCGACCGACGAGGCGAGGCCCGACGCCGCCTGGATGATCTCGTCGAACGCGGGCCGCTTCGCCCACGGCCCTTCCTGGCCGAAGCCGGTCGCAGCCGCGTAGATCAGCCTGGGATTGAGCGCGCGGCACTCGTCGTAACCGAAGCCGAGCCGCGCCATCGCAGCCGGGCGCACATTGGTGACCAGCACGTCGGCGGTCGGGATCAGCCGCTGCAGCGCCGCCTTGCCGTCCGGATGCTTGAGGTCGAGCGCGAGGCTGCGCTTGTTGCGGTTCACCGCCATGAACTGGCCGCTCATGCCGCGATTGCGGAACGCACCGCTGTAGCGCCACATGTCGCCGTCCAGCGTTTCGATCTTGATGACGTCGGCGCCCCAGTCGCCAAGGATCTGCGCCGCATAGGGGCCGAACAACACGCTGGTGAGATCGAGAATGCGGATGCCGGCGAGCGGCCCGGTCGGTTCGGTCATGGTCGGTCACAATGAGAGAAACGGAGGACTGATCGCGCCGCATCTCGCGGCACGATCGGAGGATGGACTCGGCCGACGCCCCGCCGTCGGCGAGTGCGAGCTACTCGTTCAGCACATCGCCGAACAACTCCCACGAGGTGCCGTTGAAGCGCGCCATCTGCAACTGCCGGATCGGCGTGCGCTGATCGGGCGACATCTGCAGCTTGATGCCGGGCAGCAGCATCGGCAGTTCGACGCCGTCGAGCGACTCCGCCTGCTTCATCAGATTCGCCCGCGTGAGATCGTCGCCGGAGCGGCGCAGCACCAGCTCCATCATCTGCGCGAAAGTGTAGCCGGAGACGTTGAAGATATCGGCCGGATCGGCCCCCGCATTGTAGGTCTTCATCCAGCTCCGCCATTGCTGCATGCCGGGATCGTCGGCCCAGCGCGGATCGCCCGGATCCTTCAGATAAGCGCCGGTGACGATGCCGACCGCATTCTCCAGCCCCGCCGGCTTGAGCACCGAGCCGACCGAATTCGACACCGCCGGCAGGATGATCTGCGGCTTCCAGCCGAGCTCGGCGGCCTTCTTGATCACCTGCGCGGCGAATTTCGGCGTGCACTCGTTGAACAGCACGTCGGCGCCGGCGGCCTTGAACTTGACGATCTGCGAGTCGACGGTCGGATCGGTGGACTCGTAAACCGCCTCCGACACGATCTGGTCGACATGCTCGCCCAGCCCTTCCTTGAAGCCGGCGAGATAATCGCGGCCGGCTTCTTCGGCCGGTGTGATCACCGCGATCCTGGCGCCCGGCTTGTTGGCGAGAATCCACTTCGCGTAGATCTTGCCTTCGGTCCTGTAGGTCGGCTGCGAACCGGTGCTCCACGGGAAATGCGCGGCGTCGTTCCAGCGGCTCGCGCCGCTGAACGGAAACAGCTGCGGGATCTTCTTGAGGTTGAGATATTTCTGCACCGCGATGTTCGGCCCGGTGCCGAGGATCGAGAACATCGCCAGCACCTCGTCGCTTTCGGCGAGCCGCCGGACCTGCTCGACCGTCTTGGCCGGCGAATAGGCATCGTCCATGCTGAGCAGCTCGACCTTGCGGCCGTTGATGCCGCCCTTGTCGTTCAGCATCTTGAAGTAAGCGGCCTCGGCGCGGCCGATCGCCGAATAGGCCGACGCCGGGCCCGAATACGGCATGGTCTGGCCGAGCTTGATGACGCTGTCGGTGGCGCCCGAATCATAGCTGCCGGCCGCAATCGCCGCACCCGTGCCGGCCGCAACCCACAGGGTCGCGCCGACGAGCATTCGCTGCAAGTACGTCATGTCTCCTCCTGGTCCGCTTTGCATCGTCTGCGCGAGGCTTGCGGTGCACTCCCTCGCAGCCATGCAGCTGCGATCAGCGCGGCCCCAGCCAGAACTATTCGACCGAGACGCGCGCTTGCTTATTGGCGAGCCGGGCGGCTCACGCGTTCAGGCAAGCATACATGTTCGATCGCGACTGTGACGTACCCTCAGCCGCGCATCCGCATGTGATTTTTGCAGGGTAGGGATTTGGAAGTGCCTCTGACGGACTCCGATCTCGCGGGCTAGACCGCCCGCAACAGGAACGACCTCATGGTGAGGAGGCGCGAAGCGCCGTCTCGAACCATGCGACACGGGCACTCCGTGGTTCATCCTTCGAGACGCCCGGCTTCGCCGGGCTCCTCAGGATGAGGGGGCAGTGCGCTTGGAAACGCTGCCTTGCTTCAATCGATCGATGAAGCGCTATAGCTGGACTTCTAGGACAGTTCGGCGCCCCGCCTCACTCTTCCTTGAAGCCGTACTCCTGATTGTTGCCGGTCGCGCCGTAGTACTTGTAGGGCAGGAACTTGCCCGACATCGTGATCTTGACGCGGTCGCCCTTCGGATTTGGCAAGCGGTCCATCACCATGTCAAAGTCGATCGCCGACATGATGCCGTCGCCGAATTCTTCCTCGATCAGCGCCTTCCAGGCCGGGCCATTGATCATCACCAGCTCGTAGAAGCGATAGATCAGCGGGTCGGTCGGCGGCATGGTGATGCCCTCGCCGCGCATCGGCACCTCGTTGAGCATCGCGGTCTCGACCTTGGAGAGGCCGAACAGCTCGGCGGCGGCGGCGGCTTGCGGCTTGGTGAGCTTCATCTGGCCCAGGATGGCGCCGACCACCAGCACTTCGGAATGGCCGCCGATCTTTTCGCAGATGTACTTCCAGGTCCAGCCCTTCTCGCGCTTGAGGTCGAGCAGCTTTTCGGTGAGTTGCGCACGCTTCATGGTCGGTCTCCTTGGCAGATAGCGGTGTTCGATGAGGGTGGATCAGCGGGCGCGGAGCTGTGCCGCGCCGGGGACGGCGACGCCGCTCGGTTGCGGCACCAGCGCCGGCTCGGCGAGTCCGGGGCGGACCAGCGGGACATTGCGCGGATCGTGCTGCGGATTTTCGGCGGCGAAGGTCTTGCTGCGCGTCACCAGGAAATCGATGATGTGGTTGCGCAGCGCGTAGTAATAAGGATGGCGGTGCAGATCGATGCGGGCGCGATCCTTCGGCAGCGGGTTCTCGACGATCTCGGCCACCACCGCGCCGGGGCCGTTGGTCATCAGGAAGATCTTGTCGGCGAGATACATTGCCTCGTCGACGTCGTGCGTGATCATAAAGGTGGTCTGCCCGGTCTCGAGGCAGATGCGCCTCACCTCGTCCTGCAGCGAACCGCGGGTCAGCGCGTCGAGCGCCGAGAACGGCTCGTCCATCAGCATGATCTTCGGCGTGATGCTGAGCGCGCGGGCGATGCCGACGCGCTGCTTCATGCCGCCCGACAGCTCCGACGGCCGCTTGTGTTCGGAGCCGGTGAGGCCGACGAGATCGATGAATTGCTGCGCATGGGCGCGGACCTTGGCCTTGTCCCACTTGCGCCACTTCGAACTCACCGCATAGGCGACATTGCCCATCACGGTGCGCCACGGCAGCAGCGCGTGGCTCTGGAAGATCACCGCGCGATCCAGGCTGGTGCCCTCGATCGCCTGGCCGTCGACGATCACCGCGCCCTCGCTCGGCTGGTCGAGCCCCGCCAGGATGTTGAGCACCGTGGTCTTGCCGCAGCCCGAGTGGCCGATGACGCAGCCGAACTCGCCGCGCGGCAGCGACAGCCACAGATCCTCGAAGATCGTCGTCTGCCCGCCCCCCGCCGCCGGATAGCGCTTGGCGATACCCTCGATCGAAATGAACTTGTCGATCATGGCGCTCACTCCGGAAACGTCACGAGACGAGTGCACTGCGCGAGGACCTGATCGAGGATCATCCCAACCACCCCGATCGACAGAATAGCGATAATCACATTCACTATCGATAAGTTATTCCATTCGTTCCAGACGAAGTACCCTATACCCGTACCCCCTACTAACATCTCGGCTGCGACGATAACCAGCCAGGCGATGCCGATCGAGATGCGCATGCCCGTGAGGATGGTCGGTGCCGCGGCCGGCAGGATGACCGTGAAAGCGCGGCGGACGGTGCCGACTTCCAGCGTGCGGGCGACGTTGACCCATTCCTTACGCACCGAGGCGACGCCGAACACGGTGTTGAGCAGCATCGGCCATATCGAGCAGATGAAGATCACGAAGATTGCCGAAAGGCCGGAGTCCTTGATGGTGTAGAGCGCCAGCGGCATCCAGGCGAGCGGCGAGATCGGCTTCAGCACCTGGATGAAAGGATCGAGCGCCTTGCTCATCAGCGGCGACATCCCGATGAGGAAGCCGAGCGGGATCGCCACCGCGACGGCCAGCAAGTAACCGGCCATCACCCGCGCGATCGAATAGCCGAGCTGGATGCCGAGCCCCTTGTCGTTAGGGCCGTTATCGTAGAACGGCCGCTTGAGATGCTCCCACAGCTTGGCGCCGACATCGAGCGGGCCGGGCATCGCCGATTTACCTTGCGTGGCCGTGAGTCCCATCAGCTTGGCGTATTCGGGATTCATCGCGGCCGTCGAGCCACTACCACGTGTGGCCAGGTGCCAGGCGCCGATGAAGCTGAGAAACAGCACCATCGACACCACGGCAGCGCGCAGCGTCAGGGACTTCGCCATCGCCTTACGACGCCTTCTTGATCTTGAAGCTGGCGAGGTAATCGTCGGGCTTCTGCGGATCGAAGCTCTTGCCCATCACGGTGAAGGATTTGTACGAGGTGGCCGGCGGCGTCAGCCCCATCTCCTTCATCACCTTGGCGGTGTCGGTGGCGAGATAGACCTGCTCGGCAACGGCCTTGTAGTCGACGTCGCCCTTGATCTGTCCCCAACGCTTCATCTGGGTCATGATCCACACTGCGAAGGACTGCCAGGGGAACGGATCGAAATCGACGCGCTTCGGATCGGTCTTCACTTCGCCGAGGCCGTCCGCATAGGTGCCGGTCAGCACCTGCTCGACCACTGTCACCGGCGCGTTGAGATAGTTCGCCGGCGCGATCGCCTCGGCGATCGACTTGCGGTTCTCCGCCTTCGACGCATAGGCGGTGGCATCGACGATGGCCCGCGTCAGCGCCGCGAACGAGTTCGGCGCGGTGGTGATGAACTCGCGGCTGGCCGCAAAGCTGCAGCAGGGATGGCCGTCCCAGATCTCCTTGGACAGGATGTGCATGAAGCCGACGCCATCATAAATGGCGCGCTGGCAGATGTTGTCCGGCGCCAGGAAGCCGTCGATATTGTCTGCTCGCAAATTGGCCACCATCTCGGGCGGCGGCACCGAACGGATCTGGACGTCCTGGTCCGGATCGAGGCCATGCTCGGCGAGATAATAGCGCAGCAGATAGTTGTGCATCGAATAGTCGAACGGCACCGCCAGCTTCATGCCCTTCCACAGCTTCGGATCGCGTTTGTCCTTGTGCTTGGTGGCGAGCGTGATGCCCTGGCCGTTGATGTTCTCGATCGCCGGCACGGTGAACGGCACCGCATTGGCGCCGAGCCCGAGTGTGATGGCGATCGGCATCGGCGCCAGCATGTGGGCGGCGTCGTATTCCTTGTTCATGGTCTTGTCGCGCACCACGGCCCAGCCGGCGGTCTTGACCACTTCGACATTAAGGCCGTGCTTGGCGTAAAAGCCCATTGGCGCGCCCATGATGATCGGCGTCGCGCAGGTGATTGGGATGAAGCCGACCTTGAGGTCCTTCTTCTCCAACGGGCCGCCTTGCGCGAACACTTCGGTGGCGATGCCAAGCGGAAAGAACTGCGAGATCGCCGCCAGCGCGGTGCCGGCACCGACCGCCTTGAGGAACGCGCGGCGCGAGGCGTCCTGCGGAAACATCGCGCGCATCACCGCCGAGGCGACGACGCCCTCGAACCGGTTGTCTTCGCTCTCCAGCATCGGCTGCTGCGCCAGCGTCGCCGTCTCGGCGGCGTGCTCTGCCTCGCTGGCGTGCTGACCACAGCTGCAGCCTGCGCCGAGGCGACGGTCGGGATCGAACGGATTGTCGAACGTGGACATGAGCCCTCCTGCGGTGACGTCGGGCTCGGTTACGCAAGGAGTGTGCCAGCGCCTCGCAGGAGATTTCGCAAGCCGATTCAGCGGCCGGGCGGATTTGGCTTCTACGAAATTTCGTATTATACGAAAGTTCGTAGGTCGATTACGAATTCTCGGAGCTTGCAATGGAGCTGGCGCCGCTGGACAAAGACGTCCACGACACCTCTGTGCTGCTACGCGCGGAGGCGTTTGATGCTCTGCCAGAAGCTGCGCTGCTGCTCGATCCCGGCGCCGACGCGATCCTCGATATAAACGCGGCCGCCTGCGCCCTGCTTGGCCGCGACCGCGAGGCGCTGCTGGCGACGCGCATCAGCACGCTGCATGACGCCCAACAATTCCCCGCGCTGATCGTTTTCACCCAGGCGGTGCTCGATCGCGGCGCCTATTGGTCGCACAGCCTGGCGCCGCTGCATGCCTCCGGCACGCCGCTCCGGGTCGAATATGCGGCGCGCGCACTTGCGACAGGTGGCCGCACGCTGGTGCTGCTGACGATGCACGATCTCGACCAGCGCCATCGCCGACATGTCGATGCCGCTGCCGACGATTACATCCACGATGGCCTGCCGGCCTGGCAGCGCGTCGAGCGGATGTTTCAGGATATCGAGCGCGAGAACCAGCTGATCCTGACCGCCGCCGGCGAGGGCATCTACGGCGTCAATGCCGAGGGCAAGGCGACCTTCGTGAACCCGGCGGCCGAGCGCATGCTCGGCTGGTCCGCCGAAGAGCTGGTCGGCCGTTCGATCCACGCCGTGATGCACCACACGCATCATGATGGCCGCCCCTATCCGGACCACGACTGCCCGATCTACGCCGCGTTTCGCGACGGCGCGGTGCACACCGTCGACGGCGAAGTGTTCTGGCGCAAGGACGGCAAGCCGGTCTGGGTCGAGTACACCTCGACGCCGATCCGCGACCGCGCGGGCGACGTTGCCGGGGCCGTGGTGGTGTTTCGCGATGTCAGTCAGCGCCGCGAAGCCGACGAGAAGCTGCACGCCGCCCTCGCGGAGGTCGACCGTCTGCGCGAGCGATTGCAGCTTGAAAACGATTATCTGCAAGAAGAAATCCGGATCGAGACTAATCCGCGCGGCATCATCGGCCAGAGCGAAGCGATCCAGACCACGCTGCGGCAGGTCAAGCTGGTGGCGCCGACCGCGGCGGCCGTGCTGATCACCGGCGAATCCGGCACCGGCAAGGAGCTGATCGCGCGCGCCATCCACGAGGCGAGTACGCGCAGCGGCCGGCCGCTGATCCGCGTCAATTGCGCGGCGATCCCGCGTGAATTGTTCGAGAGCGAATTCTTCGGCCACGCCCGCGGCGCTTTCACAGGCGCACTGCGCGATCGCATCGGCCGATTCGAGCTCGCCGACGGCGGCACGCTGTTTCTCGACGAAGTCGGCGAGATTCCGCTGGAGCTGCAGGGCAAGCTGCTGCGTGTGTTACAGGAGGGCCATTTCGAACGGGTCGGCGACGAGCGCACCCGCAATGTCGACGTTCGCCTGATCGCCGCGACCAATCGCGACCTCAAGCAGGAGGTGCAGCACGGCCGCTTCCGCGAGGACCTGTACTTCCGCCTCAACGTCTTCCCGATCCATTCCGTACCGCTGCGCGAGCGCCGCGAGGACATCCCGCTGCTTGCTCAGCATTTCCTCGCCAGCGAACGCCGCGAACTCGGCGCCGCGCTCCGCCTGTCGGAAGGCGACGTCCGAAAGCTGATGCGCTACGACTGGCCGGGCAACGTCCGCGAATTGCAGAACGTGATCGAGCGCGCCACCATCCTGGCGCACAACGGCCGACTACGGATTGATCTTCCTGAGCCGTCCGACGCGTATCCGCCTTCGAACGGGAAACAGAAGGTCGAGCCACGCCCCGCCGTCATGACCGCCGCCGAGCTGCGTGACCTGGAACGTGCCAACATCGTCGCGGCGCTGCGCGCCTGCAGCGGCAAGGTGTTCGGCCCCGACGGCGCCGCCGCGATGCTCGACGTCAAGCCGACCACGCTGTCGTCGCGGATCAAGGCGCTCGACATCTCGACGCGCGCTCCGAATTGAGCGCGGCACTGACTGCGGCGGGACCGATCAGCCGATCGGCGGCCGCCTCGTGTGCCAGTCGGTGATCGACTGATAGGCGTGCCCGGCGCGCGCCAGCACATGCTCCGACAAATGCGGCCCGACCAGCTGGAAGCTGAGCGGCATCGCATCGCTCGACATTCCCATCGGCATGGTGATGGTTGGGCTGCCGCTGAAATCGAACGGCGCGGTGAAGCGCAGGATGTTCAACAGCACGTTCGGATCGGCGCCGTATTCGCCCATCTTAGTCAGGGTCGGGATCGGCACCGGCATGGTCGGTACCAGCAACAGATCGATGTCCTCGAACAGTGCGGCCAGCGCGCCGGTGAATTTCAGCCGCTCGTGGTGAATCGCGGCGATCTCGACGCCGGTCATCGTGTGGCCCTGGTCGATCAGCTGCGCCAGATCGGGGCCGTATTCGGATTTGCGCGACGGATAAGTCGCCAGATGCGCTTCGGCGGTTTCGACCGAGCACATCGGGATCCATTGGCTGACCAACTTTTCGTAAGCGGGAAACCTCACCTCGCGGATGCCGGCGCCGAGCGCCGCCAGCGCGCGTTCGGCTTCAATTAGCGCCTTGACGACCTGCGGATCGATGCCGTCCTGCGTGTAGCTGCGGTCGACGCCGATCCGCAGCCCGCGCATGCCACCACCGAGCTGCGCCAGATAGTTCGGCACCGGCGCCTGCAGTGCGGTCGGATCGTTCGGATCGGCGCCGGCGATCACGCCGAGCATCGCCGCGGCATCGGCCGCGCTGCGGCACATCGGGCCGACGTGATCGAGCGAGTCCGCCAGCGGAAACACGCCGTAGCGGCTGACGCGTCCCCAGGTCGGTTTGATACCTGTGAGGCCGCAGGTCGCCGACGGAAACCGGATCGAGCCGCCGGTGTCGCTGCCGATCGCGCCGTAGCACAGGCCCGCGGAGGTGGCGACGCCCGAACCGCTCGACGACGAGCCGACCCAGTGATCGGCGCTCCACGGATTGAGCGGCGCATCGTCCTCCGGATGATGGCTGGTGTAGGCGCCCTCGGTCATCTTCAGCTTGCCGATCGAGATCGCGCCGCCGAGTTCGAGGCGGTCGACCACGGTCGCGTTGTGGGACGGCACGAATTTGGCGTGGATCATGGTGCCGCCGCCGGTCGGCGCGAACGCCGTGTAGCACAAGTCCTTCAACCCGATCGGCACGCCGTGGAGCGGGCCGCGGTGGATGCCCTTGGCGATCTCGTCATCCGCCTTCTTCGCCTGTCGCAGCGCGCGCTCGCCGAGCACCGTCATGTACGCGTTGAACCGTTTGTCGAACTGCGCGATGCGATCGAGCGAGGCCTGCGTCACCTCGGAGGGCTTCAACTCCCTGCGGCGGTACAGGTCCGATAATTCGGTGATCGACTTGTAGTGCAGCTCTGCGGTCATTGTTGACGCCTTGTTGTTGGGTGCGTTTCCTCGTTCGGCGTGATCCAAAGACTGCGCCGCTTCATTTCATGCTCGACTAGGCTGGAATGACGGGGCATCACCCGTCATTGCGAGGAGCGAAGCGACGAAGCAATCCAGCCCCGTGCAATTCGCCTCTGGATTGCTTCGCTTCGCTCGCAATGACGGGGAGAGTCAGTTCCCCGTCTGTGATTGTCCAGCCGCGCGCTAGAATTGCACGCCCTTGGTCAGAGCGCCGTCGACCACCAGGTTGGTACCGGTGATGAAGCTCGCCGCCTTGCTGCCGAGGAATACGACGGCGTTGGCCATCTCCTGCGGCGTGCCCATGCGGCCGGTGGGATTGAGCGCCAGTGCGGCCTTGTACAGCTCGGGATTGCCGTCTTTGATCTGGTTCCAGACGCCGCCTTCGAAATAGGTGTTGCCGGGCGACACCGAGTTGGCGCGGATGTTCTTGCCGGCGAGCTGATAGGCGAGGCCTTGCGTGTAGTGAATGATCGCAGCCTTGAATGTCCCGTAGGGGCCGGCGGCGAAATCGACCTCACGACCGGACACGCTGGAGATGGTGACGATCGCGCCGGCGCCGCTCTTCTCCAGATACGGCATCGCGGCGTCGACCAGCCGCACCGTGCCCATCATGTCGGTGGCGAATTCCTTTTCCCAGCTCTCTTCGTCCTGCCCGATCGCCAGCGCGCTGACATTGGCAACGATCACATCGATGCCGCCGAGCTTGCTCGCCATATCGGCCACCCAGGCCTTCAGCGCCGGCCCGTTGGCGACATCGACCGCGCCACCGAACGCCGCGACGCCCTTGGCTTTCAGCGCCGTGATGGTGGCATCGACCTCGGCTGCGTTGCGCGCGCAGATGCCGACGTCGGCGCCCTCGGCCGCGAAGGTTTCAGCGACGGCACGGCCGATGCCTTTGGTGCCGCCGGTGACTAGCACCTTGGCGCCCTTCAATCCCAGATGCATCTCAAACTCCCCTGTTGTGGCGCGTGCCGCCGCACGCGATGAAGTGAAACCTGCTTGCGGGGCCGTCGCTCACAGCAGCAGCTGCGCCCGCACCTTGTCTTCGTTGACGTCGTCGCCGATCAGTGAATGCGTGATCCGGCCTTTTTCCATGATGTAGCAGCGCTGCGCGATGGCCAGGATGGTGTCGAGATTCTGCTCGACGAAGATGATCGTGGTGCCGAGTTCGGTGCGGAACGACTTCAACGCTTCGCAGATGTGCTGCACGATCGACGGCTGGATGCCTTCCGACGGCTCGTCGAGGATCATCAGCGCCGGATTGCCGATCAGCGCGCGACCGATCGCGAGCTGCTGCTGTTCGCCGCCGGACATCGTGCCGGCCGCTTGCTTGCGCCGCTCCTTGAGCCGCGGGAAATACTCGTAGACCAGCTCCGGCAGCTTCTTGCCCTTCGGGCCGCCGATCAGCTCGCCGACCTGCAGATTTTCTTCCACAGTCATCTGCGGAAACACGTCGCGGCCTTGCGGGATGTAGCCGAAGCCGGCGCGCGCCCGCGCGTCGGCCTGAAGAGAGGTCACGTCACGATCCTGGAACGTGATCGAGCCACGCCAGCTGTCGAGCAATCCGATGATACAACGCATCAGCGTCGACTTGCCGACGCCGTTGCGGCCGATCACGCCGACAATCTCGCCGCGATACACCGTCATGTCGACACCCTGCAGGATCGGCGTGGCGCCATAGCCGGCCCACAGGCCGCTGACGTCGAGGATGCGGTCGGCCGGCGCGTGGTCAGTGAGCATGGGTTTTCCCGAGATAAATCTCGGCCACCTGTTCGTCCTGGAGAATCTGGTCGAGGCTGCCGCGTGCGAAGATCTTGCCGAGATGCAGCACGGTGACGCGCTGGGCGATCTGGCGCACGAACGCCATGTCGTGCTCCACGACCAGCACCGTCATGCCCTCGGCGTTGAACGACTTGATCAGTTCGCCGGTCTTGAAGGTCTCTTCCGGCGACATGCCGGCGGTCGGCTCGTCGAGCAGCAGCAGTTGCGGCCGCAGCGCCAGCGCCATGCCAATCTCCAGCCATTGCTGCTGGCCGTGCGACAGCGCGCCCGCCATCTTCTTGGCGTCGGCGGCGAGGCCGAGCAGTTCGAGCAGACGCTGCTCTTCGATCGCGCGTTCGGCGCCGGTGACTCGGTCCTGCAGCGCGATCTGGATGTTCTGCTGCACCGGCAGTTCCTTGAACACGCTCGGCGCCTGCATCTTGATACTCATGCCGCGCTGAACGCGGGCGAATGGACGTTCCGCGGTCACATCAACCGAGTCGAACAGGATGCTTCCCGTGGTGGGCGGGAACAGGCCGACGATCAGCTTGAACAGCGTGCTCTTGCCGGCGCCGTTGGGGCCGATCAGGCAATGCACCTCGCCGGCCATCACGGTGAGATCGACATCGGATACGGCGGTGAGACCGCCGAACCGCTTGGTGACACCTTTGACTTCGACGAGCGACATGGTCAGGCCTCGTCGGTCTTGAGCTTGGACTGCGCCGGCAGATCCGTCGCGGCTCGCTTGCCGCGCCGTCCCAGCCGATCCGCCACCAACTTGCCGATGCCCAGCACGAAGCCTTGCGGCGCGGCCATCACCGTGGCGAGCAGCAACGCCCCCATCAGCACCAGCGCGGCCTGCTGGCTGTAGACCGTGATGGTCTGGAAGCCGAACAGCAGCAGGAACGAACCGACCAGCGTTGCCGTCAGGTCGCTGCGCCCGGAGAACGCCACCCAGACGATCGGCATCGCCGCCGCCGGCAGGCCGATGCTCGACGGCGTGATGAACTGCCCCCACGAGGTGTAGAGCGCGCCCGAGAGCCCGGCGAGGCCGCTGCCAAGCACGAAGGTCAAGAGCTGATATTTGCGGACGTCGTAACCGAGCATCTCGGCGCGCTGCGGGTTCTCGCGGGTGGCGACGATGACGTTGCCGATGCCGGAATTCACCAACATCCGCAGCGCCAGATAGACGATCACGATCAGCGCAACCATCACATAGTACAGCGCCGAGCCCTCGATATAGAGGTTGCCGATCGCCAGCGGGTCCATCCCCTTCATGCCGTTGAAGCCGTTGAGCCGCGCGTCGCCGATATGCCATTCGGGTCCGGCGGTCTGGCCGAGGAAGAACGCCAGCACCAGCGTCGCCGACAGCGTCACGATGCCGAAGAAGATGCCGTTGATGCCACCCCAGATCATGAAATAGCCGAGGATGCCGGCCGCGATCATCGCAACCACCACCGACAGCAGCAGCGCCGCGATCGTCGTCGTGCCGCCGCCCATGTTGATCGCCAGCACGCCGTAGGAATAGCCGGCGATGCCAAAGAACAACGTCTGGCCGAACGACAGCATGCCGCCATAGCCCCACATCAGGCACAGGCCGAGCGCCATGAAGATCCAGATCAGGAAGTAGGAGAAATTGCCGACGTCGTAGGAGTCGGCGAACAGCGGATAGATCAGCGCGCCCGCCAGGATGGCGAGGAAGCAGCCCCAGAACACGGGACCGCGCCCCAGCGTCTGCGAACCTTCGAGCAGTTTGAACATCATCCCTCTCCGCTCAACGTCCGCGCCGCGCCAGCACGCTCGACAAGCCTTCCGGCAGCACCCGAATGATCAGGATGACCGCCACCAGCATGCCGATCTGGCCGATGATCTGGCCGTAGCTCGCATTCAACGTCATCCGGATCGCTGCCAGCAGCAGCGCGGCCGGCGCGGTGCCGAGCAGCACGTTGGCGCCGCCGATCACCACGGTGACGAAACTCTCGACCACGAAGGTCGCACCCATCGTCGGGATCAGCGTCATGGTCGGCGCATACAGCGCGCCGCACAGGCCCGCGAGCCCCGCACCGATGCCGAAGCTGATCGCGTAGATCCGCCCGGTGCGCGCGCCGAGCGCCCGCGCCATCGCAGCGTTCTGCATTGTCGCCCGCGCGATTACGCCGAACCGCGTTTTCATGAACACGATGTACAGCCCGACCAGCACCGCGACCGCGGCGCCGAACAGCACCAGGCGATAGGACGAAAAGGTGTAAGCGCCGATCGCGAAGCTGCCTTCGGGCGTGCCGATGCCGCGCACCGACGAGCCGACGATCAGCAGCATCGACTGCGTCACGATCAGGCTGAGGCCCCAGGTGGCGAGCAGCGAATCCAGGGGACGCTTATAGAAGCGCCGAACGATCAGATATTCGACCACGACGCCGATCAGCCCGGCGGTGATCGCCGCGGCGATCTGCGCGATCGGCAACGGCACGCCGAGATTGACGAGCCCGACAGTGACATAGGCGCCGCACATGATGAACTCGCCATGGGCCATGTTGATCACGCCCATCATGCCGAACACGATGGCGAGGCCGGCGGCCGAGAGGATCAGAAAGGCGAAGACGTCGGCGAACTGATAGAAGACCGAAAACACTTCAGCCGACATCTTGGTCTCCTGGTTGAGAGGACCGGCGCCGCTGCAACGCGGCGCCGATGTGCTTGTGATCCGTCACGCGATCAGCCTCGACCGTGTCTTGCAAGTTCGATGCCGTTGCGCATGAAGGGAGCCATGATGACCGAGCTCACGACTTCTTCGGCAGATGGCTGGGCGTGTACTGATCCTTGTCGTTCTTCTTGGTGAGATCGCAGCCGATCTCGCCGAGCCAGTACGGCTGGATCGTGCCGTAGTCCTTCTCGACCTTGACCTCGTGCTTGGGGCCGACCGAGATCAGGCGCATGCGATGCGAGGTGTGCTGGCTCTTCGGATCGATGCAGACCTTGCCTTCGGGCGCATCGATGCAAGCATCACCGGTGGCGATGACCTTGCGTAGATCCTCGAGCTTGGTCGATTTCGCCTTCTCCACCAGCGTCTTGTACATGTAGAGCGCGTTGTAGGCGTTGTAGCCCATATCGTTGATGTACATCTCGTCGGGGAACTTGGCCTTCCAGCGCTTCTTGAAGTCGTTGGCTTCGGGCGTATCGATTTCCTCGAACCAGTTGGCGGTTGCGTGCATGTTGTTCAGCGCCGGCGGCTTGAAGCGCTTGTGCTCGAAGCCGAGCATCACCTTGATCGACGAGCCCATCGGCAGGTTGAGGTTGGCGGCCGCGGCCTGTTCGAAGAACGAATCCTGGGCGGCGCCGACATTGATGGTCAGCAACCAGTCCGGCTTGGCCTTCTGGATGTTCTGAATGGTCTGGGCGAATTGCGAGACGCCGAGCGGGATGAACTCCTCGCCGACCACCTCGCCGCCGAGATCCTTCATGATCTTGCGGTTCCACTCCGCCGAGATCTGGCCGAAATTGTAATCCGCGGCGATGACGTAGACCTTCTTGCCGAACTTCTCGACCATCCACGGGATCAGCGTCGAGAACTGCTGCTCGGGCACCGCGCCCATGCTGATCATGCTGGCGTCGCAGACGCCGCCTTCATACTGGTTGGTGTAGAAATACGGCGTGGTGGTGCGATCGACGATCGGACGCACCGCCTCGCGCGAGGCCGAGGTGATGCCGCCGATCAGCACGTCGACCTTGTCGCGGTTGAGCAGACGGCGGGCGAATTCCTGATAGCGCGCGTTGTCGCCCTGCGGATCAAGGTGGATCAGCTCGATCTGGCGGCCCATGATGCCGCCGTTCTTGTTGATCTCCTCGACCGCGAGCTGCGAGCCGTGCAGCTTCGGCATGCCCATGAAGGCGAGATCGCCGGAGATATCCTCGAGCAGGCCGACCTTGAGCGGCGGATCGGCCGCATGAGCTGCGAACGGCGCAGCGGCGCCGAGCGCGAGGCCGAGCAAGGCCGTGCGGAGCAGATGTCTCTTGTGCATGTCTGATCGTCCCCTTTGGTGAAGCCGTGCTTGGAAACCGGACTATGTCTTGAGGTAGTTCTTCAGGATCGAGGCGCCCATCGTGTATTTGGGGTCCACCATGTTGCCGAGGCGGATCCGACCGGCCTGGCTGAGCAGCATGTAGGCGTCGATCTCGTCGAAGCCGTAGTCGGACGCCATCCAGCGCGTCAGTTCGCGATAGGCGATACGCGCCGCGTCCTCGAGCGGGCGTGCGCTGCCGATCGTCATGATGAAGTCCTTCGTCTCCAGCCGCGGCCAGGCGAAGCTCCAGTTCTTGATCAGGTCGACCTGCAGCGTGACGGTGGCGCGCTGCTCGAGCGCGACGCCGGACAATTCGCCATCGCCCTGTGTGGCGTGGCAATCGCCGACATAGAGCATGCCGCCGTCGGTATGCACCGGGAAGTAGATCACGGCGCCCGGCGCGACGTCGGGCAGGTCCATGTTGCCGCCGTGATAATCGGGCTGCAGCGACGAGATCGCCTCGATCTCCGGCGAGACGCCGATGGTGCCGATGAACGGCTCGTAGGGCAGCGTGATCTTGTCGGTCCATTTCACGCCGTTCCGGTCGACGTGAAGTTTCTTGACGCGCTCCGGCAGCGGCGGGTTGAGCAGCGCCGTCGCGGCGGTGCCGACCAGGCCGCCGAACTCCGGCATGATGCAGGTGGTCCCGGCCGGCTGCTCGCCGCGGGTCTCGACGTCGCGGATGTAGATAGCGAGGCAATCGCCTTTCTTGGCGCCCTTGACGGCGATCGGTCCGCATTGCGGATTGAGATAGGGAAAGTTCAGCTTCGCGGTCGGACTGTCGCTCTCGCTGGTGATCACGCCGCCGAACGCGTCCTCGGTCTCGACCACGACGACCGAGCCCGGGTCGATCGTCAGCGTCGGCTTGGCGTAGGGGCCGTAGACATAGTGAAACTGTCCCTGCTGCTCGATGGTCAGACTATGCGTTGCGCCGGCCGCGCCTTTGGCGACGCCGCGCGCCGCCATGATCGATTTCTTCAGCCAATCTTCGGATGACATGTGAACTCCTGAATTCTCACAGAGACGGATGACGCGTGTGCCAGTCTGTGGCGCGCTGGAAGGCAGCGCCGGCGGCGACCAGACGCGCTTCGTCGAAGTGACGGCCGACGAACTGGAACGCGACCGGACCGCCGTTCGGCGCGAAGCCGCCGGGCAGCGTGATGGTCGGGCTGCCGGTCATGTCGAACGGACAAGTAAAGCGGAGCAGGCCGCCGATCAGCGACGCGTCCTCACCAAGCGACGCCATCTTGGCGAGCGTCGGCGCGGCGTAGGCCTGAGCGGGCACCGCGATCAGATCCACGGTTTCGAACAGTGCCCGCAATGCGCCGCGGAACGCTTCCCGCCGCAGCACGATCTTCTGATAGTCCGTTCCCGATTGCTGCAGGCCGAGATCGAGCAGGCCGGCGAGACCCGGGCCATACTCATCCTTGCGCGCCGGATAGGTCACCTCGTGCGCCACCGCGGCTTCGATGCCGCACAGCGGAAACCAGTCGTCGGTCACCGCCTGCGGGTCCGGGAACGTAATGTCTTTGATGGTCGCGCCGAGATCCTTGGCGACGCGCAGCGCATCGTCGAGCACCTTGACGGCGGCGTCATCGGTGCCCTGCGAGGTCCAGCGCCGATCGACGCCGATCACCACGCCCTTGAGATCGCCCGACAGGTTCGCCGTGTAGTTCGGCACCGCCAGCTGCACCGCCGTGGTGTCGTTCGGGTCAGCGCCGGCGATGACGCCGAGCATCGCGCCGCAATCGACCGCGCTGCGCGCCATCGGCCCGATGTGATCGAGCGTCGCGGCGAGTTCGTAGGCGCCGTAGCGGCTGACGCGGCCCCAGGTCGGCTTCAGCCCGGTGATGCCGTTCGCCGCCGACGGGAAACGGATCGATCCGCCGGTGTCGGTGCCGAGCGAACCGAAGCACAGCCCGGCCGCGGTCGCCGAGCCGGATCCGCTCGACGACGCACCCGACCACAGCTCCTTGTCCCAGGGGTTCTTGGGCGGATCGATCTTGGGATGATGATCGGCGTAAGCGCCTTCGGTTTGCTGCAACTTGCCGAGAATGATCGCGCCGGCCTGTTTGAGCCGCGCCACCACGGTGGCGTCCTCGCTCGGCATGAAGTCGCGGTGGATCGTCATGCCGTGCGCCGCCGGCATGCCCTTGACCCAGCACAGATCCTTCACGGCGATCGGCACGCCGTGCAGCGGCCCTTTCACTTGGCCGGCGGCGATCTCCTGCTCCGCGGTCGCGGCTTGTTCCAGCGCCGATTCCGATGATACGTGCGCGTAGCTCTTCAGCGCGCCATCGAGCTTGTCGATGCGCTGCAGCATCGCCTTGGTGACTTCGACCGCGGACAGCTTCTTCGCCTGAATGTCCTGACCGACCTCGACGAGCCCGCGATAATGAAGATCTGTCGTCCCCAATGAACTCACTCCCGATGTGCCGACATCGCGCGGCACCAGCCGGGCATGCAGCAGCGTTCTGGCGACGCGCCCGCGCCGCCACTTGGTTTCGAGCGACAAACGAAAAAAGCCACCCGCTCCTCGAAACGAGGCGCGAATGGCTCGGATGCCGCAGCTATGGTCTATCGCGTGGGTGCTTAGTCGAACGCTACATTCATGCTTGAATTCGGACGTCGTCGGCCGAATTCAAACTCGTTTCGATTGTCACCCGACAACGAAAGTCTAAGTTGGGGAGCTTCGCAATGTCAACGAGGGAGCTTGCACAAATCCTGCACGAGTGCTGCGCAGCAAATCAGCAGTAGCGGTCTTGATCAGTCCGCGCGCTTGATGATTTCATGCACGCCTGACGCGAGCGATCATCCTGCATGTCGAAACCATCGATCCCGATCGGGATTCTATCGTCGAGATCCGGCCCCTATCAGGCAATGGGACGCGAGATCCTGAAATCCGCCATGATGGCGGTCGACGAAGTCAACGACAGTTCCGACTTTGAATTCACCCTCACGGCGCATGTTCGCGATCCCGGCGGCGTGCTCGGCGAATATCACGCGGCCTGCGACGACCTGATCCGCAACGTCGGCGTCAACCATATCGTCGGCTGCTACACCTCGGCATCCCGTAAGCAGGTGCTGCCGATCGTCGAGCGCACCGAGCGCCTGCTGTGGTATCCGGCCCGCTATGAAGGCTTCGAATGCTCCGACAACGTGATGTATGTCGGTGCATCGCCAAACCACAACGTCGTACCGCTGGTGCGTTACGTGCTGGATAATCTCTCGCGGCAGCTGTTCTGCGTCGGCTCGAATTACATCTGGACGTGGGAGACCAACCGCGTCACCCGCGAGTTGGTCACCGCCTCGGACGGCCGCATTCTGGCGGAGCGGCTGCTCGAGCTGGGCGAAAGCCGCGTCGAGCACATCGTCGACGAGATCGTACGCAAGCGCCCGCCGATCGTGTTCAACACGCTGGTCGGAAGCTCGAGCTACGATTTCATCCGGGCCTTCCATGCCGCAACCGAGGGGCTCAACATTCCGATGCTGAGCTGCAGCCTGTGCGAGCCGGAGTTGAAGATCGTCGGGCCGGCCGGGGCTGGCTGCATCACATCGTCGGCTTACTTCGAGAGCATTCGCCTGCCGGAAAATCGCGCTTTCGTGGCGCGCTGGAAGGCGCGCTACGGCGACGACAGCAGTCCGTCGGTCGACGGGCAATCAGCCTATGTGGCGGTGTTTCTGCTCGCCCGCGCGATTCAGCGCGCCGGAACGTCCGACGTCAGCGAAGTGCGGCGCGCTGCCGCCGGGCACCGCTACGACTCGCCGCAAGGTCCGGTGTGGATCGATGGCGACAACAATCACTGCGTCCTTACGCCACGCCTCGCCGTCTCCAACGCCGTGGGGCAGTTCGATATCTTCTGGGAGGCTGACGCTCCCGTGAAGCCCGACCCTTATTTGTCGCAACTCGATGTCGCGGTCCGGCCGTCGAAAGACGCGCGGATTCCGAATGCGCCTCACCTGAGGATCGTCAAATGAGCAAGCCGTCGTCGTTTTCCCTGCGCGGCCGCAAGGCCCTCCTCGCCATCAAGGATGAGCGCGACGCCTCGATCGTACGGCGTCAGTTCGATCGCCTTGGAATCGAGATGGAGACGTGGACGCCCGGCGAAGTGCCGAACGGCGCGGCCGACGTCGTCCTGATCGATGACGATTATCTGCCGTTCGCCGGCGGGGAGCATCAGCCGCTTCCGGAGGGATGCGCGGTCATCGTCCTGCTCGGTACCGAGACGCCGAGCCGGCTGAAGCTGGTGTTCGACCTCGATCCCGCGTCATTCCTGGTCAAGCCGCTGCGCTCCGCCGGCATCTACGCGGCCGTGGTGCTGGCGTTCGAGCGCGTCGCACGCACCGCCGAACTGAAACTGCAGCTCAGCAAGATGGATGCGCGGATGCGGGCGCGACGCGTGGTGCTGGCGGCGCTGGTTCAGATCATGCACGCGCATGCACTGCCCGAGCCGGCCGCCTTCGCGCTGCTGCGACGGATGGCGATGGAGCAGCGCAAGACCATCGAGCAGCTTGCGGCCGAACTCGTCGCACAGGATCCGCCCGCCCGGGCCGCCGGCTAGCGAAGTCCGTCTGCTGATCGAAAGATCCCTGCCGAGAGCACTGAGACCTCATCCGGAGGAGCCCGGCGAAGCCGGGTGTCTCGAAGGATGGGGCCACGCAGTGCCGGTGGCACATGGTTCGAGACGGCGCTGCGCGCCTCCTCGTCATGAGGCTGTGCTTGGCGAGAGAGTGATCGCCGGATCCGATCCTACTAATCGAGCACGATCCACGACGGCGCGTGGTCGCTCGCCTCCGGCGTTCCACGGACCTTGCGGTCGACGCCGGCGCGCTTCAGGCGCTTGGCAAGCGAAGGATCGAGCAGCAGATGATCAATCCGCAGCCCCTTGTCCTGCTCATAGCGATTGCGCCAGTAAGTCCAGAACGTATAGGGGGCCTGGTCCGGATACATCGCGCGCAGCGAGTCAGCCCAGCCCTGCTTGAGCAGCGCTGCAAACAGCGCGCGCGCTTCTGGCTGCAGCAGCGCGTCCTTGCTCCATGACTTGGTCGGATAGATGTCGGCCGGCGTCGGCACCACGTTGTAGTCACCGGCGAGCACGACGGGCGCACCGCTCTTCATGAGCTCCGCAGCGTGGCGATTGAGCCGCTTCAGCCACGCAAGCTTGGCGTCGAATTTTGGCCCCGGCTGCGGATTGCCGTTCGGCGCATACAGCGACGCGACGACCAGGCCGGACACCGCGGCTTCGATGTAGCGCGCATCGCTGTCCTTCGGATCGCCCGGAAGCCGCTTCCGCGTCACGACGATCTCGGCCTTGCGGGCCAGAATCGCGACGCCGTTCCAGCTCTTCTGCCCGATCCAGGCGGCCGAATACCCGGCCTTGCGCAGCGCCTTTTCGGGAAAGTCCGCCTGCGTCGCCTTAAGCTCTTGCAGGCAGACGATGTCCGGCTTGGCCGAACGCAGCCACGCCAGCAGATTGGGCAGCCGCTTGTTGACATTGTTGACGTTGAAAGTCGCGATCTTCACGACGGCCCTCTTCGACGGACGCGCCGCAGGCGGCGCGCCCCTCAATCGCGGCGGGGCGATCGAAGTTCCATGCGGTTAGAACGCGAGCGCGAGCTAGCCCGAAAACTGGCTGACGTATTTGATGGACTGGAAGTCCTGCAGGCCTTCGATGCCGCCCTCGGTGCCGACGCCGCTGTCCTTGAAGCCGCCGAAAGGCGTTTCCGGCAGCGAGGCCTGCCAGTGATTGATGATCACGTTGCCGGCCGCGATGCCTTCGGCCATCGCAGCCGCATGGCGCAGGTCGCTGGTCATCACATAGGAAGCCAAGCCGGACGGCAACCGGTTGGCGAGCGCGATCGCCTCGTCTCGCGTCCGGAACGACGCCGTCGCGGCGAGCGGGCCGAACGGCTCGACATTGGACGCCAGACAGTCCTGGTCGACCTGCGTCAGCACGGTCGGCCGGAAGAAGAAGCCGCGCTCCCCGCAGCGCACGCCGCCGGCGGACACTGCGATGCTCCGCGCGCGCGCATCGTCGACGAAACGTTCCATCGCCTCGACACGCCGCGCATTCGCCAGCGGTCCCATCTTGGTGGCCGCATTGAATCCGTCACCCACCGCAAGTCTGTCGGCGAGTTCCGACAGCTTCGCGGCGAAGCGGTCGTGGATCGACTCGTGGACGAAGAAGCGCGTCGGCGAGGTACACACTTGGCCGGAGTTCCGAAACTTGGCCGTCACCGCCGAGAGCGCCGCAGCCTCGGGATCGACGTCGTCGAAGATCACCACCGGGGCATGACCGCCGAGTTCGAGCGTCATCCGCTTCATCGTCTGCACCGCGAGCGCGCCGAGCTGCTTGCCGATCGCCGTCGAGCCGGTGAAGGTGATGCCGCGAATGATCGGCGAACCGACCAGCACGCCGGAGATCATTGCCGGATGGCCGAACACCACGTTCAGCACACCAGCCGGCAGTCCAGCTTCCTGCAACAGTTCGGCGATTGCCAGCGCAGTCGCGGGTGTTTCCTCCGAAGGCTTGATGATCACCGAGCAGCCGGCCGCGAGCGCGCTGCTGATCTTTCGGGCGGGCGTGATCGCCGGCGCATTCCACGGCGCGAACGCGGCGATCGGGCCGAGCGGCTCGCGCACCGCGATCTGCTGAATGACGCGATTGCGCGACGGAATCACCCGGCCGTAAGCGCGGCGGCCCTCTTCGGCATTCCAGGCGAAGATGCCGGCCGCTGTTTCGACTTCCACCCGCGCCTCGGCGATCGGCTTGCCAAGTTCGAGCGTGATCAGGCTGGCGATGTGCTCGCTGCGCTCCTGGATCAAAGCCGCAGCCCGCTGTAGAATCCGCCCGCGATCGACCGCGGGCATCTTGCGCCAGACCTCGTGCCCGCGCGCGGATGCGGCGAGGGCTTCATCGAGATCGGCCGCCGTCGCATGCGGCAACTCGCCCAGCACTGCGCCGGTCGCCGGATTCAACACCGGCTCGGTGTTGCGCCCGGCCGCATCGTGCCATCGGCCGTCGATCAGAAGGCGCAACGCGGGATAATCGATCACGACCTGTCTCCCCGGCGAGCGCCCCAACTGCGCCCGCCTTCCGGTGTCAGTGAAGCGGCGCGGTTACTTCGCCGCGCTCACGAGGGGGCAATTGCCGTCCTTGAGCGGACGGAACGCCTTGTCGCCCGGAACCGTGGACAGGATCTTGTAGTAATCCCACGGATACTTGGATTCCGACGGTTGCTTGACCTGCAGCAGATACATGTCGCGGATGACGCGGCCATCCTCGCGGATCGTCGCGTTGGTGGTGTAGAAGTCGTTGATCGGCATCTTCTTCATCTCGGCCACCACCACCGAGCCGGCATCGCTCTTGGTGGCGTCGACCGCCTTGAGATAATGCGTCACCGCGCCGTACACCGCGGCCTGCAGACTGCCCGGCGCCTTGCCGCCGAACCGCGCCATGAAGCGCTTGCTCCATTCGCGGGTCTTGTCGTTCGCGTCCCAATAGAAGCTGTCGGCGAAGATCAGGCCCTTGGCGCTGTTGAGGCCGAGCGCGTGAATGTCCGGCAGATTGACCAGCAGCGCGGCGATGCGCTGGCCGCCAGAGGTGATGCCAAACTCGTTGGCCTGCTTCAGCGCCGTCATCATGTCCGCGCCGGCATTGGCGAGGCCGATCACCTGCGCCTTGGAGGCCTGCGCCTGCAACAGATAGGAGGAGAAGTCGGACGAATTCAGCGGATGCTTGGAAGACCCCAACACGGTGCCGCCATTGGCCAGAATGACCTTGCTGGCCTCGGCTTCGAGCGCCTGGCCGAAGCTGTAGTCGGCCGTGAGGAAGTACCAGCTCTTCAGACCCTTCTGCACCAGCGGCGCGGTCGCGACGTTGGCCAGCGCGTAATTGTCGTAGGCCCAGTGCACGCCGACCGGTGAGCAGGCCTTGCCGGTCAGGTCCGGCGTGCCGGGACCCGTCGCCAGAAACGCCTTGTCCTTCTCGCGCGACAATTGCTGCACGGCCAGCGCCACGCCCGACGACACCACTTCGGTGATGGTGTCGACACCCTCGGTGTCGTACCATTTGCGCGCCAGCGCGAGACCGATATCGGCCTTGTTCTGGTGGTCCGCGGAGATCACCTCGACCGGCACGCCGGCGGCCTTGCCGCCGAAATCCTCGACCGCCATCTTGGCGGCCAGCACCGACCCGGCGCCGACGTTGTCGGCATAGGGGCCCGACATATCGGTGAGCACACCGATCTTGACGGTGCCGTTGGAAATTTCGGCCGAGGCCGACGCGACCGACATCAGCACGGCGGCGGTCGCCAGACAGGTTTGCAGCTTCACGAGTAGAATCCTCCCTCTTGTTTTATCAGCAGGCGCGAGACGCCCGCCCTTACTTGATGGCCGCGAGAACCGGCAGCAGATGACCGAGAAACGCCTCGGGATCTTCGCTCATCGGAAAATGGCCGAGTCCCTTCATGATCGACACATTGCTGCCCGGAATGCTGCGCGCGACGGCGAGCGTCTCTTCGGGCGTGCATGAGTAGTCGTATTCGCCGGACAGCAGGAACAGCGGGCACTTCCTGGTATCGATCTGCGCGACGCGATCGCGGATGTCGCCGTCCT
Source organism: Rhodopseudomonas telluris (assembly GCF_042432815.1). Taxonomy (NCBI): domain Bacteria; kingdom Pseudomonadati; phylum Pseudomonadota; class Alphaproteobacteria; order Hyphomicrobiales; family Nitrobacteraceae; genus Rhodopseudomonas; species Rhodopseudomonas telluris. The sequence goes on from NZ_JBHLWM010000006.1 coordinate 120,804, forward strand.
GCTTGTAGAAGTACAGGTCGCCCTTGAATACGCCGGGGCCGCCCTGCATGTAGTGCCACAGCGTTTCCCATCGCTCCTTATCGGGGGCATCCGGCCCGACCAGCCCCGACACGATCGCTGCACAGACTTCGCCGCCGTGCACGTCCGGCCGATGCAGGAAGTTGAGGTCGTAGTACGGATCGACATGCGCACCGGCCTGCAGGCCGATGATGGCGCGGAAACGCTCGGGATGCTCCAGCGCAAGATGCAGCACGATCCGCCCACCGATCGAGCAGCCCATCACGATCGGACGCTCGAGCTCCAGCGCCGTCATGATCTCGAGGATCATGGTGGTGTATTGCGCCGAGGTGAGTTGATACTCCTCGTTGTGCCAGCCGGCCGGCGGCGACGACTTGCCGTGCCACGGCATGTCGAACGCGATGACGCGATGCGTCGCGGTGATCCGCGCGTCGTTCATCAGCGCGCGATACTGCCGGCCGTCGGAGCCTGCGGTGTGCAGGCACAGCAGCGGCGTGCCGGAGCCCGCCTCCTCCACATAAATGCGGTGGTGCCGACCGAACAGATCGAGATTGAGATAGCGCCCGATGACGGGCTCGAACGAGACGGTCATGCCGAGGCTCCGGTCGCACGCAGTTTTGTCAGCGCTTCCTTGAAGTAGCGCAGGTTGGCCATGAAGATCTGCAGATTGCCCTCGGCCTTCAGGGTGCGCCGCTTGATTAGCGCCATCAGGTCGTGCGACCCCGGTCGCGGCTTCGCAGCCCAGAACTGCGCCCATTCCTCCTCGGACGCCCGCAGCGCGAACGACCACGACGGCATTACAAACGGCCCGCGTGTCACCGACACGATGCGGCCTTCGGCGATCGTCACCAGCCAGTCGGTCGGGCCGACCGCGAGCAGCAACGTGGTTGACAGAAAGCGGCCGCGCTTCACCAGCATCTCGTCCGCATTGACCCTAGATGTCAGGTCTTCGATCATGAGTCCTCCTTGTCCGCGAGCGCCACCAGCGCATCGACCGCGACGACGCCGCTCCCCACCTCGTTGATGATCAGCGGGTTGATCTCGGCGTCACGCACGTGAACCTTGTCATCGACCGCCAGCCGCGACAACGCAACGATGGCGCGCGCCAGCGCGTCGAGATCGCCGTGCGGCTTGTTGCGGAAGCCACGAAACACTCGGGTAATCGCCAGTTCGTCGATCATCTCCCGCGCGCCGTCGAGATCGACGGGCGCGAGCCGGATGCTGCGGTCGCGATAAATCTCGGTGAAGATGCCGCCAGCCGCGAGCAGCACGATCGGACCGGCCTCCGGATCGACCCGGTAGCCCAGCAGCATCTCGCCGAGCCCCGACGTCATCGGCTGCACCAGCACCTGCGCCAGCGCCGCACCGGACCGATGCGCCGCAACATTGGCGGCAATCTTCGTTGCAGCCTGCTTCACGCCGGCTTCGTCGCCGACATTCAGGACGACGCCGCCGACCTCCGTCTTGTGCGCGATGTCGGCCGACAGCAGCTTCACCGCGACCGGATACGCGAACGGCAAGTCTACAGCTTGCGGACCAACCTCGATGGCGACGGCCGGCGCATGCGCAATCCCGAGGCGGTCGAGCAGCCGATACGCCTCCAGCTCATCGAGCTGCCGCGTCGCGGCCGCGGGCCCGCGTTGCAACGGCAATTCGCGGCGCGGCTGACGGCGCAGCAGCGCGGCGCTGATCGCGTCCGCGCAGCTTTCCGGCGTACGGAAATTGGGCACGCCGGCCTGGGTGAGCATGGTCAGCGCGTCGGGCGCTTCAGGGACCACAAACGCGACCAGCGGCTTGGCCGAGCCGGCGCTGTCGATCACCGGCTTGACGGCGAGCTCGGGTTGAAATCGAGCCGACGAGCCGGTGACGGCGACCACGACGTCGAATTCGGGCGCAGCCAGCATGGTCTGCAGCGCCGCCTTCATCACCTCGTAGCGCGTCCCCGCCAGCGTCAGATCGATGATGCGCTCGTGCTGGGCTGCGACACCGGCTTCGCCGAGGCGATCGAACGTCGCGTGGCTCGGCTTGACGACCTCGATGTCGCGGATGCCGAGTTCGTCGACCACCATCGCGGCGCCGCCGCCGGTCGTGGTAACGACGCCGACGCGCTTGGTCCGCTGACCGGCCGCCCGCGCCGGCAGCTTGTGTAGCAGCGGCAGCGCCTCGAGCAGCGTTTCGAAATTGTTCACGCGGGCAACGCCGCAGTCGGCGAGGAACGCGGCCGCGAAGCCGTCTTCGCCCGCCAGGGCGCCGGTGTGCGACAGCGCGAGCTCGGCGGCCGCTGCGGACCGGCCGAGTTTGTAGGCCACCACCGGCTTGCCGCGCTCGGCAGCGGCGAGCGCGAAGTCGCGCAGGTCCTGCGCGCGCCGGATGCTCTCGAGGAACAGCATGTAGCCAGTCACGTTCGGATCGTCCAACGTGGCGGCACAGATCTCGCCGAGGCTGAGATCGATTTCGTTGCCGACCGAGACCAGCCCGGCGAAGCCGACATTGCGCGCCTTGCCGCGCGAGATCAGGCCACCGAGCAGGCTGCCGCTATGCGACGCGACGAAGATGCCGCCGCGCGGCAGGTCGCTCTCGGCGAACGCCGCATTGGCGGTGATGATGGTGCGGCTGTGCAGATTGATGGCGCCGAGGCTGGACGGGCCGAGGATGCGCAGCCCGCTTGCCGCACAGATCGCCTTCAGCTGCTCGACCCGCGCGAGCCCTGCGTCGCCGCCCTCGGAAAAATTCGACGCCAGAATGGTCGCGACCGGAATGCCAAGGCGCGCGCAGGCCTCGGCAGCGGCGATGGCGTCATCGGTCGGCGTCAGGATGAACGCGTGATCCGGCACCGCGGGCAGCGCATCGAGCGACGCCCACGCCGTCTCGCCCAGCACGGTCGGCCGCCGCGGATTGATTGGATAGATCGTGCCTTGATAGCCGGCGCGCCGCAGATATTGCAGCGGACGCGCCGACGTCTTGGACAGATCGTCGGACGCTCCGACCAGCGCGATGCTGCGCGGCGCCAGCAGCGCCTGCGCCCAGCTCGACGTTGGCGCGCTATTCGGCGGCACGGGCCGCAGATCCGCGCTGATCGAAGCGGCGCTCGAAGACGTCTTCGGCGATCCGGTTCTTGAGGATTTCGGTGGAGCCGCCGGCGATCATCCAGCCGCGGGTCCGGCGCATGCAGTATTCGGCGAGCGACTCCTGGCTGTAGCCGAGCCCGCCCATGATCTGCACCGCTTCGTTCGCGACATCGAAGCCAGCCTGGTTGCAGGCGAGCTTGGCGATCGCGGTCTGATACGGCGACGGCAGCCCCTCGGTGATACTTGCGGCGCGATACAGCAGCAGCTGTGCGGATTCCAGCTTCAGCGCCATATCGGCGAACTTCCACTGCAGCCCCTGGAATTCGCACAGCGGGCGGCCGAACTGCTTGCGGATCAGCGCATGCTCGCGCGCCAGATTGAAGGCATGGCGGCCGAGCGCCAGTGACCGCGCGGAGTTGCCGAGCCGCTCGACGTTGAATCCGGAAATCTGCTTCTTGAAGCCGCCGAGCCCGAGCAGCACATTCGCGGCGGGGATCCGGCAATCTTCGAAATAGAGCTGGCTCCACTGCTCGCCGCTCATGAAGGCGGTCGGCTTGCCGACGGTGAAGCCGGGCGTATCCCGCTCGATCAGCACCGACCCGATGCCGCCGACACCCGGGCCGAAGCGCACATAAACGAGATACACCGCTGCATCCGGACTGTGCGTGCCGAACACCTTGCTGCCGTTGATGACGTAGCTGTCGCCATCCGCCGTCGCGATCGTCTTGAGCTCAGTCGCCGCCGAGCCGGCGTCGGGTTCGCTCATGCCGAGGCTGATGCAGCTCCGGCCCGCCAGCAGGTCGGGCAGGAAGCGCGCCTTCTGCTCCGGCGTCGCATATTCCACGAAGGTGCGGATCGGGCCGAAATTGCCGGCCTGCACGATATCGGCACTGCGCGGGCACACTGCCGCGACCTGCTCGATCGCGATCACCGCATCCATCAGCGTGCCGCCCTGGCCGCCGTCCTCCGGATCGAACGGGATGCCGAGCAGCCCCTGCTCGGCCAGCAGCTTCGCGGTTTCGAACGGGAAGTGCGGATCGTGCGCGCGCGCCAGCGCACCGTCCTTCAGATGCGCTTCGGCGAAGCGCCGGACCGAGGTGGCGAAAGCTTGTTGTTCTTCTGTGAGTGCAAAATCCATGGAGCCGCCGCAGATCGAGGTGGCCCTGTGTTTCCCAGCGCGGCACTGGACGAGCAACTGCGCATCGGTTATTCATCCATTACATTTTGTAATGCAAAACAAGCGATGGCAAGCGATGTCCGATAAGGAAATTCCGATGTCGGAATGGCTGCCGCCGCTCAACCCGCTGCACGTGTTCGAGGTCGCGGCGCGGCTCGGCAGCTTCACCAAGGCTGCCGAGAAACTGCGCGTCACTCAGCCGGCGATCAGCCGGCAGGTGCGCACGCTCGAAGAGTTCGTCGGGGTGCGCCTTTTCGAGCGCGACAAACAGGGCATTCGGCTGACGCCCGCCGGGGAGCAGTTCCAGCGCGAAATCTCGCCGGCGTTTCAGATCATCCGGACCGCGGCCGCGAACCTCAAGGAAACCCGCAAGATCGAGCCGCTCAAGATCCGCGCCTACACGACGTTTGCGTCGAAATGGCTGATCCAGCGGCTGCCGTCATTCCACGTCGCGTATCCGAACATCCGGCTCAACATCAGCAACGTCGTCGCGCCGATCGACTTCGCCAAGGATCGCGTCGATCTGGCGATCCAGTTCGGCGACGGCAATTGGCCGGGCGTGGTTTCAGAATTGCTCTTCACCGATCTCATCCAACCGGTGTGCAGCCCGAAGCTACTGAAGAGCGCGCGTCTGGTGGAGATCGATGATCTGAAGAAGGTGCAGATGCTGCACTCGCATTACCGCCGCACGGACTGGCACGATTGGCTGGCCGCCGTGAACCGCACCGATCTGCTGTCCAGCAACGAGATCAGCTTTTCGTCGTCGATCCTGACGTATCAGGCTGCGGCCGAAGGCGTCGGCGTAGCGATCGGCCAGATTCATCTGCTGCGCAACGAGATCGCCGACGGAACGCTGGTGCCTCTGTTCGACGCGCCGTTCGAGCGCAAGCTGGCGCATTACGTAGTACGGCCGAAAGGACGTCCGCTCAATCGCAAGGCGCGCAGCTTCCTCAACTGGCTACGCAAGAGCATGGACGAGTTTGCGGCTGGAAGCCGCGCCGCGCAGCCCTAGAACAACTCGAAATCGCACTCCTCGGCCGCCGGCGCGGCCTCCTTGATGGCGATGCCGAAGCGACGCAGCACGTTGCGGTGCTGATCGCGCTCCCGCTCCATCGTGTAGCGGGCATAGAGTTGGTCGAGCACCGCTTCGTCGGAAGGATCGATCTCGATCGTGCCGAGATCGCCCGCGGCGCCTTCGAGGCGCTGGGCGACGGCCGGCAGGGCCGAGACGCCGACCCCGAGCGTCGCCATCTCGTCCATCGCACCGTTCATGACGCGGTCGAATTCACCGCCTTCCTTGACCAGGCGGAGGATGAGGCCGCCAAGCCGGTCGTTGCCGGCTTCGACCTCGCGCAGCGCCTGCAGGATTTCAGCTTCCATGCTGCCGAGTTCGTGCTGCTCGTTGCGCGAGCGCGTCGCCCTGAGTTCGTCGGCCGCTCCTCCGATGCCGACCAACAGCGGCTCGAGCCGAACCGCGACGCCGCTCATGTGGTCCGCCGTCACCTTCATCTCGTTGGCGATGACCACGAAGGCCCGCCCTTTGGCGCCGAGATGTCCGGCCTTGAGACTGGCATTCATTCCGATCAGCGTGATGTCGATGATGGAATCAGCCAGATTGGCGATCGCATCGCGGAACTTCACCAGCGTGCCTTCGACCACGCTCAGCGCTTCATCGATCGAGCGGCCGCCGTCCTCGCACATCGCAATCAGGTTCGAAGCCTGAGCGAGCGTCGACCGGACCCGTGCGAGAAACGAGGAATCGCCGTCCTTGCCGCCGTGCAGCGAGCGGCCACGCTCGATCAGCAACGACACCTCGGAGATGATGGTCGAGAGCGACTGGACGATTTCGCCGATGCCGCTTTCGAACTCGTGCTGCGCATCCTTCAACTGCGAGGCCCCGAGCTGCACGATGAGCTGATCGAGAGCGCGCGCTTCCGTCATGGCCGGCACCAGGCTTGGCCCGATGTCGCCGACGCGTTGCAGCGCTTCGCACACATGCTCCAGCCGCTGGCGGGTGCTGTCTCCCGCCTGCAGCAGGACGATCGATCGCCCCACGACGTCGCTGATCTTGCGCGCGCTGCCGCCGGCGAGGTCGGCGACATGGATGCTGCTGTTGCGTTGGCGCTCGAGGTCGGTAAATGCCGACCGGAGTTCGTTGGTCGATGCGCCGAGCTGTGGTCGATAGCGGCGTTCGAATTCGGTCTGTCGGCCCCAGGCGGTCTCCACTGCGGCGGCGAGGAATTGTTGGTCGCGCGCGCAGTCTTCGATCGACACCTGCACGGCCTTGCCGAGATCGAAGGCCTCCTGCGTGAAGGCGACGAAATCGCCACGGTCACCGTCGAGCGAGGCGGACTCGATCTTGGCGCTGCGGGCGACGATCATGATCATGTCGACATACTTCGCCAGCTGCTTCAGCAGCCCGCCCGATTCGATCACGGTGCCGCGCAGGCGATCGAGCAGCGCGCTCTCTGCCGGCAACGCCTCGGCGAGATCGTTCAGCCGGCGGGCGATATCTTGCAGCGCTTCGGATGCGCCCTCGATCTGCGCGCAGGACAGTTCTCCCGAAAGAGCGCTGAGCGACTCGTTCAATCCCTGAAAGATCGTATGACCTTGGCCGAGCTGGCCGCCGACCTGCGCGAATGTCGTTTCGATGCGCGACGAGACCTGCTCTATCGAGGTGATCGCGTCCGCGAGCGGATGACTGGATGACGTCACTGCATCAATCCGTCAGAGCCGTCTGGGCGGTCTGCTGCCACATCATGATCTCGCGATGAATCTGGCTCAGCGACACGACCTTCTCGACCGCGCCGCATTCGATCGCTTCCTTGGGCATGCCGAACACCACGCAGCTCTCTTCGTCCTGGGCGCGGGTGGCGGCGCCGAGCTTACGCATTTCGAGCAGACCGCGTGCGCCGTCGTCACCCATTCCGGTCATGATGATGCCGAGCGCATTGGCGCCGGCGTGCTGCGCGGCGGAGCGGAACAGCACGTCGGCCGACGGACGATGCCGCGATACCGGCGGGCCGTCCTTGATGGCGATGCTGTAGCGCATCCCGCTGCGTTGCAGCAGCATGTGCCGCCCGCCGGGCGCCACATAGGCCCAGCCTGGCAGCACCGGATCGCCGTCCTCGGCTTCCTTGACGTTGATCGCGCAGCTCGAATTCAGCCGGCGCGCGAACGCCGCGGTAAAGCCTTGCGGCATGTGCTGCACAATCAGAATTCCTGGACAATTCGGCGGCAAGACTTCGAGCACGTCGTGCAGTGCCTCGGTGCCGCCGGTCGAAACGCCGATGCAGACGATGCGTTCGGTCGTGGGCCGGTTGCGCCCCATCACCGGAGGGGGAATGATCGCGTCGGCGGTGAGTTTCTTTTCGATGACGCGGCGCGCCGCGCGCGGCCGCACCCGCGCCCGCGCCGCCGATTTCACCGCTTCGCGCAAACGGCCCGAGCTTTCCCAGAGGGCCTGACGCGTATCGACGCGCGGCTTGGGCACGATATCGACCGCGCCGGCCTCGAACGCCTCGAACATCAGGTCCGACCCTTCGGGCGTCAACGACGAGCAGATCACCACCGGAATGGGGCGCTGCGCCATGATCTTGCGAAGGAAGGTGATGCCGTCCATGCGCGGCATCTGAATGTCGAGGATGATGACGTCGGGCAGTTCTTCCTGCAGCCGCTTCGCGGCCACGAACGGATCCGATGCCGTTCCCATCACGGCGATGTCGGGATCCTCGGCCAGGATGTTGCTCAAGATCTGACGTACCGACGCCGAGTCATCGACGATGAGCACGCTAATCGGTTTATTCCCCATTTGAGTGCCCTTTGTCTCTCAGCTCGCCGTGCTCATCGTGCCCACGCCACAATCCCGACCGGCATCTCGTGCCGATAGGGTCGACCGTCCGACCACACTCGTTAGACCTTAAAGATCGTTGGTTGCACCTGCCTTAACTCCGGCAAAGCGCTGTGAATCATCGATTCGGAGTGGCCGACCAGCAAGTAACCGCCGGGACGCAGATGCGATGCGAGCCGCTGTACGACGCGGCGCTGGGTCTCACGGTCGAAATAGATCAGCACGTTGCGGCAAAAGATGATGTCGACGTCGCGATCGACCGGATAGACGCTGTCCATCAGGTTCATGCGCATGAAATGGGTCAGACGCCGTAGCTCCGGCACCACGCGCACATCAGTCCGCTCCCGATCGCGCGGCTTCAGGAAGTAACGTTTCGCGAACTCCGACGGCACCGGCGCGATGGTCTCCCGATTGTAGATCGCGGCGGTCGCGAGGCGCAGAACGGCGGTCGAGATGTCGGTGCCGAGGATGCGGAAGCGAAAATGCGATCCGGTGCGGATCATGTCGTCCAGAACCATCGCGATGGTGTAGGCCTCCATGCCGGTCGAGCAGGCCGAACTCCAGATCTTGAGATCGCGTGTCTTGCGACCGTGCTGCCTCAACAATTCGGGAACGGCGACCTTTCTCATGAAGTCGAAATGCTGCGGTTCGCGGAAGAAATCCGTCTTGTTCGTCGTCACGACATCGATGAGATGCGTCAGCTCGGTCTCAAGGGCATCTTCGTCCGACAGATGATCGACGTACTCGCCCACGCCGTCGAATTTGAGCGCGCGCACCCGCTTGAACAGCCGCCCTTCGAGCATCAGCCGCTTGGCGTGCGGCAGCCTGATGCCAACCTGCCCTTCGATCAGTTCGGCGATCGACTTGAATTGCCGATCCGACATTTGGCGACTGGCTTCGTGCATCACGCGAGACTCGTGCGAGTGTCAGGGATAGGGGCCGCCGTCGGGCTGCGACGCCGTCGGGTTCGGCCCTTGTCGAGTTAGCTTGATCGGTGTCCGGCCCATGATCGCGCCCGTCGACCGGGCGTGATCACATCGGCTTGCTCAGCGCTGGAAGTCCGCGTCGCGGTCGTCCTCGCCGTCGTCGAGCGCGAAGGCGAAGCCGCCGCCACCCGCCGCCTTGAGCTGGCGCTGCGGCTTGGCCGCGGGCTTCTTCGCCGGTCCGCGGTCGACCGCGGCCATATGGGCGGCCTTGCTACGCAGCTGACTGACCGCCTTGTCGATCGGCGCACTGCGCACCTTCGCCCCGGTCTCGTCGATGCGGAAGAACGCGATGGTCGACTGCAGCTGCTCGGCCTGCGAGGCGAGCTCTTCCGAGGTCGAGGACACCTGCTCGGAGGCGCTGGCGTTCTGCTGCCCGACCTTGTCGAGCTGCTGGATCGCCTGGTTGATCTGCGACGATCCGACGTCCTGCTCGCGGCAGGCCGAAGTGATTTCTTCGACCAGCTCGGCGGTCTTCTTGATGTCGGGCACCAGCTTGGCCAGCATCTCGCCGGCTTCCTGGGCGACCTTGACAGTCTCGGCCGAGAGCGAGCCGATTTCGGCCGCGGAGGCCTGGCTGCGTTCGGCGAGCTTGCGCACTTCCGACGCGACCACCGCGAAGCCCTTGCCGTGTTCGCCGGCGCGGGCCGCTTCGACCGCCGCGTTCAGCGCGAGCAGATCGGTCTGGCGAGCGATCTCCTGCACGATGGTGATCTTTTCGGCGATGGTCTGCATCGCTTCGACCGCACGGCCGACGGCCGCGCCGCTCGCCTCGGCGTCCTTGGCGGACTGCGCGGCGATCTTCTCGGTCTGGTTGGCGTTCTCGGCGTTCTGCTTGATGTTGGCGGCCATCTCTTCCATCGACGAGGACGCTTCCTCGGCCGACGACGCCTGCTCGGTCGCACCTTGCGAGAGCTGCTCGGCGCTGGCCGAGAGTTCCTGGCTGCCGGCAGAGACGTTCTGCGCCGCGGTCAGGGCTTCGGACACGATCTGGCGGAGCTTCTCGATCATCTGCTCCAGCGCGATACCCAGCGTGTCCTTCTCGGACAGGCGCTTGGCATCGACCGTGAGGTTGCCCTGCGCGATCTGATCGGCAACCGCCGCCGTCGCGTTGAGATTGGCGGTCATCGCATTCAGCGACTTCACCAGATCCCCGACTTCGTCGTTGCTCGAGACCTCGATCTTCTTGCTGAGGTCGCCGATCGCGACTGCGTCCGCGAGGTCCACCGCGCGCATCAAGGCCCGGCTGATGTTGATTGCGATCCAGACTGCGGCGATCAGCGCGATCACCAGGGAGGCGATGACGAGGCTGATCAGCATGAGCTGAGCGCGCGCGCCATTTTCCCTGGCCTGCTCGGTCTGATCGGCCATCAGCTTCCGCACGAAGCTGGTATATTCTTCGAGATTTGCGGTCGCTTCGCCGACAGCCCGGCGGACCTCCGTCGTCGACAACTCGGTCGCCTTCGGCTTGTCGGTCTTGGCAAACCGAAGCGCCTGATCTTCGCTGCCGTTCAGACGAAGATAGGCCGCCGAGAACTTGTCGAGGATCTTCTTTCCGTTCTCCGTGGCGACCGCGTGAATTTCATCCCGCAGCTGTGTGAGCTTGGTGCGAATGGTGCCGATCTCGGCGATGTACCGATCGACTTCGGCGTCAGAGCTCGCCAGGATCGCGTTCTTCTCAGCGCGGATCTGCTGCAACACCATTTCGTTCAGGTGGCTGGCTTTGTCGAGCCGGGCCGCCGCCGCCGTCAGGGACTCGGTGGTAGCGGTCATCTCGCTGAGTTTCATATAGGCGAGTCCGCCAGCAATGGCGGTGAGCAGAATGACGAGGCCGAATCCGCTGGCGAGTTTCGCTTTGACCGTGAATCTCATGTTATTCTCACATCTGAATTGATCGGTTGAATTGGGTTTCTACGCCTTACGCGACACTCTTCACCTACGCGGCACGGGACGACTCCACGGCCAGCTCGTGCTCCGGTAACTTGGCGCTCGCCATCAACTTGGAGAGATCGAAGATGATGACGAAGCGATCGCCCTTGCGGCCGATGCCGGCGATGTAGTCCGACTTCCACTTGCCGCCGACATCCGGGACCTGCTCGAGCGAACTCTCCTCGATGCCCGTGACTTCGTAGACGCAGTCGGCGACGAAGCCGACGCCGACGACGCGGTCACCGATCGGCACGTCGAGGATGATGATCCGCGTCGCTTCGGTCGCAGTCACCGCGGGCAGATCGAGCTTCAGCCGCAGATCGAGGATCGGATAGCCGGAGCCGCGAACGTCGATCATGCCGAGCATGAAATCGGGCGCGTGCGGCAGGCGGGCGATCGGCCGCATGTCGAGGATTTCGCGGACGTTGCGGATCGAGATGCCGAAGGTCTCTCCGGCCAATCCCAACGTCAGATACTGCGCCAATTCGGCCATCTCACACCCCGCCCAAACATTGCCACCCGCATCCGATCAGCGCTGGAAGTCCGCGTCGTGGTCGTCCCCGCCGTCTTGGAGCGCGAAGGCGAAGCCGCCGGCACCCGCCGCCTTCCGCTGCCGTTGCGGTTTGGCAGCCGGCTTCTTCGCAGGTCCGCGATCGACCGCCGCCATATGGGCCGCTTTGCTACGCAACTGGCTCACCGCCGTGTCGATGGGCGCGCTCCGCGTCTGCGTGGCGCTTTCGTCGATGCGGAAGTAAGCGATCGTCGCCTGCAGTTGCTCGGCCTGCGAGGCGAGTTCTTCCGAGGTCGATGACACCTGCTCGGAGGCGCTGGCGTTCTGCTGGCCGACCTTGTCGAGTTGCTGAATGGCCTGGTTGATCTGCGACGATCCGACGTCCTGCTCGCGGCAGGCCGAGGTGATCTCCTCGACCAGCTCGGCGGTCTTCTTGATGTCCGGCACCAGCTTGGCCAGCATCTCTCCGGCTTCCTGGGCGACCTTCACGGTCTCGACCGACAGCGAGCCGATTTCGGCGGCCGAGGCCTGGCTGCGTTCGGCGAGCTTTCGCACTTCGGACGCCACCACGGCGAAGCCTTTGCCGTGTTCGCCGGCACGCGCGGCTTCGACGGCGGCGTTGAGCGCCAGCAGATCGGTCTGGCGGGCGATCTCCTGCACGATAGTGATCTTCTCGGCGATGGTCTGCATCGCCCCCACCGCACGGCCGACGGCCGCACCGCTCGCCTCGGCATCCTTCGCGGACTGCGCGGCGATCTTCTCGGTCTGGTTGGCGTTTTCGGCGTTCTGCTTGATGTTGGCGGCCATCTCTTCCATCGACGAGGACGCTTCCTCGGCCGACGACGCCTGCTCGGTCGCGCCCTGCGAGAGTTGCTCGGCGCTGGCGGAGAGTTCCTGGCTGCTGGCCGAAACGTTCTGCGCGGCCGTCAGCGCTTCGGAGACGATCTGGCGCAGCTTCACGACCATCCGCTCCAGTGCGATCCCGAGCGTGTCCTTGTCCGACAGACGCTTGGCGTCGACCGTGAGGTTGCCCTGAGCGATCTGATCGGCAACGCCGGCCGTCGTATTGAGGTTTGCAGTCATCGCATTGAGGTTATTGCTGACCTCCTCCGCCAGGCCACCGTACCCATTCTGCGCTGTTTGAGTGAGATCCCCGATTGCGACCGCGGTCACGGATCGGGAGATATCCCGAAACGCGCGTTCCACCGCGATGACGCTGCCTTCCATCTTTCCAACTTCGTCGCGCCGTCCGGTCTCCACCGGCGTGGCGAGGTTGGCCAGCTTTGCGGCCACCGCCGAGATGGGACGCGCGACCGTGCGGGTCAGGAGAAACCCGATCGCGACGGCGATCAATACACCCAGTGCAGTTCCGATGTAGATCGTCTTAGCCATAACGTCGAAAGCAGACTCCTGCGCCTGCTGACGCGTCGTCATCAACGACCTCTCGGCGTCGATGATATCGGCAATCTTGGCACGAAGGGCGTCCATCGCGACCTTTCCCGCACCGCTGATCTCGATGTCGCGCGCTTCCTTGCGGGTCTGCTCGTTCGCCATGAGGCCGATCGCACGCTCCGCCACATCCTTGCGCCATTGATTACCAAAGCGAAGCACATCGTCGAAACGCGAGACTTGCGTGGGATTGTCAGCAGTCAGTTGTCTGCCCTTGGCAACAGAGGCTTCGAACTGCTGTCGGCCCTTTCTGTACGGGTCGAGGAACTTGTCTTCGCCGGCGATCAAGAAGCCACGATAGCCCGTTTCCTGATCGATCATGCTGCTCACCGCCGTTTCGGCAGCGCCGATGACCTGCTGAGTATGATCGGTCCAGTGAGTCGTTTGCTGAACCTCGCTCGATTTCAGGTAGATCACGACGTTTGCTGCGATGATCGTCGCGAGCATGAGGCCGAAGGCCAGGATGAGTTTGCGCGGGATCGAGAGATTGTCCAACAGCGTCATAGGGACCTCAGGTGCTTTCTGTTCAGGCTGTTTTTGAGTTTGAAGGGTTCACTCGTCACGCAACAACAAAGACTGGGTGGTCACGCCGCCAGCTGGTTCGATGGGGTCGCAACGACGCCGATCGACGCGTCAGTTGCGGTCATCAGGCGTGCCAGATCAAAAATGATGACGAAGCGATCGCCCTTGCGGCCGATGCCGGCGATGTAGTCCGACTTCCACTTGCCGCCGACGTCGGGGACCTGCTCTAGCGAGCTTTCCTCGATATCGGTGACTTCGTAGACGCAGTCGGCGACGAAGCCGACGCCGACGACGCGATCACCGACCGGAACGTCGAGAATGATGATCCGCGTCGCTTCGGTCGCCGCCACCGCCGGCAAATCGAGCTTGAGACGCAGATCGAGGATCGGATAGCCGGAGCCGCGCACGTCGATCATGCCGAGCATGAACTCGGGCGCGTGCGGCAGCCGTGCGATCGGCCGCATGTCGAGAATTTCGCGGACGTTGCGGATCGAAATGCCGAAGGTCTCTCCGGCCAATCCCAACGTCAGATATTGCGCCAATTCGGCCATCTCACACTCCGCCCCGGCAATCCCGGGCGCATCCGCGCGCCGTCGTCATCGCGCGCTTGCTCAATTCAGGATCCGTTCCATGTTCGGCACGATCACGAATTCCTCGCGCCACTTGGTGATGAAGCGGATGTAGTCGGGCTTCCAATGCATGCCGACGCGCGGTGTCTGCTGGACGTCGACCTTGGAAATCTCGGTGACCTCGTAGACTTTGTCGGCGGTGACGCCGACCAGCACCGGATCGTTGTCGATGCAGACTTCGAGCACCACGATCCGCGTATCGACCGTCTCTTGCGCCGCCGGCATGCCGAAGCGGATGCGCAGATCCGCGTAAGGGATGACGTTGCCGCGGACGTTGATGACGCCCGGCACGAACGACTTGGCACCAGCCACCTTGGTGGCCGGAATGGGATCGATGATCTCCCGCACGGCTCCGGCGTCGAGCGCGAACTTCTCGTCGCCGAGCCCGATCATCACCACCTGGATCGCGTCGGCGCTGTGAGTCGCGTCTTGAACTTGATCCCTGCTCATCACGCCGCCTCGCTCATTTGCTGCTTCTCCGTGTGGGCCTGGGCCAGCGCGACGAGCTGGACGACATCGAGGATCAGCGCCGCCGTGCCGTCGCCGAGGATGGTGGCGCCGGAGAAGATCGTGACGTTGGAATGCAGCTTCGACAGCGACTTGATCACGGTCTGGTGGTTGCCGATGATCTGGTCGGCCACCAAGCCGACGCGGGTCTCACCGGTCGAGATGATGATCGTCTTCTGGTGCTCGTCCGGCTGGCCGCTGGATTCGAACACGTCCCGGAGCCGCATGAACGGCACGAGATTGCCGCGGACGTTGAGGAAGTTGCGGCCACGCGAGCGCTCGTCTTCGGCGGTGAGTTCGACGCATTCTTCGACGGCCGACAGCGGGATGATGTAGCGCTGGTCGCCGACACGGATCAGCAGCCCTTCGATGATCGCCAGCGTCAGCGGCAGGCGCAGCGTCACCGTGGTGCCCTGCCCCGGCACGGTCGACAGATCGATCGAGCCGCGCATGTTCTCGATGGTGCGCTTGACGACGTCCATGCCCACACCGCGGCCGGACAGCGCCGAGATCGTCTGCGCGGTCGAAAAGCCCGGATGAAACAGGAACTGATGGATCTCGTGATCGGACAGCGTCGCGCCGGGCGCGATCAGCCCCTGCTCCTCGGCCTTGGCGCGGATGCGCGCGGTGTTGAGGCCGCCGCCGTTGTCCTTCACGGTCACCAGCACCTGCGCGCCGGCATGCACTGCTGCGAGCTCGATGCGGCCCTGCTCTGGCTTGCCAGCCGCCGCGCGGGCGGACGGAGCTTCGATGCCGTGGTCGATCGAGTTGCGGATCAGGTGGACCAGCGGATCGGCCAAGCACTCGATCATGGTCTTGTCGAGTTCGGTGTCTTCGCCGGTGGTGACGAACTCGACCGGCTTGCCGAGATCGCGCGACAGATCGTGGATCAGGCGGCGGAAGCGGCCGAACAGAGAGCCGATCGGCACCATGCGGGCACCCATCGTGGTGTCGCGCAGGCTGGAGGCGAGCCGCTCGATTTCCTCGGCGATCATCTTGATCGACAGGTCGGATCCGGAGGCAGCGAGCTGGCTCAGCCGCGCCTGCGCGATCACCAGTTCGCCGACGCGGTCCATCAACTCGTCGAGCCGTTCGGCCTGGACGCGGACGGTGGCAATGCCACGATCATCGGCGCGGCGCGGCTCGGCGCTGCGCCGCTCCGGCTTCGGCGCGGACGCGGCAGGCTGTTCGGCTGCAACGACGGGTTCGGCCGGCGGCACGATCGACACCTCGGGCGCCGCGACCTCGGGCAGCGTCTCCTCGAGAAGCATGTCTTCGAACGGAGCCGGCGACCGATGCTGCTGCAACAGAGGCTCCAGCGTGAGCTTCATTTCGTCGATGACGAACATGAAGACGTCGTCGATCGCCGCTTTGTCACAGTCGGAATGCAGCGCGACGTCCCACTTCAGATAACACTCTTCCGGCTCCATCTCGTCGATGTACGGAACGTCGTCGGTCAGCGGCACCACGAAGCAGGGGCCGAGCTTGGCGAGGTCCTCGAGCAGATCGAGCGGATTGGAGCCGTTGCGGAGAATGTGCTGGTCGAAGTCGAGACGCAGTCGCCAGCCGATCGGGCGGTCTTCGGTCGGCGCCGAGGCCGGAGCAGCCGAGGGAGCTGCAGCAGCCGCGACAGGCGCGGCAGCTTCGCCCGGCGGCACGAAGCGGGTGAGATCGGCCAGGATCGAGTCGCCGATAATCGAATCCGCATCGTCCGGGGTTTCGATCAGCGCGCGGATGAAATCCTTGGCGGCCAGCGCCACCGAGATCAGATCCTGGGTCGGCTTGATCTCGCCTTTGCGGACGCGCTCGAAAGCGGTTTCGAATTCGTGGGTGAAGGTCGCCACCTTGTCGAAGCCGAACATCGCGCCCGAGCCCTTGATGGTATGCAGGGCGCGAAACGCGGCGTCGATCAGTTCGCGATCGTCGGGATCCTGGCCGAGGTCGAGCAGTGCGGCTTCGAGCACTTCGAACAGCTCGGCGGCTTCTTGGCGAAAGACTGCTGCCGGATCGATCGTCGTCATGAGCGCACCAGCCTGCTGACGACCGACACCAGCTGCTCCGGTTTGAACGGCTTGGTGATCCAGCCCGTGGCCCCGCAGCTCTTGGCTTCCTGCTTCACGGCGTCGTTGGACTCCGTGGTCAGGAACACGATCGGAAGCCCGAGCAGCGTCGGCACCTTGCGCAGTGCCTTGATCAGCTCCAGCCCGTTCATCACCGGCATGTTGAGGTCGGTGATGACCAGGTCCACCTTGGTCGACTGCGCCTTGGCGAGCCCCTGCGCGCCATCGCCGGCTTCCAGAACGCTGTGCCCGGCTGGCTCCAGCGTCACTTTGATCATCTGGCGAATGCTGGGGGAGTCATCGACGGTGAGAATCGTGGCCATTACGAGCCACCTTTCTTCTGCGGGAAATGCTGATCGATCATCGCGTCGCTGGAAAAGCCGGCGCGGCGGATGGTGTTGCGAAGCGGCTGAGACAGCTCGGTCAGCACGACCGGCCTGCCCTGGGCCTCGCCGGTCTTGGCGGTCGAGAGCAGAAGCTGGACCGAGGTGACGTCCGCTTTGTCCACGCTGGAGCAGTCGATCTCCAACCGGCCTTGCCGGCTGAAGGCTTCGCGAACCGCCTCGTAGATTCCCCGGATTGAGCTGATGCTGAAGTCGGAAGGAAGCCGCAGCGAATTCTTCGCCCCGGCAGGATCGTGCGTCATTGCAGGCCCCAATCAACCAGCGACCTGCGCGGGGACAATTGGTGATGCAATCGCCGCGCAGTCGCTCAATGCCCACAGTGTGCCGATGAGATATTAAGAATTTATACGTGGAGGATTTAAAGTTGGGCCTCTCGCGTAGTGTCGATTATTACTTATCGGGACCGCGCCCCGCAGCGACGCCCTCGGCCACAAATCGAACTATCGCCTGCCGCGCAGGCATTATTCGCCACACGCAATCTGCGCTACGTACATTTACGTAGACCCGATCAACCGCACGATCGGCACGCCGAATCGGCCAGATACTTCAGTAGACGTTAAACTTCGGACCGCTAGTCTTCTCGCGACTGCCGCTTATCAGCGCCAGTATAAATACGAGGACCAGCCGAGATGCTTATCCAGGCGCTTCTTGTCGACGACAGCCGCTCAGCCTTGGAGTACATGAAGCGCCAGATCGAAGCGGCCGGCGACGTCGACGCGATCACCTTTACCGACCCCCTTCAGGCACTGGCGGCCGCGCGACACACCGACATCGCTCTCGCGCTGGTCGATTACGAGATGCCGCATCTCGACGGCATCAGCCTGATCCGCGAGCTTCGCGCGCTTCCGCATTTTTCCGACCTTCCGATCGTGATGATCACGTCGATCGAAAGCGACGACGTCCGGCTCCGTGCCCTGGACGCGGGCGCCACGGACTTCCTGTCGAAGCAGCAGAAGAGTCTTGAGACGCAGGTTCGGCTCCGCAATCTCGTCAAGCTCGGCCTGGCGATCCGAAAGCTCAACGACCGCGCCGCACATCTGGCTTGGGAGGTGGCGGAAGCGACCCGGCAGCTTCAGGAGCGCGAGGAAGAGATCATCCTGCGGCTCGCGCTCTCGGTCGAGTATCGCGACAACGACACCGGCGACCACACGCTGCGCGTCGCCAAATACAGCCGGCTGATCGCCGAGCAGCTCGGCCTGCCGCAACGGCTGTGCCGCGACATCTATCTGGCCGCCCCGCTGCACGACGTCGGCAAGGTTGCGACGCCGGACCATATCCTGCTGAAGCCCGGCGGGCTGACTCCCGAAGAGATCGCCGTGATGCGAACGCATACGACGGTCGGAGGCACCATCCTCGCCGGCAGCCGGTGCGAACTGATTCAGCTGGCCGCCGACATCGCGATCGCTCACCACGAGCGCTGGGACGGCGCCGGCTACCCGCACCGCCTGAAGGGCGACGCGATTCCGATCGCCGCGCGGATCGTCGCCGTCGCCGACGTGTTCGACGCGCTGACGACGAAGCGTCCCTACAAGGAAGCCTTCCCGCTACCAATCGCACGGCAGCAACTCGAAGACGGCAAGGGTCGCCACTTCGATCAGGCTTGTGTCGATGCGTTCCTCGCGCGCTGGCCGGAGGTGCTGACGATTGCGACCGCGCAAAGCCTGCCGATCGCCAACGACGCGCCGGCCCTGCAGCCCCATATAACCATGGAAGCTCCGCAGGCAGCCGTCGCTGCTGCCATCCTGAGCGATCAGCCAGCGGCATAAAAAACAAAAGGCCGGGACGCGCCCCGGCCTTTTTTAAATCGTCGCGCGGTTTCAGACGCGGCGCGTCGATCAGCCGCTCGGCGCCTCGTTGGAATCGCCGGGGTCCGACAGCATGCCCGTGCCCGGCGTCTTGCTCTCATCCGTCAGTTCGGGCTTGCTGTGAGGACCGGCGGGATTGCGGTCTTGCTTGGCGTCAGGCTTCGCGGACGTTGCCGCCTCGGCGGCGGCGCGGTCTTCAGGAAGGCCATTCTCGTCCGCGTCGTGGCGGCTCCGCGCCGGGTCTTGGTCCGTCATCCTCACACTCCTGATTGCCTTGCAAGCCTTCGGCCTGTCGCTCGTGTGCACAGAACCGCATGGCCTCGTCGCGGCAACATCGGCGGCCCCGGTCGGTTCCTGACGGATAGCCGCAGGCAGACCGCCGCCATCGCCGGGCGGCCGTGGGGATTCTTCACGCCGAAGGGATCGCAGATGGCCGGACGGCTCCAGACGGGCCGCAACTTCCTGAAAATATTGGCTGGGGCGGGAGGGATCGAACCTCCGCATGGGGGAATCAAAATCCCCTGCCTTACCGCTTGGCTACGCCCCATCGCCCGGCCGCGCCCGAATGAGGCGGCGCGGATCAAGTTTCCGGCTCCGTCGGTCTATAGAGACGGCCGCCGGTTTTCAACCGCCCAGGCCGGTCCTGGAACCGCGAAAATCGGCTCGGCGGTACGGCGTGACGAAAGGTTGAGAGTGACCTGAATTCATGGAAGAAGGCGGGCCAGTTCTCCGACAGCCGGGATCTTCACATGACCTATCGCGCTCCGATCGACGACATCCTGCTCTCCCTCAACCACGGCGCGGGCCTGCAGGCCGCGGTGGCGGCCGGGCATCTCGGCGACTACGACAGCGAGATCACCGCGCAGGTGCTGGAAGAGGCCGGCAAGTTCGCCGGCGACATCCTGGCGCCGCTGAACCGGGTCGGCGACAAGCACGGCATCGAGCTCAAGCACAACAAGGTCACCACCGCGCCGGGCTGGCCGGATGCCTATCAGCGCTGGGTCGCGGCAGGCTGGAACGCCGTGTCCGGGCCCGAGGAATTCGGCGGCCAGGGCCTGCCGGCCGCGCTCAACGCGGTCTGCACCGAACTCTGGGCCTCGTCCAACATGGCGTTCGGGCTGTGCCCGCTGCTGACGCTGTCGGCGATCGACGCGCTGCACACCCATGGCAGCGACGAACTGAAGACCATCTATCTCGGCAAGCTGGTGTCGGGCGAATGGACCGGCACGATGCAGCTCACCGAGCCGCAGGCCGGCTCCGACGTCGGCGCGCTGCGCACCCGCGCCGAGCGCGCGGCGGACGGCACCTACAAGATCTTCGGCAGCAAGATCTTCATCACCTACGGCGACCACGACATGACCGACAACATCGTGCATTTCGTGCTCGCCCGATTGCCCGATGCGCCCGCCGGCACCAAGGGCATCTCGCTGTTCCTGGTCCCGAAATTCCTCGTCAACGCCGACGGCACGCTGGGCGCGCGCAACGACATCTTCCCGAGCGGCGTCGAGCACAAGCTCGGCATCCACGCTTCGCCGACCTGCACGATGCAGATGGGCGATCAGGGCGGCGCGATCGGCTACCTGATCGGCGAGGAAAACCGCGGCATGCAGTGCATGTTCACGATGATGAATCATGCTCGCTTGGGTGTCGGCCTCGAAGGCGTCGGCATCGCCGACCGCGCCTATCAGCAAGCGCTGGCCTATGCGCAGGAGCGCAAACAGGGCCGCGCGATCGGCAGCACGGGCACCGGCTCCGATCCGATCATCAAGCATCCCGACGTCAAGCGCATGCTGCTGACGATGCGGGCACTGACCGGTGCCGCGCGGACGATCTGCTACGCGACCGCGGTCGCGCTGGATATCGCCGCGCGCAGCAGCGATCCGAAAGTCCGCGCCGCCGCGACCGCGCGCGCCGCGCTGCTGACGCCGATTGCCAAGGCGTTCTCCACCGACATCGGCACCGAGGTCGCCTCGCTCGGCGTGCAGATCCATGGCGGCATGGGCTTCATCGAGGAAACCGGCGCCGCGCAGCATTATCGCGACGCCCGCATCGCGCCGATCTACGAAGGCACCAACGGCATCCAAGCCATCGATCTCGTCACCCGCAAGCTCGGCGCCAACAGCGGCGAGTCGGTGTGGGCGCTGCTCGGCGAACTCGACGGCATCATCAAGGACGTCGAAGCCAGCAATGACCCGGCGTTCGGCGCCACCGGCCCGCGGCTGCGCGACGCGCTCGATGCACTGACCCGGACCAGCAAGTATCTGCTCGAGAAGCTCGGCAGCTCGACCAACGATGCGCTCGCCGGCGCAACACCGTATCTGCGGCTGTTCGGCGCGACGCTCGGCGGCTGCTCGCTCGCGGCCGAGGCGTTGGCGGCGCGCAATCTCGACGGCGTCGCCGAGCCGGCGCGTTACGTCACGCTGGCGCGGTTCTTCGCCGAAAACGTCGCGGTGCAGGCCGGCGCGCTGGAGCGTAACGTGGTCGATGCCGCCACCGGTCTACAGGGGGCCGACGCGGTGCTGACCGCCTGAGCGGGCCGCATTCGACACCCAAAATCGTTGAGGCAAACTTGGGGCAACCCCGGGGGCCGAGCGTCCCGACGCTCCCCCTCGCCGTAACCGGTTGAAAATCGGAGTCTTTCGTCGAACCCCGTTCTGACCCCGCAAGTGATAGTGTACACTGTTCGCAAATGCGGCCGTCTGTCCGGCCGCAAGCGAACCGGGTTGGGGGAAAGTCCATGACGGAGCATCTGATCGTCACCGATGAGGACGCCACGCGCGTCATCACCATGCGCCGGCCAGAGAAGAAGAACGCGCTGACGCAGGACATGTATCGCGCGATGAGCGACGCGATCGACACCGCGCAGAACAATCCCAAAATCCGTTGCCTGATCATCACCGGCGGCTCCGGCGTGTTCACCGCCGGCAACGACCTCGACGATTTCCTCAAAGCCGGCACCGACACCAGCGGCGCTCCGCGTGCCAGCAACGCCACCAAGTTTCTCTACTCGCTGGCGCACAACGTGAAGCCGATCATCGCGGCGGTCGACGGCATCGCGATCGGCATCGGCACCACGCTGCTGTTTCACTGCGACTACGTGCTGGCCTCGACCACCGCGACGTTCTCGACTCCCTTCATCCAGCTCGGCCTGGTGCCGGAAGGCGCCTCCAGCCTGCTGGCGCCGCGCACCATGGGCCACCAGCGCGCCTTCGGCATGCTGGTGATGGGCCACAAGGTGAGCGCCGAACAGGCCCGCGAAGCCGGCTTCGTCAACGCCGTCGTGGCGCCCGGCCACACCGAGGAAGAAGCCCGCAAGGCCGCCCGCGAACTCTGCGCCCTGCCGGCCGAAGCCGTCGCCCTCTCCCGCAAACTGCTGCGCCCGCCGTCCGACGAAATCGTCCGCCGCATCGACCAGGAAAGTCATCTGTTCGGCGAGCGGATGAAGTCGGAAGAAGCGGTGAGCGCGTTTCAGAGGTTCTTTCAGCGGAAGCGGGGCTGAGGAAGCAATGCCAGCGCGGCATCTCACCTCAGTCAGGTGCTTGAAGTCTGCCGACGCACCCTGCAACTAACCGCGTAGCTTTGCCCTACCCCCACGCTTGCATGATCAAGCCCGAAGCCAAGAACCAGCCGACCCCGAACTCGAAAGGGGGCGGGACCTATTCGGGGCGCTGGCCACGGAGTCTCGCGGCCACTTCGTACAAACCGTCATGCGCGGCCTTGTACCGGGCATCCACGACTTGCAGACGGAAATGCAGGAAAGACGTGGATGGCCGGGACAAGTGTTCAGCCCGGAGACATAGTCGACGCCTGTTCGGA
>NZ_JBHLWM010000007.1:0-99247 GCF_042432815.1 Rhodopseudomonas telluris
CGGGCGGGAAAAGTGTCGGTGATGTCTCCGAACAGGCGTCGACTATGTCTCCGGGCTGAACACCCGACCCGGCAATCCATCCTCTTCGCAAGGACGCTGTCAGTTGCGCTCAGCTCACAGCTTGTACGCCGTCCTGAACCCGCCCCAATGCCGGCCGCGGACTTTCACCGGGACGTCGATCTCACGCATCATCACCATGTTGCCGCCGCCCATGTCGCGGGCGTAGCTCTGGATCAGGAACGGACGGGTGTTGCGGCCGGCGGCGAGGCCGGCGGGGTCGTTGAAGATGCGGCGGTTGCGGGAATTCGCGGTGTTGAACGCGACGTCGCCGGGGCGCTGCGGCTGCGAGTAGATCCGGTTGTGCACCGGCAGATAGCCGTTGCGATCGATCATCACGCAGAACGCCATCCGCGAGTCCTTGGCGAGGAACGCCTCCTGAAACGGCGGCAGCGCGCGGTCGGCCCAGTCGAGAATCTGCGTCCGATATTGCACCGGATTGGTGCCGGGAATTTCCACGTACTTGTCGTCGAACATCGCCTCCAGTGTGATCGCGCCGCTGGCGATGCCGCGCTCGAAGATGCGGTGCAGTTCGGCGCCGGCTTCCAGCGCGCGGGCGACGAATTCGGAGTTCTCGTCGCGGATCGCCCACAGCCGGTCCTCGATCGCGTCCTGCAGCGCCGGGCCGGGCGCGATGAACGTCGCCTGTGCGCCCGCGCCGCTGTGCTCGGTGATCCGAATCCGGCAGGCGCCGACCTCCTGCAGATCGGCATCGTAAGTCTGATTCACCGCCAGCGACGCCGCGGCAGGGCCGGCGATCAGCAGGCCGCCATGCGAGATCTCATATACCGGCGCGCTGATGCGTCCGCGCGGCGCCGCGATCTCGATCGACAGATGGCACGGCAGCTTCTCGCGCCGGCGCGCCTCCTCGCGCTCGCCCTGCTTCAGCAGCACCGCGGTGCGGGCGCGCAGCTTCTCGGCGAACAGCGTCACGGTCTGGCCGGCGCGGGCGACGTCGGCGCCGTGCTGCTCGGCCTCCTGCGTGGCGCTGGCGATCTCGGCGGCGCTGTCGCCGACCGAGACGATGAAATTGCCGGCGGTCGCGGCATTGCCGGCGACGTCGCCGGTGGTGGCGTTCTGCTCGGCGACGGCGCCGTTGACGTTGTCGAACACCGGGCGGATCGCCGCGATCGCGCTGGTGATGCGATGCACCGCGTCGGCCGAGCTCGAGGCGTCGTGCTGCAGCGCGTCGATCTTGCGCTTGATCTCCTCGGTCGCCTCCTGGGTCTGCACCGCCAGCGCCTTCACCTCGGTGGCCACCACCGCGAAGCCGCGGCCGGCGGCGCCGGCGCGGGCCGCCTCGATGGTCGAGTTCAGCGCCAGCAGCGTGGTCTGCCGGGCGATCTGGGCGATCAGGTTGACCACATTGCCGATCGCCGCGGAGGAATCGCGCAGCCGCTCGACATTGGCGGTGGCCTCATGGGCGGCGGCGCTGGCGTCGTCGGCGAGCTGCGACGCCTGCCGCACCTGCGCGCCGATGCCCTCGGCCGAGTGGGTGAACTTGTCGGCAGCCTCGGAGAACGACACCGCGGTCGCCCGCGCGGCGCTGGTATGGCCGGTCAGCGCGTCGGTGCGCTCGCGGATGGTGTGCAGCGTGGTGGTGGTCGCCTGCACCCCGGTGGTGACGGACTGCGCGGCGCGCTCAAGCTGGCGAATCAGCGAGCCGAGTTCGAGCTCCAGGAGTTCGAGGATGTCCGAGGCCGAATCGGCCTCGTCGGCGGCTGCGGGCACCGCAGGCGGCGGCGGGGCCACGGCGGGAGCGTTCGGCGCCGGCGGGTCCGCCTGCCGCTTTCGAAAAAGGCCGAACGCCATGGATCCTCCCGCAAACCGAGAAATATCGCGGAGATTCGCGCAAGGCGGTGAAGTTAAGGTTAAATTTCCTGATACGGAAAACCGGCCATTCGGAGGGGGAGGCCGGCGAGGTCTTTGATTTCGGCCCTTCCGCCGCTTATAACCCCGCGCCGCAGCCCGAAATTTTCCTGATCGACCGCGAGAGAGCACGCATGGCCGGACATTCCCAATTCAAGAACATCATGCACCGCAAGGGCCGGCAGGATGCACAGAAGTCGAAGCTGTTCAGCAAGCTGGCGCGCGAAATCACCGTGGCGGCCAAGCTCGGCACGCCCGACCCGGCGATGAATCCGCGGCTGCGCGCCGCCGTGATCGCCGCCCGCCAGGAAAACATGCCGAAGGACAATATCGAGCGCGCCATCAAGAAGGCGATCGGCGGCGACAGCGAGAACTACGACGAGATCCGCTACGAGGGCTACGGCCCGGGCGGCGTTGCGGTGATCGTCGAGGCGCTGACCGACAACCGTAACCGCGCCGCCTCGGACATCCGCTCCTACTTCACCAAGTCGGGCGGCAACCTCGGCGAAACCGGCTCGGTCGCCTTCATGTTCGACCGCACCGGCGTGATCGAATACGACGCCGACAAGGCCTCCGCCGACGACATGCTGGAAGCCGCGATCGAGGCCGGCGCCGACGACGTCGCGTCGTCCGAGTCCGGCCACGAGATCTACGCCTCGCAGGACACCTTCCGCGACGTCGCCAAGGCGCTCGAAGCCAAATACGGCGAACCGCGCAAGGCGGCGCTGATCTGGAAGCCGCAGAACACCGTCGCGGTCGATGACGAGACCGGCGAGAAGCTGTTCAAGCTGATGGACAACCTCAACGACCACGACGACGTCCAGAACGTCTACGCCAACTTCGAGGTGTCCGACGCCCTGATGGCGAAGATGGCGGGGTAACTCCCCCGTTTCCCGGACGCGGCGCAGCGCGCAGCGCTGCTCCGCAGATCCGGGACCCCGGTTCTCTTCTTTGGTCGCCGCTAACCGGGCCCCGGATCAGCAGCGCACCACGCCGCAAGGGCGGCGCGCTGCGCAGCATCCGGGGAACGCAGGTGGGCTGGGTTTTCCAGAAGCGCCGGCTCTGCCTTCAGTCCGTTTCTGTTTCGTTCACGTCTATCTGGCGTTATCACTGCGCCATGAGCCAGCCGCCGATTCGCAGCGTTCGCATTCTCGGGATCGACCCCGGCCTCCGCCGCACCGGCTGGGGGGTGGTCGAGAGCGAGGGCAATCGGCTCGTCTATGTGGCGTGCGGCTCGGTCGAGCCGCGGGACACGCTGCCGCTGGCGGAACGGCTGCTGGGCATCCACGCCGGGCTCGAGAAGGTGCTGGCCGAATACTTGCCGGCGGAGGCCGCGGTCGAGCAGACCTTCGTCAACAAGGACGGCGCCGCGACGCTGAAGCTCGGCCAGGCGCGCGGCGTGGCGATGCTGGTGCCGGCGATGCACGGCCTGCTGGTCGCCGAATACGCGCCCAATCTCGTCAAGAAGACGGTGGTCGGAGCCGGCCACGCCGACAAGACCCAGATCCAGATGATGCTGAAGATCCTGCTGCCCAAGGCCGATCCGAAAACCGCCGACGCCGCCGACGCCCTCGCCATCGCCATCACCCACGCCCACCACCGGGTCAGCGCGCAAAGGCTGAAGGCGGTGGGGGCATGAGGGCGCAGATGGCAATGGCTCATTGCGATGGGGCTTCTTGCGAACATGGGACGCAGCCTCTCCCCGCCCACAGCGCGCCCCCTCTCCCGCTTGCGGGAGAGGGCTGGGGTGAGGGCGACGCGGGCACAGTGCTCGTGGCCCCCCACCCCCGACCCCTCCCCGCAGGGGGGAGGGGAGAACGGGCGCTGCGCTTTGAGCGAGTGCGGGCCTCTGGAGCCCGCGCATGATCGGCAAGCTCAAGGGCGTGATCGATAGCTACGGCGAGGACTACGTGATCCTCGACGTGCACGGCGTCGGCTATCAGGTGCATTGCGCCAGCCGCACGCTGCAGGCGCTGCCGTCGCCGGGCGAGGCGGCGACGCTGTCGATCGAGACCTATGTGCGCGAGGACCAGATCAAGCTGTTCGGCTTCCGCACCGACACCGAGCGCGAATGGTTCCGCCTGCTGCAGACGGTGCAGAGCGTCGGCGCCAAGGTGGCGCTGGCGGTGCTCTCGACATTGCCGCCGCACGACCTCGCCAATGCCATCGCGCTGCGCGACAAGGCCGCGGTGGCGCGCACGCCCGGCGTCGGCCCGAAGGTCGCCGAGCGCATCGTCACCGAGCTCAAGGACAAGGTGCCGGCGCTGTCGAACGTCGATCCGGCGGTCGTGCATCTGTCCGGCGCGATCGACGACAACACCGCGCCGCGCGCAGTGGCGGACGCGATCTCGGCGCTGGTCAATCTCGGCTATGGCCAGCCGCAGGCGGCGGCCGCCATTGCGGCTGCGTCGCGCAGCGCCGGTGAGGATGCGGCGACCGCGCAACTGATCAAGCTCGGCCTGAAGGAGCTGTCGAAGTGAGTCTGACCGAAACCGACCAGGCGCTGATCGACGCCGCGATCGAGACGATTAGCAAGCGCTACCGCAATGACTGGCAGGAAGTCGGCGCCGCGCTGCTGACCCGCACCGGCCAGCGCTACGTCGCGGTCAATCTCGACGCTTATCTGGGCCGGATGGCGGTGTGCGCCGAAGCGGTCGCGCTCGGCCAGGTGATCACGCAGCTCGGCGAAGCCGGCATCGACACCATCGTGGCGGTCCGCCACCCCAAGCCGCACGACACCGACCGCGAAGTCCGCGTCGTCTCCCCCTGCGGCGCCTGCCGCGAACTGATCTGGGACTACGACCGCAACGCCCGCGTGCTGGTGCCCGGGCCGGACGGTGTGGAGGCCGTGGGGATCAGCGAATTGCTGCCGAACAAATACAGCCGGGAGCGGGTGTTGTGAGTGGAGCGCTGATGTTGGCCGCTGCGCTTGCCCCGCGCTCGGCGAGCTCCCTCTCCCGCATGCGGGAGAGGGTTGGGGTGAGGGCGACCCGGGCACTGTGCCTGGGGACCCCCACCCCCGACCCCTCCCCGCAAGGGGGAGGGGGGAAGAGCGCCGCGCGCTCCCTCTCCCGCTTGCGGGAGAGGGTTGGGGTGAGGGCGACGCGGGCACTGACTCTCCGACTCGCGGAGAGCGCTTCCCCCACCCGGATCGCTGCGCGATCCGACCTCCCCCGCAAGCGGGAGAGGTTGCGCCGTGCCTGGGGAGGGGAGACCATCCTCAACTCACTCACCATGCTATCCTCGCGCCATGACTGACCCCTCCCGCCTCGTCACGCCCGAGCGCCGCGGTGATGATCTCGGCGATGCGGCGTTGCGGCCGCAGAATTTGTCCGAGTTCGTCGGCCAGCAGCAGGCGCGCGCCAATCTGCAGGTGTTCATCGACGCCGCGCGCAAGCGCAAGGAAGCGCTCGATCACGTGCTGTTCGTCGGCCCGCCGGGCCTCGGCAAGACCACGCTGGCGCAGATCGTCGCCCGCGAGCTCGGCGTCGGGTTTCGCGCCACCTCGGGCCCGGTGATCGCCAAGGCCGGCGACCTCGCCGCGCTGCTGACCAATCTCGAAGAGCGCGACGTGCTGTTCATCGACGAGATCCATCGCCTCAGCCCGTCGGTCGAGGAGGTGCTGTATCCGGCGATGGAGGATTTTCAGCTCGACCTGATCATCGGCGAGGGCCCGGCGGCGCGCTCGGTGAAGATCGACCTGTCGAAGTTCACGCTGGTCGGCGCCACCACGCGCGCGGGCCTGCTGACCAATCCGCTGCGCGACCGCTTCGGCATTCCGGTGCGGCTGAATTTCTACACCATCGATGAGCTGGAGAGCATCGTGCGCCGCGGCGCGCGCGTGCTCGGCACGCCGATCACCAATGACGGCGCCAACGAGATCGCCCGCCGCGCCCGCGGCACGCCGCGCATCGCCGGCCGGCTGCTGCGCCGGGTCCGCGATTTCGCCTCGGCGGCCGATGCCGAAGCGATCGACCGCAAGATCGCCGACCACGCGCTCGGCGCGCTCGAAGTGGATTCCGCCGGGCTCGACGCGATGGACCGCCGCTATCTGTCCACCATCGCGCTGAACTACGGCGGCGGCCCGGTCGGCGTCGAGACCATGGCGGCGGCGTTGTCCGAGCCGCGCGACGCGATCGAGGACATCATCGAGCCCTATCTGATCCAGTGCGGCTACCTGCAGCGGACCCCGCGCGGCCGCCTGCTCACCGACCACGCCTTCCGCCACCTCGGCCTCGCCGCCCCGTCGCGCGAGCCGGGGCAGTTCGGGCTGTTCGGCGGGGAGGAGGAGGGATGATGGCTTCGGATCTCCTCGACCGCATGCGGCGCAATCCGGCGGCGGATTGGACGATCGCGGATATCGAGAAGGTCTGCCGTGATCACGGCCTGATGTTCCGGGCCGGCAAAGGATCGCACTGCCATGCGAAACACCCGGCAGCGACGGAAATCCTGACAATCCCGGCCCGCCGTCCGATCAAGCCGGTCTACATCCGCAAGCTGGTGCACTATATTGAGACGCACGGAGGTCCGCGATGAAGCTGGAATATGGCGTGCGAATTGATCGCTTGTCGGAAGCCGATGGCGGCGGCTATCTCGCCACCGTACCTGAGCTTCCTGGTTGTATGTCCGACGGCGCGACGCCTGAAGAGGCTCTGAAGAACGTCCAGGAGGCGATCGCGTCCTGGATCGAGTCCGCCAAGGAATGGAAGCAGCACGTGCCCGAGCCGGCGCCGCCGCTGGCACGAGCCGGGTAGCAACCTTCGGACTCCCCACCCGTCATGCCCGGCCTCGTGCCGGGCATCCACGTCTTGCGGCAGAAGTTAGGGACAGGGCGTGGATGGCCGGGACGAGCCCCGCTATGACGACATCGATAGTCTTCCGCCCTTGCATCACAGGTCAAACGATTTGTCCCACTCCCTCGACGGCGCCATCCTCGACAGCGCCCATCACATGCAGGTCCGCGTCTACTACGAGGACACCGACTTCTCCGGCATCGTCTATCACGCCAACTATCTGCGCTTCATGGAGCGCGGGCGGACCAATTATCTGCGGCTGCTTGGGGCGGCGCAGAGCGCGTTGTTCGCCGAGGCGGAGAGCGAGACGCCGGGGTTTGCGTTCGTGGTGCGGGCGATGCAGCTCGACTTCCTCAAGCCGGCCAAGATGGACGATCTGCTCGAAGTGATCACCCGGCCGATCGAGGTGCGCGGCGCATCGATCACCATGCACCAGCAGGTCAAGCGCAAGGACGACGTGCTGATCGAGGCCAAGGTCAAGGTTGCGTTCGTGTCCGGCGGCCGGGCGCGACCGATCCCATTACCGCTTCGCGTGGCAATGAAGGCCGACGTTAACTGATCCTGTGTGCGGCAGCGCGCCGGTGCTAGGGCGTCCGGCCGATTGATGGTAAACCACTCGGGTCGCTCGTTGTCCCCTTGCGCCCGGATTCCCCATGACTGGTACGCCCCACAGGATCGTGATCGTCGGCGGCGGCGCCGGCGGCTTGGAACTCGCCACCGCGCTCGGCGACAAATACGGCGACGCAGGCGCCGTCCGGGTCACGCTGGTCGATCGCAGCCGCACCCATATCTGGAAGCCGCTGCTGCACGCGATCGCGGCCGGCTCGCTGCGACGCTCCCAGCACGAGCTGAACTACCTGGCGCAGGCGCACTGGCATCACTTCCACTACCGGCTCGGCGAGATGACCGGCCTCGACCGCGTCCGCAAGGTGATCAAGCTGGCGCCGGTGATCGACGACGAAGGCCGCGAGGTCAATCCGGAAAGCGAACTCGGCTACGACACGCTGATCGTCGCGGTCGGCAGCGTCACCAATGATTTCGGCACGCCCGGCGCCAAGGAGCACGCGGTGCCGCTGGAGACGCCGGAGCAGGCGACGCGGTTCAACCGCCGCATGGTCAATGCCTGCCTGCGCGCCCAGCATCAGCATACGCCGATCGAGCCGGGGCAGCTCCACGTCGCGATCATCGGGGCCGGCGCCACCGGCACCGAGCTGGCCGCCGAGCTGCACCACACCGCGCGCGAAATCATCGCCTACGGTCTCGACAAGATCGATCCGGAGCACGACCTCAAGATCGTGCTGATCGAGGCGGCGGACCGCATCCTGCCGGCGCTGCCCGAGCGGATCTCGCAGGCGACCCTCAAGCTGCTGACCGACCTCGGCGTCGAGGTCCGCACCCGCGCCCGCGTCGCCGAAGTGCTGGCCGACGGCATCAAGCTCGCCGACGGCCAGCTCATTCCGTCCGAGCTGGTGGTCTGGGCCGCGGGCGTGCGCGCGCCGGATTTCCTCAAGGAGATCGACGGGCTGGAAACCAACCGTATCAATCAGCTCGTCGTCAGGCCGACGCTGCAGACCAGCCGCGACGACGACGTGTTCGCGCTCGGCGATTGCGCCGCCTGCGCGATCCCCGGCTACGAGAACAACGTGCCGCCGCGCGCCCAGGCAGCGCATCAGGAGGCCGAGTTCCTGCTGGCGCAGATCGAGAAGCGGCTGGCCGGCCAGCCGCTCGACGAGTTCCGCTATCGCGATCTCGGCTCGCTGGTGTCGCTCGGCAAATACTCGGCGGTCGGCAATCTGATGGGCTCGCTGGTCGGCAAGAGCTTCCTGATCGAGGGCTATTTCGCCCGCTTCATGTATCGGTCGCTGTACAAGATGCACGAGGCCGCGTTGTACGGCCGCGGCCGGACGCTGCTCAGCCTGTTGTCCGGCTCGACCCGGCCGACCCCGACGGTGAAGCTGCACTGACGCCCCGGCTGCGGAGACCGGTCGCGCGGTTCGTCCACGGTGGAACCAGCGTGTCCCACGTGCCTCACGGGGCTTCCCGTGAATTGTCGCAGGGAGCTGTTCCGTCGCCGGTCGGATAGAGTGCGCCGCTCCTTGATGATTCGAGCGAAGGACCCGGCATGGCAGGTGTGGACGCTAGTAACCAGACGCCGCGCGTCGAGATCCTCGGGCCGCGCGAGCGCGATCTGCGGCTGGATTTCCTGCGTGGCCTCGGCCAGTGGATGATCTTCCTCGATCACATCCCTTACAATGTGATGAGCTGGCTGACGCTGCGCAACTACGGCTTCTGCGACGCCGCCGAGTTCTTCGTCTACATCTCCGGCTATTCGATCGGCTTCGCCTACGGGCCGGCGGTGCGCTCGGGCGAGATGGTGGCGGCCACCAAGCGGCTGTGGACGCGTGCCGCGCAGCTCTATGTGGCGCACGTCTTTCTGTTCCTGTTCTTCACCGCGCAGGTGTCGCGCGCCGCACGGCGCTTCGACAATCCGATGTACAAGGACGAGTTCAACGTCGCGCAGTTTCTCGAGAACCCCGACGTGATGATCCAGCAGGCGCTGCTGCTGAAATACAAGCCGGTCAATCTCGACGTGCTGCCGCTCTACATCGTGTTCGTGGTGATGGCGCCGCTGATCCTGT
This sequence comes from Rhodopseudomonas telluris, assembly GCF_042432815.1. Lineage (NCBI taxonomy): Bacteria > Pseudomonadati > Pseudomonadota > Alphaproteobacteria > Hyphomicrobiales > Nitrobacteraceae > Rhodopseudomonas > Rhodopseudomonas telluris. Next base: position 9,359 of record NZ_JBHLWM010000007.1, read on the forward strand.
GGGGGCTGATGCGGCGGCCGCACACCACGCTGGTGCTGTCCGGCCTGCTCTATCTCGTGTCGCGTTCGCTGGGCTGGAATCTGCCGTCGTTTCCGGACGGCCATTGGTACTTCAACCCGTTCGCCTGGCAGTTCCTGTTCGTGTTCGGCATCTGGTGCGGCTTCGGCAACGGGCCGCAGATCCGGCCGTGGGTGAAGTCGTGGCCGAACCAGACGCTGTCGTGGCTGATCGTCGGCGTCGCCTTCGTGATCGCGATGTCGTGGAATTTCGAGGCGCTGTGGGGGCTGGTGCCGGAGTCGGTCGGCAAGATCATCTATCCGATCGACAAGACCAGCCTGTCGCCGCTGCGGCTGATTCACTTCCTGGCGCTCCTGACTATCGTGGTGAAGCTGCTGCCGCCGGATCTGCCGGCGCTGCGCTCGCGGGCGCTGCATCCGGTCATCCTGTGCGGCCAGCGCTCGCTGCCGGTGTTCTGCTTCGGCGTGCTGCTGTCGTTCACCGCGCACTGGATCCTGCGCCAGGTTTCGGGCGGCATCGCGATGCAGATTTTCGTCAGCCTCGCGGGCATCGGCCTGATGATCGGCATCGCCTGGGTCGCCACCTGGTATCGCAGCCTGCCGACGCTGTTCACCGTGCCGGCGACGATGCCGGTCGAGGAGCCGCCGGCGAAGCAGGCGGTCGCGGACCAGCCGCAGGGCGCGCGGGCCGAGGAGATCAAGGCGACGGTCTAGCGCCCGCTTGACTCGTTGTACCGATCGGTACAATCTCCGCGGCATCGAAGCCGAAGGAGATGCCGAGATGTCGCGCCCGCCGCTGCCGCCGTTCACCCGCGAGACCGCCGCCCAGAAGGCGCGGATGGCCGAGGATGCCTGGAATTCGCGCGATCCTGTGAAGGTGTCGCTCGCCTACACGCCGGACAGCCGCTGGCGTAATCGCTCCGAGTTCCTCCAGGGCCGCGACGCGATCGTCGAGTTTCTCACCCGGAAGTGGGAGAGGGAGCACGAGTACCGTCTGATCAAGGACCTGTGGGCGTTCGACCGCAATTTCATCGCGGTGCGCTTCCAGTACGAATGGCACGACGACGCCGGCCAGTGGCATCGCTCCTATGGCAACGAGCAATGGGAGTTCGACGAGGCCGGCCTGATGCGCCGCCGCGAGGCGAGTATCAACGACGTCGCCATCAAGGAAACCGACCGCCGCTTCCACTGGCCCGCCCCGGGGCCCCGCCCGGCGGATGTGCCGGGGCTTGCGGCAGAGCCGTTTTGAGGGCCTCATTGATTGAATAACGCGATCCCAGAAACGCGGACCTCATCCTGAGGAGCCCGGCGAAGCCGGGCGTCTCGAAGGATGTGAGCCAAGCAGAACCTGTGGCGCATGGTTCGAGACGGCGCTTCGCGCCTCCTCACCATGAGGCCGTGCTTGTTGCGATGCTCCGCACCAAACCCACTTGAAGAGGCCTTGTGAAAACGCGCCCATCCAAATCATCCACCGACCGCGCCGCGCTGTTGCCGCTGCTGGGCGAGGTGTTTCGCGCGCATGGCTATGAGGGGGCGTCGCTGGCGCTGATCACGGAGGCGACCGGGCTCGGCAAGGGCAGCCTGTATCACTTCTTTCCGGGCGGCAAGAAGCAGATGGCCCAAGAGGTGCTGGCCGAGATCGACGGCTGGTTCGAAACCAACATCTTCGCGCCGCTGCGCGAGCCGGACGACCCGCGCGCCGCGATCGAGGCCATGCTGGCCGGCGTCGACGCTTACTTCCGCTCCGGCGCCCGTGTCTGTCTGGTAGGAGTGATCGCGCTCGGCCACGCCCGCGACGACTTCGCCGCGCCGGTGAATGATTACTTCGCGCGCTGGCAGGACGCGCTCGCCGCCGCGCTGCGCCGTGGCGGCCTGTCGGCCGCGGTTGCTCGCCGCCGGGCCGAGGATGCGGTGCTGTCGATCCAGGGCGCGCTGGTGCTGGCCCGCGCCCGCGACGACGCCAAGGTGTTCACGCGCGCGCTGGCGGAGTTGAAGGCGCGGCTGCTGGCGTAGTCGTAAATCGGAGCGCCCGCGTCCGTCCTTTGTTGTTGTGGCAAAGCGTCAAGGCGCGCACAGCGCAACCTCTCCCGCTTGCGGGAGAGGTCGACCCGGCGGAGCGTAGCGAAGCCGGGGCGGGTGAGGGCACTCCGCTCCGCACATGCTGAGTGACTGCTCGGCTCGCCCTCACCCCAGCCCTCTCCCGCAAGCGGGAGAGGGGGCGCGCTGCGGCCTTTGGCTGATCTATCGAGTTACAAGAAAGCGCTCACGCCGCCTTTTTGTGCCGCGCGGTTTCGGCCTGGTACAGCGGCAGTTCCTCGGCCAAGGCCTTGGCGACGCTGGGGCGCTGCTGCAGGCGTCCGAGATAGGCCTTGATCGCCGGCCATTTCGCCAGATCGATCTGCGGCGTCGCGCGCGTCCAGTTCAGCACCGTGACCAGATAGGCGTCGGCGACGCTGAAGCTGTCGAGCAGGTAGTCGCGGCCTTGCAGGTGGTTATTCAGATAGTCGAGCCGCGAGGTCCCGGTCTCGACCGCGAACGCCTTCACCTCCGGCGGGGCCTTCAGCAGCAGCGCGAACAGGCCCCGGTGTAGCTCGGTGCCGATGAAGCACAGCCATTGCTGCAGCTTCGAGCGCTCGATGCCGCTGCCGGCGCCGATCGCGCTCGAAGGATAGCGGTCGGCAATGTATTGCAGGATCGCGGCGTTCTCGGTCAGCACCACGCCGCTTTCGGTGCGCAGCACCGGCACCAGGCCGAGCGGATTGACGGCACGGAAATCGCTGCCGTCGGCGAGCACCGTCTTGCTCGGCGGATCGACCTCGACGAAATTCGCGGCGCCGCCGGCTTCATACAGCGCGATGCGGCTCGCCATCGAACAGGCCAGCGGTGAGAAATACAGATCCATCGGAACCTCCCTCGGTGTCGCGGCGGGCCGCGTGTTGATTTATGTACCGTCTCGCATAATATGGGGCGGGTCAAGGAATTATTTGCGACATGGTACAAAAATCAGGCGCGAGCCGCGGGCCGGCCAAGGCTCCCGAGGTCCCCAAGGCTCCCAAAGCCCCGGCGGCGAACCCGAGCGATACCCCCGCGCCGAAGCGGCGCGGGCGGCCGCGGGCCTATGAGCCCGAGCAGGCGCTCGGCCAGGCGCTCGCTCTGTTCCGGCAACGTGGCTTCGCCGCCACCTCGCTCGACGATCTCTCAGCCGCGACCGGGATGAATCGGCCCAGCCTGTATGGCGCGTTCGGCGACAAGCGCGATCTCTTTATCAAGAGCTTGACGCGCTATCGCGACGACGCCCGCGCCCGGATCACCGCGTCGATCGCCGGCGAGGCGCCGGTGCGGCAGCGGCTGAGGCGGCTGTATGACGCCGCGCTCGACATCTATCTGTCGGGCGAGGCCAGCCCGGGCGGCTGCTTCACGGTGATGACCGCGACCTCCGAGGCGATCGCCGATCCGGAGATCCGCGCCATGGTCCAGGACACGCTCGGCGAACTCGACAGGGCGTTCACCGGCCTGCTGCGGACCGCGCAGAAGCAGGGCGAGCTGCCGGCGTCGGCCGATCCGGTGCTGCTCGGCCAGCTCGCGTCGGCCACCTTGCACACGCTGTCGATCCGCGCCCGCGCCGGCACGCCGCGCCCGGCGCTCGACAGGATCGCGGATGCGGCCATCGCGCTGATCTGCGGCCCGGCCTGACGGCTGAAAATCTGCCGCGGCGCTGTCGGGCGCCGCCCGTGTCGTTCGTCCTCTGGGGGTCAGCCATCACCGAGGACACCGCCATGACGGCGCTTCAGCCCATTACTCCGCATCTGGTCGTTCGCGACGCCACGGCGGCGCTCGATTTCTACAAGCAGGCGCTCGGCGCCACCGAGGTGGTGCGGATGCCGGCCGAGGACGGCAAGCGCCTGATGCATGCCGAGATCCATGCGCTCGGCGCGCGGATCTTCATCGTCGACCGCTTCCCCGAATATCGCAGCCATCACGGCGACGAGGCGGTGCTGCCGCCAAGCGAGCTCAACGGAACCGCGGTGACGATGCATCTCGAAGTGCCCGATTGCGACGCCGCGGTGGCGCGCGCCCAGGAAGCCGGCGCCACCGTCACGATGCCGCCGTGGGATGCGTTCTGGGGCGCCCGCTATGCCCGGGTGATCGATCCGTTCGGCCACTCCTGGAGCTTCGCCCACGCGCTGCCGGCGGCCGGTTGAGCCGCGCCACTTTCTCGCCGCGCCGTTGTCCGGCATGCTGGTGACAATGTGAGGTCAAGCTCGCGCAGCCAGGGAGATCCGCTCGACATGCTCTATGCCATCCTTTGCTATCACGACGAGGATTTCGTCGGTTCCTGGACGCGCGAGGAAGACGCCGCCGTGATGGAGCGGCTGAAGGTCGTGCACGGCAAGCTCGCGGCGCAAGGCCGCCTCGGCCCCGTCGCGCGGCTGCTGCCGACCACGGCGGCGACCACGCTGCGCAAGGACAGCGAGCCGCCGCTGGTGATCGACGGCCCGTTCGCCGAGACCAAGGAGCAGCTGCTCGGCTTCTACGTCGTCGAATGCGACGATCTCGACGCCGCGCTCGATGTCGCGCGCGATCTCGGCCGCGCCAATCCGGGGGGCGCCTACGAGATCCGTCCGATTGCCACCTTCATGCCGGGGACGGCGCAGCCATGACCGATCTCGCCTGGATCGACACCGCACTGACGGCGGCGCGGCCCCAGGCGATCGGCGCGCTGCTGCGCTACTTCCGCGACCTCGACACCGCCGAAGAGGCGTTCCAGAACGCCTGCCTGCGCGCGCTGAAAGCCTGGCCGCGGAACGGTCCACCGCGCGACGCGGCGGCGTGGCTGATCATGGTCGGCCGCAACGTCGCGATCGACGATCTGCGCCGCGGCAAGCGGCAGCAGCCGCTGCCCGACGACGACCACGCGATCTCCGATCTGGAGGATGCCGAGTCCGCACTCGCCGAGCGGCTCGACGGCTCGCATTATCGCGACGACATCCTGCGGCTGCTATTTATCTGCTGCCATCCCGAGCTGCCGCCGACTCAGCAGATCGCGCTCGCGCTGCGGATCGTGTCCGGTCTCACCGTGCCGCAGATCGCGCGGGCCTTCCTGGTGTCGGACGCCGCGATGGAGCAGCGCATCACCCGGGCGAAGGCGAAGGTCGCACGCGCCGGCGTGCCGTTCGAAACCCCAGGCCCGGTGGAGCGCAGCGAGCGGCTCGGCGCCGTGGCGGCGATGATCTACCTCGTGTTCAACGAGGGCTATTCGGCCGCCGGCGATATCGCGGGCCTGCGCGCGCCGCTGTGCGAGGAGGCGATCCGGCTGGTGCGGCTGCTGCTGCGGCTGTTTCCGGCCGAGGCGGAGATCATGGGGCTGGCCGCGCTGATGCTGTTGCAGCATGCGCGCGCCGCGGCGCGGTTCGGTGCGGACGGCGCCATCGTGCTGCTGGAGGATCAGGATCGCGGCCTGTGGGATCCGAAGCTGATCGCTGAAGGGCTGGCGCTGATCGACAAGGCGATGCGCCATCGCCGCCCCGGCGCCTATCAGATCCAGGCCGCGATCGCCGCGCTGCACGCCCGCGCGCCGCGCTTCGAGGACACCGACTGGACCCAGATCGATCTGCTGTACGGCTCGCTGGAGATCCTGCAGCCGTCGCCGGTGGTGACGCTGAACCGCGCCGTCGCTGTGTCCAAGGTGCGCGGTCCCGACGCCGCGCTGGCGATGATCACGCCGCTGGAAGACCGGCTCGACAACTACTTCCATTACTTCGGCGCCAAGGGCGCGCTGCTGTTGCAACTCGGCCGCGCCCCGGAGGCCCGCACCGCCTTCGACCGCGCCATCGCGCTGGCGCGGACGCCGGCCGAAGCCAACCACATCCGCATGCATCTCGATCGGCTCGCGCGCGACCGCGCGGTGAGTTCGACGAACTCATTTTCCATCACCTGAGGAGAACGCCGTGCAGGTCAATCCCTATCTGTTCTACGAGGGCAAGTGCGAAGCGGCGTTTCGTTACTACGAGAAGGTGCTCGGCGCCCGGATCGAGGCGCTGCTGACCTGGAAGGAAGCGCCGCCCGGCACGCCGGTGCCGCCCGGCCAGGAAGCCAAGGTGATGCACGGCAAGCTCACGATCGACGGCGAAGTGCTGATGGCCGGCGACGCGCCGCCTGGCTACTTCCACACGCCGCAAGGCTTCGCGGTGTCGCTGATCGTCGAAACCCCCGAAGACGCCGAACGCCGCTTCAAGGCGCTGGCCGAAGGCGGCACCGTCACCATGCCCTTCGCCGCCACCTTCTTCTCCCGCGGCTTCGGCATGTGCACCGACCAGTTCGGCATGCCCTGGATGGTGAACTGCCCGCTGGAGGAGTGATTACTAAGGACTTGGGCTGCGTCCAAACATGACCGCACTGCTCGCGTCGCCCTCACCCCGACCCTCTCCCGCAAGCGGGAGAGGGATTGCGCCGCGTTGCTGGGCGAGATCGTGCACTATCTCTAACGATGCTCGCGAGAAGCGCTCAAAAGAAATCAATGACTCTCCCCAGGCCCAACGCGCCCCCTCTCCCGCTTGCGGGAGAGGGTTGGGGTGAGGGCGAGCCGGGCACGGAGCTCGTGAATGACGTCCTACCCGTTCCGCCGTTCCCCCCGCAGCGTCGGCAGGCCGATGCCGGCGGCGTCGAAGCCGCCGTCGACGGCCAATATCTGGCCGGTGATGTAGCTGGCGCGATCGCTGCACAGGAAGAAGATGGTCTCGGCCAGCTCGGTTTCGAGGCCATAGCGGCCGAGCGGGATGGCGTCGTGATAATCGGCGCGGATCTCCGGCGAATGCACGGCCTTGGCCATCGCGGTTTCGACCGGGCCGGGGGCGACGCCGTTGACGCGGATGCCGAGGCCGGCGAGTTCGACCGCGCATTGTTTGGTGAGATGCGCCAGCCCCGCTTTGCTCGAGCCATAGGCCGAGCGCAGCGTCGAGGCGCGGAGCGCCGAGATCGAGGTGACGTTGACGATCGCGCCGCCGCCGGAGTCGCGCAGCAGCGGCACCGACGCCTGGATCAGCTTGAACGGCCCGGTCAGGTTGACGTCGATCACCCGCTGCCATTCGGCGTGGGTGGTGTCCATCAGCGGCTTGAACACCGCGACGCCGGCATTGTTGACGACCGCGTCGAGCCGGCCGAACCGTTCGGCGATCGCCGCGATGTCGCTGGCGTCCGACGCGGCATCGGCGACGTCGCAATGCAGCGCCAGCGTTCGCTCCGGCTCCGCCAGGGTGCGGATCGCCTCGCGCAGCCCGTCATCGTCGTTGTCGAGCAGCGCCACGCGCCAGCCTTCATCGAGAAAACGGCGCGTCGTCGCCAGCCCGATGCCACGCGCGGCGCCGGTGATCAGTGCGACTTTGGGCGGAGAGGCAGTCATGGATCGTCCTGTCATTGCTGGGCAGCGCATCGTTGGTGCGGTGCGACTTGACCTGTTAGCACATGCGGAACGAGCAGAGGTTGCGTTGTTACGGCGCAGCGGAGAATTTCCTGTCGCGCCCGATCGATGGCGAGCAACCGCGCCGCCGCGCGCCTGCGGCGCATCGCCCGCGCGGCCGGAACGGGTCGCCGACATCAGGATTACATGAAGCGAAGATAGAATTGCGGACGCGCTACACGTACCGCGTTCCGACCGGAGGTCAGACATGGACGACGAACTGACGCAGCGTATCCGCCACCGTGCCCGCGAGAAGTGGGAATTGGCCGGCTATCCCGATGACCGCAGCGAAGAATTCTGGCTGGAAGCCGAAAAGGAAGTCCGCGGCGAACAGGAAACCTATCAGCAGCTCAAATCGGATCCGAGCATCACGACCAATAGCTGAGCGGCGAAATCTCGGGGCGGCTTATTTATCCGCGGTCAAGACCTCCCCGCCGTCGCGACGCCGGGGGGGGCGATGGGTCATGCCCCTGTGTCCGCATCCTTCGAGGCTCGCCCGATCGGGCGAGCACCTCAGGATGACGGCGCAGGGTTGAGTGGGAATCGATGTGACGAGTGGGAATCGATGTGAAGTGGTGAAGTGTAGAGGGCGCGGTGCACGACCGGTTCTTCAGTGCATCCGGCGTGGATCGTGCTGCGCTTAGTTGACTACACGCGTCCGCATATCATGGCCGGGCTCGTCGCCGAAACTCCGCCCGTGAGCCTCTGACCACTTGTTCCTGAGCCTGTCACCACTCGCCGCCGTCATCCTGAGGTGCGAGCGCAGCGAGCCTCGAAGGATGGGTCCCGCACCATGTCTGCAACGCCGGACGTTGGAGAGCGCAATCATCAGGCCGTCCGGCGTATATCACCGGCCCGCTTGGCGACGCTGCGCCTCACCGCACATAGAACACCACTGCGGCGATCATCAGCAGTGAGGCGATCGCGAGAAACTGGGCCATCGCGCGCGAGGCGGCGAGTTTTGTAGCTTCGTCCATTCCATCCTCCCAAGACAGCGTGGACGCCCGACACAGCAAAACCCGGCCACGTGCCGCGGTGCGGCGACGTGTGAGATGATCGTGCAGCTGCGCGATCGGCCGGTTGGATTTGCTACGCTGAAACGCCCCGCGACGACTATTCGCTCTTCGTTGAGTCCCCACTCTGCGAACATCGACGGATGAACGTTCGTCAATCAATGCGGCGGGAATTTGTTCGGCGCTGGTACGCTGCCGCGCGTTGACGCGGACTTTCCCGCTGCACTGCACGCGGCAACGAATGATCAGTAAGGATCACGAAGACCGTCCCGGACAATCGGAGGAAGCGATTATTTCGGGACCTGATGTCGGCGCGGACCGCCTCTGTTCGTCCCAAGGACATCTGGTCCAGCAAGGGGAGATGACGATGCGGTTCATGATGCTGATGATTCCGAAGGGCTACGAGCGCGCGGCGGCCGGCGAGATGCCGGAGGCGGAGGCCGTCGCGGCGATGATGAAGTACAACGAGGCGCTGCAGCAGGCCGGCGTGTTGATTACTTGCGACGGGCTGCACCCGCCGTCGATGGGCGCGCGCGTCAGCTTCGAGGGTGGCAGGCCGCTGGTGATCGACGGCCCGTTCGCCGAGGTGAAGGAAGTGCTCGGCGGCTACTGGATGATCGACGTCGCCTCGCGCGAAGAGGCGATCGCCTGGGCGACGCGCTGCCCGGCCGGTCCGAACGAAGTGATCGAGGTCCGGCAGGTCCAGGAGATGGCCGACTTCCCGGACGAGCTCAAGGCCGAGCTCGCCGGCTTCGAGGCGATGCAGGCGGCGGGGCGCCGGTAGGGTACTCGGCCACCGAAAGAGCGCGGCAGGTGGCGCTTGCCGCGATCTGTTCGCAACATCGTTGGCCGAGCCGTGGCTGCCACAGGTTTGCCGCATGGTTTTTGCGCCCGAAAACGCCGTCCGGGGACGGTCGATCGGGCGTGGAACCGGTTCGCAACACGGCGCGATCGGCCGTGACCTTTCGCCGGTCGTCATGTAAAAGCCCTTCACATGAGCTGGCGCAAGGAAGACCGCCGCGCCGAGCGCGGCTATCATCACGGCAATCTGAAGGAAGCGCTGCTGCAGGCCGCGCTCGGGTTGATCGCCGAGAAGGGCCCGGCCGGTTTCACCTTCGCGGACGCCGCCCGGATGGCCGGCGTCAGCCCGGCCGCGCCGTATCGGCACTTCCGCGACCGCGACGAACTGCTGTCGAACATCGCCCAGCGCGGCTTCGAGCAGTTCGAGCAGGTGCTCGCGAAAGCCTGGGACGACGGCCGTCCCGACACCATCACGGCTTTCATGCGGGTCGGGCCGGCCTATCTGGCGTTCGCCCGCAGCGAGCCGGCCTACTACTCGGCGATGTTCGAATCCGGCGTGCCGGTCGATGCCAATCCGCTGCTGCTGACCGCGTCGGAACGCGCCTTCAACGTCATCCGCGCCGCCGCCGAACGCCTCGCCGCGCTGACGCCGCCCAATGTCACGCGGCCGCCGGCGCTGATGATGGCGCTGCACATCTGGTCGATGTCGCACGGCATCGCCTCGCTGTTCGGCCGCGGCGACGCCGCGCGGCGCAAGCTGCCGATGGCGGCCGAAGAACTGCTCGAAGCCGGCGTGCTGATTTATCTGCGTGGCCTGGGCTTCCCGGCCGACCTCCGCGCCCAGCCGGAAAAGTCAGCGGAACCAAAGCGTTCCGGCCCCTGGGGCACCGCCCCATAAGGCTCGCGCTCACCGTGAAGTGAGCGCCGTGCGAAATTGTCGCCCCGACCGTTTTCCACGTTCGCTTGACAAAACCAGAGAATGGATTAGCTATGTAAATGTTATTTACATTCACACCGGCGCCTGCCGGGAATGGAGAGGCACATGGCCAACGCCGCTGACTACGATCGATGGGGTCCCCCCGGGGCGCGCTACCAGCCCGCGCTACGATCGTCCTGGAGTCCTGGCTGGATCCTGCTGACCGTGGCCGGCTTCATCGTCTGGTGGCCGATCGGATTGGCACTTCTCTTCTACACACTCTGGAGCAGAAACATGGGTTGCTGGGATCGCGGTGATCGCTTCTCGAACAAGATGGAGCGGATGCAGTACAAGATGGAGCGGATGCGCCAGCGCATGGACCGCCACGGCTTCGGCTTCGGTCCGCCCTCCAGCGGCAACCGCGCGTTCGACGAGTACCGGATGGAAACGCTCCGCCGGCTCGAAGAAGAGCAGGTCGAGTTCAAGGACTTCCTCGAGCGCCTGCGCCACGCCAAAGACAAGGAAGAGTTCGACGCCTTCATGGCGCAGCACCGCACCAAGCCGGCCGGCTCGTCCGACACGCCGCAGCAGGGCTGATCGACCTTCACACTCAGTGACATCACCGCCCGCCTGGATCCCAGGCGGGCGGTTTTGTTTGGGCCGCGCAGAATTTTTGCTCGCGGCAATGTCACACCACGCGACGCTGTCTCGTCCTATCCTCATCCAACCGCAGGAGACGACGATGAAAGCCCGCCTCAACCCCGCCAGCGCCGCGCCCGAAGCCTACAGGGCGATGGTCGCGCTCGAGACCGCGATCAAGAATAGCGGCCTCGAACCGAGCCTGATCGAGCTGGTGAAGATGCGCGCCTCGCAGATCAACGGCTGCGCGTTCTGCCTCGACATGCACAGCAAGGATGCCCGCGCCCATGGCGAGACCGAGCAGCGGCTCTATCTGCTGAACGCCTGGCGCGAGTCGCCGGTCTATACCGATCGCGAACGCGCCGCGCTCGGCTGGACCGAGGCGCTGACGCTGGTGGCCGAGACACACGCGCCGGATGCGGACTACGAGGTCCTGACTCAGCAGTTCAGCCCGGCCGAGCAGGTCAATCTCACGCTGCTGATCGGCGCGATCAACACCTGGAACCGGATCGCGATCGGCTTCCGGCTGATCCATCCGGTCGCTGCCGTGGCCCATGCCAAGGCCTCCTGAGCAGACGCCTGCCGACGATGCCGCAGCGAGCTTTGCGCCGCTGCGGCCGCGGCTCGTCCGCCTCGCCTATCGGATGCTCGGCTCTGTCGCCGAGGCCGAGGACGTGGTGCAGGACGCTTACTTGCGCTGGCACCGCACCGACCGCGCGGCGGTGCGCGACGCCGTGGGTTTTCTCACCCAGGTGGTGACGAGGCTGTGCCTCGACGTGCTGAAATCCGCGCGGAAGACACGCGAGACCTATGTCGGGCCATGGTTGCCGGAGCCGCTGATCAGCCCGCCGGCCGAAGAGGAGGGCGATGATATCACCCTGACCTTGATGCTGGCGCTGGAGCGGCTGTCGCCGTTGGAGCGCGCGGCCTTCCTGCTGCACGACGTGTTCGGCCTTTCCTTCGACGACATCGCCCGCACGCTGGATCGCGATGCCGCTGCCTGCCGCCAGCTCGCGACGCGGGCGCGCGGTCACGTCCGCACCGCGCGGCCGCGCTTTCCGGTCTCGGAGGAGCGTGGCCTCGCCATCGCCGGCGCCTTCTTCGAAGCCTCGCGCAGCGGCGATCTCGCGGGACTGACCGCGCTGCTCGCCGATGACGTGGTGTTTTATGGTGATGGCGGCGGCAAGCGCCTCGCCGCGCTCAACCCGATTCACGGCGCCGTCCGGGTGGCGCGGTTCTTCGCCGGCATCGCCCGGAAGAAGCCGGCCGCCTCGGCGCTGCTCGCCATGCAGTCGATCGACGGCCTGCCGGGGTTCGTCTCGCAGGAACGTGATGGGCCGCAGACCACGGCCCTGGCGATCGAGGACGGCCGTATCGTGGCGATCTACGTCGTCCGCAATCCCGACAAGCTGCGCCATCTGCCCCCGCCGGCCGCCGCGGCGCCGGTGCACTGAGCCTTTGCGGCCGCCCAGCGGCGGCGCCAGCCCGTGCGATCACGGGCATTTTCCCGGAACTGGTAACGCCTTCTTAACCCTGATTAGCGATTGGTTAGGGGCGTCAGGATGCGCTTTCAGCCCTCGTTTTGACACGTTGGCAGGGGATTCAGGGCCCGGCTTCGGACGGGCCCTCCCAATTGACAACGCAAAATTTGGCGGTGGCGCTCTTGCCGGACTGCGGCGTGTGCCGCGCGGACGGAGCCGGTGCCGGCTGCCGCCGGACCCTTGCGTGAGAGGATAATCGATCATGAACCCGGCCGACGTGACCCAGTCAGCGATGCCGATGGTTTCCGCCGACGTCTCGCTGATCGCGCTGTTCTGGCAGGCGCACTGGATCGTCAAGTCGGTGATGCTCGGCCTGATCGGCTGCTCGGTCTGGGTCTGGGCGATCGCGATCGACAAGCTGCTGCTTTATTCCCGCACCAAGCGCGCGATGGACCGCTTCGAACAGGCGTTCTGGTCGGGTGAATCCATCGACGATCTGTACCGGACGCTGTCGGCGAAGCCGACGCACTCGATGGCGGCGTGCTTCGTGGCCGCGATGCGCGAGTGGAAGCGCTCGTTCGAAAGCCATTCGCGCTCCTTCGCCGGCCTGCAGATGCGGATCGAGAAGGTGATGAACGTCTCGATCGCCCGCGAGGTCGAGCGGCTGGAGCGCCGTCTGCTGGTGCTGGCGACGGTCGGCTCGGCCGGCCCGTTCGTCGGCCTGTTCGGCACCGTCTGGGGCATCATGTCGAGCTTCCAGTCGATCGCCGCGTCGAAGAACACCTCGCTGGCCGTGGTCGCGCCGGGCATCGCCGAGGCGCTGTTCGCCACCGCGGTGGGCCTGATCGCCGCCATTCCGGCGACAATTTTCTATAACAAGTTCACATCCGAGGTGAACCGCCAGACCCAGCGGCTGGAGGGTTTCGCGGACGAGTTCTCGGCCATCCTGTCGCGGCAGATCGACGAGCGCGCATGATCCGGGCAGGTGGGCGCAAAGTGAGCATCCGACCATGGGGATGAACGTAGCTGCGGGCGGCGGCGGCCGTCGCGGCAGTCGCAAGCGTCCGGTGATGGCGGAGATCAACGTCACCCCGATGGTCGACGTGATGCTGGTGCTGCTGATCATCTTCATGGTCGCGGCGCCGCTGCTCACCACTTCGATCGATATCGATCTGCCGACCGCCCGCGGCGGCGCGCAGATCCAGTCGAACTCGCCGCCGCTGACGCTGTCGGTGAAGCGCACCGGCGGCGCCTGCAATTCGCAGGTCGAGATGTATGTCGGCGACAGCGCGGTGCCGGCGGCCGAACTCGACGCCAAGATCAAGGCGATCCGGGCGACGCGGTCCGACACCGACAACGTCATCTATCTCAGGGGTGACAAGGACGTCTGCTACACGGACATGATGAAGCTGCTCGGCCAGATCAAGGCCGCCGGATTCAAGCCGAACATCGTGATCCTGCCGGAGCAGGGCTCCTGAACGGGGAAGGCGCCTACTGACACTGAGGATGGAGCAGGAATTCTGAAGGTGAAGATCGACAAGACATTGGTGGCCTCGGTCGCGTTGCACGTCCTCGTGCTCGGCTGGGCCATGCTGTCTTTTTCGTCGAAGGCCTTCGAACTCGAACCGCAGGATTCCGTTGCGGTCGATACCATCTCCGAAGATCAGCTCGCCAAGGTGATGGCCGGTATGAAGACCGGCAAGAAGGAAAACCCCAAGCCACTGGTCGAGAAGGTCGCCGAGGCCAAGCCGATGGACGATGCGGTCGGCAAGATCGACGACAAGAAGCCGCCGGTGGTCACCGACACCGCGCCGACGCCTCAGCCCAAACCCGACAAGCCGGTCGAGAAGAAGCCCGATCCGCCGAAGCCGGTGGCGAAGGAAGAACCCAAGAAGGAAGAGCCCAAGAAGGCGGAGAAGAAGCCCGAGCCGGCGAAGGAAGAGGCCAAGGAGGCCGAGAAGAAGCCGGAGCCGAAGGTCGATCCGATCGCCGAGGCCTTGAAGAAGGAAGAGAAGAAAAAGCCGCCGCCGAAGCCGCAAGCCGAAGCGGCTGCCAAGCCGCCCGAGCCGACCAAGAAGGCCGAGCGGGTGTTCGATCAGTCGAAGATTGCCGCCTTGCTCGACAAGCGCGACCCGACGCGTCAGTCGGCGACCGGCGACGCGTTGAATTCCAATGCGGCACTCGGTCTGGCCAAGGGCAAGTCGGCGGACAACTCGGCGACCTGGGGCGCGATGTTCAAGGAGCAGGTGCTGCGTTGCTGGAAGAAGCCGTATGGCGGCCTCGACGCCCAACGCGTCGAAGCCGAGTTCAGCATCCGGCTGAAGCAGGACGGTACGCTCGAGACGATGCCGGTGGCGGTGTCGTCGCCGTCGAGCCCCTACCAGCGCGTGTTCCAGGAAAGCGGGCTGCGCGCCATCATCGAATGCGCACCCTATCGGCTGCCACCCGGGTTCTTCGGGGAATGGCGTTATTTCAACCCTGTGTTTGATAGCAGAGACCTGTAACTCTGCGCTGAGAGCAAGCAACGATGTCAGATTCACGAAAGCCGATCGCCGCGCCGTTCGTCATCGGACGACGGCAAGTTCTGTCAGGCCTGGCGGCTGCCGGCCTGATCGCCGGCGGAGCGCACCGCGCCTTCGGCCAGGCGCGCGTCACGGTGACGGGCGGCGATGTGGCGCCGCTGCCGATCGCGATCCCGAATTTCATCGCCGGCACGCCGTCCGACACCGAAGTCGGCAACGGCGTCAGCCAGGTGATCACCAACAATCTCAAGCGCAGCGGATTGTTTGCGCCGATCGATCAGGCGGCCTTCCTCGAGAAGATCACCAACATCGACGTTCCGCCGCAGTTCAAAAGCTGGAGCAGCATCAACGCCCAGGCGCTGGTCACCGGCCGGATGACCCGGCAGTCGGACGGCCGCCTCAAGGCCGAGTTCCGGCTGTGGGACGTGGCCACCGGTCAGCAGCTCGCCGGCCAGCAGTACTTCACCTCGCCGGAGTACTGGCGCCGCATTGCCCACATCATCTCGGACCAGATTTACGAGCGTCTCACCGGCGAGAAGGGCTACTTCGACAGCCGCATCGTGTTCATCGATGAAAGCGGTCCGTCGGATCGCCGCGTCAAGCGGCTGGCGCTGATGGATCAGGACGGCGCCAATGTGCGCTACCTCACCCGCGGCAGCGATCTCGTGCTGACGCCGCGGTTCTCGCCGTCGACGCAGGAAATCACCTACATGGAGTTCGGGCAGGGCGACCCGCGGGTCTATCTGTTCAACATCGAGACCGGACAGCGCGAGATCGTCGGCAATTTTCCCGGCATGTCGTTTGCGCCGCGGTTCTCGCCGGACGGCCAGCGCATCATCATGAGCCTGCAGCAGGGCGGCAACTCCAACCTGTTCGTGATGGATCTGCGTTCCAAATCGACCACGCGGCTGACCGACACGCCGGCGATCGATACGTCTCCGTCCTACGCGCCGGACGGCAGCAGGCTGTGCTTCGAGTCCGACCGTGGCGGAAAGCCGCAGATCTACGTGATGCCGGCCAATGGCGGGCAGGCGCAGCGGATCTCGTTCGGCGACGGCAGCTATTCGACTCCGGTGTGGTCGCCGCGCGGCGACTACATCGCCTTCACCAAGATGGGTGGCGGCCAGTTCGCGATCGGAATCATGAAGCCGGACGGTTCCGGCGAGCGGATCCTGACCTCCGGGTTCCACAACGAAGGTCCCACTTTCGCGCCGAACGGCCGTGTTCTGATGTTTTTCCGCGATCCCGGCGGCAATGCCGGGCCGTCGTTGTTCACGGTCGATGTGTCGGGCCGCAATGAGTTGCGGGTTCCCACTCCCGGCTATGCGTCCGACCCTGCCTGGTCGCCGCTACTGTCCTAAGCCGAAAGACGTCGTGGGCGGCTTGCGCATGACGCAAGGCCCGCGCGGGCGAAGCGTGCGCGAGCGAAGCTGCGATCGTGGCAATGAGTTGCTAAGCATGTTCGCTCAGAAAGGCTTCATCTGCTTGAGGTACAGCGGAGTCTGAAAGGACCGCTTGCAGCTGATGCAGCTTCCCAGCCCCAAACGAGACGGTGAACAGGACATGTCGCCGGCGATCCACGCCGGCTTGGTCGACTCGCTGTTCATGAACCCGGCGCCGATGATTGTCGGCGCGTTCGGGCCGGCGATTGCCGGTTCGGTGATCGGCGCTGTCACCGGCAATATCTGGACATGGCTGTTCGTTCCTCTGTTCGTGTTGATCGGTTGCGCGCGCGCTCTGCAGATGCGGCGCTACCGCCAGCGGAATGCACCCCTTTCGCCGGAAGACGCTGATTCCTGGGAAAGCCGTTATCGCGTGGGCGCGGTCACGCACGGCATCTGCCTTGGCCTTTGGTCGCTGGTGGTGCTGCTCGATACCCACGACATCGGCGCCCACATGCTCTGCATCACCACGGTGGTGGCCTACACCTCGGCGGGTGTCGGACGCACCTTCGGGCGGCCCAAGATTTTCCACCTGCAGGTGTTGCTGAGCTGCGGTCCGCTGATCCTGGCGATGCTGACTATCGGGGGAATCTATTATCTGGCGCTCGCCGTGCTCAGCATGGTGTTCTTCATTGCGATCCGCCGCGTGACCTCCAGTCTGCAGAGGCTCTATCTCGACGCCTGGATCGGACGCGAACGAGAGGCGGCGCTCGCCAATCAGTTCGACACCGCGCTGAACAACATGCCGCACGGCCTGTGCATGTTCCGCCCCGACGGTCGCCTCGCGGTGATGAACCGCCGCTTCGCCGAAATGATGAAGCTGCGGGACAGCCTCATGAACAGCGCGCCGACGGCGACCGAGATCGTGTCGGCGTGCGTCACCATCGGAGCGATTTCGGCATCGAGCGGCCGTCTGATCCTGTCGGAAATCGACAACTCGCTCGCCGGCGAGATCGTGACGGTCGGCGACGAGGCGACGCCGCGTTCGCTGTCATGGACGTTCCAGCCGATGGCCGGCGGCGGCACCGTGGTGCTGGTCGAGGACATCACCGAGCGCCGCACCGCCGAAGCCCGCATCGTCCACCTCGCGCGCTACGACGAACTCACCGCCCTTCCGAACCGGGTTCACTTCCGCGACGAGATCGAGCGGATTCTCGCGACCGAGCACGGCCAGGGCAAGACGCAGCTGTCCGCGCTGCTGTTCATCGACCTCGATCAGTTCAAGCAGATCAACGACACGCTGGGTCATCCCTGCGGCGACCGCTTGCTGTGCGCGGTCGCGGAGCGGCTGCGCGGCATGCTGCGTCCGGAGGATTTCGTCGCACGGTTCGGCGGCGACGAGTTCGTGGTATTCCAGCAGAACATCAGGTCCAACGAAGACGCCGCGGTGCTGGCGCGCCGCATCGTCGATCGGCTCAGCGACCGCTACCTGATCGACCATCACGTGGTCGAGATCGGCGCGTCGATCGGCATCGCGATGACCGCGCCTGGTACGCGGGCCGACATCCTGCTGAAGAATGCCGACATGGCGCTGTATCGCGCCAAGGCCGACGGCCGCGGAACTTACTGCTTCTTCCGCGAGGAAATGGCCCATACGGTCGAGGCGCGCCGAATCCTGGAACTCGATTTGCGCAAGGCCCTCGCCAACGAGGAATTCGAACTCTATTACCAGCCGCTGGTGAACCTGAAGACGGGGCGCATCACGACCTGCGAAGCCCTGTTGCGCTGGAATCATCCGGTGCGCGGAACGGTTTCGCCGGTCGACATCATTCCGGTCGCCGAGGAGATGGGACTGATCGTCGACCTCGGCCGCTGGATTCTACGCAAGGCCTGCATGGAGTGCATGATGTGGCCGCAGCAAGTCAGCGTCGCGGTCAACTTCTCGTCGCAGCAATTCCATCAGCGCGACGTTCTCAACGAAGTGCGCTACGCCCTCGAAGTCTCCGGCCTGCCGGCCAGCCGGCTGGAGATCGAGATCACGGAGTCGTCGCTGCTGCGGAATACCCAGTTCACGCATGATGTGCTGGAGCAACTCCACGCCGAAGGCGTCCGGATCTCGCTCGACGATTTCGGCACCGGCTATTCGAGCCTCAGCTATCTGCACAGTTTCCCGCTGCAGAAGGTCAAGATCGATCGCTCCTTCCTCGAAGGCATCGACAACGATCGGCCGCTGACTCTGCTTCGCGGCGTCGCCCGCCTCAGCGCCGATCTCGGCATGTCCGTCGTGATCGAAGGCATCGAGACCAACGAACAGCTCGAACGGATCAGCGCCGACGGCACCGTGACCGAAGGCCAGGGCTATCTGTTCAGCCGCCCCGTGCAGGCCTCCCGCATTCGCCAGTTGCTGGCAGCGTCGCATGGCCGACGGCCAAAGGACGGCGAGAAGCTGGTTTTGCCCTTCCGCTCGATCGCCTGAGCCGTGACGCAGCCTGCTGCAACTCAGGATTTCGGCGCCGGAAGATTAACCTTAATGATTCAAATGCTTTGCTTGGTGATTAGGAATTCGTTAACGTTCGCTGGTTGAATTGAACGTTCAGCATTTGAATAGTGGGGATTGTCGATGAGCGCCGCCCGGCAGGAATACGAAGAAGGGCGGGTCGCCCTCCGCCGTCGCGAACTGCTCGACAAGATCGAGTATCGGCTCGCCGAAACCGCCGCCGACCGCGAGGCGATCTACCGGCTCCGCTACCGCGCCTATCTCAAAGAGGGGGCGATCGATCCGAACAGCGTCGGCATTGTGACGGATCGATATGACGACCAGGCGAATTCCTGGATCTTCGGTATTTTCTTCGAAGGCGAGCTGACGAGTTCGCTTCGGATCACGGTGGCTTCGCCAAAGAACCACCTGTGTCCATCCATGGATGTCTTTCCCGATTTCCTGCAGCCATGGCTGGCGGACGGAAAGGTGATCGTCGATCCGACCCGCTTCGTGTCGGATCCGGACCGTACCCACCGTGTGCCGGAACTCGCTTATTTGACGCTGCGGCTGGCTTATGTGGCGTGTGAGCACTTCCGCGCCGATCTCGGGTTGGCGTCGGTGCGGGCGGAGCATCAGGCGTTCTATCGCCGGGTCTTCATGACGTCGATCTGCCCGCCGCGCGACTATCCGGGGCTGAAAAAGCCGATCAGCCTGATGGAGATCGATTTCCCTAACACGCACCACAAGGTGTTTGCGCGCTATCCGTTCTTGCGTTCGACGCCGTTCGAGCGGCACAGGCTGTTCGAACGTGCGCCCGCTCTGTCGGCGCCGCGCCGCCTGGTCGAGGTGCCGCGGACGGCTCCGTCGGCCTGAGCACCGTCGGGGGAAGCGGGTCCGGTTGCTCCAGCGCGGACTGCATTCTGCCGACGCGGCCTCCTTCCGATTCCGAATGTCATCCCCGCGCCACTCAGCGGCCGCAGATCTGCGGCCGCCTTCACCTTGGCGCCATATTTACAGCTCATTAACCATTGCGATTGCTTTTCGCCGATCGGGGCATTTGATCGGAGTCGGCAACGTCTCATCAAGGTTGACGGAACGTTCGCTTAACCATCGCCCTGTAGACCGGATGACATCCGAATATCGCGAGCGTGGAGGCTCCGGAATGACACATCAGAAGCGAATCCTCCAGGGATTGAAGCTGGCCGCGGTGCTCGCGGTGGCCCTGTCGATGGGGGCTTGCGCCAATAACAAGACCGGGCTCGGCGCCGACGGTGCGATGGCCAATGCGGCTACCCCGGGCAGCCAGCAGGATTTCGTGGTCAATGTCGGCGACCGCGTGTTCTTCGAGAGCGACCAGACCGATCTTTCGCCGCAGGCGACCGCGACGCTCGACAAGCAGGCGCAGTGGCTGCAGACCTACAATCGTTACTCGTTCACGATCGAAGGCCACGCGGACGAGCGCGGCACCCGCGAATACAACATCGCGCTGGGCGCGCGGCGTGCGCAGTCGGTCCGCAACTATCTGGCGTCCCGCGGCATCGATCCGTCGCGGATGCGCACCATCTCCTACGGCAAGGAACGCCCGGTCGCGGTCTGCAACGACATCTCGTGCTGGTCGCAGAATCGCCGCGCGGTGACCGTGCTGAACGCCGGCGCCTGAGCGCGCCTTGCAGCGATTGACGGACGGCGCCTTCGGGCGCCGTTTTCTTTTGCGAGGGTGCTTTTATACTCGTGGCGGCCGGTGCGACCTCAACACGTCGTTCCAGTCACATTTTTGGCGTAGTCCGGCGATCAATCCGGCGCTACTAATCTGGCGCGCAATCCCCAACCGTCGGGCCCCCATGTCATCCAATCTTGCCGTCTCTGCGCGCAGTCTCGCGGTGTTCGCGATGCTCGCTTTCGCCGCTCCCGCGCTGGCCCAGCAGTATGGCGGCGAGGTCGATCCGGAGATCCGGATTCAGCAGCTCGAAGAGCGGCTCCGCACGCTCACCGGTCAGAACGAGGAGCTGCAGTACCGCAACCGTAGGCTCGAAGATCAGGTGCGGCAATTGCAGAGCGGCGCTGGCGTTCAGCCGGGCGGCCCCGGCGCAGCCGCTCCCCCGGGGGCTCCCCAACAGCCGCCGGTGTACAGCCAGCAGCCGCAGTCGCCCGGCTATGGCCAGGGGCAGCAGCCGCAAGGTCAGGTTTATGGTCAGCAGCCGCAGGCGCCGATCGTGCAGGAGCAGGTGACGGCGCCGCCGGCGACCGGCCGCCGCCGCGGCGATGCATTCGATCCGAACCAGAACCCGCAGGCCCCCGGAGTGCCGCGCGCGCTCGGTGGCGGTCAGTTGCCGATCCCGGCGGAGCAGGGCGGCAATCTGCCCGGACGCGATCCCGGCGCTCCGATCGATCTCTCCAACAATGCCGGTCGCTATCCGGATGCGGGCGCGCCGCAGCAGCAGGCGCCACGCGCCGGAGTCGGGGCCGGGTTGACGACGCTGCCGCCGTCGGCCTCTCCGCGCGACGAATTCGACCTCGGCATCGGCTACATGCAGCGCCGCGACTATGCGCTCGCCGAAGAGACGATGCGCAACTTCGCGACCAAGTATCCGAACGATGCGCTCACGCCGGATGCGCAGTACTGGCTGGGCGAGAGCTTTTTCCAGCGCCAGATGTATCGCGACGCCGCCGAGTCGTTCCTTGCTGTCACCAGCAAGTACGACAAGTCCGGCAAGGCGCCCGATGCGCTGCTGCGGCTCGGTCAGTCCTTGTCGGCGCTGAAAGAGAAGGAAGCCGCCTGTGCGGCGCTCGGCGAGATCGGGCGCAAATACCCGAAGGCGTCCGCCGGCGTCCGAAGGGGCGTCGAGGCCGAACAGAAGAAGCTGAAGTGCTGAACTGACAGCTCCGGCGATGCCGGGGCCGGTCGTCAGGGATTGTGCCGCTGATGTCCGGGAACGACGAAGCGCCGCTTACGGCGCGTGAAGCCAGCCATCTGTTCGCCGACTGGAAGTCGGCGCCGGCGCTTGTGCTGGCCGTCTCCGGCGGGCCGGATTCGTTGGCGCTGATGTGGCTTGCCGCACGCTGGCGCAAAGCCCTGAAACGAGGACCGGCACTGTCGGTCGTCACTATTGATCACGGCTTGCGACCGGAGGCCGCCCGCGAGGCACGCGCCGTCAAGCAGTTCGCGCGATCGCTCGACCTGCCGCACCGGACGCTGCGTTGGACCGGCGACAAGCCGGCCTCAGGTCTGCCCGCCGCGGCGCGCGAGGCGCGCTATCGCTTGCTGGCACGGGCGGCGAGCGCAGCAGGCGCCGGCTACATCATGACCGCGCATACCCGGGACGATCAGGCCGAGACCGTACTGATGCGGCTGTCTCGCGGCAGCGGCATCGCCGGCCTCGCCGCGATGGCGCGCGAGACGGAACGCCAGGGATTGATGCTGGTCCGCCCGTTGCTGGACGTGCCCAAACAACGCCTGGTCGCGACGCTGGCACGGGCGGGCGTTGAGTTCGCTATCGACCCAAGCAACAGCGACCCACGCTTCACGCGTCCGCGGCTACGCGAATTGATGCCCTTGCTCGCCGCCGAGGGCTGCGATTCGCGAAATCTCGCGCGGTTCGCAGCCCGCGCCGCGCGGGCCGATGCGGCACTGGAACTGCTGGTGGACGGCGCCGAGCAATTCCTGGCGTTGCAGAGCGGGGGCCATTCTCTACTGGGCTATGACGCCACGGCGTTCTGCGCCCTGGCCGCGGAAATCCGGATCCGCCTGCTGCTACGCGTGCTCGGCCGGGTCGGCCGCGAGGGAATCCCGGAACTCGGCAAGGCCGAAGCGTTGGACCGCGCGATCCAGACTGCCGCGGCGGCGGTCTTCCCCGCGCGGCGGCAAATCAAGCTGAAACAGACGCTTGCCGGTGCCGTGATTTCGCTGACCGCCGATCGGCTCGTGATAACCCCAGCCCCGCCGCGCCGTGGCCGAGGTGGCGAGAGTGTTTCCAAAGCGCCTGAGACAAGCTCGATCGAAGGCCGCGCTCGCCGGGATTTGAGCCGGAAAAGCGGCAGAATGCGCTAAATAGTCCTGAATGCTTCTCTTGGCAGCGCGCCGTGTGACACCTAGATTGTGCAATGGCCGGTCCGGGAGAGCCTGACGGCGAACCTGGGCCAAAGGTCGCGATCCGCGCGACCAATAAGGAAGACCGATGAACGCCAATCTGCGGAATTTCGCCCTCTGGGTCATTATCGTTTTGCTGCTGTTGGCGCTGTTTACGCTCTTCCAGAACCCCGGCCAGCGCGCCGCCTCGCAGGACATCTCGTTCTCGCAGCTGCTCAGCGAGGTCGATCAGAATCACGTCCGCGACGTGGTGATCCAGGGCCAGGAAATTCACGGCACCTTCACCAACGGCTCGACCTTCCAGACCTACGCGCCGAACGATCCGACGCTCGTGACCCGCCTCTACAACGGCAAGGTGGCGATCACCGCCAAGCCGCCGGGCGACAACGTGCCGTGGTTCGTGTCGCTGCTCGTTTCCTGGTTGCCGTTCATCGCACTGATTGGTGTGTGGATCTTCCTGTCGCGGCAGATGCAGGGCGGCGCCGGCAAGGCGATGGGCTTCGGCAAGTCGCGCGCCAAGATGCTGACCGAGGCGCACGGCCGCGTGACGTTCGAGGACGTCGCCGGCGTCGACGAGGCCAAGCAGGACCTGCAGGAGATCGTCGAATTCCTCCGGGACCCGGGCAAGTTCCAGCGTCTCGGCGGGCGCATTCCGCGTGGCGTGCTGCTGGTCGGCCCTCCCGGCACTGGTAAGACCTTGATCGCGCGTGCGGTCGCGGGCGAAGCCAACGTGCCGTTCTTCACCATCTCGGGTTCGGACTTCGTCGAAATGTTCGTCGGCGTCGGCGCCTCCCGTGTGCGCGACATGTTCGAGCAGGCCAAGAAGAACGCGCCGTGCATCATCTTCATCGATGAAATCGACGCGGTCGGCCGGCATCGCGGCGCCGGCCTCGGCGGCGGCAATGACGAGCGTGAGCAGACTCTCAACCAGCTGCTGGTCGAGATGGACGGCTTCGAAGCCAATGAGGGCGTGATCCTGATCGCTGCCACCAACCGCCCCGACGTGCTCGATCCGGCGCTGCTGCGTCCCGGCCGCTTCGACCGCCAGGTCGTGGTGCCGAATCCGGACGTCGTCGGCCGCGAGCAGATCCTTAAGGTGCATGTCCGCAAGGTGCCGCTGGCGCCGGATATCAACCTGAAGAACATCGCGCGCGGCACCCCGGGCTTCTCCGGCGCCGACCTGATGAACCTCGTCAACGAAGCGGCCTTGATGGCGGCCCGGCGCAACAAGCGCATGGTCACCCAGACCGAATTCGAAGACGCCAAGGACAAGGTGATGATGGGCGCCGAGCGCAAGTCGCTGGTGATGACGGAGGAGGAGAAGCTCCTTACCGCCTATCACGAAGGCGGCCACGCCATCGTCGGCCTCAACGTCCCGGCCACCGACCCGATCCACAAGGCGACCATCATTCCGCGCGGCCGTGCGCTCGGCATGGTGATGCAGCTGCCCGAGCGTGACAAGCTGTCGATGTCGCTCGAGCAGATGACCTCGCGCCTCGCCATCATGATGGGCGGCCGCGTCGCCGAAGAGATGATCTTCGGCCGCCAGAAGGTCACGTCCGGCGCCTCGTCCGACATCGAGCAGGCCACGCGCCTCGCCCGGATGATGGTGACGCGCTGGGGCCTTTCGGAAGAGCTTGGCACCGTGTCGTATGGCGAGAACCAGGACGAAGTGTTCCTCGGCATGTCGGTGTCGCGCACCCAGAACGCGTCCGAGGCGACGGTCCAGAAGATCGACGCCGAGATCAAGCGGCTGGTCGAAGAGGGCTATAAGGAGGCCGAACGCATCCTCACCGAGAAGCGCGCCGACCTCGAAGCGCTTGCCAAGGGCCTGCTCGAGTTCGAGACGCTGACCGGCGACGAGATCACCGATCTGATCAACGGCAAGAAGCCGAACCGTGAGTCGGTGCTCGAGCCGTCGGGTCCGCGCACCTCGGCAGTGCCGCCCGCCGGAAAGCCGCGCCCGCGGCCCGATCCGGGCCTGGAGCCGCAGCCCCAGGCCTGAGCCTGACGCTTTCATCCGATTGCAAAAAACGCGGCGGAAACGCCGCGTTTTTTTGTGCTCGACCAAACCTGCTGATCAGCGCCCGCGAGCCGGCGCGAGTTTTGCTCTACGATCCGTTTGCAGCCTTCCTTCCGGTTTCGGGAGACCGCCATGATGCGCAATCGATTTGATCTGGACTCTGCCCGCCGCCTCAGCGCGGCGCTGCTGAAAATCTACGCGCTGTCGCGGAGCACCGACGTCGGCCGCTTTCAGCAGGCCGCGTTGCAGCGCCTGGCCGACGATCTGCCTTTCCGCGCGGCGTGGTGGGGCATGGTGCGGGCGCAGCCCGGCGGTGGCTTCGCGCTGCACAGCTCGTTTCGTTTCGCCCTGCCGGAGCACTTCGTCACGACCTGGGAAGCGGTCGCGCTGGACGACGACGTCGCGCGCGTGGTCACCGCCAGGCCGGGCGCCACCGGCCGGTTCTCCCGCGATGATCTCGGCCGTACCCGCGGTTTGGCGCTGATGTCGGAGCGGTACGATATCGGCAGCATGCTCTCGACCGTGATCGCCGATCGCCGGCTCGGCATCGCCACCTTCCTGTCGCTGTATCGGCCGGTGACGGCGCCGAGTTTCGGCGAGGCCGAGCGGGGCTTCAAGGAGTTGCTGATGCCGCACCTGACGGCGGCGTGGCACGCGAACTGGCTGCAGCATTTCGACGGGTTGCGCAGCGCCGGCGACCATCGTGGCGGCGGACTGGCGCTGGCCGATCGGCACGGCCTTCTGCACATCGCCGACGACGGCTTCGCCGAGCTGATCCGCCGCGAATGGTCGGGCTGGAACGGGCCCGCTCTGCCGCCCGCCTTGCGCGCCAGCGCCGGCGGCGAGAGCGCGTTTCAGGGACGTCGGCTTCGCGTCGCCAGTTCGCGCGAGGGTGACCTGATCGTGCTCCGCGCCCGGTCGCGAACGCCGCTCGACGTACTGTCTCCGCGGGAGGCCGAGATCGCCGCGTGCTACGCGCTGGGACAGTCCTACAAGGACATCGCCGCGCGTCTGGCGTGTTCACCCTACACGGTTCGCCATCATCTACGCGGCATCTACGACAAGCTCGGCGTCTCCAACAAGGCGGCGTTGGCCCGTATAGCCGGCGGGGCCGCGCAGCCGCCAGCGGGTGGAACATCTGATCGATAGTGCCGCAGATCCGACTGCCTAGCATTCGCAAGAGGCTGCCACGGCGGCAGCGATTTGCGGAGGCGGGGAATGGCTTTGACACTGGAAGAATACGCGGCTCAGGACGGCCTCGGGCTTGCCGCGCTGGTCCGCAGCGGTGACGTCAGCGCCGCGGAACTGGCCGAGACGGCGCAGCGCGCGATTGCGGCGCTCAACCCAACTATCAATGCGGTGATCGGCGACGTCCCGGCGGCACTGCACGCGCCGGCGCCGGACAGCGCTGGCGCTCCCTTTCACGGCGTTCCGTTCCTGATCAAGGACCTGGTGATGCACGCCGAGGGCGTCGCCTGCGACATGGGCAGCCGCTTCGTCCATGGCAGTTTCACGTCGCCGCACGACACCGAATTGATGCGACGCTTCAAGGCCGCTGGGCTGACGACGCTCGGTCGCACCAACACCCCCGAGATGGGCTTCAGTATCACCACCGAGCCTGTGCTGTACGGCCCGACCCGCAATCCCTGGGACCTGACCCGTTCGGCCGGGGGGTCCAGCGGAGGTTCAGCCGCGGCGGTTGCGGCCGGGCTCGTGCCGGTCGCGCACGCCAATGACGGCGGCGGCTCGATCCGGATTCCGGCGGCCTGTTGCGGCTTGGTCGGTCTCAAGCCGACGCGCGGCCGCACCCCGACCGGGCCGGAATTCGGCCAGCCACTGAAAGGCATGGGCATCGAGCATGTCGTCACCCGCACGGTGCGGGATTGCGCCGCGCTGCTCGACGCGGTGCAGGGCCCCGGTGTCGGCGATCCGTTCGAAGTCGCGCCGCCGGCTCGCCCCTATCTGCAGGAGGTCGGCGCCGATCCGGGCCGGCTGCGCATCGCGTTCTCGCTCAACGGCGTGATGCAGGCCGAGATCGATCCGGAAATGCGCGACGCGCTGCGACAGGTGGCCAAGCATCTCGAGCACCTCGGCCATCATGTCGAAGAAGCCTCGCCGGTTTTCGATGAAGCTCAATTCCACGCCGCCAACCTCACCTATTGGTGCGGCTTCCTCGCCGCTGGCGTCCTCGGCGTCGGCCAGCTCAATGGTCGAGCGCCATCAAACGAGCTGCTCGAAGCGACGACGCTGGCTTGCTACGAATACGGGCTCGGCCTGTCGCTGATCGACGGCGAGATGGCCGACGCGTTCGCCAATATCGTCTGCCGCAGCGTCGCGCCGTTCTTCCGGCAGTACGATGTCCTGCTGACGCCGACCACGGCCGCCGCGGCGCTCCCGCTCGGCTTCAGCAACGGCAACGACGCCAGCCTCGGCGCGAAAGGCTGGTACGACCATCTGTTCCGCCACGCGCCGTTCACCGCGCTCTACAATATGACCGGGCAGCCGGCGATCAGCCTGCCGCTATGCAGCGACAGCGCAGGGCGGCCGCTCGGCATGCAGTTCGTCAGCCGCTTCGGCGCCGAGGATCTGCTGATCCGGCTCGCGGCGCAGCTCGAACAGTCGCTGCCCTGGCAGCGGCGTCGGCCGTCCACGCACGTCGCATCGCTGTAACGAAGCCGGTCGCGTTCCGCCCCGTCGGGAGCTCCGGCTCGAATGAGCGGAGCTCCCGACGTGCATGCTTCGCCGCGAAACGTTCGTGCTCCGCCGCATAGTCCGCATGCCGGCGCCGAGACTTGACCTTGCCGTGCGCAACGCGCAGGCAGATTGCGCCATGCGGACCCTCCTATGACCACTCACATCTCGAAAGCGCCGGCCTATTGGTCGCGCGAAGCGATCTGGCCGGGGATCGTCGCGATCGGGCCGATGCTGCCGGGGACGCTTGCGTTCGGCATGGCGTTCGGCGCGATGTGCGCGCAGAAAAACTTCACGCTGGCCGAAGTCGAAGTGATGATGGCGACCGTCTATGGCGGGCTGTCGCAATTCGTGGCCGTGCAGTCGTGGCCGGAGACGCTGACGCCGTCGACGATCGCCGCATTGGCGCTGCTCACCACGACGGTGAACATCCGCTTCTTTCTGATGACGGCCTCGATGCGCCCGTGGTTCGGCACGTTGCCGGCGTGGCAGTCCTATCCGGCGATGCTGCTGGTGACCGATGGCGGCTGGCTCGCCGCGATGCGCTATCGCGAGCATGGCGGCGCCAACGCGGCGTTCTACGTCGCCGGCGGGCTGGTGCTGTACTTCGTCTGGCTGATCTCCTCCGTTCCGGGTTTCCTGCTGGCTGAACAGCTGTCCGACCCGAAGAAATACGGCGTCGATCTCGCGATGCCGGCCTTCTTTGCGGCCATGCTGGTGCCGGCCTGGAAAGGGGCGCGACGTGCGATTCCCTGGGCGGTCTCGGGCGCCGTGGCGCTGACCGTCCATTGGCTGACGCCGGGTTACTGGTTCATCATTGCCGGCGCGCTAGCGGGTGCGCTCAGTGCCGGATTGATGGACGAGCCTCCGCCGCGGACGCTGCCGGCATGAGCGAATTTCTGCGCAGCGACGTGATGATCGCTTTCGCGGTGATGACCGCGGTCACGGTGGCGTCTCGGCTCGGCGGCTTCTGGTTGATGGGCTACGTCAACGTCACGCCGCGGGTGCGGCGGATGCTCGACGCCTTGCCGGGATCGATCATCGTCGCCGCCGCGCTCCCGGTCGCCGTCAACGGCGGCCCGATCGTGATCTTCGCGCTGGTCGCGGCGATGACCGTCAGCATTATTCGTCGAAACGACTTCCTCGCGGTCGCGACCGGTATGTTGGTAGCTGCGTTAGCGCGGGCGCTTGGCATCGCCGGCTAGCCCCGCTGGAGAGCTATTCACTTCATTGCTGTAAGGGCTTGCCATCGTCTCTGAATAGGTGTTCACTTTTTTCTAGTGATTTGGACGAAGCGCGCTGATCGGCGAGCTCGCCCATGCTCCAAAGTCTTGATGAGCTGAGATTTTCTGGTCCCACCCCTCGGGATCGGAATGCTCGATTCCGGAACGAGAGCGCATGGTTTACCGGCGAACCCACCAGGTCGTGAAGCGGTTGGCTGCACGACGTAGCGCGATCATCGCGGCAGCGAGGGAGACCGCAGCAGAAGGCGGCATGGCGGCGGTGCAGATCGCGCCGGTGGCCAACCGCGCCAAGGTCGCGGCCGGAACAGTGTACCGCTACTTCCCGTCGAAGGCCGATCTGATATCCGAACTGATCGCCGAGGTTTCGCGCGACGAACTCGCTGCGATCCGACGCGCCGCGGATGCGGCGCCCGGCCCGTCATCGGCACTCGCCGCCGCGGTCACGACTGTCGCGGTCCATGTGCTGTCGCATCGCAAACTCGCATGGGGCATTCTGGCCGAGCCGGTCGACGTCGACGTCACCGCGTCGCGACTTGCCAGCCGCCGCGAGATCGCCGGCGAAATCGAGCTGCGGATCGCCGCCGCCGTTCGTGCCGGGCATCTGCCGGCGCAGGATACGGCCTTGGCCGCGACCGCGCTGCTCGGTGCCGTGCACGAGTCGCTGGTCGGTCCGCTGGCACCGGACAATCTCGACGATCCGGCCAAACTACGTGATGCAGTGCAAACCGTGACCTTGCTGGCGCTGCGCGCCGTCGGCGTGATGGACGCCCGCGCCCGCGGGCTGGTGGTGCAGGCCGTCGTGCCGTCCCGGACGCTGGTCGGCGCTTAGTCGGTTCCGGAAACCGAATCCGTTTGCCGAATGGAAGTGCTCTAAGTAGGGATGTGTGGGTCCGCCGATCCTCGCACCGGCGGTTAGCTGGCGCGGTGCTACGTCCGCTCCGGTCGATGTCGGCAGGCCGCAGGAGTTCCACATGACCATTCTGATGCCGGAGCCGGACCAGGCGGTGCTGGCGCGCCGCGACGAAATCATCGCAGCGCTGCGCAAGATCGTGCCGGGCGAGGGCACGATTTCCAGTGACGCCGAGATGCGGCCCTACGAGTCCGACGGGCTGATGGCATATCGCCAGCCGCCGATGGTGGTCGTGCTTCCAAGCACGACGCAGCAGGTGTCCGAGGTTCTGCGTTATTGTCACAAGAACGGCATCAAGGTGGTGCCGCGCGGCTCCGGCACGTCCTTGTCCGGTGGCGCGCTGCCGCTCGCCGATGGCGTGCTGCTCGGGCTCGGCAAGTTCAAGCGTATCCGCGAGATCGATTTCGATAACCGCGCCGTGGTGGTCGAGCCGGGCGTCACCAATCTGGCGATCAGCCAGGCGGTCGACCATGCCGGCTTCTACTACGCGCCCGATCCGTCGTCGCAGATCGCCTGCTCGATCGGCGGCAACATCGCGGAGAATTCGGGCGGCGTGCACTGCCTGAAATACGGCATGACCACCAACAATGTGCTCGGCTGCGAGATCGTGCTGATGAACGGCGAGATCCTGCGGATCGGCGGCAAATGCGCCGAGAATGCCGGCTACGATCTGATGGGTGTGATCACCGGTTCGGAAGGCCTGCTCGGCGTCGTCACCGAAGTCACCGTGCGGATCCTACGCAAGCCGGAGACCGCGCGGGCGCTGATGATAGGCTTCACCAATGTCGAGGCCGCCGGTCAATGTGTCGCCGACGTGATCAGCGCCGGCATCATCCCGGGTGGCATGGAGATGATGGATCGGCCCGCGATCCACGCCGCCGAAGCCTTCGTCCACGCCGGCTATCCGCTCGACGTCGAAGCGCTGCTGATCATCGAGCTCGACGGGCCGCAGGTCGAGGTCGACGAACTGATCACGCGCGTCGAGACCATTGCGCTGGGGTGTGGTTCGACCACCTGCCAGATCTCGACCAGCGAGCAGGAGCGCCTGCTGTTCTGGAGCGGCCGCAAGGCGGCGTTCCCGGCGGTGGGGCGGATTTCGCCGGACTATCTGTGCATGGACGGCACTATCCCGCGCAAACAGCTGCCCTTGGTGCTGCGGCGGATGACCGAGATGTCGGAGAAATATGGCCTGCGCGTCGCCAACGTCTTCCATGCCGGCGACGGCAACCTCCACCCTCTTATTTTGTACGATGCCAATCAGCCCGGCGAGCAGGATCGCGCCGAAGCCTTCGGTGCGGATATCCTGC
Organism: Rhodopseudomonas telluris; assembly: GCF_042432815.1. Classification (NCBI taxonomy): domain Bacteria; kingdom Pseudomonadati; phylum Pseudomonadota; class Alphaproteobacteria; order Hyphomicrobiales; family Nitrobacteraceae; genus Rhodopseudomonas; species Rhodopseudomonas telluris. Next base: position 40,327 of record NZ_JBHLWM010000007.1, read on the forward strand.
GGCTGTGCGTCGAAGTCGGCGGCGTGCTCACCGGCGAGCACGGCGTCGGCATCGAGAAGCGCGACCTGATGCCGGAGATGTTTTCCGATATCGATCTCAATCAGCAGCAGCGCCTGAAATGCGCGTTCGACGCCGACGGCCTGCTCAATCCCGGCAAGGTGTTCCCGACGCTGCACCGCTGCGCCGAACTCGGCCGCATGCACGTGCACGGCGGCAAGCTGCCGTTCCCGGACCTTCCGCGGTTCTGAAATTGATAGTTTGATCGGCGATGTACGAAGTACAGCCTCTCATCGTCATTGCGAGCGAAGCGAAGCAATCCAGCGCCACGCGCGCGGCGTGGATTGCTTCGTCGCTATCGCTCCTCGCAATGACGGTCGAGGATTTGCCTCCGATTTTGAAGGACGAAAGCCGCCCGTGGACACGCTGAAAGCACGCGATGCGCAGGACGTCGAAGACGTGGTGCGCGCCGCTATCGCCAATGAGCAGCCGCTCGAGATCGTCGGCCACGGCACCAAGCGGCGCGTCGGTCAGCCGATGGCGACCAATGCGGTGCTGGATCTGTCGGCGCTCAACGCCGTCGTCGCCTACGAGCCGAACGAGCTGATCATCACCGTGCAGGCCGGCGCGCCGGTGGCCGACGTGCTGTCGCTGATCGACTCCAAGGCCCAGCAATTCGCCTTCGAGCCGATGAACACCGCGTTGCTGCTCGGCACCGTCGAGACCGAGGGCACCGTCGGCGGCATGATCGCGGCCGGACTCGCCGGGCCGCGCCGGATCAAATCCGGCGGTGCGCGCGATCATCTGCTCGGCGCCAATGCGGTGTCGGGCTTCGGCGAGAGTTTCAAGGCCGGCGGCAAGGTGGTGAAGAACGTCACCGGCTACGACCTCTGCAAGCTGCTCGCCGGCTCCTGGGGCACGCTGGCCGTGACCACCGAGGTGACGCTGAAGGTGACGCCGCGGCCGGAATGCGAGCGCACGCTGCTGCTGCGCGGCCTCGACGACATCGCGGCCAACAAGGCGATGACCGCAGCCATGGGGTCGCCTTACGACGTCAGCGGCGCAGCGCATCTGCCGGGCTCGGCGCTGCGCACCACCGGGGGCACGCTCGGCGACATCGCGCAACCTGACCAGGCGCTGACGCTGCTGCGGCTCGAAGGCATCACGTCGTCGGCCAGCCACCGCGCGGAGTCGCTGCGGCAGATGCTGGCGGGTTACGGTCCCGCCGAACTGATCACCGACGAGACCTCGGCCGCGTTGTGGTGCGCGGTGCGGGACGTCGAGCCGTTCGCGGCGGCCGGGCCGCGGGCGCTGTGGCCGGTGTGGCGCATCGTCTGCCCGCCGGCGTCCGGCGGTGCGTTCGGCCAGGCGCTGCAGCGGGAGAGTGGCGGCGAGGTGATCTACGATTGGGGTGGCGGGCTGATCTGGGCGGCGCTGCCGCCGGCCACGGATGCGCACGCCAAGGCGCTGCGCCAGCGCGTCGACAAGATCGGCGGTCACGCCACGCTGATCCGCGCCAGCGAGGAGGTGCGCGCCAGCGTCGACGTGTTCCCGCCGCAGCCCGGCGGCCTCGCGGCGCTCGGGCAGCGGGTCAAGCACAGCTTCGATCCAAGGAACGTTCTCAATCGCGGCCGGTTGTCGCGTGGACCCGCAGCATGAAAACCGATTTCTCTCTCACCCAGCTCGCCGATCCGGATATCGCCGAGGCTGACAAGATCCTGCGTGCCTGCGTGCATTGCGGGTTTTGTACCGCGACCTGCCCGACCTATGTGCTGCTCGGCGACGAACTCGATAGTCCCCGCGGTCGCATCTATCTGATCAAGGAGATGCTGGAGAGCGACAAGCCGCCGACCGCGGACGTCGTCAAGCATATCGATCGCTGCCTGTCCTGCCTGTCCTGCATGACGACGTGTCCGTCCGGCGTGAACTACATGCATCTGGTCGATCAGGCGCGGGTGCGGATCGAGCGTGACTACCAGCGTCCGTTCTGGGATCGGGTTGTCCGCGAGGCGTTGTCCTGGATGATGCCGCACCCTGGGATGTTCCGGCTCGGCATGTGGGCGGCGCGACTCGTGCAGCCGTTCGCCGCGCTGCTGCCGAGCTCGCATGACCTCGCCCGGCCGACGCTGCTCGGCCGGATCAAGGCTATGCTGGCGCTGGCCCCGAAGCAGTTGCCGGAGCGGGGGCCCGAGTCCGGCACGACGTTCCCTGCGATCGGCCCGAAGCGCGGCAGGGTGGCATTGCTGCACGGCTGCGCGCAGCAGGTGCTGGCGCCGCGGATCAATCGGGCCGCCATCAATCTGTTGACCCGACACGGCATCGAGGTGGTGCTTGCAGCGGACGAAGCATGCTGTGGGGCGCTGATCCATCATCTCGGCCGCGACACCCGAACGCTCGAATACGCACGCACCAACATCAAGGCGTGGTTGCGCGAGATTGATCGTGGTGGTCTCGATGCGATTCTGGTGACGACGTCCGGCTGCGGGACCGTCATCAAGGATTATGGCTTCATGCTACGGGAAGATCCCGAGTTCGCCGCATCCGCCGCACGCGTGTCCGGCCTCGCCAAGGACATCAGCGAATACATCAGCGGGCTCGAACTGATTCCGCAACAGGCGCATGACAATCTGGTCGTCGCGTATCACTCCGCATGTTCGTTGCAGCACGGGCAGAAAATCACGCGGCTGCCCAAAGAATTGCTTTCCAAGACTGGATTCGTGGTGAAAGATATCCCCGAGAGTCATTTGTGTTGTGGTTCGGCGGGCACATACAACATTCTCCAGCCTGACATCGCGACCAGATTGCGTGACCGCAAGGTCGCCAACATCGCTTCCGTCAAGCCGGATGTGATCGCCGCGGGCAATATCGGCTGCATGGTGCAGATCGCCAGCGGAACGGATGTTCCCGTCATGCACACAATTGAACTGCTCGATTGGGCGACAGGCGGTCCCCGACCTGAGAAAAGCTGACCGTGCTGCAGGCCTGCTGGCGGATGGCGTGATTGCCGAACTGGGGCGATCCGCACAACAGGAGGACGACGATGGCGAAAGGCAAGAAGTCCAAAAAGGACAAGGCGGATAAGAAGGACAAGAAAGCCCGAAAGTCCGACAAGGCCAAGCTCCTGCTAGGCGCCAAGAAGGCCAAGAAGGACGCGAAGAAGTCCGGCAAGAAAGCAGACAAGAAAGCAGACAAGAAAGCCGCCAAGCCGGCCAAGAAGTCTGCTGGCAAGTCGTCCGCAACATCCTCCGCCAAGAAGGGCGCCACCAAGAAGGCCGCCTCGAAACAGCTCCCCGCGAAAAAACTCGCAGGCAAGAAGTCGGCCGGCTCTGCCGCCAAGGCCGGCGCCAGGAAGTCAGTCGGCGCAAAGGCGCCCGCCAAGAAGGCCGTGACCAAGAAGGCCTCGGCCGGCAAGGCTCCGAAGGCCAAGGCGCCGGTCAGGCCGTCACCGAGCAAGGCTCCGCCCAAGGCGGCGAAAGCTGCCTCGCCGATCGCCAAAGCTCCGGCCAAGAAAGCTCCCAAGGCGTCCGCGCCCAAGGGGCCGGCTGCGTCCAAGGCTCCGGCCGTGGCACCCAAGGCACCTGTCCGGAAAAAGGCTCCCCCAAAAGCGAAGCCCTCCACACCGCCCGCCGCGGCGCCGCAGGAACCGCCGAGCGAACTCCTCGAGGCGATCGACGCCGCTGCCCCGGCCGAGGCGCCGGCGGTGACGAAGGTTGCCAAACCGCGCAAGCCGCGGGCGAAAAAGCCGGCTTCCTCGATCCCCGAGCCTGAGTCTCAAGACGCTGAGCCCGCGCCCGCTGAAGCTGAGTCGAAGCCCGTCGAGGACGCGGCCTTGCCGGCCGAACCAGCCGATGCCGAGGAGCCGACCGTCGAGGCCGAAGAGGGAGCTGACGACGAACCTGCTGAACCGTTCTCGTCGGCCGCGGAAGCCGAACACGAGGACAACGTACCGGTCGAATCTTCCCCAGCCGCTGCGGAGGGTGAGGATATCGAGACCGAGGCCGAGCACCCCCACGAAGAGCACCCGCGAACCCCCGACTGAGTCCGGCGCGCCCTCATAGCCAAATGCATTCGAAAAAGACCGCGGGCAATCCCCGCGGTCTTTTGCTGTCCAGTCCCGTGGCGCGACGGAAGGGGCGCTCAATCGGAGAACATTTCCCTCCGGCGATTCGGCCTGCAGCTGCAGGTGCCAGCGAGCAACGCAGAGACTATTCGTCGAAAGTGTTGCCCCGGCGAGTAAACGTCTAAGTTTCAGATCGGAACGGCTCTCAAATTAGTTGTTAAATTGCCACACCGTCCAACTACTCGCGCTGAGGTGGACGAAATTGCTCAAAAAATCGGCAGCTGCATGTGTTTTTTGCTTCACGGTTCCGTGCGGCCGCCGCAGATTGTGCGGGAGTTACTGAGCAGGTCGATATCGTGTCTTTTCTTGGACTCTGGTCGGGCTGGCTTTAAAGCGATGGGGATCATCATGAAGAAAGCAATTCTGTCGGCCGCGGCCATCCTTGCTGTGGGTGTCTCGTCGGCGTCGGCCGCCGATCTGGCTGCGAAGGTTTACACCAAGGCTCCGCCGGTCGTCGCGTTCGACCCCTGGGATGTCGCCTTCGGCGCCGCCATCATGAGCGACTATGTGTTCCGCGGCATCACCCAGTCGAACCACAAGCCGTCGGTGACCGCTTATTTCGAGCCGCGCTACAACGTCACCAAGGACCTGCAGCTCTACGTCGGTAGCTCCTTCGAGAGCATCTCTTTCCCGAACCGCGCCGCCGCCGAAGTTGACATCTACGGCGGTATCCGCCCGACCTTCGGCGCCTTCGCGTTCGACTTCGGCGTCTGGGGCTACCTGTATCCGGGCGGCACCTGCCAGTATGGCAACGGCGCCGTGACCGATTCCGCCGGCAATTTGCTGAGCGCCGAGTGTCAGGCCAACGGGCTGCTCAACGGTAACGTGCTCAAGAAGGACGTCAGCTTCTACGAAGGTTACGCCAAGGTGGCCTACACCGTGAACGACATGTTCACGATCGGAGCTAATGAATATTACACCCCGAGCTACCTGAACAGCGGCGCCTGGGGCAACTACGCGTCGGTCACCGGCAAGTTCACCGCGCCGAGCACCGGCTTTGGTCCGAGCGGCGTCGGCATGTATGTGTCGGGTGAGTTCGGCCGTCAGTGGCTCGGCACCTCCGACTCGTTCTACGGCACCGCTGCCGCCAGCCCGACCGGCGGCGGACCGTTCCCGAACGGCATTAAGTACAAGGACTACAACACCTGGAACATCGGCGTCGGCTTCACCTACAAGGTGTTTACTCTCGACCTGCGCTACTCCGACACAGATCTGTCGAAGGCTGATTGCAACGCTTTCACCAGCGACTTCACCGCGACTGCAAGCAACAGCTTCTCGCCGATCAATCCGACTGGCGTCGGCTCCAAGTGGTGCGGTGCGACCTTCATCGCCAAGCTCTCGGCTGACGTGACGCTGCAGAGCAATCTGAAGTAAGCCTTTCCCAAATCTGGGGCGCAAGGGCGGCAGAGCGATCTGCCGCCCTTTTCGTTTGTGCCGCGCCTGCGGTGGCCGAAGGTTGCCGGACAGGCCTGCACCACGGACGATCACGTCGTGGTCGAGTTGAGAGATGAGCCTGCGCGCCTCAACGGGTCATCGCCGGGCTCGAACGGCGCTACAGTCCAGGGCCTCCGTTGACCGGCCCGGGCGCCGCAACACGCGCTCTGCGCTCCTGGGCCACCCGCTTTCGCGGGTGATGACCAATAACGTAACGGCGCGGCCGCGCGATCCCCATCGTGGAATCGCTCGGCACGTTTTCGATGGTCTGGCCGCGCGCTAGCTGGCCGCAAATATCGCAATCGCTGGCCGGGCGCCAATTTGGCACGGCCAGCTTTGGATACTGTGGCTGCGCGCTGTCCGCCTGCCTTCCCGCTCAGCCGCCTGCCGGCGCCGCGCTTTGCACCTTGTCCTGCAGCGTAAAGATCTCGCCCGCGCGGGTCAGCACGGCATCACGTTGATGGAAGGCGTCCAGCGTCGAACGATGGCCGATCGACACGATCGTGGTGTCGGGCAGCTTGCGGTCGAGCAGGCGATACAGCGCGGCTTCGGAGGGCTCATCGAGCGAGGCGGTCGCTTCGTCGAGGAACAGGTATTGCGGCGCGTGTAGCAGCGCCCGCGCGATACCGAGGCGCTGCTGTTCGCCGAGCGAAAGCGTTCTATTCCAATGGCCGTGTTCGGCGAGTCGATCGGCGAGCGCCGGCAGGCCCACTTCCTTCAGCACTTCGCTGACCTGCGCGGGACTGAACGCGTCCGCCTCCGAGGGGTAGACGATCGCGGCCTGCAGTTCGCCGACCGGGAAGTATGGCCGCTGCGGCAGCATCATCAGCGTGGCATCGGCCGGGATCGCGATCGAGCCGGAGCCGAACGGCCAGATCCCTGCGATAGCGCGGAACAGCGTCGATTTGCCGGAGCCTGAGGGGCCGGCGATCAGGGTGCGTTCCTTGCCGCTGATGCTGAAGTCGTCGGCGGCGATCAAGGGCTGCCCGGCCGGCAGGCTCAGCTTCAGGTCGTCGAGATCGATGGCGTTGCCGGTGGTCGTCTTGCGCGCCACGCCGGGATTGCTGCGCAGCGTGTTGGCGTTGTGGATCGCGACCTCAAAGCCATCGAGACGGGCAACCACCGACTGCCATTCGGCCAGCGTGCGATACGCAGTGATGAAGAACGACAGCGAGTCCTGCACGCTGCTGAAGGCCGATGCGGTCTGCATCAGGCCCCCGAGTTGGACCTTGCCGGCGAAATAGGCCGGCGCGACCAGGATGTAGGGGAAGATGATCGAGGCCTGCGAGTAGCTGGCGGTGAACGCCGTCAGCTTCTTGGTCCGACTCATGATCCGCATGAAGTTCTCGGCAACTAGCCCGAAGCGCGACGCCAGCTTGCCACGCTCGGCCGGCTCGCCGCGCAGCAGCGCGATCTGCTCGGCATTCTCGCGCGCACGCACCAGATTGAACCGGAAATCCGCTTCGAACCGCTGCTGGCGGAAGTTCAGGTCAGCCAGCGGCGAGCCGATCCAGTGCGTCAAGGCGGTGCCGAGGATCGCATAGATCAGCGCGCCCCACACCAGATAGCCGGGGATCGGAATGTCGCGGCCGAACACGTGCAGCGGCGCTTCGTCGGACAGACCCCACAGGATCACCACGAAGGAGGCGAGGGTGACGACGGCGTTCAGCAGGCCCACGCCCAGCGCCAGCGTGCGCTCGACAAACAGCTGGGTATCTTCGGCGATACGCTGGTCGGGGTTGTCGGCGGCGTCGCCGAGCAGTTGCATCTTGTAGTGGTTGGCATCGTGCAGCCAATCGCCGAGATAGCGTTCGGTCATCCAGCGCCGCCAGCGGATCTGCAGCCACTGGTTGAGATACAGCTGATACACTTTCAGCGCGATCCAGATCGCCGCCAGCACGCAGAAGTAGCTGAGCTGATAGACGAAGACGTCGAAGTTCCGCTCCTGCAGCGCGTTGTAGAAGACGTTGTTCCAGCGATTGAACAGCACCGAAAGACCGACGACCGCGAGTTCGATGACCACCACCGCCGTCAGCAGCGTCCATCCCATGCGTTTGTCTTCGGATTTGAAGTAGGGAGCAGCGATCCGCCAGACGGTGGCGAGGGTGGATCGGATATTGGTCACAGGATGGGGTTCTCCGGATGCGGCGCCTCCGAGCGGAGACGCGCTAGACGAAAGTTGTAGGTAAAACGAACTACAACGGCTTGTCGCGCCCTCTTGTCGCACCCTAGCATGAAGCCAAAGGTGGGGGATGGTGGCTGGCCGATTTCGCGAGGTTGTGAGCGTCCGTTAGCTGCCGCTCACTGTCCCGCGCGCGACGCACTCCCTTCTCGAATACCGGCAGCCAAAAGCCGGCCGCTCAATCTCGAAGGGAGGAATTCGGATGTGGAATCAAATCTATGATCCGCTGGGAAGCGCGACGCTGTCGACCTTGGCGGCGGCGATCCCGGTGGTTACGCTGCTGGTGCTGATCGCCAGTGGCAAAGTGAAGGCACACCTCGCCGCCATCATCGCGCTGATCCTGGCCAATCTGATCGCGATCTTCGTGTTCACCATGCCGGCCAACATGTCGGTTCGCGCGTCGCTGCTTGGCGTGGTCACCGGCTTCTTCCCGATCGGCTGGATCGTCCTCAACGTCATCTTCCTCTATCGCATCACGGTCGAGACCGGCCGGTTCGAATTACTGCAACGGGCGATCGGCGGTGTCACCACCGATCGCCGGCTGCAGCTGCTGCTGATCGCCTTCGCGTTCGGCGCGTTCTTCGAGGGCGCCTCGGGCTTCGGCACGCCGGTGGCGATCACCGCCGCGATCCTGATCGGGCTTGGCTTCTCGCCGCTCGCCGCCTCAGGCCTGTCGCTGATCGCCAACACCGCGCCGGTGGCTTACGGCGCGCTCGGCACCCCGATCCAGGGCCTCGCCTCGGTGACCGGCCTCGATCCCTACACGCTCGGTGCGATGGTCGGCCGGCAATTGCCGTTCTTCTCGCTGCTGGTGCCGTTCTGGCTGATCTGGGCGTTCGCGGGTTTCCGCGGCATGATCCAGATCTGGCCGGCCATTCTGGTGACCGGCGTTGGCTTCGCGGTCCCGCAATTCGTGATCTCGAACTACATCAATCCGTGGATCGTCGACATCGGCGCCTCGCTGATCTCGATGGGCTGTCTGATCCTGTTCCTGAAGGTGTGGCAGCCGAAGGAGCTGTGGTTGTCGCCGAAGCTGCGCGGCAACGACGAGTCGGCCGCGACCATGAAGCCGCCGAAGCCGATGGACACCGCCAAGCTGAGTCAGGCGCAACTGTGGGGCGCGCTGCTGCCTTGGATCATCGTTTGTCTGGTGATGCTGATCTGGGGCACCGGCCTGTTCAAGAGCTGGGCGAACTCGATCTTCATCTGGAACTACCCGGTGCCTGAGCTCGACAAGATGATCTACAAAGTTCCGCCGGTCGCTGCCAAGCCGACGCCGGAGGGCGCGGTGTTCAGCTTCACCTATCTGTCGTTCACCGGCACCGGCATGTTGCTGGCGGCGCTGATCTCGGGCGTGCTGATGGGGATCTCGCCGGCCAAGATGGTCGTCGAATACGGCCGCACCATCCGGCTGTGCGCGATCTCGCTGATCACCATCTCGGCGATGCTGGCGATCGGCACGCTGACCCGGCTGTCCGGCGTCGACGCGACGCTCGGTCTCGCCTTCGCGGCGACCGGCGTGCTGTATCCGTTCTTCGGCACGCTGCTCGGCTGGCTCGGCGTGGCGCTGACCGGATCGGACACGGCCTCGAACGTGCTGTTCGGCAATCTGCAGAAGATCACCTCCGAACAGCTCGGCCTGTCGCCGATCCTGATGAGCGCCGCCAATTCGTCGGGCGGCGTGATGGGCAAGATGATCGATGCGCAATCGATCGTGGTGGCCTCGACCGCGACCAATTGGTACGGCCACGAAGGCTCGATCCTGCGCTACGTGTTCCTGCATTCGATCACGCTGGCCTGCCTGGTCGGCGTGCTGGTGATGCTGCAGGCCTACGTCTATCCGTTCACCGCGATGGTCCTGAAATAGCCATCCGGGACGGTGAAATTGCAAACCCCGCGGCGCGAGCCGCGGGGTTTGGCGTTTCAGGACGGTCGTCGTCGGTCTGGTCAAGCCGGCCGCGCGCGGGATACAGACGAGACATCACCACAGCACGCGAGGCAAAATGCGTTCGACTTCACTGCTGACATCCATTGCACTAGCCGCGGCATTCGTCGCCGGATCGACCGGGATGCTGCGGGCGCAGCCCGCCGGCGAGTTTCCGTTCGGTCTGGAGATGACGCTCGAAGCAGCGCCGAAGCCGGGCTCGAAGCGCATTCCGAACATCGAGATCGACGACAAGGGTGAGGCGCGGGTCGAACTGTGGTGCAAGGGCGGTACCGGGCAGTTCTCGGTGGCCGGAAATACCGTGATCTTCGTGCCGGGCTCGATCGACAACCGGGCCTGCCCGCCCGACCGCGCCCAGGCCGATGACGCACTGGTCGCGGCACTGTCGGCCGCGACGACATGGACGCGGCAGGGCGATTACCTCACGCTCTCGGGCGGCGAGACGCTGCGGTTTCGGCTGAATACCAACTAGTCAGACCAGCAGAACCTCTCCCCGTCATTGCGAGTGAAGCGAAGCAATCCAGCGGCGCCGTGCACCAGGCTGGATTGCTGGTCGCTTCGCTCCTCGCAATGACGAGAGTGGAGAGTCTTTTTCCAGAACAACTAGTCATCGTTGTCATTCCGGGCTCGCGCTGCGCGCGCCCCGGGATGACGGGTTTGAGGTTGGTGCCAGTCGCGGCTGCTAATCAGCCGCGTGGTCACCTAAGATCAAATCGGCGCACAGCGCAGCCGACTGAATCGCGCCGCTATGGCCGCCGATGCCTGAGTAGGATGAGGCGAGGTAGAGGCCGGGCAGCACGGTGCGCGGCGTGCGATAGGGCTTGCCGCTGCCGTCCGGTGGCAGTGGCGCGAAGCCATAGACCGAGCCTTCCGGCGCGCCGAGATATTGCTGCACCGACATCGCGACGTTGAACGAACTCGCCGTGACGGCGCCGGCGAGGCCCGGATAGAGACGATCGAGATTGTGGATGATCGCCTGCTGCCAGCGTGCACGCTTGGCGCGGTAGTCATCCTGCGACAGGCCGCTCCAGTTCGCGAGCCGGTCGGGGCCGACCACCGATAGGACGTAGGGCGGCGCCGGCACGCCGGAGTCGATCGCCGCGTAGTCGGCGAGCGCCAGCGGCGGCATCCGGTCGCCGGGCTCGTTCGCCATCAGGGCTTTGCCCTCCGCGTAGGACGCGAGTGTGCGCATCCAGTCCGGCAGCAACTGCGTAACGAAGCTGCTGACGCCAAATTCGCGCGGCGGGGCCGAGAGCCCGAGCGTCAACGCGAACAGCGAGAGCCCGAGCGGACGATCCGCGTAGCTGTCGGTCAGTCGCGCGGCCTGCGCCTCCGGCATCATCGCCGCCAGCGTCGCCGGCGCGGCGTTGCCGATGACGGTGGTCGCCTCGATGGTCTGCGGATCGCCGCCGTCGCGCGCCGTGTGGGTAATGCGGCTCGCCGCGCCGTCCTCGCCGATCTCGATGCCGCTGACGAAACGGCGAAGCAGCACATCGCCGCCGGCCTTGCGGATCGAGCGCGCGATCGCGCTCGACAGCCGCTGCGATCCGCCCTGCACGAAGCGCGCGCCGGCGAGCAGGAAGCCGCCCTGCATGATCGCGAACGGGACCCACCATTGCTGGGACGTGTCGTCGTGGACGTAAGAGAGATTGCCGGCGATCGCGCATTTCAGCGCTTCATTATCGCCGAACAGCGCCTGCAGCTTGTCGGCTAGCGATACCGACCAGTCGGAAAACTCCGGCGACAGCGCGAACACCGCATCGAGTCCACCGTCGCCAGCGGCGCTCGCCAGCCGCTGCATCTCGCTGAGGAAGCGGTCGATCGCGGCGGCCGCATCCGGGAAACGCGAGGTCAGCGCGGCGCGCGCGCCATCCAAACTGTCGGGCAGCACAAACGGGGTGCCGAGCGGACCGCCGCGAATCTCGTACAGCGCGCCGGCCGGAATCCACTGGACGCCGTCGAGCGCGCCGGCACGCGTCAGTGCGGCGTGTTTGGGATCCTGCGGGTGATGCGGGTCGCCGGTGAGATGCAGCGAGCCTTCGACGAACAGGTCGCCGACCTTGTAGCTCGAGGCGGCGCCGCCCACCGAATTGCTGCGCTCGATCACCACCACGCGGCGCCCGTCATGGGCAAGGATCGCGCCTGCCGTCAGCCCGCCGAGGCCGGCGCCAATCACCACTACGTCCGTGCGCGTCATTCAGTCGAGTTCCTGCCGCCGAGAAGGGCGCTTCATTGCTGCAACGCGGCGGCATGTCAAATGGCCGCCCGGGCGGGCGGCCGAGCCCGCTATGGCGACTGCCAGGTCGAGCTTTCGGAATCCCAGCGCTGGCCCTTCAGCTCCTTGGCCAGCGCCGCGACCGCGCCGCCATCGCTGCGGGGCTCAGCTTCCTCGTCGCCGGTTGAATCGTCATTAATGTTCAGCTTCGGGCCGGTGCTTTCGTCCGCCGTGGTGTCGGTCGGGTTACCGACCCACAGCAGCAGCTTGTCGGTCGTGCCCGGCTTGTCGGCGCTGACCATGGCCTCGACCTCGATGGTCTCGGTGAGCTGCAGCGAGGGGACCAGCGTGCTGGGCTTCTTGAAGGTCAGCTTCAGCTTGCCGGTATTGTCGTTCCAAGCCGAGGTGGCGAGCGTGGCGCCGAGTGTCTGCGACAGCACGCCGGCAACCGTGGTGGCGATTTTGTCGCGGTTCAGCTTGTCGCCGTCGCGCCAGCCGGCGGCCGGGAACAGGATGGTGCGGTCCATCTGGATGATGCCGTTGGTCCAGCCCGCGGCGGTCACGCCGGGGAAGGTCTTGGCCTTGGCGATCAGTGCCGGGGCGTGCGCCGGGTCGGTGGTCAGGTTGATCACCAGCGTGCCCGCGCGCAATGCGTCGCAGCCGACGCTGAGGCTCGACAAGGTCACTTCGAGATTCTGGCCCTTCAGCGTCTTCAGGAAGTCCGCCGCGGATTCCAGGCTGACCCGGATGCCGACGGCCTCCGGGGACACCTCGGTGAAATCCTTCGGCGCCGACGCGATGCTTTCGTCGCTCGACTGGTTCTCCAGATATTCCTTCTCCGAGAGATCCGAATTGTCGTTCGAGGCGATCTCGTGAACCGTGGTGCCGATGCTGATCTGGCCCTTGAAGTCGACGGTTTCGCCGTTCTGCTTCCGGGCGAGTTTCACCGTCACCGGGGCCTTGTCGCTGGTGGTCTGGGTGGTCCCGGTGAGGGCAGGGCCGTTGGCCTGCAAATTGGCGACGAAGCGATCCTTGTGGTCGGAACCCTTGGCGGGCGCGTAGCAAACGTCGAGCACCGCCGAGGTCACCACCCTGCCCTGGCGGGTTTCCTTCAGGATGACGTCGGCGCCGTCCATGAAGCCGTCGAGCGCGGTGAAATAGCGCGTCTCGGTCGTCGGCGCCCCCGCTTTTGGCGCTGCCTTGCTCTGGGCACGGGCCAAATCGGTCGCAGGCAGCAGCATCAGCAGGCTGAACAGGAGCGCGCGCATCGGGTGATTCCTCGCAGGATTCGTCGGGCTGGAAGCCTTGTTTGATTCGAAGTGGACCGAACCAAGGCCTGCGTAGCAAATCGCCGGGCATTCGCCAAAGAACATGGCGGCGTGGCGAGGGACGAAGTGGCCGCGGCTCATTGGAGGTGTTCCGTAGCGGCCGTTCGACATCAAAGTCGTCATCCCCGCGCATGCGGTGATCCAGTATCCCAGAGCGCTCGTGTTCACTTCCGCTGCTCTGGGATACTGGGTCGCCCGCCTTCGCGGGCGATGACGGGGAATTTGCGGGGCGGCCCGGGTGTCGATCCGGCGGCATCAATCGGCCCCAAAAACAACAAGGCCGCCCGGAGGCGGCCTTGCGTGATCGTTATCGGTCAGAGAAGCGCGGGCTTAGAAACCCATGCCGCCCATACCGCCCATGCCACCGCCGCCGGCCGGCATCGCCGGGGCGTCGGCCTTCGGCAGCTCGGCGACCATTGCTTCGGTGGTCACCAGCAGCGAGGCGACCGACGAGGCGTCCTGCAGCGCGGTGCGCACGACCTTGGCGGGATCGACGATGCCCTTGGCGAGCATGTCGACATAGTCCTCGGTCTGCGCATCGAAGCCGAACGTCTCCGACTTGTTCTCGAGGATCTTGCCGACCACGATCGAGCCTTCGACGCCGGCGTTCTCGGCGATCTGGCGGATCGGGGCTTCGAGCGCCTTCAGCACGATGTTGATGCCGGCCTGAACGTCGGCATTGTCGTTGCTGATGCGGCCGACGGCCTTCTTGGCGCGCAGCAGGGCGACGCCGCCGCCCGGGACGATGCCTTCCTGCACCGCGGCGCGGGTCGCGTTGAGCGCGTCCTCGACGCGGTCCTTCTTTTCCTTGACCTCGACCTCGGTCGCGCCGCCGACGCGGATCACCGCGACGCCGCCCGCGAGCTTGGCCAGACGCTCCTGCAGCTTCTCACGGTCGTAGTCCGAGGTGGTTTCCTCGATCTGCGCCTTGATCTGCGAGACGCGGGCCTCGATGTCCGGCTTCTTGCCGGCGCCGCCGACGATGGTGGTGTTCTCCTTGTCGATCACCACCTTCTTGGCGCGGCCGAGCATCTTGAGCGTGACGCTCTCGAGCTTGATGCCGAGCTCTTCGGTGATCAGCTGGCCGGCGGTCAGGATCGCGATGTCTTCGAGCATCGCCTTGCGACGATCGCCGAAGCCCGGCGCCTTGACGGCCGAGACCTTGAGGCCGCCGCGCAGGCGGTTCACCACCAGGGTCGCGAGCGCTTCGCCCTCGACGTCCTCGGCGATGATCAGCAGCGGCTTGCCCGACTGCACCACGGCTTCGAGCACCGGCAGCATCGACTGCAGGCCCGAGACCTTCTTCTCGTGCAGCAGGATGTAGACGTCGTCGAGCTCGACGGTCATCTTCTCGGCGTTGGTCACGAAGTAGGGCGACAGGTAGCCGCGGTCGAACTTCATGCCCTCGACGATGTCGACTTCGGTATCGAGCGACTTGTTCTCTTCGACGGTGATGACGCCCTCGTTGCCGACCTTCTGCATCGCCTGGGCGATCATCTTGCCGATCGGCGCGTCGCCGTTGGCCGAGATGGTGCCGACCTGGGCGACTTCGGCCGAGGAGGCGACCGGCTTGGCGCGCTTCTGGATGTCCTTGATCACGGCCTGAACCGCGATCTCGATGCCGCGGCGCAGATCCATCGGGTTCATGCCGGCGGCGACGGCCTTGGCGCCTTCGCGCACGATCGCCTGGGCCAGCACGGTCGCGGTGGTGGTGCCGTCACCGGCGAGGTCGTTGGTCTTCGAGGCGACCTCGCGCAGCATCTGCGCGCCCATGTTCTCGAACTTGTCGTCGAGCTCGATCTCCTTGGCGACGGTAACGCCGTCCTTGGTGATGCGCGGGGCGCCGAAGCTCTTCTCGATCAGCACATTGCGGCCCTTGGGGCCGAGCGTGACCTTCACGGCGTTGGCGAGGATGTCGACGCCGCGCAGCATCCGATCGCGCGCGTCTCCACCGAATTTGACGTCCTTGGCTGCCATTCAAGTCTCTCCTGATGTCTGGTGAAGGGTGATCAGCCGACCACGCCCATGATGTCCGACTCCTTCATGATCAGGAGTTCCTGGCCGTCCAGCTTGATCTCGGTGCCCGACCACTTGCCGAACAGCACGCGGTCGCCGGCCTTGACGTCGATCGGGATCAGCTTGCCGGCCTCGTCGCGGCCGCCCGGGCCGACGGCGACCACTTCGCCTTCCTGCGGCTTCTCCTTGGCGGAGTCCGGAATGATGATGCCGCCCTTGGTCTTGGTTTCGGCGTCGATGCGCTTCACCACGACGCGGTCATGGAGTGGACGAAAATTGAGCTTAGCCATGGGGAGATCCTGTACTGCGGGCTGGAGGTGCTCGGCTTCGAATGCCGGGTGGGTACGCGGGGCAAGAGTAGTCCGCGTTGTTGGCAATCGTGCTGCGAGAGTGCTAATTGTCCGTCCCGAATATGGCTTGCTGCAGTTCCTGTCAAGCTAAGGGCTCTGTCTTCAGTGCTTAAGAGCTTGGTGAGGTGGATGGTAGATTCTGGCGGCTGAATCGTTGCGCGGGATCTTCGCCGAACGCATTGCCTGACGCGGCATTTTGCGGTTGTGTGGCGAAGGGGCGCATGGGGATGTTCTCTCGGGGAGAAGTTATGATCAGTTCCAGCAACGCACGCGCGCCTCTGAATCTGGCGATGGCGTCCCTGATGGCTCTCGGCCTGGGCGCGTGCGGCAGCTTCGGCGGGTTCGGTGGATTCGGTGGCTCGCAGCCGGCCGAAATCGCGGAGCCGGCGCCGCCGCCGGAAGTTCCGGCAACCATCCGTTCCGAAGAGATCGTCGGGCGCTGGGGTCTTGCGTCGTATCAGAACCCCGCGGACCGCTCGCGGACCGAAAAGGCTGCTTTGTCGCAGTGCAAGAATCCCTACGTGATCGGCGCCGGCGCGACCGGCGGCGTGATCATGCATCTGGCCGATCAGGCGACGCCGCAGGAATTGCGGCTGAAGGGCTCGCCTGGGGGCAAGAACTATATCGGCCCCGCCGGACCGATCGGCGATCAGGACCGCGAGATCGTTTCGTTCGACGGCCGGGTTCTGGTGACGCGGTTCCTCGACAAGGATGCCGCCACCCGCTACGGCAATATGGTGTATGTGCGCTGTTCCCCGCGCGCCTGATTGCTGACCATCCGCCGGAGACGGGCTGACGCCATGAGGTCATGACTGCGCTGCGCCACCTCTGGGCCGGACCCGGACGTGCGGTCGTGGTATTGGCGTTTACCCAGATCCTGTGCTGGGGGATCCTGATCTATCCCCCCGTGCTGACGATGCCGCACCTCGTCGCGGATCGCGGCTGGACGCTGGCGTTCGGCATGGCCGGCTTTTCGCTGGCGCTGGTAATCTCCGGAATCATGTCGCCGATCGTCGGCGGGCTGATCGATCGCCACGGCGGCAACGTCGTGATGGCGCCCGGCGCACTGGTCGGCGCGCTCGGCATGGCGCTGCTGGCGACCACCGATGCCTGGCCGCTGTACTTTCTCGGCTGGGCGCTGCTCGGCGTCTCGATGGCTTCCAGCCTGTACGACCCTGCGTTCGCGACGCTGGCCCGGCTGTTCGGCAGCTCGGCGCGGCGACAGATCACCTTCGTGACGTTCGCGGGCGGTTTTGCCTCGACGGTCGGGTGGCCGGCGACGCATCTTCTGCTCGAGCACGTCGGCTGGCGAGGCACCTTTCTGGTGTTCGCGGCCGTGCTGGCCTTCGTCGTCGCGCCGCTGCACGGATTCGTCCTGCCTCGAGTGCCGGCTCGGTCCGAAGGGCCTGTCTCGTCGAACCCGCATCCGTTGCCGCAGCAGCCGCTGCGGCCGGAGGGGCGACCGTTCCTGCTGCTGGCGATGGGCTTCGCGTTGCATGCGCTGATCTTGTCCGGCGTCACCTCGAATCTGCTGGCGATGCTGGAGCGCGGCGGCCTGAGCGGCGCCGACGCGGTGATGGTCGGCGCGCTGTTCGGCCCGGCTCAGGTCGTGGCGCGGCTGATCGATTTTCTGTTCGGCGGCCGTATCCATCCGCTGTGGATCGCGCGCGGCGCCATCGCGCTGATGGGGGTGGCATTCGCGATGCTGGCCTTCGTCGGGGTGTCGTTCGCCGTTGCGGCGCTGTTCTGCATCGCGTTCGGCGCGGCCAATGGCGTGATGACGATCGCGCGCGGCAGCCTGCCGCTGCTGATGTTCGGGCCGGAGGGCTATGGCCGGGTGATCGGCCGGATCGCGCGGCCGGCGCTGTTCGTACAAGCCTCGGCGCCGTTCGTGGTCGCCACCGCGGTGGAGCGATTTTCGGATGCGGCGGTGATCGAGATCGGGATGCTGACGGCGCTGCTCGGAGTCGGCTGCTTCCTGCTGATCCACGCGCCGCCGCTGGCTGAGCGGCGATAGCGGCGCTGCCGACGCCCTAGAAAAAACACGAGAGCCCCGGTTCTGGTGATCAGAACCGGGGCTCTCGGAATTCGTCGGATCGCTTGCGACGGATCAGTTGAACATCGCGTCGATGTCGTCCTGCGAGGCGTGGCCGTCGTCGCCCAGCGCGCGCGGGCCATTGAGCAGCTTGGCGTCGCCTTCGCGGGTATCGACCACCGGAGGCACGTGCGCCTTGATGGCGTCGACGCCGCCCCAGATGTCCATCATCACCACGATGTGGTGCTCGATGAACTTCATGGTCTGCATCACCTTGCTGATGCGCTGGCCGGTGAGGTCCTGGAAGTTGCAGGCCTCGAAGATCGAGATCACGCGCTCCTGAATTTCTTCGCTCAGCGCCTTCTGCTGGTCGGCCGACGTCACCTTGCCGAGCGCAGTGGCTGCCTGATCGATCGCTTCGGCTGCTTCGAGGATCTGCTGGGTCGCTTCCTCGGTGCCGCCGACCACGGCGCCGAGTTCGCCGTTGACCTTGGCCATCTCCTCGCCGCTGAAGCTCTTGGTGTGCAGCACCGCGATCTCGCGCTTGGTCTGGTCGATCGCGTTGTGGATCAGGTCGAGCTCGACCTTCAGCTTTTCGCACTGTTCGATCTGGGCGCGATACTGCGCCAGCAGGGCCCGCGCCTCGGCGACTTCGTCCGCCGTGGAGGCTTCGATTTCCTGAGTGCCGATGCCGCTGGCCATGATCGGTTGGCCGCCACCGACGATCTGGGCGCGGATCGCGCGGAGTTCCGACATGATGTCGTGGTGAGTCGGACCGGAGTCACAGTCGATCGGTGCAAGCGGCGGAGCGCTACCGAGCGTGAGTTCTTCGATCCGGAAGCGCTTGCGTTGGATTGACATCGGCTCATCCCGTTTTCAGGCAATACTTCTTTGTAGTGCCATCTCTTTAACGGTGCGTTGCTGCTTGGAACTAACAGTTGGTTGAGATTTGCAATGCAAATACACACTGTTAACCATGGCTCGCCGGCATTTATTGAAAATAAACGCTGTCCGCAGGTTTGGCGCTGTTTCGCGTCGTGGTGAATCCCTGCGGCGCTTTCGTTTACCAAACCGATCCGGTTTTGGTTTCTGATCCGTTGCGTTCACCGGCGCCTTTGGGCGCATTCCGACGAAACAGTTCAGAGTACGTCGATGTTCAGGAAAACCACGCTTACTTTGCTGACCAGTGTGTCATGCCTGGTCGCCGGGCTGCCGATCGCCTCGGCCTACGAGATGCAGTCGTCCGCCCCGACCGTGATCTACGGAGCGCCGCAGGTGCCGCAGCCGGTGCCGGTCCGCACCGCCTCGGCCCAGCGCGGCAACATGGGCGGCGGCTTCATCGAGTTTCTGTTCAGTGACGGCGACCAGCCGGCGCGGCCGCAATATTACGAGCCGGAGCAGTCGTACTATCAGGGACGTCGCGGCCAGCCGCTGCCGCCGATGGACCCACAGATGCAGGGCATGCGGCAGCCCGAGGCGATCGATCCGGCGCGTCCGGCGTTCGATCCGAAATACGAAAAGCAGGTGGTCGAGTATCACGGCGAGGAGAAGCCGGGCACGATCGTGGTCGATACGCCCAACAAGTTTCTCTATCTCGTGCAGGGCGACGGCCGCGCGCTGCGCTACGGCATCGGCGTCGGCCGGCCGGGCTTCACCTGGTCGGGCGTCAAGACCATCTCGGCCAAGCGCGAGTGGCCGTCCTGGACACCGCCCAAGGAAATGCTGGCGCGCCGTCCCGATCTGCCGCGCTTCATGGAAGGCGGACCGGAAAATCCGCTCGGTGCCCGCGCGATGTATCTGGGCTCGTCGCTGTATCGCATCCATGGCTCCAACGAGCCGTGGACGATCGGCACCAACGTGTCGTCGGGCTGCATCCGGATGCGCAACGAGGACGTCATCGACCTCTACGGCCGCGTCAATGTCGGCGCGCGCGTCGTCGTGATCTGAGCGCCAGCCGATATCATCCTGATACGACAACGGCCGCGCTCGGGCGGCCGTTGCTCTTTACATCGCGTGGAAGGCGACGGCGGTGGCGTCAGGCGAAGTCGCT
This sequence comes from Rhodopseudomonas telluris, assembly GCF_042432815.1. Taxonomy (NCBI): domain Bacteria; kingdom Pseudomonadati; phylum Pseudomonadota; class Alphaproteobacteria; order Hyphomicrobiales; family Nitrobacteraceae; genus Rhodopseudomonas; species Rhodopseudomonas telluris. The sequence goes on from NZ_JBHLWM010000007.1 coordinate 59,999, forward strand.
GTCGCCACCGCCGTCGAAGCCGTCGTCCATATCGTCCTGATCGTAGCCGGCATCCGCCGTACGGTCGTAGTCGCCGCTGCGATCGTCATCGTCGTTCGAACCCTGCTGATCGAGCGCGCCGTAGCGCGAGCTGGCGTCATCGACACCGCCGCGTTGCGAGCCGATATCGCCGAGGCCGGCCTGCTGCGCCAGGCTGCCGCCGGACTGATCACCACTGCCGCCCCATGGGTTGAGGCCGCCGAGGCCGGACTGATCGGCCATGCTCTGGTGGCCGCCGCCGCCCATCATGCCGCGGATGCTGGAGAGCAGCAGCGAACCGCCGACCACGCCGGCTGCCGCGGCCGCCGCCGTACCGAGGAACGAGCCACCGCCCCCGCCGACCGGCGAGGGGGCGCCGCCGCCGAACGGTCCGCCGAAGCCGCCTTGCTGAGGAGGCGCGTATTGCCCGGCGCCCATCTGCTGCTGGCCCATCGGCGGCTGCTGGCCGAGCACCTGCCCGGTATTCCACGCCGGTCGGCTGCTGCCGTAACCGGGCGGCGGAACGTTGGGGACCGAACCGCGCGTCTGATTCTGATTCGGGTTCTGGCCGAAGATCGCGTCGCGCATGGTGTCGAGGAAGCCACTGCCCTGATTGCCATCGGGCTGCCGCTCGCCGGCTTCGAGTTGCTGGATGCGGTCGTGCGCGCGCTTCAGCGCTTCGTCCTGCACCAGCACCGTCTGCACCAGCCCATAGACCGCATTCGGCGCCAGCCGCAGCCCCTGCGCGATCGCAGCCGCAGCGTCGGGATCGCGCGGTGCGGATTCGAGGCGGGCCAGCCGTTCGAACAGATCGTCCACAAGCTGACGTTCTTGCGGTGTCATGATGGTCTCCCTCAGGATCCGTTGCTCCGCGCGCTGCGGCTCGCGGGATGCGGCGCTGCGCGCGTGAGTGCTGAAAAATGTAGGGAGGCGGCTGGGCCGCAATAAGTCCCGGCTGGATTAATTTTCGGTAGGAGACGGGGCGCCCGGTCCGGATGCTTTGCCGGATCGTCGCAGCAGCGTCACATTGTGCGCCGCCAGCAGCGCAGGGAAGCGGCCGCCTGCGAGAAAGTCGTGTTCGCGCGCGCGCTGATCGGTGAACGGATCGAGGCTGATCAGCAGGTCGTCGACGAATCCGGGATGGCACATCACCAGCCCGCCATCCGGCAGTCCGTCGAGAAACGATGCCATCAACGTCTCGAAGTCGGTCTCGCGTGCGAAGTCATAGGCGCCGGCAAAACCCGGGTTGTACGCGAGGCCGGCGTGGGCGGCGCGCTTGCGGAACGGTCCGCTGAGCGTGTCCAGCAGCAGCGCCTTCGGTGCGCCGAGCCGCTGCGCCAGCGGCTGCGAGCGCCCGCATTGGCGCACCCAGGCGTGTGGGGCCAGCGCCTTCACGGCGCCGACGAAGGCATCGCGGACTTGCGGGAACAGCTGCACATGCTGATGACCGTCGACGTAGTCCGGCATCCGGCCGAAGCGTTCGGCGAAGGCTTCGAGCTGCGCGGTGAGTTCGGTCGCGATAATGGCGCGGTCGTGCCGCCGCAGCAGGCTGCCGCGCAACTTGCGGCCGAGCGGCAAGAAGATCCCGCCATGCAGCGGATGATAGTGCATGGTCAGCGGCGAGAACGGCGCCGTCAGCGTGGCATGCAGTCCGATCGCGCAATCGGCCGCGGTTGCGACCTCCTGCAGGGCCTCGACCTCTGCGCGATCGATCGCGGGGCCGACCATCATCACCGACGTCGCGTTGATCCGCCGGTTGGCGATCAGATCGCGGATTGCGCGGTTGACGCCGGGGCTGATGCCGTAATCGTCGGCGCACAGCCAGATCCGGCGCGGCGCGGTCTCGCTCATTCGGCCGCGGATTGTTCGGAATGTGCGGCGCCCTCGATCGGGCCCGCCTGCCGGACGCTGTGCTCGGCGACGAAGTAGATCGGCCGCGCCTTCAGCTCGGACAGGATTTTGCCGATATACTCACCGACGATGCCGATCATCAAAAGCTGAACGCCACCGATCGTCATCATGCCGACCATCAGCGACGGATAGCCCGGCACCGATTTGCCGTTGGCCCAGGTCTCCCACAGGATCGACAGGCCGAACAGGAACGCACCGAGCGCCAGCAGGGCGCCGAGCAGGCTGGCGATGCGCAGCGGCGCCACCGAGAACGAGGTCAGGCCTTCGATCGACAGGCCGATGAGCCGGCCGGTGCTGAAGGTGCTGAAGCCATGCGAGCGCGGCTCCGGTTCGTAGTCGACGCGGAACTGCCGGAAGCCGATCCAGCTCGCCAGCCCCTTGAAGAAGCGGTTGCGCTCGGGAAGCTGCTTGAGTGCCGCGGCCGCGCGCGGCGACAGCAGGCGGAAGTCGCCGGCGTCCTCCGGAATCGGCTGCCGCGCGCCCCAGTTGATGAGCGCGTAGAAGCTGCGCACCGCAGCGCGGCGGAGCCGCGGCTCGTTATCGCGATGCGCCTTGGCGGTGTAGACGACGTCGTAGCCGTCATCGATCCAGTGCGAGACCAGCTTTTCGGCGAGTTCGGGTGCATGCTGCCCGTCGCCGTCCATGAACAGTACGGCGCCGCGCCGGGCATGATCGAGGCCGGCGAGCAATGCGGCTTCCTTGCCGAAATTGCGCGACAGCGACACCACCTGCACGTCGATGCCGTCGGCCGGAAGATCGCGGGCGATGCTGAGCGTCGCGTCGGCACTGCCGTCGTCGACATAGACCACTTCGCAGACGAGGCCATAACGCTTGCGTAGCGTCGCGGACAGCGCCGCCAGCCGCTCGTGCAGCGCCTGCAGCCCGCCGGCTTCATTGAACACCGGCACCACGATCGACAGCCCCAGCGCGACGGAGTTCGCACCGGCGTTCAGGCCTGACAGGTCGCTCCCCATCTTCATCGCTCGGTTCCGGCTTCGCTCTGTGTCCAGTTCGTCGAAGATCTAACTATCCAGCATCATATGGTGACAACGCGGCACTGTCGCCATCGGCGACGGAACCACGCCGGAGGATTATTGAAGCAGGAAAGCTTCAAGTTTGCTGAACAGCGGATTGTCCTTGTCGAACACGTAGTCCAGCGAGGCGACCGACACGGTGTCGGCGCCATGCTCGCGCAGGAAGCTGCCGAGGCCATAGAGTTGCGCCGGCGGGCAGTGCAGCGTCAGCATGCCCGATGAGGTCGGACCGCCGAACGGCGACACCACGCCGAACCGTTGATGCGCTTCGGCCAGCAGGGCGTCGTTGCAGCCGGCGAAGCGGGTGCGGACTTCCTTGTATTTGGAAGCGCGGGCGCGCGACGCGATCTGGTCGAGGATGACGCGCGCGGTTTCACGGGCGTCGGCGGACCAGTCGGCCTCGCGGGAGGCGACCAGATTGGCCTGGCTGCGCAGCATCACGCCGTCGTCCAGCACCTTGAGCCCGTTGGCCGCGAGCGTCGCGCCGGTGGTGGTGATGTCGACGATCATCTCGGCGGTGCCGACCGCGGGCGCGCCCTCGGTGGCGCCGGCGCTCTCGACGATCCGGTAGTCGACGATGTTGTGCTGCGCGAAGAAGCCGCGGGTCAGGTTGATGTACTTCGTCGCCACCCGCATCCGGCGATTGTGCTGAGCGCGAAAGCCGGTCGAGACGTCGTCGAGATCCGCCATGGTACGGACGTCGATCCACGCCTGCGGCACCGCGACGACCACATTGGCGTAGCCGAAGCCGAGCCCGTCGAGCAGCAGCACGCGCTTGTCCGCCTCGGCGATGTTCTCGCGGAGCAGGTCTTCGCCGGTGACGCCGAAATGCACCGAGCCGCGGGCCAAATTGGCGGCGATCTCGCTGGCCGACAGATACGCGACCTCGACATTGGCGAGACCTGAGATCGTGCCGCGATAGTCGCGCGCGCCGCCGGGCTTGGTCAGCGCCAGGCCGGCGCGGGCGAAGAACGCTTCGGCGTTTTCCTGCAGGCGGCCCTTGGAGGGGACCGCGAGAACGAACGGCGCGCTCATGCGGCACCTCCGGTGGTCTGGGTCATCGCTTCGATCCAGATCGAGAAGCCGACGGCGGGGATGGGGGCGCTCGCGCCGAGCTGGCTCATCAGCCCGTCATAGCGGCCGCCGGCGACCAGCGGATCGTCGCCATTGCCGACGCGGTGCAGTTCGAATTCGAAGCCGGTGTAGTAATCGACGCCGCGGCCGAACGAGGTCGAGAACCGGACCTTGGCGAGATCGATGCCGCGCTCGGCCATGAAACCGATCCGGGCTTCGAACTGATCGATCGCAGGATCGATCGCCAGTTTGGCGTCGGTCGCGAGGCTGCGGAGCTGTTTCAGCGCGTCGGTGGGGACGCCGCTGATGGCAAGGAAGCGCTGGATCTTCTGCAGCGCGTCGCGGGGCAGCGCGCCGCTCTTCAGCGTCGATTGCTCGAGGAAGCGGTCTGCGATCTCGGCGACCGAGCGTCCGCCGAGCGTGGTGGCGCCGGCGATCGACATCAGGTCGGTGACCAGCGCCAGCGCCGCCTTGCGGTCGGAGCCCGCGAGCGCCGCCAGCACGCCCTCATATTCATTGCCGCCGGAGGGAGCCAGCGTCAGCCGCTCGAGATCCTGGGCGAGGCTGACCTGGCGGTTGAAATCCTTCATCAGCCGCCGCCGCCAAACCGGCATCAGGTCGAGCGCATCGATCAGCGCAGCGAACAGCGCGACGTCGCCGGTGCGGATGTCGACGTCCGACACGCCAAACGCCGCGGTCGCCTGTAGGCCGAGCGCCAGCATCTCGGCATCGGCCGCGGCGCGGTCCTGCCGGCCGAAGGATTCGAGGCCCGCCTGCAGGAACTCGGTCGGCTTGCCGCTGCGCTGGCGGAACACCGGGCCGAGATAGCAGAACCCGGCGGGCCGGCCGGCTTCGGCCGAGGCCAGATAATCCCGCGCCACCGGGATGGTCAGGTCGGGTCGGAGGCACAGCTCCTCGCCGCTGGCGTCGGTGGTCAGGTAGAGGCTCTTGCGGATGTCCTCGCCCGAAAGGTCGAGAAACGGGTCGGCGGGCTGCAGGATCGGCGGCTCGGCGCGGACATAGCCGGCCTGAGCAAACGATTGCAGCAGCGCCTCCGCCCACGCGGCGGATCCGGTCGCGCCAGCGGCGGCGGTCTTGGTCATTGTCGAAATTCCTGCGATCCCGGGCAGGGGAGGGTCAAAATCGGTGTCGGCGCAGCCCTTAGCATGGCCGAATGACAGTTTCGACCGTCATTGGAGTGTTGCGCGAAGGCCGTTGGGAGATGATGGTCGAATGTTACCTAGATACCGTCCGGGCCCGTCCAGTCGCCGACCACGGCCTGCACCAGCGCCAGAGCGGCGACAGCCGCGGTGTCGGCCCGCATGATCCGGGGACCAAGCGCCAGCCGGAGGATGCGGGGCTGACGGAGCAGCAGGTCGCGTTCGTCGGCCGAGAAGCCGCCCTCGGGGCCGACCAGGAGGTCGAGTCCCTGGGCCGCTCCAGCGCGGGCCCCCTGCAACGCGGCGACCGGATCGGCAATTTCGGCATCCTCGTCGCAGAACACCAGCAGGCGCGGCCCGTCGGCCCGCTGCGCCAGATAACGCTCCAGCCCGAGGGGCTCCTCGACGCCGGCGATGCTGAGGATGCCGCATTGCTCGGCGGCTTCGATGACGTTGGCCCGCATCCGCTCGGTGTTGAGCCGGTGCACCTGGGTGTGCTGCGTGAGCACCGGCTGCAGCCGGCCGGCGCCCATTTCCACAGCCTTTTGAGCCATATAGTCCAGCCGCGCATGCTTCAGCGGGGCGAACGCATAGGTCACATCCGGCAGCCGGTCCTGTGGGCGGGTCTGCTCGGCCACCTCCAGTGCGTCGGGCCGCTTGCGCCCCGCCATGACGGCCCGCCATTCACCGTCGCGGCCGTTGAAGGCGAGCACCGGCGCCCCGGCGCCGAGCCGGAGGACATTGCCGAGATAATTGCTCTGGTCGCGTTCCAGAGGCACGCGGGCGCCGGCGGCGAGGTCGGCATCGACGAACAGCCGGGGGCTGCGAAAATCGTATCGTGACATGACGTTTCTCAGCGCCGTTCTAGTTCAAAGGTCCAGCAAAATCAGCAGCTAAACGTGGCGAACCGCCGCGCTGCCGCCCTATTCCACGGGTTGTTAAGGCCCGATGGGAATCGTAAAAGGCGCGGGGCGGTCATTTGGGCGCCGCGCCTGACGTTGGTCTGGGTCTCCTGCGAGATCCTTTCCGATTTTCGGGGACCCTTATGGATCCTTATGGACTCTTGGGGACCATCGAACCTTGCCGGAGGAGCAGCCTTGATCATCCGCCGTTTGATTGTGCCGACGGTCGCCGCCGTCATCACGATGCATAGCCTGCCGGTGCATGCGGAAAGCGCGTTTCCGGCGCCGCTGCCCAATCAGGCCGCATCACCGTTTCCGGCTCCGCTGCCGAACGAGAGCGCATCCTCGCCATTCCCGGCGCCGCTGCCGAACAAGTCGGCGGCTCCCGCCGCCACGGCCCAGCCCTCGCCGTTCCCGCCGGTCGGAGCCACAGGGGCGTTCCCGGCCGCTGGCGCCGCGCCGATCGCGGGTGGGGGAGGGGGCTTTGCGCCTCCGCCGCAAGCGGCCCCGATGGGACAGCAGGCCGGCGGCGGCGAAGAGTGCATGAACGAATTCGTCAAGCTGCGTCAGGAAGCCGAGAAGCGCGGCGCCGCGATTCAGGCCGCCGGCAAGCGCAAGGCCCCGGCCGCCGAAGCCTGCAAGCTGATCACCGCCTTTGCGGCCTCGGAAACCAAGATGATCAGCTATGTGGTGACCAACGCGAAGCGTTGCGGCATCCCGGGCGAAATCGCCGACCAGTTGAAGAAGGGTCATCAGAATACCAGCGGCATGCAGAAGAAGGTCTGCGATATCGCGTCCCAGCAGCAGCAGCGTGGTCCTGCCGGTCCGAGCCTCGCCGACGTCCTCGGATCGTCGACGGCGGCGCCTGAGGCGAACAGCTCGGCCAAGAAGTTCGGCGGCACCACCTTCGATACGCTGAACGGAAACGTGCTGCAGCGATGACCGGCCTCCCGATCACCGGCGCAACGGCGCCGGTTGCCGATTCGACCGGCAACTGGGTCGACAGCCATGCGCCGGAATGGTCGCGGCCGTATCTCCGTCTCGCCCGGTTCGATCGCCCGATCGGCTCCTGGCTGTTGTTGATGCCGTGCTGGTGGGCGGCCGCGCTGGCGGCCGGCATCGCCCGCGATCTCAGCCAACTGCCGCTGGTCTGCGCGCTGTTCTTCATCGGCGCATTCGTGATGCGCGGCGCCGGCTGTACCTGGAACGACATCACCGACCGCGATCTCGACGGCAAGGTCGAGCGGACGCGGTCGCGGCCGATTCCGTCAGGTCAGGTGACGGCGAAGCAGGCCGCCGCCTTCATGGTGATGCTGTGCCTCATCGGCCTTGCGGTACTCATTCAGTTCAACGCCTTCGCGATCGCCACCGGCATCGCCTCGCTGATCATCGTCGCCGCCTATCCGTTCATGAAGCGGATCACCTACTGGCCGCAGATCGTGCTCGGGCTCGCCTTCTCGTGGGGCGCGCTGATGGGCTTCGCCGTCACCTTCGCGCGGCTCGATCTCGTGCCTTTCGTGCTTTACGCGGGCTCGATCGCCTGGGTGGTCGGCTACGACACCATCTATGCGCATCAGGACGCCGAGGACGATCTGCTGGTCGGTATCAAGTCGACCGCATTGCTGTTCGGCGCCAAGACCAAGACGGCGCTGTCGGTGCTTTACGCGCTTGCGGTGACGCTGATCGGAACCGCCTTGTGGTTGGCGCATTCCGGCTGGATCGCCTGGATCGGCCTCGCGGTGTTCGCGGCGCATCTGGCGTCGCAGATCGTCCGGCTCGATATCAGCAACTCGCCGCTGTGCCTGAAGCTGTTCAAGTCGAACCGCGACGCCGGGCTGTTGCTGTTTATCGGCCTCGTCGGCGACGCCGTTGCGCGGACGATGATGGCGTAGCGCTCACGCCCGCAGCATCTTGCGGATCGCCGCGCCGATGCTGGTGAGGTCGTAGGGCTTGTTCACCACCACGACGTCCTTGTTCTGCTCGCCGCGCTGCAATTGTTCACCATAGCCGGTGGTGAACATGAACGGCACGCCGCGTTCGGCCAGCCGCTCGGCGATCGGCATGCTGCTTTCCCGTCCCAGATTGACGTCGAGGAGCGCGATCTCGAACGTGTCGCGGTCGATTTCGGCCAGCGCCTGCGCGACGGTGGCGGCCGTCGCGACGCGCGCCGCGCCGAGGCGCAGCAGGATGTCCTCCGCATCCATGGCGATGATCAGGCTGTCTTCCACCAGCAGGGCCGCGCCACTGAGCAGCGGTTTCTGATCGGGGCTTTCCGCGTAGATCGGCGGAGCAGTTTCCACCACCAACGGCTTGGCGTGCCGCTGCTCACTGACGTGCCGCGCCGGCACGCAGAGGTCCACCTCGACGCCGATGAGTTCGTAACGCACCCGCGCCTCGCCGCCGAGATCGTAGGGGACCGAGCGGTTGATGATGGTCGAGCCGAAGCCCTCGCGGCTCGGCGGCCGCACCGGCGGACCGCCACGTTCGCGCCATTCGATCCGCAGATCGCCATCGACGTCGAACCGCCAGTCGACGGTGACGCGGCCGCTGTCGGACAGCGCGCCGTATTTCGCCGAGTTGGTCATCAGTTCGTGGAACACCAGCGCCAGCGTGGTGAAAGCCTGCGGCTGCAATAGTACGTCCGGGCCCGCCACCTCGACGCGGTTGCTCTTGCCGCCCAGATAGGCGGCGGCCTCGGTCTCGATCAGCAGGCCGAGCGGCGCCGGACTCCAATTGTCCTTGGTGATCTGATCATGCGCACGCGCGAGGCTCTGGATCCGGCCGTCGAGCATGTTGAGCGCCGGGTGATACTCGCCGGGCTCGCGCGACTGGCGCAGCAGCCCACGGATCAGCGCGAGAATGTTGCGGACCCGATGATTCAACTCCGCGATCAGCAGATCCTGGCGCTCGGCGGCCCGCCGGCGCTCCTCCTGGGCTTCGTCGGTGATGCGCAGCACGATCTCGATCATCGAGATCCGCAGCATTTCGGCGACGCGGATCTCGGCCTCCGAGAACGGCTGCGAGCGGCCGCGCACTTCCTGACTCCACGCCTCGAAGCTCTGCCGCGGCGTGAGCCGCGCGCCGTGCGGGCCGTAACTCGCCGGCTTCATCGGATCGCCCGCCCAGGTGACGGTGCGGATCTTCTCCTGCCGGAACAGCAGGACGTAGTCGCGCGGCGTGCGCGAGATCGGAATCGCCAGCACGCCGGCGGCGACGTCGTCATAGGCCTGCGCGGTGGGGATCGTTCCGGCGAGGTGATCGGTCGCGTAGACTCGGCCCGCCGCCATCGCGTTCAGGCGGCGCACGATGGTACGCAGTTCGCCGGCCGGCGGGGTGAGGCCGTCCTGGGCGACGCGCCCGTCCATCCAGATCGCGATGCCGTCGTTCGGCACCGTGTCGTGCAGCATCGAGCCGAGCCAGTCGGGATTTTCCAGCAGGGTCGAATCGCCGGCGATCGCTGCCAGCAGCCGATCGCTGGCGGCGCGGGCGTTGTTCTCGTAGCCCGCCATCGCCTTGCGCTCGCGGCCTTCGAGCTTGAGCGCGAACATCTGGCCGAACAGTTCGGCAATCGAGCGGCGTTCGAAGCTGGGCAGGCGCGGCCCGTCGTAGTGATGACAAGCGAACAGGCCCCACAGCCGGCCCTCGATCACGATCGAGATCGACATCGAGGCGCGAACGCCCATGTTCTTGAGATACTCGATGTGGATCGGCGAAACCGAACGCAGCACCGACAGCGACAGGTCGATCGGATTGCCGCGCTCGTCGAGCCGCGGATAAATCGGCGCCGGGACCGCATCGACGTCGGCGATGATCCGAAACGGCGTGCGCAGATAAAGCTGCCGCGCCTGCTCCGGAATGTCGGAGGCCGGGTAGCGCAGATCGAGAAAGCTGCCGATGCCGGCCCGCGCGGATTCCGCCGCGACGGTGCCCGAGCCGTCGCTATCGAAGCGATACACCATCACCCGGTCGAAGCCGGTCAGCGCGCGAACCTGGCGGGCGCCTTCGTGCAGAAAGGATTTCTCGTCAGTCGTCGCGTCGAGCCGCGAGATCATCGCGCGGATCGTGCTGGCCGTATCGGGCTGGGTTTCCTCGACGCACGGTTCGGCCTCGACGATCACGCTGCGGCCCGAGACGTGGACCGCGAAATCGTAGCGCTGCCCCTTGCCCGGCAGTTCGTAGCCGAACACGCGCTCGACCGCATCGAGACCGCGCAACAGCGTCAGGCGGTTGCGCAAGGTGTGGACGGTCGAAACGCCGAGATGATCCGCGGCATGCGTGCCCAGCATCTCGTCGGCCGAAATGCCGAAGAAGTCGATCACGTTGGACGAGGCGCGCTGCACCAGCCAATCGGTGGACAGCGCGAGCAGGAACCCAAAGGGCTGGATCGCGCCGAGCTGATGGATGGGCTCGCGATCACAGTTGGTCAGATCGACTTCAAAGTTGTTGTTTCTGTCCGCCACACTCAACCTTTTCGCACCCACGCCGGCGGAGCGCATTCGCGGTGCGCGGGCCTGCCGACATGGTCTGATTCCGTGCCCCTCGGGTCGGAGGCCCTAAGATATTCGGCGAAATCTGCCGCCGCTCCCCACTCGGCGAGAGGTGATCCATGATGGAACTGAGCGGCATCATGGACCAACGAAGGCCGTGGCTGGTCGCGGCTGATAACGGCAAAGGCGCTCCGGAAGTTCCTTCAGCCCGCGCCGGGGAGGCCGTTGCGCAGACGAAAACGGCCGCACCGGTTCCATGTCGGACCCGGGCGGCCGTTCTGAATCGCTAAGTGTCCGGTGGCTTCAGGTGCGGGCGATGATCTCGCGTTCACCTGCGTAGCAGCGGGCCGGCTCGAGCAGTGCACCCACACGCCGGCGCACCAGAAAGCGCGGGCGGCGATGGCTGATGACGCAGCGGCGGCGGCGACGCGGCGCCGGCAGCCGCGGCGTGTCGTCCGGAAGCAGCGGCAGCGACAGGATCTCGCTCCACAGCGCCCGCACGCGTTCGATCTCGTCGGAATCTTCGCTGATATACAGCGGCACCGACAGCGACGGATCGCGATGCACCAGCATCAGCATCCGCACGTCGTCGAGGCCGCGGCAGATGATGCCGCGGAAGTCGCTGACCTGCACCTTGATGGCCATCCGCATGCCGGCCACGGCACGGTGCAGGATCACCCGTTCACGATGCAGTTCGATTTGCCGGATGCCGCCGTCGGCACGAATGTCGTGCGCGTCGTAGCGGATCGGAAGAGTGAGTGGGTCGAGCCGCAGAGCGCGGCTCGACCCGGCGGGATGACTCCCACCTGCTGTTGTTTGACGCCTCACGGCTGTGTTCTCCCCGCCGAAATTATGTTTTCGGTCGATGTGAGGAGCTTGCCAGAGCGGTGTCCGGAATCGCTTAAAAAGGCTGGTTAATCGAAGCTGACTCCGCTTGCTTCGGGACTCATGATTGACAGAAGCTTGGCTGGCATGATTGACGAAAACTTGCGCGAAAGCCGACAATGTTTGGTTCCGGCGCCGCCTAAAGTGCTTGAAGTCCGCGCCGAATAGGCACATCTCTGCTGTCCGAGGCCTCGATCCGGAGGCCTGCGCTCCACGCTTTCAGCCTTCAGGAATCTGTTTGTGAACTCTTCACCAGGCGCGGCACCGTCCTCATCCACATCTGCGGATCAAGCTCTGTTCGATCAGTCGGCGCTGAGCGAACTCGCACAGCGACTGGTCGAGGCCGCGCTACGCGCCGGCGCCGATCAGGCCGATGCCGTTGCAGTGCGCGGCGTCTCGCACGGCGTCGAACTACGCGACGGACGGATGCAGGAATCCGAACGGTCCGAAGGCGACGATGTGGGCCTGCGCGTGCTGGTCGGTCGCCGTCAGGCGGTGGTATCCACGAACGACATCACGGGCGATGGCGTCTCCAAGCTCGCCGAGCGCGCGGTAGCGATGGCCCGCGTTGCGCCGGACGACAAATATGTCGGGCTGGCCGATCCGTCGCTGCTCGCTCGTGATTTCCCGCAGCTCGACATGCTCGATCCGCAGGTGCCCTCGACGGCCGAACTCGAGCGCCGTGCACGCGCGGCCGAAGAAGCTGCGATGGCGGTGAAGGGCGTTGCCAAGTCGGGTGGCGCCTCGGCGTCGTCGGGCATCGGCGGGATGGTGCTGGTGACCTCGACCGGATTTCACGGCGCCTATCTGCGCTCGAGCCAGGGCGTGTCGATGACGGCGATCGCCGGCGAAGGCACCGGCATGGAGCGCGACTACGAATACACCACGGCGCCGCATGCCGAGGATCTGATGTCGCCCGAAACGGTCGGCCGGATCGCCGGTGAGCGCGCTGCGGCGCGGCTCAATCCGCGCAAGGTCGAAACCTGCAAGGTGCCGGTGATCTTCGATCCGCGCGTCGCCGGCTCGCTGGTCGGCCATCTCATCGGTGCGATCAACGGCGCCTCGATCGCACGCAAGACCTCGTTCCTGAAGGACCGGCTCGGCGACAAGCTGTTCCGCGACGGCATCCGCATCGTCGACGATCCGCTGCGCAAGCGCGGGCTGCGCTCGCAGCCGTTCGACGCCGAAGGCGTCGCGGTGAAGCCGCTCGCGGTGGTCGACGACGGCGTGCTGACGTCCTGGCTGCTCGATTGCGCCACCGCCCGCGAACTCGGTCTCAGCACCACCGGCCATGCGCATCGCGGCGTGTCGTCGTCGCCGTCGCCGGGCTCCTACAACGTGCATCTCGAAGCCGGCACGCTCAGCCCGGCCGAACTGATGAGCGATATCAAGCAGGGGTTCTACATCACCGACCTGATCGGGTCGGGCGTCAACGGCGTCACCGGTGACTACAGCCGCGGCGCCGCCGGTTTCTGGATCGAGAACGGCGAGTGCACCTACGCAGTCAGCGAAGTCACCATCGCGGGCCATCTATTCGAGATCTACAAGACGCTGACGCCGGCGAACGATCTCACCTTCCGCTACGGCGTCAACGCACCGACGCTGCGGATCGAGGGGCTGACGATTGCCGGACGCTAGTCCCGATATCGGACACGATGCCGAGGTGACCTCGCGCGATGCCGCGCTGCTGGCCGATACGGTTCGGGAAGCGGGCGCGCTGGCGCTGTCGATGTTCGGCAAGGATGTGCGGAACTGGACGAAGGGCGGCTCCTCGCCAGTGTCGGAGGCGGACATCGCCGTCAACGATCTGATCCGCGACCGGCTGCAATCGGCCGTGCCGGATTACGGCTGGTTGTCGGAAGAAAGCGCCGACGATCCGGCGCGGCTGGGCCGGCACCGGGTGTGGATCATCGATCCGATCGACGGCACGCGCTCGTATCTTGCCGGGCGTAGCGACTGGTGCGTCTCGGCCGCCTTGGTCGAAAACGAGTCTCCCGTCCTGGCCGCGGTGTTCGCGCCGGTGACCGACGACTTCTACTTCGCGGTGCGCGGCGAGGGCGCCACGCTCAACGGCGCCGCGATTCGCGCCAGCCTCGGCGTGGAGCTGGAGACTGCCCGGGTCGCGGGCCCGAAGCCGCTGATCGAGCGGTTGAGGCTGCCGGCCGGCGCGCAGATTCTTCCGCGGATCGGCTCACTGGCGCTGCGGCTGTGTGGTGTGGCCGATGATCGCCTTGACGTCGCTTTCGCGGGCGGGCAAAGCCGGGACTGGGACCTGGCGGCGGCCGATTTGATCGTTCACGAAGCGAATGGTAAACTAACCAGTCTCGCGGGCGAACCCATCGTTTACAACCGTCCGGAGGTCACGCACGGGGTGCTGCTGGCCGCCGGACGCGATCGTCATGCTCGAATTGTCGAGCATTTCCGCATTCGTCCTGGGAGCTGACCCGCTTTCGCCGTTTGCCGCTGAGGAAGTTTGATGCCCGACAATGCGCAGCAGTTGCTCCACCTCGTAATCGGAGGCGAGTTGGAGGATCTCGAGAACGTCACCTTCCGCGACCTCGACAAGGTGGACATCGTCGGGGTGTATCCGAGCTACGCGTCCGCCTTCGCTGCGTGGAAGGCCAAGGCCCATCAGACGGTCGACAACGCCCACATGCGCTATTTCATCGTGCACCTCCATCGCCTGCTGGATCCCGGCCAGGACGCGAAGCCGGCGCATTGACGAGGCTTGCTTTGCGATGACGAGCGCGTCACCTCCGCGGTGGCAGGCGGGGCCGTTGCTGGCCGATCCGTTGCCGATGACGCTGCGCGTCTATCAGACGTTGACCGCGGGTATCGCTCCGCTTGCGCCACTGCTGATCAGGCGGCGGCTCAAGCAGGGCAAGGAAGAGCCGGCGCGGGTCGACGAGCGCCGCGGCGTCGCCGCGCATGTGCGGCCGCACGGGCCGCTGGTCTGGATCCACGGCGCCAGCGTCGGTGAGGTGCTGGCCGCCGCCGGTCTGATCGAGCGGCTGCGGGCGCTCAACCTGCGGATCCTGCTGACCTCGGGCACGGTGACGTCGGCGGCGGTGGTGGCCAAGCGGTTTCCGCCCGACATCATCCATCAGTTCATTCCCTACGACGCGCCGCGCTTCGTCGATCGCTTTCTCGATCACTGGCAGCCGTCGCTCGGGCTTTTCATCGAATCGGATCTGTGGCCGAACCTGATCCTCGGCGCGGCCGCGCGGCGGTTGCCGATGGTGCTGATCAACGGCCGGATGTCGCCGCGCTCGTTCCCGCGCTGGCAGCGCGCCTCGGCGACGATCGGCACGCTGCTCGGCAAGTTCGATATCTGCCTCGCGCAGTCGCAGATGGATGCGGAGCGCTTCTCGGCGCTCGGCAGCCCCAATGTCGTCACCACCGGCAATCTTAAGATGGACGTCGATCCGCCGCCCGGCGATCCGGCGCGGCTGGAACGGCTGATGGCGGTGACGCGCGGGCGCCCGGTGATTGTCGCCGCCTCGACGCATCCGGGCGAAGAGGAGATCCTGCTCGACGTGCATCGCACGCTGGCCGGTGTGTTTCCGACGCTGCTCACGGTGATCGTGCCGCGGCATCCGCATCGCGGCGAGCAGGTGGCGAATCTGGTCCAGGCCGCCGGGCTGCAGCCGGCGCTGCGGTCGCGCGAGCAGCTCCCGACGGCGGCGACAGCGATCTATGTGGCGGACACGATGGGCGAGCTCGGCCTGTTCTACCGGCTGGCGCCGATCGTGTTCATGGGCGGCTCGCTGATCGAGCACGGCGGCCAGAATCCGATCGAAGCCGTCAAGCTCGGTGCCTCGATCGTGCACGGGCCGCACGTGGCGAATTTCAACGAGGTGTATCGCGAACTCGACGATGCCCACGGCGCGTTCATGGCGCCGGATGTCGACGCGCTGGTGCGGCGCTTCGGCCACCTGCTGTCGGACGCGCCGGCGCGCCAGGCGTCGATCGACGCCGCGAACCGGGTGGTCGAGCGGCTGGGGGGGGCGCTGGACCGCACCATCTCGGCGTTGGAGCCTTATCTGCTGCAATTGCAGATCGAGCAGGGCGCAGCCAATGCGTGAGCCGGCCTTCTGGCACCGGCCTCCGTCTTTGCTGTCCCGCCTGCTGCTGCCGCTCGGCGCGGTGTATGGCGAAATCACCTCGAGCCGTATGCAGAAGGCTGGCCGCGAAGCCGGCGTGCCGGTGATTTGCGTCGGCAACTATCATCTCGGCGGCGCCGGCAAGACGCCGACCACGCTGGCGCTGATCGATCTGCTGCGCGAACTCGGCGAGCGTCCGGTGGTGCTCAGCCGCGGATATGGCGGCCGGCTGCAGGGACCGATCGGCGTCGATCCGATGCGCCACGCGGCCGCCGATGTCGGCGACGAGCCGCTGATGATGGCGAGCCGCGTGCCGGTGGTGGTCGCGCGCGACCGCATCGACGGTGCGGCGCTGGCGCGCTCGCAGGGCGCGAGCGTGATCGTCATGGACGACGGCTTTCAGAATCCGGCGCTGATCAAGCATGTGTCGCTGATCGTGATCGACAGCCGCCGCGGCGTCGGCAATGGCTGCGTGTTTCCCGCCGGTCCGTTGCGCGCGCCGTTGCCGCTGCAGGTCGCGCGCACCGACGCGCTGATCATTGTCGGCGATGGGGAGGCCGCGAACGGCATTGCGGCGCAGGTCGCCGCACGCGGCGGTCCGGTGCTGCGTGCGCAGCTTCGGCCTGATGCCGGATCGATCGAAGCGTTGAAGGGGCGTCGCGTCTCGGCCTTCGCGGGGATCGGCGATCCGGAGCGTTTCTTTGCGACGCTCCGCGCCAGTGGTGTCGACGTCGCGAGGCAGCAGGCGTTCCCGGATCATCATCCGTTCACGCCCCACGAACTCGCGCGCCTTGCCGAACAGGCGCGCCGCGAGCGGCTGACGCTGGTGACGACCGAAAAGGATTTGTCGCGGATCGGTGCGGCGGCCACATCGTTCGGCGCCGCCATCGTGCCATTCGCCGTGACGCTGGCGTTCGACAATGCCGCTCCGCTTCGCGCGCTGCTACGCGAACGGATCAACCTGGTCCATTCGCGCCGGCGTCTCGGAGCCTGAGCTTCAGGATTTCAGCGTCCCGGCGTTCGGAAAGTGGCGCTCCAGAACCGCGGCCGGCGTGGCGTAGGCTTCCTTCAGGTCCACGCTCCAGTACTTCAGCTCGTCGAGCGGAATCTGGACCCCGGTCACGGCACAGCGGACATAGGTGCCCGGCGAGATCACGCGGAAATCACCGTCGAGATACTGCACCTGCGCTTCGCCCGAGCCCGATGGGCCAAATTTGTTGAGCACGGCTGTCTCCTGGAATTCTGGCTTTTCGCGCGAAGCGGGTCGCGCGGATAACGTGCGACACATAATCCATTTTGGCCCGAATCCAAATCGTGTCGCTCCCGGAGGTCGAGCGCCGCCGCTCATCCCGGCCTCATCCTGCTATCCGACACCCGCCGACCGCGGCAGACTGCAATCCGGCCACCGACTTGTGATGGTTCGGGCGCACCGCCACATGATAATCTTCGCTTCGGCAGGTCTTTCGACGTCTGGAGCTTTGCCGGAACCCTGATGATGCGCCTGCCTCTCCTCCTGTCGATCGCCGCCTGGGTCTGCGCCGGCCATGTCGCGATCGCGGCGCCGGCCGCTCCGGAAACGGTCGAGATCCCCCGCTCAGGCGGCGTTCTGCGTGCACAGCTCTACAAGCCCGAGGGCGACGGCCCGTTTCCGGCCGTGATCGCGCTGCACGGCTGTGCCGGACTCGGCAGCCAATCGGTCGCGGTCCGGCCGCGCTATGCCGATTGGGCCGAGCAATTGCTGAAGACCGGCCACGCGGTGCTGCTGCCGGACAGTTACGGCTCGCGCGATGTCGGCCCGCAATGTCACGCCAAGACGCGTCGGGCCACGGCGCGGCGGGAGCGGCTGGCGGATATCAGCGCGGCGCGGCACTGGCTCGCCGAGCAGCCCTGGATTCACCGTCAGCGCATCGGCCTGGTTGGTTGGGACACCGGCGCCACCGCGCTGCTCTGGGCGGTCCGCCCGCAACTGGCGCTCGCCAAGGGCGAGCCGGAGTTTCGCTCGGCCGTCGCATTCTATCCGGATTGCCGAACTTCGGCCCGGCTGGGATGGAGCGCCCGGGTGCCGACGCTGGTTCTGATCGGCGGCAATGACGACATCACCTCACCCTCCGCCTGCCGCACCATGGTGGATGGCGCGCAGGGCCGCAGCGCCCTGGCGCGGCTGGTGGTCTATCCCGGCGCATATCACGATTTCGATCTGAACGGCGTCAAGCCGCACCTCACCAGCGCCGCCGATCCCGAAGTGCCCGAGCAGGGCCATCTCGGCTTCGATCCCGCTGCGCGCAGCGACGCCGAAAAGCGGCTCGCGCATTGGCTCGGGCGCTAAGGCCCGCCGCTTTCGACTTCAGAACAGCGAGCCTTGGTCGGCCGGTTTGGCCGCGCGTTTCGGAGCCGCCTTGTGAGAGGCGGCTTTGGGCGCGGACGGCCTGAGCGCCTCGCCGCTGGCATCCCCGCCATCCGCGGTGACGCCGATCCGGCCGTCGGCGAATTCGACGCTGAGCCGGGCACCGGCGCTCACCGCCGCGGCGGCATGGACGGCATGTCCCTCCGCGTCCCGCACCAGCGCGAAGCCGCGTGCCAGCACGCCGCGATAGGACAGCGCGGTCAGCAGTTTTCCGGTGGTATCGACGCGGGCCCGCTGGCGCTCGAGCAGCGTCGCCAGCGCCCGCCGGGCGCGCTCGCCGAGTCGCAGCATCCGCTCGCGCTCGCCTGCGATCCGCATCCGCTGCGCCTGATCGTTGGCGAGCTTGGAGGCCTGCAGCCGAATTGCCAGCCCGTCAAAGCGGTCGCGGCGATGCCGCAGCACTGCGCGCGTGCAGTGCTGCAGGCGTTGGCCGCTGACGCTGAGGCGGTGCGCGCTGTGTGCGACCTGGGCGCGGAGAACCTTCAGCGTCATGCCTGCCGCCGCCTGAGCGAAGCGGCGGTGATGCGCGTGGGTGTTGGCGCGCAGCGCCCGCGGCAGCCCGGCCGACGCGCCGTCCAGCCGCTGCCGCGGCACCGCCAGCAATTCGTTGGCGGCTGGCAGCGCGCGGGCGGCGGCGCGCAGTTCGTTGCGACGGGCGTCCTGGCTGCGCGACCAGCACAGCATCATCCGGCGCGAGAAACCGCCGACCTCGACGAACAACTCGGCGCGCACCGGCACCGCCATCTCGGCCGCGGCGGTCGGCGTCGGCGCGCGCTTGTCGGCGGCGAAATCGATCAGCGTGACGTCGGTCTCGTGGCCGACCGCGGAGATCAACGGGATCATGCTCTCGGCCGCAGCGCGGACCACGATCTCCTCGTTGAACGACCACAAATCTTCCAGCGAGCCGCCGCCGCGCGCGACGATCAAGAGATCAGGGCGCGGGATCTTCCCGCCCTCCGGCAGCGCGTTGAAGCCGCGGATCGCGGCCGCGACCTGCTCGGCGGAGCCTTCGCCCTGCACCTTGACGGGCCACACCAGCACGCGGCGCGGGAAGCGGTCTTCGAGCCGGTGCAGGATGTCGCGGATCACAGCTCCCGTGGGCGAGGTGACGACGCCGATCACCTCGGGCAGCCACGGCAGCAATTGCTTGCGCGCCTCGTCGAACAGCCCTTCGGCGCCGAGCTTGCGCTTGCGCTCTTCCATCAGCGCCATCAGCGCGCCGACGCCGGCGGGCTCCAGCGCCTCGATCACGATCTGATATTTCGACGAGCCGGGGTAGGTGGTCAGCTTGCCGGTGGCGATGACCTCGAGGCCCTCCTGCGGCTTGAACCGCATCCGCCCGACGACGCCCTTCCAGATCACCGCCTCGATCTTGGCGCTCTCGTCCTTGAGGGCGAAATAGCAATGCCCGGACGAATGCGCGCCGCGAAACCCGGAAATCTCGCCGCGCACCCGGACGTGCCCATAGGTGTCCTCGACCGTCCGCTTGAGCGCCTGCGACAGCTCGGAGACGGTGAATTCGCCGACATTGGCAAGGGTTTCGGGGGCAAGCAGTCGGGCCATGCGATTCGCGTTCCTGGTTCGCCGGCAAGTTAGGGATTTGCGCTCCGCTCGCCAATCAACCCTTGCTGACCGATTTACTCTGTCGTATAGAGTTCTCTATATTCAGGCAGGGAGGCCAGCATGGCGGTCGTTCGGACGATGCTTCGCATCGGGATCTTCGTCTCGGCCGGAATCGGTATCGCGGCGATCGCATTGGCGGCCGCGATCGCGGTGCCGGTCACGGCGCCTCCGCCTTTGGCGTCGATCGACGAGGGCGCTCGCGCAGTCGATCGCAGCGCGATGCCCGCGCTGTCCCGCTTCCAGGTCCGCGACGGCACCGAGCTGGCCTACCGTCGCTACAAGCCGCAGCGCGACGGCATCCGCGAGGTGGCGATCGTCGTCCACGGCTCGGCCGGCTCCAGCATCGCAGTGCATGCGCTGGCGCAGGCACTCGCGGCCCGCGGCATCGAAACCTTCGCGCCGGATATCCGCGGTCATGGCGGGTCCGGCACCCGCGGCGATATCGGCTATCGCGGACAGCTCGCCGACGACTTTGCCGATCTCCTGGCGATGGTGCAGTCGGCCCGTCCAGGCGCGCCGCTGGTCCTGATCGGCCACTCCTCCGGCGGCGGCTTCGCGCTGCGGATGGCGGGCTCGCCGACCGGCCGCGCGCTCGCCCGCACGGTGCTGCTGGCGCCGTATCTCGGCTATCGCGAGGCGACCAACCGGCCGCAAAGCGGCGGCTGGGCAGCGCCCGACATGCCGCGCATCGTGGCGTTGCAGATGCTGCAGAGCGTCGGCTTCGCCTGCTGCGACCAGCTTCCAGTGATCGCCTTCGCGGTGCCGCCGGGCTCGGAAAAATACGTCACCACCACCTATTCGTTCCGGCTGCTGACCGGGTTCGGACCGGGCCGCGACTTTCGCACCGACCTCGCCGGCGCCACCGGCCCGATCACCGTGCTGGCCGGCGCGGCCGACGAACTGATGCGGCCGGAGAACTACCAGTCGACGATGGGCGAGCGCGTCCGTGTGAAGCTGCTGCCGGGCGTCGATCACATGGGCATCGTCGCCGATCCGTCGGCGTTGTCCAGCATCGTCGATGTCGTCGTCGGCGGCGGAGCCGGCACATGAACGGCATCGACGCCAAACAGGCCGCCGCGGCGCTGTCGGACATCGAGACGATCGTCCGGCAGGTGCGCCAGTCGCGGATCTACGACCTCACCAGCCTGATCCTGATGCAATGGGGCGCGCTGGTGATCGCCGGCTACATCGCCTCCTATGCGTGGCCGCGCGCCGCCGGCTGGGTCTGGATCGCCGTCAACGTCGTTGGCGTCGCCGGCACCTTCGCGATCGGCATGCTGGCGCGCCGCCGCAGCGGCGTCGGCTTCGATGCCCGGATTCCGCTGGCGTTGCTGCTCTTCCTCGCGTTCGGCTATCTCAATTGCTATCTCGGCCATTTCGGCCCGCGTGAGCTCGGCGTGTTCTGGCCGATTTATTTCATGACGGTTTACAGCATTGCCGGCCTGTGGTTCGGCCGTGCCTTCGTGGTGATCGGCGTCGGCATCATCATTCTGACGCTCATCGGCTATTTCTACGTCGGACCGTGGTTCGACTTGTGGATGGCCCTGGTCAATGGCGGCGGCCTCATCCTCGGCGGCCTGTGGATGCGCCGGGACTGACGATGGCCGAGTTCGACGACATCATCCACCAGCCGCTGCGGCTGAAGATCATGGCGGCGCTGAATGCGCTGCCCGCCGCGCAGGGGCTTGAATTCCCGCGGCTCAAGAAGCTCACGGGTGCGACCGACGGCAATCTCGGCGCCCATATCGAGACGCTTGCGAAAGCCGGCTATGTGGCGGTCGACAAGGCCTTCGTCGGCAAGAAGCCGCAAACGACGGTGACCGCCACGGGGGCCGGCCGCGCCGCCTTCGCCCGCCATGTCGCGGCCCTGCAGGAGATTATCGCTGCCGGCCATGACCGGTAACGACATATCCACATGCGCGCCGCGGGCCGTTGCCCCGCATCGAAGGCGTGTTACACCCCGGCTTCGGATCCACGGGTACGGTCGGGCGGCGCAATGAACATTCTCCTCCTCGGTTCGGGCGGGCGCGAACACGCGCTGGCGTGGAAGATCGCGGCCTCGCCGCTGGTCACCAAGCTGTTCTGCGCGCCGGGCAATGCCGGCATCGCCCGCGAGGCGATCTGCGTGCCGCTCGACGTCACCGACCACCAGGCGGTGATCGCGTTCTGCAGGGACAAGGACATCGAGCTGGTGGTGGTCGGGCCGGAGGCGCCGCTCGCCGCCGGCATTGTCGACGATCTCGCGGCGGTCGGCATCAAGGCGTTCGGACCCAGCAAGGCGGCGGCCCAGCTCGAGGGCTCCAAGGGCTTCACCAAGGATCTGTGCAAGGCGCACGACATCCCCACCGCCGCCTATGAGCGCTTCAGCGATTCCGCCGCCGCCAAGGCCTATATTCGCGTGCAGGGCGCGCCGATCGTCGTCAAGGCGGACGGTCTCGCCGCCGGCAAGGGCGTCGTGGTGGCGATGACGCTGGCTGAGGCGGAAGCTGCGATCGACATGATGTTCGGCGGCGCGCTCGGCGATGCCGGCGTCGAGGTCGTGGTCGAGGACTTCCTGATCGGCGAGGAGGCGTCGTTCTTCGTGCTGTGCGACGGCGAGCACGCGCTGCCGCTCGCCACCGCGCAGGACCACAAGCGCGCCTATGACGGCGACAAGGGGCCGAACACCGGCGGCATGGGTGCGTATTCGCCGGCGCCGGTGATGACGGATGCGGTCTGCAAGCAGGCGATGGAGCAGATCATCTACCCGACCCTGAAGGCCATGAAGGCGATGGGCGCGCCGTTCAAGGGCGTGCTGTTCGCCGGCCTGATGATCACCGACGAAGGCCCGCAACTGATCGAATACAACGTCCGCTTCGGCGATCCGGAATGCCAGGTGCTGATGATGCGGATGATGTCCGACATCGTCCCGGCGCTGCTCGCCTGCGTCGATGGCCAGCTCAAGCATTTCACGCTGCGCTGGTACGAAGAGCCGGCGCTGACCGTGGTGATGGCCGCGAAGGGCTATCCGGGCGCTTACGAGAAGGGCACCCGCATCGCCGGCCTCGACCGCGCCGAGAAGATCTCCGGCGTGCAGATTTTCCACGCCGGCACGATGGCGTCGGGCGACTGGATCCTCGCCAATGGCGGCCGCGTGCTCGCCGTCACCGCCTCGGCCAAGACCGTCGCCGAAGCGCAGCGCCGCGCCTATGAGGCGATCGGCGTCATCAACTGGCCCGAAGGCTTCTGCCGCCGCGACATCGGCTGGCAGGCGGTGGCGCGGGAACGCCGGAAGAAGTAGGAGCGTTGACGGCCTGGCGCCGTCATTGCGAGGAGCGAAGCGACGAAGCAATCCAGCTTTGTGCACGGCGCTCCTGGATTGCTTCGCGGAGCCTGTCATCGGGCGGCGCTTCGCGCCGACCCGTTGGCTCGCAATGACGAAACGTAGGAGTATCCGCCGATGCCCGATCTCGCCGACTTGTTTCCGGGCTTCGGCTCGGAGTGGATCAACACCTCGTCGGGCCGGATCTTCGCCCGCACCGGCGGCGACGGGCCGCCGCTGCTGCTGCTGCACGGCTTCTCCGAAACGCATGTGATGTGGCACCGGGTGGCGCCGGCGCTGGCGGAAAAGTTCAAGCTGATCATCGCCGATCTGCCCGGCTACGGCTGGTCCGACATGCCGGAGAGCGACGCCGAGCACACGCCCTACACCAAGCGGGCGATGGCCCGGCAACTGATCGAGGCGATGGAGCAGCTCGGCCATGTCCGGTTCGGGCTTGCCGGCCACGATCGCGGCGGCCGCGTCAGCTATCGGATGGCGCTGGATCAGCCGGGGCGGCTGACCAAGCTGGCGACGCTCGATATCCTGCCGACCTACGAATACTGGCAGCGCATGGACCGGCGCTACGCCCTCAAGGTGTATCACTGGAGCTTCCTGGCGCAGCCGGCGCCGCTGCCCGAGACGTTGATCGCCGCCGCGCCCGACTTTTTTCTGAAGAACAAGCTGGCGAGCTGGGCAAAGAAGAAGGACCTATCCTGCTTCGATCCGCGCGCGCTCGAGCACTATCTCGCGCCGTTCCGCGATCCGATGCGGCTGCACGCGATGTGCGAAGACTACCGCGCCGGCGCCTTCGCCGACTTCGAGCACGACAAGGTGGATGTCGACGCGGGCAACAAGATCGACGTCCCGATGCTGGCGCTGTGGGGCGACACCGGCATCGCCCAATCGGCCGCGACGCCGCTCGATACATGGAAGAAGTGGGCCAAAGACGTGCAGGGCCATGCCGTCGACTCCGGTCACTTCCTGACGGAGGAAGCACCAGAGCAGACCGCGGCGGCGTTGCTGAAGTTTTTCGCCGGGGCGTAGGCCACACTGTGAGCCGACTTTTTTCGGGCTCGATCGCGGCGTCACAACGCGCGATGCGTCATCCTGAGGTGCGAGCGCAGCGAGCCTCGAAGGATGGGCTACGAAGCCACTTCGGCGGCGGGCGTGACGCGCCATCCTTCGAGGCTCGCCGAAGACGGCGAGCCTCGAAGGATGACGCCCGTAATGTTGTCGCGAGCTAACCGAAAAGCCGTAGCTACGCGCGGGCTACTCCGCCTTCGCGCCGAGCTGCTTCGGGCGCCGTCCGAAGTCTGCGGCGGCTTCGTCCTGGCCGATCTGGACGATGCCGCGGCGGATCGCGCGGGTGCGGGTGAAGTGCTCGAACAGCGCGTCGCCGTCGCCGCGGCGGATCGCGCGGGTCAGCTTCGACAAGTCTTCCTGGAATTCGCCGAGCATTTCGAGCACCGCGTCCTTGTTGGTCAGAAACACGTCGCGCCACATCGTGGGATCGGACGCCGCGATGCGGGTGAAGTCGCGGAAGCCGCCGGCGGAGAATTTCAGTACTTCCGACTGCGTCACGCCTTCGAGCTCTTCGGCGGTCGAGACGATCGTGTAGGCGATCAGATGCGGCAGATGGCTGGTCACCGCGAGCACCAGATCGTGGTGATCGGCGGTCATCACTTCGACATTGGCACCGAGCCCGCGCCAGAACGCGCCGAGCTTGTCGACCGCATCGGCATTGGCGCCTTCGGGCGGCGTCAGGATGCACCAGCGATTGACGAACAGTTCGGCGAAGCCGGAGTCCGGGCCGGAATTCTCGGTACCGGCGACCGGATGCGCGGGGACGAAATGCACGCTCTCGGGCAAGTACGGCGCCATCGCCTTCAGCACCGCGCCCTTGACCGAGCCGACATCCGAGACGATCGCGCCCGGGGCCAGATGCGGTGCGATCTCCTGCGCGACCGGGCCGCAGGCGCCGACCGGAATGCACAGGATCACGAGATCGGCGCCGTCGACCGCCTCGGCATTGGTCTCGACCACGCGGTCGACGATACCGAGCTCCTGCACGCGGGCGCGGGTCTGCGGCGAGCGCGCGGTGGCGACGATTTCGCCGGCGAGGCCGAGCGCTTTCGCACCGCGCGCGATCGAGCCGCCGATCAGGCCGAAGCCGATCAGCGCCAGCTTGCGAAACAGCGGCGCAGAACTCATGGCTTGCCCATGAATTCGCGCAGCGCTTCGATCACCAGCTCGTTGGCCTCGTCAGTGCCGATCGTCATCCGCAGCGCGTGCGGGAGTTTGTAGTTGTTCAGCGCGCGCAGCACGAGGCCGCGCTTGGTCAGGAACGCGTCGGCCTCGGCCGCGGTCTTGCCCGGCGTGGTCGGGAAATGCATCAGCACGAAGTTGCAGACGCTCGGCGTCACGGTCAGGCCGAGCGCGGTGAACTCCTCGGTCAGCCGGTCGCGCCACTTCTCGGTGTGGATGCGCGACATGTCGACATGCGCGGTGTCCTGGATCGCCGCGACGGCGGCGAGCTGCGACGGGATCGAGGTGTTGAACGGACCGCGGATGCGGTTGACCGCGTCGACGATGTTCTCCGGGCCGAACATCCAGCCGATGCGCAGCGCCGCGAGCCCGTGCACCTTGGAGAAGGTGTGGGTCAGCACGGTGTTGTCGGTGGTCGAGACCAGCTCGATGCCGATCTCGTAGTCGTTCTTCGAGACGTAGTCCGCATAGGCGGCGTCGAGCACCAGCACGACATGCGACGGCAGGCCCGCGCGCAGCCGCTTGACCTCGTCGAACGGGATGTAGGTGCCGGTCGGATTGTTCGGGTTGGCGAGCCAGACCAGCTTGGTGCGCGGCGACACCTTGGCGAGGATGGCGTCGACGTCGCAGGTCAGGTCCTTCTCCTCGGCGACCACGTTGGTGGCGCCGTTCGCCAGCGTGGCGATCGGATAGACCAGGAAGCCGTGCTGCGACGAGATCGCCTCGTCGCCCGGGCCCAGATAGGTGTGAGCCAGCAAATTGAGGATCTCGTCCGAGCCGGCGCCGCAGATGATGCGGTCGGGGTCGAGGCCGTAGGCCTTGCCGATCGCTTCGCGCAGGATCCGCGAGGTGCCTTCCGGATAGTCCTCGAGATGGTCCGCCGCGCTCTTGAAGGCCGCGATCGCGTGCGGCGAGGGGCCGAACGGCGTTTCGTTGGCCGAGAGCTTGAACACCTTGCGGCCGGCTTCGGGCACCGGGCTCTTGCCGGGGGTGTAGGGCGCAATATCGAGGATGCCGGGTTTCGGCACGGGACGGGACATCGTCAACTCCGGATGGTCGGGCGGCCTGAAACCGGCCCCTCAGGGTGTCGGCTTGCCGCTCGGGGGCACCGTATAGCGCCTCGCGTGGCTGCCGACGAGAGCCGACGAACGGAGGGAGGCCCCCGCTGCGATCAGGGCAGCCTTGATCTGATCGAGGCTGCAGGGTGCCGAAATCGACGCCAGCAGCGCCGCTCCGTCGAAAGCGGTATCGGGGACTGCCACCACCTCGGCCAGCGGCGAAATCGCGCGGGCGATCTCGGCGTTCCAGCCCGATACCCGGATGCTCCAGGTCTCGACCTCGGTGACCATGGCGCTGTCGGCGACCCGTGACACCACGAAGACCGGCAGCGCCGCCGGGTGGTCGGCACGCTCGATGAACGGCAGCCGGGCGATGATCTTGGGGACGCCGGCGGCTTCCAGCGCCAGCCACCACGGCGTGGCGCCCGACGTCGCCGACACCAGCGCCAGATCTCCCTTGGACCGGGCCACCGCCTCGACCGCCGCCGAGGCCGAGAAATGCGGCACGTAGGGCACCGTGAAGCCGAAATGGAAGCGGGCGGAATCGCGCATCGCCGACTCGCCGAGCGACTGGTCGACATGCACCGAGAACGGCGCCTGCACATAGGTGAAGGTGGCGATGATCACCCGCCAGATGCTCTCGACGGTGTCGAGCGGCAAAATGCCCTTATGGCGCTCGACCAGCCGCCGCATCATGTCGGCCTCGCGCGCCGGCCGGAATGCCGAGCCGACCTCCTGGGTCTGCTTCACCGCGATCAGCCGGTCGATGATCTCGCCGCGCTGCATCAGCAGCTGGTGCACTTGCGCGTCGATGCTGTCGATCTCCTGGCGGAGCTCGTTGAGCGACGGCGGCGAGGGCGGCTTGGTCATTGCGAAGAACCTTCAGGCGGATGGGGCAGTGCGACCATCTGCTTAGGAAACCAGACGATTGAAGGCAAAGGAATTTGGCTGTCGGGAATATGGCTTCCGGCAGGGCGCCGGCCGCGAGGATCACCCTCCCCTGGAGGGGGAGGGTCGCTCGCGCAGCGAGCGGGGTGGGGTGGCGAAGAGTTCATCTACCGTGCCCGCGGCTCACCCCACCCCGTCGTGCCTCGCTTCGCGAGGCCCGCCGACCCTCCCCCTCCAGGGGAGGGTGAAGAGGCGGTCGCAGGGCCGAATATTGACGGCTTCCCGCTTTGTGACTATCGTCCGCCCGTCCCGTGGTCATTTGAGCCGGCCGGCTTGCAGCCACGTTAAACAATTCGCTAAACAGGCCGGGGACATTGTGATCCCGGCCGAACCCATGTTCAGGCCGGGTTTTTTATTGACCCTGCCGTGACTATCTGAGGCCGACCGGGAAGGTGTCCGGAACGAGGTCGTTGGTAGGCGTATGATGAATGTTCATTCGAAAGGGCAGGTCGCCGGCGAGCGCGCCCATGAGGCCGACCATCCGAGTTCGCTGGTGGCCCATTTCGGTCCCGATCAGCCGCTGCGGCTCGATTGCGGCGTCGACCTCGCGCCGTTCCAGATCGCCTACCAGACCTACGGCACGCTGAACGCCGACAAGAGCAACGCCATCCTGGTCTGCCACGCGCTGACGATGGATCAGCACCTCGCCAATGTGCACCCGATCACCGGCAAGCCCGGCGGCTGGCTGACGCTGGTCGGCCCCGGCAAGCCGATCGATACCGAGCGCTACTTCGTGATCTGCTCCAACGTGATCGGCAGCTGTATGGGCTCGACCGGCCCGGCCTCGACCAATCCGGCCACCGGACGGCTGTGGGGGCTGGATTTTCCGGTGATCACCATCCCCGACATGGTGCGGGCGCAGGCGATGCTGATCGACCGGCTCGGCATCGACAAATTGTTCAGCGTGGTCGGCGGCTCGATGGGCGGCATGCAGGTGCTGCAATGGACCGTGGCCTATCCGGACCGGGTGTTCTCGGCGATGCCGATCGCCTGCGCGACCCGGCACTCGGCGCAGAACATCGCTTTCCACGAGCTCGGCCGTCAGGCCGTGATGGCCGATCCGGACTGGGCGCACGGCCGTTACTTCGAGAACGGCCTGCATCCGCATCGCGGCCTCGCGGTGGCGCGGATGGCGGCGCATATTACTTACTTGTCCGACGCCGCGCTGCATCGCAAGTTCGGCCGGCGGATGCAGGATCGCGAACTGCCCACCTTCTCGTTCGACGCCGACTTCCAGGTCGAGAGCTACCTGCGCTACCAGGGCTCGTCCTTCGTCGAGCGCTTCGATGCCAACTCCTATCTGTATCTGACCCGGGCGATGGATTACTTCGATATTGCGGCCGATCACGACGGCGTTCTGGCCGCGGCGTTTCGTGGCACGCAGACCCGGTTCTGCGTGGTGTCGTTCACCTCCGACTGGCTGTTTCCGACGGCGGAGTCGCGCGCCATCGTGCACGCGCTGAATGCCGGCGGCGCGCGGGTGTCGTTCGCCGAGATCGAAACCGACAAGGGCCACGACGCCTTCCTGCTCGACGAGCCGGAGTTCATCGACATCGCCCACGCCTTCCTGCAATCGGCCGCCACCGCGCGCGGGCTCGGCCGGGGACACTGAGATGACGGTGCAGGAGAATTTGCCGCTGGGCGCGCCCGAGCGGCCGATGCTGCGGGTGCATCGCGCCGACCATCTGCTGGTCGCCGACATGGTGGAGTCCGGCTCCAAGGTGCTCGACGTCGGCTGCGGCGAAGGCGATCTGATGCAGCTCCTCGAATCCCGCGGCGTCGATTGCCGCGGCATCGAGCTGTCGCGCGAGGGCGTCAACCGCTGCGTCGCGCGCGGACTCGCGGTGGTGCAGGGCGACGCCGACACCGACCTCGACAACTACGTGGACGATGCGTTCGACTACGTGATCCTGTCGCAGACGCTGCAAGCGACGCGGCAGCCGCGCGTCGTGCTGGAAAATCTGCTGCGGATCGGCCGGCGCGCGATCGTGTCGTTTCCGAATTTCGGCTACATCAACATGCGGCTGCAGCTGTTGATCAACGGTCAGATGCCGCGCACCGAGAATCTGCCGGCGACCTGGTACGACACGCCGAACATCCACTTCTGCACCATCAAGGATTTCGTCGTGCTGTGCGACGAGATCAACGTCAAGATGGAGCGCGCGGTGGCGCTCGATCGCTACGGCCGGCCGCTGCGTCTCAACGCGCCGTGGTGGTTCTGGAATATGTTCGGCGAGCAGGGTGTTTTCCTGCTCAGTCGCGCGCAGAAGAAGCCTCCGGCCTCACCGGCCGATTACATCGCGCCGTAAACTGATTATTTCGCCATGCGGCATCGGCGGCTTGTGTGATGCATGTAACGAGTTTCCTGTGTGATATGCGTCTCATTAACTAATTAACGACCGTCAATTCATCAGGCGAAATTTCGGCAGGTTCCGCTGCCACGAAATAATCTTCTTATCACCGCGGAATCTGTCACCCGTTGCCGCACCGGCCATTCTCTCGCCATCGCTGCTCTGTTTACCGCTCCCGCCGGTTCTCACCGACCGGCGTGTCGATGGAGAGAGAGTCTGAATGGTTGAGTTTCTTGCGTTTCGTGCGGGTCGCGTTCTGGCGCTGATTTTGGGTGTTGCGGCGATCACCGCTCTGGTGAGTCCGGCATCCGCGCGGCCGTCGCACCGTCATCACGGCTATGCTGCGCATCACGGTGACTACACGTCACATCGCGGTTACCGTCATCACCGCTACACCAAGCGTAGCCGCGGCTGGCGTCACGCGAATGCTGCAGTCCCGCAGGGCTTCGCCGATCAGCAGCAATTCGGTTTCCAGGCTTATCAGCAGCCGCAGGGCTTCGAGTCCGCGGCCTATGCCGACCCCAACGCGATGAGCGCGCCTCGGATGATGAAGCAGCGCGCGCAGCGTCGCGCGGCGCGGCAGGCTCCGGATGTGCAGCAGGCGCAGTGGCAGAATTGGAATGGCGGCGGTGGTGGCGGCTCGAGCCTCGTCGCCGAGGCGCGCCGCTACATCGGCGGCAACCCCACCGGCCGCAGCCGGCTGTGGTGCGCGCGGTTCATGAACATGGTGCTGGAGCGTTCGGGCCATCGCGGCACCGGCTCCGACATGGCGAGCTCGTTCGCCCGCTACGGCCAGCGCATCTCCGGCCCGCAGGTCGGCGCGATCGCGGTGATGTCGCGCGGCAAGCGCGGCGGCCATGTCGGCATCGTCAGCGGCATCGATCCGAATGGCAATCCGATCGTCGTCTCCGGCAACCACAGCCGCCGGGTCGCCGAGTCGGTTTATTCGCGCAGCCGCATCTACGCTTATGTGATGCCGTCGAGCTGAAATACTTCATCCGTCATTGCGAGCGAAGCGAAGCAATCCAGCACCGTGCACTGCGTTGGATTGCTTCGTCGCGGAGCCTGTACTCGGACGGCGCGACGCGCCGGTCCGGGTGCTCCTCGCAATGACGGGCGGGTCTGCTACAGCAGCTTCGCCTGCTCCACCCGCACCGCGTCGCCCTGCGCGAGGTCGCCGGCTTCGATCACCTCGGCATAGACGCCGCAATCGGCGTGGCCAAGGTTCTGCTGCAGCGTTTCGGGGATCGACATGTCGCGCGCCGCAGTCTGCGGGTCGACGTTGGTGGCGGCGCAGCGGACGATGCGCTTGACCACCTTGAGGCGGGCACTGCCGATCGCCAGCGTCTGGTCCATCAGGTCGAACTCGCCCCAGGCCGGCCAGCCGGTGACGTAAAGGTTGGCGCGAAACCGCAGCGGATCGACCGGGCGGCCGATCATCGTCTCCAGCGCCGTCACGCTCGCCAGGTTGATGATCGACACCACCTTGCGGGCGACGTCCGAGAAACTGTGGCCGCGGCCTTCCAGCACCCTGGGCGGGCCGCGCAGTTCGTCGGCGAACTCGGCGGCGAAGAAACGCTCGATCGCGGCGCGGCCGTCGGCGGTGGCCAGGTTGCCCCGCACCAATTCGGCGCCGTCCCGGGCGATCGTCAGCTCGTGGCTGCTGTCCTCATAGCGGGTGCGCAGCGCGGCCAGCCGCTCGTTGCGCATCAGCATCAGGAAGCGAATCTTGGGGAAGTATTTCGGTTCCGCCGGATCGAAGCCGATCGGGCCGTTCTCGATGGCGAAGGCTCGGTCACCCGGGAGGGTCTGGCCGACCGTCAGGGCGACATGAGGCAAGGGCTCCGGCGACAGGCCTTTGACCGGGTAGCGATAGATGGCGGAAACCGCTGCTGGCATCGACATGCCGCTGTTTAGAGGATTCCGCCGGCCCCTGTCACCTGCACGAATTTGTGACGAAAGCCCTTCCGTTTTCGGAACCGATGCCCACATTTGCGTCAAGCCGCTGCCGGTGTCGGACGCGGCGACGACCGCCGCCGGTTGACGACCATCAACGCGGCCGGTGGAACCCCAATGAAGATGCCATCCGCGTGCTTTCGAGGCGCCGATGGCAGGCTGAGGGACACCAGATCATGAACCCAGAAAAATACACCGAACGCGTGCGCGGCTTCATCCAGTCGGCGCAATCGCTTGCCGTCCGCGAGGGCCATCAGCAGTTCTCGCCGCTGCACATCCTCAAAGTTCTGCTCGACGATTCCGAAGGGCTCGCCGGCGGTCTGATCGACCGCTCCGGCGGCAATTCCCGTGCGATTCTCAAGGCGACCGAAGAAGCGCTCGGCAAGATGCCGAAAGTGTCCGGCTCGGGCGCCGGCCAGGTCTATCTGGCCCCGGCGACCGCCCGCGCGCTCGACGGCGCCGAACAGGCGGCCGAGAAGGCGGGCGACAGCTTCGTCACCGTCGAGCGGCTGCTGCTCGCGCTGGCGCTCGACAAGGACAGCGAGGCCGGCCAGCTGCTCGCCAAGGGCGGCGTCACCCCGCAGAACCTCAACGCCGCCATCAACGCGCTGCGCAAGGGCCGCACGGCGGATTCCGCCACGGCCGAAAACGCCTATGACGCGCTGAAGAAATACGCCCGCGACCTGACCCAGGCGGCGCGCGACGGCAAGCTCGACCCGGTGATCGGCCGCGACGAGGAGATCCGCCGCACGATTCAAGTCCTGTCCCGCCGGACCAAGAACAATCCGGTGCTGATCGGCGAACCCGGCGTCGGCAAGACCGCCATCGTCGAGGGCCTGGCGCTGCGCATCCTCAATGGCGACGTGCCGGAGAGCCTCAAGGACAAGAAACTGCTGGCGCTCGACATGGGCGCGCTG
Source organism: Rhodopseudomonas telluris (assembly GCF_042432815.1). NCBI lineage: Bacteria > Pseudomonadati > Pseudomonadota > Alphaproteobacteria > Hyphomicrobiales > Nitrobacteraceae > Rhodopseudomonas > Rhodopseudomonas telluris. The sequence goes on from NZ_JBHLWM010000007.1 coordinate 92,396, forward strand.
ATCGCCGGCGCGAAATATCGCGGGGAGTTCGAGGAGCGGCTGAAGGCCGTGCTCAACGAGGTCACCGCGGCCGAAGGCGGCATCATCCTGTTCATCGACGAGATGCACACGCTGGTCGGCGCCGGCAAGGCGGACGGCGCCATGGACGCGTCCAACCTCCTGAAGCCCGCGCTCGCCCGCGGCGAGCTGCACTGCATCGGCGCCACCACGCTCGATGAGTATCGCAAGCATGTCGAGAAGGACGCCGCTCTGGCGCGGCGCTTCCAGCCGGTGTTCGTGTCCGAACCGACGGTCGAGGATACGATCTCGATCCTGCGTGGCCTGAAGGACAAGTACGAGCAGCACCACGGCGTCCGCATCGCCGACTCGGCGATCGTCGCCTCGGCGACGCTGTCGAACCGCTACATCACCGACCGCTTCCTGCCCGACAAGGCGATCGACCTGATGGACGAAGCCGCGGCGCGGCTGAAGATGCAGGTCGACTCCAAGCCGGAAGAGCTCGATTCGATGGACCGCGAAATCGTGCGGCTCAAGATCGAGCAGGAGGCGCTGAAGAAGGAAAGCGACGTCGGCTCCAAGACGCGTCTGGTCACGCTCGAGAAGGAGCTGGCCGACCTCGAGGAGAAGTCGGCGGCGCTGACGCAGCGCTGGAGCGCGGAGAAGAACAAGCTCTCCAATGCGCAGAAGCTGAAGAGCGAACTCGACGGCTTGCGGCTCGAACTCGCGGACGCGCAGCGTCGCGGCGAGTATCAGCGCGCCGGCGAGCTGGCCTATGGCCGGATCCCCGAGCTGGAGAAGAAGCTGGCCGACATCGAGGCCAACGAGAACACCGGCGAGATGATGGAGGAGGCGGTCACCGCCAACCACATCGCACAGGTGGTGTCGCGCTGGACCGGCGTGCCGGTGGACAAGATGCTCGAAGGCGAGAAGGAAAAGCTGCTGCGGATGGAGGATCAGATCGGCAAGCGCGTGGTCGGCCAGTTCGAGGCCGTGCATGCGGTGTCGACCGCGGTCCGCCGTGCCCGCGCCGGCCTGCAGGATCCGAACCGGCCGATGGGCTCGTTCATGTTCCTGGGCCCGACCGGCGTCGGCAAGACCGAGCTGACCAAGGCGCTCGCGCAGTATCTGTTCGACGACGAGACCGCGATGGTCCGGCTCGACATGTCGGAATACATGGAGAAGCACTCCGTGGCCCGGCTGATCGGCGCGCCTCCCGGCTATGTCGGCTATGACGAGGGCGGGGCGCTGACCGAAGCCGTTCGGCGACGGCCGTATCAGGTCGTCTTGTTCGACGAGATCGAGAAGGCGCATCCGGACGTGTTCAACGTGCTGCTGCAGGTGCTCGATGACGGCCGCCTAACAGACGGCCAGGGCCGCACCGTGGACTTCCGCAACACGCTGATCGTGATGACGTCGAACCTCGGCAGCGAGTATCTGGTGGCCCAGCCGGAAGGCGAGGACACCGGCGTGGTGCGCGAGCAGGTGATGGGAATGGTGCGGGCCCACTTCCGCCCCGAATTCCTCAACCGCGTCGACGAGATCATCCTGTTCCACCGCTTGCAGAAGAGCGAGATGGGCCGGATCGTCGATATCCAGCTCGGCCGCCTGGCAAAGCTGCTCGAGGACCGCAAGATCGTGCTCGACCTCGACGCCTCCGCACGCGACTGGCTCGCCGAAAAGGGCTGGGACCCGGCCTATGGCGCCCGTCCGCTGAAGCGGGTGATCCAGCGCCATGTCCAGGACCCGCTCGCCGAGATGATCCTCGACGGCACGGTCAAGGACGGCGACACCGTCGCGATCTCGGTCGAAGGCGGCGTCCTGACCTTCAACGGCCAGCCGCCCCACACTGCCGACATCGAGCCGTTCACGGGGCGGCCGCCGAAGCGGATGCTGAACTAACCCCGTGTCCCGGACAAGGCGTAGCGCGCAGCGCTGCGCCGCTGATCCGGGACCCCGGTTTCTTGCTTGATTTGCTGCCGTAGACACCGGGGCCCCGGATCAGCAGCGCACCACGCCGCAAGCGCGGCGCGTTGCGCAGCGTCCGGGGCACGGACGGAGAGCGCTGGGGCTCTACTACTTCTTCGCGATCTTATAAATCGCGTTCTCGATGTCCGACGACACGTAGATCGTGCCGGTGGCGCCGACGGCGACGCCGGTGGTCATGTTGGTGGGCGGCAGGCCGGGGGCGGGGACGAGGCCGATCGGCAGGTTGCCGGCGAGTTCGGTGACTTTCCCATCCGCCGGATCGATTTCGACCACGCGCTTGGCGCCGACTTCCGCAACGATCAGCTTGCCGGACGGCGAAAGCGCTAGTCCTTCCGGCATTTTCAGATCCTTCGCCACCACGGTCTTGGCGCCGCTCGCCGGATCGATCTTGCTGATCTGCCCGGCGAACGCCTCGGTGACGTAGATCGCGCCATCGCTCGCTTGCGCGAGGCCGACCGGGCCGGCGAGGTCGGTGGCGATCGGCTTGCGGTCCTTGCCGTGCTCGCCGGAGACTTCGACCAGCGATTTGCTGCCGAGCTCGGCGACGATCAGCTTGCCGTTGGCGAGCCGGATCGCATCGTAGGGCGCCTTGAAGTCGTGCATCATCTCCTGCGACTTGCCGGTGGCGCGGTCGATCACTTGCACGGTGCCGGTGAACCAGCTCGACAGGATCACCTCGTTGCCCTTGGCGGTGGCGCTCATCGGATATTCCAGCGTGACGCCGTCCGCGTGCATCCGTGCCAGCTCGCGCACCTCGCCGGTCGCGCCATCGACGCTGCGATAGGCGAACACGTCGGCGACGTGGATCGTGTCCTTGCCGCCGTCGGACACCACGGCGATGCCGGCCGGAAACGCCAGCTTGCCGATGATCACTTGCTTGGCCGTGCCGGTCGCCGGATCGACCTCCTGAATGCCGTTATCGGCCATGTTGGAGACGAAGATGCGGTCCTGCGCGTCGATCGCCAGATTGTCGAGCGACGGCTTGAGCTGCGCGGCGACCTGCTTGGCGCCGGTCTTGATATCGACCCGGACGAGCTGGCCGAGCGCGGTGTCGAGCACATAGAGATTGCCCTTGGAGTCGAAATTCGCCGCCGCCGGAATCTTGAAGCCGTCGGCGACGACGCTGAGTTCGCCCTTGTCGACATCGACCGCCGCGACCTGGCCCTTGAACCACAGCGGCCCGTAGATCTTGTCGTCGGGGCCGAATTCGAAGCCGTTCAGCCCGCCCATCTTCTCCATGATCTTGCGCGGCGGCTTCACGCCCTCGACGTCGATCTCGTACAGCGCGTCGCCGAGAAACACCTGCGTGGCGTAGAGGCGGCCGTCCTTGCGGAAGGCGAGCGAGTTGATACCAGGCAGGCCGGACGCGAGCTTCTTGATCGGGCCGTCGCCCTTGCGGGCATAGAGATCGCCGGTGAGAAACGCCGTCCAGGCCATCGTGCCGTCCGGCGCAAAGGCGATGTCGTCGGCCATGCCTTCCGGCGTCGGCACCGCGATCTTGGCCGTGCCGTTGGCACGATCGACCTCGTACAACGCGGCGCCCGCCACGCTGCCGGCGAACAGTCGCCCGCTCTTGTCGATGCCGAGCCCGTGCACGCCGTGAAACGCCGAGCCTTCGACCAGCTTGGTGACCTGATACTCGTCCGCCCGCGCGGCGGCGGCCATCAGCAGCCCGAACACCAGCGCACTCGCGCCCAGCGCAAGTTTGTTCGTCATCGCGTTTTCTCCCGGTACTGTTTTGTTTTTGGACCGCGAGTATTTGGCGCGGTCAGTCCCTTGGCAAGCGGATTCGGCGCGTGCGCTGCGGCAACGGATCATCACGGTCGCGCGCGAACAGGCACGTCATCGCGACGCGACGAATGTGGGGCAGGGCTGAGGAAAAGTAGTGCTGTCTAGCGCTTGGCCTGCGCCGACGCGCTGACGTTGCTGCGCACCGGCGTTGCGGCGGTGAGGTCTTCGGCGAAGCGCGGCGCGTTGCGGTTGGTCATCATCGCGTCGAGCCGGTCGCGTTCTTTTTCGAAGCTGGCGAGCAGCGGGCCGTCGAGCGAGCGGCCGCGCGGCAGCTTCACGCGCATCGGATCGACGAAGCGGCCGTTGACCAGGATTTCGTAGTGCACATGCGCGCCGGTCGACAGGCCGGTCGAGCCGACGAAGCCGATCACCTGGCCCTGGCGCACGCGCTTGCCCGGCTCCATGCCCTTGGCGAACGCCGACATATGGCCGTAGGCGGTCTCGTAGCCGTTGTTGTGCTTGATGCGGATGTACTTGCCGTAGCCGCCTTCCCAGCCGGCCTTCTCGATCACGCCGTTGCCGGAAGCAAAAATGGGGGTGCCGTAGGGCGTCGACCAGTCGACGCCGGTGTGCATCTTGACGTAGCCGAGGATCGGATGGCGGCGGCCGCCGAAGCCGGAGCGCATGATCGCGTTGTTGACCGGCTTGCGCACCAGGAACTTCTTCGCGCTCTTGCCGGTCTCGTCGTAGAAATCGACCACCGAGTCGTCGGGAGTCTGGAAGCGGTAGTACTTCTTGGTTTCGCCGCCGACCGTGAGCGAGGCGAACAGCACGTCGTTCTTCTCGACCGCCGCGGTGCTCTCGTCGTCGCCGGCATAGAACACTTCGAACGAGTCGCCGGCCTGCACCTTGCGCTGGAAGTCGACGTCGTAGGAGTAGATCTTGATCATGTCGTCGATGATCGCCTGCGGCACCTTGTTGCGCATGGCGGTCTCGTAGATCGACTGGTAGAGGCGGACGCCGGTGCCGTCGTCCTCCTCGTCCTCACTGTTGTCGGCGGTGTCGCTGACGGTGTTGAGGGCCTGGACGTCCACCGCGACGTAGCGGCCGAGATCGGACAGCGCCGCCACGGCCTCGACGGCCGAATCGCCCGCGATGATCACCCGGAACGGCTGCGGGGCTTTGCCGGCGCCGGAGGGCTCCATCAGGATGCGGAGCTTCTGGCCTTCCTTCAGGCCGCCGCTGCGGCCGCGTGCGCCGAGCGCGGCGGCCACCGCGTTGGCGTCGTCTTCGCTGGCGCCCTGGTCGCGCAGCACCGACACCACGGTGTCGCCCTTCTTGACGACGTGCACGCGTTCGCCGGTCGGGTTGCCGCCGGTCACCTGCTCCTTGGTCTTCGGCAGCAGGGTGACGTTCTCGGGGACGATTCGGGTTTCGAAACCCGCGTAAGGATCGGCGGAGGGGCCTTCCGGCGCGTAGCCGAGCTTCATGTCGCCGCCGATGTCGCCGGCCGTGGCGCTGGCGTAGCGCACGCCGCTGTTGCCCTTCCAGTTCGCGGCGTCACGTACCCGCATCAGGATCTCGTCGGGCGGGATCTGGCCGGCGATCTTGGCGCGCGGCAGCACCTGGCCGAGATCGCGGGTCACGAAGGAGACTTCGGCGTCGGGCTCGACCGCCTCGGGATTCTGCGCGTCTTCCGCCGGCGCGGTCGAGCCGACATCGCTCAGCATGCGTTGCGCGTTGAAGGGCGGGATCTTGGCGCTGAGGTCGCTGGTGCTGAGCGACAGGTTGCCGGCGATCTTGATGAAGGGGCGGACGCGAACGACGTCGCGATTGCCGACGCGGGTGACGGTGGAGACGCGGATGACGCTGCGGGCCGCCTGTGATTCGCTCGGCGGCGGCAGCCGGTCGCTCTTGTGCAGAGCCGCCGTCTTGTCGGCGCCGAAGGCGCCGCGCAGCGCCGCTTCGACGCGCTCCGGCGCCTTGGCGAACGTCGTCTCGCCGTCGAGCGATGCGAAAACGGCGCCGCCGATCAAGGCTGCGCCGCACAGTCCGGTCAGAATCGTGCCGCTGAACCATTGCACGGAGACGCGGCGGCGATCGATCACCGCGGCTTCGGAGCCATCGACGGAAAGCGGCGGCTCGTGCCCAAGGTCGATAAAGCCGACCTCGTGCCCGCTACGTCCGCGTGACAATCTCTGGCTCAATCCGCCGTCCCCCAAATATCCTCGCCCGCGGCTCGGCCACCGGCAAGTGTCCCTGACTTGGCGGAGGTTCTGTGAAGATCGCAGCGATCTTCGGAGCCTCCGGCTGCCCGGTCCTCGATGATGCGCCACGCGTGCGTATCAAGGAGCCGGACCTGCGCCGCGGACGTTCGACAAGAGGGCGCCAAATTGCTGGCAGCCGCCGCGAACGTCAATGGCGGGAAAGGTTCGAGGCCGCACGCCCGAAAGGAATTTGCGATGAAAGCGTCACGATCGCGATCCTTGACCTGGCGGGATCCGGGCTGCCGATCGGGCAACGCGGAAATTTTTAGCCTGTCTTGCTTGGGAGAACGTCCGAGGAATGTGGCTTCAGTACGGCGCGCTGTTGCGAAGGCTTTGTATTTCCGACCGAAATTGATTTTCCACCGGCACACGACATTTTTCTGACGAAGCCGTTGACAGCTCCGAAACGCGTGGCCTATAAGGCGGCCACTGAGCGCGGCGCCGCTGACCCCCACGGGCCCAGCGCGCTTCTGTGTCTCGGTAAGATCCATGCATTCGATGAGTGCTTGAGCAGCCGATAGTTGTCGGTTGCCAATTGCCGTCGGGTCGGGTCTTCCAAGCTCCTATTAAGTGTAGGAGTGAAATTCGAGGTCGACGAGATCTTGGGTTTTTGGGGCTTTCGGGCTCCGGGCTGTTTGACAAGTTGAGAAGAAGAAAGAGAAACGTGGACGGCGGAGTCCTTGCGGGTCTTGATTTTCGAAGCTTCGGCTTTGGGGATTGAGGCCGGACGAAAGACTTCGGCGGATACACGTTTCAAGGAAACACCATGTTCGCTTGCGCTGTGAAGCGCGGCGACGAGTGTCGGTTTTTGGATTTTCGGATCTGAGGCTGATGCAATGGTGGGACCTCGTCAAACGTTGTGATCAGC
>NZ_JBHLWM010000008.1:0-16041 GCF_042432815.1 Rhodopseudomonas telluris
TCCGAACAGGCGTCGACTATGTCTCCGGGCTGAACACTTGTCCCGGCCATCCACGTCTTTCCACACGCTCAGTGCCTGCGTCCGTGGATGGCCGGGTCGAAGCCCGGCCATGACGGCGGTGGGTGTGGGGCGTCGCCGCGCCTCAGCCGTGCCCGTGCACGCCGAGGTCGTCGCGCGCCGTGATGCCGAGGCGGGCGAACAACGCGCGGTCCTTGCTGTCGCCGGGGTTCGGCGTGGTCAGCAGGGTGTCGCCGATGAAGATCGAGTTGGCGCCGGCCAAAAAGCAGAGTGCCTGCATCTCGTCACTCATCGCGGTGCGGCCGGCGGCGAGGCGGACGTCGGACTTCGGCATCATGATGCGTGCCAGCGCGATGGTGCGGACGAATTCGAATGGGTCGACCGGCGTCGCGGTCTTGGCGATCGGCGTGCCTTCGATCGGGATCAGCATGTTGATCGGTACGCTCTCCGGATGCTGCGGCAGGTTGGCCAGCGTGCGAAGCATCTCGACGCGGTCGGTCGGCTTCTCGCCGAGGCCGAGGATGCCGCCGCAGCACACCTTGATGCCCGCGTCGTGCACCTTCGCCAGCGTATCGAGACGATCGCCGTAGCTGCGCGTCTTCACCACGGAGGCATAGAACTCCTCGGAGGTGTCGACGTTGTGGTTGTAGTAATCGAGGCCGGCGTCGGCGAGTTGCTTGGCCTGATCGTCGCTCAGCATGCCGAGCGTCATGCAGGCTTCCATGCCGAGGGCCTTGACGCCCTTCACCATCTCGATGATCGGCGCCATGTCGCGCTCCTTCGGCGAGCGCCACGCCGCGCCCATGCAGTAGCGGGTCGCGCCGGCGTCGCGCGCCGCCTTGGCGCCTTCGATCACCTTCTTCGGGTCCATCAGCTTGGAGGCGGGCAGGGCGGTGTCGTGATGCGCCGACTGGCTGCAATAGCCGCAATCCTCGGCGCAGCCGCCGGTCTTGACGTTGAGCAACTGATTGCACTGCACCGCGTTCGCGTCGAAGCTCTGGCGATGGATCGTCTGCGCCCGGAAGATCAGATCGGCGAAAGGCGAATTATAGATCTCGGCGGCTTCCTCCCGGGTCCAGTCGTGGCGCAGGGTCGGGGTGGCGGCGGCCAGAGAGGCCATATCGATCGAGTTCAACGCGGTCGCTCCATGCTGTGTGTCAGCTTGCGCAAAGCCATAAGGGGTTTCGCCAAGCGAGGAAACCCGCCCCGGCGCAGGGGCGGGCCGACGATGGTTTAGGTCAGGATTTCTGACGCTTTTTCGCGGATTTTGCCCATCATTTGCCGTTGCGAACCCTCTGCGAGGTCGTCTAGAAGGATATCTGTCCGGTCCGTCGGCGACTTGCGTCAACTCTCTTTCGTCAACCTAGCTTCAAGGGTTGTCGTGTCAGTGTTTATCGCGCACGATAAGGACCTCAAGGTGTCGGATATGGCGATTCGCGGCAACAAGGCTGGAATGCAGGGGACGGCGGCAATCGCCGCGCCCGCGATTCCGGCTGCGCCGATCGGTCAGGCCGCGCTTCAGACCCTCGCGCTGATCACCCTCGCGCTTGGCGGGCTGCTTCTGCTTATTCGCCCCTGAGGGCCGTCTGGGCGCATGCGCCTGGGCACTCAGGGGATCGCAAGAATGCCAGACCCAATCGCGCCGAATTCTCCGTCGAGACGGCGCTCCGAACCAAGGAATTCTTTCATGACCACGACTTCGAAGTCCGAGCAGGACCGCGTCATCATTTTTGACACCACCTTGCGTGACGGCGAGCAGTGCCCCGGCGCCACCATGACGTTCGAGGAGAAGCTGAACGTCGCCAAGATGCTCGACGACATGGGCGTCGACGTCATCGAGGCCGGTTACCCATTCGCCTCAGACGGTGACTTCGAGGCGGTGCACGAGATCGCCAAGCGCTCGAAGAATTCGGTGATCTGCGGCTTGTCGCGCGCGGCCCACAAGGACATCGACCGCTGCGCCGAGGCGATCAAGCCGGCCGAGCGCGGCCGAATCCACACCTTCCTGTCCACCTCGCCGGTGCACATGAAGTACAAGCTGCAGATGGAAGCGGCTCAAGTGTACGAGATGGTGATCTCGTCGGTGACGCGCGCGCGCAACCACACCGACGACGTCGAGTGGTCGGCCGAGGACGCCACCCGCACCGAGTTCGACTTCCTGTGCCGCTGCATCGAGGCGGCGATCAAGGCCGGCGCCACCACCATCAACCTGCCGGACACGGTCGGCTATTCGGTGCCGGAGGAGTATCGCGAGATGTTCCGCAAGGTGCGCGAGACCGTGCCGAATTCCGACAAGGCGCGGTTTTCGGTGCACTGCCACAACGACCTCGGCATGGCCGTCGCCAACTCGATGGCCGGCGTCGCCGGCGGCGCGCGGCAGATCGAATGCACCATCAACGGCATCGGCGAGCGCGCCGGCAACGCGGCTCTGGAAGAGATCGTGATGGCGATGCGCGTCCGACAGGACAAGCTGCCCTACTGGAACAACATCGAGACCACGATGCTGACCCACGCCTCCAAGACGGTGTCGGCTGCGACCTCGTTCCCGGTGCAGTACAACAAGGCGATCGTCGGCCGGAACGCCTTCGCGCACGAGAGCGGCATCCATCAGGACGGCATGATCAAGAACGCCCAGACCTACGAGATCATGACGCCGGAGACGGTGGGTGTGAAGGGCACCTCGCTGGTAATGGGCAAGCATTCCGGCCGCGCCGGCTTGATCCACAAGCTGGAAGAGTTGGGTTACAAGTTGTCGCGCAACCAGATCGAAGACGTCTTCGTGCGGTTCAAGGCCTTGGCCGACCGCAAGAAGGACGTCTACGACGAGGACATCGAGGCGCTGGTCGACGAACAAATGACGCACGGCCAGGACCAGATCAAGCTGACCTCGCTGACGGTGATCGCCGGCACTCACGGCCCGCAGCGCGCGACGATGAAGCTCGACGTCGACGGCCAGGTCCGGATCGAGGAAGCTGAAGGCAACGGCCCGGTCGATGCGGTGTTCAACTGCATCAAGGCGCTGGTGCCGCACGAGGCCAAGCTGGAGCTGTATCAGGTCCACGCCGTCACCGAAGGCACGGACGCGCAGGCGGAAGTCTCCGTGCGGCTGTCGCACGAGGGCCGCTCGATGACCGCGCGCGCCGCCGATCCCGATACGCTGGTCGCGTCGGCCAAGGCCTATCTGGGCGCGCTCAACAAGATCGTCGCCAAGCGCAAGCGCGACATCCGCGAGGACGCTCCGTCGGTCGCCATCGCCGGCTGACGCCCGGCCGCGACCACGATTGGTACGCCATCAAACGCAGCGCTTCGGCGCTGCGTTTTTGTTTGCAGCACAGCATGACACCGGCGCGAACCGTCACCCGAACCCGGCCCCTCCGAAACGACAATGGCTTTTAGGTCGGAGTCTCTGTAAGGGGGACAGGAGCCCGTGCGTTTCCGCGCACCCACAAAAATCGAGGGGGAAGTCCCATGCGTAAGCTGATCCTGTCCGCGGCCTCGGTCGCGTTGCTGGCCCTGATCGGCCCCGCCGCGGCGCAGTCGCCGATCGTCATCAAGTTCAGCCACGTCGTGGCGCCGAACACGCCGAAAGGCCTCGCCGCCGACAAGTTCAAGGAACTTGCCGAGAAGTACACCGACGGCAAGGTCAAGGTCGAAGTCTATCCGAACTCGCAGCTGTACAAGGACAAGGAAGAACTCGACGCGCTGCAACTCGGCGCGGTTCAAATGCTCGCGCCCTCGATCTCGAAGTTCGGCCCGGCCGGTGTCAAGGAATTCGAGGTATTCGACCTGCCGTATATCCTTCCGGACATCGCGGCGCTGCGCAAGGTGACCAACGGCCCGGTCGGTGCCAAGCTGTTCAAGCTGCTCGACGCCAAGGGCATCACCGGCCTGGCGTATTGGGACAACGGCTTCAAGATCATGAGCGCCAACAAGAAGCTGATCGAGCCGGCCGACTACAAGGGCCTGAAATTCCGCATCCAGTCGTCGAAGGTGCTCGACGCGCAGTTCCGCTCGCTCGGCGCGATCCCGCAGGTGATGGCGTTCTCGGAAGTGTATCAGGCGCTGCAGACCGGTGTCGTCGACGGCCAGGAGAATACTCCGTCGAACATGTACACGCAGAAGATGCACGAGGTGCAGAAGTACACCACCGTGACCAATCACGGCTATATCGGCTACGCGGTGATCGTGAACAAGAAGTTCTGGGACGGCATTCCGGCCGACACCCGCGCGCAGCTCGACAAGGCGATGGCGGAAGCGACCGAGTTCGGCAACAACCAGTCGCAGAAGGAAAACGAAGACGCGCTCCAGGAAATGAAGAAGTCCGGCAAGACCGAGATCATCATGCTGACGCCCGAGCAGAACGCCGCTATGCGCAAGGCGATGGCGCCGGTCTATGATGACGTCGGTGGCCGCGTCGGCAAGGCGTTGATCGCCGAATTCCTCAAGGAAAGCGGCGGCGGCCCGACCAACTAGGCTTGCATCGGGGCGCCCGCGTCGACAAGCGCTGGCGCCCGTTGTATTTCCGGATGCACCGCGTCCGGCACCAATAACGGCCGCCGACGGGTCCGACCCGGGCGGCCGATCGATTTGGGGGGAGAAGAATGTTCATGCGCATCCTCGACAGACTTGAGGAGATCCTGATCGCGACCATGATCGGCGGCGCCACGCTGCTGATCTTCGTCGCGGTGATGCACCGCTATCTGGTCGGGATCCCGCTGTTCTATCCGATCCTGTTTCCGATCGACCTGTCCTGGGCGCAGGAGCTGTGCATCTACATGTTCGTGTGGATGGCGAAGTTCGGGGCCGCCTACGGCGTGCGCACCGGCATCCATGTCGGCGTCGATGTGCTGGTCAATGTGATGCAGCCGCGCGTGCGCAAGGCGACGATCCTGTTCGGCCTGTTCTGCGGCGCGCTGTTCACCTCAATCATCGGCACGATGGGCGCCAAGTTCGTCTACGGCCTGATCGACACCAACCAGACCTCGCCGGATCTCGAGATCCCGAGCTGGATCGTCTATCTGTGCATTCCGCTGGGCTCGTATCTGATGTGCTTCCGCTTTCTGCAGGTGGCGTATCACTACGTGCGTCACGATCATCTGCCGCATCACGACCACAGCCACGTCGAAGGTATCGACGAGCCGCATATGCCCGGGTCGGCGGCGGCAGCGGCGGAGGCGGTGCGATGAACACCGCGCTGATCTTCTCGCTGCTGATCGTGCTAATGCTGACCGGCATGCCGATCTCTATCGCGCTCGGTCTCACCGTGCTGTCGTTCGTATTCCTGTTCACCAACGTGCCGGTCGAAGCGGTGTCGTTGAAGCTGTTCACCGGCATCGAGAACTTCGAGATCATGGCGATCCCGTTCTTCATCCTTGCCGGCAATTTCCTCACCCATGGCGGCGTGGCGCGGCGCATGATCAACTTCGCCACCACCATGGTCGGGCACTGGCACGGCGGCCTCGGCCTTGCCGGCGTCATGGCCTGCGCGCTGTTCGCGGCGGTGTCCGGCTCGTCGCCGGCGACCGTGATCGCGATCGGCTCCATCATGCTGCCGGCGATGGTCAAGCAGGGCTTCCCGAAGCGGTTCGGTGCCGGCGTCATCACCACCTCGGGTGCGCTCGGCATCCTGATTCCGCCGTCGATCGTGATGGTGGTGTATTCAGTGGCAACCGGCGGCTCGATCGCGCTCGATCCGGCCGGCAACCGCGTGTCGTCGGCTTCGGTCGGTCAATTGTTCATGGCGGGCGTGATCCCCGGCATCATGCTGGCGACGCTGCTCGGCTTCACGACGTTCTATCGCGCCTGGAAGAACGACTACCCGCGGCTGCCGCGCGCCACCTGGGGCGAGAGCTTCGTGGCGTTCCGCAAGTGTATCTGGGGATTGCTACTGATCGCGATCGTGCTCGGCGGCATCTATGCCGGCTGGTTCACGCCGACCGAGGCGGCAGCGATCAGCGCGGTCTATGCATTCGTGATCGCGGTGTTCGTGTATCGCGATCTGTCGCTCAGAGACGTGCCGAAGGTGCTGCTCGGCTCTGCGAACATGAGCGCGATGATCCTCTACATCATCACCAATGCGGTGCTGTTCTCCTTCCTGATGGCCAACGAGAACATTCCGCAGCAGATCGCCAACTGGATGTCGACCGCCGGCGTCAACTGGATCGTGTTCCTGCTGGTGGTGAACGTTCTTCTTCTGCTCGCCGGCAACGTCATGGAGGCCACCTCGATCGTGCTGATCATGGCGCCGATCCTGTTCCCGGTCGCCGTCAAGCTCGGCATCCACCCGGTGCATCTCGGCATCCTGATGGTGGTCAACATGGAGGTCGGCATGTGCCACCCGCCCGTTGGCCTCAACCTGTACGTGGCATCCGGCATCGCCAAGATGGGCATCACCGAGCTCACCATCGCGGTAATGCCGTGGCTGCTGACGATGATCGCGTTCCTCGGCGTCGTCACCTACGTGCCGGAAATCTCGCTGTGGCTGCCGCGGATGCTCGGCATGTTGTGAGGACGGTATGAACGTGTGGTGAATGCGAGTTAGCAACACGTTGATACGCGGCGAAACGCCGGGCACGATAAGTAACACTGCGTGAAGATGACATCTTGGTCATCTTCCGCTTTCTGTCCAAAGCGTAAGTTGATCGGGCAGGGCGGCGACCTCATCTTCGGGAGACCTTTGCAAGGAGGTTTCCATGAAGAAGGTTTTGCTCGCCGGCGCGACCGTGCTGGCTCTCGCCGGCTCCTCGGCTGCCTATGCCCAGCATCACGGCTGGTTCGACCAACACCGCGATCATCGCCCCTGGGCCAGCGCGGAGGATCGCGCCGCCTTCGCCGATGCGCGGATCGCGGCGGTGCATGCGGGGCTCAAGCTCACCCCCGATCAGGAAAAGCTGTGGCCACCGCTCGAGGCCGCAGTGAAAGACTTCGCCAAGTTGCGGATCGACCGCGCCGAGGCGCGGATGAAGGCGCGCGACGACGATCGCGACAGCAAGGCTGTCGATCCGGTGGCGCGGCTGCGCGACCGCGCCGACCGGATGGCCGAGAGCGCTGCGGCGATGAAGAAGATCGCCGACGCTGCGGACCCGCTCTACAAGTCGCTGGACGAGGGCCAGAAGCGCCGCCTGCGGGTTCTGACCCGTTTCGAAGGCGGATGGGGCCGCGGTCCACACCACCATCCGCGGATGCACCGCGATGACGATGATCGCGGTCCGCGCTGGAACCGCGACCGTGGTCCGGGAGGCCCCGGCATGATGGACGACCGCGACGACGACGGACCCGGCCCGCGCCGGCTTTAGTCTCGTCGGCAGAGCAATCGGCCTGGAAACCGCCGGATTGCCGGCGGTTTTCTCCGGTCCACAAGAAATCCAGAATGACGTAAAAATGTCGTCTGGCTTGCTGGACATCTCCGATCCGCTTTGCTAAACGCAGCCGTCCCGAGCGGAAACTCTGATCGGTTCGGGGGCGCATAGCTCAGTTGGTAGAGCAGCTGACTCTTAATCAGCGGGTCCCAGGTTCGAGCCCTGGTGCGCCCACCAAGTCCTTCCTTGAAGTCCTATAATTCGATGATCAAGGGCAGGCACCGGTGGTGTCCCGATTTCGCGTTTTGGCACGTGCCATCGCGGTTGCTTTGATCTCAGAACTTCTTTTGACCGATGCCGTCTGCGGATCGATGCGCGGCGGTTCGCCACTGCGCGGCGACCGCACGTTTCTGCCAAGAAATCAGACGTGAGCGGTCCGTCCCATGTCACCACACTGTCACACAACGCAGCGAGAGAGTGTCCGGCAATCAACCGGATATCCTCATGGACTATTTCAGGCGCTTCACCTTCCTGTTCTCGGCTCCCACCTTCGACGCGGATGATCTCGAAGGGCTGCGGTTCAACCAGATCGTCGCCGAGATCGAGCGGTCAGGTTTCGAGATCGTCAAGGCGCGCAAGCTTGAAGATGCCGAGATCGCTGTACAGACCGATGCAGCGATCGGCTGCATGGTGGTCGACTGGGGCAAGAAGGGCCTCGAGGGCAAGACAGCCGCGCTGATCAATCTGATGCGTCGGCGCGGCCTCGACTTCCCGATCGTCCTGCTGATCCGTCGCAAGCGGTTCGAGGAAGTGCCGGTCGAGGTGCTCGATTTCATCGATGGTTATGTGTTCCTGTCCGAAGAGACCCCCACCTTCATCGCGCGCAATCTGATCAGCCGGCTGAAGCAATACGCCGACACGCTGAAGACTCCGTTCTTTGGCGCGCTGGTCGACTACGCGGAGGAAGGCAATCAGCTTTGGACCTGTCCGGGCCACAACGGCGGCATGTTCTACAGCCGCAGTCCCATCGGCCGCGTGTTCATCGAGCATCTCGGCGAAGCAGTGTTTCGCGACGACCTCGACAATTCGGTGCTCGACCTTGGCGACCTGCTGACACACGAAGGGCCGGCGCTGCGCGCGCAGCAGGAGGCGGCGCAGATCTTCGGCGCCGAGAAGACGTACTTCGTGCTCAACGGCACCTCGAGCTCGAACAAGGTCGCGCTCGGCGCGCTGGTCACCGACGGCGATCTCGTCCTGTTCGATCGCAACAATCACAAGGCAGCGCATCACGGCGCACTGATGGTCGCAGGCGGCATCCCCGTCTATGTGCCGACTGTCCGCAATGCCTGGGGGCTGATCGGGCCGATGGCCTGGGACGCACTCGACGAGACCGCGCTGCGCGAGCGCATCCGCACTCATCCGCTGGTCAAGGACCCGGACGCGTGGCGCAAGCCGCGGCCCTTCCGGGTCGCGGTGGTCGAGCAGTGCACCTATGACGGCACCATCCACAGCGCCGAGATGATCCTGCGCCGCATCGGGCACCTGTGCGACTACATCCTGTTCGACGAAGCCTGGGCCGGCTTCATGAAGTTTCATCCGCTGTTTGCCGGCCGCTTCGCCATGGGGTTGGCGGATCTCGGCGATGACGCGCCCGGGATCATCGCGACGCAGTCCACCCACAAGCAACTCGCCAGCTTTTCACAGGCCTCGCAGATCCACATCAAGGACCGCCACATCCGCGGTCAGAAGCGGCGCGTCGAACACCGGCGCTTCAACGAAAGCTTCATGCAGCACGCCTCGACCTCGCCGTTCTATCCGCTGTTCGCATCGCTCGACGTCGGCGCGCAGATGATGAAGGGACGCTCTGGTGAGGTGCTGTGGGACGACACGATCCGGCTCGGCATCGAGCTGCGCAAGAAGATCCGCGCGGTGCGGCGCGAATTCGAGGAGAAAGAGGCGAGGCCGGACCGGCGCTGGTTCTTCGATCCTTTCGTGCCGGACCGTGTGACGATCGCCGACGCCGCACGCGAGGGTGGGGTGCACGATGTCGCCTGGGAGGCGGTGAGCACCGATCAACTCGCGACCCACCCGGCGTTCTGGCAGATCGCGCCGGATGCGAGTTGGCACGGATTCGCGAACATGACGCCGGGCTTCGTCATGACCGATCCGAACAAACTGACGCTGCTTACGCCCGGCTTCGACCGCGCGACCGGCCGCTATGCCGAGCACGGCATCCCTGCCCCGGTGGTGGCGCAATATCTGCGCGAGAACCGTATCGTGCCGGAGAAGAATGATCTCAACTCGCTGCTCTTTCTGCTGACGCCGGGCGTCGAGGCGAGCAAGGCCGGCACGCTCATCAGCGGCCTCGTCGCCTTCAAGAAGCTGCACGACGACAACGCGCCGCTTGAAGACGTCATCCCGGAATTCTGTCGGCGCCGGCCGACGCGCTACGCCGGCGTCCGGCTACGCGATCTGTGCGGCCAAATGCACCGGTTTTTCCGGGACGCCGACGTCAGCGGCCTGCAGGCCAAGCAATTTCTTCCCGATCATCTCCCCGAGATCGCGATGTCGCCGCGCGATGCCGCGCGTTGCCTCGTGCGTAACGACGTCGACTATTTGCCGATCAGCCAGATTGCCGGCCGGATCGCCACGACGCCTTTCGTGGTCTATCCGCCGGGGATCGCGACCATCGTTCCGGGTGAACGGCTGAGCGAGCGCGCGAAGCCGATGCTCGACTATCTGCAGATGTTCGAGCAGAGCTTCAATCAGTTCCCGGGCTTCGAGGTGGAAATCCAGGGCGTCTATCGCGAGTTCGATGAGGCGGGACGCATCCGTCTCTACACCTATGTGGTGGCCGAATAATTTGTATGCCGTATCCGGGAGTTGTCGTGGATAGCGCCTTGCCGATCCTGATCCGTCCGTCGCACGACGGCGACGTCGAAGCGATGCTCGACATCTATCGTTACTACATCCGACGTGGTCTCGACGAGGGGATCGACGACAATGGCACGCCGCAGCCCGACGACCTCAAGGAGCGGCGTAAGAACCTGCGCAATCGTCGCTTCCCGCATCTGGTGGCGATCCGCGGGGATGTCGTCGTCGGATATGCTTACGTGGTGCTGTTCCGCAAACGCCCGGCTTATCGGCACACGGTCAAGCATTCGATCTATGTGCATCCGGACCACCTGGGCTGCGGTCTCGGCCGATGCCTGATGCACGAATTGATCGACGCCTGCGCGGCAGCAGGTTTCCGGCAGATGATCGGCTACATTGATGCGGATAATACGGCGTCGCTCGGCTTGCATGAGAGCTTCGGTTTCGCAACGGTTGGACGGCTACCGGGCGTTGCGTATCGCTTCGGCCGCTGGGCCGACACCGTGATGGTGCAGCGTTCACTCGGCGCGGGTGCGACAACGCCGCCGATTATGTGAAGGCGAAGGCGAAACCGATCGACCGCTTACAGCATGTCCAAGCGGGCCAGCTGTTTCGCACTCGTCCACATCCTTGCCAGTTCCTGGCTTCCGATCCGCGCTAAGCATTGTGATGCCGCAGGGGCGCCGCGCCTGTCGCGTCGCAGGTTGGCAATCGCGACCGAAGCGCTCGCCGGCTGCAAGCAGTCGCGCTTTAGAAGCCGTTCGTCGCGAATCTTCTCCAGCGCGCGTCAGACAGATGTGCGGGGAGGAGACGGCGAAGGCACAAAAACACCACGATCAATCAGCACAGCCGGGTACTCGGCGCAGCACCTTGATGTTCGAAACGGGCTTGAACGGTCGAGGCCTCGCATCAGCAGCCATCAGGGGCCGAGCGCTGGAAGAAGGCACGACTAAGATGATGCGCAGTTTGGCCGTCGGCGCCGGTTCTGCGAATATCGTACGACTTCGCCCGGCGAGTGCCGGGGCGATATCCGCTTCGCTCCAGCCCCAGTTGGCATTCGATCTGGTCGCGGCCGTGCTGTAAACTCGACGTTATGGCCCTTCTCCGATTTAGATCAAGCCTTCCCAAGCCGCGCCTTCCATCCGGCGTGCGGATTTACGCGGTCGGCGACATTCACGGCCGCGCGGACCTGCTGATGCGCAACTTCGATGCCATCGAAGCCGATCTTGGCAAGCGGCCAGTCGCGCGGGCCATCGAGATCTATTTGGGCGATTATGTCGATCGCGGCCCGAACTCGCGCGGCGTGCTCGATCTGTTGATCGAACGGCAAAGCAGCCGCGAGGTGGTGTGCCTCAAGGGTAATCACGAAGCCTTCATGCTCGATGTTTTGGCGGAGCCACGCAAGCTCGCCGACTGGCGGTTGTTCGGCGGGCTGCCGACGCTGTTGTCTTACGGACTACGTCCGAGCGTCAACCCGGGGCCGGGCGAGCAGGCAGATCTGGTGGCGGGGCTCGCGGCTGCGATGCCGGACGGGCATTTGGCCTTTCTGCGAGGCCTGCATTCCTCGCTCATTTTTGGCGATTATTTCTTCGTCCATGCTGGCGTACGGCCCGGCGTCGCGTTGGAGGCACAGCGCGATCAGGACCTGCTCTGGATCCGCGATGAGTTTCTGAGCAGCACGGCCGATTTCGGCAAATACGTCGTTCACGGGCACACCCCCGTCGCGGAGCCGGAAATTCGCCCGAACCGCATCAATATCGACACCGGGGCCTATGCAACGGGGAAGCTGACCCTGCTGGCCATGCAGGACGACCAGATGATGGCGATCTGAAAGCGGTGGCCCGGCCCGACCGATCACGCCTTCCGGACATCCATCGCGCAAAGGTTCGGCAACGGCAGCAGCCCGGGCGCTTGCCTCCCGAAATTGCGGAGCCGTGCTGCAGGTCTGCTTGGGCGCCCGAGCTCAATGCGCGGGTGGTGGAGGGCAGGGGCGAATTGAGCGCGGCAGGCACGAATTTAAATCCGCCGGGTAGCTTGCGTTACTCTCGTCACATTTAATTCTGAGACGAATTGCGTTCCGACCGCTCCTGTGTTGCTAATATGCGGGGCAAGAGGGGGAACGTCTTTGGCACGGATGTTTGGTTTTGTGCTGTCGCTCGTCACGGCGACTCTTTGGGGGCTGATGGCGGTGTCGCCCGCTTCGGCCATATCGGCGGAGGTGGCCAAGAAATGCCAATCCGCCGCGCTTCTCGCATTTCCAAATCAACGGGTCGGAACGATGTCGGGCGTCGAAGCCCGTGAAAAGTTTCGGCGCGATTGCATCGACAAAAATGGCGAGTTGACGCCTCCGTCCTCTGCCGAGGCAAAAACGCCCAAGTAAATTCGGATTTAGCGCGTACTGGATTGCAGTTTGCCATCCCGATAGGTTCGTTGAATCGCCTTGCCGGGCGGCAGGGCGATGGTCGGAATAGTCCTGATCGCGGTCGGACGCGATGGCTGGGCGGTCTGTCCGGTCGGCCTGACGGCCCCCGAGGTGGAAGCCTGCTTGACGCCCTGAGCGTGGGCGGTCGCGGCGATCGCTATGGCCGACAAAATCAACGCAGTTCGCAGCAACTGAAGTTCTCCGATCGATCGGGCCCAATATAATCGGAAGTCGGCATTGTCTCCAGATATTAAATTAGATGTCCAAGTATTAAATCTGGCAACGCCCACGGACCGCGATGACGCACCGCAGCCATGACGAAAAATTTAAACGTATCGCGCGTCCCGTCGTTTCGTTTTTTCACGATTTAATATACTCTCATCGCGCATCCGGCGCGATGTGCTGGGTGATCTCGCGGCGAGAGGCGACGCTGATGGCGGAAGGGCCTATTTGATGGTGCGGAAATTGGTGGCTGTCGGAATCTTCGCATTTGGTGCTGTGATCATCGCGCCACCCTGTGCGAGTGCTGCGATGTCGGCGATGACTGGCGTGGGCGCTTCAGACGTTGTCCCGGCTTCGTTCTGGGCGCGGCCGTATCCGGACGGATACACGGGCTGGCGCCGATGCCCGCTGGTCCGGGTCCAGACCGAATATGGCTGGTATTGGGAGCGCGTGTGCGCCGAGCCGAACCAGCCGGTGTTGCGCCGCGCGTATTGAGGCCCTGGTGCCGGGCGGGCGGGCGAGACGCCCCGGCGCCGATCAAACCGCCCAATCCGCGTGGCCCCGACTGAGTAGTTTCGGACGCTGCTGCGCTAGCGGTCGCGCGTGCGACCGTCATGCTTATAGTTGCGGTACTCTCGAAGAGGCGGGCGGATGCCGAGCGGAAGCGGCGACGTCTGGGGCCCCAGATTCGGCGTGGATGTCGGCCGAGATGGCGTCGACGCCGGTGCCTCGGAGCTGGTTCGGCCGTTGACCACTGTCGGATCCTTGACGCCTTGCGCGCAGGCGATCGATGCGCCGATCGCGAAATTGAACGCCGCAACGGCAGCGAGAAACCGCATGGTGAACTCCTGGCGCCATGATGCTCGTCCGGCCACTCTCTCGGACAAAACGTTCGCCTGCGGTTGGCGTTCCTTTGCGCCGTACGTGACGCAATGGCATGAGCGGCCGCAATTCGAGACCGAAGCAGCGAACTAGCGCGATGCAATCCGGCACGAGCACTTGAGCTGTGCTTGGGACAATTTAATAATGATCGCAGAGTGGCGATTATTTAATTATAGCAGCCCTGAGTGGGCTTATCTCTGAGGGCACGAAAGCCGGATCAATCCGCGCTGCGGGCTGAGCCCGAGCCATCCCCGATCCAGGCAGTGTTTTCACGATGTTCGAGAACCTTGTAAAGTTTCGATCTCCTGCCGCAGAGGATCCGCTGACGGTGCATTTTGCACTGGTGCTGTCGCGCTTGATTGACGCCGCCCAGGCCGACCAGGCGCAGCTGCGCCATACGATTTACGAACTGGCCAGGGTGAAACTGCGGGAAGAATTCCGTGGTCGAAAGGACTGCGACATCGAGCGGTTGGCCGCTGCTTTCGATGGCGCTATCGAAAATCTTGAGTCGTTTTCCGAGCCGCGGGACGCGCGGCCACTCTGGCCATCGGCATTGTCGCGGCTCGCTGAACCGGACGACGTCGTTCCACCATTCGTTGCGGCCCGAAAAATTCTTCAGGCCCGTCCGATCGAAGGCGCTGGTGAGGATTGCTCCGACGAGCAGACAGTTCCCGACCCATTTTCCGCTGCACGCGTGCGACAGCTATCTCGAGGTAGCTTTCCAGTTGCGAGCATTGCTGCCGTTGGACGGCTTGCCCTGATTGGGATCTTGATCGCGGGCGCCGCTGCGGTCGCGCTCAACTGGGGCCGAGTGCAGAGCACGATCGCGGAAGAGCTGGCGGCGGCGCCGGCAGACACAAGCGTCCAGATCCGTTCCGAAGCGGCTAATATGGCGCTTGCGCCTCCGTCCTCAACTGCACCGCCCCTGCCGTCCAAGCCGGCCGGGCCCGGCTTCCCGTTGCCATCCAGTTTTGGCGTCTATGCCATCGACGGTGATCGGCTGGTCGAATTGAAAGCGTTGCCGGGCCGTGTGCCGGACTTGCGGGTCGCAATCTCGGCCGCGATCACGGCGCCGAGCGAAGCACAGATTGCGTCCGTACAGCCGCGCTTCGTGATGTTCAGGCGCGATCTGGTCCCCAACGCGCCCGACGCGGTGCAGATGCGGGTTCTGGCCAAAGTGAGGAACGCCTCAGCAAGTCGTCGCGACGTCAAGTCTTCTGAAATAAGGGAGCCGGACGCCTGGGTCATCCGCAATATTTCGGTCCCTTATCGAGTTGCGCCGATCGATGGACAATCCGAGATGCTGCTGATCCAGCCCGAGGTCGATGACCGTCCGTTGCCGTCAGGACGTTACATTCTGGTGATCAAGGGCCAGGCTTTTGATCTATCGATTGCAGGCGCCATCACCGCCCCACAGCAGTGCGTCGAGCGAGTCAACGCGACGAACGGCACCTTCTATATGCCTTGTCCGGGCGGCTGAGCCCGGCGTTCGCTACCTATTCGTGGCGATCGCATTCTTGTGATGAGGAAAACTGGCCTCGAGCGCCGCTTTCAGTGCTTCGAAGTGGCGGATATTCGTCTCAAGATCGCGCAGCCGGCGCTCGCCGTTGGCGATTTCGAAGCTGAATACGTTCTGAAGTTCTGTATTCGCGGGTTCGCGGTCGAGATACTCGTCCGCGTCGTTGCCGAGGGTCATCGCTGCCCGAGCCAGCACGTCGTTGAGCCGTCTTTCCAAGCCGGCGTGCTCCGTTCGGGATGCCTGCAAAGCGTCCTCGATGCTGTCCGAGATTGACGCGATCCGCAGTGCATCCGACCGATGATCGCGTTCGGGCGCGCGCGCCCTGAACATTGCGTCCGGCTTCTTGCGCGTGAACAGCTTGAACATGGCTTCGACTACGCTCCTGTCGCCACACCGGGCGTTGATCGACGGGACCCTGCGATCCGCTGTGATAAATCCCACGCGTCGCTTCCCAGGCCTGTCGTTATCCGACTGGCTCGTTGCGTACCCATTTCCAGGCGATTGTGCCAAAGATCACACAGGCCGCGGCGAGATAGGCAGCCAGACAACCCGCCATAAAAACGGCGGTTCCCACCGCGATCCGTGCGAAACGCCCGACCTCCACTGCACTGGCCTCCAGATTAAACATCATTATAATAATCCAATCCGGCAACGATGCCAGCGGGAAAGAGCGAAATCCAACTTCCGCGGCAGTATTTTTGTTTAGAATTATTTATTATTTAATTTGGCCGGAGCCCAACGGGTATCGATCGATCTCCATTCGCGGAGCCCATTTTTCGAGGAGCGCGCGTTCAGCGGGGGGGGGG